>NZ_JAEDAK010000002.1 GCF_016093275.1 Inhella proteolytica
TGGCGGCCGCGCTGGCGCTGGGGCTGGCGGGGGCAAGCGCCTGGGGCTGCGGCAGGCTGGGCGCCGGCTGGGTCGGGCTGGGGGCCGCGGCTTCCGGGGTGCGCGCGGGCTCCGGGGCCGGCATGCGCTCGGCGGCCGGCTCGGGCAGGCGCGTGGGCGGCGTGGCAGGAAGTGCCGGCAAGGGGATGGTCTTCCTGGCCCCCACCGGCACCTGCACCGGCGCAGGCACCGGTGCAGGCGGCACCGAACGCTCGACCGCGGCGGGCTCAGGGGCCGGCTCCGGCTCGGCCTGCGCAGCTGCCTTCTCATCGGCCAGGGCCGGGCTCAGATCGCCGCGCGCGGCTGGCGTGGCCTGCGGTGCCGCGGTGGCGACCGGAGCCGCACCGGCACCCGGGCTGCCGAAGGTCCACACCGGATCGACCGGCTCGGCCGGGCGCAGGGCGAGGTAGAGCGCCACGCTCAGCAGGCCCAGCGCCAGCCCCACCAGGGTCCAGGTCAGACCCTGCGGGCGCTGCGGGCGCGCGCCCGTTGCAGCCGCGCCGCCGCGCTGCGGGCCATGGGCACTCAGGGTGAACGGGGCGGCGTCAAGGCCGCTTTCGGCATGGATGGATGAGGGAAAACGCATCGGGTTCGCTCCTTCGGCGCCTGGTCGGGCCGCATGGCGCCAGTGTGCGAACGCCCGCACGCAGCGCTTGTCGGCCAAGCCCACAAGCGCATGTAGGACAAGGCCGCTTCAGCCGGCTGCACGGACACCCGGGCCCTGCCCCGCGCGTGCAGGGCCACGCGGGCGCCGGCCCAGGGCCGCCGAATGGAAGCGCACGGCGTCGCGCCCGGCCTGCTTGGCGGCGTACATGGCCACGTCGGCCGCCTCCACCAGCTCCTGCACCCCGGTGGCGTGCAGGGGCAGGCTGGCCACACCCACGCTGGCCGAGAGCTGAACCCGCGCGTCCAGCTCGAAGGGCTCGCGGCAGGCCGCCAGCAGCTTGTGCGCCACCTGCGCCAGCATCTCGGGCTGGGTGCCGGCCACCAGCACCACAAATTCATCACCGCCCAGCCGGGCGGCGAAGTCCTGCTGGCGCAGGCTGGCGCGCAGGCGCTGGGCCAGGGTCTGCAGCAGGCAGTCGCCCTGGGCGTGGCCGAGGCTGTCGTTGACGGCCTTGAAGCCGTCCAGATCGAGAAACAGCAGCGAGAAGCCTTCGCCACAACGCTCGTAGCGCGCCAGCAGCGCCTGCAGCTGCTGCTCGAACTGGTGGCGGTTGGGCAGGCCGGTGAGCGGGTCATGGAAAGCCAAGTGCTGGATCTGCCCGCTCTGCTGGCGCAGGGGGCTGATGTCGGAGAAGGTCAGCACGCGCTGCGTGAGCCGGCCGTCGGCGTCGCGCACCTCGGCCAGGTGCTCCCAGGCCGGGAAGAAGCTGCCGTCGCGGCGCCGACAGACCACCTCGCCATGGCGCGTGCCGCCCGCGGTGGCCACGCGGTCGCCGGCACGGCGCGCGTGCAGGAATTCGGCCGGCTGGCGCCCGCGCACCTCGTCCAGCGTCCAGCCCGTCAGTGCCGCGAAGGCCGGGTTGACGGCCTGCACGCGATCGTCGGCATCGAGCACGGCGATGGCGTCGGCGCTGGCCTCGAAGACCTGGCCGGCCTGGCGCTGCTGGCGCAGGCGTTCGCGGTCCAGCCGGTGGCGCGCCACGGCCATGTGCAGCGTGGCGTTGAGCTCGCGCACTTCGATGGGCTTGAGCAGGTAGCCATAGGGCGGCAGCTGGCTGGCGCGCTCCAGGTGTTCGACGCCGGCATAGGCCGTCAGGTAGACGACCGGGATGTCGAGCTCGCTCGCGATGCGCTGCGCTGCGCTCACGCCATCTCCGCCGCGGCCCAGGTTGATGTCCATCAGCACCAGGTCGGGGCGCAGCGCGCGCGCCTGCTCGCAGGCCTCGGCCTCCGAGGCGCTGATGCCGAGCACGACGAAGCCGAGGTCTCGCAGGGCGTTGCGCAGGTCCAGCGCGACAATGCGCTCGTCCTCCACGACCAGGATGCGGATGGCGCCGGCGTCAGGATGCTGAATCATGGTGGGGCTCCTCCACTTCAAATTCCAGTTCGAACGCGGTGCCCGCACCGCCTTCGCTGTCCAGACGGCGGATCACGCCGCCCAGCTGTTCACCCAGGGCCGGCACGAGCTGAAAGCCCAGGCTGTCGCCCTCGCCCAGCACGCTGTCGGCCGGCAGACCGATGCCGTTGTCGGCCACCCGCACCGCCAGCCGGCCCGCGCTGCGCTGAAAGGCGTCGACGCGGATCCAGCCCGCGCGCCCATCCGCAAAGCCGTGCTTGAAGGCGTTGCTGACGAGCTCGTTGACGATCAGCCCGACCGGCACCGCCTGGTCGAGCGCGATGGCCAGCTCGGCATCGGGCACGCGCACCTCCAGCGCCACGCGGCCGGCCAGCTGACCGTGGCTGTCGCGCAGCAGCGCGCCCAGCCGGCTCAGGAAGCTGCCCAGGCGCAGCGCGCTGAAGCTGGTGGATTCGTACAGCAGCTGGTGCGTCAGCGCCATCGCGCGCACGCGATCGATATTGCTCTGCAGCGCGGCCTGGGCACTGGCCTCGACGCAACGCGATTGCAGGCGCAGCAGGCTGGCGATCACCTGCAGGTTGTTCTTGACGCGGTGGTGAACCTCGTTGAGCAGCACCGTCTTCTCGCGCAGGTTCTGGCGCAGCTCGCGCTGCAGGCGCTCGCGCTCCCCCACGTCCACCAGGGTCAGCAGGGTCTGCGGCGGCTCGCTGCCCGGCACGGGATTGAGCTCCAGCTCCAGCGCCAGCTCGTGCCCGGCCGCGTGCTGGCCGGTGACGCGCACCGGCACGCGGGCCTGCGCGCCCTCGGGCAGGCCGCACAGCTCGCCGTCGGCCGCGGCCCAGACGCCCGGGATCAGGCGTTCGATGCCGCGGCCCACCAACTCCTTGGCGTTCCAGCCGAACAGCTCGCTGCAGGCCGGGTTGACGGTGGCGATGCGCCCCTGCACATCCAGCAGCGCCAGGCCCTGGGGCACGGCCTGGTAGATGCTGCGAAAGCGCGCCATGGTGCTGCGCAGCAGGCGCTCGCCGACCTTGCGGTCCGTCACATCGATGCCAGTGGCCATGAGCAGGCGCGGCCGCCCGGTGGGGTTGGCACAGGGGGCCAGCACGAAGTCGAGCGACATGCGGGTGTCAAAGCGCATACGCAGCACCACGTCCTCGCGCACCACGCTGCCGGCGGCACAGCGCTGCACCGCCTCGCGCAGCCATTGCTGCAGGGCCGCGTCGTGGCTCCACCAGGGGGTGTCCCAGAGGTCCAGGCCGAGCACCTCGTCGGCCTGCATGCCGCCGGCGTCCAGGGGCGCACGGTTCACATGCAGCAGCCGGCCCGTGGGGCTGAGCACCATCACGAAGGCGGGCACCTGATCCAGCAGCGCGGCCCAAGGCAGCTCGGGCGGCCCCGGCGCCGCCGGGCCCTCGTGCATCAGCACCAGCACCCGGTGCAGGGGCGGGCTGCCCAGCACGCGGGCGCGCCAGCAGGCATCGCCCTGGCGCTGCTGCGCCTCCAGCGGGCCAGGCTGGGCCAGGGTGTCGAGCAGCCCGGCGGGCCAGCTGGCATCCAGCGCCTCCAGCGCGCTGGCGCTGCAGGGCGCCGAAGCCTCCGCCGCCGGCCAGCGCTCCTGCAGGCCGGCGCTGCAGGCCAGCAGCACCCCGCCGGGCGTGAACAGCGCCCAGGCCTGCGCGCCCTCGCGTTGAGCCAGCGCGTCCAGCGCCAGCTGAGCCATGGCGTCCTGCATGCAACTCCCTTCACACAACCACCGCCATGCTGAAGGCGGCCCTGCCGCACTCGTGTCGGCGCAGGGCGGATGCGCGTGTAGGACGAGGGCCTGTTCACACGGCGGGAAGCCGCGCGAAAGAGCCTGGTTCTCGGATCGCCGCGCGTCAGACAACTCCCACACCGCAATCCGGTGCGCACCGACAGTCACGGAAGCGGCCGCGGTTGACATTGCAGGCATGTCCTTCTTTTCTCCCCAGCCGCCACCGCCCGACGCGCCGTCCGGCGCGCCTGCGCCGCGTGAGCTGGCGGCCGCCATGGCCCTGCGCCTGGGTGCGCGGGCGCATGAGCGGCCACCGCGCCAAGGCCCCTTCCTGCTGGTGCTGGAAGCCGGGCTGCGGCAGCAGGACGCGCCCGAGCTGGCGGCACTCAAGCAGCTGCTCCTGCTGCAGGGCCTGAGCAGCATTGCGCTGGAGTGCCAGGGGCCGCAGGACCTGCAGGCGTGCGCGCAGTTCGCCGCCGGCCTGGCCGCCAGTCAGGAAGGCTTTGTGATCGGCATCGGCGGCGCCGCCCTGACCCTGCAGCTGGCGCGTGCAGCCTGGACACGGGGCTGCCCGCTGGGCCTGCTGGCGCGCGGCCCGGGCCGACAGCTCGCGCATCTGCACGGGCTGCCGCAGGACCTGCCCCTGGCCGTGCAGGCCTGGCAGCGCCGCCTGGCCACGCCGGCGGCGGTAGGCTTGCTGAACGGCGAGCCCTTCTTCGCCGAAGCCCGGCTGGCGCCCGCCGCGTCCGAGGCGGGGCAACCGTCGGCATTCGGTCTGCCCTGGCGGCACCACGACCCCGCCAGCCCGGCCCACCCGCCCACCACGCTGCGCCTGCGGCTGGACCAGGACGCGGCGCCGGAGCTGGTGCGGGCCTTGCAGGCCGGCACCCAGCTGCCAGGGGCGGGGCCGGCCGGGCCCACCCCGGCGCGCGCGCTGCACGCGCTGATCCGCTTGGCCGACGGCAGCAGCCAGCTGCGGCCATTTCACAGCGCCATTGCACTGGCGCAGGATGCGGAGGCGGGCCTTCGGCTGGAGATCGACGGCCAGCCGGCCGCCGAAGCCGGCCACGCCGCCCTGCGGCTGGCCGACACACCCCTGCTGCTGATGCGCGGGTGTTGAGCAGGGGCGCATGAGACACAAGAGCGGCAAGAGACACTAGGCATGCAGGTCCCAACCCATCACGAACAACCGAACATGGCCAAGGTCAAAGCCTTCATCGTCGAGGACAGCCCCGTCATCCTGGAAAACCTGGTGTCGACGCTGGAAGACCTGACCAGCGTCGAGGTGGTGGGCTGCGTGACCGAGGAGGCCGCGGCCGTGGCGGCGCTGCGCCAGCCCGAGGCGGCCGACATCGACCTCTACATCATTGACGTGTTCCTGCGCGCCGGCACCGGCCTGGGCGTGCTGCAGGCGGCACTGGAGCTGAGCCTGCCGGGGCGCTTCGTCGTGCTGACGAACTACGCCACCGCCGAGATGCGGCGCCGCTGCCTGGCGCTGGGCGCCGAGCGGGTGTTCGACAAGAGCCGCGATCTGGACGAGCTGATTGCCTACTGTGCCGAGCTGTGTGGCGAAGGCACGCGGCCGGCGCCGCTGCTCTGATGTCCCTGAGCCGCCGCCTGCCACCGAATTGGCGCTGGCCCTGGGTGCTCACCGCCCTGGTGCTGGCGCTGGGCGTCTCGGCCGTGGTACTGCTGGCCGAATCGTCCTACCGGCTGGCGCGCGAGGCACTCGATGGCGTCGAGCACCGCAATGCGCTGCGCTTCGACATCGCCACCCTGTTCCAGCGCCTGAACCAGGCGGAGTCGGCGCAGCGCGGCTTTCTGCTCACCGGACGCGACAGCTATCTCGACGAAGTGTTGCGCCAGGGCCAGCAGGTCAACGAGGCGCTGGCGCGAGTGAAGGGCTATTACCAGGACGGCGAGAACGCCAAGCGCGGCGCGCTGCTGGGCGAGGCCGTGCTGCAGAAGCATTCGGAGATCAAGCTCACCACCGAGCTCTACCGTGCTGGGCGCCACGATGCCTGGCGCAGCGTGGTGCTCACCGACATCGGCCGCGAGCAGATGGAGGCCGCGCGCAAGGCCACCACCGAGCTGCTGGCCCTGGAAGCGCAGCTGCTGCAGGCCGACCGCCGCGCCATCCACCGCGCGCTGAACCTCGGCCGCATCGGCGCCTACCTGCTCACCGGGGTGGGCCTGCTGGCCCTGGTGCTGTTCCTGCGCAAGAACGCCATCCTGCACGAGCTGCAGCGCGCCGCCGCACGCGATCTGGTGGCCGAGCGCGACCGGCTGGACGCCGAGGTGATGCACCGCACCCAGGAGCTGACCGAGCTGGCCCGCCACCTGCAGACCGTGCGCGAGGACGAGCGTGCGCGCCTGGCGCGCGAGCTGCACGACGAACTGGGCGGCCTGCTGACCGCCGCCAAGCTGGACCTGGCGCGCCTGGTGCGCATGCACCGCAAGGAACAACCCGAGTTGGTGGAGCGGCTGCAGCACATGGCCAAGCTGATCGACGAGGGCATCGCCATCAAGCGCCGCATCATCGAAGACCTGCGACCCTCGGCCCTCACCAATCTGGGCCTGCTGCCGGCGCTGGAGATCCTGACGGCGGAGTTCGCCGAACGCAGCGGCCTGCGCGTTGACACCCGGCTGGAGCCGGTGCCCCTGGCCGGTGACGCCGCACTCGCCGTGTACCGCCTGGTGCAGGAGAGCCTGACCAATGTGGCCAAGCACGCGCAGGCGCGCGAGGTGACGGTGGAGCTCGGCCCGGCGGCCGACGGCGGGCTGGCCTGCGAGGTGCTGGTGCGGGATGACGGCGCGGGCTTTCTGCCCAGCACGCGCCGCGCCGGCCACCATGGCCTGGTGGGCATGCGCTACCGCATCGAATCCCTGCAGGGGCGGATGCAGATCCAGTCCGCGCCCGGCCAGGGCTGCACGGTGCGGGCGCGGCTGCCGCTTTCCTGACTTATTCGGCGTCCGGCACGCGGCTCGGGTGCGTGTCGGCAAAGGCCGGCAGTGCCATGCAGGCCTCGAACACCTGCATCACGGCGCTCAGATGCTCGATGCGCGCCTCGAAGCGCTGCGCATTGAAGACCTGGGGCACCAGCACGCAGTCGGCATAGCCGGGGGTGTCGCCGCAGCAGAAGCGGCCCTTGCGGCCCTCGGCCAGCAGGCGCTCGTTGACCACCGCCAGGCCCTGCTCCACCCAGTGCCGGTACCAGCCGTTCTTGGCGTCCTCGGCCACGCCCAGCGTGTTCTTCAGGTACTTGAGCACGCGCAGGTTGTTGAGCGGGTGGATCTCGCAAGCGATGTCCAGCGCCAGCGAACGCACATAGGCGCGCGCCAGCGGCTCGGCGGGCAGCAGCGGCGGCTCAGGGTGGGTCTCCTCCAGGAACTCCAGGATGGCGAGCGATTGCGTGACGCGCTCGCCGTCGGCCCACAGCGCCGGCAGCAGATGAGCCGGCCCCAGGCGCTCGTGCGCCAGCTGCTCGCCCTTGACGAGGTGCACACCGTGGTAATCGCAAGCCAGGCCCTTGAGCGCCAGCGCGGCGCGCACGCGCCAACTGGCCGAGGAACGGAAGTAGGAATACAGCTCAAGCTTCATGGTCAAAGTCCAGACTCACGGCCCAATTGGCTCAAAGAACAGGCCGTACTGCGCCAGGCCAACGAAGTCGATGTTCTCGAAGTTGATGTCCTGCGTGGCCGCCAGCCAGGCCAGGTCCACCTGGCTGAAGCCGGGCTTGATCAGGCCGGCAAAGTAGCTCAGCTCGTCCTGCCCAGGGTGCACACCCAGCAGGTTGAAGTACAGCAGGTCGACCAGCTCGTTGTTGCTGGGCGCACGGCCGAAGCGGGCCTCGATGGCGAGCTGCATGAGTGCGTCGTCGCTCATGCCACCGTCCAGCAGCGAGAGGCCGATGCCCACGTAGCCGGGCTCGTACACGGCGTCGGCGCCAAACACGGCGCCCAGGATGAGGGCGGTGATGCCGGCATTGCCGTCCAGGTCGAGCGCCACATGCGCATCCGGGAAGGCCAGGCGCTCGATGTTCACCAGGGTGTCCGAGCCCTCGGCATTGGTGGCGTCGCGCAGCAGCCAGCCCTGGTCGGTGATGAAGATCTCAAACAGTTCGGCCGAGCCGTTGTACTTCGCGGTGTCGATGCCCGCGCCGCCGTCCAGCAGGTCGGAGCCGCCGCCACCGCGCAGCGTGTCGTTGCCGTCGCCGCCGTCCAGGGTGTCAGGCCCGCTGCCGCCGGCAAAGTTGTCGTTGCTCGGCGTGCCGGTGAAGCGGGTGTTGACCTGGGTCACGATGCGGTAGTTGCCGGTGCCCTGGTCGGTGTCGCTGACGCTGAGCTGGTAGTTGCCGGTCGTGGGCGCCTTGAAGACGATGATGGCGTTGCCCCCGACGCCGCTGTCGTCGTCGAAGGCCAGCGCCTTGCCACTGGTGTCCAGCAGGGTCAGGTAGGGGTCGTCCAGGCCATCGCCGGCCGTGCGGTTCAGCTCGAAGGTGTAGGTCTGGCCAGCCACCAGGCTGATGAAGAAGTTGTCGGCATCGCTGGGCACGCCGATGCGTCCGCTCACCACATCGCCCGCCGACACCCGCCCCAGCGTGGCGGCGGAGCCCAGGTAGTCGTCGCTGGGGATGCTGGCCGAGAGCGTGTAGCTGCCCTGCGCATCGGCGTAGTCGTAGGCGGCCAGGTAGTAGCTGCCGGTCTGCGTGGGCGTGAAGTAGATGACCGAGTTGAAGTTGCCGCCGCTGTCGTCGTCGAAGGTGATCAGGTCGACCTCGGGCTGCATGCCGTACAGCATCAGGTAGGGGTCGACGGCGCTGGTGGCGGGCGCCGTCATGGTGAAGCGGTAGGTGACGCCGGAACTCAGGTCGACGCGGAACAGATCGCCATCGGTGCCGCTGTCGATGTTCGCCGTCACGCCCGCGCCGCCGGGCACGATGCGGCCGGTGGTGCTGACGTCGAGCGGGTAGTCGTCATTCACCGTGGCGGTGACGGTGCGGAAGTCCCAGCTGCTCAGGCCGGTGAGCCCGCCGTAGTACACACCGGCGGCGTTGCGGAAGGCCGTGGCGCCGATGTTGACGACGTACTGCGTGCCGGCGGCCAGATCGGTTTCGAGGTTCAGGGTCACCGTGCTGCCGCTGATCTGCACCTGACGGGTGTCGTTCGCGGCGACCTCGCGCAGCACGCTGCCATCGCTGCCCAGCAAACGGATGGTGCCGGAGCCGGCCAGCACGGCCTCGCTGAAGCCCAGCACGAGGTTGGCGCCGATGGGCACGTTGGCGCTGTCGTCGGCCGGCGTGCGGCTCAGCAGCACGGGCGCGCTGGGCTGCGGGTTGCCGCCCCCGCCCACCAGTTCGGACAGGGTGCGGGTGACGTCCAGAAACTGGAAGCGCTCGACATTGCTGCTGCGCACCACCAGGGCGCCACTGCTCAGCGTCAGCAGGCTGCCGCTGAGGCTGAAGCTGTAGGCCGATTGCGCCAGCGACAGCACCAGGGTGTCCGTGCCGTCGCCGCCATCCACACGGTCGCTGCCGCTGCCGGGCACCAGCAGGTCGTCACCCTCGCGGCCTTCCAGCTCGTCGTCGCCGGCGCCACCTTCGAGCCGGTTGGCCAGGCTGTTGCCGATGAGCACGTCGTTGGCGCTGCCGCCGATGGCGTTCTCGATCCAGGCGCTGTAGGCGATGCCGATGTTGTTCGTCATCGAGTTGCCCGAGGAGTAGGCCCCCGGCGTCAAGTCGATGCGGCTGGGCGTGCTCCAGCCCGAGAGGTCCAGGGTGTCGGTGCCGGCGCTGTCGAAGATCGTCAGGATCGGGTTGGCATTGCGCGTGAAGTCGAAGATCTGCGCCATCGCGCCGTCGACATTGCTGCGGAAGCCATAGGTGGTGTTGCCGGCACGGGTGTCGGTGGGCGTGCCGTACATCTGCTGGATGGCGGCCACGTCGTTCACCATCGGCGTCTGCGGGTCGTGCACCTGGTTGCGGCTGTCGCTCCAGTCGGCCTGCGCGATGTCGGGCGAGTACTGCGAGGCCGCATAGCGCGGGCCGAAGTAGGACATCACCGAGAGCACGATGCTGTCCTGGTAGGACGAGGGCGACCAGTTGCCGTTGCCGTTGTAGTCGCCCATGTGGTCCAGGCCCAGCGCATGGCCGATCTCATGGACGAAGGTCAGGAAGCCATAGGCCCCGAGCACGGGATCGGTCAGGTCGCCCTCGGTGGCGTTGAACCAGATGCTGCCGTTGGTGGGGTAGTAGGCATGCGCGTAGCCGATGCCGGTGCTGGTGTAGCCGAACTCCAGCGCCGTGGAGCCGGCGCTGCCGAGTTGGAAGTTGGCCGGGATCAGGTCATCCCAGGTGTTCAGCGCCAAGCGCATCAGCGTCTGCTGGCTGCCGTTGGTGGGCCGGAAGCCCGGCCCTTCCTCGTCGGCATACAGGCCGGAGACGCTGGTGGGAAAGGAGTAGGTGATGGTCGACCCGGTCCATTTGCGCCCGCTGTTCAGCTGGGCGATGACTTGGGCCAGGGTCCACTGTGCGATGGCCATGGGAGGCTCCCTTGAAAAATCTGACCCGCATTGGAACCCGACTTGGCGGCGCTGGCATGGCCCAGAGGAGCCAGCGGCCGCCCGGGCGCTGGGCGACACTCGGCCCCCCATGCACGTCACCCGCCGCTACCAGCACTGCGCCGCCTGCGGGGCGGCCGTGCAATACCGTATCCCGCCCGAGGACAACCGCGAACGCGCCGTCTGCACGGATTGCGGGCAGATCCACTACGAGAACCCGACCAATGTGGTGGGCACCCTGCCGCTCGCACCGGATGGCCGGGTGCTGCTGTGCCGGCGCGCCATCGAGCCGCAGCGCGGGCGGTGGACGCTGCCGGCCGGCTTCATGGAGCTGGGCGAATCGGTGGCCGAGGGGGCGCTGCGCGAAACGCTGGAAGAAGCCGGTGCACGCGTCGAACTGCTCGGTCTGATGAGCCTGCTGAACGTGGCACGCATCGGCCAGGTCCATCTCTTCTACCGCGCCCGCCTGCTCGACCTGGACTTCGCACCCGGGCCGGAATCCCTGGAAGTGGCGCTGTTCCACTTCGCCGAGATCCCCTGGGACGAACTGGCCTTCCGCACCGTGCGCGCCACGCTGGAGCATCAGCGCGCCGGCCGCACCGAGCTGCTGATCGCCGATATCGCCTGAGCGGCCGGCGGGGCGTCAGAGCGGCATCAGGCCACCCTCAGAGCGGCCGCAGCTTGCCCTTGTAGCGCTCCTTCAGCGGCTCGCCCACCAGCGGCGGGAACTCGATGGCTTCGTCCGGGATGGCGGTATCGGGCAGGCGGTCGAGCAGGTGGCGGATCAGCTTGAGCCGGCCGCGGCGCTGGTCGTTGAAGTCCACCAGCGTCCAGGGCGCGTGGGCGCGGTGGCTGGCCTTGAGCATGGTTTCGCGCGCGGCGGTGTAGGCGGCATATTTGTCGCGCGCCTGCAGGTCGATGGGGCTGAGCTTCCAGCGCTTCATCGGGTCGGCCAGGCGCTCGGCAAAGCGCTGCTCCTGCTGCGCCTGGTCCACGCACAGCCAGTACTTGAAAAGCAGGATGCCGTCGTCCACCAGCAGCTGCTCGAAGCGCGGCACCTGATCCAGGAAGGCCTCGGCCTGCTCGGGCGAGCAAAAGCCCATCACCGGCTCCACGCCCGCGCGGTTGTACCAACTGCGGTCCATCAGCACGATCTCGCCAGCCGCTGGCAGATGCGGCACATAGCGCTGGAAGTACCACTGGCTGCGCTCGCGCTCGCTCGGCTTGCCCAGGGCCACCACATGGCATTGGCGTGGGTTCAGGGTGTCCGAGATGGCGGCGATCACCCCGCCCTTGCCCGCCGTGTCACGGCCCTCGATCAGCACCAGCACGCGCTTGCCGCTCTGCTGCACCCAGCGCGCCATCTGGTTCAGCTCCAGTTGTAGCGGGGCGAGCTTTTCGAGGTACTCGCCCTTGCCCATGCGGTCCTTCTTCGCGTCCTTGGCCATCGTTCACTCCAGCGTGGGGTAGTCGGTATAGCCCGCGGCACCGCCACCATAGAAGCTCTGCGGCTCCGGCGTGTTCCAGGGCGCGCCCTGGCGGATGCGCGCCGGCAGGTCCGGGTTGGCGATGAAGGGCCGCCCGAAGGCCACCGCATCGATCAAGCCGGCCTGAATGCGCTCCACCGCCTCGGGCACCTGGTAATTGCCGGCCCCAACGATGACGCCAGGAAAGCGCGCGCGCAAGCCTTGGCGGAACTGCGGGCGCAACTCGGGCCCGCCGGCCCAGTCGGGTTCCGAGACATGCAGGTAGGCCAGGCCGCGCCGGCCCAGCTGCTCCACCAGGTAGAGCGCATTGCCATCGGGGTCGTCGTCGGCCAGATCGGCGGCGGCCGGGCAGGGGTAGATGCGGATGCCGACTCGCTCAGGCGCCCATTCGGCGCAGACGGCATCCACCACCTGCAGGCACAGGCGCGCGCGGTTCTCGATTGAGCCACCGTAGTCGTCGTCGCGCTGGTTGCTGGCCGCGGCCAGGAACTGCTGCAGCAAATAGCCGTGCGCCGCGTGGATCTCCACGCCGTCGAAGCCGGCCGCGCGAGCGCGGCGCGTGGCCATGGCATAGCTGTCCACCAAGCCGGGCAGCTCGCAGCGCTCCAGCGCCCGTGGCGTGCTGCAGGCCTCGCGGTAGACCTCGCCATTCGCATCCTTCAGGCTGGTGCGCGCCTGCGCGGCAATGGCGGAAGCCGACACCGGCGCCAGCCCGCCCGGCTGCAGGCGGCTGTGCGAGATGCGCCCCACATGCCAGAGCTGGCAGACGATGCGCCCACCCGCCGCGTGCACCGCGTCCGTCACCGGCTTCCAAGCCTCGACCTGTTCGTCCGAGTAGATGCCCGGCGCCCCGGCATAGCCCTTGGCCTGCGGGCTGATGTGCGTGGCCTCGCTCACGATCAGCCCGGCACCGGCGCGCTGGCGGTAGTACAGCGGCGCCAGTGGCCCGGGCAGGTCGCCGGGCTCGATCGAGCGCAGGCGCGTCAGCGGCGCCATCCAGATGCGGTTGGCGCAATCCAGCGCGCCAGCGCGCAAGGGTTCGAACAAGGGAGAAGCGTTCATCTGACTTGGTGGCCGGTGGCCCAGGGGCCGGTGAGGCCGTTCAAACCGCAATCGAGCAGCGCCTGCGCATCGCGCGGGTCGTCCACGCCCTCACCCAGCACCTGCAGCTGCAGGCTGTGCAGAAAGATCACCAGGCTGCGCACAAAGCCGGCGCGGCTGGCGTCCTCGTGCACGCCCACCAGGATGGCGCGGTCCAGCTTGACGTAGTCGAGGCCCAACTCGTACAGGCGCTCGATGCGCTGCAGCTGCGCGCCCGCATGCTCCAGGCCCACGCGCACGCCCAGCGGGTGCAGGCTGCGCGAGAGCTCGCGCAGCAGCTCGAAGCTCTTGGGCTGGGCGGCGGAAATGTCGAACTCCAGCGCGATCTGCCGCGCCGCCAGCGCCTGGCTGCGCAGCAGCTCGCGCAGGCGGCCCACGAAGTCCTGCGCCAGCAGCGAGGCCGGGGCGAGGTTGAGCGCGCGCATCTGGCCGTCGTCGCGCACCAGCTGCAGGGCGGCGGCCACGGCGGCCAGATCCACCTCGGCGGTGAGCTGCGTGCGCAGGGCCAGCGGCAGCCAGGTCTGGGCGTTGACGAAATCGGGCGTGCTGCCGCTGCGCTCGGCCAGGCCCAGGTGCAGCGGGCACTCCCAGTGCAGCAGATGGCCGTCGCGGTCCAGCACCGGGTACTGCAGCAGGCGCGTGTGGCCCTGGGCCAGCGCGGCCTCGATCTGGGCGCGCCAGGCGCGCTCCCCGCTGGGCAGCACGGGGGCGTCGGCACGCGCGGGCACCTGGCGCAACGCGATGCCGATCGTCTGCCCCGCCGCCGCCTGGCCCTCGGCCTGGGCCAGGGCCTCGTCAGCCTGCGCAAACCACTGCGAGAGCGCCTGGTCGCGCGTCAGCTCGGCGCCGCCCAGGGCAAGGCGCAGCACGCCGTTGCCGCCCTGCCCGCCGCCCTGCTGCAGGGCCAGCTTGAGCGTATCCGCCAGGGCCTGGGCGCTCTCTTCCAACACGGCGGGCGCGGGCAGCCAGAGGGCGAAATCGGCACCGTTCAAGCGCCCGGCCAGGCTGCCCGGCACGCGCTCGGTGTACTGCTGCAGGGCGTGGCCCAGCAGGGCCAGCACCTCGTCGGTGGCCTCGCGGCCGAGCACGCGGTTCACGCCGGCAAGGTCCTGCAGGCGCAGCAGCAGCAGGCCGGCGCGCTCGGGCAGGTCGTCGCGCGCCAGCGCCGAAGCCAGCTCGGCCAGGAAGTGCTTGCGCAGCGACAGGCCGGTGAGCGCATCGCAATGCGCCTGCTGGCGCAGCAGGCCAAGCTGCTCGGTCTGTGCTTCGAACATGCGCTTGATGCGTTGCACCATGGCGTTGAGCGCGTCGGTCAGCGAACGCAGCTCGCTCACCTTCGAGGGCTCGACGGTGACGAACTGGCCCTCGGCCATGGCATCGGCCTGGGCCACCAGCGCGTCCAGCGGCCGGCGGATGCGCCCCAGCACCGCTTGCGCCAGCGCCAGCGCCAGCAGCGTCAGCAGGGCCGACCAGGCGGCGGCGCGCAGCAGGCCGTCCCAGAGCGCGTCGTAGGCATAGCCGAGCTGGCTGCGCAGCTCCACGCGGCCGATCGATTGCCAGCCGTTGCTGAGCTGGGCGATGCCGGGTTCGGCGTCGATCGGCAGGGCCTGACGCAGCCAGGCCGGCGCACGGCCGCCGCTGGCCTGGGCCTCGCGGGCGAAGGCGGTCTTGCCATCGGCCTGCACCCAGCGCAGCTGCTGGTAATGACCGGTGTCGAACTGGGCGCTCATCAGGAGCTCGATCAGCGCGGCGTCGCCGCCCTGCTGGGATACCGCCAGCGCCAGCGACTGCGCGTTGTCGGCGTTCTTGATGCGGGCCTGGTCCTGCAGCACCGCCCGCATCGAGCCCACCGAGACCCCCAGGGCCCCCATCAGGCCGACCAGCAGCGCCAGCACGATCAAGAGGCTTACTTGGCGAATCAGACTCATCGCCTTCTCCTAAAAACCTTGGGCCTTGGCGCGGGCCAGGGCATCGCGCCAGAGTGAAAGGCGCGTGAGCGGGTTGCCGGCGCCTTGCGCGCCCACGCCCCGCCACAGCCCCTCGGCGTTGAAGCTGAATACCGGCGCCAGATCGGGCCGCTCGCCGGCGCGCTTCAGCTCGGGGTCGATGTTGTCCAGGATCCAGGGCTCACCCTGGGGCGTGGGGTACCAGGCCAGCACCATGTGCGCCTGCGGGCGGCCCTGGTACTGGGCACGCACATAGACCAGGCGCAGGCTGCTTTCGGGCAGCCCTTCGGCCAAGAGCGCGAAGTACTTGGCCATGGCCAGGTCCTCGCAGTCGCCGCGGCCCTTCTCGAACATCTCCAGCGGGCTGGCCCAGTAGTCCACCTGGCCCCAGATCTGCTGGTCGGTCTGCCACTGCACGCGCTGGTTGATGTAGTCATTGACCTCGCGCACGCGCTGCGCCGGCGCCTGGGCCGGACTGCGCTCGATCAGCTCCACCAGGCCCTGCACCACCCGCTGTGCCGGGGGCGGCAGCTGCACGGCCTGCTCCAGCAAGCGGGCGCGTTCCCAGGCCAGCACGGGCAGGGCCAGGGCCAGCAGCAGAACGGGAAGCAGGCGGCGGTCGATCACGGCAGCGGGCACTGTAGGGGCAGGCCTTGGCGGCCCCATGGCTGAAAAACCCTGGCGCAGCGCGAATTCCTGCGCTCTTGCCGCAGGGGCGTGGGGTGCCCCCTGGGTATGCTTTCGCGATGCAGATCGCCGCCGTCCAACAAGAGATCCAGACCGCCCGTGAGCGCGGCCCGCTGCGCGAGATCAAGATCCCGCCCTGCCCCGAGCACCTGCGCCGCCTGCGCGCCGCGCTGGCCCTGCCACAGCCCGATCTGAACGAGGTGCAGGCCATCGCCGCCGAGGACGTGGCCATGTCCGCCACCCTGCTGCGCGTGGCCAACAGCCCGGTGCATCTGGGCGGCGGCAGCCCCTGCGTGAGCGTGGGCCAGGCCATGACGCGCCTGGGGCTCAACCTCACCGCCGAGCTGATGACGGGCTTTCTGGTGCGCAACGCCATACCGGTCAACAGCCCGCACCTGGCGCGCTTCTGGGAGCGCAGCAGCCGGCGCGCCGCCGCCATGCGCCTGCTGGCGCCCAAGCTGCCCGGTCTGGACGTCGACCTGGCGAGCAGCTTCGGCTTGTTCCAGCATGTCGGCATGCCGGTGCTGCTGCAATCGGTGCGCGGCTACGGCGCCACCATGGTGGAAGGCGCGGCGCGCCTGGACCGGCCCTTCGTCAAGACCGAGGACATCAACCACAAGACCAACCACGCCGTGGTGGGTGCCCTGGTGGTACGCGCCTGGGGCCTGCCCCAGCCCCTGATGGCCGCGGTGCGCCTGCACCATGACTTCACAGTGCTGACGGACCGCGAGATCGAGCCCGGCGTGCCCCTGCTGGTGGCCGCCGGCCTGGTGGCCGAGCAGCTGATGCGCCGCACCGAAAGCCTGCCGCCTGACGCCGATTGGACGCAGCACGGCGAGGCCGTGCTGAACTGGCTGCACATCCACGCCAACGAGCTGGACGAGTGGGCCGACCAGCTTGCCGAGCTCGAAGACTGACGGGTCGGATCGCTTTCAGCCGGGTGGCGGCCCGGACGCGAGCCTGAGCAAACGCCAGCGAAGCTTTGGCAGCGCCGCCCGCAGGGCCTGCAGATCGCTCTGCGCCAGCGGTGTGGTCACGTAGTTCAAGGGAGCCGGCTGCTGGGCGGGGCGCACCCCCAGCTTGAGGCGCAGCACCTCGTCTGACTGCAGATGCACCAGAACGCTCGCTACCCCACGGTGGCCGCCCGCGGCGCCATCCATCTTGATGCACACATCGCCCATTGGAAGGTTGATGTCGTCATGCACCAGAACGATCCGCTGCGGCGCCAGCCCCCAAAGGCGCGCCAGGAGCTGCACGATCTCACCGCTCAGATTGATGGCCACAGCCGGCTTGATGAAAAGCAGGGCGCGTCCCTCGATCACCAGCCGGCACCAGGGGCCCAGCGGAGATTCAAGCCAGTCCTGTCCGCTTTCGGCCACCAATGAATCCAGGGCCTGAGAGCCAGCATTGTGGGGGCTGTCCTGGTAACGCTGCTCGGGGTTGCCCAGCCCCACCACCAGGAGGGTGAAGGCGTCTGACGGCGGCCACGCCGTGCTGCCCAGGCCTGCCGCCCATTCCTGCCGCTGTGCGCGGCTCGGCCCGGCGGCTGGGCGGTCTTGCAGCCGCTGCGGGCAGGTGGTGCAGAACTCGCCGCGCCTGCAGTCGTCCTGCCAACAGCGGATCTCGCCGGTCTGGGCGAGCACCAGGCGCTGCAGGTGGTCGATCCTGGCGGTGCCCTTGAGCAGGACCAGATCGCCGGCCTGCAGTTGCAGGTGCAAGTGGCCATGGGCCATCCAGACAGAGTCAAAGGCTTTGATGCGCTGCCGCAGCTCCGGGCTCTTGGTCGCCAGGACAGTGGTCGACCAAGGGCCGACCACGAGCACTTCATCGCAAACCTCGGCGAGCAGCAGCGCCGCGTAACGCAGCTCTTTTTCCTTGCTGAAACCCGATCGCCGGTCGGAAATCTCACCCAATACGGCGAACTTGCGCGGCGCGCGCGCGGCCCGGAGCAAGTCGGCGCAGGACTGCAGCGTCCAGACTGGCGCCTTGAAGTCGTCGCGCACAAAGTGCACACCCTCTGGGGTGCTCACCGGCTGCATCCGACCCTCGAAGGGCGGAACAGCCGCCAAGGCCTCCGCGCATTGCCGCAGGCTCAGCCCGAAGGCCAGACCAACCCCCACCGCACCCAGCACCGAGGGCACCCAGTGGGCTCCGCACAGCTGCGTCCGTACGGGTACCCGCTGCCCTTGATAGACCAGGGTGAAGCTCAGCCGCTCAGGCCAGGCCGCCTGCACGGCTTCCGCCTGCAAGTCCGCCGGTGCCGACTGCCCATAGCTGAGCACCTTGCCAGGGCAGTCCGATGCCATGGCCCGCACCGCCGGATCGTCGGCATTCAGCACCGCCGTGCCCTGCGGGCCCACGGAACGCACCAACCATCGCAATTCATCGGCCACGGCTTGCGGGTGCTGGAACGCGGCGGCGTGGTCGTCGCGGAACACGGTCACCAAGGCGATGGAAGGCCGCAGCAGCGCGACGTTCGTCTGCATCACGCCCGGGCGGTCCTCGCTGACTTCCAGCAGGCCGTACTGGTGCCAGGGCCGCAGGCGCATCACCATCTTCGCCACTTCCGGCACCACGTTGAGCGAGGCCTGCGTCGCCACGCCGCGCCGATGTGCGGACAGGATTCCGCGCAGCAGTTCCTTGGCCGTGGTCTTGCCGCCACTGCCCGCCACTGCAATGCATACCGGCCCACGCAAGAGGCTGCGATAGCGCAGCGCGCAGCGCACCCAGAGCGCATCCACCGCCGCGTCCCCCAGGCGTGCACGCACGCGCCAGGCCAGCGCACGCACCAAGGCCCGCATCAAGCGCCCGCCTCCGGGGAGCTGTGCTCGATCATCTGCTGCAGGCGTGTCACCGCCAACGCCAGTCCGGCCTCGGCCTGCACCCGCAGCGCACCCTCCAGGGGCTCCACCACATAGCGGGCCAGCGGGAGCTTCATCACCTCCGGCCTGGCGCCCAGCTTGAGGCGTCGGAAGCGATCCGTCTGGAAGGCCACCAGCACCGAGTCCACCCCGCGGTGCCCGCCGGCACTACCCGAAGCGCGCTGCTTCACCTCCCCCAGTGGCCGGCTCAGGTCGTCGTGCACCAGCAGCATCTGGCTCACGGCCAGGCCCCACTCGCGTGCCAGGGTCTGCAGCAGCGGTCCGGTGAGGTTCATGTGCGCCTGCGGCAGCAGCAGGCTCACCCGGCGCCCGCCCAGGAGGCCGCAGGCCACATGGGCCGCGGCGCCCCGGTGCCAGGGCCAGCCCTGCTGCTGCGCGAGGGCCTCCACCACCGCCCGCCCCAGGTTGTGCGGGCTGCCCTCGAACGGGCTGCCCGGGTTCCCCATGCCCACCACCACCCACTCCGTTGGGCTTGGAGGCGCAGCTGCCCAGGGGTGTTCAGGCTCCAAGCCCCGCCCCACCGGGCAGGGCGGCGCTTCGGAATGGTTGGGCGGCCGGCTGCGTATCGTCAGCTGGTGGCACTCCGAGCAACGGCGCGTGAGCTTGCAGTCGTCGCGCCAGCAATCCACCCGGGCTGTCCGGTTCAGCACCAAGCGCTCCAGATGGTCCTGCTTGTTGGTGCCCTTGATGAGCACCAGATCACCCGCCCGCAACTCCGCTTTCAGGTACTCGGCCACATCAAGCACGCTGGAAAACGCGAGACGACGCCCCGCACCACCAGGGCGTCCGGACAAGGCCGCCGTCGCCCAGGCGCCCACGTAAAGGGCCAGGTCCACCGCCGCATCCAGTTGCTCGGCCCACTGCGCGTAGCGCTTGGCAGCCCCCACGCCAGGGCCGAAGTCCGACAGCGTGCCAATGACCGCCAGCTTGCGCGGCGCCTGGGCACGCCGCAGGAAGTCCACGCAGGCAGGCAGGGTCCACAAGGGCGCCTTGTAGTCATCCCGAATGAACTGCACCCCATCCGGCGTGGCATGCGGCTGCATCCGGCCCGGTACTGGGGCTTGAAGGGCCAAGGCCGCCACGCACTGGCTCAGGCTCATGCCACAGGCCAGGGCCGTGGCCACGGCGCCCAGCACGACCGGTACCCAGTGCCGGCCACACAGCTGGGTCTGCGCCAGCAGGCGCTCGCCGCGGTAGCTCAACACCAGGTGCAGACGCTGGGGCCAGTCCCCCTCGACAGACTCGGCGCGAACATCGGCCGCGGGCGAAAGCCCATAGGTCAGCACCTGGGCCCGGGTGTGAACCCGCAGGGCCGCAATATCCGGTTCGTCCGCGTTCAGCACCGCCGCGCCATGCGCAGGCAAGGCGGCCACCAGGCATGCAAACTCCGCCAGCACCTGGTCGGGATGGTCGAAGGACGCCGAATGGTCGTCACGGCGCAAGGTCACCAGTGCCACCGTGGGCCTGAACAGGGCCACGTTCCGGGCCATCGCCCCCGGCTCGTGCTCGGTCAGCTCGGCCACCGCGTGGTGGTGCCAGGGGCACATGGCCAGCACCACCCGGGCGATGTGGTGGAGCATGTTCAAGGAGCCCGGGTTCGCCACACCGGGGCCCTGCGTCTTCAGCAAGCCGTGCACCAGCTCCTTGGCCGTCGACTTGCCGCCACTTCCGGTGACGCCGACGGCGATCGGGCGTCGAACCAGGGGGCGGTAGGCCACGGCCAGCCGGACCCAGCAGCGATCCACGCGCGCATCGCCCAAGCGGGCGCGAATCCGCCAGCGCAGCGCCCGATCCAATCGGGTCAGCAGGTCCACGTTGGGCAGCCTCGTCACCCCCGCCCCCTCGACAACACCGGGATGGCAACGATTGTGACCGGCTGTTACCCCGGCCGAATGCTGCAGGCGAAGGAGGCGGCCGCCTCAGCGCCTCGGGTTGGCGGTTGGCGCCGCACCCACCCAGGCTTGTCGGATGGCCGCACCGCAGGCCGATGAATCCGCACCCGCACCGCCCGCGTCAAAGCGCGCCAGCACGCCGTAGTGGCTGCGTTGGGCATCGATCCAGGGGTAGAAGCCGAACGCGCCCGCGCTGCTGAAGGCGCCATCGCCGGCCGGGTCGTCCTCGATCCAATGGCCCAGGCCGTAATGCCAGCTCTGCGTGGCCGGCACCGGGGTGTAGAGGGCCTGGCTGCAGCGCGTGGGGTTGGTGCACACGGCCTGGGCGCCCAGCCAGGCGCTCATGCGCAGCTGGCCACCCAGCAGTTTGCGCAGGAAGGTGGCGTAGTCGCGTGCCGTCATGCGCAGGCCGCCGGCGGGCTGGGGCTGCAGGTAGGCCAGGGCGATGTCCTGGCCCAGCAGGCGGCGCAGCTCGGCGGCCAGGCCGGCGTTGTCGAGTGCCCCCAGGCCCATGCTGGGCAGGCTGGCGTGCTTTTGCATGTGGCCGCCGCCGTAATAGAAGAAGCCCTCGTGGGCTGGCGTCTTGACGCCGTTGTTGTCGCGCGCCAGGCAGCTGGCCACCGTGTCCTGCGCCTGGCAGCCATTGGGCGGGAACTGGGTGTAGCCGCTGCGGAAATTGAGGAACTGAATGTCCTCGGCCGTCGGCTGGCCGGCACGGCGCTCCAGCACGTAGGCGGCGTAGATCCATTTGCTGGACGAGGCAATCGGCAGCTGGCTGCCGGCTTCGATGCTCGGCAGGCCCAGCGAGCCGCCGGCCAGACGCTGGCTGGCGTCGCCGATCTCCCAGTAGAAGGGCCGCACGGCCGTGCAGCGGGCATCGCTCTGGGCCGCCTGGCTGGCGGCGGCCACGCGCGCGGCCAATTGGCTGGGCGGGCTGACCGGTGGCGGGCTCAGGGCCAGCAGGCTCAGGCGGCCATCGGCGTCCAGGCGCAGCAGGGCATCGCGGTAGAGCTGCCCCTCCACCTCGACGGTGGGAATGCGCAGCTGCTGGGTGGCGGGGTCAAAGCGGGCCTGGGCCCCGACGCCGCCTGTGAGCAGGGTCAGGAGCACAGAAAACAGGCGGCGGCCGAAGCGCATGGCGGACTCCCAAAGGCAAGGGGCCCATTGGGCCCCTGCGCTGTTGCTGTTTTGTTGCCTGATTACTTCTGGGTCGGCACCGTCACCCAGGCCACTTCCAGCCAGTTGTCGGGCCGGTGCACGGCCTTCAGGCCGGCACGCGCCGCCCAGGGAATGACCTGGCGGTGCAGCGGGATCAGATGGGTCTGGGCACGGAACTCGGCCATGGCGGCGCGGATCAGCTGCTCGCGCTTCTTCACGTCCACCTCAACGGCGCTCTGCGCGGCCAGTTGGTCGAACTTGTCGTTCTTCCAATTGCCGTAGTTGTAGGCACCGATGCCCTTCTCGCCGCGGTTGCGCAGCACCGGCGCGAAGATGGATTCGGCATCGGTGATGGCGCCGCCCCAACCGTACAGGTAGAGGCTGGTGTCCAGCTTTTCCAGCTTGGGGAAGTAGAGCGAGCGCGGCATCGGGTTGACCTTGACCTTGATCTTGAGCTGCGCCCACATCGAGGCCAGGGTCAGGCAGATTTCCTCGTCGTTGATGTAACGGTTGTTCGGGCAGTCGAGCGTCACTTCGAAGCCATCGGCATAGCCAGCCTCGGCCATCAGCTTCTTGGCCTGGTTCAGGTCATAGGGCAGGCGGGTCTGCACGCTGGGGTCGTCGAAGCTGGCCTTGGGCGAGGGTGTCAGGCCGCCGGTGGGCGCGGCCAGGCCGTTCATGAGCTTGACGCGGATGCCCTCGATGTCGATGGCGTGATAGAGCGCCTGGCGCACGCGCAGGTCTTTGAAAGGGTTCTTGCCATTGGCCGTCTTGCCGTAGAGCAGGCTGTCGCGCGCCTGGTCCATGCCGATGAAGACGAGGCGGTTCTCGGGCCCGTCGATGATCTGCAGGCCAGGCTGCTGGCGCAGGCGCGCGATGTCGCGCGGCGCGGGGTCGAGCACGAAGTCGAGCTCGCCCGAGATCAGCGCGGCCAGGCGGGTGCCGTCGTTGCCGATCGGCGTGAACACGATCTCCTGCACATTGCCCTCGAACTTGCCCCACCAGTTCGGGTTGCGCTTGTAGACGTTCTTCACGCCCGGCTGGCGGCTCACCAGCATGTAGGGCCCGGTACCGTTGGCGTTCAGGCTGGCGTAGCTCTCTTCCTTGTTCTTGAAGTCGAGCGGCTTGGTGACGCGGTTCTTCTCGCTCCAGCCCTTGTTCATGATCCACAGCAGGTCCATGTGCTGCAGAAAGATCGGGTTCGGGCGCTCGAGCTTGAACTCGACCGTCAAGTCGTCCACCTTGCGTGGCGTGCCCACCGCATTGGCGTACTGCACCAGCTGCGAGGTCGGCTCCTTGGCACGCTGGATGGAGAAGATCACATCCTCGGGTGTCAGCGGCGCGCCGTCGTGGAACTTCACGCCCGGGCGCAGCTTGAAGCGCCAGGTCAGCGGGTCGGGGTTGCTCCACTCGGTGGCCAGGCCCGGCACGATGGCCATGGTCTTGTCGCGATTGACGAGCTTTTCGTAGACCTGACCATTGATCATGTTGGTCATTGACTCGTTCTGCGAGTGCGGGTCGGCGGTCTGCAGATCGCCCTGGCTGGCCCAGCGCAGGGTTTGCGCCTGAGCGCCAAAGGCAAGGAGGCTGGCGGCGGCCAGCGCCGTCAGGAAAGGCTTGATCATGGGCGTGGGAGCCGCTCAGCGCGGCTGGGTCCAGAGGTCATTGAGCTGGGTGAAGCCCCAGGCGTTCGGATCTTCGCGGCTGACGATCTTGTCATTGGCCTGTGCAAGATCGAGGTCGGTGACATCGATCGGCAGGTTCGACTTGGTCGAGAAGAACACGCGCACCTTGGGTGCCGTGAGTTTGCCGGGGTTCTGGTCGATCACGACCGCCAGCTTGCCCGAGTGCAGCTTCACCAGTGTGCCCACCGGGTAGATGCCGATCGAGACCACGAAGGCCTGGAACACCTTGGGGTCGAAATGGCCCTGCCACTGCGCCATGCGGGCGATCGAGGCCGCCGGGTCCCAGGGAGATTTGTAGGGGCGGTTCGAGGTGACGGCGTCGTACACATCGCAGACCGCGCCCATGCGCGAGAACAGCGTGATCTGGTCGGCCTTGAGCCGGTGCGGGTAGCCGCCGCCGTCCATCTTCTCGTGGTGGTGCAGGCAGACGTCCAGCACGTTCTCGTCGAACGCGCCGCTGGCCTTCAGGGCCTCATAGCCGCGCGCCGGGTGGCTGCGCATGACAGCGAACTCAGGGTCGGTCAGCGCGCCGGGCTTGTTGAGAATCTCCAGCGGCATCAGCATCTTGCCGACGTCGTGCAGCAGCCCGGCCAGCCCGGCGGCACGCTGCTCGTCCTCCGAAAGCCCCAGCTGCTTGCCCAGCGCCACCATCATGGCGCACACGGCCACCGAGTGCATATAGGTGTAGTCGTCGCGTGTCTTCAGGCGCGCCAGGCTGATCAGCGCCGAAGGGTTGCGCCAGACCGAGCCGGTGATGTCCTCCACCACCGGAAGGCATTCCTCGCTCTTGATGGCGCGGCCCAGGCGGGCCTCGTTGAACATGCTGATGACCTGCTTCTTGGAGCGCTGCATCAGCTCGGCCGCCTGCTCCAGTTCATCGGCAAAGCTGCAGGGCTTGGGCGGCGGCAGCTTGGCCGCCACGGGCGCGGACGCTTTGGGCGGGGCCGGGGGCGGCGCGGCGGGCAGTTCAATGGCCGGCGCTTCGTCTGCAGTGGCGAGCGACTCCAGCACGTCCTTGCCCTTGACCACATCGATCCAGATGTAGGGCACACCGGAACGCTTGAGCGCCTCCAGATCGCTCGGCTCCTTGAGCAGGAAGCGTGTCTTCCAGAAGGGATGCGATAGCCAGGAACCCTCCATCGACTGGAGGAACATGCCCAGTTCGGCTTGGGACGTCGGGATTTTTTTCAGCATGGCCGGCGCCAAAAGTATCAGCGCAATTCACGACCGATCACCCCGGGCGATCCCGAAAACAAAAAGGCCACCCAGAGGGCGGCCTTGTCAGCGCGGTGTCAGCTAGGGTGCTCAGCGCGTCGCCGACTGCGGCACGGTCTTCAGTTCGCCCGGCAACGAGGCCAGGTAGGCGGCGATCTGCTTCAGCTCGGCCGGCTTCAGTTCCTTGATCTGGCCCTGCATGATGGCGTTGCCACGGCCCCAGGTGGCCTTGCCCTCGGCCTGGTAGCTGCGCAGCGCCACATAGAGGAAATCGGCGTGCTGGCCGGCCAGCTTGGGGTGGTTGCCGTCCAGGGTCTTGCTGAAGTTCGCGCCGTGGCAGGCGGTGCAGGCCTGCAGCTTGGCGGCGATGGCCTCCGGCGCGGCGGCCACGGTGGCCGGGGCCGGCTCGCCCTTGCCCTGCTGCTCGTAGAAGGCGCCGATGTCCTTCATGTCCTGCTCAGTCAAGGAGCCGGCGATGCCGCGCATCGTCGGGTGCTTGCGGTCCCCCTTGGCGTAGGCCTGCAGCGCCGCCACGATGTAGCCGGCGTTCTGACCCGAGATCTTGGGCACGCGGTACACCTCAGGGAAGCTGGCGCGGTACTCAGGAATGCCATGGCAACCGATGCACATGGCGATCTTTTTGGCGCCGGCGGCGGCGTCCTGGGCATGGGCCGGCAGGGCGGCGAGGGCGACGAAGGCGATCGCAAGGGCAGAGAGCAGCTGGCGCATGGTGTTCTTGAAGGAGGCGTCAGGAAATGGGGGCGCATTCTATGGGCTGGGCGGAACCGGCTTGACGCAGGTCAATTCCTATACTGCCCCGCATGAAATTCGAAGGCTCCGCCCACTACGTCGCCACCGACGACCTCAAGCTCGCGGTGAACGCCGCCATCACCCTGCAACGCCCGCTGCTTCTGAAGGGCGAACCCGGCACCGGCAAGACCCTGCTGGCCGAGGAAGTGGCCGGCGCCCTGGGCCTGCCGCTGCTGCAGTGGCATGTGAAGAGCACCACCAAGGCCCAGCAGGGCCTGTACGAGTACGACGCCGTGAGCCGGCTGCGCGACAGCCAGCTGGCGGATGTGGAAGCTTCGGAGAAGGTCAAGGACATCCACAACTACATCCTCAAGGGCGTGCTGTGGCAGGCCTTCGAGGCCGACCAGCCGGTGGCGCTGCTGATCGACGAGATCGACAAGGCCGACATCGAGTTCCCCAACGACCTGCTGCGCGAGCTCGACCGCATGGAGTTCCACTGCTACGAGACGCGCCAGACCATCAAGGCCAAGCACCGACCGCTGGTCTTCATCACCAGCAACAACGAGAAGGAGCTGCCGGACGCCTTTCTGCGCCGCTGCTTCTTCCACTACATCAAGTTCCCGGACGCCGAGACCATGCAGCGCATCGTCGACGTGCACTTCCCGGACTTGAAGAGCGAGCTGCTGAGCGCCGCGCTGAAGAGCTTCTACCAGGTGCGCAACCTGCCCGGCCTGAAGAAGAAGCCCTCCACCAGCGAGCTGCTGGACTGGCTGCGCCTGCTGCTGGCCGAGGACATCGATGCCAGCCAGCTCGGTGCCGCCGAGAGCGGCCCGACCCGCGTGCCACCGCTGGCCGGCGCCTTGCTGAAGAACGAGCAGGACCTGACCCTGTTCGAAAAGTTGCTGCACATGCAACGTCACAACCGCTGATGCACGTCCGCCCCGTCGAACTGACCCAGGCGCCGGTGCGTCTGGTGCCGCTGAGCCTGGACCACGAAGACGGCCTGCGCGCCGCCGCTGCGGATGGCGAGCTCTGGAACCTGACCTTCACCTCGGTGCCCGAGCCGGATGACACGCGCGGCTACATCGAGCGGGCGCTGGCCCAGCAGGCGGCCGGCAACCGCCTGCCCTTCGCGGTGCTGGACAGTGCCAGCGGCCGCGTGCTGGGCAGCACCAGCTACCACGACATCGTGGCCGACCTGGACCGTCTGGAGATTGGCTACACCTGGTACGCCCAGTCCTGCTGGCGCACGGCCATCAACACCACCGCCAAGCTGCTGCTGATGCAGCACGCCTTCGAGACCCTGGGCGCTGCCCTGGTGGGCTGGCGCACCGACATCCTGAACCTGCGCAGCCAGGCCGCCATCGAGCGCCTGGGGGCGCACCGCGAGGGCGTCATCCGCCACGACCTGCGCCGCCGCGACGGCACGGTGCGCGACACCGTGCGCTACAGCCTGCTGGCCAGCGAATGGCCGGCCGCCAAGGCGCGGCTGCTGGTGCGCCTGGCGCGGGCCTGAATCAGGCCTCCAGTTCCACCCGGTTGCGGCCGGCGGCCTTGGCGCGGTAGAGCGCGGCATCCACCCGCGCAAGCAGGCTTTCCGCGCTGTCGTCGGCACGCGCCAGGCCCACGCCCAGGCTGATGCTGAGCGGCAGCGCAGCGGCACCCAGGCGCAGCGGCTCGGCCGCCACCGCCAGGCGCTGGCGCTCCGCCACCGCACGGGCGGTGGCCGCGTCCACATCGGGCAGCAGCAGCACGAACTCCTCACCGCCAAAGCGGGCCACCAGATCCACCGGCCGGGCCTGCGCGCGCAGCTGCGCAGCCAGATGGGCCAGCGCGCGGTCGCCGATCGCGTGGCCCTGCTGGTCGTTGACGCGCTTGAAGTGGTCCACATCCGCCAGCGCCAGCGCAAAGCCGCCTTGGCCCGCACGCAGCCGGGCCAGCAGGCGGGCCAGGTGCTCGTCGGCGGCGCGGCGGTTGGGCAACAGGGTCAGCGCGTCTTGGCGCGAAAGCCGGTGCAGGCGCCGCACCAGGCGCAATGCCACGCACAGCGCCAGCACCAGGTGCATCACCAGGCCCAGGGTCATCATGATGGTCAGCACGATGATGTTGGGCGGGGTGTCGACGTAGAGCGGCCGCACGGCCCCGGGTGGCACCACCAGGGCCAGCAGGGCGCGCAGCAGGAACACCCCGGCCAGGGCGCGCAGCGGCCAAACCACCAGGCGCACGGCACCCAGACCCAGCTCCTGGCGCACCGGCAGACGCACGGTCTGCGCCAGGCGCAGCAGGCAGTAGGCGTTCAGCAGCGAGGCGGTGGCAATGCCCCAGAACAAGGGCGCACCACCCAAGTGCCCGCCCCAGGCGCAGGCCACGGCCAGCATGGCCACCAGCGCATGCTCGCCGTCCTGCCGCGGTGCGCGCAGCAAGATCTGCAGCCCCAGGCGGAGCAGGATGAAGACGCCCGGCGCCATCATGTTGGTGAAGCTGTGGCTGAAAGCGAGTCCGAGGTTCTGGCCCAGCACCGTGCAGCCCACCACGCCGGCGGCCCAGAGCGCGGCGGCGGCCCAATGCAGGGCCGGCACGCGCGGCACCACCTGCACACGCGCGGACAGCCACCACATCAGCGCCGCCAGCGCCTGCTGCAGGACGATCACGCCCATCAGCAGTTCGGCCAGGCTGAGGCGCGGCATCAGCTGCGCGCCTCCTGCAGCGCCCCCAGCACCACCCGATTGCGCCCGCTGCGCTTGGCCTCGTAGAGCGCCGCATCCGCCGCGCTGATCAGGGGGCCTGGCGGCCCGACGCTGGACGCGACGGCGACGCCGATGCTGACGGTCAGCGCCAACTCGCCCTCATCCAGCCGCAGCGGGCTGCCCACCACCAGCGCGCGCAGCTGCTCGGCGCGCTGGCGCGCCTGCTCGGGGTCGGTATGGGCCAGCAGCAGCAGGAATTCCTCGCCCCCCAGGCGCACCACCCCATCGCCGCTGCGCACGCTGCGGCGCATCAGCTCGGCCAGATGCTGCAGGGCCTGATCGCCGACCGCGTGGCCATGCCGGTCGTTGACCTGCTTGAAATGGTCAGCGTCCACCGCCAGCGCGGCCAGCGGCAGGCGGTGGCGCAGGCTCACCCAGCGCTCCTCCAGACCGCGACGGTTGCTCAGGCCCGTGAGCGGATCTAGACGCGACAGCTGCTGCAGCTTGCCCACCAGGCGCAGCGCCACGGTGAGCGAGAGCATGACGTGGAACAGCACGCTCATGCTGAGGTAGGCCATCAGCAGCGCGATGTTGCTGGGGCTGTCGGCCGTCATCGCTTGCGCGAAATGCTCGGGCTGCAGCCAGGCCCCGAGCCCGCGGCCGCCGAACAGCAGGGCCATCAGCACCAGCGGCCAGCACACCAGGCGCGCGCCACGCAAACCCAGCTCGCGCCGCGCCGCGCCGTGGACGCAGGCCGCGCCGCGGAGCAGGCTGGCGGCCGACAGCAGCGAGGCCTGCACATGCCACCAGCGCTCCCCTGCCCCCAGCAGGAACCCCAGCGCCGCCCCGCCCAGGGCCAGCAAGATGACGAACAGGTGCTCACCGTCGCGCCGCGGCTGGCGGAACAGGATCTCCAGCCCCAGGCGCGTGAGGATCAGCGCGCCGGGCAGCAGCAGGGCCGGCAGGCCAAAGCCGTACCAGGGATCGGGCGCCATGAGCACCGGCAGGCCGGCGCACACCGCCACCCACGCCGAGGCTGCCACCCAGTGCAGCGAAGGCACGCGCGGCGCCACGCGCAAGCGCACGGCCAGCAGCCAGATCACGGCGGCCAGCAGTTGCTGACTGGCCACCAGCACCAGCAGCAGTTCGGCGAAATTCAGGCGTGCCACGCTGCCAGCGTAGCCGTTCGCCACCCAGGGGTTTGCCCGGGTTCGCGCCAGTTGGCGTTCACAATCGGCCCATGCTTGTGCCCTTCTTCCAGACCCTTCGTGCGGCCCGCCTGCCGGTCTCGCCCAAGGAGTTCCTGACCCTGCTGGACGCCCTGCGCCAGGGCGTCATCGAGCCCTCGCTCGACCAGTTCTACAGCCTGGCGCGCACCATCCTGGTCAAGGACGAGGCCCTGTACGACCGCTTCGACCGCGCCTTCGCCGCCTTCTTCAAGGGCGTGGAGCTGAAGCTGGAGCTGGCGCGTGACCTGCCCGAGGACTGGCTCAAGGCCCAGCTGAAGCTGGAGCTGACGCCCGAGCAGCGCGCCCAGCTCGAAGCCCTGGGCTGGGACGAGCTGATGGATACGCTCAAGAAGCGCCTGGAGGAGCAGCGGGAGCGCCATGAAGGCGGCAACCGTTGGATCGGCACCGGCGGCACCAGCCCCTTTGGCAACGGGGGCGTCAACCCGGCCGGGGTGCGCATCGGCGGCGCTGGCGGGCAGAAGTCGGCCGTCAAGGTCTGGGAGCAGCGCGGCTACCGCGACTACGACGACTCGGTCGAGCTCGGCACCCGCAACATCAAGGTGGCGCTGCGCCGCCTGCGCCGCTTTGCGCGCGAGGGTGCGGCCGATGAGCTGGCGCTGGACGACACCATCCGCGCCACCGCGGCGAACGCCGGCTACCTCGACATCAAGATGCGCCCCGAGCGCCACAACAAGGTCAAGCTGCTGCTGCTGATGGACGTGGGCGGCACGATGGACGAGCACATCCACCGCGTCGAGGAGCTCTTCAGCGCCACCAAGAGCGAGTTCAAGCACCTGGAGTTCTTTTACTTCCACAACTGCGTGTACGACTACGTGTGGAAGAACAACCGCCGCCGCTTTGCCGAGAAGACCCCGACCTGGGACCTGATCCACAAATACAACCGCGACTACAAGCTGGTGTTCGTGGGCGACGCCACCATGAGCCCCTACGAAATCCTGCAGCCTGGCGGCAGCGTCGAGTACATGAACGAGGAGGCCGGCTCGGTGTGGCTGGACCGGCTCACGCAGGCCTTCCCGCGCCACGCCTGGATCAACCCCGAGCCGCAGGGCGTGTGGGAATACCGCCAGAGCATCCACCTCGTTCAAGGCCTGATGCACCAGCACATGTACCCGCTCACGCTGTCCGGCCTGGAAGCCGCGATGCGCCATCTGAGCAAATGAGGCCGGCGCTTCTGGCGGCCGCGCTGTGGCTGGCCGCCCCCGCCTGGGCCCTGCCCAAGGCGGTGGACATCGAAGCGCCGAGTGCGCTGGCCACCCTGCTGCGCACCCATCTGGACCTGAGCCAGGCCCTGCAAGGCCGCAGCCCGCCCACCGAGCTGGAGTGGGCCCGCCTGTGCCGCCTGGCCCCGGCGCAGGCGCGCGCGTTGCTGGAGACCGAGGGCTACTTTGAGGCCCATGTGCAGCTGGACTGCGCAGCCGGCCGCCTGCAGATCGAACCGGGTGAGCCCGCACGCGTCAGCGAACTACTGCTCAGCGGCCCCGAGCCTGAGCTCGGGCGCTGGCAGACCTGGCGCGCCGCCTTTGCCCTGCGCGTGGGCGAGCGCTTTCGCCAGGCCGACTGGGACAGCGCCAAGCGCAGTCTGCTGGCCCAGGTGCGCGCCCAGGGCCATGCGCTGGCGCGCTGGGAACGCACCGAGGCCGAAGTGGACGGCCGCAGCGTGCGCCTGACGCTGCAGTTGGAGCCCGGGCCCGAGGTCCTGCTGGGCGAGCTGCGCTTTGAGGGCCTGCAACGCCATCGTGAGGAGGAGCTGCGCGAGCTCCTTGGGCCGCTGCGGCCTGGCCGCCGCTACACCGAGCAGCGTCTGCTCGACGCCCAGACCCGGCTGCAGCGCAGCGGCCTCTTCGATGGCGTGTGGGTGGAGTTGGACGGGGAGGAGCTGCAGGAAGGCAACCGCCTGCCGGTGCGCATCCGCGTCAAGGAAGCCACGCGCCAGCAGCTCGCCCTGGGCCTGGGTTGGCAGACGCGCAGCGGCGCGCAGGCCAGCGTCGAGCATCTGCACCGCCGCTTCCTGGATCAACCCCTGCGCGCGCGCAGCCGCGCCCAGCTGGCGCAGCATGCGCAGCTCCTGGAGCTGGAGCTCTCCACCCACCCTGGGCGCCTACAGCAGCGCTGGGTGGGCGCGCTGCGCTGGCAGCGCAACGAAGAACCCGACACCACGCCCTACACCCTGGGCAGCCTGCGCCTGGGCCGGGTGGAAGAGACCAACCGCAACGACCGCAGCTACGGCATCGAGCTGCTCAGCAGCCGTCAGGGCGAAGGCGAGCTGGCCGCGCGCAGCCAGGCCCTGCTGGGCCAAGCCGGTGCAGCCTGGCGGCGGCTGGACAGCATCAGCCTGCCGCGCGAAGGCTGGCTGCTGGTCGGACAGTTGAGTGCTGGCCCCGCCCGCTCCCGGCAGCAGGCGCTGCGGGAACAGGGCGGGCTGGCGCGGGCACAGGCCCGCGGCCAGCTCTACCTGCCCCTGGGCCCGGCCAGCAGCGGTCGCGGCCTTGCCCTGCGCCTGGAAGCCGGCCAGCTCTGGGCGCCGGCCGCCCTGCAGGCGCCCGAATCCCTGGCCTTCCGCGCCGGCGGCGATGATTCCGTGCGCGGCTACGGCCCGCGCAGCCTGGGCCCGCAGCGCCTGGGAACCAAAGGCCTGGAGCCCGTGGGCGGTCGGGTGCTCTGGACAGCCAGCGCCGAGGCCCAGCAGGCCCTGCCCGCCAGCTGGTTCGGCGGCCTGGGCGGCTTTGGCGGCGCCGTGTTCGTGGACGCCGGCCAGGCCGCGCCGAGCTGGCGCGCCGCCGGCACACCCGGCGTGGGTGCGGGCTTGGGCCTGCGCTGGCGCAGCCCGGTGGGCCTGCTGCGCGTGGACCTGGCGCGCGCCATGAGCGACCAGCCCCAGCAGGCCGCCGGCCAGTGGCGTTTGCATCTGTCAGTGGGCATCGCGCTATGAAGCGGGCGCTGCGTGGGAGCCTACTGCTGCTCCTGCTGACACTGGCCGCCGTGGCCGCGCTGCTGGCGTGGAGCCAGCAGGCCAGCGGCCTGCGCTTCTGGCTGGCCCGCACCGGCGTGCAGGCCGAGGGCCTGCAGGGCAGCTTCTGGAGCGGCCTGCGCGTCGAGCAGCTGCGCTGGCAGGGCGCGGACGGCACGCGCCTGGAGCTGCAGGGCCTGCAGTGGCAGCGCGAGGGCTTGAGCCGCCAAGACGGCCGGTGGCATCTGCAAGGCCGCCTGGGCGCGCAACGCCTGGCGCTGCAAACCGGCCAGCCCGGCACCGAGCCCCTGCGCCCCGAGGCCCTGCTGCAAAGCCTGCGCCTGCCGCTGGACCTGAGCCTGAGCGCATTGAAGATCCAGGAACTGAGCCTGGACGGCCGGCACCTGCAAGGCCTGAGCCTGCAGCTGCAGGCGCGCCAGGACCCGCTGTGGGCCGTGCAGCTGGCGCCGCTGAGCCTGGCCAAGGGCAGCGCCCAGGGCCAGGCATGGCTGCAGGCGAACGGCCAGCTCAGCGCCCAGGCGCGCTGGCAGGTGCCGGGCTTCGACCCCGTGCAGTTGCAGGCCCAGGGCAGCCTGGCCGCGCTGCGCCTGCAGGCCCAGTTCGGCCCGGCGGCGCAAGCCCAGGCCGATCTGCAGCCCCTGGCCGCCCAACCCCTGCAGCAGCTGCGCCTGCAACTGGAGGCCTTCGACCTGCGCCGCCTGCACCCGCAATGGCCGCATACGGCCCTGAGCGGCGAGCTGCACGCCCAGGTGGATGCCCAGCAGGTGGCCGAGCTGCAGGCCCGCATCAGCAATGGCGCCGCACGCCGGCTGGACCAGGACGGTTGGCCGCTGCGCGCGCTGGAAGCGCGGCTGCGCGTACCGCTGAACGACTGGCGCGGCCTGCGCGTGCAGGCCCTGGCGCTGGACCTGGGCGAAGCCGCCCGCAGCGCCGGCCGCCTGGCCCTGAAAGACCCCGCCGGCCTGCCTGCCCAAGACCGCTGGCAGGCCGACCTGAGCCTGCAACCCTTGCGCCTGAACGCCCTGCACGCCGGCTGGCCGGCCGCGCAGCTTGGCGGAGCGCTGGCGCTGGAGCAGATGCAGGACGCCCTGGAGCTGCGCCTGCAGGGCCAGCTGCAACCACCCGGTAAAGCGCTGGGCATCTGGCAGCTGCAGGCCCAGACGCGCCTGCTGCAGCTGCAGCCCACGCAGTTCCTGCTCAGCCTGCAAGGCCCCACGGGCCAGCAGCTCAGCGCACAAGCGCAGCAAACCAGCCCCGGCCACTGGCAGGCCCAGGCGCGCAGCCAAGGTGAATGGCCGCTGCCCGCCCTGGGCCCCTGGCCGGCGCAGCGCAGCCCGCTGCAGGCCGAACTGAAGGCCGAACTGACCCTTCCCAGCCTGAGCCTGGCCGCACTGCGCGAGGCCACCGGCCAGGCCCAGCTTCAGCTGCAGCCCGGCACGCGCTGGCTGGGCCTGCCGCTGGAAGGCCAGGCAACTTGGCAGCGCGCCCAGGCCGGCCAGCCGGCCCAGGCCAGCCTGCAGGTTCAGGCGCCCGCCAGCCTGGCGCTGACGGCGCAGGAACAGCAGACGGGTTGGATGGGCGGCTGGCAGCCCCTGCGGGCACGCGTGCAGGTGGACGAACTGGCCAGCCTGCGCCCCTGGTGGCAGCCCTGGCTGCAGGAAGCCGCCGGCCGCCTGCGCCTGCAGGCCGAGCAGCAGGGCGGCGTCTGGCAGGCCGAGGTGGACGCCGCAGCCCTGCGCCTGCGCCAGCCCCAGCAAGCACGCTGGCAGCTGGAAAGCCTGCAGGGCCGCGGCCGGCTGGATGCCCAGACCCTGCAGGCCGAACTGAGCCTGCGTGGCCTGGAAGGCGCCGGCCAAAGCCTGCGCCTGGCGCGCTTCAGCGCCCAGGGCCCGCTGGAGGCCCAGGCCTGGCGCCTGGACGCCGAGGGCCGTAGCGGCGCGCAGGACTGGCGCGTGGCCGGCCAGGCCCAGGGCCGTTGGAGTGGTGGTCAGCAGGACTGGCAGGCCCTGCAGCTGGACGCCGGCCCCACCCCGGCCAGCGCCTGGCTGCAGCTGCGCGAGGGTCACTTGAGCTGGCAGCCCGCCACCGGGCTGTGGAACCTGGGGCCCGCCCCGCTGCAGCTGCTGGGCGAGCCGCTGCAGCTGCAGCAGGCCCGCTACGCGCCCGAGGCCTGGCAGCTGCGCCTGCAGGGCCAGCCGCGCTTGGCGCCCTGGCTGCGCGCCGCCACCGCCTTCGAGTGGGAGGGCGGCCTGCGCACCCAACTGGAAGCCGACCTGCAAGGCCAAGGCAGCCAACTCAGCGGCAGCGTGCGCCTCAGCCGCCTTGAAGGCGACCTCAGCCTGCCCGACGACGCCGGCCAGCCCCACGCACTGGAGCTGCGCACGCTCGATCTGCAGGCCCAGCGCCTGGGGGATACCGCCAGCCTGAGCCTGCAGCTGGCCAGCCAGGCCCATGGCGAGCTGCAGCTGCAACTGGGCTTTGACGCCGCCGAGCAGCTCACGGGCCGCCTGCAAGCCCGCCTGCCCACCCTGCAGGCGCTGGAACCCTGGCTGCAGGGCAGCTTGGGTGGCCTGCGCCTGCGCGGCCGCGCCGAGGCCGATCTGCGCGTCAGCGGCCGGCGCAGCCTGCCGCTGATCCACGGCCCCCTGCGCGTGCAGGAACTCGCGCTACAGCACCCGGCCAGCGGCTTTGCCACGCAAGATGGCCAGGTCGAGCTGCGCTTCGAAGGCGCACAGGCACGCCTGGTGGATTCGCACCTCGGCGGTCAGCCGGGCGGCACGCCGGCCGAACGGGGCGGCCAGGTGCTGGCCACCGGCCAGCTGAACTGGCAAGCCGATCCGCAGGCCGACCTGCAACTGCAGGCGCAGGCCTGGCGCGTGCTGCAGCGCTACGACCGCCAGCTTGTGCTCAGCGGCGACGCCCAGCTGCGCCTGCGCCCCGGCCAGCTCGCCCTGCAGGGCGGCTTCACGGTGGACCAGGGTCGCTTCGACCTCGGCCGCGCCGACGCCCCGGTGTTGGGCGAGGACGTGCGCGTGCTGCGTGCCGGCACCGCACCCGTGCCGCGCAGCGGCAGCGCGCAGGCCGGCACTTGGCAGCCCCAGGTGGACCTGCGCCTGGACCTGGGCCAGCGCCTGACCGTGCGCGGCCGCGGCCTGCAAACGCGCGCCACCGGCCAGCTGCGCGTGCAGCAGGAGCCCGGCAAGCCGCCGCGCTGGAGCGGCCAGATCGAATCCAACGGCGGGCGCTACCGCGCCTATGGGCAGGACCTGGAGATCGAGACCGGCGTGCTGAGCTTTGACAAGGCCGGCCTGGACAACCCGCGCTTGGACCTTCTGGCCGTGCGGCCGGACCTGGAGCAGCGCGTGGGCGTGCGCGTGGACGGCCGCGCACAGAACCCGCGCGTGCGCCTGTACAGCGAGCCCGTGCTGTCCGACACCGAAGTGCTCTCCTGGCTGCTGCTGGGCCGTGCGCCGGATGAGCTGGGCAGCAGCGACGCCGCCCTGCTGCAACGCGCCGCCCTGGCCCTGCTGGCCGGCGAAGGCGAGAACCCGGCCTCCGAGCTGATGGGCAAGCTGGGCCTGACCGAGGTGAGCCTTTCGCCCACCGACGAAGGCGAGCGCGTGCTGCGCGTGGGCGCCCAGCTGGGCCGACGCTGGAGCCTGGCCTACGAGCGCAGCCTCGGCCAGGCGGCCGGCAGCTGGCAGCTCGCCTACCGCCTGGGCCAGCGCTTCACGCTGCGCGCTCGCAGTGGCGAGGACAGTGGCGTGGACGGGCTGTGGGTGTGGAAGTTCGACTGAGTGCCGTCAGGGCCAGAATCGCCGCCATGCGCCTGCAGTACCTGAGCATCTCCAGCAGCGAGGACGACAACGGCCACGGCAGTTGGGAGGCCATGGCCAGCGTGCGCCCGGCGGATGCCGCCGCGGCGCGCGCGGAGCTCGATCAGCTGCTCGCCTGGGCCGAGGCCCATGCCCCGGGACCGCGCGGCGCGCTGGAGGAGCACGGCGTCTGGGACGCCCACCTGCAGGAGCAGCAAGAAGGGCCCGAATGGACGACCCTGACCCTGACCCTGGTCGGCCCCGTGGCCTGGGGCGAGGCCCTGCTCCAGCAAGTCGACACCGAAGACGCATGACAGGGCGCCGCCCCCTTTTGCAAGGCGCCTTGCTCGCGCCCTGGCTGGCCCATGCGGCGCCAGCGGCCACGCTGAAGGCCGTGGCCGGCGACGGCACCGTGCCCTTCAACTACCTGCTGGACGGCCGACTGCAGGGCCTGAGCGTGGACCTGGCCGAGGAACTCGCGCGCCGCGCCGGCCTGCGCCTGGAGTTGGAGGTCCTGCCCTTTCGCCTGGCCTATGAACGCGGCCTGCACCAGCCCGATCTGCTGCTCTTCACCCTGGCCCGCACGCCACCGCGCGAGGCCCTGTTCGAGTGGCTGGGCCCGATTGCGCCGCGCGATGTCTGGCTCTGGAAGATGAAGCGCCGCACCGACATCCAGATCCGCAAGCTGGCGGAGGCCCGTCAGTACCGCGTGGGTGTGGCCTATGCCGACGCCATCATCCCGAAGCTGGAGCAGCTGGGCTTTGCGCCGCGCCGGAACCTGGAGGTGGTGCATGACCGGCGCGCGCTGGGGCGGATGCTGCGCATGGGCCGCTTCGACCTGATCCCGATGGTGATCTGGAGCGACGGCAAGCTGGACGCCGAGCCCGGCATGGCCGAAGAAGCACTGGAGCCGGTGCTGCAGCTCACCACCGAGGGCGGCTACTACTTCACCCTGGCCAAGGGCAGCGACCCCGAGCTGCTGCGCCGCCTGCGCCAGGCGCTGACCGCAACGAAGGCCGACGGCACGCTGGCGCGCCTGCGCCGGCAGTGGATCCCCAACCTCAGCGAAGCGGCCGACGTGCCCGCCACTGCGCCGCGCTGATGCCGTGCAGCATCATGTCGGCGCCGTACCAGGTGCCGAGGCCGCGTTCCTGCATGCCCAAGCGCTCCATGACCTTGGCGGAGTCGCGGTTGTCGGGGTGGCGCACCGCCACCAGCTCGGGCGCCTGCAGGCCGTCAAAGGCAAAGGCGGCCATGGCCTCGGCGGCCTCGCTGGCCAGGCCCTGGCGCCAGAAGTCCGGATGCAGGCGCCAGCCGATCTCGTGCGGGTTGCCGGGCTGGCGGTCCAGGTACTGGATGCAGCCCGCCCCGGCCACCCGGCCCGATGCCAGGTGGATGAAGGCCCACCAGGAGAAGCCCCATTCGGCCCAGCGCGCCTTGACGCGCTCGATCATCTCGCGCGTCTGCTCGGGGGTTTCGGGCGCGCCGCTGATGTAGCGCATCACCTCGGGCAGCCGGTTCATGGCCTGCAGGCCTTCGAAGTGGGCGTCGCGGATGGGCTCCAGGCGCAGGCGGGCGGTGTGCAGGATGGTCATGCGCAGCAGTTTCTCAGCTCGCCAAATGCGCGCCACCCGACTATCGTGCCAGCTCCCCATCTGGAAGGAGCCCCCGCATGTTCAAGAAGCTGGCTTCCGAGGCCCTGGGCCTCAGCGACATCGGCGTCATCGTGCCGCCGAGCGACTACAACAAGGTCGACGCCGACGATTACCTCTTCAGCGAGGACGGCGAGAAGATCTTCTTCCTCATCAAGTCCAAGAAGGACGAGTACTGCTTCACCAACCTGGCCCTGGTGCATGTGGATGGCGATTCGGCGGTGTCGAGCAAGCGCACCATCAAGCGCTACGAGTACGGCAGCCACCGCATCGGCCGCGTCACCATCGAGACGGCCGGCACCATCGACATGGATGTGGAGCTGAAGTTCACCATCGGCGACGCGCCGCCCTTCAGCATCGACGTGCGCAAGAGCTTCATCGAGCAGGTGAAGGACATCTACAAGGCGCTGATCATGATCGGCCGCCTGCAGGAGCGTGACGAGCGCGCGCGCGACAACGCCATGCACTGCCTGGGCGTGGTGGGGCAGATGTTCAAGCTCGGCACGGCCAGCGAAGAGGTCGTGACCGCCCACTACAACGCCCTGCTCAACAACATCAACGGCACCGTGCTGGAGCGCTTCCACCGCCGCGACTTCGCGCCCGTTTTCGAGCGCTACATCCACAACTGAGCGCCTTGGATCGGGCATCTGTGACGAACCGGTGACAATAGCGCCTGTTCACCCCCTACTCCGCGACGCGCCCGGCCACCACCGGGCGCGCGTTCGTTTGCCCCTCTGCACCACCCCTGGAGACCTGACCCATGCTGTTTGGAAAGCTGCTGCCGCGCGACGGCAATTTCTTCGAACTCTTCAACCAGCATGCCGATCAGATCGTCGAGGCGGCCAAGGCCTTCTCGCTGCTGGTGGCCAATTACGCCAATCTGGAGCTGCGCGCCAAGTACAACGAGCTGGTGGACCGCGCCGAGCATGACGCCGACCGCGTGACCCAGGAAGTCAACCGCGCCATCCACGTCACCTTCATCACGCCGATCGACCGCGACCAGATCCACGCGCTCATCAACACCATGGACGACGTGGCCGACCTGATCCAGGACTCGGCCGAGACCATGGCCCTGTACGACGTGCAGGTGATGACCGAGGAAATCAGCCGCCTGACCGACCTGAGCCTGAAGTGCTGCGAGCGCCTGCGCCATGCCGTGAGCCTGCTGCCGCGCATCGCCGAGCCGGCGACCATGGAAGCCGCGCTGAAGACCTGCGAGGAGATCGACCAGCTCGAAGGCGACGCCGACCGCGTGATGCGCATGGCCATGAGCAAGCTGTTCCGCGACTGCACCGATGTGCGCGAGCTGATCAAGCTCAAGGCCATCTACGAGCTGCTGGAAACCATCACCGACCGCTGCGAGGACGTTGCCAACGTCATCGAAGGCATCATTCTCGAAAACTCGTAAACCGCGGGCCCGTCACCAGTCATGGAAACGACCCAAACCGCGCTTTACGTGGTCATGGTGCTGGTCACCCTGGCCCTGCTGTTCGACTTCATGAACGGCTTCCACGACGCGGCGAACTCGATCGCCACCGTCGTCTCCACCGGCGTGCTGCGCCCCGGCCAGGCCGTGGTGTTCGCCGCCTTCTTCAATTTCATCGCCATCTTCATCTTCCACCTCAGCGTGGCGGCCACGGTGGGCAAGAACATCGTGCAGCCCGGGGTGGTGGACACCCATGTGGTGTTCGGCGCCCTGTGCGGCGCCATCAGCTGGAATGTCATCACCTGGTACTACGGCATCCCCTCCAGCAGCTCGCATGCGCTGATCGGCGGCATCGTCGGCGCCACCATCGCCAAGGCCGGCGCCTCGGCCCTGCTGGCGGCGGGCATCATGAAGACCGTCGTCTTCATCTTCGTCTCGCCGGTGCTGGGCTTCGTGCTGGGCTCGCTGATGATGGTGATCGTGGCCTGGATCTTCCGGAGCACGCGGCCCACCAAGGTGGACAAATGGTTCCGCCGCCTGCAGCTGGTTTCGGCCGGCGCCTACAGCCTGGGCCATGGCGGCAACGACGCGCAAAAGACCATCGGCATCATCTGGATGCTGCTGCTGGCCACCAACTACGCCGATGCGGCCGACAAGTCGCCCCCCACCTGGGTCATCATTGCCTGCTACGCCGCCATCGGCCTGGGCACGATGTTCGGTGGCTGGCGCATCGTCAAGACCATGGGCCAGCGCATCACCAAGCTCAAGCCGGTGGGCGGCTTCTGCGCCGAGACCGGTGGCGCCCTGACCCTGTTCCTGGCCACGGCGCTGGGCATCCCGGTGTCCACCACGCACACCATCACCGGCGCCATCGTCGGGGTCGGCTCGACGCGCCGCGCCAGCGCGGTGCGCTGGGGCGTGGCGGGCAGCATCGTCTGGGCATGGATCCTGACCATCCCGGCCTCGGCCTTTGTCGCCGCCATCGGCTACTGGCTGAGCCTGCGCCTGTACTGAACGCCATGACCGGCCCCCGCCTCGCCCGCCGCACCCTGGTGCTTGCGCTGGGCGGCTGGCTGGGGCTTGCACGGGCGGCCGAGACGCCGCATCTGCGCGTCACCGTGCTGCCCTACCCGGGCTACTACCGCCCCGCCAGCCCTGGTGGGACCAGCACGGGGCTGGATGTGGACATCGCCGCCGAACTGGCCCGCCGCAGCGGCTGCGAGCTCGAACTGCTGCCCACCAATCCGAGCCGCCTCTGGTCCGATCTGCGCAGCGGCGCCACCGACCTCACGGCCGGCGCCAGCTACCTGCCGGAACGCCGCGCCGAGGCCGAGTTCCTGTGGCTGCTGCAGGGCCGCGAGGTGGTGCTGCTGCGCAGCACCCAAGCCCTGGCCACGCCCAGCCGCGCCGCCTTCGACGCCCAGCCCGAGCTGCTGCTGGGCGTGACGCGCGGCGGCCGGCGCGGCTCAGCGGCCCAGGCCTGGGTCGATGCATTGCGCCAGCAGGGCCGCGTCAGCGAAGGCGCCGACATGCTGGCCCTGCTGCGCGCCTTTCAGGCCGGCCGCGTGGCAGCGGTGCTGCTCTTTCCATCGGCCGTCAACGAACTGCCCGAACTGGCGGACTGGAGCCTGCAGGACTGGTTCACGCAGGATCGCTTCCAGGCGGGTTGGGCGGTCTCCAAGGCCGTGCCCGAGGCTCTGCGTCAGCGCCTGCACCAGGCCGCGCGCAGCCTGCGCGAGGACGGCACCCTGCAACGCCTGCTGCGCCTGCACCTGGGCGAGGCGGTGGCCCGCCACCAGGAGTTCCTGCCCACGCCGCCTTGATGCGCGTGGGCAGCGCCCTCAGGCCGGGTGGCGCGCGTACTCGGCTTCGACGCTGGCCTCGATGTGCTCGTACAGCGGCCGGATCAAGGGGCGCAGCCCGGTGATGACCTTCTCCGTGTAGAGCAGCGAAGGCACGCGCAGGCCGCGGTGCTCGATGGCGCCGCCGATGGGGTGGATGGCGAAGCCGATGCGCGCGAAGTGCACCGCGAGCCGCGGTTCGGTCAGCACCAGCACATGGTCGCGCCCAAAGCGCCGCGCCACCGCTGCGGCTCCCAGGTAGAGCCCGACCGGGATGAAGGGGAAGCGCATCTGCGGGCCGCGCGACTCGAAGTCGTCACCCGACATCGAGCCCGCCGTCTCCTGTTCGCCCTTGCGCTGCCGGAAATTGCGCATCACCGCCAGGCGAGAGACCTCGGCCAGGCGCGTGCGCGCCACGCTGGCCGGGTCGAATACCCGGTGGTCCAGCACCTCGGCACAGCTCTCCTCCACCGGCAGCAGCTCCTCGGGCGCCTGCGGATTGGTCAGGATGACGCGCGTGCAGCCCACCAGCTCGCCGCCCCCACGGCGGCGCAGCAGCAGGTGCACCGAGTGGGTGTCGTAGGCATCGGTCTCCTGCTCGTCCTCGCGCAGCGGCTCCCAACCCAGATCGCGGCAATAGACCTCATGGCGCACGTGATACACGTCGGCGCGCGTGGCCGCATCCAGCGCCGGCAGGATCTCGAAATACTGCGCGAAGGTTTCGCCTAGGTTGCGATCGGACATGGCCGTGAGGTGAGGCGCTGCAAGAGCGGCGCGCGGCTGCAAGGCAACCAGTGTCAACCATGCAGGGGCCGCTTGCACAGCGCTGTTGCATTCCGCCGCCAAACCGGCTCCTAAACTGCCGCCCGTCATGACCAGCAGCCCCGCCCAGCGCCACCGCCCCTACGAAGACGTGCAGGCGCTGCTGACCGGCACCCTGTTCGTGGCCCTGGGCCTGGCGCTGTTCCAGCGGGCCGGCCTGGTCACCGGCGGCACCGTGGGTCTGGCCTTCCTGGCGCATTACGCCAGCGGCCTGCCCTTCGGGCCGCTGTTCTTCTGCATCAACCTGCCCTTCTACGCCCTGGCCTGGAAGCGCATGGGGGCCCGCTTCACGCTCAAGACCCTGGCGGCCGTGAGCCTGCTGACCCTGCTGACGGCCTGGCTGCCGCAGTGGCTGCGCATCGAGTCGGTGCACCCGCTGTTCGCCGCCGTGGGCGGCGGCCTGCTGGTGGGGGCCGGCTTCATCATCCTGTTCCGCCACCGCGCCAGCCTGGGCGGGCTGAATGTGCTGGTGCTGTGGTGCCAAGAGCGCTTCGGCCTGCGTGCCGGCTGGCTGCAGATGGGCATCGACGCCACCATCCTGCTGGCCGCCTGGCCCTGGCTGGATGCCACGCGCCTGGCGCTCTCGGTGCTGGCCGCGCTGGCGATGAACTTTGCGCTGGCGGTCAACCACAAGCCCGGCCGTTACATGGCCTTCTGAGCGATGAACCCCGTCCTTGGCCCCCTGCCCCTGCCCGACCTGCTGGCCCTGTTGCTGTTCTTCGGCGGCTGGGTGGGCTACGCGCACTGGGCGCGGCAACTCAGCACGCGCCGACCCAGCATCCTGGCCATCACCAACCGCTGGCGCCGTGCCTGGATGCTGCAGGCCACGCAGCGCGACAACCGCATCGTCGACGCCGCCATCGTGCAGAACCTGTCGGCCAGCCCGGCGTTCTTCGCCAGCACCAGCATCCTGGTGATCGGCGGCCTGCTGGCCGCCATGGCCTCGACCGACAAGGTCAGCGGCCTGGTCAAGGAAATTCCGTTCGCGGCGCGCACCAGCCTGCTGGTCTTCGATCTGAAGCTGGCGCTGCTGACGGCGATCTTCGTGTTCGCCTTCTTCCGCTTCACCTGGAGCATCCGCCAGTACAGCTTCGGCGCCATCCTGGTGGGTGCCGCACCGGAAGCCGCGCAGTTTGCCGAGGAAGCGCAGCGCCAGGCCTTTGCCGACCACGCCGGCCGGCTGATGGGCATGGCCGCCGAGACCTTCAACGACGGCCTGCGCGCCTACTACCTGAGCTTCGCGGCCGTGGCCTGGTTCTTCTCGCCCTTCGCCTTCATGGCGGCCACGGCCTTCGTGCTCTTCGTGCTCTACCGGCGCGAGTTCCACAGCGACGTGCTGGGCGCGCTGCGCGAGCCCGGCACGTACTGATCAGCGCGTGCGGCGGCGCGCAGCGGCCAGGCCGAACAGGCCCAGACCCGCGAGCGCCAGCCCGGTGGGCTCGGGCACGCCGTTGCCCGGGTCGATCTGCGCCGCGAAGCTGCCGTTGCCCATGCCGTCGGGGCCGAAGTCGTAGCCGAAGTAGGCCTCGGCACCGCCCCAGGCGGGCATGAAGCTGAAGCCATCGCCCTGGGCGTCCAGACCCACGAACTGGCCGTTCTTGTACACGGCCGAGGCGGCGAACAGATCGCCCAGCGCATAGCTGCCGCCGGCGAAATCGAAGCTGAAGGCGCTGAGGTCAAACAGGGTCTCGTCGCCCATCACGCTGCCCAGCGCGTCGTCAAAGCTGAGGCTGCCGGTAAAGCTTTGGCCGACCAGCGGGCTGCCGGCACTGTCGATGGTGACGCTGAAGTTGACGGTGACAGGGGCCGCCAGGCTGGCCCAGCTGGCCAGGCTCAGACCCAGGGCGGCCAGGCCGCGTTGGAGTTGCTTGTTCATGGTGAAGTCCTTGGATCGTGAGAGGTTCAGAAGCCGGGGTCGAGCAGCAGGCCGGGGTCGCCGAGCAGCACACCCACCAGCTCCACCAGGGGCCGCGCCTGGCCAGCACCGGCGGCGCCATCGGCGTCGAAGTACACGACGGTGTTGGCGCCTTGCTGCAGCAGGCTCAGGTAGCCATCGGCAAAGGGGGTGCTGCCGGCATAGCCCACCGCGGCCAGCAGGGCGCTGACGTCCAGGCGGTCCTGGCCGGGCGTGAAGTCGGTGATCTGGTCGCCGGCATCGAGCAGGCTGGTGTAGACGAAGGCGTCGTTGCCCGCTCCGCCGGTCAGGGTGTCGCGGCCCTGGCCGCCGGTGATGCGGTCGGCGCCGCTCGTGCCCACCAGGGTGTCGCGGCCGCGCGTGCCTTCCAGCACCGAGCCGGCACGTTCGATGAAGAAGCGCGCCAGCACCGGGTCGTGGTCGCTGATCTGGTCGACGAACTCGGAGTTCATGTGCACGACGTCGTAGCCGCGCAGCAGGCCCGCCAGGCTCTGGCTGGCCAGCACATGGTCGATGGCCTGCGCATTGCCCTGGTAGTTGTAGGTGTAGCGCTCGCCGACCGGCAGGGTGTCGATCAGCGCCGTGAGCCCGCCGCTCTCCAGCAGATTGACCGGGTTCGAGAACTGGAAGTCGTTCAGGTCACCCAGCACCAGCACCTTGGCGTTCGGGTTGCTGGCCAGCTGGCCCTCGACGAAGGACTTGACGATCGCGGCCTGCTGCATGCGCTGGGTTTCGCTGCCCAGCACCGGCGGCTGCGTGGGACCGTAGAGCGGCTGGTCCCCGCCCTTGGAGTTGAAGTGGTTGCCGACCAGGGTGACGGTCTCGCCATTGAACACGAAGCTGCCGACCAGGGGCTTGCGGCTGCTCTCGAACGCGCCGTCGTTGGAACCCGAGGCCATAGGATCGGTCAGGCGGCTGAGCGAGCCTTCGACAAAGCTCACACGGGCCGGATCGAACAGGAAGACGGTGCGGATGTTGCCGCCCGGCTCGCCACCGTCCTGGTTGTTGACGGGGTCGATCTGGCGCCACTCGTAGCGCGGTCCGCCTGCGGCCTGGATGGCGTTGACCAGGGCCTGCAGCGTCTGGGTGGCGTCCACCACGCCGTTGTTGGTGGGGCCGTTGTTGTCCTGCACTTCTTCGAGGTTCAGGATCTCGGGCGCATGCAGATTGCCCACGATGGCCTGGGCCAGGGCGTTGAACTTGGCCGCGCCGTCCCCCGGATCGAGGTTCTCGACGTTGAAGGTCGCCACGCGCAGGTGGTTGCCATCACTGCCCAGCGCCGTGGTCTCGCGCTGCAGATCGTTGCTGACGAGCGCCGGCGCCGAGGTGACGCGCACATTGAAGTTGTTGGCGTTGTAGTCCACCACGCCGTCCACCGTGCCCAGGCGCGCACCGACATGCACGGAGGGCATCACCAGCGCGTTGTCCATGTCGTCGAGCAGGATGCGCTCGGGGTTGAAGTCGCTCGCGGAGACTTCGATGCCACCGCGACCGGTCAGGCCGGTGGCGCCGGCACCATTGCGGGCCAGCACCCAGATCGATTCCGAGCTGCCCTGGCTGAGCGTGGGGCTCACGGCCAGCGGCTGCTCCACCCGCACCAGCATGCCCTCCAGGCTCTCCCAGAAGTCGATGCCTTCGCCGGCGGGGTCGAAGTCGCCACCGGTCTCGACGTTGGAGGCAGCATCGTTGTGGATGGCCTGGGTGGGCGGCACGCGGTCCGTACCCAGCACCAGCGGGGTGATGCTGAGGCTGGCACCAGCGGTCCAGGGACCGACGCTGAGCGGCTGCACGCCGGCGCTGTTCGTGATCTCGGTCAGCGTCAGGTTGTTCGCATCACCGCCGGCGCGGAACTCCGTCACCGTGCCGCTCACCAGCACCGCCTCGCCCACCGTGCGCGCCGTCAGCAGCGCCGAGCCCGCACCGGTGAAGACGAAGATGCCCTCGGAGGTGGCCGGGTCCGCATCGGGCTGCGGGTCCTGGATGTAGAAGCCGTTGCTGGCCTTGGCGGTGACGATGCCCTGCACATTGCGCACCGCCTGGCCGTTCAGCGGCGAGAGATGCGAGGCCGCCTGGATCTCATGGATGCGCGTGGGCAACGCGTCGTCATCGACGATCTTGACGGTCTGGCTGATGGTGCCGCCCAGGTCGATGCCGCTGCTCGGGCTGCTGAGCGTCAGCACCAGGTTCTCGTCGGGCTCGGGCAGGCTGTCGTTCTGGATCGTCAGCGTGACCGAGGCGCTGGTCTGGCCGGCCGGAATGGTGATGCTGGTGGCCGAGAGCAGGTAGTCGCTGGCTTCGATGCCCGTGCCGCTGACGCCCAGCTGCACCGTCTCGTCGCCGCTGACCGCACTGCTGGCCGTGGCCGTCACGGTGATCTGGCTGCCGGCCGCCTCGCTGCCGCTGTTGCTGCTGACGCTCAGACTGACGCTGGGCTTGGCCGGCGCGGTGCCGATCGGGGTGATCGAGAAGTCATCGATGGCCAGGCCGTCATCGGAGCCCGAAGCATTGAAGTCCGTCCAACGCAGCCAGAAGGTGGCACCGGGGGCGATGCTCAAGCCGGCGATGTTGGTGATGAGCAGCGAGTTGGCATCGAGATTGCCATTCAGGGCCCCCACCGAGCCGGTGCGAACCGGTGCGATGAAGTCCATGTTGTTCAGGTCGTGCCAGGTACCGGTGTTGAGTGCGGTCGCATCCAGGCTGCCCTGGAAGTCGAGCCGGTCCTCGCGGTTCAGCGTACCCAGGCGCCATTGCTCGCCGCGGTAGCTGATCTGCAGCTCGGTGATCAACGCCCCGGTGTTGTTGGTGAAGGCCACGCCGAACATCGGCGTCAGGCTGCCCGAGAGCAAGCCACCCAGCGCCCGGTCGGTGCTGCCGGTCTGGCCGAAGCTGTAGGTGTCGCCGGTATTGCTGCTGCCCGTGCCCGCCGTGAGCGTGGCATTGGCATTGGTGCCCGACTCCAGGATGACCCAGCCCGCGGGCAGGGTGCTGGACGTGCCGCTGGTTGGCAGGGAATCGAAGTTCTGCGTGTACGCCGAACCCAGGGTGGTGAGACTGATCACGGGAGCCGCCTGTCGAGGGTGAATTGCAAGCGGCGTAACTTACCGAACGGTCAAGAAAATCCCGTGACAAACGGACACAGGGCGGCTCCGTTGTTTCCCACTCAGGCAAACCCGTAGAAGCCCGCCGCTTCATAGGAGAAAGTGCGCTGACCGGCGCGAGGCCGGCCCAGCTTCACCCCCTGCCTGAGGGGGGCCGTCGGGGGGCGCGTCTGGGGCCCTCGGCGGGCTCAGGGCAGCGCCAAAGGCTCGCCCTCGCGCAGCTCCAGCTCACGCAGCGGGCCGCGGCCGCGCTGGTAGCGCAGGCGCAAGGTCTTGCGCACGCGCCGGGCCGGGTCCACGCCCAGCAGCTCGTTGCTCACACGGGGCTGGCCGCCCCGCGCCAGGGCGGCGCGCACGGCGGCGGTCACGTCGGCCCAGCGCGAATCGGCACCCCAGAGGGCCTCGTGCACCTGAAGCCACTGCTCTTCGCGGCGCTCGTCGCTCCAGTCGCGCTCGCGGCGCTCATGACCCCAGTCGCCGCGCTGCCAGCCGGTGAACAGCGCGCCATCCACCACCGCGCCCTCGTCGTACTCGAACACGCGCTCCTCGCCCTGGCGGTCACGCACGAACAGGCGCAGCTGCTTGCGGCGGCCCGGGTCGGGGTCCACGCCCAGGCGTTCGTTCTCGACGCGAAAGCGCAGGTCCTGGCGGGCCAGCTGGCGCAGGCGCTCGGTCACATCCACATGGCGGCGCGGCGTGCCGTAGCGGGCTTCGAGGATGCGGTAGCGGCCGCTGTCGCGGCCGTCGCCATCGGCATCGCGCCAGCCGCCGCGCTCATCGCCCCAGCCGCGGCCAGTGCGCCAGCCGATGAACTCGCGGCCATCGACGCGGCTGCCCTCGCGGTACTCGAACACGCGCTGCTGGCCGTCGCGCCCGCGCGCCACGATGCGCAGGGTCTTGCGCCGGCCCGGCGCCGGGTCCACACCGAAGGCCTCGTTGCCGGCGCGGAAGCGCTCGTCCTCGCGTGCCAGCTGCTTGAGCCGCTCGGTCACGTCGACCTGCTGTTCGGCCGTGCCGTAGCGGGCGTAGAGGATGCGGTACTCGCCCTCGTCGCGGTCGTCGTGATCGGCCCGGGCCAGAGCGGGCAGCAAGGCCAGGGCGCTCAGGGCAAACAAGGTGCGGCGGGTGTGGGACATGGGGATTCCGAGAGTCGAAGGCCGCGCCACAACGCGGCGCGGGCCGGAACGGTTGAATGGCAGAGGCTTAGCCCGCCTTCAGCCCTGCCCGCGCGCGCTCGGCCCCGGCCCCTTGCGGCGCCAGCTCCAGATAGGTCTGAAAGGCCTTGCGCGCGGCCGTCGCGTCGCCCAGAGCCTGCCAGGCCTCGCCCAGGTTCAGGTAGGCAATGGCGCGCGAGGGATCGAGCTTCAGCGTGTTCTCGAACCAGCGCACCGCCTCGCGCGGCTTGTTCTGGCGCAGGTACACGTAGCCCAGGTTGTTGGCCGCGAGCGCGAACTCGGGGCGCAGCTTCAGCGCCTCGGTGAAGGCGGCCTCGGCCTCGGCGTAGCGCTGCTCGCGGTAGAGCTGCAGGCCGCGGTCGTTGGCGCGCTGGGCGAGCTGGCGCGCCGCCAGCGGCACGGTGGGGCTGGGGGCCAGCGGGCGGGCCTGGCCGGAGAGGTCGGCCACCTTGGGTGCCGCGGCCGGGCCGGGCGCCTCGGCCTGGGCCGCATCCAGCTTGGTGTTGAGGGCGATCGCCTCGGGCGCCAGCTGGTTGCTCTCCGGGCTCAGGAACTCGTTTTCCGCCGCCAGCTCGAAGACGAACTCGCCGCCCTGCGAACCGGGCAGGCTGCCGAAGGCCGGCGTCTGCTGCGAAACCCCGGCCACCGCCGGCGCCACATAGGCGGCCAGCTCGGTGCCGGTGATCAGGCCGTCGCCGTTCAGGTCACCCTTGCCGCCCAGGGCCTGCAGCAGGGTCCAGGTGAACACGGAATGCCCGCCCGGGCCGCCATCGGCCACCAACTGGTCGGCGCCGCCGGCGGTGAGCATCTGACGCCCCAGGCGCAGCGCGTTCTGGCGCAGGAAGCCGCTGCCGGCACTGCCGCGCGTCAGCCCCAGGCCGGAGTAGCAGCTGTCCATCACGAACAGCAGGTGCTTAGCCGGCAGGCTCTCGGCGATGTTCTGCAGCTCGCTCATCGAAATTGCGTCGGTGGCCAGGCGCTCGGGCGTGTGGGCGGCATCCACCGGCACGATGTAGCCCAGCTCGCGGCCGGAGCTGAGCTTGCGCGTGGCGCCATGGCCGGCGAAGAAGACCAGCACGCGATCGTCCTTCTGCAGGCCGCCATGGGCCAGGCGCTCGTGGAAGGCCGAGAGGATGCCCTGGCGCGTAGCCTCCTGGTTCTTCAGCACGATGGTGCGCTCGGGCGCAAAGCCGAAGCGCTGCTGCAGCAGCTGGCGCATGGCGTCGGCATCGGCGCCGGCATGCTGCAGGCGCGGCCAGTCCTTGTACTCGTCAATGCCGATCACCACCGCCCAGCTGTGGCGGTAGCCGGTGGTGATGCGCTCAGGCGCCGCCGCGCTGCGGGTCTTGGTGCTGAAGCCCTGGCCGTCCCAGCCGGCGAACTGGTAGCCCTCGGCCACCAGGCGGTCGAGGATCTGCGGCAGGGCCTTGACGGTGCGCTCGTGGATGTCGTGGAACAGCACGATGCCGCGGCCGGCCTGGTCGATCTGGCGCAGCACGCGGTCGGCGATCGAGCTGGGCACGGGGTCGGCCCAGTCCAGCGAGTCGATCTGCCACATCACCGACTGCAGCTGCGCCTCCTGCAGGATCGCCAGGCCCTCGCCGCTGTGCGCGCCGTAGGGGAAGCGGAACAGCGGCGCCCGCTGCGGGTCCAGGGCCTTGAGCAGGGCATCGGCGTTCAGGATCTCGCCCTTCAGCGCCGCGCCACTGGCCTTGGAGAGCTGGGCATGCGAGTAGCTGTGGTTGGCAAGGGTGAAGCCCTCGTCCTTGAGCCGACGCGCCACCGCCGCCTGGGCGCCCAGCTGGGCCTTGCCATCGGCCGCCACGCTGCCCAGGTTGCGGCCCACCGCGAAGAACACCGCCGGCACGCCGTACTGGCGCAGGATGGCCTTGATCTCCTCCGTGTAGCGCGGGTGCGGGCCGTCGTCGAAGGTGAGCAGCAGGGTCTTGGGCGGCAGGCCGGGCTGGGGCGGCTCGGCAGCCGCCTTGTCCAGCTGGGCCAGCTTTTCAGGGCTGTAGCCCAGCACCACGCCCTGGTCCTTGAGGACCTGCTCGCGGCTGTAGAGCTTGCGCAGCGCGGCCAGGTAGTCGTCCCAGCGCTCGCGCTTTTGCTCGATGGCGCGGCTCTGGAAGCGGCTGAAGATCTGCCCGTACTCCTTCTCGTAGTTCTGCTCGATGGCGGCCAGGGCCTCCAGGTCCTCGCCCAGGCGCTTGTGCAGCTTCACGGCGTCCAGCGTGCCGCTGCGCGAGAGCGCCTGCTGCAGGCCCTGCAGCAGCTCGCGGAAGGCCAGGCGGTCGGCGTCGAAGAGCGCGGGCTCGGATTCGATGAAGTCCAGCAGGCGGCCCAGGTTCGGGTAGCCGCGGCCCTGCTCGCGCTGCGCCAGCGCAGCCAGCTCGGCCTCCAGCGCCTGGCTACGCGCCAGCTTGTCGTGGAACAGGGCCTGGCCCACCGTGCGCGCGGCCGTGCGCGCGGCCGGGTTCAGCTGGGCCTCGTCGGCCAGCAGCACGATGATCTGGCGCTGCGCGGCCACCAGCTCTTGCAGGCGGGGGCGCAGGTCCGGTTCCGCAGCCACCGGCGCAGGGGCCGCAGGCGCTCCCGGCGCCGCCGGTGCTGGCCTCTGGACCCAATAGCCCGCCGCGGCCAGGGCCAAGGCGACAGCCAGTGCGAGCAGAACTTTCTTGGTCATGGCGCGGCAGCAAATCGAAGCGGGGCGCGCATTCTGGGCCCGGCCCAGGGGCAATCCCTAGAATCCCGCCCCCTGCCTGATTCCTGTGAGCCGCCCGACATGACGCGCCGCCAGCTCTTCGTCACCACCGCCCTGCCCTACGCCAACGCGAACTTCCATATCGGGCACATCATGGAGTACACGCAGGCGGACATCTGGGTGCGCTTCCAGCGCCTGCAGGGTCATGAGGTGCACTTCGTCTGCGCCGACGACGCCCACGGCGCGCCGATCATGATCGCGGCCGAGAAGGCCGGTATCACGCCACAGGCCTTCGTGGCCAACATCGCCGCCGGCCGCAAGCCCTACCTCGACGGCTTCCACATCGCCTTCGACCACTGGCACAGCACCGACGCGCCCGAGAACCACGCGCTCAGCCAGGACGTCTACCGCAAGCTGCGCGCCGCCGGCCTGATCGAGGTGCGCGCCATCGAGCAGTTCTTCGACCCCGCCAAGGGCATGTTCCTGCCGGACCGCTTCATCAAGGGCGAGTGCCCGAAGTGCGGCGCCAAGGACCAGTACGGCGATTCCTGCGAGAGCTGCGGCGCCGTCTACGCGCCCACCGAGGTCAAGAACCCCTACTCGGTGCTCAGTGGCGCGACACCCGTGCTGAAGACGAGCGACCACCACTTCTTCAAGCTCAGCGACGCGCGCTGCAAGGACTTCCTGCAGGCCTGGACGCACGAGGAAGGCCGCCTGCAGCCCGAGGTGCTGAACAAGATCAAGGAGTGGTTCACCACCGACGAAGAGGGCAATGGTGGCCTGGGCGACTGGGACATCAGCCGCGACGCACCCTACTTCGGCATCGAGATCCCCGACGCGCCGGGCAAGTACTTCTACGTCTGGCTGGATGCGCCGATCGGCTACCTGGCCTCGTTGTACGCCTGGTTCGCCCAGCAGGGCAAGGACATCGAGGCCTTCCTGGCCGACCCCAAGACCGAGCAGGTGCACTTCATCGGCAAGGACATCACCTACTTCCACACCCTGTTCTGGCCGGCCATGCTGCACTTCAGCGGCCGCAAGACGCCCGATCGCGTCTACGTGCACGGCTTCCTGACGGTGAACGCCGAGAAGATGAGCAAGAGCCGCGGCACCGGCATCGACCCGCTGCGCTACCTCGAAGTGGGGCTGGACGCCGAATGGCTGCGCTACTACCTGGCAGCCAAGCTGAACCCGCGTGTCGAGGACCTGGACTTCAACCCCGAGGACTTCATCGCCCGGGTCAACTCCGATCTGGTCGGCAAGTACATCAACATCGCCAGCCGCGCCGCCGGCTTCATTGCCAAGCGCTTCGAGGGCCGGCTGTGCGCTGACCTGGGTGCCGACGGCGAAGCGGTGATTGCCCAGCTGCAGGCTGCGGCTGCCGGCCTGGCCGAGCAGTACGACGGCCGCGAGTTCGGCAAGGCCCTGCGCGAGATCATGGCCCTGGCCGACCGCGTGAACGAGTACGTGGACGCCCACAAGCCCTGGGAGCTGGCCAAGCAGGCCGACAAGCAGACCGAGCTGCACCAGGCTTGCTCGACCTGCATCGAGGCCTTCCGCCTGCTGACGCTCTACCTGAAGCCGGTGCTGCCGGCGCTGGCCGCGAAGGTGGAGAGCTTCCTGCAGATCGCCCCGATGGACTGGGCGGCCGCTGGCCAGCGCCTGGGCGCGGCCCCGATCGGCGCTTTCCAGCACCTGATGCAGCGCGTCACGGTGGAGCAGCTCGAAGCCCTGTTCACCAAGCCCGAGCCGCCCGCGCCCATCCCGGGTGGCGAGCCCATCGCGGCCGAAATCACCATCGACGACTTCGTCAAGCCCGACCTGCGCATCGCCAAGATCGTCAAGGCCGAGCGCGTGGAGGGCAGCACCAAGCTGCTGCGCCTGACCCTGGACGCCGGCGAGGGCCGCACCCGCAACGTCTTCAGCGGCATTGCCGGCGCCTACAAGCCCGAGGACCTCGAAGGCAAGCTGACCGTGCTGGTGGCCAACCTGGCGCCGCGCAAGATGAAGTTCGGCGTCAGCGAAGGCATGGTGCTGGCCGCCAGCCACGCCGATGAAAAGGCGGTGCCGGGCGTGTTCGTGCTCGAACCCCACGCCGGCGCGCAGCCAGGGATGCGGGTGCGCTGACGCCCGTCAGCGTGACGCAAGGGCGGGTCTGACACACTGAGACCATGGCCCTGCACCGCTTCCACCCCCGCGCGCTGGACGTCTGGCGCCAGGCGGGCTGGCGGGATGTGGGGGCAGGCCTCACCGTCGGCGTGGTGGCCCTGCCCCTGGCCATGGCCTTTGCCATCGCCAGCGGGCTCAAGCCCGAGGCGGGCTTGGTCACCGCCATTGCCGCGGGCTTTCTGATCGCGCTGTTGGGCGGCTCGAACGTCCAGATCGGCGGGCCGGCCGGGGCCTTCATCGTCGTCGTCTACGGCATCGTGGAGCGCCATGGCCTCGGTGGCCTGCTGCTCTCCACGCTGATGGCCGGCGGCCTGCTCTTCCTGATGGGCCTGTTCCGCCTGGGCGTGCTGGTGCGCTATGTGCCGGTCACCATCGTCATCGGTTTCACGAACGGGATCGCGGTGCTGATCGCCCTGTCGCAACTGCGCGATCTGTTCGGCTTGCAGATCCCGGGCAAGCTGCCGGCCGACTTCTTTGCGCAGATCAATGTGCTCAGCCAGCACGCGCACAGCTGGAACCCGCACGCCCTGCTGCTGGGCCTGCTCTGCGTGGCCGGCTTGTTCCTGTGGCCACGCCTCTTTGGCGAGCGCACGCCGCTGCCGCAAGGGCTGCGACGCGCCAAGGCACTGCGCTCCATCTCGCGCCTGCCCGGGCCCATCGTCGCCCTGCTCACGCTCAGCGCGCTCGCCGCCCTGCTGGGCTGGCCGGTGGAGACCATCGGCAGCCGCTTCGGCAGCATCCCCAGCCAGTTGCCGATGCCGCAGTGGCCCAGCCTGGCCTGGACGGACGCCAAGCAGCTGGTCACCCCGACACTGACGATCGCGCTGCTGGGCGCGATCGAATCCCTGCTCTGCGCCCGCGTGGCCGACAACCTGGCCCCCGAACTGCCCCGTCATGACCCGAATCAGGAGCTGATGGCGCAGGGCCTGGCCAATATGGTCAGCCCGCTGCTGGGCGGCATGCCGGCCACCGGCACGATTGCGCGCACCGTCACCAATGTACGGGCCGGGGCGCGCACGCCGCTGGCCGGCATGGTGCACGCGCTCACGGTGCTGGCGGTGATGCTGCTAGCCGCCCCGCTGGCCCTGCATGTGCCGCTGGCGGTGCTGGCCGGCATCCTGCTGTTCGTGGCCTGGAACATGGGCGAGTGGCACGAGTTCGCGCGCCTGCGCCATTTCTCGGTGCAGTACCGCACCGTGCTGGTGGGCACCTTCGTGCTGACCGTGGTGTTCGACCTCACCGTGGCGGTGGAGATCGGCCTGCTGTTGGCCTGCGCCTTCTTCATCTACCGCATGGGCACGCTTTTCCGCGTGAGCCCCCTGGCCGACAGCCCGCTGCCCGCCGGCGTGCAGGCCTTCGAGCTCTATGGCTCGCTGTTCTTTGGCGCGGTGGGCAAGGTCGAGGGCCTGGCCGAGCAGGTGGCTGCGGGTACCCGCGCGGTGGTGCTGGACCTGCACCGCCTGGTGCAGCTGGACACCTCCGGCCTGGACGCGCTGCGCCAGCTGCACCGCGCCCTGCAGCGCCGCGAGGTGGCCCTGGTGCTGGCCGATGTGAACGAACAGCCGCTTTCCTTGATCCGCCGCAGCGGTTTCGAGGCCGAACTGGGCGCCGCCCAGATCGTGCCCAAGCTGGCCGACTCTAAAATTGCCGGTTCCCCGGAATCCTGAGATCAGCCATGCCCTTCTTCTGGAAGCCCTACACCTCGGACGTCACCCAGATGATCCAGGAGCTCAAGGCCAAGAAGCCGACCCTGGAAGCCGAACAGCGCGCCGGCCGCGGCCTGCTGTGGGACAAGAACCTGGACCGCCGCCAGCAGGCCGAGTTCCAGGCTGCCAAGGTGCCGCAGCAGCCCTACGTTTACCAAAACAAGGCTTGAGCGCCGATCCGGTCGAGCTGGAGACCACGCCCGAGGTCGTTGACCACGTGGCGGTGGCCACCCTGTATGGGGAGCCGCTGTTCCAGCTGCCGCAGGATCTCTACATCCCGCCCGACGCGCTGGAAGTCTTCCTGGAAGCCTTCCAGGGTCCGCTGGATCTGCTGCTGTACCTGATCCGCAAGCAGAACTTCAACATCTTCGACATCCCGCTGGCGGACGTGACCGCGCAGTACCTGGGCTACGTCGAACAGATCCGCACGCACAACCTCGAACTCGCCGCCGAGTACCTGCTGATGGCGGCGCTGCTCATCGAGATCAAGAGCCGCATGCTGCTGCCGGTGCGGCCGCGCGATGACGGCGTCGAGGCCGAAGACCCGCGCGCCGAGTTGGTGCGCCGCCTGCTGGAGTACGAGCGCATCAAGCTGGGCGCACTGAAGCTGGACGAGCTGCCGCTGCTGGGGCGCGACTTCTGGCGCCCCCAGGTGCAGGCCGATTTCAGCGCCGAGCCGCGCTATGAGGACGTGCGGCCGGAAGACCTGGCCCAGGCCTGGCGCGAGCTGCTGGCGCGCGCCAAGCTGCACCAGCACCACAAGATCACGCGCGAGCAGCTCTCGGTACGCGAACACATGGGTATCCTGTTGCGCCGCCTGCAGGGCCAGCGCTACCTGGGCTTCGAGGACCTGTTCGAGCCCGTGCGCGGCCCCCAGGTGCTGGTGGTGACCTTCATCGCCATGCTGGAACTGACCCGCGAGGGCCTGCTGGAGCTGACCCAGGCCGAGGCCTTTGCGCCGATTTACGTGCGGCTGGGCAACCGCCAGGCCGAGGCGGAAGCGGCCTACTGATTCACCTTCCCCATCTGGCTGACCGCCAGCACCGCCTGCGTGCGCGTGCGCACGCCCAGGGCGCGGAAGATGGCCTGCACATGGTCCTTCACGGTGTCGGCCGAAATGCCGAGCTCGTTGGCGATCAGCTTGTTGGGTTTGCCCAGCAGCAGGCCGTGCAGCACGTCCTGCTGGCGCGGCGTGATGGGGAGCCTGTCCAGCGCCTGCGGTCGAGGGGGCGGCGGGGCGGCCACCGCCTGCTGGCCGGGTGCCGGCGGGGGCGGCACGCCGGTCATGCGCATCGAGGGCACGTAGATGCCGCCGCTGACCACCAGCTCCAGCGCCTCCTTCATCAGCGCGGGCTCGATGGTCTTGGGGATGTAGGCCATCGCCCCCTGGTCGATGGCGCGGATCACGTCGCTCATCGAATCGGAGGCCGACATCACCGCCACCGGCAGCTCCGGGTGGGCCTCGCGCAGTTCGTCCAGGAAGGCAAAGCCGTCCTCCTCATGCAGCTGCAAATCGAGCAGCACCAGCTCGAAGCCATGCCCCGGCTGCAGGGCCGCGCGTGCAGCCGCAATGTTCAGCACCGGCTGCAGGCGCACGCTGGGCTGGAAGTCGGCCAGCAGGGCCTGCAGGGCGAGGTGGATCAGCGGGTGGTCGTCAATCAGCAGCAGCTGCATGGGAATCAGTTCAAGTTCAGCCACTCCAGCAGGGGCTGCCATTGCTCCAGGTCGCGCTCGACCCGGCTGGGCGCCACGTCCCAAAGCGTGAGGCCGCGGGCAGCGAGGTGGATGTAATTCTGCGTGTCGCGCAAAACAGCCACGGGCGACAAACCAGCGGTGGCCAAAAAGGTCTGTACCTGCTGGCTGGACTGCGTGCCCTCCTTGTTGCGCATCACCACCAGGCCGATGCGCGGCGGCTGGCTGCGCTTGCCGGCCAGCTTTTCGAGCTGACGCACGAAGGGCAGGCTGGCCTGGGCATCGAAGGGGCTGGGCTGCAGGGGCACGAGGATGTGCCGCGCCACCGCCACGGCCTGCTCCAGCGGTTTGCCGTGCAGGCCGGCCGGGGTGTCCAGCACCAGGTGCTGGGCGCCCTTGGGGCTGCGCAACTTGTCGCCCTCGGCTTCCCAGCCCTCGATGGCCGGCAGCCCTTCGGGGCGCTGCTCCAGCCACTGGCGGGCGGACTGCTGGGCATCGGTGTCGCCCAGCATCACGCGCCGGCCCTGGCGCGCCAGGTAGCCGGCCAGATTGCTGGCCAGCGTGCTCTTGCCCACCCCGCCCTTGGTATTGGCCACCACGATCACGCCCATGTCCAAGCTCCCACGAGTTGCCACCGGGCGCCATGGTAGGGCCAGGGACAATGCGGCCCATGTACACGCCTTCCCAACTCGACGTGCGGCGCTTCTTCTGCGCCACCTACCGCCAATGGCAGGCCGGCGCCGCGCTGGACCCGATGCAGAAGCTGGCCCAGCCCTGGGTGGCCGAGCACCCGGAGTACTTTGCGGAGCTCGCCGACGAAGCCTCGGCGCTGGCGCTGGAGTACCGGGTGGAAGACGGTCAGACCAACCCCTTCCTGCACTTGGCCATGCACCTGTCGATCAGCGAGCAGGTGTCGATCGACCAGCCCTCGGGCATCCGGCAGGCGCTGGAGCTGCTGGCGGCACGCCTGGGCTCGCTACACGAAGCCCACCATGTGGCCATGGAGGCGCTGGGGGAAATGATCTGGACCAGCCAGCGCAGCGGTCTGCCGCCCGATGGGCACGCCTACCTGGAGGCGGTGCGCCGCGCGGCTACGCGCTGACGCTGTCGCCGCTGCTGCGGCGTTTGAGGGAACGGCCAGACTCGCCATACAGGCCCAGGGTCTCGGCCGGCATCAGGGCGTCGATGGCGCGATCGAAGGCGGCGGTGGCACGCGACAGGCTGACCCGTTCGGCCGCCAGCTGGGCGCCGGCCTGGGCCAGGCGCTGGCGCGCCTCGGGCTGCAGTTGGCCACGGCGCGCCTGCTCCAGCGCGGCGGCCATCAGGCGCTGCACGGCCAGGCTGTGGCGCTCCAGCGCGTCGGTGTCGCGCTGGGCCAGGGCCTCATGCACGCCGGCCAGGGCCGCCTCCAGCTCGGTCAGCAGTTCAACCGGGCTGGGGGCGCGGGGAATGGGGAAGGAGTTGCGTTGCATGGCGGGGCACAGGCTAGGGAGCGTCCGGGCCCGCCAGGGGCGGCAGCGCGGGCGTTCAGGTTTCGGAAGACTTGCGGCTGCTCAGCAGCTCACGGGTGTTGGCGATCAGGCGGTCGGCCACGGCTTCTGCATCGACCTCAAAACGACCTTCCTCGATGTCGCGCGAGAGGCGCTCGACCTTGGCAGTGTCAAAGCTGTCCTGGTCATCACTGCCCTTGAGCAGTTGCACGGCGCTGCTGGACAGCGCCACCTGGGCACTGGCCGGCGGATTGGCGTTGACGGGTTCAGGCCGCGCACCGGTCTGGTTCGGCTGCACCGCCGGAGCGGCAGCGCGACCGGCCTGCGGGGACAACTCGGGGCGTGCCGAGCGTTCCTGGGCCGGCTGTTGCACCGGGCGATTGGGGTTGTTGCCGATTTCCATGACTGAGCTCCACTTCCTAGATCCCGGGCCCGCATGCCCAGGTCTTGGGGACTACTTCGGCCCCGGGAGCAGCAACTTTAGGGGGATTTGTAGGGCTCACCAGGCCAACTCCACTTCATTGGGGCCCACAGCCTGCCCCAAAACGGTGCGTCCGTTGTCCAGCCGGACGCGCACCGGCTGGCCGTCCAGGCCCGGCGCCATGGCCTGACCCTCGGCCTTCACGGCAAAGCCGCTGCCGGCCAGGCGCAGCTGCACCGGCGCGCCGGCGGCGAACCAGAGGCGCTGGCGCAGATGGGATTGCCGCAAGCCCTCGCCCGCTTCGAGGGGGCGGGCGAGCACCCGGCCCAGCGGCGCTTCGGCTTGGGCGAGCGCGGGCGAGGCCTCGGCGCTGAGCTCCACCCGGCGGCGCTCCAGATGCGCAGCCTCCAGCGTGACGCCGGCGGGCAGGGCCTGGGTGGCGGCCCAGGCGGGGGCGAACACCCGCACCTGCACCGGCACGCTGATGGACCAGCGCACCGCGCCCGCCACGCAGCGCAGGCCGATGCGGCTGCGTCCCCACAGGCTCTGGCCGGCCGGCACGAAGGCCTGCACCTGCTCGCAGGGCGCCAGGCGCAGGCGCGGGTCGGGCGCGCCCAGTTGCACCTGCAGTTCGGCATGCGGCGGCAGCGCGGCCCGGGCGGCCTGTTCGGTCAGCTGCTGCAGCTCCTGCTGCCACTGCGGCGCCAGCGCGGCCACTGCGGGCAGGGCCAGCATCCACAGCAGGGGCAGCACAGCGAACTTCATGCCGCCGCACTCTAGGCAGGGACGCCGCCCGCCAGGGCCGGAAATGGGGGTGAGTGACCGGCCTTTTCCGGCTCAAGTTCGGCCACCCCCTGCCCAGAATGAGCGCCATCGCCCATCAAGGGTTTTCGCGCTGACCGGAGGCGCCATGTTGGATCGGCTCACCACCGGACTTGAATTCCAGACCCAGGCCCTGCTGCTGCGGGCCGAACGCCAGCGCATGCTGGCCGGCAACATCGCCAACGCCGACACCCCCGGCTACCAGGCGCACGACTTCGACTTCGCCAGCGCGCTGCGCAATGCCACCAGCGCCGCCCAGCAGGCCCAGGCCACAGGCCAGCGCGCCAGCCCCACCGAACTGGCCCAGAGCACTGCGCGCTTCGCGCTGCAGGCCCAGACCAGCCTGGACAGCAACGGCGTGGACATGGACCGCGAGCGCGCCGCCTTTGCGGACAACAGCCTGCGCTACGAAGCCACGCTGCGCTTCATCAACGGCAGTCTGCGCACCCTGCAGGACGCCATGAAGTCGCACAACTCGGCCTGAGGAGTCTTGTCATGTCGATGTTCCAGATCTTCAACATCAGCGGCAGCGCCGTCTCGGCCAACAGCCAGCGCCTCAACGTGGTGGCCAGCAACCTGGCCAATGTGGACACGGTGGCCGGGCCCGATGGCAGCGTCTACAAGGCGCGCCAGGTGGTGTTCCAGACCCATCTGGTGGGCGCGCGCGATGGCATGACGCCGCCCGACGCTGCCGCGGCTGGCGTGAAGGTCACCAACATCACCGAAGACAACACGCCGGGCCGGCGTGTGCACGACCCCAAGCACCCCAAGGCGGATGCCCAGGGCTATGTGACGTACTCGAACGTCAACAGCGTGGAGGAGATGGTCAACATGATTGCCGCCTCGCGCTCGTACCAGAACAACGTCGAGGTCATGAACACCGCGAAGGTGCTGCTGCAGAAGACCCTGCAGCTGGGCCAATAAGGAGCTAGAGCATGGATGTCGGTGCCGTCATCAACCCGCCCACACCCAAGGAAAAGGCGGCCACGAGCAAGTCCCAGGAGAACCAGGACCGCTTCCTGACCCTGCTGGTCGCGCAGATGAAGAACCAGGACCCGATGAACCCGATGGAGAACGCGCAGCTGACCACGCAGATCGCGCAGATCCAGACGGTCACCGGCGTCGAGAACCTGAACACCAATATCGAGAAGCTGGTCTCGCAGACCCAGCAGGCCCAGGCCTTCCAGGGCGTGGCCATGGTGGGCCACGACGTCACGCTGGAAGGCAGCCGCCTGGCCATCAAGAGCGACGGCGCCGAGGGCAGCTTCAAGCTCGAGGGCCCCGCCGACCAGGTGCGCGTGCACATCACCACCGCCGCTGGCACGGTGATCGACACCGTGGACCTGGGCGCCGCGGGCAGCGGCACCCACAGCTTCGGCTGGCCGCGTGCGGGCATCAACCCGAATGCCGAACTGCATTTCAAGGTGGAGGCGCTGCGCGGCAGCAAGCCGGTGAGCGCCACCACCTACACCCGCGACACGGTCGTGGCCGTCACCACCCAGGGCGGCAAGCTGGGTTTCCAACTGGCCAGCGGCGCCACTGCCGGCGCCGACGCCATTCTTTCTGTTGACTGAGGAGCCACCATGGGCTTTCAACAAGGTCTCTCCGGCCTGAACGCTGCCAGCAAGAACCTGGACGTCATCGGCAACAACGTGGCGAACGCCAGCACGGTGGGCTTCAAAGCCTCACGGGCCGAGTTCTCCGACGTTTACGCCGCCGCGCTCAGCGGGGCCGGGGTCAACAACGTCGGCATCGGCGTGGGCCTGTCCGCGGTAGCGCAGCAGTTCACCCAGGGCAACATCACCACCACCGAGAACCCGCTGGACCTGGCCATCAATGGTCAGGGCTTCTTCCAGGTCTCGGACGGCGTGAACCCGCGCCTCTACACCCGCAATGGCCAGTTCAAGGTCAACCGCGAGGGCTTCATCGTCAACAACGACCAGCTGCGCCTGGTCGGCTACCCGGCCGACGGCACGGGCGTGATCCAGCCCGGCATCGCGCAACCGCTGCAGCTGCCGACCTCGGGCATCGAGGCCAACCAGACCACCGAGGTCAAGCTCGAACTGAACCTGGACTCGCGCCTGCCAAAGACCGGCACGGGCGCCGGCATCATCCTCAACGACGCCACCACCTACAACAACGCCACCTCGCTCTCGGTCTTCAACGCCAAGGGCGAAGAGATTGCGGTGACGATGTACTTCCAGAAGGGCGACCCGGTGGCCGACCCGGTGACCGGCCTGCTGGACAACGACCAGTGGCACATCTACGTGACCGCCGACGGCCGCGCCGTCACCACCACGGATGCCGACGCCGCGATCACGCCCGACGCCAACGGCAACCCCGACCTGCCCTGGACCACGGTGGTTTTCCCACGCAATGGCGGCCTGCCGCGCATTCCGGACCCGACGGCCAGCCCGCCGGTGCTGCTGAACCTGCGCATCCCGGACCAGGTCGACCCCAACCCGCCCAACCAGATCCTCAAGCTCGGCATTGCCGACTTCACCAACGACAACGCCGCCACGCCGGTGGCCATCAACCTGCTGAGCCTGACCGAGAACGGCTCGGCCTTCTCCGTCACCGATGTGTTCCAGGACGGCTACTCGCCCGGCCAGCTCAGCGGCATCCTGATCGAGGGCAACGGCATCGTCACGGCGCGCTACAGCAATGGCCAGACCAAGCCGGCCGGCCAGGTCGAACTGGCCAACTTCCGCAATGTGCAGGGCCTGCAGCCCATGGGCGGCAACGTCTGGGCCAGCACCTTCGCCTCCGGCGACGCCATCCTCGGTGTTCCCGGCGTGGGCAACTTCGGCGCCCTGCAGGCCGGCGCACTGGAAGACAGCAACACCGACCTGACGATCGAGCTGGTGAACATGATCACGGCGCAGCGGGTCTACCAGGCCAACGCCCAGACCATCCGCACGCAGGACCAGGTGCTGCAGACGATCACCAACCTCCGTTAAGGGGCTGACCCATGGACCGGATGATCTACAACTCGATGGCGGGGGCCAAGGCGGCGATGCAGCGCCAGGAGGTGCTGGCGCACAACCTGGCCAACGTCACCACCACCGGTTTTCGCGCCGAGTTGCAGGCCTTCCGGGCCGTTCCGGTGCGCGGCGATGGCGCCAGCACCCGCGTCTACGCGCTGGAAACCACCATCGGCTACGACGACAAGGCCGGGCCGCTGCAGACCACGGCGCGCAATCTGGACGTCGCCGTCAAGGGCAAGAGCTGGCTCAGCGTGCAGGGCCTGGACGGCACCGAGGCCTACACCCGGGCCGGCGCGCTGGACGTCAACGCCGAGGGCCTGCTGGTGACACGCGGCGGCCTGCCCGTGCTGGGCGATGGCGGCCCCATCACCATCCCGCCCAATTCCGAGATCCAGATCGGCGAGGACGGCACCGTTTCCGCCAAGGGAGCCACGGGCCGGCCCGCCAACGTTGGCCGGCTCAAGCTCGTCACCCCCGAGGAGCGCATGACGCGCGGCGAGGACGGCCTGTTTCGCACGGTTGATCCCCTGCCTGCGGACCCCAATGCGCGCCTCGAAGCCGGCGTGCTGGAAGGCTCCAACGTCAGCGCCGTCGAGACCATGGTCTCCATGATCTCGGCCGCGCGCCAGTTCGAGCAGCAGATGAAGCTGCTCAACATCGCGCAGACGCAGGGCCAAGTCTCCGCAAAACTGCTTTCACCGACGTGAAGAGCCCCCAGTTTCACTTCGTTCGCCACCCCCCAAGGGGGCCGCGGCGCCCTTGGGACGGCCCGGCGGGCGCCGACCGCATTAAGGAGTACCGAGCATGATGCGCGCCCTCTGGATCGCCAAGACCGGCATGGAGGCCCAGCAAACCCAGCTGGACCACATCTCCAACAACCTGGCCAACGTCTCGACGAATGGCTACAAGCGCTCGCAGGCCTTGTTCGAGGACCTGATGTACCAGAACCTGCGCCAGGCCGGCGCGCCGGAAACGGAGCAGACGAACCTGCCCGCCGGCCTGCAGGTGGGCCTGGGCGTGCGCACCGCCGCCACCGGCCGCCAGTTCACGCAGGGCAATCTCTCGCAGAGCGGCAACAGCCTGGACATGGCCATCACCGGCAAGGGCTTCTTCCAGATCCAGCGCCCCGACGGCACCACCGCCTACACGCGCGACGGCAGCTTCAAGGTCGACGCCAATGGCCAGATCGTCACCAACAACGGCGACACCCTGCTGCCCGGCCTGACCGTGCCCGCCAATGCCCTCTCGGTCAGCATCGGCGCCGACGGCACGGTCTCCGTCACCCTACCCGGCAACCCCACGCCGCAGGGCATCGGCCAGGTGCAACTGGCCAATTTCATCAACCCCAATGGCCTGGATCCGTTGGGCGGCAATCTCTATGCCGAGACCGCCTCCAGCGGCGCCCCGCAGGTCGGCGCGCCGGGCACGAACAACCTGGGCGGCATCAAGCAGGGCTTCATCGAAAGCTCCAACGTCAATGTGGTCGAAGAGCTGGTGCAGATGATCCAGACCCAGCGCGCCTACGAGCTGAACTCCAAGGCGGTGCAGACCAGCGACCAGATGCTGCAGCGCCTCTCTCAGATCTGAGGTTTCATCATGAAGAAGCTCGCCCTGCTGCTGCTGCCCCTAGCCACCGGTTGCGCCGCCTGGCTGGATCCGCGCGTCGAGATGGACCCGCCGCCCGCCGTGCAGCTGCCCGACGTGCCGCCGCCGCAGGCCCGCAACGGCGCGATCTTCCATGCCGCCACCTACCGCCCGCTGTTCGAGGAACACCGGGCCCGGCTGGTGGGCGACACCCTGATGATCGCCATCACCGAGAAGATCAGCGCCTCGCAGTCCTCCAGCTCCGAGGCCGATCGCAGCGGCTCGCTCTCGGGCGAGGTCACGGCCATTCCGGGCCTGAACCCCGCCAAGGCCCTGGCGCGCGCCACCGCTGGCGCCAGCAGTGCCAACAAGACCACCGGCAAGGGCAGCAACGAGAACAGCAACGAGTTCAGCGGCAGCGTCACCGCGGTCGTCCAGGCCGTGCTGCCCAACGGGCACCTGCTGATCAGCGCCGAGAAACAGATCGGCGTGAACAACAACGTCGACGTGCTGCGCTTCTCCGGCCAGGTCGATCCGCGCACCATCGGCGCCGGCAACGTGGTGTCCTCCACCGCGGTGGCCAATGTGCGCATCGAACAGCGCGGCCGCGGTCCGGCCGAGGGATTGCATGGAATCGGCTGGCTTTCCCGGTTCTTCTTGAGTCTTTCGCCGACCTAAAGAACTTCAAGATTCGGTCGAGCCTCCCCTTCTTCCGCTCGACCCCATGAAGTCCCTCCTCACCGCCCTGCTGCTGATCGTGTTGGCCCTGCCCTCGCAGGCCACGCGCATCAAGGAAGTCGCTGCCGTGGCCGGCGTGCGCTCCAACCCATTGACGGGCTATGGCTTGGTGGTGGGTCTGGACGGCACGGGCGACCAGACCACCCAGTCGCCCTTCACCAACCAGAGCCTGACGGCGATGCTGCAGCAGTTCGGCATCACCCTGCCGCCCGGCGTCACGGCCAGCCCGCGCAACATCGCCGCGGTGGTCGTCACCACCCAGCTGCCTGCCTTTGCGCAGCCCGGCCAGCAGCTGGACGTGACGGTGGCCTCGATCGGCAACGCCAAGTCGCTGCGCGGCGGCACGCTCATCACCACCCCGCTCAAGGGCGCGGACGGCCAGATCTACGCGCTGGCGCAGGGCAATCTGATCGTCGGCGGCGCCGGCGCCTCGGCCGGCGGCTCCAAGGTGCAGATCAACCACCTCTCGGCCGGGCGCGTGCCGGCCGGCGCCACTGTGGAACGCGCCGTGCCCACGCCGCTGAACCAGGGTGCCTTCATCCAGCTGGACCTGAACAGCGTGGACTTCGCCACCGCCCGCGCGGTGGCCGGTGCCATCAACAAGGCCAAGGGCGAGGGCACGGCCCAGGCCATGGACGGCCGGGTGATCCGCGTCAAGGCGCCGCTGAACCCGGACGAGCGCGTCGGCTTCCTGGCCGACATCGAGAACCTGCCCTTCGATCTCGCCACCCCGGCCGCGCGCATCGTCATCAACGCCCGCACCGGCTCGGTGGTGATGAACCAGGCCGTCACGCTCGGCCCCTGCGCCGTGGCGCATGGCAACCTGAGCGTGACGATTGCCAGCACGCCCCAGGTCAGCCAGCCCGGGCCGCTCTCGGGCGGCCAGACCGTGGTCACCGAAAAAGTGGACATCACGCTCAAGCAGGAGCCCGGTCCGCTCGTCCAGATGCCCGCCAGCGCCAAGCTGGCCGACGTGGTCAAGGCCCTGTCCGCCCTGGGCGCCACGCCGGGCGATCTGCTCGCCATCCTGCAGGCCATGAAATCGGCCGGCGCCTTGCAGGCGGAGCTGGAGGTGATATGACCCTCAACGCTGCGAGCTTTGCGCTCGATACGCAAAGCACCGATGCGCTGCGCGCCCAGGCGGCGCGCGACCCCAAATCGGCCACCAAGGCGGCGGCCAAGCAGTTCGAAGCCTTGTTCATGAACGAGGTGATGAAGCGCATGCGCGCCGCCACGCTCGAATCCGGCCTGATGGAGAACCGCCTCAGCCAGATCGGCACCGAGATGCTGGACCAGCAGTTCGCCACCCAGATGACCGGCCTGCCCGGCGGGCTGTCGGCGGCGATCGAGCGCCAGCTCAGCCGCGGCCTGCCCAGCACGCCCGGCGATGCCCTGAGCACTGGTGGCTTGGCCAAGCCGGCGGAGCCGCTGCCCGACCTGCCGAAGAAGAACGTGCCCGAGCATGTAGCCCGCTTCATCCAGCGCCATGGCGACGCCGCGCGCGCCGTGGCGCAGGAATCCGGCCTGCCGGCCGACTTCATGCTGGCGCAGGCCGCCCACGAAACCGGCTGGGGCCGCGCCCGCATGAAGGCCAGCGACGGCAGCGACGCGCACAACCTGTTCGGCATCAAGGCCGGCCCCGGCTGGACCGGCAAGGTGGCCGAAGTGACGACGACCGAGTACGTGAACGGCCAGGCGCGCAAGGTGGTGGCCAAGTTCCGCGCCTACGACAGCCCGGAGGAGAGCTTCCGCGACTACGCCAAGCTGCTGACCGGCAACCAGCGCTACGCCCAAGCCGTGGCCAGCGCCCAAGCCGCTCCCGACAACGCCGCAGCCTTCGCCAAACACCTGCAAAAAGCCGGCTACGCCACCGACCCGGAGTACGCCAACAAGCTGGCCCGCGTGATCAACACCACGGTTCGGGTGCAGCGCGCCCTTGCATGATGGCCCACCCCCGAAGCGCTTCGCGCCTCCCCCTCAAGGGGGCGCCACGACTGGCCCGGCAAAGCCGGTTCCACCGTGGCCCCTTGATCGGATTTGTGCGACCTTTTGCCGCCGTCAGCCATTGATTGGCTTTTCGTCTGGCCGATAACGAACTAGATCCGGAGTTTCCCCATGTCCTTGCTGCTCAACCTCGGCGCCCGGGCGATGAACGCCAGTCAGACGGTGATCAGCACGATCGGGCACAACATTGCCAACGCCAACACGCCGGGCTATTCGCGCCAGACGGCGGTGCTCAAGACCGCCACGCCGCAGTTCACCGGCGCGGGCTTCCAGGGCAAGGGCGTGGCGGTGGACACCATCAACCGCGTCTACAACCGCTTCCTGACCCAGGAGGCCTATGGCTCGCGCGCCGCCGCCAGTGGCGACGAGGCCCTGCTGCTCAACCTGCAGCGCCTGGAGAAGGTGCTGCCCCCCGGCGAGGCCGGCCTGGGCAAGGCCATGAGCGACTTCCTGAACGCCATGGTGGACGTGGCCAGTCGCCCGGCCGACCCGGCCGCCCGCCAGGTGGTGCTGGGCCGCACCAAGGAGATGGCCACGCGCTTCAGCAGCGCCGGCGCCCAGCTCAATGACCTGCAGGCCGGCGTGTCCAGCGACCTGCGCGCCAACGTGCAGGTGGTGAACGCGCTGGCCAAGCAACTGGCCAATGTGAACGGGCAGATCCAGCGCCTGAATGGCGGCGAGCACGACACCAATGACCTGCTGGACCAGCGCGACAACCTGATCTACGAGATCTCGAAGTACGTCACCGTCAGCACCCTGGAGGCCGAGGACGGCTCGATGGGGGTGTTCATCGGCGGCGGCCAGCGCCTGGTGCTCTCCAACCAGGCGGCCGAACTGGTGGTGGAGCAGGACCCGTATGACTCCCAGCGCGTGCAGCTGGCCCTGAAGGGGCCGACCAACACCCTGCCGCTGGACGCCGCGCTGCTCACGGGCGGCTCGATGTCCGCGCTGCTGAGCTTCCAGAACCGCGACCTGCAGGACGCGCGCAACTACATCGGTCAGCTGGCCACCGCCCTCACGATGCGCGTCAACACCCAGCAGTCGCTGGGCCTGGACCTGTCCACCCCTTCGGGCGCCGGTGTGGCCCTGCTGGCGGTGGGCGCCGAGCGCGTGCTGCCCGCCACCACCAATGCGCGCGACATCGCCGGCAATTTCCTCAGCAACGTCACCATCACCCGCGTCGACCCCGACTTCCTGCAGGCCAGCAGCTACATCCTGAAGGGGGACCCGGCCCTCGCTGGCACCTACCTGCTGGTGCGCGAGAGCGATGGCTTCACGCAGTCGGTGGTTGACGGCCAGACCATCGACGGCTTCCGCATCGACTTCGACCCCCTGCTCGCCCCGCCCGGCCCGCTCGACACCTACCGCCTGGAGCCGGTGGCCAATGCCGCGCCCGACATGCGCCGCGTGCTGGACCTGCCGGCCGGCATCGCCGCGGCCAGCCCGGTGAGCGCCGTCACCACCATCACCAACCGGGGCTCGGCCACGCTGGACAGCATCTTTGCCGTCGACCCCGCCACCTTCACCCCGGCCAACTTCCCCGCACCGCCGGCCGCACCCACCACCGTGCGCTTCACCGTGCAAAACCCGGATGGGCGCGTGAACTACGAGATCACCGGACCGTTCGGCACCCTGGCCGGCATCTGGACGCCCGGGCAACCGATCGGCAACGAGCCCGGCATCGCGCTGGGCTTCGAGATGCGCATCAACGGCGTGCCCAAGGGCGAGGACCTGGCCGCCACGCCACCCTACTTCGGCGACACCATCACCCTGGTGCCCACGCCCTACCCCGCCCAGAACAACGGCAACGTCAAGGCCTTCATCGAGCTGCAGGGCGAGAGCTTCGTCGGCAAGCGCCTGAACCCGCTGACCGGCGACATCTCCGCCGGCGCCACGCTCAACGAGGCCTACAGCGCGGCAATGGGCGAGATCGGCTCACGTGTGCAGGGCACCGAATACCTGGCCGGTGTGTCCGATCAGGTGGCACGGGACGCCGACGCCGCCAAGGCCGCCGAGGCCGGCGTGAACCTGGACGAGGAGGCTGCGCGAATGATGCAGTACCAGCAGGCCTACCAGGCCGCCGCCAAGCTGCTGCAGGTGGCGCAGACGGTATTCGATGAACTGATCAACACCGTGAGGTAAGCACCATGCGTGTTGCCACCGCCAATATGTACGACGCCACCATCAGCCAGCTGATGCGCCGGCAGATGGAAATGCAGACCACCCAGGTGCAGCTGACCTCGGGCAAGAAGGTCGCCGCCGCCAGCGACGACCCGACCGGCGCGGCGCGCGTGGAGCGCGCCCTGGCCTCGCTGGGTCGCGTGGAAGCGAACCAGCGCGCGCTGGAGGCCAGCCGCAACAGCATGCGCCTGGCCGAATCGGCGCTGGCCGACGGCAGCGAGATCCTGCAGCAGATCCGCGAAACCCTGGTGGCCGCCGGCAACGCCAGCTATGGCGATGCCGAACGCCTTGGTTTGGCCGCCAAGATCGAGGGCCTGCGCAACCAGCTGCTCTCCATCGCCAACCGGCCCGACGGCAGCGGCGGCTTCGTCTTCAGCGGTCAGGGGGCCAGCCAGCCCCCCTTCCTGGACGAAGCCGGCGGCGTGCGCTTCAATGGCCTGCCCGGCTCGGTGATCACCGGCAATCTGGACGACTTCCCGCTCACCGTGGATGGTCGGCTGGCCTGGGAGGAGGCGCGCAGCGGCAATGGCTACTACGTCACCGCGCCGATGACGAACGCCATCACCGGCGGGCCGCCGCGCGCCTGGATCGACCCCGGCCGCGTCACCGACCCGGCGCTGCTGACCGGCAACGACTACGAGATCCAGATCAACGGCACCTCCGGCCTGGCCCAGGCCACCATCACCAACATCACCACCGGGGCCGTCACCACCGTGTTGCCCTACGAGTTGGGCAAGACCCTGACGATCGACGGCATGGCCTTCACCATCAGCGGCCTGGTGCAGGACGGCGACCGCTTCTCCATCGGCGCCTCGCAGAGCAATCTGCAGGTCTTCGACGTGCTGGACACCGCCGTGGCCGCGCTGCGCACGCCCGGCCGCAACGCCCAGCAAATCCAGCAGAGCAATGTGATCGCGCTGCGCGATCTGGACCAGAGCTTCCAGAACATGCAGAACGTGCGCAGCCTGGTGGGCGAACAGCTCAATCTGCTCGACGGCTCCGAGAACCGTCTGGCCGATCTGAAGCTTTACAACCAGAGCGAGCGCAGCGCCGCCGAAGACCTCGACATGACCGAGGCAATCTCGAAGTTCCAGGTGCAGCAGACCAGCTACGATGCAGCGCTCCGTTCCTATGCTGCCGTGCAGCGTTTGAACCTGTTTGACTACCTGAACTTCTGAGGCGCCGCGGTCCTGCGCTTGATCGCAAGGGGCCCGGCACCGCGCCGGGAGCCCGATCTCGATGAGCAGCACCAAGCACCCTGTCCTGGCCCAGTTGGCGCTGGGTTTCGCCCCGCTGTACGACAAGCAGCGCCAGGTCCTGGCCACCCGGATCAGCTGTATTCCCCTCAAGCCCGACGCCGCCATCGACCCCACGGCCCTGTTGGCCGCCATCAGCGAGGCCGCACCCGACAAGCCGGTGGTGCTGAACGTGCCCCAGGAAGCCGCGCTGCAGGGCCTGCTGGCGCAGGAGCTGCCGGCCAACATCGTGCTGGAAATCCCTGCCTTCCTGGCCGCCGGCCTGGCCGGCGGGCTCGAAGGCAAAAAGGGCCTTCTGCTCAAGGGAGCCAGCGCACTCGGGGCCGAGCGGGCCGCCTTCAAGGCCACCGAGCTCGATCTGGACGACCTGCGCCGCGGCGTGCAGGACCCCAACAAGCTGCCGCTTTGGTGCAATGTGGTGCGCTCCGGCCCTGAGGCCGGTGAGGCCTTTGAGCGCGGCGCCGCCGCCGTGTTCGGCGTGCCCGTGGAGGGCCACTACGAAGCCCCGGCCGGCGCGCCCGCCAAGAGCGAGGTCAGCGCCGACCTGCAGGTCATCATCGTGCTGATGGGCCAGGTGGACCAGGGCGAGAGCGTCGAGAAGATGGAAGCCACGCTCAAGCGCGACCCCGGCCTGGCCTTCAAGCTGCTGCGCTACATGAACAGCGCCGCGTTCGGCCTGCCGGTGGAGGTGACCTCCTTCCGCCACGCCATGATGCTGCTGGGCCTGAACCGCCTGAAGCGCTGGCTGGCCCTGCTGCTGGCCACCGCCAGCAAGGACAGCACGATGCGCCCGGTGATGTGGGCCGCACTGCGCCGCGGCCTGCTGATGGAGGAACTCTCCAAGACCCTGCAGGACAGCGACGCCAAGGACGAGATGTTCATCTGCGGCCTGTTCTCGCTGCTCGACCACCTGCTCAAGACCCCGGTGGTCAAGCTGCTGGAATCCATCCCCTGCCCCGAGCGCGTGCGCCAGGCGCTGGTGGAGAACACCGGTCCCTACCAGCCCTTCATGCAGCTGGTGCATGCCATCGAGCTGGAGTCGGTGTTTGACTACCGCGAGGCCGCCGAGACCCTGATGATCGGCCCGGCCGAACTGAATCAGGCGGTGCTGAACTGCCTGCTCAAGGGCGCCCAGCTCGAATGACGGCAGGCTCAGCCGAACTGCTCGACCCCCAGGCCCTGGCCGATTTGCGGGCGCTGGACCCGGACGGCAGCCAGGGCCTGCTGCGCCGACTGGGCGAGGCCTGGGCGCGCAGCCTGGAGCGTCTGCTGCCCGAACTCGACCGGGCGGCTGCCGGCCCCGACCTGGACGCGATCCGCCGTATCGCACATACGCTGAAATCAAGCACCGCCAATTTGGCGGCATTGCATTTGTCGGCGCAGTGGCAGACGATCGAACAACAATGCAAGGAGGGCCGGGCCGAAGGCCTCGCAGGCCAGCTGGCGCAAGCACGCGCCGGCACGCTGCGGGTGCGTGAGGCACTGCGCGCAGTCGAATGAAGCCCGAGTGCCTGTCCGACCAGGGCCTGGTCTGGATCGTTGACGACGACGAGGTCGGCCTGATGGCGACCGCCGCCGCGCTGCGCGCGCGCGGCTTCGAGACCGTCGAGATGCACACCGGGCCGGAGGCCCTGGAGGCCCTGCGCCACGCCACGCCCGATCTGCTGGTGCTGGATGCGCTGATGCCCGAGATGGACGGCTTTGAAGTCTGTCGTCAGGTGCGCGCGCGCCCGACCCTGGCGGGCCTGCCGGTGCTGATGCTCACCGGCCTGGACGACGAGGCCTCGATCGAGCGCGCCTACGAGGTCGGCGCCACCGACTTCTTCGTCAAAAGCCGGCAGTGGAGCTTGCTGGTGGGGCGCCTCCGCTACCTGCTGCGCTCGGCGCGCACGCGCCAGGAGCTGGAACGCTCCAAGGCCCGGCTGGCACGCGCCCAGGATCTGGCCCGCATGGGCAGCTTCGACTGGCATGTCGGCGCCGGCGTGCGCCTATCGGTTGAGGCCCAGCGGGTGCTGGGTGTTGCCAATCAGACACACTGGCCGCTCTCGCGCCTGCTGCGCCTGGTGCCGCGCAGCGACCGGGGGCTGCTGATCGGCCTGCTGCGCGAGCTGTTCGCGCAGGCCAGTGCCCTGGTGACCGACCTGCCCTTCTGCGCCAAGGGCGGCCGCCTGCGCATGCTGCATTTGGAGGCCGAACCCGAGTTCGACGAGAGCGGCCGCCTGACCGATTACTCCGGCGTGCTGCAGGACGTGACCGACCGCCGCCAGGCAGAGGACAAGATCCGCCAGCTGGCGCATTTCGACGCCCTGACCGGCCTGCCGAACCGGCGCCAGCTGATTTGGCGCGCCGAGCGCGCCATCGACGCCGCGCGCCGCCAGGGCCATATGGCCGCCCTGCTGCTGATCGACCTGGACCGTTTCAAGAACATCAACGACACCCTGGGCCACGCCGCCGGGGACGAGCTGCTGATCGAAGTGGCGCGCCGCCTGCGCGCCTGTGTGCGCCATTCGGAGCAGCTGGTCGAGGGCCTGCTGGATGGCGGCAACGGCCGCGGCCACCGCAACCTGGAAGCCGTGGGCCGCCTCGGGGGCGATGAATTCGTCGCCCTGCTGCCCGAGATCACCCAGGTGGCCGATGCCGAGCGCGTGGCGGCGCGCGTGCTCGAAGCGATGCGCGAGCCGGTGTTCGTGGCCGGGCAGGACTGCTTCATCAGCGCCAGCGTGGGCATCTCGCTGTTCCCGCAGGACGGCGCCAATGTCGTCGACCTGCTGCGCAATGCCGACGTGGCGATGTACGCCGTCAAGGACCAGGGCCGCAACGGCTGCGCGCTGTTCTCGCCCCAGCTGGGCGGCAAGGGCCGCGAGCGCCTGGAGCTGGAGGCCGCGCTGCACCGCGCGCTGGAGCGCGGCGAGCTGGTGCTGCACTACCAGCCCAAGGTGGACGTGCGTGCCGGCCGCATGGTGGGCGTCGAGGCCTTGATGCGCTGGCAGCGCGGCGGCCAGCTGGTGCCGCCGGGCGACTTCATTCCGCTGGCCGAGGAAACCGGCCTGATCGTGCCGATGTCCGAGTGGGCGATGCGCGAGGCCGCGCGCCAGGCGCGGGCCTGGCAGCAGCGCATCGGTTTCGAGGAGTCCATCGCCGTCAACCTGCCCAACCGCATGTTCGAGCGCGTGGATCTGGTTGAGCAGATCCATGAGGCCGTCAGCAGCGCCGGCGTGGCGCACCGCAGCCTGCAGCTGGAGATCACCGAGACCGGGCTGATGAGGGACCTGCACTCCGTCATCCCCACGCTGCACCGCCTCACCGCCATCGGCGTCGAGATCTCGATCGACGACTTCGGCACCGGCTACTCCTCGCTCTCCTACCTGACCAGCCTGCCCCTGTCCGAGCTCAAGATTGACCGCAGCTTCGTGCGCGATCTGGGTGTCTCGCCCCAGAGCGCGGCGGTGGTGACGGCCATCATCGCGCTGGCCCGCTCGCTCGGCCTGAGCGTGGTGGCCGAGGGCGTGGAGACGCCACGCCAGATGGACGTGCTGCTGCGCCAGGGCTGCCGCGTGATGCAGGGCTATCTGTTCGCCAAGCCCATGAGCGGCGACGCGGTGGTGCAATGGGTCGAACAAACTCTGCTGCCGCGCCAGGCCGACTGGCTGCGCCACGCGCTGCCGGACGGGCTGGAGAGCCTGCCGCAGTCGTTCGGCAGCCGCGGCTGAGCGAATTTCGCGGCGCAAGCCGCGCAGGCGGCGCCAGCGCTGCTACAAATCCGCATGCCCGATCCAAGCCTCCCCCCGGCCCAGCTCGCCAAGCAGGCCTTGCGCCGGCTGGCCGCCGCCAAGCTGGAGCCCACGCCCGAAAACTACGCCCGCGCCTACGCGCTGGAATCCGGCCAGGAGCCGGCCGGCAGCAGTGCCGAGTCCGGCCTGTCCGAGCGCGCCCTGGCGGCCTTGCAGCGCCTGCTGCAGCTGGGCGTGAGCGATCTGGGCGAGCGCCAGGAACTGCAACGCGAACTGCGCCTGGGCGAGTTTGATGCCGTGCAGCGCCGCAGCGAACGCCTGCTGGCCACCGAGGGCCCGGCCGCACAGGGTGAGGCGCTGGCCCAGGCGGTTGACAAGCTGGCCCGCGGCCTGGAGCGCGGCGGCAGGCAATGGACGCTGGCGCGCAAGAAGGACGGCCTGCAGCGCGTACTGGCGGCCAACCGCGGCGACGGCACCCGTCTGATCAAGCGCCTGCGCCAACTGGTGCTGAGCTGGGACAGCGATGAGGCCGCCACCGCGGTCGAAACCCAGGGCGAGCCCGGCGCCGAGGAGCCGGGCGGCACGCCCAGCCAGTTCTTCAGCGAAGAGGAGCAGCAGCCCGCCGCCGCGTCGCTTTCGGCTCCCCCGCTCGAACGCATCTCGCTGGAGGCGCCACCTTCACACTGGCCCCGCATTGGCGCCGAGCTGCACCAGACCGTGCAGGTGGCGCTGCAGCCGGCGGGCGATGCGCCGGCCCTGGTGCAGCGCATCGAGCAGCTGCTGGCCGACCTGCAGCGCGAGCAGCAGGCCGCGCAGCAGGGGGACGCCAGCGCGGCACGCGCCGAAGCCATCGCCCAGCTCTGCGCCCAGGCGCGCCGCCTGCTGGAGCACCGCCTGCACCTGAGCAGCCAGCTCGGCAGCCTGTGCCGTGAACTGAGCGCCAGCCTGGTCGAGCTCAGTGAGGACGAGAGCTGGGCCCAGGGCCAGGCCGTGGCCATGAACGACACCCTGGACCAGGGCCTGTCCGCCCTGGCGGTGCGCAGCGTGGCCGAGCGCCTGGCGCACACCCGCGCGCGCCAGCACGCGCTGCGCGAGGAACGCCGCGCCGCCCGCGACGCGCTCAAGGGCCTGATGCAGACCCTGCTCAGCGACCTGGGTGCGCTGGGTGAGCACACCGACCGCTTCCACCAGCACCTGGGCCGCTACACCGAGGTGATCGAGAAGGCCGACTCGATCGAGAGCCTGACCGGCGCCGTGCGCGAGATGCTGCAGGAAAGCCGCACCGTGCAGGGCCTGGTGCAGCAGACGCAGGCCAAATTGAGCGGCGAGCACCAGCGCGCCAGCGCCCTGGCCGAACGCGTGAACCAGTTGGAAGTGGAGCTGCTGCGCCTGTCGGAAGAGGTGCAGACCGACCAGCTCACCAAGGTCGCCAACCGGCGCGGCCTGCAGGCCGCCTTCGTCACCGAGCAGGCGCGCCAGGAGCGCGAGGGTGCCCCGCTGGCCCTGGCGCTGCTGGACATCGACAACTTCAAGAAGCTCAACGACAGCCTGGGCCACGCCGCCGGCGACGAGGCACTCAAGGGCCTGGCGGCACGCGCCCAGTCCATCCTGCGCCCGGGCGACCTGGTGGCGCGCTACGGCGGCGAGGAATTCGTGCTGCTGCTGCCCAACACGCCGCTGGACGAAGCCCGCCAGGTGCTGGGCCGGCTGCAGCGCGCGCTCTCGGCCAGCCTGTTCATGCACGAGGGCAAGGACGTGTTCGTGACCTTCTCGGCCGGCGCCACCCTGTACCGCAGCGGCGAGGCGCTGGAAGACGCCCTGCAGCGCGCCGACGAGGCGCTCTACGAGGCCAAGCGCACCGGCAAGAACCGGGCCTGCGTCAACTGAGCCCCTGCGCGCGGCTGCGCCGCGCCGGCCCGCCCTTGGCGCGGTACATGGCTGCGTCCGCCCGGCGCAGCAGCTCTTCGGCCGCCAGGCCGTCGTCCGGGAACACCGCCACCCCCACGCTGACGCGGAGCAGCAGCTCGGGGCCCTGCTGGCGCACCGGCCCCTCCAGGGCCTCCGCCACGCGGCTGGCCAGGGCCAGCGGGTCGGCCTCGGCGTGCACATCGCTGAGCACCATGGCGAACTCGTCGCCCCCCAGGCGGCCGGCCAGGTCACCCGGGCGCAGCTGGGCGCGCAGGCGCTGGCCGAGTGCGTGCAGGAGGGCATCGCCCACCGCATGGCCATGGGCGTCGTTCACGCGCTTGAGCTCGTCCACATCCACGAACACCACCGCCAGGCGGCGGCGCGCAAAGCTGGCGCGCGCCAAGGCCTGCTCCAGGTCGTCCAGAAAACCCGCGCGCAGTGGCAACTCGGTCAGCGCGTCGCGCCGGGCGGCCTCCAGCTGGTAGGCCGTGCGCTGCAGGGCCTCCTGCATCTGGACCTGCTCGGACAGGTCTTCGAGCACCAGCTCGTAGCCGGGTTCGTCGGGCAGGCCCAGGCGTAACGCGCGCAAGCGCAGCGCGGCCCGCTCGGGCGGTGCGAACTCGGCGTTCAGGCGCAGCTCGGGGCTGGCGGCCCCTTCCAGTGGCAGCTCCTCCAGATGCCGGCGCAGGCGCTTGCTTTGGGCCTCGTTAAGACCCAGCAACTCGGCCAGGGGCTGCCCCAGCACTTCGGTGCGCGGACGACTCAGCCAGCGCACCAGGGCCTCGGAGCCGGCACGCAGGCGAAGCTTCGGGTCCAGCGAGGCCAGCATCACCGGCGTGTGCTCGTAATAGGCGGTGATGCGGCGCTGCTGGGCGCGCAGCTGCTCCACCGCCACCGCCAGCAGCTGGGGCGGCAGCAGCAAGGCCACCAGCGGCAGCGCGCTGGCCCAGGCACTCCAGCTGGAAGCCCCGACGGGCGCGGCCATCAGCCCGGCGCCAAGCGCATAGGAAAGCAGTAGGGAGACGCTGAGCGTGGCCAGCGCCGTGACGCCCAGGCCCTGCCACAAGCCCACCAGCACCAGGCCCAGGGCGACGAAGACGTAAGGCATCTGCAGCGTCGTGACCACCACCAGGGTGAGGCCCACCGCCCCCAGCAGCGCCACCCAGCACTCGGGCGTGGCCAGGCTCTGGCGCAGCTCGCGCGCCTGCGCCACCCCCAGCAGGGCCAGCGGCAGCACGGCCATGGCGCCGGCGGCGCTGGCGGTCCACCAGGTCAGGGCCTGCACCCAGGGGGCCTCGTCGGGCTGCGCCAGCGCCAGGCTCAGCGTGGCGCCCAGCAGGCCCGGCACCAGCGCGCCCAGGCTCAGCACCTTCAGCCACTGCAGCGGCTCCAGCCGGCGCTGCAGGCGGCTCCCCCAGGGCCGCAGCAGCCAGGCGCCCAGCGCAATTTCCATCGCGTTGGCCGGCAGGAACAGCAGGGTCTGCTGCCACTCCCAGCCCACCAACCGGTTGCCCAGCGCCAGCAGGCCCAGCATCAGGCCCAAGGCCGGGGCGGCCCAGCGCAGAGGCAGCGCCAGCAGGCCGGCCACCGCCACCGCATTGGCGTACCAAAGCGGCGCCAGGGCCTGCGGCAGGCGCGCCAGGCCGAGCGAGACGGCCAGCGCCAGCGCATAGACCAGCAGCACCAGGGCCAGGCGCTCGGCGTTCGGCAGCGTGCGGGTGCTCATGCCGCGCCCCGGCGCAGGTGCCAGGTCCACAGAGCCCCGGCACCGGCGGCCGCCAGGCTGGCCAGGCCCACGCCACGCAGCTGTTCGCGCTCGGGCTGCACCGCCACCTGGTCCAGCCCGCCTTCCGGCAGCCAGCGCGCCAGGATGGCGCGCAGCTGGGTGTGCGGCAGGGCATCCAGGGCCTGCTCCAGGCGCTCACCGATATCGGCCCGGCCCTTGGCGTAGCCGAAGCTCAGCGGGTAGGAGTAGCCCAGGTCGGCCACCAGCTGCAGCGCACCGGGCTGCAGCCGCAGGCGCCGGCGCGCATGCTCCACGCTGGCCAGGTCGGCCACCAGGGCCTCGACCTGGCCGCTCATCAAGGCCTGCAAGCTGAGTCCGTCGTCGCTATAGGCCTGCCACTCGATGTGCGGGTAGTGGCGGCGCACGAAGGCCTCGATGGCATAGCCGCGCCCCACCGCCACCCGCCTTCCGGCCAGGCGCCAGAGCTGGCCATCCCCCTTGCCGCTGCGCAGGGCCACCACGGCCGGCACCACCACATAGGGCGCGGTGAAGTCCAGGTAGCTGTCGCGCTCGGGCGTGGGGCGCAGCGAACTCAGCAGCTCGATCTGCCCAGCCTCGGCCAGTTGCAGCAGCTCGGCCAGCGGACGCGGCTCGCTCCAGCGCAGGCGCAGATGGGCAGCCGGCAGCAGTGCCCGCAGGATGTCGACGGACAGGCCCTTGACCGCGCCGTCGGCATCACGGAACACGAAGGGGCCGTAATCGCGTTCGACGCCGAAGCGCAGCTCCAGCTCGCGTGGGGGCCGCGCCGGCACGCAGGCCGCCGTGCCCAGCAGCATGGCCAGGCAGGTGCGTCGTTCCCGGCGGTTGCGTTCCATGGGACCCCCTGCCGTGCAGGGTAGCCCCATTGCTCAAGTTGTTACAGGGGGCTGGCCCTCAATGTTCCCGCAGCTTGACGCGCAGGCGGGCGATGGCCTGGCTGTGCAGCTGGCACACGCGGCTTTCCGTCACCTTCAGCACGGCGGCGATCTCTTTGAGATTCATGTCGTGCTCGTAGTACATGCTCATCACATAGCCCTCGCGCTCGGGCAGGGCCTTGATGGCCTCGACCAGGGCGGCGCGCATGCGGTGGTCCTGCAGCTGCAGCGAGGGGTTGTTGGCATGGTCGACGACATGGCGGTCCAGGTAGTCGTCGCCGTCCTCGCCGCCGCCGATGTCTTCCAGGTAGACAAGCTGCGTGCCGCGCACGCGCGTCAGCGCCTCCTGGTACTCGGCCAGCGAGATGCCCATCTGCGCCGCCACCTCGCTCTCGCTGGGCGCGCGGCCCAGCTTCTGCTCGGCCTTGTGCACGGCGTCCTCGATTTCGCGCTGCTGGCGGCGCGTGCCGCGGCTGAGCCAGTCGCCGCCGCGCAGCTCGTCGAGCATGGCGCCACGGATGCGCTGGGTGGCAAAGGTTTCGAACTGCACGCCCTGGCCGGCATCAAAGCGGCTCAGCGCATCGGTCAGGCCGATCATGCCGACCTGCACAAGGTCGTCCAGCTCCACATTGGCGGGCAGCTTGGCAATCATCTGATGCGCCAGACGGCGAACCAGCGGGCTGTACTGCTTGAGCAGCACATTGGTGTCGAGCTTGCCTTTGGCGGTGTACATCAGGTCATCAGCGGCGCGTATTCCAGGGCTCCATGATGCACCCTCTGGGGCTCCAACCCCAGCAGGCTGTCGCGCGCCAGGCGGCGCAATTCCGCACTCGGTGCGGCGCGCAATCCGGCCCTGGGGTCCAGCGCCGCCCAAACCGGCAAGGCGGCGCCCAAGAATCGTTCGGCACAGTCGGCCAGCTGCTCGGCGATGCGGCGCGTCAGCGCCAGGCGCGGGTGGCCCGCCACCAGCAGGCCGAACACCTGGCAGTGGGCGCGCTGCTGCAGCCATTTCATCGCGGCATAGGCCTGGGTCATGGCCTGCGGTTGCAGGTCGGTCAGCAGAATGGGTCGGCAGTCCCCTTGCCCCACCAGCACCCGCGCCAGCTCGGCCACCGGCGCATGCAGCAGGATCACGTCGGCCTGCGGGGCGGCGCTGCGCAGCGCCTCCACCAGGCTGCCGGCATTGCCGCGTGCATCCAGGTAATGGCCGGGCAGGCCGCGCGCCTCCAGGAACTGCACATCGTCCGACAGCGTTTCCAGGCAGGCCGCCAGGTTGATGCGCGCGAGCTCCGGCGCCGGCTTGGCAGCCGGCCCGGCGTCCACCACCAGCACCTGCAGCCCACGCTCCAGGTAAGCACCCACCAGGGCGTCCAGCATCAGTTCGGCGGCTTCCAGGCCGGCTTGCGCCAGCACCGGCACCAGCACCCCGCCGCGGGGGGCGAACAGGCGGCGCAGGCCAGCGGCCTGGTCACGCGGGGTTCGCAGCATGGCGCTCCTCGATCAGTGGGTCGCGAAAACGAGTTGCAGGTCCTGCGGGTCCTTGCTCCAGGCACTGGTGGCGCGCGGCTTGAAGGCGTGCTGCACCAGTTCGTCCGGGCTCAGGCGCAACCAGTCCTCGGGCACCCGCTGGCCGTTCGCCACGGCCTGCAGGGTCAGGCGGTGACGGATCAGGATGTCCAGGGCCGGGCCGAGGCGCACCGCCTCGTCAATCTTGCTCAGCACCACGCCCTCGCACTGGCTGGCATGCCAGGCGCCCACCACATCGTCCAGGGTCTCGCCCTGAGCGCTGGCGTTGACCACCAGCAGGCGGCGAATCGAGGGGTGGGCCACCATCTCCAGCAGCTCCTGCGTGCGGCTGTCGCGCTGGGCCATGCCGGCGGTGTCGATCAGCACCATCTGCTTGTTGGCCAGCAAGTCGAGCAGGTCGTCCAGCGAGGCGCGGTCGTGCGCGGTGTGCACTGGTACGCCCAGGATGCGGCCATAGGCGCGCAGCTGCTCGTGGGCGCCCAGGCGGTAGGCGTCCAGGGTGATGAGGCCGAGCTGGCTGGCGCCGTGCTTGGCCGCAAAGTTGGCGGCGATCTTGGCGGTGCTGGTGGTCTTGCCCACGCCGGTGGAGCCGATCAGCGCGAACACGCCCTGGCGGTCCTCCAGCGCGGTGGGGGCGACATGCAGATTGCGCGCTAGCACGGCGGCGGCCCATTGCATTTCGTCGGCCCCGGCGGCAAAGGCGCTCGGGCAGGCATCGACCAGCTTGCGCGTCAGTGCCGGTGAAAAGCCCGCTTCCAGCAGCTGCTGGGCCAGGCGTGCCTGCACCGGCTGGCGCTGCAGCTTTTCCATGAAGGCCAGGGCACCGAAGCGCTGCTCGATCAGGCCCTTCATGTCCTGCAGCTCGCGCATCACGTCGGCACGCTCGCGCTCGTTGCGCGAGGCGCCGGCGCCGAAGTCGCTGGCCGGGGTGGGCGGCGCCACTTCATCGCGCAGCACGGGCGGGTTGCGGCGCAAAGCCGGGGCATCGATGCCACGCATGCGCGGGGCCTCGACGGCGGCGGCTCGCGGTGCATCGGCGTGCAGGCGCTCGCGCGCCTCCTGGCGCAGATTGCGCGGCGGCTCGGCCAGGCGCGAAGGCGCCGGGGCCGGGTCTTCCAGCCGGGGTTCAATGCGCTGTGTGGGCTGGCCCGCACCGGCGGCGGCCCAGCGTTGCGCGGCACTGCCCTGGCGTTGCACGGGCGCGGCGGGCGCAGCAGCGGCGAAGCTGGCCTGCTCCACCCGCTGCGCGCGCATGGCCTCGATCTGCGCCTGGGCGCGGCGGGCACGCTCGCCTTCGCTGTCGGGCTTGCGCTGCAGCTGCGGCGGGGCCACCGGGTCGGGCTGACCCTGCAGCTCGGCCTGGCGGCGGCGCAGCATGCGCTCGCGCACATAGTCCTGGAACGACAGGGTGCTCATGCCCATGGCGGAGACATCCTGTTTGACCGAGGTGCCGGGGCCGGCACCACGCGCGGCGATCTCCTGCACCTTGGCCAGGCCCTCGGGCTCCATGGCCAGCACCTCGATGCCTTCGGCACAGGGCTTGGTGGCCAGCACCACCGCGTCGTCGCCGAAGGCGGCGCGCACCAAATTCATGGCCTCGCGGGTGGTGGGGGCAGTGAAGCGCTTCATGTTCATGCGGCACCTCCAATAACGGAACCGATGCGGATGGAGTGGGTCTCAGGCACTTCGCTGTGCGACAGCACCTTCAGGCGCGGCGCGGCGCGGCGCAGCAAGCGCGCCAGCGGGGCGCGAATGAGGTCGGGCACCAGCAGGCAGGCGGGCACGCCGCGCTCTTCCTGCTGGTTGCTGGTTTCGGCGGCGCGGCGGGCCAGCTGGTCGGCCACGCCGGGGTCCAGGGCCTGGCCGTGCGGGCTGGTGAGGGCCTGCACGATCAGGCGTTCCAGCTCGGGGTCCAGGGCGATCACGTCGAGTTCCTTCACCGGCCCGTAGATCTGCTGCACGATGGCCGGGGCCAGCTGCACGCGCACCCGGCGCGCCAGTTCGGTCGGGTCGGCGGTGCCGCCCGCGTGCTCGGCCAGCGCCTCCACGATGGAGCGCATGTCGCGGATATGCACACCCTCTTCCAGCAGGGCCTGCAGCACGCGTTGCAACAGAGGCAGGGCGACCATCTTCGGAACCACGTCTTCCATCAGCTTGGGGGCCAGCTTGGTCAAGTGCTCGACCAGTTGCTGGGTCTCCGTGCGGCCCAGGAGCTTGGCCGCATGGATTTGCATCAAGTGTGAAAGATGGGTGGCAATGACAGTCGAACAATCAACCACGGTGTAGCCGGCCATTTGCGCGGCTTCCCTTTGCTTTTCTTCGATCCACACCGCCGGCAGGCCGAAGGCGGGGTCGGTGGTCTTGGTGCCGGGCAGCTTGGTGGTGGCGTGGCCGGGGTTGATGGCCAGCCACAGGCCGGGGTAGGCCTCGGCCTCGGCCACCACGGCGCCGCGCAGCAGCAGCCGGTACTGGCTGGGGCGCAGCTCCAGGTTGTCGCGGATGTGCACGGCCGGCGGCAGGAAGCCGACGTCCTGCGCGAATTTCTTGCGCACGCCCTTGATGCGGCTGAGCAGATCGCCGTCGCGCGCCTTGTCCACCAGGGTGATGAGGCGGTAGCCCACTTCCAGGCCCAGGGTGTCCACCGGCTGCAAGTCGTCCCAGCTGGCTTCGCCATCGGTGGCGGCCTGGGCGGGGGGTGGCGCCGGCGGGGCCAGCTTGGCGCGGCGCTCGCGCTCGCGCAGCCACCAGGCGCCCCAGCCCAGCAGGCCGGACATCAGCAGGAACACCGCATGCGGCATGCCCGGAATCAGGCCCAGCGTGGCCACCACGCCGGCGGTGATGGCCAGCGCGCGCCAGCTGCCGAACATCTGCGTGCCGATCATGGCGCTGATGTCACGCTCCTTGCCCACGCGCGAGACCACCATGGCCGCGGCCACCGAGATCAGCAGGCCGGGGATCTGCGCCACCAGCGCGTCGCCCACCGCCAGCAGGATGTAGCTGTCGGCCGCCTGACCGAGCGACAGGCCGTGCTGCGCCATGCCGATGGCAAAGCCGCCAATGATGTTGATGACCAGGATCAGGATGCCTGCCACGGCGTCACCACGCACGAACTTGCTGGCACCGTCCATGGAGCCGAAGAAGTCGGCTTCGTCCCCCAGCTCGGCACGGCGGCGCTTGGCCTCCTTCTCGTCGATCAGCCCGGCGGAGAGATCGGCGTCCACCGCCATCTGCTTGCCCGGCAAGGCGTCCAGGGTGAAACGGGCCGACACCTCGGCGATGCGCTCCGAGCCCTTGGTGACGACGATGAAGTTGATCACCACCAGGATGGCGAACACGATCAGACCGACAGCGAAATTGCCGCCGATCAGGAAGTGGCCGAAGCTCTCGATCACCTTGCCGGCCGCGCCCGGGCCGGTATGGCCCTCGAGCAGCACCACGCGGGTCGAGGCCACGTTGAGCGAGAGGCGCATCAGCGTGGTGAGCAGCAGCACGGTCGGGAAGGCGGCGAAATCCAGCGGCCGGATCATGTGCGCAGCCACCATCATCACCATCAGCGCCAGCGCGATGTTGAGGGTGAACAGGAAGTCCAGCGCGAAAGGCGGCAGCGGCAGCACCATCATGGTCAGCACCAGCAGCACCGCCACCGGCGCGCCCAGCGCCGTCAGCATCTGGCTGTGCGGGCCGATCCAGGCCTGCAGCTTCTGCGTCAGCTCGTTCATACGGCCTGCTCCTCGTCAGATGGCGCCAGGGCCTGCTCTTCATGCGGATCCATGCCCTTGGGCACGGCCGGGTCCGGCGCCTGCGGCTCGCGCCCCGGGCGCGCGGCGCGCAGCTGGTACAGCCAGGCCAGCACCTGGGCCACGGCGCCGAACAGGCTCATGGGCACCTCGCGGTCCAGCTTGGCGTGGGCGTACAGCGCCCGCGCCAGCGCCGGCGCCTGCAGCACCGGCACTTTGTGCTCTTTGGCCACGTCGCGGATGCGCAGGGCCAGCAGGTCGGCGCCCTTGGCCACGACGCGCGGTGCGCCGTCCTTGGCCTCGTCGTACTTCAGGGCCACGGCGTAGTGGGTGGGGTTCATCACCACCAGGTCGGCCTTGGGCACCGCGGCCATCATGCGCTGGCGCGTCAGCTCGCGCATGCGGGCGCGCTGGCGGGCCTTGATCTCGGGCGAGCCCTCGGTCTCCTTCATTTCCTGCTTGACCTCGACGCGGCTCATGCGCAGGCGGCGCAGGTAGAGTTGGCGCTGCAGGGGCACATCCAGCGCGGCGAACACGGCCAGGGCCAAGGTCAGCGCAAACAGGCCCGCCAGCAGCAAGCGGCCGGCCTGCGCGAGCGCCTGTTCCAGCGGGGTGGACATGAGGCTGACGTACTGGTCCAGGCGCTGATGCAGGGCCCAGGCCGCCACGGCGCCCAGCAGCACTGCCAGCAGCACGGCCTTCAAGGCCTGGCCGGCGTTCTGGCCCGAGAACAGGCGCCCCAGGCCGGCCACCGGGTCCAGCAGGTTCCAGCGCGGCCCCAGGGCCTTCAAGGTGAAGTTCCAGCCCCCCAGCGCGAGCTGTGAGGCCACGGCCGCACCGCCCAGCACGGCGCCGATCATCAGCAGGGCCTGCACCAGCCGCCCGCCCAGATTCGCCAGGCTGTGCTGCATCGCCCCGGGGTGGCTCAGGCTCTGGGCATTGAAGCGCAGGCCGTCGGCCAGCAGACGCTGGCAATCCTGCAGCGCCTGCGGCAGCCAGAACCAGGCCAGCAGGACCATGGCCGCCAGCACCAGCGCGTGCGCGAGGTCGCGCGAGCGGGGCAGCTGGCCCTCTTCGCGCGCTTTGCGGATCTTGCGCTGCGAGGCGGGTAAGTTGTGGTCTTGGGCGTCTTTGTCGGCCATGCGGGGCACAGGCCGCGATCAAGTTCGGCCTGTGCCGGCATTGTTCTGACTCGCCCCCGCGCACTTGAGCCCGAGAAGCGGGACGATCACCCGCCTATTCGAAGCCGCAAAGAAAAGCGGCGGGCACCGTTTGGCGCCCGCCGCTTTCAGAAACCGGATGCGATCAGAAGCCCAGCGAGGCCAGCAGATCGTCCACTTCGCCCTGATCGGCCACCACATCGGTGCGGCCTTCGGGGTTCACCACCGGGCCCTGCAGCACTTCCTGGCTGACTTTCTCGCGCTGCTCGGGTGGCACCACCTGCACCAGCAGTTTGACCAGGCTGTCCTCCAGGTCGGAGGTCAGCTGCACGACCTTCTTGACCACCTGGCCCGTCAGGTCGTGGAAATCCTGCGCCATCATGATGTCGGTCAGGTGCTGGTCGATATGGGCGGTGCGGGTCTCGATGTCGGTGACGAAGTTCATCACCGCCCCACTGGCCACGGCACGCACCGGATCGGCCGTCAGCTTGGCTGCCAGCTCCCGAGTGGCGTTGGCAATCGCCTCGTGGTCCAGCTTGGCCTGATCGACCGAATTCAGCACCTTGTTGGCGGCTGCCGCGGTCTTGTCAGCGATGTAGGTCAGGCGGCTGCGTGCGTCGGGCAGACCATCGGTCGCCACCTGGAGCTTCGGCATCACGCCCAGCTGTTCCATGGTGTCGTGCAGCAGCCGGGTGATGGTCCCGATCTGCTGAAACACTGCCGGATCCACTGCAAGACCCTGGCCTTGGGCCAGCTTCGCGAGTTCTTCCATCTGCATGATGCCGACCTCCGGGGTTAAGCCGCAGCCATCTTCTGGATGATCTTCTGCACCTTCTCTTCGAGGGTGGCCTTCGTGAAGGGCTTGACGATGTAGCCCGCCGCACCCGTCTGGGCGGCCAGCACGATGTCTTCCTTGCGCGCCTCGGCAGTCACCATCAGCACCGGCAGGTGCTTGAGGTTGGCGTCTTCCTTGATCGCCTTCAGCAACTCGAAGCCCGTCATATTGGGCATGTTGATGTCGCTGACGACGAAATCAAACTTCGAGGCGCGCAGCATGTTCAGGGCTTCGGCGCCGTCTTCGGCCTCTTCGGCGTTGGTGTAGCCGATCTCCTTCAGCAGGCCGCGCACGATGCGCCGCATGGTGGAGAAATCGTCAACGATCAAAAACCGCATGTCGGTGCTCATGGGCCAATCCTTCTCTTCTCTCAAGCGGGGGGCGATGCGGCGGGAGCGGGCGGAGCCGCCTCGTCCTCATCGCCCAGGTTCTTCAGCACGGCGTCCTCGGCATCCCGGTTCATCACGATGATGCTGATGCGACGGTTGGCGGGACTTTCAGGCGCCTGGGTGTCAAGAAGCTTACTCGAAGCGAGACCTTGGACACGCAGCATGCGGGCCTCGGGCAAACCCCCGGCAACCATCTCGCGGCGTGACGCATTGGCGCGATCGGCGCTCAATTCCCAGTTGCTGTAGCCGCGCTCGCCGGCGCTGAAGGGCTTGGCATCGGTATGCCCCTCGACGGTGAGGCGGTTGGGCACCTCGGCCAGCACGGCGCCGAGCTCCTGAAGCAGCTCGCGCATATAGGGCTTCACCACGGCCGAGCCGGAGTCGAACATCGGCCGGTTGCCCTCGTCGACGATCTGGATGCGCAGGCCTTCCTTCGTCATGTCCAGCTTGATCTGCCCACCCAGGGCGGACAGCGCCGGGCTGAGCTTGATCTTCTCCTCGACCTTCTGCTTGAGCTCCTGTAGGCGCGAGCGCTCGGCACGGCGCTGCTCTTCCTTGAGTGCCTTGAGGTTGTAGAGCCGCTTGGCGGCCTCGATGTCGCCATCCTTGACCTGGCCATCCTGGCGCGTCAGGTCCTTGCCGCCGCCCTTGACGACGGAGGAGGCATCGCCCGCCCCCGAGCCGCCCAGCATGGCGATCTTCAACGGCGAGGAGAAGTAGTCGGCAATGCCCTTGCGATCGCCCTCGGTGGTGCTGCCCAGCAGCCACATAAGCAGGAAGAAGGCCATCATGGCCGTGACGAAGTCGGCGTAGGCGATCTTCCAGGCTCCACCGTGCGCTCCGTGGCCGCCCTTCTTGACCTTCTTGACGATGATGGGCTGGAGCTTCTTGGTGTCGCCTGCCATGGCTAGCGCGCCTCTTTACTTCTTCTTGACGTGGCTTTCGAGCTCGGCAAAGGTGGGCCGCACGTTCGAGTACAGCACCTTGCGGCCGAATTCCACCGCCACCTGGGGCGCATAGCCCTGCATGGAAGCCAGCAGCGTGGTCTTGATGCACACCAGCTCCTTGCCCGCCTCATCCAGCTTCTGCTCCAGCAGGCCCGCCAGCGGCTCGGCAAAGCCGTAGGCCAGGAAGATGCCCAGGAAGGTGCCGACGAGCGCCGAGCCGATCATGCCGCCCAGCACCGCCGGCGGCTGCCCGACCGAGCCCATGGTGTTCACCACGCCCAGCACGGCGGCCACGATGCCGAAGGCCGGCAGGCCGCCGGCCAAGCGGTTCAAAGCGGCCACGGGGGCATGGGCCTCGGCGTGGTGGGTGTCGATCTCGGCATCCATCAGCGCCTCGATCTCGTGCGCGTTCAGGTTGCCGCTGACCATCATGCGCAGGTAGTCGGTGATGAACTCGGTCACATGGTGGTCGGTGCCGACGTTCGGGTACTTCTGGAACAGCGGCGACTTCTCTGGCTCCTCGACGTCCTTCTCGATCGACATCAGGCCCTCCTTGCGGGCCTTCTGCAGGATGTCGTAGAGCAGCGCCATCAGCTCCAGGTAGCGCGCCTTGGTGTACTTGCTGCCCTTGAAGCACATGCCCAGGCCGGACGCGGCGGCCTTGATGACGGGCATCTGGTTGTTGGCCAGGAAGGCGCCGAGCGCGGCCCCGAAGATGGTCGTCAGCTCGAAGGGCAGCGCGTGCAGGATCACCCCGATATTGCCCCCGTGCGCGATGAACACGCCGAAGATGCAGACGAGCATGATGACCCAGCCGACGATGACGAACATGGGGGTGTGGGTGAGCGGAACGTCGGGCGATTGTGCAGGGATTCAAACGGGCGACCGCGGGCAAACAGGCCCAGCCCCACGGTCAATTCAAGTCTTCAGCACGGTAAAGAAAGAGCTGGTGACGGCCGATAGAGGGCCACTGCGCGTGGGGGCGGATGCCGGGCAGCTCGAAGTCCAGGCTGAGCAGCCAGGCGCCGGGTGGCAGCTCGGTGCGTGCCTTGGCCAGCACCCGCGTCATGGTCTCGGGGCGCTGGAACAGGTAGAGCAGATCGAGCTCGCGCCAGCTGTCGGCCCACATGTCGCCGCGCCGCACGCGGGCCCAGGGGCAGCGCCAGCGCGCCCACAAGGCCAGCGGCCAGCTCGCCTCGGTCCCCGCCAGTTGGGCAGCCGGCAGCGCGGCGCGCAAGGCGCGCAGGCCGGCGCCGCTGCCGCAGCCGGCGTCCAGCACCCGCGGCGCGCCCGGTAGCTGCAGGTGCGTGCCCAAGTCGGTCAGGGCGCCGCGTGGAGTCAGGAACAGAGGCGCGTCGCCCCAGAGCCGGCGCGGGTAGAGCGCCAGCAGGGCGACCGCCAGCACCAGCCAGAAGCCGGCCGGCAAGGCAGCCTGCGACAGCAGCAGGCCCAGCGGCAAGCCGAGCGCCACCCAAAGGCGGCGCCAGGGCCGGCGGTGCAACAGGGCGCAGGCCAGCGACACCGCCAGCAGCGCCAGCCCGCCAGGCCAGTCGGGCCCGAACGCCTGCCAGGCCGACCAGGCCAGCGCCCAGCTCAGCAGGGCCGACAGCGGCCAGAGCCGAGCCAGGCCCTCAGCCATCAGTGCGTGCTGGCCAGATCGGGGCTGCGCCCCTTGCCGGCGCGCGCCGGCGGGTTGCACAGGCCGCAGACGTAGTGGCGCGCCATCTCGTGCGGATGGGTGACGAACTGGCCGCGGCAACGCGTGCAGGCGGTCAGGGTCAGCATGCCGTTGTCGATGAACTTGACCAGGCGCCAGGCGCGCGTGACCGAGAGCAGCGCCTCGATGTTCTGCGCCTGGGTGTGCTCCAGATAGAGCTGGTAGGCCTTGATCACGGTGTCGATCTCATCCAGCGCCGCCGCCTTGTTCAGGTACTCATGGATGTTCATGAACAGCGAGGCGTGAATGTTCGGCTGCCAGGTCATGAACCAGTCGGTCGAGAACGGCAGCTGGCCTTTCGAGGGCGAGCGGCCGGACACCTCTTTATAAAGGCGCAGCAGACGCTCGTAGCTCAGCTCGGTCTCGGACTCCAGCACCTGCAGGCGCGCGCCGAGGTGGATCAGGGTCACGGCACGCTCAATCTGGCGGGCTTCGGACAGGATGCTTTTGACGCGGGCCATGCTGGCTCCTCTCTGAGGGATTCGAGATCAGGCGGTTTCGCTGTGGCGACCGGCCATCAGGATCGAGGCATGCAGGCGGGCCGACTGCTCGTTCACGCTGGGCTTGTGGCTGCTGGTCAGCAGGCTCCACACCAGATCGTCTTCCATGCGGAAGCGGCACAACAGGGTGCTGGAGCCGGCCAGCTTCATGATCTGCGCCGGCGAGAGCTGGGCCAGCAAGGTGGCCGTCTCTTCCGACAGGCCCAGGCGGTAGAGCGCCTGTTCGCGGTCGGCGCGGATCAGGCTCTGCGCCAGCATCAGGTACGAGAGGTTGGTCTCGCGGATCTCGGCCAGGATTTGGTCAGGGCTCACGGCTCGCTCCTTGTTTGAGCAGCGCCGCGAAGTGCGACGCCATGGAGCCAGATTCTGAAAAACGAAGAAAGGGCCCGAAATCAGGCCCTTTCCAGCTGCGCCGTCAGCCTTTCCAGGCCCGGCTGTCAGACAAATTCCTACACGCCGGTCAGCGGCGCGGCTTGGAGAGCTGCTGCAGGCGCTTGAGTTCCGCCTTTACCACCGGCAGCAGCTCCGGCGCTTCGGCCAGCAGGCTGGCGCGGGGCTTGCCGCGCTGCAGCCGGCGCAGGATGCGCTGGGCTTCCTCCGCCTCGCCCAGGCCGCTGAGCGCAAAGCCGAGCGCGTACAGGCTGGGGCCGTGGGTGGGCTGCACCGCCAGCGCCCCGCGGGCGTAGGAGGCCGCGTGGGCCAGCTCACCGGCCGACAGCAGCAGCGCCGCCATGTCGGACTTGAGGTCGAAGCTGGCCGGCTGGGTGTTGAGTGCGCGCAGCAGCACCGTCACCCCATGCCCGAGCCGGCCGCGGGCCGCCTCGGCGTAGGCCGCGTTGCGCGCGGCGGCCAACAGCGCCATGGCCTCGTTCATGGATTGACCCGGCGCCGGCACCACGCCGGAGGCGGCCATGCGCTGGCCCAGGTCATTGGTGGGGGTCACGGTCGACAGTGCAGACATGGCGGCGGCTCCGGGTTGGGCCTGCTGTGCAAGCCGCTGGATGAATACGAGGTGCGCCCGCGCGCTCGGCATCGGGCAAACAAACTTTAGGAATTTCGCCCCCGGCTCAAGCGGCGGAATTGCGCTGCTTCAGCCACCCAGATCGCTGCCCAGGCGCCCCACCCCGCCCCACTTCCGCGCCGCCCCCGCCAAGATCACAATTAATTGGCACTTGAAGACCCTGCTTATCGAAAGATCGAGGGGATTGACAGTTGGCTCTTAAGTTCCTAAGGCGGCCTGCCGACAACCAACACAACGGATCTGGCGACGGATCACGTTGTCCGGCAGACCAGCTTCAGGCCCGAACCCCGCAAGGGGTCCAGACAGTGGAAGCGGAAGGGCCGGGCGGGGTCGCAAGACCTCTCCACGGGCCCATGCCGGGCCTTGTTCATCCGAGCTGAAAGGAACGCACCATGCCCGCCATCATCAATACCAACATCACCTCGCTGAACGCGCAACGCAATGCCGCCGCCAGCCAGCAATCCTTGACTCTGGCCGTGCAACGGCTGTCGTCGGGCCTGCGGGTGAACTCCGCCAAGGACGACGCCGCCGGTCTGGCGATCTCGGAACGCATGAATGCCCAGGTCCGCGGCATGAATGTGGCCATCCGCAACGCCAATGACGGCATCTCGCTGGCCCAGACGGCCGACGGCGCGCTGTCCAAGGTGGGCGACGCCCTGCAGCGCATGCGCGAACTGGCCGTGCAGGCCCGCAACGGCACCAACACCGATGCCGACAAGACCTCGCTGGACCAGGAATACCAGCAGCTGGGCGCGGAAATCGGCCGCGTGCTGGGTGGTACCACCTTCAACGGCCAGACCATCGTCGGCGCCAATGCCGGTGACAAGGTCTTCCAGGTCGGCGCCAACACCACGGCCAACGACATCATCACGGTGACCACGACCGACATGACCGGCAATGCCGACATCACGGCCGTGACCGGTGGCAACCTGACCGGCGACTCCACCGCCCTGGCCACGGTGATCGACAACATCGACACCGCGCTGAACACGGTGAACAGCCAGCGCGCCACCTACGGTGCCGTGCAGAACCGCTTCGACGCCGTGATCAGCAACCTGATGGTCTCGTCCGAGAACCAGGCCGCCGCGAAGAGCCGCATCACCGATGCCGACTTCGCCATCGAGACTGCCAACCTGAGCCGGGCCCAGATCCTGCAACAGGCAGGCACCTCGATGATTGCCCAGGCCAACGCCCTGCCGCAGCAAGTGCTGTCCTTGCTTCGATGAAGCCTGGCCGGCCTCGCTGACCTCTGGTGCAGCCGCCGGCCTCTCTGTCGCGCAAACGACGGAGCTCATCCAAGAAGCGGACAACCTGAGCCCACCAGCACAAGCCCCTCCTTGACCGCACCCCCAGCCCGCGCACGGGGGGCGGTCAATTTCAGGACCCAGCGCCGGTCGGCCGTGAGAAAAGAACCCCAAACACCCCGCTATTCAGTATTCGGCTCAAGTCGCCCTCGCTCTCGACGAAAAGGGATCCATCGGGATCGCAGCCGCTCAGCGGCCCCCAGTGCCAGCCGGCACCGGGCGCTCAAGCTGCATGCCGGTCTGTACCCCCGTTCTTCCTTGAGAGGAGTGCTTCATGCCCGCCATCATCAATACCAACATCGCGTCCCTGAATGCGCAGCGCAATACGGCCATGAGCCAGGCTTCGCTGCTGATCTCGACCCAGCGCCTGTCCTCGGGCCTGCGCGTGAATTCGGCCAAGGACGACGCGGCCGGCTTGGCGATCGCCGAGCGCATGAACGCCCAAGCCCGCGGCATGGCCGTGGCCATCCGCAATGCCAACGACGGCATCTCCTTGTCGCAGACGGCCGAAGGCGCGCTCTCCAAGGTGGGCGACGCCCTGCAGCGCATGCGCGAACTGGCCGTGCAGGCTCGCAACGGCACCAACACCGATGCCGACAAGGCATCGCTGGACAAGGAATTCCAGCAGCTCAATGCGGAAATCGGGCGCGTCCTGGCCGGCACCACTTTCAACGGCAAGGCCGTGGTGGGCGGGAATGCCGGCGATCAGGTCTTCCAGATCGGCGCCAACACCACGCCGAACGACATCATCACCGTCACCACCCAGGACTTCACGGCCGACCCGAACATCGTGGCAGTGGCCGCCGACAACCTGACCGGTGACGCCGCTGCCCTGGCCACGGTGATCGACAACATCGACTCCGCGCTGGACGCCGTGAACGGGGAGCGCGCCACCTACGGCGCGGTGCAAAACCGCTTCGAGGCCGTCATCAGCAACCTGATGGTGGCCTATGAAAATCAGGTGGCCGCGCGCAGCCGCATCATGGACGCCGACTTCGCCGTCGAGACCGCCAACCTGAGCCGCGCAAACATCCTGCAGCAGGCCGGCAATTCGATGATCGCGCAGGCCAACGCCCTGCCCCAAGGCGTGCTGACCCTGCTGCGTGGCTGAGGCCGGAGCGAGAAGGGTCCTGAGGACCCTTCGACCCCGGCCGAAGGACGGCCACCATCTCGCGGCGGCCGGCTGGGCGAGGCCGTAGCGAGAAGGGTCCTGAGGACCTTTCGCCCCCGGCCGAGGGACGGCCGCCCTCTCGCGGCGGCCGGCTCGGAGAGACCACAGCGAACTGAACTTCGCCCGCTACGGGCGGGGATTGGCCGCTTTTCCAGGCTCTTATCGGCCCTTTGAGGCAGCGACCTCACTCCAAGAATCTGCGCCATAGAGACGGCCTTTGTGCCGCTCGACGCCGCCGCCCTTTTCGTGCGCGGCGGCAAACGCAGCAAGGAGTGCCGTCATGCCTCAGATCATCAATACGAACATCGCTTCGCTGAACGCGCAGCGCAACCTGAACATGTCGCAGAACTCGCTGCTCACGGCGACGCAGCGGCTGTCATCGGGTTTGCGGGTCAATTCGGCAAAGGACGATGCGGCGGGCATGGCGATTGCCGAGCGCATGTACGCCCAGGCCCGCGGCATGGCGGTGGCCATGCGCAACGCCAACGACGGCATCTCGCTGGCCCAGGTGGCGGAAGGTGCGCTGGCCAAGGTCACCGAGAACCTGCAGCGCATGCGCGAATTGACCGTGCAGGCCCGCAATGCCACCAATTCCAGCAGCGACAAGGACTCGCTGGACAAGGAATTCGGCGAGCTGTCCAAGGAAATCCAGCGGATCATCCAGGGCACCACCTTCAACGGCAAGGCCATCCTGGCCCAGGCTGCGGGCACGCAGACCTTCCAGATCGGCCCCAACACCACGCCGAACGACATCATCGACTTCACCACCACCGACCTCTCGGTGGCGCCGGAGATCGTGACGGTGGCAGGCTCCGACAACGCCGGCTCCGGCCGCCGCGTCATCAACGGCACCACCACCATCGATGACCTGGCCGTCGTGATCCAGGAAATCGACACCGCCTTCGACCTGATCAACGGCGAACGCGCCACCCTGGGCGCCCAGCAGAACCGCTTCGAGGCGGTGATCACCAATCTGCAGATCGCCTACGAGAACCAGATGGCCGCCCGCAGCCGCATCATGGACGCCGACTACGCGGCCGAAACGTCCAACCTCAGCCGGGCCAACATCCTCCAGCAGGCCGGCACGGCGATGGTGGCGCAAGCCAACCAGCTGCCGCAGCAGGTGCTCCAGCTGCTGCGCTGAACGAAAAATTTTTCGTTCTGGGCCTAAAGTTGCCCGCAGCCCCGCCGATACAGCCTGGGCGAACCTCCCATTTCGGGGCGTTCGCCCTGAGTGCATGAAGGAGAGCAAGGAGTTTCACCATGGCCACCATCACTTCAGCCGGCATCGGCAGCGGCCTGGACGTCGAGACCCTGATCTCTCGGCTGGTGGCTGTCGAGCGCACGCCCATCCAGCAAATCCAGCAGCGCGCCACGGGCTTCAAGACCCAGCTGTCGGCCTACGGCAAGCTGCAGTCCAACCTCTCCACCCTGCGTGACGCCGCGGCCCGCCTGACGCGCGCCGATACCTTCGGCGCCGTCACCGCCACCAGCAGCAACGCCACCACCGCCAGCGCCACCGCCGCCACGGGCACCACGGCCGGCAGCTACACCGTGCGGGTCGACAAGCTGGCCGCCGCCCAGTCGATCGCCACCAACGCCGTGCCCAGCGGTAGCGCCTTGGGCACCGGCACCATCACCATCGATTTCGGCTCCTACACGGACGACGGCATGGGCGGCTTCACTTTTGACGCCGACCCGACCCGCACCTCGGTGATCATCCCGGTCGCCACCGGCGAAGATGCGCTGGAGCAGATCCGCGACAAGATCAACGCGATGAAACGCGGCATCGTCGCGAGCGTGGTGTCCGATGCCAACGGCTCGCGCCTGGTGATGCGCGGCGTGGACCCCGGCGCCGCCAATGCCTTCCGCGTCAGCGTGGCCGATGACGACGGCAACAACACCGATACCAGCGGCCTCTCCGCCCTGGCCTACGACCTGGCCACCGGCGTCAACACCAGTTCCCGCAAGCAGGCGGCGCAAAACGCCGAGGCGAACATCGATGGCATCGACATCGTCTCGGCCACCAATACCGTCACCGGCGCGGTGTCGGGCCTGACGATCACCCTGGGCAAGGTCAGTGCCGACCCGGTGACCCTGACCGTGGCACAGGACAAGTCCGCGATCAAGAAGTCCATCACCGATTTCGCCAACGCCTACAACGAGACCGTCAAGTTCCTGCGCGAGCAAAGCCGCTACGACCCCGGCAGCAAGACCGGCGGCCCGCTGCTGGGTGACAGCACAGCCACCAGCGTGCTCAACCAGTTGCGCGGCCTGGGCGGCGGCAACACCAGCCTGGGCGGCACCCTGACCCGCTTCGCCGAGATCGGCCTCGACCCGCAAAGCGACGGCACCTTCAAGGTGAACGACACCAAGCTGGATGCCGCGCTGGACAAGGGCAGCGACCTCAAGGCCTTCTTCTCGGCCGTGGATGAGCTCGAAGCCGGCAACAGCGGCCTGGCCGTGCGCCTGCGCAAGCTGACGGACGACCTGCTCTCGGTCGACGGGCGGGTGACGAACCGCCAGAAGGGCATCCAGACCCGCATCGACGAAGCCAGCAAGCAGGAAGCACAGGTGGAGCGCCGCGTAGAACTGGTGGAAAAGCGCCTGCGCGCGCAGTACACCGCGCTCGACGCCACGATGGGCAAGATGCAGGGCCTGTCGTCCTACCTCAACCAGCAGCTTCAGAAGCTCTGAGGCCAGCCCGTGGCAGCTGCGGCCACCTCCCCGACGGGGCGGTGGCCGTTTTGCTTTGGAGCCTCCACTGGGGCCTTGCCGGCGCCGTGCAATTGCCGTGAAATGCACCGATCGGAGGGCGCTTTCCCGCGCTGAAAGCGACTCAAGTTGCCCCCCACCGCGCCGAAAACCTGTCACACACAGGAATCCCACCATGTACGGCCAAGCCTCCCCCTTTGCGCCCCGCCACTACCGGCCCAGCAATATGTACACGCGGGTGGGCCTCGAAACCGAGGTGCACGACGCCAGCCCGCACCGCCTGATCGCCATGCTGTTCGACGGCCTGTTCTCGGCCCTCGCGCAGGCGCAGGGCGCGCTGGAAGCGGGCGAGCGTGAGGTGAAGGCGCGGGCGCTGTCGCGCGCCGTCCGCATCCTCGATGAAGGCCTGAAGGCCGGTCTCAATCTGGAGGCCGGCGGACCACTGGCCCGCCAACTCAGCGAGCTCTACGCCTACGCCAGCCTGCGCCTGACCCAGGCCAATCTGCGCGACGACCTGGAGGCGATTCTTGAAGTGCGCAAGCTGCTGCAGCCGGTGCAGGAAGCCTGGGGAGCGATCGCTCCGCGGGTGGAGAGCAGCCCGGTCGCCGCTTGATCCTTTCCCCTCTGCCTTTGAACGCTGCCGCCCATGAACGCCCAACTCCTTAGCTATTACGAAGCCATCGAACAGGCCAGCGCCCAAATGCTTTCCGCCGCCCGTCAGGGCGATTGGGATGAAGTGGTCCGGATGGAAGGGGCCTGCGCCCTGCTGATCTCGCAGCTCAAGACGGCTGCCGACACGCAGACCCTGGCCAGTGACGAGGCGCCGCTGAAGGCGCGCATCATGCAGCGCATCCTGCTGAACGACGCCGAGATCCGCCAGTTGGCCGAACCCTGGATGGACGAGCTGGGCCTGCGCGCCCAGACCAAGGGGCAGACCGTACACTGATTCGGCCCTGCCGCCCCCTCACCCCTCGGGGCCTACCGCCCCATGAATCGTCCCGAAGCCCTCGCCGATCTCGACATCGCGAACCCCGCCGAAATCGGCGCCTGGTTCCAGGATTTGGCGGACGAGCAGGCCAGCGTCCATCTGGAAGGCCCGGCCGGCCAGACCTGGACCTTGCAAGCCCAGCGGGTGCAGCCCGGCAGCCATGCCCTGGAGCTGCGCCTGCCCAGCCTCAAGCCCGAAGCGCCCGCCTGGGTGCTGCAGGGCCCGGTGCAGGCCCACGCCACGCTGAACCGCATCCGCCTGGACTTCGAGCTGCCCGCCGCACGCGAGCTGCGTGTCAACGGCGGCTTGCCCCTGCTCTGCCTGCCGCTGCCGGCGCTGCTGCGCCGGCACCAGCGCCGCCAGGCGTTCCGCGTACAGCCCACCAGCCTGCACCACCCCCGCGCCTGGCTGCCCCGCCCAGGCGCGCTGCCCCTGTGCCTGCGCACCGCCGATCTGAGCGCCGGCGGCCTGTCTCTGCTCTGGCCGGCGAGCCAGCCGCTGCCGCACCCCGGCGACCTGCTGCCCGGCGTGGAGCTGGAGCTCGGGCGTGACCAGCGGGTGGCGCTGCAGCTGCAGGTCCAGCACCTGGACGAAACCCGCGCCGAGCCCGATCCGCGGGTGGGCTGCGCGTTCGTTGGCCTCAGCCCGCAGACCGAGCGGCAGCTAGCGCTGTACCTGGACAATCTGCAGCGCCGCCAGCGGGGATTGCGATGACGCCGCGAAGCCTGCGCGGGTTCAACCTGCTGGAAATGGGCGTCACCCTGGCCGTGCTGGCCGTGCTGATCACCCTGGCGGCGCCCACCTACAACCGCTACCAGCAGCGCCAGCAGCTGCGCCTGGCGGGCGACGCCCTGGCTCGCGATGCGCTGGCCGCCCGCGAAGCCGCCATCGCCCAGGGCCGACCGGCCTTTCTGGTGCTCAAGGGCGGGGAGACGAACTGGTGCTGGGGCGTCAGCGTGGCGGCCCCCTGTGACTGCCGCCAAGCAGTACGCGCTTGCCGGATCGCAACGCACCATGCGCAGGAGCATCGCAATGTCCAGGTGCGGCGGGACCAGCAGTTGGAATGGAACCCCAGCCTGGGCCATTCCGGCTCGCTGGGCCAGATCACCCTCACGAGCACCAGCGGCGAATCCCTGACCCTGAAGCTCGACGCCCAAGGCCGCCCCAACGCCTGCGGCAGCGCCAGCCGCACCGCAACCCCCTGCTGACCGCTGAACAGCTCTGCGATCAAGTGCCACCGCAGATCCGGCTCCGCCGGTCTGCCAGTGGCGCCCCCTTGGGGGGCTGAGCTCGGACCGAGTCAGCCCTGAGGGCTGACGACGCCGAGCGAAGGGCCCGAGCTCTGCGAGGGCGCGGCCTGCAAGGCGGGCCCTTGGCGCCCTCGGGGGGGTCTTAGATCTGCATGTTCATGATGTCGGAGTACGCCGACACCAGCCGATTGCGCACCTGCATCACGGCCTGGAAGCCCACCTGCGCCTTCTGCATCGAGACCATGGTCTCTTCCAGGCTGACGGTCGGGTTGTCCAGCTGAAGCTCGCGCTGCAGGCCCTGGGCCTGCAGCTGCTGCTGGCTGACGGCCTTGAGGGCCTGGCTCATTGCGTCGGCAAAGTTGCCAGCCTCGACCGCCTTGCCGGTCTGCGCGGCCGGCAGGTTCATGCCCGCACGCGCCACGGCACTGGCGAAGTCGAAGGGCTTGAGCTGCACCGGATTCATGATGGGCGGCAGCTTAGGCGCGCGCCAGCCGCCGCCAAGCCGGCATAAGGGCTGGCTTTATCGGCCTGATCGGCGCCTACTTGAGGGAGCGCGTCCAAATAATCGGCCGCCATGGAGTCCGCCCTCGCTGCCCCCCCACCTGCCGACGTCGTGCCCGCTGGCCCGCCCAGCTTCACGCAACGCCTGCAGCAGCTGCCCCGCCGCAACCAGATCGGCCTGGGGCTCGGTCTGCTGCTGCTCGTGGTCGTGTTGCTGCTGCTGAGTTCGCGCACCGGCAGTTCCGACTACCGCCCGCTCTTCACCGGCTTGGCCGACAAGGACGGCGGCGCCGTCATCGCCCAGCTGGCGCAGATGCAGGTGCCCTACAAGAGCGAGCCCGGCGGCACGATCCTGGTGCCAGCCAGCCAGGTGTACGACGTGCGCATGAAGCTGGCCAGCCAGGGCCTGCCCAAGGGCAGCCTGGTCGGTTTCGAACTGCTGGACAAGCCCTCGATCGGTCAGACCCAGTTCAACGAGCGCCTGAACTTCCAGCGCGCGCTGGAAGGCGAGCTGACACGCACCATCACCGCCCTGGCCGATGTGTCCGACGCGCGCGTGCACCTGGCCATTCCGCAGCAGACCGGCTTCTTCCGCGAGCAGCAGAAGCCCTCGGCCTCGGTGATGCTGCAGCTGCGCGGCGGCCGCATGCTGGACCGCGCGCAGATCGCCGGCATCGTGCACCTGGTCTCAGCCTCGGTGCCCGAGCTGAACCCGCGCGCCGTGAGCGTGCTGGACCAGACCGGCAAGCTGCTCTCCAACAACGAGGACGAAGCCAGCGGCCTGGGCCTCGATGCCCAGCAGCAGCTCTACAAGCAGAACCTCGAAGCCACGCTGACGCGCCGCATCGAAGCCCTGCTCGAACCCATGGTGGGGCGCGAGAACCTGCGCACCACGGTGACGGCCGACCTCGATTTCTCGCAGAGCGAGCAGACCAGCGAGGCCTTCGCCCCCAACCAGGGCAACAACGCCCAGCAAACCCTGCGCAGCCACACGCTGAACGAGAGCAGCAACACGGCCACCGCGCCGCCCACCGGCATCCCCGGCGCGGTGAGCAATCAGCCGCCGGTACCGGCCACGGCCCCGGTGAACGGCGCCTCAGCACCGCTGCAGGCCGCCGGTGGCACCGGCACGGGCAGCACCCGCCGCGATGAAGTGCGCCAGTACGAGGTGGACAAGACCGTGCGCGTGGTGCGCAATGCCACCGGCACCGTCAAGCGCCTGGCCGCGGCCGTGGTGCTGAACCACCGCAGCAAGACCGACGCCAAAGGCAAGACCACCACCGAGGCACTGCCGCAGGCCGAGATCGATCGCATCAATGCGGTGGTGCGCGAAGCGATCGGCTTCGTCGAGCAGCGGGGCGACACCCTGCAGGTCGTCAGCACCCCCTTCGTGCAGCCCAAGGTTGAGACCGTTGACGTGCCAATCTGGGAAAAGCCCGTGGTGCGCGAACTGTTCAGCTTTGGCGCCGTGCCGATGGCCCTGGTACTGGTGGCCCTGATCGTGGTCTTCGGCATGGTGCGCCCGGCCCTGCGTGCCGCCTACCCGGCCGCGGAAGACACCAAGGGCCCGACCGGCAAGCCCGGGGCCACGCTCTCCGAGGTGGTGGGGGATCAGGCGGCCCTGCCGGCGCCGGAGGAGGTTCTGCCACGCCTGGAAGCGCCGCTGGACCAGACCAAGCTGCAGCGTGCCCGCGAACTGGCCAAGGACAACCCGCTGGCGGTGGCGAACATCGTGCGCGCCTGGATCAACGGCGAAGAACCCACGATTTAAGGACCCGCCATGGACGACAAAGGCGTAGAGGACGCAGCCATCTTGCTGATGACCCTGGGCGAGGAAGAAGCCTCCGAGGTCTTCAAGCACCTGCAGCCCAAGGAAGTGCAAAAGCTCGGCGAGACCATCGCCAAGCTCAAGGTGGTGCCGCGCACGCGTGTCGAGGACGTGCTGGAAAAGTTCGACAAGATCGCCGGCACGCAGAGCATGCTGGTGTCGGACACCGACGAGTACGTGCGCCAGGTGCTGCGCAAGGCACTCGGCGAGGACAAGGCCAACCTGCTGCTCGACCGCATCTTGCAGGGCAGCGACGTCTCCTCGATCGAGAGCCTGAAGTGGATGGACCCGGCCTCGGTGGCCGAGCTGCTGCGCAACGAACACCCGCAGATCGTCGCCGCCATCCTGGCGCATCTGGATTTCGACCAGGTCAGCTCGGTGCTCAAGCTCTGGACAGAGCGCCAACGCAACGAGGTGCTGATCCGCATCGCCACGCTGGACGGCGTGCAGCCCACCGCGCTGAAAGACCTGAACGAGGTGATGAGCCAGATCCTGGCTGGCGGCGACCGCATGAAGAAGTCGAGCCTGGGCGGCGTGAAGGCCGCGGCCGAGATCATCAACATGATGGGCAGCGCCACCGAAGCCTCGGCGCTGGACTACATCCGCGAGCTGGATTCCGAGCTGGCGCAGAAGGTGATGGACAACATGTTCACCTTCGACGACCTGGAGAAGATCGACGACAAGGGCATCCAGTCCCTGCTCAAGGAAGTGCAGAGCGAGTCGCTGGTGCTGGCCCTCAAGGGCGCCAACCCCGAGCTGCGCGAAAAGATCTTCCGCAACATGTCCACGCGCGCCGCCGAGACCCTGCGCGAGGACCTGGAGTCGCGCGGACCGGTGCGCCTGTCGGAAGTGGAAGCCGAGCAGAAGGAAATGCTCAAGATCGTCCGCCGCCTGGTGGACGAGGGCCAGATCGTGCTCGCCACCGGCGGGGACGACCAATTCCTGTAAACCACGCGCGGCCGCCCCATGTCATCCTTCGGCTCTATGAACGCCAAGACGGTCCGCAACGTTCCGCCGCCGCAGGGCACGGCGGCCAAGCCCAGCTATGGGCGCTTCATCCCGCGCGAGGAGCTGGAAGGCGCCCAGGTCTGGAAGCCCGACTCGCTGGGTGGCGCGCCCACGGCCCGGCCGCCGGTCAGCGCCCCACCGCCCAAGGCGGAGCCGATGCCGCCGCCCCCGCCGCCACCGGACCCGCGCGAGCTGCTCGCCATGGCCCGCCAGGCCGGCTACCAGGACGGCCTGCGCGACGGCCAGGCCAGCGCCGATGCCTTCAAGCAGAACCATGCCCGCCAGGTGGCCCGCCAGCTCGGTGCCCTGGTGGAAAGCTTTGACGCCGCCTTCCAGGAGCTGGAGCAGCGCATGGCCGAGGCCCTGACGCACACCGCCGTGGAGTTGGCCAAGCAGGTGGTGCGCGAGGAACTGCGCCAGCACCCCGAGCACATCGCCAAGGTGGCGCACGACGCCATCGAGGCCCTGATGCTGAGCGCCCGCCATGTGCGTGTGTTCGTCCACCCCGAGGACCTGCCCCTGGTGCAGGCCGGCGCGGCCGACACCCTGAAGGCGCGCGGCGCCCAGCTGATGCCCGACGCCAGCCTGGAGCGCGGCGGCTGCCGGGTTGAATCCGACATCGCCAGCGTGGACGCCCTGGTGGCCCAGCGCTGGCGTCAGGCCGCGGCACAACTGGGTTCGCGCAGCGAGTGGCAAGCGCCCGAGGCGGGCGACGATCTGGTTGAGGAAACATGAACACCCCGCGCACCGAACGCTGGGGCCAGTTCCTTGGCGAACTGCAGCGCCACGCGGCCGAGCCCCTGGCCTTTGAGCCCGCGGGCAAGCTCACGCGCGTGGCCGGCCTGGTGCTGGAAGCCAGCGGGGTGCAGGTGCCGGTCGGTTCGCTGTGCGAGATCCAGATGCCCGATTCCCGCCCCGGCGACCGCCCCGCACGCGCCGAGGTGGTGGGCTTCAGCGGCGACCGCGCCTTCCTGATGCCCACCGACGAGCTGCACGGCCTGGCCAGCGGGGCCCGCGTGCGCCCGCGCAACACCCCGCCACGCCCGCCGCGCCTGGGCGAAGCCCGCCACCCCTGGCGGCGCGACGCCGACCGCGGCCTGCACCTGCCCATGGGCCCCGGCCTGCTGGGCCGCGTGGTGGACGCCCACGGCCACCCGCTCGACCGCCTGGGCCCGCTGCACGAGGTGAGCCGCGAACCGATGGTGCGCCGACCGATCAATGCGATGGACCGCGACCCGGTGCGCACCCCGCTGGACACCGGCGTGCGCGCCATCAACGCCCTGCTGACGGTGGGCCGCGGCCAGCGCATCGGCCTGTTCGCCGGCACCGGCGTGGGCAAGTCGGTGCTGCTGGGCATGATGGCGCGCTACACCGCGGCCGACGTCATCGTCGTCGGCCTGATCGGCGAACGTGGCCGCGAGGTCAAGGAGTTCATCGAGGACATCCTGGAGCAGGAGGGCCTGGCGCGCTCGGTGGTGGTAGCCGCCCCCGCCGATGCCCCGCCGCTGGTGCGCATGCAGGGTGCGGCCTACGCCACCGCAATTGCCGAGCATTTCCGCGACCGCGGCCAGCATGTGCTGCTGCTGATGGACAGCCTGACCCGCTACGCCCAGGCGCAGCGCGAAATCGCCCTGGCCATCGGCGAGCCGCCTGCCACCAAGGGCTACCCGCCCTCCTGCTTTGCCAAGCTGCCCCAGCTGGTGGAGCGCAGCGGCAACGGCATGCCCGGCGGCGGCAGCATCACCGCCTTCTACACGGTGCTGAGCGAGGGCGACGACCAGCAAGATCCGATCGCCGACGCCGCACGCGGCATCCTGGACGGCCACATCGTGCTCAGCCGCGAGCTGGCCGAGGCCGGCCATTACCCCGCCATCGATGTCGAGCGCTCGATCAGCCGCGTCATGCCGGCGGTGGCGCCGCAGCAGCACATCGAGCAGGCGCGCCGCTTCCGCCAGCTGCTCGCCAAATTCAACAAGGCGCGCGACCTAATCCAGCTCGGCGCCTACGCCCCCGGCCACGACCCCGACCTGGACGCCGCCGTGCGCCTGCATGGCGAGATGAGCCGCCTGTTGCAGCAGGACATGCATGCGCCCGCCACGCTTGGCCAGGCCTTGGCCCAGCTGGGCCAGGTGTTGAGCAACTGAGACCGTTATGGCCGGCCTGGACACTCTCACCCTGCTGCTCGAACAGGCCGAGCGCGCGCGCGACGAGGCCCTGGCCGCCGCCAGCGAGGCGCAGACCCGCCTGGCCCGCGCCCAGGCCCAGGCCGACGATCTGCAGAACTACCAGGGCGAGTACCACCAGCGCTGGCAGGGCCAGGCCCGCAGCGGCCTGGGCATCGAGACCCTGCAGTGCTACCAGAACTACGGCGGCCGCCTGCGCGAAGCCATCGGCCAGCAAGGCCAGTTGATCCAGGTGCTGGAGGCGCGCTGGCAGGCCCAGCGCACCGAGCTGCAGGAGCGCGAGCTGCGCGTGGCCGCGCTGCGCAAGCTCATTGAGCGCCGCCAGGCCGAGGCCTTGCAGAAGGCGCACCGCCAGGAACAGAAGCTGAACGACGAATGGGCCGCGCGCAGCGCGCGCCTGCCCAAGGCCTGAAACCGAGAGACCGCCCATGCCCACGCCCGCCCTGAGCCTGCACACGCAGGACCTGCGCCCCCAGCCCGCCCCGGCCGCCGAGCCCGGCCGCGCCGGCGCGGGCTTTGCCAATCTGCTGGCGCTGCAACTGCAAGCCCCGAACGAAGCCCCGCCCGGGCTGGAGCGCCGCGCAGAGCCGCCCCGGCCAGCAGCCGAACGCGAAACCGGATGCAGGGCGCAAGCCGCCGGCACACCGAACGCCCCCAGCACCCCGGTGGCCCGCGCCCCCGAACCCGCCCGCGCGCAGGAACGCGACACGCCGCGCGCCGAGCGCGAACCCGCTGCCGAGCGCAGCCCCGAACCCCAGCGCGCCGCCGAGCCGGCCGCTGCGCTGCGCAAGCCAAAAGCGGCCACCAAACCGGGCGGCGGCGCCGCGGAAGCCAAGGCCGGCACGCCGGCCGCTTCGACCGCCACCGCCGCACCCGCCAGCGACACCACGGCCAGCATCGCCGAGGGCACGGCCACGCCTGCGGCCCCGGAGGAAGACCCGGCCAGTGCCGAAGCGGCCAGCGTGCAGGAGGCCATCGCCGCCCTGCTGGCGCCCCCCCAGCAGGAGCCTGCACCGGAAGCGGCAGAGAGCGCAGCAGCCACCCCGCCCGAGCAGGCCTCGAACCCCGGCCAGACCCAGGTGGCGCACAGCCTGGCCGAATCCGTGGCGCCGCAGATCCGACCCGCCGGGGAACAGACCACCGATGGCCCCGAGGCCGTTCGGCCCGCCGCCACCGCCGCCACCGGCGTACGCGCCGCCCTGCACGCGGCCACCAACCCCCAGGTGACGGCCGCCCCTGCTGCAGCCGAGGAGGGCCCACCCGGCGCCAAGCCGGCGGCAGGGGCCAAGTCCGCCCCGGGCGCTGAGCTGCCCATCAAGACCGAGCGGGAAAGCGAGCACGAAGCCGCCCCGCTGGAGCTGAGCAACGCCACGCCGCCGCAGACAGCAGCCGCCCCCGACACGCCGCCCACGCCGCCGGAGCCCCCCGCCCTGGCCCCTAGCGCCGCCGCGGCCGTGCCGCCCGAGGCCAGCGCCACGGTGGCGGCCGCCGGCCTGCAGCACCCTGCCGCGGCCGAAGGCCAGGCGCCGCGCGCCGAGCCGGGCATCAACACCCTGCCGCCGCAGGCCGGCGGCGCACCAGCCGGCAGCCCCGCCTTGCCGCTCAGCGGTGGCAGTCCGGTCGGCTCGGCCTATCTGCGCCACGCGCCCGGCCAAGCCGGCTTTGCGCAGGAGCTGGGGGCCCAGGTGGCCGTGTGGGTGCGCGAGGGCGTGCAGCAGGCGCAGCTGAACCTCAACCCGGCCGAACTGGGGCCGGTGCAGGTGCGCATCCTGCTGGAAGGTCAGCAGGCGCAGGTGCAGTTCGTGGTGGAGCACAGCCAAACCCGCGAGGCCCTGCAGGCCGGCGTGGCCGAGCTGAACCAGGCGCTCAAGGGCGAAGGCCTGAGCCTGGGCCGCGCCGATGTGCACACCGGCAGCGGCCGTGATTCCGCCCAGGGCGCCGCGGCCCAGGGCCAGGACGGCCGCGGCGAAGGTCGCCCGCGCGCCGCCAGCCCCTGGGCCGGCGAGCCCTCCAGCCCCAACACCCCGCAGCCCCGCAAACCCGCCTCGCGCGGACTTTTGGACCTTTACGCCTGAAACCCACGCCTGATTGGAGCTTTCGCCCCCAGCTGCACTGCCAATAATGGAATGGTGGGTCACCCTGCCCGCCGAAGTCACCAGGAGATTGCATGGCCACCGCCGCGCCCGAAGCTGCCGCCCCTGCCGCCGGCAGCAAGAAGAAGCTGATCATGATCATCGTGATCGGGCTGGTGGTCGTGCTCGTCGGTGCGGCCGCGGCCCTGCTGCTGCTCAAGAAGAAGCACACCGCCGCGGAAGAGGATGGTGCCGAGGAAGACATCACCGCCCAGGTGGAAAAGGCCAAGCCCAAGGCCAAGTCGGGCACGCCGCCGGTCTACCTGCCGGTCGAACCCTTCACCGTCAACCTGACGGACAAGGAAGTGGACCGCTACGCCCAGGTCGCCGTCAGCCTGGAGGTGGTGGATCAGAAGACCGCCGACGAGCTCAAGAACTACATGCCCAGCATCCGCTCGGGCGTGCTGATGGTGCTGGCGCACAAGAGCGCGGCCGACTTGCTGACCAAGGAAGGCAAGGAGCGGCTGCAGAAGGAAATCCAGCGCGAAGCGCTGCGCCCCCTGGGCATCGAGGTGGAGCTCGAAGAGGAAGCCCCGCCCGACGAAGAGACCGACACGCCGAAGAAAAAGAAGAAGAAAAAGAAGAAGGCCGAACCCAATCTGCCGGTGACGAACGTGCTGTTCTCGCAGTTCATCGTGCAGTGAACAGGAGCTGATATGAACCAGCAGATCCTGTCGCAAGACGAAGTCGACGCACTCCTCCAGGGCATCACCGGCGAAAGCCAGAAGCTCGAGGAAGAGGAAGTCGCGGAAGGTGGCATACGTGAGTACAACCTCGCGAGCCAGGAACGCATCGTGCGTGGGCGCATGCCCACGATGGAAATCATCAACGAGCGCTTCGCCCGCAACATCCGCGTCGGCCTGTTCAACTTCATCCGCAAGAGCCCGGAAGTCGCCATCGGCGGTATCAAGGTGCAGAAGTACAGCCACTTTCTGCGCGAGATCGTCGTCCCGACGAACTTCAACATCATGTCGGTCAAGCCGCTGCGCGGCAACGGCCTGATCGTTTGCGACCCGACCCTGGTGTTCGCCGTCATCGACTCCCTGTTCGGCGGCGTCGGCAAGTTCCACGCACGCATCGAGGGCCGTGATTTTTCCCCAACCGAGCAGCGCGTCATCACGCGCCTGGTGGAAGTGATCTGCGCCGAGTACCACAAGGCCTGGCGCGGCATCTACCCGCTGGAGCTGGAATACCAACGCAGCGAGATGCAGCCGCAGTTCGCCACCATCGCCACGCCGAGCGAGATCGTCGTGTCCAGCAGCTTCACGCTGGAAGTGGGCGAGACCACCGGCACGATCTACTTCTGCATCCCCTACTCCACGCTGGAGCCGATCCGCGACGTGCTCTACAGCACCACGCAGGGCGACTCCTCCGAACCCGACCGGCGCTGGATCAACCTGCTGAAGACGCAGATCCAGGCCGCCGAGGTGGAACTGGTGGCGGAGCTGGGCACCGCCCCGGCCACCATCGAGCAGCTGCTCGCGCTGAAACCCGGCGATTTCATCGAACTGGACCTGGAGCCCATGATCAAGGCCAAGGTCGATGGGGTACCGGTGTTCGACTGCCAGTACGGCACCAGCAACAACCGCTACGCGATCAAGATCCACGAAATGCTGACCGGGTCCACCCAATCCTGGTTGGGAGCACGCCATGACACCTGACGATCCTTCAACTGGCGGCGACGACCAGGACGCCCTGGCGGCCGAATGGGCTGCGGCCCTGGCGGAGGCAGGGGGCGGCGGCGCGGCCGTGGCCGAAGAGGTGCAGACGCCGGCCGAGCAGGTGGCGCCAGCGGCCTTCAACAACTTTGCGCCCACCTCGCTGCCCAGCACCGGCAACGACATCAACATGATCCTGGACATCCCGGTCCAGCTGACGGTTGAACTGGGCCGCACGCGCATCCCGATCAAGAACATCCTGCAGCTGGCTCAAGGATCCGTGGTGGAGCTGGACGCACTGGCCGGCGAGCCGATGGACGTGCTGGTGAACGGCTATCTGATCGCCCAGGGCGAGGTGGTGGTGGTGAACGACAAGTTCGGCATCCGCCTGACCGACATCGTCACCCCCAGCGAACGCATGCGCCGGCTGTCCAAGGCCTGAGTTCCGCGCAAACGCCCGATCAACGGGCGCTTCCCTCCCCATTCCCGGCGATTGCGGGCCTCCAGGCCCGCGAAGAATCGCCGACATGGGTTCTTCCTCTTTCGTTCCGGCGCTGTGGTTCCTGGCCGTCCTGGCCCTGATCCCGCTCGCGCTCTGGCTGCTCAAGCGCTCGCCGCTGCAGGGCCTGAACGCCCAGGGCGGCGTGCGCGTGGTGGGCAGCACCTTTCTGGGCCCGAACCAGCGCCTGATCACCGTGGCGCTGGGCGAGGGCGAGGCACGCCGCCACCTGCTGCTGGGCGTGACGGCCCAGAACATCCAGTTCCTGCAGGAGCTGCAGCCGGGTGAGTGCCCGGCCGCGGTGGCCGCCCCGGCCCCCAGCTTTGCTGCCCTGCTGGCGCGCGCACGCCTGCCCAAGTCATGAAGCGCGGCCTGTTCGTGCTGGGCGCCCTGCTGGCCAGCGGCCTGGCGCTGGCCCAGACCGCCACGCCGGGCGGCAATCTGCCGCTGCTCGTCGGCCAGGGGGCCGGCAGCACCAGCTACTCGGTCCCCATCCAGACCCTGCTGTTCTTCACCGCCCTGGGCTTCCTGCCCGCGGTGATCCTGATGATGACGGGCTTCACCCGCATCGCCATCGTGCTATCGCTGATGCGTCAGGCCCTGGGCACGCAGAGTGCGCCGCCCAATCAGGTCATCATCGGTCTGTCGCTGTTCCTGACCTTCTTCGTCATGAGCCCGACGCTGGACCGCGTCTACAACGAGGCCTGGCTGCCCTACTCCACCGGCCAGATCGCCTTCCCGGAGGCGCTCGACAAGGCACAAGCGCCGATGCGCGGCTTCATGCTCAAGCAGACCCGCCAGAGCGACCTGGCGCTGTTCTCGCGCCTGGGCAAGGTGGATCCGTCCATCAAGCCCGAGCAGGTGCCGTTCTCGGTGCTGGTGCCGGCCTTCGTGACGAGCGAGCTCAAGACCGCCTTTCAGATTGGCTTCCTGATCTTCATCCCCTTCCTGGTGATCGACATGATCGTCGCCAGCGTGCTGATGAGCCTGGGGATGATGATGCTGTCGCCGGTGCTGGTGGCCCTGCCCTTCAAGCTGATGCTCTTCGTGCTGGCCGATGGCTGGAACCTGCTGATCGGCTCGCTGGCCGCCTCCTTCAACACCTAGCGGAGCCGCCATGGATGCCCAACAAGTCTTCACCGTCGGCCAGCAGGCGCTGTGGATGCTGATGATCGTGGCCGCGCCGATCCTGATCGTGGTGCTGGTGGTCGGCGTCGTCATCTCGGTGCTGCAGGCGGCCACGCAGATCAACGAGGCCACGCTCTCTTTCGTGCCCAAGATGCTGGCCGCCATTGCCACGCTGGCCATCGCCGGGCCCTGGATGCTGAGCACGCTGGTGGAGTACATCCAGCGCGTGCTGCAGTCCATTCCAACGGCCATCGGGTAGTCAGGTGATCAGCTTCAGCGAAGCCCAGATCCTGGCCTGGCTGAATCCGCTGCTCTGGCCCTTCCTGCGTTGTCTGGCGCTGTTCGCCGGCATGCCGCTGTTCAGCCAGCGCAATGTGCCCATGCCGGTGCGCGTGGGTCTGGCGCTGTTCTTCGCCGTGGCCTCGCAAGCCGCCCTGCCGCCCATGCCGGTGCTGCCTCTGGACAGCCCGCCGCTGCTGGTGCTGCTGATCGCGCAGCAGCTGCTGATCGGCCTGGCCATGGGCTTTGCCGTGCGCCTGGTGTTCGCGGCGCTGGAGTTCGCCGGGGAAATCGTCGGCCTGCAGATGGGCCTGAACTTCGCCGGCTTCTTCGACCCCGCCACCGGCATGCAGGGCACGGCCACGGCGCGCTTCTTCGGCACCCTGGTGGCCTTCCTGTTCATCGCCACCAATGGCCATCTGCTGCTGATCCAGGCACTGGCGCAGAGCTTTCACGCCTTTCCGGTCGGTACCGAACCCTTCGCCTTCTTGCGCGCCACCGCGCCGCAGGCCTGGGGGGCGGAAATCTTCCGCGCCGGGCTGTGGATCGCGCTGCCGGTGGTGGCCCTGCTGCTGTTCGTCAATCTGGCGCTGGGCGTGGTGTCGCGCGTGGCGCCGCAGATCCATGTGTTCGCGGTGGGTTTTCCGCTCACGGTCAGCATCGGTCTGCTGGGTCTTGTGGCCACGCTGCCGCTGATGCAGGTGCCGCTGGAGACCACGCTGGCGCGCCTGCTGGCGGGCTTTACCTGACCTCGCGCGCGAGCTTGAGCATCTGGCTGGACAGCGCCAGGCCGCGGCGGCGTGCCTCGGTCTGGTTGATGCTGAAGGCCAGGCCCTGCGGCTCGGTCAGCAGGGCGATGCTGGCGCCGGCGCGCAGCGACTCGGGCGCCAGGCCCACCACCAGCACCGGGGCCTCCCCCAGGCCCTCCACCCAACGGCGCAGGCTGGCCGGCTCGCTCTGGCCCAGCACCAGCACCTGGCAGTGCTGGGCGGCATCGCGCGGGCTCTCCACCTCGCGGTAGCGCAGCGGCGCCGTGCCACGGCTGCGCACGCTGAGCTGGCGCAGCGCCTGCTCGGCCGCCCCCAGTTGCACGCCGCACAGCGTCAGCCCGCCCTGGGGTGGGTTCGGCCATTCGGTGAACTGGGAAAAGCGGTAGACGAAGGCGGCGCGCAGGCGCGCTTCCTCGGGCAGCTCGATCTGCGCCACGGCCGGCAGGGCCAGGGCCAGGCAGAGCAGCAGGGCCGGTTTCATGGCCCGAAGCGCCAGTCGAAGCCGAGCCAGACCACCCGGCCCTCGTGCTCGGAAGGCGGCCCGCCGGACACACCCGGTGCATCCCAGTAGCGCCGCCCGGCCAGGTTGCGCAGGCCCAGGAAGACCTCGCCGCCCTGCGGGTGCTCCCACTGCAGATGGGCGTGCAGCAGCGCGTGGCCGGGCAGGCTGTAGGCCTCGGCCTGGCGGCGCTGCACCGCGCTGCCGTGCAGGGCCAGGCGCCAGCCCGCACCCAGCGGGTGCCAGGCGCGCCAGCCCGCCAGGCCGTGCGGGCTGTTGCTCAGTTCGCTCCCACTGGCATAGCGGCTGCGCTGCAGCGCCAGCCACAGTTGGGCGCTGCCGCCCTGGCCCCAGCGGCCGTCCAGCTGGGCCTCCAGCCCCTTGCTGCGCACGGGTTCGCTGGCGCTGTAGAAGCTGGCCTCGGGGCCGGCGTCGATGAGGTTGCGGATGCGCCCCACATAGGCCACCAGGCGGTAGCGCCAACGCGGGCTCAGCGGCGCGTCCCAGGCCGCCTCCAGGCTGCGGATGCGCTCGGGTGGCGGCACCGGGATGTCCTGGAACTCGTTGGTCAGGATTTCGCTGCGGTTCGGCGCCCGGAAGGCATTGCCCAGGCTGAGCTTGAACTGCCGGCCCTGTTCGTCCGCCGCGCTGTAGGCCAGGCGCGGGCTGAGGCGGCTGCCCTGGCCGCGCACGGCGTCGTGCCGCAGGCCCAGCAGCAGGTGCTGGCGCGGCGCCAGCGTCCAGCTGTCCTGCACGAACAGGCCGATGCGGCGGCTGCGCCGGTCTACCCCCTCGTCCTCCTGGCCGGCGATGAAGTAGCGGATGCGCTGCTGGCGGTCGCGCTGCACCTCGGCGCCCAGCATCAGCTCGTGGCGCTCACCCAGCGGGCCGGCGGCACGGGCCTCCAGCAGGTCCCAACGGCCGCGCGTCTCGTACAGGAACACGCCGCGGCGCCCGCTGGCGCTGACGAAGGGCTCGTCGTTGCGGTAGACCAGCAGCTGCTTGGCGCCGGCCAGCTGCAGCTGCCAGCCCGCGCCCAGATCGCCCTCCCAGCTGGCATGGCCGTAGTGGATGCGGGTGCGGTCCAGGCCCTGGCCCAGCTCGCCGTCATCGTCGGACGGGTTCAGTGGGGTGGGCAGGCCGTGCACGCGGTCCACCGTGCCGACGCGCAGCATCAGGCCGCGGTACAGGCCATAGAGGTTGAAGCGCTCGGCACGGTCCCAGTTGAGCTCGCGCGCGGCGCTGCTGCGCTTGAGCGGATCGGGGTCGGGCACGGTCAAGGGCAGGCGCTGGCCCCACCAGCGGCTGAAAGCCAGGCCCCATTCATTGCCACTTTCCAGCCGCTGCGCCCAGCTGGCGCTGGCGGTGCGGTTGAGCTGCTCGCCCAGCGTGGCGCGCACGCGCAGGCCGCGCGCCTGGTTGGCGCGCTGGGTGATGACGTTGAGCACGCCCAGAAAGGCGTTATTGCCATAGAGCGCCGAGCCCGAGCCGGGCGTGAACTCGACGCGCTCGATCTGGCTGACCTCGACGAGGAAGTCCTGGTCGATCTGGCCGGCGTCGTAGATGTTCTCGTTCAGGCGCAGGCCGTCGAGCAGGAAGAGCACGCGCGAGTTCAGGTCGCCCGGCCGGCCCAGGCCGCGCACGCCCACCTGGGTGAACAGCCCGTCTTCGCTGAGGTAGACGCCGGGGAAGAGCTGCAGGATGTCGGCCAGGCTGCGCAGGCCCAGGCGCTGGATGTCCTGGCGCGTCACCACATGGGTGACGCCGGGCGCGGCGGAGCCGCTCTGGGCCAGGCGCGCGGCGGTGCTGACGCCGAGCTCGGCGCTGGGCCGGTCCAGCTCCTGGCGCAGCAGCTCCTCCAGCGTGGGTTCGGCCGCCGCGGCGCCGGCCGCCAGCATCAGCAGGGCGGGCAGCAGCGTTTTCATGGCGTGGCGATGCGGTAGCAGTTCTTGCCAGCCGCCTTGGCGGCGTACATGGCGGCGTCGGCCTGGCGCAGCAGGGCCGCGGCCTCCTGGCCATGCTGGGGTGCGATGGCACCGCCGATGCTCGCACCCAGTGGCATGGCTTGGCCGCGCACCTGCAGCGGCGCGCTCACGGCCGCAATCAGCCGCCCGGCCAGCTGCTCCAGCGTGGCCGCGCTGTGCAGCGGCGCCACCAGCAGCGCGAACTCGTCGCCGCCCAGGCGGAACAGGGTGTCCTGATCCCGCAGCACGCTGGAGAGGCGCTGCGTGGCCTCGATCAGCACCTCGTCGCCCGCCGCATGACCCAGCTGGTCGTTGATGGCCTTGAAATGGTCCAGGTCAATGAACAGCAGGCCCAGGGCCTGCAGGCCGTGCTGCACCTCGATCACCTGGCGCTCCAGCTCAATGTCGAAGGAGAGCCGGTTGGGCAGGCCAGTCAGGTGGTCGCGGTGCGCCAGTTGGCGCAGCGCCAGACCGTCCTGCCGCTGCTGCTGCAGCTGCTGGTGCAGGTCCTGGTGCCAGACCTGAATGCGGCGCAGCATCTCGTTCACCTGGCCGGCCAGCCGCCCTACCTCGTCACCATGCACCACGGCGGCACGCAGGCCGTAGTCCTGCGTCGTGGCCACGCGCTCGGTCAGCTCGGCCAGCGCCACCAGCGGCGCCAGCGCACGCCGCTGCACCCAGCGCAGGGCCAGCGCCGCCAGCAGCAGGGCCAGCAACAGCAAGGCCAGGCCGCCGAGCCAGATGCGCGCCATCATGGCCTCCAGCCCGGCCTGGGCCTCGCGCCAATGCAGGGCGCCGATCGGCTCGTTCTGCAGCACGATGGGTACGCGCAACTCGAAGGCCTGGCCGAAGCCGGGCAGCCGCGCCAGCGTCGCCACCTGGGCGCGCGAGCGCCAGTGCGCGAAGCTGCGGCCCTGGACGTCAAGCAGCTGCAGCTCGCGCAGGTCGGCACGCCGCCCAGCCACCTCGTCAAGCTGGATCTGCGCCGCGCGCGGGTCCTGGAAGGCGAGCATGGGCGCGAGGTTCTGCGCCAGCAGGGTGGCGGCCGCACCGGCCGCCTCGCGCTGCTGGGCCCGCGCCGTGTAGTAGGCCATGCCTTGCACGAGCACGAAGCTCAGGAACAGGGTCAGGGCCAGCACCCCGACATTCAGACGCGTCAGCCGCTGAACCAGCGAGCCGCGCCCGAGCCGGGGGTTGGCAGTCATCCCTGCACGAGGCCTTGCCGGATCGCGTACACCGTCAGCTCGGAGTTGTTGGTGAGGCCGAGCTTTTCCAGCACGCGGGCACGGTAGACGCTGACGGTCTTGGGGCTGAGCAGCAGCTCCTCGGCGATGTCCGACAGGCGCCGGCCGGAGGCGATCATGACCAGCGTCTGCAGCTCGCGATCGGAGAGCTTGTGGTGAGCCTGCTCGGGCTGCGGCGCGGTCAGGTTCTCCACCAGCATCTGGGCGATCTCGGGCGTCACGTACTTGCGCCCCTGCGCCACCATGCGCACGGCCTGCACCAGCTCGGCCGGGTCGCCGCCCTTGTTCACGTAGCCGAAGGCGCCGGCGCGCAGGCTGCGAATGGCGTACTGCTCCTCGGGGTACATCGAGACCACCAGGGTGCGCGGCGCATCGGCGTCGTCCTTCAGCACATGCAACACGTCCAGGCCGCTGCGCCCGGGCAGGTTGATGTCGAGCAGCAGCACATCCGGCCGCGGGCCGGTGCGCAGGGCCTCGCGCAGGCTGCCGTAATCGCCCACCTCGCCCACCACCTCGATGTCGCCGGCGTCGATCAGGGTGTCGCGCATGCCGCGCCGGATCAGCGCGTGGTCGTCGCAGAGCAGCACGCGGATCATGCGCCCTCCCCCAGCCAGGCGGCGTCGCTCGGGTGGCCGGGCTCCCAGCGCCCGTCCAGCGGGATCGACAGCACCAGGTGCACGCCGCGCCCGGGCCGGGTGCTCAGATCCACCCAACCGCCCACGCTGGCGGCGCGCTCCTGCAGGCCGCGCAGGCCGAAGCGGCCGGGCTTGTCCACCTCGTTCGCCTCCATGCCGCGGCCGTCATCGTGCACCTCCACACCGAGCACGCCGGACGCGCACTGCAGCTCCAGCTGCACCTGGCTGGCCTGTGCATGCTTGGCCACGTTGTGCAGGGCCTCCTGCACGAAGCGGTAGGCCACCAGGGCCAGCGCCTCGGGCAGTTCAAGTTCCTGATCCAGGCCTGCGCACAACACCGTCAGCCCATGGCGACGCTCGAAATCCTGCACCAGCCATTGCAGCGCCGCCGCCAGCCCCTCCTGCAGGATGGGCGGGCGCAGGTTCTCCATCAGGCGACGGCTGGCCTCGATCGCCGCGTTCAAGGTCTCGATGGCGCGCTCGGTCCGTTCGCGCAAGGGGGCATCCTCGAGATGACGCTGCAGCCAGCCGAGCTCGTACTTCAGCGCCGTCAGTCCGCTGCCCACATCGTCATGCAGCTCGCGCGCCAGCGCCGCGCGCTCGGCCTCGATGTGCTGCTGCAGATGCGCGGTCAGCTCCTGCAGGCGGCGCGTCGATTCGCGCAGCGCCGCGTCGGCGGCCCGGCGCGAGCGCTCGGCCTCGGCCGCCTTGACGGCCTGTTGCAAGGCCGGGCCCAGGCGCGCCAGGCGGCTCTTGAGCAAGTAGTCCGATGCCCCTTCGCGCATGGCCGCCACGGCCACGTCTTCGCCGATCTCGCCCGACACCAGCACGAAGGGCAAGACGCGCCCGCTGGCGCGCAGATGGCGCAGCATGTCCAGGCCGCTGTGCTCGGGCAGCTGGTAGTCGCACACCACCGCGTCCCAGTCCTGGTCGAGCGCGGCGGCGAAGTCCGCCAGGGTCTCGACCCGCGTCCACTCGGCCGGCAGCCCTGCCTGCCGCACCAGGGCCTGCATGCGCAGGTGATCGACCTCGGAATCTTCGACATGCAGGACCCGCAACACCGGCGTCGAGGCCGGGGGCGAAGGCGGCGCCAAGGGGCTTGCGGCAGGGGCGTTTGCCAGGGTTTCCAACATGCGACCGAGTATGCCGCGGCCCTCAGGCGTGCCAAGCGCACACTCCCCTGTGGGGGAAGCACCATCAAAAGGGATTACCCTAGGCGCACTGGACGCAGCGAGCGAACGCCTTCGATTAGGCTAATCGCCATCAGCAGCTCGGCTGCGCCACCCAACGCGCCACTGGAGGCCTCATGCAGGGAAACGAACCGACTGACGCACCGCTGGACGCGGAAGTGGTTGGATCGCCCGCCGAGGAAGCCCGCTTCACCCTGCTCGCCGCCGCCGAGATCCAGGATCACCTGATGTCGGTCACCAACGATCTGGAGCGTCTGCAACGCCTGCTCGACGACGCCGGTGAGGCCCTGTCGGTGAACTTCTTCGGCGCTTCGGCCGAAGTGCAATCGCTGGCCCAACGCGTGAACGGCGGTGGCGCGCTGACGCCCGGCGAGTTTGCCGAGGCCCTGCAGTTCATCGCCGGGGCCATCACGGCGCTGCAGTTCCAGGACATGTCCACCCAGCTGATCGCCCACACCAGCCAACGCCTGCGCGCCTGCGCCGACAAGCTGGCGCGCGAGGCCTTCGGCAGCGACGACGAGGACGGCGATGCCTTGGTGATCGAGGCCCCCAACCGGCCCAACCCCGTGACGCAGGACGAAGTCGATGCCGGCTCCGTCGAGTTGTTTTAACCCTGATTTGTAGAAAACCGGAGAGCAGACGATGCACTCGATCCTTGCGGTGGACGATTCCGCCTCGATGCGCCAGATGGTGGCGTTCACCCTGAAGAACGCGGGCTTCAACGTCGTCGAAGCCGTGGACGGCCAGGATGCATGGGAGAAGGCGACCCAACGCGATTTCGACCTGGTGCTCACCGACCAGAACATGCCCCGCATGGATGGCATCTCGCTGACCAAAAAGCTGCGCGAGAACCCCAAGTTCAAGAGCACGCCGATCCTGATCCTGACCACCGAGTCCAGCGACGCGATGAAGCAGGCCGGCCGCGCCGCCGGCGCCACCGGCTGGCTGGTCAAGCCCTTCGATCCGGCCAAGCTGATCGAAGTGATCGGCAAGGTCATCCGCTAAACCGAGGAGCTCCCATGGGCGAGATGACGAACGAAGGCGCCAACCTCGGCGCTGGCATCGACCTCAGCCAGTTCTACCAAGTCTTCTTCGAGGAGGCTGGTGAGAACCTCGACAACATGGAGCAGCTGCTGCTCAATGTGAACGTCGAGGCCGCCGATGACGAGGAGCTGAATGCGATCTTTCGCTGCGCGCACTCGATCAAGGGCGGGGCTGCGACTTTCGGCTTCGGCGACGTCGCCGAACTCACGCACATCATGGAGACCCTGCTGGACAAGCTGCGTCGCCATGAATTGAAGCCGACCACACAGATGGTCGACATCCTGCTGCAGTCGGGCGATGCATTGCGCGGCCTGCTGGCGCGCCATGCCGGTACCAGCACGGAACAGGTCGAGAGCGAAGGCCTGGTGGCCAGCATCCGCACCCTGGTGGACGGCGGCAGCCTGGCGGACGCACCGGCCGCGGCGGCCGCGCCCAAGGCAGCCCCCGCCCCTGCGCCGAGCGCGGCACCGGCGCCCTCCTCGGCCGGCGGTCTGCGCCAGCTGGAATTGCTGGTGGGCCCGTTGGACAACCCCAATCAGGCCAACAACCTGGTCGAGCTGTTCCAGGAGATCACCGACCTGGGCACGATCGAGATGCTGGACGGCGGCCAATCCGCCGACGGCATGCGCCGCTTCAAGGTCACCACCGCCAGCAGTGACAACGACCTGCTGGATCTGTTCACTTTCCATGTGGCGCGCGAGCAGGTCAAGCTGATCCCCATGGGACCGGGCTACGGCTTCTACGAGGGCGCCCCCGGCGCCCCCAAGGAAGAGAAGAAGGAAGACCTGGGCTACGGCTTCTTCGACGACGCCCCCGGCTCACCCCAGGCCGCTGCGCCGGCCCCCGCGGCCGCGCCGGCCGAGGCCGCCAAGCCCAGTGCTGCCGTGGTGCCCACCACCAAGCCCTCGGCCGCCACGCCCCCGAAGCCCGCCGCCGCCGCGGGCGACCAGAGCACGCTGCGCGTCTCGATCGAGAAGGTCGACCAGCTGATCAACCTGGTGGGCGAGCTCGTCATCACCCAGGCCATGCTGGCGCAGAACAGCCGCAATGTGGACCCGGCGCTGTACCAGCAGCTCACCTCGGGCTTGGCCGACCTCGAGCGCAACACTCGCGACCTGCAGGAAGCGGTGATGTCGATCCGCATGATTCCGATGTCGGTGGTGTTCAACCGCTTCCCGCGCATGCTGCGCGACCTCGCCGCCAAGCTGGGCAAGAAGGTCGAGCTGGTGACACAGGGTGAAGCCACCGAGCTGGACAAGAGCTTGGTCGAGAAGATCACTGACCCGCTCACCCACCTGGTGCGCAACAGCTGCGACCACGGCATTGAGCCGCCGGCCGACCGCGTCGCCAAGGGCAAGCCCGAGCACGGCACCATCACCCTGGTGGCCAGCCATCAGGGCGGCAGCATCGTCATCGAGGTGCGCGACGACGGCCGCGGCCTGAACCGCGAGAAGCTGATCCGCAAGGCGCAGGAAAAGGGCATCGAGGCGCACGAGGGCATGAGCGACTCGGAGGTCTGGAACCTGATCTTCGCGCCCGGTTTCTCCACCGCCGACCAGGTCACCGACGTCTCCGGCCGCGGCGTCGGCATGGACGTGGTGAAGAAGAACATCACCAGCCTGGGCGGCACGGTCGAGATCGACTCCGCCGAGGGCTATGGCATGAAGGTCTCGGTGCGTCTGCCGCTGACCCTGGCCATCATGGACGGCATGAGCGTGGGCGTCGGTGACGAGGTCTACATTCTGCCGCTGTCTTCGGTGGTCGAGAGCTTCCAAGTCAAGTCCGACACCATCAAGACGGTGGCCGGCTCGGGCCGCGTGGTCGAGGTGCGCGACGAGTTCATGCCGGTGATCGAACTCGAGAAGGTGTTCGACGTGCCGCGCTTCGACTTCGAGCATGTCTCCACCATCATGGTGGTGGTCGAGGCCGAGGGCGGCCGCGTGGCCCTGCTGGTGGATGAATTGCTGGGCCAGCAGCAGGTCGTGGTGAAGAACCTCGAAGCCAACTACCGCAAGGTCAACGACGTCTCGGGCGCCACCATCATGGGCGACGGCCGGGTGGCGCTGATCCTGGACATCGGCAGCCTGGTCCGCAAATCACGTCATTGACAACTCCCCCAGAGAGAAGCCATGGAACTCGTTCAAGCGTCCAGCAATGCCATCGTCCCCAGCGCATCGGCGCGTATGGCGGCCACGGGTGAATACCTGACCTTCCGTCTCGGCACCGAGGAGTACGGCATCGACATCCTCAAGGTGCAGGAAATCCGCTCCTACGAGCAGCCGACCCGCATCGCCAATGCGCCCGACTTCATCAAGGGCGTGGTGAACCTGCGCGGCGTCATCGTGCCCATCGTCGACCTGCGCGTGAAGCTCGGTTGCGCCAGTGCCGAGGTCAATGCCTTCACGGTGGTCATCGTGCTGAATGTGCGCAACCGCGTGGTCGGCGCGGTGGTCGACTCGGTGTCGGACGTGCTGGAACTCAGCCGCGACCAGATCCGCCAGGCGCCCGAAATGACGGCCGCCGCCGTGAACACCAGCTACATCACCGGCATTGCCACGGTGGCTGAGCGCATGCTGATCCTGATGGACATCGAGGGCCTGATGAGCAGCGCTGACATGGGCCTGATGGAGTCGATCACCCAATAACAACAACCTGGGGTGCGTGGCCCGTGGCTGTGGTGGGCACCCCTCCACATAACTACAAAGGCAACGCATGTTTTCTGGACAGGCTTCACTCGCCCGGCGCGTCACCCTGATCGGCGCCGTCGCCCTGGCGGCCGTGCTCTTCGCCACCAGCCTGCTGCTGAGCTTTCTGCTTTGGCGCAATGCCAGTCAATCGGTAGAGAGCTGGGCAGGAGACAAAGCGCAGTCCATTTCCGACTCCATCAGCGCCATGGACGCCACCGCCAAGGTGCTGGTGCAGCGCAGCTTCGGCGCCTTCCGCCAGGACTTTGGCCCCTCGTTCACCTTGGATGAAGCCACCGGCGAACTGCGCGACTGGGGCCCCAAGCTCAACGAGAACTTCACCGCCGTCGACAAGTTCGCCAACACCACCGGCGGTGTGGCCACGGTGTTCGCGCGCCAGGGCGACGATTTCCTGCGCATCACCACCTCGGTGAAGAAGCCCGACGGCAGCCGTGCCATGGGCACGCTGCTGGGCAAGCAGCATCCCGCCCATGCGCTGATGATGGCCGGCAAATCCTGGGCCGGCCGTGCCGTGCTGTTCGGCCGCCCGTACATGACGTACTACGAGCCGGTCAAGTCCGACGACGGCAAGATCATCGGCATCCTCTTCGTCGGCTTCGATCTGGACGTGTTCCAGGCGGCGCTGGACAAGATGATCAAGGAGACTCGCTTCTTCGAGTCTGGTGGCGCCTTCACGGTGGACATGGCTACGGGCCCCAGCGAGGCCGTGTTTGCCGCACACCCCAGCGCCAAGGGTAAGAAGGTGGTGGACGTGGCGCCCGGTCTGGAGAAACAGCTTTCGGAGATGCTCACGGCCAAGCAGAACAGCGCCCTGCTGTCCGACATCCCGGACGCGCTCAGCAGTGGCGGTTCGGGCTACTTCGGCGCCGCCTACCGGGACGAAAAGACCGGCCTGATCACCATCGCCCAAGTGAAGCGCAGCGAGGCCATGGCCGGGCATTGGCGCACCCTTGCTGCGTTCTGGGCCCTGCTGGTCGTGGCTACGCTGGCGTTGATGTTTGGGCTGTTCTGGCTGATGAACAAGTGGGTGGCACAGCCAATGGCCAAGCTTTCGGGTGCCATGAAAGCGATCGCCGCAGGTGACTTGTCGCAGTCCGTGGACAGCAGCCGCCAGGACGAGATCGGCCAACTGATCCGCGACGCCGAATCGATGCGCGCCAAGCTGGCCGAGATGATTTCCACCGTGCGCAGCTCGGTCGACTCGATCGGCACGGCCAGCAGCGAGATTGCCAGCGGCAACCAGGACCTGAGCCACCGCACCGAGCAGACGGCCTCGAACCTGCAGATCGCCGCCTCGTCGATGGAGGAATTCACCGGCACGGTGCGCCAGACGGCCGACTCGGCCCGCACCGCCAACCAGTTGGTGGCCTCGACCTCGGCGGCGGCGGCCAAGGGAGGTCAGGTGGTCTCGCAGGTCGTGAGCACGATGGACGAGATCCACACCAGCTCACGCAAGATCAACGACATCATCGGCGTCATCGACGGCATCGCCTTCCAGACCAACATCCTGGCCCTGAACGCGGCCGTGGAAGCGGCCCGTGCCGGCGAGCAGGGCCGCGGCTTTGCCGTGGTGGCGGGCGAGGTGCGCTCCCTGGCCGGCCGCAGTGCCGAAGCGGCCAAGGAGATCAAGAGCCTGATCGGCGCCAGCGTCGAACGCGTCGAGGCCGGTTCGCGCCTGGTGCAGGACGCCGGCACGGCCATGAACGAGATCGTGTCCGGCGTGCAGCGCGTCTCCGACATCATTGGCGAGATTGCCGCCGCTGCCGGCGAGCAGAGCGATGGCATCGGCCAGGTCAATGATTCCGTGGTGCAGCTCGATCAGGCCACGCAGCAGAACGCCGCGCTGGTCGAGCAATCGGCGGCCGCCGCTGAAAGCCTGCGCGATCAGGCCCAGCGCCTGGTCGAGGCCGTGGCGGTGTTCCGCACGGCGCAAGACTCCGGTCGCGGCTACAGCGCGGCCGCGGCACCCAAGGCCGTGAGCAGCCCACCGCCCAAGCCCGCGGCGCGCAGCGCCACTCCGGTCAGCCGCACTCCGGCGCCCCTCAAAACCAAGCCTCCGGCACCCCGGCCCGCGCCCACCCCGCCGCCCGCCAGCCGCCCGGCCCCTGCGCCGGCCAATGACGGCGATTGGGAAACCTTCTGAACGGCACACCGGAGCGCTCGCCCATGTTGAAGACGATCAAGCAAAGACTGATTGCGCTGTGCAGCGGCGTGGTGCTGCTGGCCCTGCTGGTGGCCACCGCCGCCAGCTACTTCGACACGCGCGCCCATGTACGCGCCCAAGCCAACGCGCAGCTGGCCGAGGTGGCACGGGGCCAGGCACAGTCCATCGCCGGCTGGATGGGCTTTCAAGGCGCCATCCTGCAGTCGCTGCGTCCGGCGGTGGCCCTGGAAAACCCGCGCGTGCCGCTGGCCCAGGCGGCCCTCTCAGGCGGGCTGGACATGGCGTACATCGGCCACGCCGACAAGCGCATGCTGCAAAGCAAGGACCAGCAACTGCCGGACGGCTATGACCCCACCGGGCGGCCTTGGTACAAGCTGGCCTCAGGCAGCGATGCCGTGGTGCTGACCGAGCCTTATCTGGACGCCAGCACCCAGCTGTCGGTCGTCACCTTCGCCCTGGCGGTGAAGGAAGCCGGCAGCGTCAAGGCCGTGGTGGCCAGCGACGTCTACCTCACCGGTGTCGTCAACATCCTGAAGGCCATCAAGCCCACCCCCTCGGGCTTTGCCTTCCTGGTGGCGGCAGATGGTCGGGTGATGGCCCATGCCAATGCCAAGTACGTGCTCAAGCCCGCCACCGAGCTCTCGCCCGCGCTGACCCCCGCCGCCATCAAGGCCCTGGGGAGCGACAAGTCGGACTGGCTGGAGACCCGCATCGGCGAGCAATCGGTGCTGCTGCGTGCCGCGCCCGTGGCAGGCTCGGACTGGTCGCTGATCGTCGTCAGCGATGCCGGCGAGGCGCTGGCTGCGCTGAGCTCGCTGCTGAGCAAGGCGGTGATGGTCACCGTGCTGATGGTCGGCCTGGCCGCCGCGCTGATCACGGGCGTGGTGTCGGCGCTGACCGCCGGCCTCAAGCGCGTGCAGGATGCCATGAACGAGATCAGCGCTGGCGGTGGCGACTTGACGCGCCGGCTGCCGGCGCTGGGCGAGGATGAAGTGGCCGGCATCGCCCGCGCCTTCAACGACTTCGCCGAGAAGCTGCAAGGCATCCTGCGCGATGTGCACCAGGCCACCGGCTCGATCAGCGTGGCCTCCAGCGAGATCGCCTCGGGCGCGCAGGACCTCTCGCAGCGCACCGAGCAGACGGCCTCGAACCTGCAGCAGGCCACCTCCTCGATGGACGCGCTCACTGCCGCGGTGCGCCATACCGCGGATGCCGCCACCACCGCCAACCAGCTCGCCAGCTCGGCCTCCGGGGCCGCTACCAAGGGCGGTGAGGTGGTGGGTCAGGTCGTCAACACCATGGACGAGATCAGCGCCAGCTCGCGCAAGATCAGCGACATCATCGGCGTCATCGACGGCATCGCCTTCCAGACCAACATCTTGGCCCTGAACGCCGCCGTGGAAGCGGCGCGGGCCGGCGAGCAGGGCCGCGGCTTTGCCGTGGTGGCCGGCGAAGTGCGCACCCTGGCCGGGCGCAGCGCCGAGGCGGCCAAGGAGATCAAGAGCCTAATCAGCGCCAGTGTGGAACGCGTTGAGGCCGGTTCGCGCCTGGTGCAGGAGGCCGGCGAGTCGATGGGCGAGATCGTGGCGGGCGTGCAGCGCGTTTCCGACATCATTGGCGAGATCTCCGCAGCCGCGGGCGAACAGAGCCAGGGCATCGGCGGCGTCAACGTCACCATGGGTCAGCTCGATCAGGCCACGCAGCAGAACGCCGCCCTGGTCGAGGAATCGGCCGCGGCGGCCGAGAGCCTGCGCGACCAGGCGCATCGCCTCTCCGAGATCATCTCGGTCTTCAAGGTCGGCGAAATCGACGCCCCGGCGCGCTCGGGTGGCATGGGCCATCGGCCCGCCAGCGCGGTGCGTCCGGCCGCTGCGCCCAGCCTGGCCGGTGCAAGCAGCAAGCCCGCACCGGCAGCCAAGGCCAGCAGCGCCGCCAAGCCAGCCGCGCGGCCGGTCCCGCCCAAGCCGGCCCCCACCCCGGCCCCAGCCCCTGCGGCGGGCGACGGCGAGTGGGAATCGTTCTAAGCACCGTCACGAACCCACACAAGGCCGCCCCTGGGGCGGCCTTTTTGCTGCCCGGGCGCCCTACTCCTGCGTGGCGGAGCGCAGCGTCTGCACCACCGGGCGGCGCAGCACGCCGCGCAGGCCCCAGTAGCCGGCGGCACCGGCCAGCAGGGCGCCGGCCAGGGCCGTGCCCAGCGGCACCCAGGGCTGCGGGCGCCAGCTGAACTCGAACACCTGCACCGCGAGCAGCGCCCCGATCCCCAGCGCCAGGCCGCCGGCCAGCACACCGGAGAGCAGCCCGAGGCCCAGCAGCTCGGCGCGCTGCACGCGCGCCAGCAGCGCGCCACTGGCTCCCAGGGCGCGCATCAGCGCCACATCGCGCAGCCGTGCCTCGCGGGTAGCCGTCAGTGCGCCCACCAGCACCACCAGGCCGGCCGCCAGCGTGAACAGGAACAGCAGCTGCACCGCATTGGCCACCTGCTCCAGCACCCCTTGCACCTGGCTGATCTGCGCCGAGACATCGATCAGCGTGGCGTTCGGAAAGCGCGCGGCGAGCTGGCGGTCCAGGGTCTTGTCGGCAGGGGCGCGGTAGGTGGCGATCCAGGTGCTCGGGAGCTCGGGCTGCTGCGAGGCCTGTGGGTCCTGGCTGCGCTGGAAGATGACGAAGAAGTTGACGCGCATCGACGACCAGTCCACCTGGCGGCGCTGCGTCACCGCCAGTTCGTGGCGCTGCCCGGCCACCTCGAAGGTCAGGCGGTCTCCGAGCTTCAGGCCGAGCTCTTTCATCAGGCCGTCTTCCACGCTCAGGCCCTCGCCCCAGCGGCCCTCCAGCACCTGGTTGTGCGCCGGCATGGCGCTCATGTGGCTGAGGTTGAACTCGCGCTCCACCAAACGGCGCGCCCGGTCGCTGCCGAGCTTGAGCTCGTGCACGGCCTGGCCGTTGATGGCGATTAGGCGGCCGCGGAACATCGGGTACCAATCCAGCGGATGCACGCCGGCCGCCGCCAGTTGGGCCTTGAAGGGCTCGGCCTGGTCGGGTTGCAGGTTGACGACGAAGCGGTCCGGCCCCTTGGCCGGGGTGGCCAGGCGCCAGCTCTCCAGCAGATCGGTGCGCAGCAGCACCAGCAGGGCCAGGGCCAGCAGGCCCAGGCCCAGGGCCGCCACCTGCGCCACCGCCAGGGCAGGGCGCGCCGCCACCTGGCGCGTGGCCAGGCGCAGCCAGGGCGGCGCGGCCGGGCCGACGGCCACGCGGCGCAGCAGCAGCAGGGCCAGGCCGGCCAGCAGCGCCAGCAGGGCAGCAGCCAGCACGAAGCCGCCGATGGTCAGTGCACCCAGCGTGGCGTCTCCGGCTGCCAGGGCCAGCACCGCCATCCAGGCGGCCAGGCCCGCCACGCCCACCAGGGCGGCCAGCGGGTTCAGCTTGGCCCCCAGCTCCCGGCGCAACACGCGCAGCGGGCTGATCTGGGCCAGGCGCAGCACCGGCGGCAGGCCGAAGGCCAGCAGCAGGCTCAGGCCCAGGCCGGCGGCCAGGGCAAAGGGCTGCAAGCCGGGCCCGGGCAGTTCCACCGGCACCAGGCCCTGCAGCAAAACCAGCAGCAGCGCCTGCACGCCCAGGCCCAGCAGGCCGCCGAGCAGGGTGGCGGCCACGCCCACCACCAGCAGCTCGATCGCATAGCTGCCGGCGATGCGCGCGCTGCTCAGGCCCAGCACGCGCAGCAGCGCGCATTCGTCGACATGGCGGTTGGCGAAGTCGCGCGCCGCCAGGGCCACGCCCACCGCGGCCAGCAGCGAGGCCAGCAGCGCCACCAGACTGAGGAAACGCGTGCCACGCTCCAGGGTCTGGCGAAGCTCGGGCCGGCCGCCCTCCAGGGTCTCGATGCGCGCGCCTCGCCACTCCCCTTTGTTGATGCGGGTGTTCAGCTGCTCACGCCATTGGGCCAATGACTTGCTTTGCTGCGGCGTGGCCACCAGGGCCAGGCGGTAGCCCACGCGGCTGGCGGGCTGCACCAGCTCGGTGGCGGCCAGATCGGCCTGGGCCAGCAGCACGCGCGGCGCAAAGGCCAGGAAGCCGGCGCCGCGGTCGGGTTCGGTTTCGATCACGGCGCCGAGCTTGAGCCGGGCCTCGCCCAGCCAGAGCGAGTCGCCCAGGCGCAGCTGCAGCGCGTCCAGCACCGCGCGGTCCACCCAGACCTCGCCGGCCGGCGGCGCCCCGGCCAGACGTCCGCCCTCCAGGCGCACGCGGCCGCGCAGCGGGTAGTTCGGTGCCACGGCCTTGACGGCCACGAGGCGGCTGGCGCCGCCCTGGGCGTCGTCGGCGCGCGCCATGCTTGGAAAGCTCGCGGATTCGGACGCCTCGAAACCCTGCGCCCGTGCCTGCTCGCGCACCCAGGCCGGGGCGGGCTGGTCGCTCGTGAGCACCAGATCGCCACCGATCAGCTGCGCGGCATCGCGCAGCAGGCCTTGTTCCAGCCGGTTGACGAGCAGGCTCACGGCCGTCACCGCGGCCACGGCCAGGCAGACGCCGATCAGCAGCAGGCGCAGTTCACCGGCACGGGCATCGCGCCAAAGGCGCTTGAAGGCCAGGCGCAGAAGGGATGGGGATTGCATGGGCGGATTGTGGGAGTTCCGCCCCCGCCCTTCCTAAGGTGACAGGCAATAGCCCGCCGCCAGCGTCCGGAAGGCTTCCAGCTGCGGGTCCACCCCGGTTTCTTCACGCAGGATGGCCGCCACCGCTTCGGCCACCTGCAGGGCCGCGCGCGCGTCCAGGAAGAGCAGCCGCACGCGCCGCGCCAGCAGGTCCTCGACCGTACGGGCGTATTCCTGGCGGGCGGCAAAGCGCACCATGGCCTCGCTCAGGTCCGGCGCCAGCCAGCGGTCCGCGCCGGGCAGGGCCTGCACTTGCGCTGCCTCGCTGCCGTAGCGCGCCAGGCCCTGCGGCTGGCGCAGGCTGGCGCCGGCCTGGGCCCCGACGAGCGGCCAGTCGCGCGTGCGCCCGCCCGGCCGCGCGGGCAGCAGGCCGCTGTCCATGCAGACCTCCAGCACCTCTTCGGCCATGGCGCGGTAGGTTGTCCACTTGCCGCCGGTGACGGACACCAGCCCGCTCTCGCGCCGCTCGATGTGGTGCTCGCGGCTGATGCCCCCGGTGCCGCCACTGCCCTCCCCACTGGGCCGGGCCAGCGGGCGCAGACCGACCCAGCAACTGCGCACATCGGCACGGCGCGGCGCCCGCGCCAGGTAGCGGCCGGCCTCGCCGAGGATGAAGTCCAGCTCGGATTCGAAGGGCTGGGGCTCCAGCGGGCGGTCCGGCCGCGGCGTGTCGGTCGTGCCGAGGATGGTCTTGCCCAGCCAGGGCACGGCGAACAGCACCCGGCCATCGGCGGTGCGCGGCACCAGCAACGCGCAGTCGGCGGGCAGGAACTCACGGTCCACCACCAGGTGCACGCCCTGGCTGACGGTGACCAGGGGCTCCGGCGCCGGGCCTTGCTGGCCGTCGCGGGCGCGCAGATCGTCCACCCAGACCCCGGTGGCGTTGACGACGCAGGGGGCACGCAGCTCCAGGCGCTGGCCGGTCTCGGCATCCAGCGCCACCACGCCGGCCACGCGGCCGCCCGTGAAGCGCAGCCCTTCGACGGCGCAATGGTTCAGCACCCGAGCGCCCGCGGCCTCGGCGCTGCGTGCCAGCGCCAGCGCGAGCCGCGCGTCGTCGAACTGGGCGTCCCAGTACTGCACGCCACCTGTCAGGCCTTGCGGGTTCACACCCGGCAGCAGGGCCTGCGTGCGCGCGCGGCCCAGCCAGCGCGTGGCCCCAAGGCTGGCGCGCCCGGCCATCAGCTCGTACAGCGCCAGGCCCATCCCGTAAAAGGGCGTCTGCCACCAGGCATAGGAAGGCATGACGAAGGGCAAGGGCTGGGCCAGATGCGGTGCGTTATGCAGCAGCGTGGCGCGTTCGCGCAGCGCCTCGCGCACCAGGCCGATATGCCCCTGCGCCAGGTAGCGCACCCCGCCATGCACCAGCTTGGTGGCGCGCGAGCTGGTGCCCTTGGCGAAATCCTCGGCCTCCAGCAACGCCACGCGCAGGCCGCGCACGGCGCCATCCAGCGCCACGCCCAGGCCGGTGGCGCCCCCGCCCACGACGATCAGGTCCAAGGGCGGATCGGCCGCCAACTCGCTCAGGGTCTGGGCACGGCTGCGTGGCGCGGCGTTCATCGGAAGCGACATGGCTGCCAAGGTTAATCGCTTAACATGCGCGCCTTCCAAGCGGGCGTCGTTCAATGGCAGGACCTGAGCTTCCCAAGCTCAAGACGTGGGTTCGATTCCCATCGCCCGCTCCAAACGCAAAGGGGTCCCACCGGGACCCCTTGGCGTTTGGAGTGAGCACTTGGGATGAGCCCCCACCGGTTCGCTCAAGGACAGGCCGGGGGCCTGTCCTTGGACGGTGCGCAGCACCGGGCCTGAGCCCCGCGAAGGCCGAGGAATCGCCTCAAGCGATTCCGAGCATTCCCAGCGCCCGCCGCACGCCCCGGTCCAAAGGCGATTTCAGCCAGCCACCACCGGCATCCTCATCAGATGATCGAAGGCCCCCAACGCCGCCTTCGCCCCATCCCCCGCCGCAATCACGATCTGCTTGAAGGGCACCGTCGTGCAATCCCCCGCCGCGAACACGCCCGGCACCGAGGTGGCGCCCTTGGCATCCACCACGATCTCGCCAAAGCGGCTCAGCTCCACGGTGCCACGCAGCCACTCCGTGTTGGGCACCAGGCCGATCTGCACGAACACACCCTCCAGCTCGATGTGCTGGGACTGGCCGCTGGCCCGCTCCAGGTAGCTCAGGCCATTGAGCTTGCCCTCGGCGCCGGTGAACTCGGTGGTCTGCACATTCGTCAGGATGCGCACGTTCGGCAGGCTCTTGAGCTTGTTGACCAGCACGGCATCGGCGCGCAGCTGCTCGGCGAATTCCAGCAGCGTCACCTCGGCCACGATACCGGCCAGGTCGATGGCGGCCTCGACGCCCGAGTTGCCACCACCGATCACCGCCACGCGCTTGCCTTTGAACAGCGGGCCGTCGCAATGCGGGCAGTAGGCCACGCCCTTGTTCTTGTATTCCTGCTCGCCCGGCACGTTGACATTGCGCCAGCGCGCGCCGGTGGAGAGGATCACCGTCTTGCTCTTCAGCGTGGCGCCGTTGGCCAGCTTCACTTCGATGAGCCCGCCCGGCTCGGCGGCCGGAATCAGCGCATCAGCGCGCTGCAGGTTCATGATGTCCACGTCATAGGCCTTGACGTGGGCTTCGAGCGCCGCGGCGAACTTCGGGCCATCGGTTTCCAGCACCGAGATGTAGTTCTCGATCGCCAGCGTGTCGTTGACCTGCCCGCCGAAGCGCTCGGCCGCCACGCCGGTGCGGATGCCCTTGCGCGCCGCATACACGGCCGCGGCCGCGCCGGCCGGGCCGCCGCCGACGATCAGCATGTCGTAGGGCGCCTTGGCATCCAGCTTGGCGGCGTCGCGCGCAGCGGCGCCGGTGTCGAGCTTGGCGACGATCTCCTCCAGGCTCATGCGGCCGGAGCCGAACTCCTGGCCGTTCAGGAAGACCATGGGCACGGCCATGACCTCGCGCGCCTTCACTTCGTCCTGGAACAGCGCGCCGTCGATCACCACCGTCTGCACGCGCGGGTTCAGCACCGCCATCAGGCTGAGCGCCTGCACCACGTCCGGGCAGTTGTGGCAGCTCAGGGACATGAACACTTCGAAGCGGTAGTCGCCGCTCAAGCTCCGCACCTGCTCGATCAGTTCCGGCTCGACCTTGGGCGGGTGGCCGCCCACCCACAGCAGGGCCAGCACCAGGGAGGTGAATTCGTGGCCGAGCGGGATGGCGGCAAAGCGCAGGTCCATCGCCGTGCCGGTGCGCTGCAGGCTGAAGGAGGGGCGGCGGGCGTCCTGGCCGTCGGAGCGCAGGCTGATCTTGTCGGACATCGCCTCGATGTCCTGCAGCAGCGCCAGCAGTTGCTGGGAGCTGTCCGAGTCGTCGAGCGAGGCGACGATCTCGAAGGGTTCCTTGACGCGCTCCAGGTAAGCCTGGAGCTGGGTCTTCAGGGTGCTGTCCAACATGCTCGGTCTCCTCAGAAAAGGTGTGGCGAAGCCAGCCACTCTGAAAGGACCCGTTGGCGCGGGCCCTTTCAGAGTCGCTTGCGCGGCTCTGGGGAAGCTGCAAGCCCTCCCGGGCCTGCAGCCATCAGCTTCATTTAGATCTTGCCGACCAGGTCCAGCGACGGGGTGATGGTGGCGGCACCCTCGTTCCACTTGGCCGGGCAGACTTGACCCGGGTTCTTGGCGACGAACTGCGCGGCCTTGAGCTTGCGCAGGGTTTCCTTCATGTCGCGGGCGATGGCGTTGTCATGCACCTCGGCGGTCTTGATCTGGCCTTCGGGGTTGATGACGAAGGTACCGCGCAGGGCCAGGCCTTCTTCTTCGATGTGCACGCCAAAAGCGCGGGTCAGGGCGTGGGTGGGGTCGCCCACCAGCGGGAACTTGGCCTTGCCGACGGCGGGGCTGGTTTCGTGCCAGACCTTGTGGGCGAAGTGGGTGTCGGTGGTGACGATGTAGACCTCGGCGCCCAGCTTCTGGAACTCGGCGTAGTGCTCAGCAGCGTCTTCCACTTCGGTGGGGCAGTTGAAGGTGAAGGCGGCCGGCATGAAGACCAGCACGGACCACTTGCCCTTCAGGCTCTCTTCGGTCAGGGCCACGAACTTGCCGTTGTGGAAGGCCTCGGCCTTGAAGGGGGCGACGGTGGTGTTGATCAGGGACATCGGTTCAGCTCCATGAGGGGTGTGAAGGAATGGGCTGAACTGTATCGACGCCGCACTGTCGTTAGTTTTGATTTATTAAATGACCCCTATCGGCAAAGGCGATGGCATAGGGTCACTTGCCCAGGGCCTGGGCCTCGATGCGCGCCATCTCGCCACTGCGGCGCAGCTCGCGCACCACGGGGTCGAACTTCTCCAGCAAGGCGCGGAACTCGGGGCTGCGGGGACAGAGCAGGTGCAGGTCCGCCTGGGCCAGTTCGCCCAGCACCTGGCCGTCCACGCCCAGCTGGGCCATGGTGTATTGGGCGGCGTACTGCACCGCCAGCACCACGTCCACGCGGCCGGAGGCCAGGTTCATGAAGAGCTGGTCGTCGTAGGTGGCGTCCACGCGCTGCAGGCTGGGCAGGTGCGGCTCCAGCGGGCCGTAGACCCAGCCGCGGATCATGCCCACGCGCAGGCCCTGGAGATCCGACACCTCGCGCACCGGCGGCAAGCGGCGCTCGCGCAGGCCCACCACCAGGATGCGGTCACGGAACACCGGCTCGCTCAGCAGGTAGCGCTCGCGCCGGGTGGGGGTGGAGTAGGCGCCCACCGCGCAGGCTTGGCCCTCGTCCAGCGCGCGCAGCGCCCGCATCCAGGGCACGGCCTGGCCCTGCAGCACCAAGCCAGCGCGGCGCGCCGCGGCTTCAACGATCTGGGGGTAGTAGCCCACGGCCTGGCCCTGACGCTCGGAGGCAAAGGGCGGGTTGCCGGCGTCGTAACGCACTTCCAGCACCGGCTGGGCCTGCGCCACAGGGATCCAGCAACCCAGGAGAAAGGTCAAGCACAGCGTGCGCCAAAGCATGCCGAACTGTCTCAGCCCGGCGGCGCTGCGCCATCCGGATCAGTCCTCAAGCGCGAGCAATTCCTCCACGCGCTGGCGGCGGCGGATCAAGCGCGGCCGGCCGCCTTCCAGCAGCACCTCGGCCGCCAGCGGGCGGCTGTTGTAGTTGCTGCTCATCGCACTGCCGTAGGCGCCAGTGTGCTCGATCAGCAGCCAGTCCCCCACCTGGGCGGCGGGCAGGTCCTGCGGGCGCAGCTCGCCGCCCTCGCCTTGCGTGAACACATCGCCGCTTTCGCACAGCGGGCCGGCCACCACGGTGGGTCGCGCCTCGCCCAAGCGCCGGCCGTCGTGGGCCATCAGGCGCAGCCCGTGGTGGGCGCCGTACATGGCCGGGCGCATCAGCTCGTTGAAGCCGGCGTCCACCAGCACATAGTCCACGCTGCCCTGGCGCTTGACGGCGCGCACCTCGGCCAGCAGGCAGCCGGCCTCGGCCACCAGGAAGCGGCCGGGCTCGATCTCCAGATGCAGCGGGTGGCCCAGCAACGCGGCCGCCTCGCGCCGGGCAGCGTCCCAGAGCTCGAAGTAATGCGCGGTGTCCACGCGGGGCTCGCCGGCGCGGTAGGGGATGGAGAGGCCGCCGCCGGCGGAGATGGCCTGCAGGTCCAGCCCCGCCGCCTGCACCGCCTGCACCGCCGCCACCATGGCGCCGCCCACCTGGGCCAGGTGGCCGTAGTCCACGCCCGAGCCGATGTGCATGTGCAGGCCCACCAGGCGCAGGCCGGTCTGGCGAATCACCGCCAGGGCCTCGGGCAGCTGCTCGTGCCAGATGCCGTGCTTGCTGCCCTCACCGCCGGTATTGGTCTTGCGGCTGTGGCCGTGGCCGAAGCCGGGATTGAGCCGGATCCAGACGGCGTGGCCGGGCGAGCGCGCCCCCAGCTGGCGCAGCATGTCGATGGAGCCGCAGTTCACCACCAGGCCCTGGGCGACGACGAAGTCCAGGCTCTCGCGGTCCAGCAGATCGGCGGTGTAGACGATCTCGGCCGCGGCCGCCTGCGCGAGCGGGGCCTGGGCGGCGCCGCCCTGGTAGCCGGCTTTCAGCGCACGCAGCGCCTCGCCGCGGCTCACGGCGTCCACCTTCACACCCTCGGCGCGCAGCAGGCGCAGCAAATGGGTGTTGGGGTTGGCCTTCTGCGCGTAGCGCAGGGTGTCGAAGGCGCGCAACTGCGCCACGCGTTCACGAATGGTGTCGGCGTCCATCACCCACAGCGGGGTGCCGAACTCGGTGGCCAGGGCCTGAACTTGGGTGTCACTCAGCATGGTGTGCAGCGTGCCCGAACCGAGTCATTCAGTCCAATCGCAATTTGTCGGCACATCATCCATTTTCGATATGCTGACCCGATGAGCGATGCCCCCATCAGCCACCGCCAGGTCGAAGTCTTCCGCGCCGTCATGCAGGCCGGCAGCCTGACCGCCGCCGCCCAAGCCCTGCACAGCTCGCAGCCCACGCTCAGCCGCGAACTGGCGCTGATGGAACAGCGCCTGGGCTACGCCCTGTTCGAGCGCGGCGGCGCGCGCCTGCGCCCCACCGCCGCCGCCCTGGCCCTGTTTGAGGCCGTGCAGCGCCACTACAGCGGCCTGGCCGAGGTGCAGGCGCAAGCCCGCGCGCTGGCGCAGGCCGAGCAGCAACCTTTTGAGCTGCTGGCCCAACCCGCCCTGGCCCATGCCCTGGTGCCGGCGGCCCTGGCGCGCGGCCCGGCGGCGGCCGTCAGCATCACCCCGGCCGAGAGCCCGCTGCTGGAAGCCTGGATGGCCGAGCAGCGCTACGACCTGGCGCTGACCGAGCGCGCGGAGGCCCCGAGCGGCTGCCAGGCCGAGGTGCTGGCCGACCGGGCCGAGGTGGCGGTGCTGCCCGCCACCCACCCGCTGGCCGCCAAGCCCGTGCTGGAGCTGGCGGACTTTGCCGATCAGACCTTTATCAGCCTGGCGCCGAACGACCCTTACCGGCTGCAGATCGACGCCCTGTTCGCCGCCGCCGGCATCCGCCGCGAGCTGCGCCTGCAGACGCACAGCGCCGCCACCGTCTGCGCGCTGGTGGCCGCCGGGCTGGGGCTGGCCATCGTCAACCCGCTGACGGCCCAGGCGGCCCAGGCCTGCGCGGGCGCGCAGCTGGTGGTGCGCGCCCTGGCGGTGCGCATCCCCTTCCGGGTGGTGCTGCTCACCCCTTTGCACCGGCCCCGCCACCGGCTGGCCGCGGTGCTGCGCCAGGCGCTGCTGGGCGTGCTGGAACCCGCGCCGAACTAGGGCTGCGTGACGCTGACCTCGGGCCAGGCGCTTTCGACCAAAGCGGCCAGACGCGGGATGCCGACCGGGCGGCCCCGGCTGCACGGCGGGGGCAAGTCCAGCCCCAGCTCGGCGAAGGCCCGCGCCACGCGGAACTGCTGGGCCGCACTGGGCTGAAAGCCTTGGCCGTCCTGGAAGCCCTGCAAGCCTTGCGGCTGCCGCGCCAGCAGCTGAACCAGCGCCAGCGCCTCGGCCACCACGGCCGGCACCGGGCACCCGGAGCGCCAGGCCCAGGCCAGGCCCTGGCGCAGGCCCGGGGCCTGGCATTGCCCCACGCGCTGGTGCCAGAGCCGGCCGGCCGCGGTACGCAGCGTGCCGGCCGCCACGCCAGCGGGCTCGGCGCCGTCAAGCAACAGCAGGGGACGCCCGGGGCCGGGCTGCAAGCGCACCAGCTGGCTGGCCGGAACCGGGCCGCAAACGAGCACCACGTCCACCGGCCCGATGCGTTCGAACACCGGCTGCACCGCCACGCTGCTGCGCTGTGCCCAGGCCAGCAGGCGCGCCCGCCCCGCCCCCCACGCGAGCAGGTCGTGGCCCTGGGCCTGCAGGCGCTCGGCCAACGCCTGGCCCAAGGGCTGGCAAGCCCCCAGCACCAGCAGGCGCGGCCGGCGCAGGCCGCTGACCTGCAGCAGGCGCGCCAGCTCCTGCCCGAGCAGGCAGACGCGGGCATTGAGGCCATGGGTGAACACCAGCCCGGGGAAGCGGGCGCTCAGGCCCCGGCCCTCGCGCCCGAAGAGGCGCTGCAAGGTTTCTGGCAGCGCCACCACGCGCACCCCCTGCTGCTGCAGGGCCTGCAGCGCTTCGAGCAGCAGCGGCCGGGCGCGGCGGCGGCCGCTCCGTGTGGCCAGCTCGGCGGTCGTGAGGTTGAGCAGCCGGGTCTGGCCGCGCACCCCAGCCAGACCGTACCGCCGCGCCAGCGCGGTGGGCTCGCCCCCCACGCGGCGGGCAAAGCAGCGTCGCCGCTCGGTGTCGTCGTGTGCGGCGCGCAGGCACACGGCGTCCACCGCCGGGCGGCCCTGCCAGCGGCGCCACAGGCTGCCGGCATCCACCCTGTCGATCAAGTGGCGCGCGGCACGGCACAGCGCAGCAGGCAAGCCCATGGGCGCGACGCTCGCGGCGCTCAGGCGGCCAGGGACAGCGTGTCGCTGAAGCCGCTGACGGGCGCCCGCGAGGCTTCGGGGCAGGCCAGGTTGAAGCTGCGCACGCGCAAGCTGCCGGAGTACGGCGCGTCCAGCTGCACGGCCAGCTGGCGCAGCGCCTCACCCAGCAGCAGGCGCTGCAGACCGCCGTGCTGAAGCCAGTCGCAGCCCAAGGCGGCGGGCTCCTGGCGCTGGAACAGGGCCCGGTGCAGCAGCAGGGCTTCGAGGGCACGCGCATCCAGCAGGCGGCGCTCGCCGTGCAGGCCGGCGGTGGCCAGGCCCCAGCGCAGGCCGGGGAGCTGCACCCGGCTGGCCTGCTGGTGCAGCACCCAGTCGCCGCAGGCGGCGCGGGTGGCGGCATCCATGCTGGGGGGCGCCACGCCGTCGATGACCAGCAGGCGACGCTGGCGGCGGCGCAGCTGGTGCACGCGTGCCAGGTCCAGGTGCAGCGCCGGGTCGGCGCTGCAGACGACCACGGCGTCCACGGGGGCAAGCGTGCGCAGGTGGCCGCGCGCGGCCTCGGCCGCGGTGCAGCCCAGCACCACGGCGCCTTGGCTGCGCAGGCCGTCCTGCAGGGCCTGGGCCAGCGCGCTGTCACTGCCCAGCAGCAGCACGCGGATGGGCGCCTGGCTGCCTGCAAAGGCCTGGCCCAGCGCCCGCTGCACGTCCTCCAGCAGCAGCAGGGCGGCGGCGTTGTCGCCGTTGCAGAACAGCAGGCCGGGGAAGCGCTGCTTGAGCAGGCTGCTGTCCGCGCCGAACAGGCGGCGCAGCTCGGCACTGAACTGCACCACGCGCACGCCCTGGCGCTGGGCCTGGGCGATGGCATCGGCACAGGCCTGCTGGGCCAGGCTGCGGCCAGCGCGGCTGCCCAATTCGGCGCGGGTGATGTTGATGACCCGCTGCTGGGCGCGCACACCCTGCCAGGCCCAGCGAGCGGCGCGGGCATGGCTGCGGCGGGCGGAGTTGGCGCTGAAGCAGCGGCTGCGCTCGCCCTCATCCTCCAGCGGACGCAGGCTCAGCACATCCAGGCGTGGCTGCGAGCTCAGCGCGCGCCAGTGGCCCGGCAGGTCACTCAGGTGGCAAACGCTGCGGCGCAGGCGGGTCAGGGCAAGGGGCGAGAGGGGCATGGCAGAAGGCGTTCTTTGGGAATGCCTTCATGCTAGGAACGGGGGCCGCTCAAGCCGATACGGTGTCCACCGTAATTGGCGCCTGCGGGATGCGCACGCAAAAGCCGCTGCCCCGGCCCAGGCGGCTGTGGATGCGCAGCGTCCAGCCGCATTGCTCGCACAGGCTCTTGACGATGAAGAGGCCCAGGCCATGGCCGCCATCGGCCGCGCTGCTGCCGCGCTCGAAGGGCTGCTGCAGGCGCTCCAGCTGCGCGGGCGCCAGGCCCGGCCCGCTGTCCCACACCTGCAGCTCCAGGGCGCCGGGCCGGCGCCGCACCCCCACCAGCACGCGGCCGCGCGCCGTGTAGCGCAGTGCATTGCCCAGCAGGTTGTGCAGCACGCGGGCGAGCATCAGCTGTGAGGCCTGCAGCTCGGCGCGGCAGGGCGCCAGGCGCAGGCGCAGGCCGCGCGCGGCGGCGGCCGCCTCGTGCTGGGCCAGCTGCTCGCGCAGCCAGGGCCCCAGGGCGATGCGGTCCGGCCCGCTGGGCAGTTCGGCGCGGGTCTGCTGGATGAGGTCGCTCAACAGGGTCTGCGCATAGGCCAGGGTGTGGTCCAGGTGCTGGGTGATGGCACCCGGTGCGGCGCTGCGCTTGAGCGCCTCGATGGCGAAGCGCAGCGAGGCCAGGGGCTGCGAGATGTCGTGGCTGGCGCCGGCCAGGCGCAGGCCCTGGCGCTGCGCCAAGGCCAGCGCCGCCTGGCGCTGCTGCTCCAGGGCCAGCAGCTCCTCGGCTTCGGCCAGCCGGCGCAGGCGTTGCTCGGCCTGGCGGCGCTGCTCGGCGCGCACGCGGTTGATGAAGGCAGCCGAGAAGAAGGCGGCCTCCAGCAAGGCGCCGATCTTGGGGTAGTCCAGAAAGTGCACGCTCGGCAGCGGGTTCAATCCCAGTACGCCGAGGCTGAAGAACAGCACCGAGACCAGCAGCAGCGCACCCGCCCCGAGGGTGTAGAGCGGTGCGCCGGGCAGGCCCAGGCGCCAGGCCTGCACGGCCGCGCCCAGGGCCAGCGGGGCGTAAAGCAGGCCCATCAGCACGCCCAGGCGCACAGCATCGGGCAGCAGCACCGCCCCCAGGGCGGGCAGCAGCAGCGCCAGCAGCAGGGCATGCGCGCGCCACAGCCGCGGCATGTGCTGGCGCATCTGCAGGAACTGCATGGCAAAGGCCGCGTGCGCAGCCAGGCTCAACAGGCCCAGCACCAAAGGCGCGCGCTGGTTCCAGCCCGCCAGTTCGGGCCAGAGCCAGGCAAAGGCATAGCCCTCGGTGTGCAACAACATCAGCAGCTGCGCCAGCACCAGGGCCACATAGGCCAGATAGGCGCTGGGCCCACCCACCCAGCGCGCGGTGGCCACCACCGCCGCCAGCGTGACCATCACGCCGAAGATCAGGCCATTGAGCACATCGCGGCGTTGCTGGGCCTGGCGCTCGGCCCCAGGGCTCAGCAACTGCGGGTCCAGGCGGCCATCGCCATGCACGCGATAGCCCAGCCAGAGCGTGTTGCGGCCAGGCGCCAGGCTGAGCGGCAGCGCCAGGCGCGGCCCGGGCAGGGGCCGGGCGGTTTGCGCATCCAGGGCCTGCAGCCGCCAGCGCCGCTGCGGCTCGCCACCCTGCGCCTGCCAGAGCTCCAGCGCCTGCACATCGGGAACGCCCAAGGCCAGCACGCGCGTTTGCGGCCCGGCGCCCTGCAGTTCGATGCGCTGCCAGCGCAGGCTCGCATCCGCCCCGGACGGCGCGGCCGCAAGCTGGCTGCAGGCCTGCAGGTTCTGGGCCTCCGGCGCCGTGCTGCAGCTCTGAGCACGGGCTTCATAAACTGCCAGCCCCCACAACATCAGGATCAGCAGGCCCCGCATGAGCAGCTCAGCCACCGTTCGGATCCTGCTGGCGGACGACCACGTCATGTTTCGGGAGGGCCTCAAGCTGCTCTTGGGCCTGGAGCCCGGGTGGCAGATTGTCGGGGAGGCCTCCAGCCTCGAAGGCCTGCGCGAGCGCGTGGCCGAGCTGCAGCCCGATCTGCTGCTGCTCGACTACCACATGCCCGGCGGCGACACCGCCGCCACTGCCGCCTGGCTGCGCCAACGCCACCCGGCGCTGAAGATCGTGCTGCTGACCGGCGCCACCTCGCCCACCGTGTTCCGCCAGCTGATCGACTGCGGGGTGCACGGCCTGCAGCCCAAGCTGGGCAGCGGCGCCGAGCTGGTGCTGGCGCTGCAACGCGTGCTGCGCGGCGAAACCGTCATCCACCCCGAACTGGCCTCTCAGGCCCAGGCCAGCGACCCCGGCCTGACGCCGCGCGAGCTGCAGGTGGCCAAGATGATCAGCGAAGGCCTGAACAATGCCGCCATGGCCGAGCACCTGAACCTCTCCCCCAAGACCGTGGACAAGCACCGCGAAAACCTGATGCGCAAGCTCGACGTGAGCAGTGCGGCCCAGCTGGTGGCCAAGGTCAAGGACCTGGGGCTGTTCGAATGAGCGACCCCTGCCCCTGCGGCCGCCCCCTGCCCTACGCGCAGTGCTGCGGCGCCCTGCACGACGAATACGACCGCAGCGGCCACCTGACGGCGCCCGACGCCGAGGCGCTGATGCGCAGCCGCTACAGCGCCTTCGTCAAGGACCGGCGCGATTACCTGATGGCCACCTGGCACCCGCGCACCCGCCCGCGCCAGCTCGAAGCCCCCGAGCCCGGACTGCGCTGGCTGGGGCTGGACGTGCTGAGCCACCGGGTACTCGACGAAGACCACGCCGAAGTGCGCTTCGTGGCGCGCAGCAAGCTGGGCGGGCGGGCGCACCGTCTGATGGAGACGAGCCGCTTCGAGCGTGTGAATGACGAATGGCTCTATGTCGACGGCGACATCGCCTGAACTGCGGCCGCTGTACGAGGACGCCCAGCTGCTGGTGCTGGACAAGCCGGCGGGCCTGCTCGTCCACCCCAGCGGCCTGGACGCCCACGAGACCGACACCCTGCTGGCGCGCGCGCAGGCGCAGTTCGGCGGCTGGCTGACGCCAGCGCACCGGCTGGACAAGGGCACCAGCGGTGTGCTGCTGCTGGCGCGCGATGCCGCCACCGCCAGCCAGCTCGGCGCCTGGTTTCGCGACGGCCAGGTGCGCAAGGGCTATCTGGGCCTGGTACGGGGCTGGCCGTCCGGCGAGCAGGGCCGCATCGACCAGCCCCTGGCGCGCGACCCCGAACTGCCCAGCCAGGGCCAGCCGCAGCTGGAGGCGCAGACCGACTGGCGCTGCCTGCACCGCTTCGAGTGGCCGGTGCCAACGCACCCGCAGTTCGCCGCCACGCGGGCCGCCCTGCTGGCGCTCGAACCGCTGCAGGGCCGCCGCCACCAGATCCGCCGCCACTGCAAGCACATGGCCCACCCGCTGATTGGCGACGCCACGCATGGCAAGGGTCCGCTGAACCGCGCGCTGGCGGCCTACCTGGGCCTGAGCCGCCTGTGGCTGCACGCGCAGTGGCTGGAACTGCCCGATGGCCGCCGCTTCGAAGCGGCGCCGGGGCCGGAGTGGGCGGCCTTATGAGGCTTCGAGCAAGGCCTTGGCGCGCTCGAAATCCAGGCTGGCCAGGGCCTCGTCCAGGTGGGCCAGTTCCTCGCCCAGGAAGCGCTCCAATTCCAACCGGCGCTCGGCCGCCACGCTGAGCGCGCGCAGGTCCTGCGCCTGCACCAGCAGGCGCAGCTCCTTCAGCGGCCCTTCGGCCTGCGCCGCCGGGGCGGGCTTGCCGGGCTCGCTGCGTTCGTCAGCCAAGGCCTGGGCGTGGCGCAGCAGCGCCGTGCAGCCGCGTTCGATCTCCTGGTCCAGCGCGGCAATCCAGGCCGGATCGAGGGCCTCGCCGGTGCGGGCCTGGGCCTCGCCGGTGGCACCCCATTGCGCCAGCGTGCTGGCGGCCAGCGTGGCGGCCAGGCCCTTGAAGCCGTGCAGGGCCTGGCGGTCGGCCTCGGCGCGCTCGGTGGTGGGCAGGCTCTGGTGCCCACGCAGCTGGGCTGGCAGCGCGCGCGCCGAGCGCGCGAAGGAGCGGCAGGTGCGCAGGTACAAGCCGGCGCGGCCCATGAAGCGCTCCATCGCGGCCTGCAGGTCGATGCCCTCGGCGCGCGCCTGCTGCAGGCGCGCGGGGTCGATGGCCGGGCCGGCGGGCTGGGCCAGCCCCTGCGCGGCCACACCCACCAGGCGCTGGATCAAGGCCACCAGCGACGCCATCTCGAAGGGTTTGCCGACATGTTCGTTCATGCCCGCTTCCAGGCAGGCCAGGCGGTCGGCGGCCAGGGCATTGGCGGTCATGGCAACGATGGGCAAATCGGCCAGACCCAGCTCCTGGCGGATGGCGCGCGTGGCGGCCAGGCCGTCCATCACCGGCATCTGCATGTCCATCAGCACCAGGTCGAAGCTCTGCTCGCGCAGGCGCTCCAGGGCCTGGGCACCGTGGTCGGCCACCACCACCTCGGCGCCCTCGGCCTGCAGCAGCTCCTGCGCCACCTGCTGGTTGTTGGGGTTGTCCTCGACCAGCAGCAGGCGCAGGCCGGCCAGGCTGGCGCCGTCGGCCGCCTGGGCCTGCAGGCGGCGCGGGCGGGCGCGCCCCAGCACGGTGGCCACGGCCTCGTCCAGCATGCCGGCGGTGACGGGCTTGACGAGGAAGCCGTCGTAGCCGCCCACCTCGGGGCCGGGGTGCAGGCGCTCGCGGTCCTGCGCCGAGCCCAGGCCCAGCACCGGCAGGGTGTGGCCCAGGGCGCGGGCGCGGTTGCGCAGCTGGCAGGCGAAATCCCAGGCGTCGCGGTCGGCGAGCTGGCAGTCCAGCGCCACCACGTCGAAGTGGCGGCCCTCGCTCTGCTCGGTGTCCCACAGGGTCTGCGCCTCGGCCGCGGTGGCGGTGTAGAGGGCCTGCCAGCCCAGGCCCTCGGCCATGGCCTCGAGCGCAGCGCAGGTCACCGGGTTGTCGTCTACCACCAGCAGGCGCAGGCCACGCGCCTGTGCCCCCGGCTCCTGCCGCGGCGTCAGCGGCAGCTCTAGCGTAAAGGCGAAGCGGCTGCCGCGGCCGACCTGGCTGGTGAACCCGATCTCGCCGCCCATCAGCTGCACCAGGCGCTGGCTGATGGCCAGGCCCAGGCCGGTGCCGCCGAAGCGCCGCGTGGTGCTGGCCTCGGCCTGGGTGAAGCTGCCGAAGATGCTGGCCTGCTTGTCCTCGGCGATGCCGATGCCGGTGTCGCGCACCGAGAACTCCAGACGCACGCGCCCGCCCCGCTCGCCCAGACGGCGCAGGCTGATGACGACATCGCCGCGCTCGGTGAACTTCACCGCATTGCCGCCCAGGTTGATGAGCACCTGCTGCAGGCGCAGCGCGTCGCCCACCAGGTGCGCGGGGACGCGCGGGTCGACGTAGAGGATCAGCTCGACCGGCTTGGCGCCGACATTGCTGGCCAGGATGACGGCCAGGTTGCGCAGCAGCTCGTCCACCGCGAAGGGCTGCGGGTCCAGCACCATCTTGCCGGCCTCGACCTTGGAGAAGTCGAGGATGTCGTTCAGCAGCCCGAGCAGCGAGCGCGCCGCGCCCTCGGCCTTGGCGGCGTAGTCGAGCTGGCGCGGCTGCAGCGGCGTGTGGCGCAGCAGCTTGAGCATGCCGAGGATGGCGTTCATCGGCGTGCGGATCTCGTGGCTCATATTGGCCAGGAACTGGCTCTTGGCAATGGACGCCGCGTTGGCGCGGTCGCGCTCCACGGCGAGCTCGTCGTTCAGCGCCTCGGCGCGGCGCTGCTCGGCCTTGAGCTCGCTGATGTCCAGCGCCATCACCACGAAACCGCGCACCTCGCCGGCCTGGGTGTCGGGCACGTAGTGCACCAGCATCGTGCGCTCGCCCTCCGGCTGCAGCGCTTCGGTGCGCTCGAACTGCAGCAGCTGGCCGGCCAGCACCTGCTGCAGGCGCTCTTCCTGGCTGGCCACGCGCTCGGGCCCGAATACGTCTTCGAGCGTGGCGCCGAGCATGCGCTCGGGCTCCCAGCCGCACCAGGCGGCATAGCTGCGGTTGACGAACACGCAGCGGCGCTCGCGCGTCCAGTAGGCGATGCGGCCGGGCACGCTGTCGGCCACCAGGCGCAGGAAGTGCTCCTGGGCGCGCATCAGCTCCTGGGCGCGCTTGCTCTCGCTGATGTCGATGTAGGTGGTCACGAGGCCGCCACCCGGCAGCGGCGAGCCGCGCACGTCCAGCGTCACGCCGTTCGGGCGGGTGCGCTCGAAGTGGTGCGGCGCGGCGGCCAGCGCACGCGCCTCCAGCTCGCCCAGGGTCTGGCGGGCCATTTCGCCCGCGCCGTACTCGCCGCGCTCGGCATTGAAGGCCAGCAGGTCCTGCAAGCGGGTGCGGCCGGGCTCCAGCAGCTCGGCCGGCACGTCGAGCAGGCGCTGCAGCTCCAGGTTGTAGGCCTGCAGGCGCAACTCGCCGTCGAACACCGAGAGCCCGCAGGGCAGGTTCTCGATCACGGTCTGCATCAGGTCGCGCTGGCGCTGGGCGGCCTGCTCCAGCTCACGGCGCTGGGTGATGTCCTGGTAGGCGCCGACGATGCGCAGCGGGCCGTCCTGCTCGTCGAACTCGGCCTCGCCCACCGAGCGCACCCACACGAAGCGGCCGAGCGCGTCGATCAGGCAGAGCTCCAGGTCCCAGCCTTTGGCCTCCTGCACGGCGCGGCTCATGGCCAGCTTCAGGCGTTCCTGGTCTTCCTCGAAGAAGTAGCGCAGTGCCTGCTCCAGGCTGGGCGTGGGGCCGGGGCTCAGGCCGTGGATGCGGAACACCTGGTCCGACCAGGTCAGTCGGTTCTCGGCCAGGTTCAGCTCGAAGCCGCCGATCTGGCCGATGCGCTCGGTGCGGTCCAGCACCTGCTGGCGCACGCGCGTCTGCTCCTCGTGCTGGCGGCGCTCGCTCACATCGAAAAGCGTGCCGGCCAGCCACAGCGGCTGGCCCTTGGGCGTGCGGCCCACCACGGTGCCGCGCAGCTGGGCCCAGATCCAGCGCCCCTGGGCGTGGCGCAGGCGCAGCTCCAGCTGGTAGGCCGGCGCGCTGCCACCCAGGTGCTGCAGCAGGGCTTCGCGGGCGCGCTCCTGGTCGTCGGGGTGCACGCGTTCCAGCCAGGCGGCCTGGTTCCAGGGCTGCAGGGTGCGCGGCGTCTCGCCCAGCAGCTCGGCAAAGCGCGGGTTCACCAGCCACTCGCCGCTCTGGTAATTCCATTCCCAGGTGCCAGCCTGGGTGCCTTCGATGATGGCGTTCAGGCGCTCGCGCTCGCGCTGCAGCTCGGCCTGCGCGGCCTCACTGGCGGTGATGTCGAAGCCGATGCAGACGAAGCGCTCGATCGCCCCGCCGGCATCGAAGAAGGGCGCAAGGATGGCGTCGATCCAGTACACGCCGCCATCGGGCCGGCGGTTGCCGATGGCGCCGCGCCAGCTCTTGCCGGCCTGCAGCTGGCGCCAGATCGGCTCCCAGAAGGCCGCACCGCGTAGGCCCGCCAGCTGGGCGTGGGCCATGCCGATCAGCTCGCTGCGTGGGTGGCCGCTGAGCTGGCAGAAGGCCTCGTTGACGTCCACCACGCGGCCCTGCGGATCGGTGACGCAGACGACGGCGTGCTCACGCACGGTGCGCAGCAGGTCCTCGTGCTCGCGCAGCGCCGCCGCCAGGCGCTGCTCGGTCTGGCGGCGCTGGCTCAGGTCCAGGCCCAGCAGCACCATGCCCGCGGGGGCACCATCAGCCTTGTGCACGGGCTGTAGTTCCAGGTCCAGCCAGCGTTCGCGGCCCTCGGCATCCTGCACCGCCAGCTCCAGGCGCAGGGCCCGGCCCTCGCGCAGGGCCTGTTCCAGCTGCGTGCGCGGCTCGCCCGCGGGCAGGCCGAGCAGCTCGGCCGCATCGGCGCCCTGCACCTCGAAGTCCCGCCGGCCGCTGAGCTCCAGCAAGGCAGCATTGGCCCATTCCACGCGGCCCTCGCGGTCCAGCGTCAGCACCGCCTGGCGGGTGTGCTCGGCCACGCGCGCCAGGCGCTCCAGGCCCTCGGCCTCGCGCAGGTTGCGCGCCTGCAACTGCTCGCGGCGCGCGCGCAGGCGGGTCATGGCCAGGGCGAACAGCAGGCTCATGCCGCCCCCCAGGCCCAGCAGCACCCAATGGCCCTGCAGCAGGCCCAGCGCCAGCCGGCGCCCCAGTTGCAGCTCCAGGCGCAGGCCGGCGAGCTGCAGCTCGCGCCGCGCCACGTCGCTGGGCAGCGGCGCGCCCCAGAAGCGCTGGGCCGGGGCGTCCAGCGTCAGCAGGGCCAGCGGCAGCGGGCCCTGGCCCTGCTCGCCCAGGTTGAGCAGCCAGGCCTGCGGGTCCAGATCGGCCAGCAACCAGCCGCGCAGGGTCAGCGCGCGCTGCGCCGGGTTGCCGGGCTCCGAGCCGCTGCGGTAGACCGGCAGCGCCGCCCACAGCCGCGTCGGCACGGCCTGCGGGTCCAGCGCCAGGAAGAGCTGCCCGCCGGCACTGCTGCGCTCCAGCAGGGTGCGCAGCGCGGGAGACAGCGGCAGAGGCTGGTCGCGCCGTTCCGTGCGCACCGGCAAGCCGCTGCGCTGCAGCCATTGCTCGGACTCACCGGCCACGCGCTCCACCCAGCGCAATTCCTCCAGGCCCGGCACCTGGCGCTGCAGCGGCTGGCCTTCGCTCAGCAGTTGCAGGTCGGGGTGCTGGCCATCGGCCTGGGGCTGCTGCACCAGCACGCGCGCCATCACCATCAGCTGCTGCAGCGGGGTGAGGCGGCGCTGCAGATCCTGCTCGATCCACTCGCCCAGGCGCTGCAGGCGCTGCCGCTCGGCGCGGCGCTCCAGCTCGTACAGACCGAACAGGCAGGCCGCCGTGAGCGCCAGGCCGGCCAGCAGGCTGAGCAAGCCGGTGCGGATCACCCGGCGCAGGGCCGGGGCCGTCAGGCCGGGCTCGTTCGGGGAGGCGACGGTCATGCAGGGCCGCTCGGGTGGGAGGGGCCCAGTCTAGGGGCGAAGTTCGGCGTTCAGACCTGCACGCAGACGGTCTTGATGTCCAGGTACTCGTCGATGCCCTGGTGGCCGCCCTCGCGGCCATAGCCGCTTTGCTTGACACCGCCAAAGGGCGCCTCTGCGCTGGCGATCAGGCCGGTGTTCAGGCCCACCATGCCGTAGTCCAGGGCCTCGGCCACGCGCAGCGCGCGGCCGATGTCGCGCGTGTAGAAGTAGCTGGCCAGGCCGAACTCGGTGGCATTGGCAAATTGGATGGCCTGGGCCTCGGTGTCGAACTTCAGCACCGCGGCCACCGGGCCGAAGGTCTCCTCCACCGCCACGCGCATGCGCGCGGTCACGCCGGTGAGCAGCGTGGGTTCGAAGAAGCTGGCGCCCAGGTCGCCGCGCAGCTGCCCGCCCACGCGCAGCTGTGCGCCCAGGGCCAGGGCGTCGTCCACGTGCGAGCGCACCTTGGCCAGGGCCTGGCCGTCGATCAGCGGGCCGACCTGCACATTCGCCGCGTTGCCCGGGCCGAGCTGCAGGGCCGCCACGCGCTCGGCCAAGCGCTCCACGAAGGCGTCGTGGATGCCGGCCTGCACATAGAAGCGGTTGGCGCAGATGCAAGTCTGGCCGGCGTTGCGGTATTTGCTCTGCATCGCGCCTTCCACCGCGGCGTCCACATCGGCGTCGTCAAAGACGATGAAGGGGGCATGTCCGCCGAGCTCCAGCGAGAGCCGCTTGAGCGTGGGTGCGCACTGCGCGGCCAGCAGGCGGCCCACCTCGGTGGAACCGGTGAAGCTCAAGTGCCGCACCACGGGCGACTCGCACCAGACCTTGCCGATCGCGATCGACTCCTCGGCCGTGGCCGGCAGCACCCCCAACACGCCGGCGGGCAGGCCGGCGCGCAACGCCAGCTCGGCGCAGGCCAGGGCGGTGAGCGGGGTCTGCTCGGCCGGCTTGACCATCACCGTGCAGCCCGCGGCCAGGGCCGGCGCCACCTTGCGGGTGATCATGGCGAGCGGGAAGTTCCAGGGCGTGATGGCGGCGCACACGCCGACCGGCTGCTTCCACACCCAGTAGCGCTTGCTCGGGTCGCTGGCCGGCACGGTCTCGCCGTAGACGCGCTTGCCTTCCTCGGCATACCAGTCCAGGAAGCTGGCGGCGTACAGCACCTCGCCCTTGGCTTCGGTGAGGGGCTTGCCCTGCTCGGCGGTCATCAGCGCGGCCAGGTCGGCGGCGTGCTGACGCAGCTGTTGGGCCCAGCGGGCCAGCATCAGGCCGCGGTCGCGCGCGCTGCGGGCGCGCCAGGCCGGCAGGGCCCGTTCCGCGGCCTGGATCGCGGCCTGCGCCTGCTCGGCCCCATGACCGGCCACCTCGGCCAGGAAGGCGCCGCTGGCGGGGTCGTGCACGGCCAGGGGATTGGAGCCGGCCACCCATTCGCCGTCGATCAGGCCGGCAATCCGTAGCAGGCTGGCATCATTGAGGGCTGGCAGGGCGCTGGTGGTCTCGCTCATGGGGTAAATCCTGATGGGAGGGACCGCACTCTAGCCGCCGCCCCACCCTCCCCTGCAACCGATTGAATCGGCTCGCCCGACGAGCCCCGCCGTGCCATGAAAGCCGCCGACATCCGCGCCACGTTTCTGAAGTTCTTCGAGTCCAAGGGCCATGCCGTCGTGGCCAGCTCGCCCGTGGTGCCCGGTGACGACCCCACGCTGCTGTTCACGAACGCGGGCATGAACCAGTTCAAGGACGTGTTCCTGGGCTTTGACAAGCGCCCCTACAGCCGCGCCGCCACCAGCCAGAAGTGCATCCGCGCCGGCGGCAAGCACAACGACCTGGACAACGTCGGCTACACCGCGCGCCACCACACCTTCTTCGAGATGCTGGGCAACTTCAGCTTCGGCGATTACTTCAAGAAGGATGCGATCCAGTACGCCTGGGAGCTGCTGACCGTCCACTTCAAGCTGCCGGCCGACAAGCTCTGGGCCACCGTGTACGCCGAGGACGACGAGGCCTACGACATCTGGAAGAACGTCATCGGCCTGCCGCCTGAGCGCATCGTGCGCATCGGCGACAACAAGGGCGGCCGCTACATGTCTGACAACTTCTGGATGATGGGCGACACCGGCCCCTGCGGCCCCTGCTCGGAAATCTTCTACGACCACGGCCCCGACGTGGCCGGCGGTCCCCCGGGCAGCCCGGAGCAGGACGGCGACCGCTACATCGAGATCTGGAACAACGTCTTCATGCAGTTCAACCGCACCGAAGACGGTGTGATGCATCCGCTGCCCAAGCCCAGCGTGGACACCGGCATGGGCCTGGAGCGCCTGACCGCCGTGCTGCAGCATGTGCACTCGAACTACGAGATCGACCTGTTCGCCGCCCTGCTGGGCGCAGCCAAGAAGGCGGTGGACGAGGCCGGCGCGGGTGACTGCGACAAGGACAGCCCGAGCCTGAAGGTCATCGCCGACCACATCCGCGCCTGCAGCTTCACCGTCTGCGACGGTGTCATCCCCGGCAACGCCGGCCGCGGCTACGTGCTGCGCCGCATCGCCCGCCGTGCCATCCGCCACGGCTACAAGCTGGGCGCGCGCACGCCCTTCTTCCACAAGCTGGTGAAGGCCCTGGTGGAGCAGATGGGCGAGGCCTACCCCGAGCTGCGCCAGGCCGAAAGCCGCGTGACCGAGGTGCTGCAGCAAGAGGAAGAGCGCTTCTTCCGCACCATCGCCAACGGCATGGAAATCCTCGAAGCGGCCCTGGCCAAGGGCGGCAATGTGGACGGCGACACCGCCTTCAAGCTGCACGACACCTATGGCTTCCCGGTCGACCTGACCGGTGACGTCTGCCGCGAGCGCGGCGTGAGCGTGGACGAGGCCCGCTTCAACGAACTGCTGGAAGAGCAGAAGACCCGCGCCCGCGAGGCCGGCAAGTTCAAGATGGCCCAGGGCCTGGCCTATGACGGCCAGCCCACCGCCTTCCACGGCTACGAGCACCTGGTGTGCGAGACCAGCCAGATCACCGCCCTCTACGTGGACGGCGCCCCGGTGGCCGTGGCGCGCGCCGGCGACGACGTGGTGGTGGTGCTGGACCACACCCCCTTCTACGCCGAGAGCGGCGGCCAGGTGGGCGACCGCGGCGAGCTGCGCAACCCCACCAGCCGCGTGGCCGTGCACGACACGCTGAAGATCCAGGCCGATGTGTTCGGCCACCATGGCTCGGTGCTGGAAGGCGAGCTGAAGGTGGGCGACAAGCTGGCCGCCAAGGTGGATGCCGAGGCGCGCGCCCACACCATGCGCAACCACAGCGCCACCCACCTGATGCACAAGGCCCTGCGCGAGGTGCTGGGCGACCATGTGCAGCAGAAGGGCTCGCTGGTGAATGCTGAGCGGACCCGCTTTGACTTCGCCCATGGCGCCGCCATGACGGCCGAGCAGATCGCCGAGGTCGAGCGCCTGGTGAATGCCGAGATCCTGGCCAATGCCGACACCGCTGCCCAGGTGATGAAGCTGGACGACGCCCAGAAGAGCGGCGCCATGATGCTGTTCGGCGAGAAGTACGGCGAGACCGTGCGCGTGCTCAGCATCGGCTCCAGCAAGGAACTCTGCGGGGGCACCCATGTGAAGCGCGCGGGTGACATCGGCCTGTTCAAGATCGTCGGCGAAGGCGCGGTCGCGGCCGGCATCCGCCGCGTCGAAGCCGTCACCGGCGCCAACGCGCTGGCCTATCTGCAGCAGCTGGAAGGCCGCATCGGCCACATCGCCCACAGCCTGAAGGTGGCCCCGGCCGACGCCGCCACGCGGGTGGATGCGCTGCTGGAACAGATCCGCCAGCTGGACAAGGAACTCGCCGCCGTCAAGGGCAAGCTGGCCTCCAGCCAGGGCGACGCCCTGCTGGAGCAGGCCGTGGACGTGGCCGGCCTGAAGGTGCTGGCCGCCAAGCTGGACGGCGCCGACGCCAAGACCCTGCGCGACACCCTGGACAAGCTGCGCGACAAGCTCAAGAGCGCGGCCATCGTGCTGGCCACGGTGGACGGCGACAAGGTGCAGCTGGCCGCTGCGGTGACGCCCGACGGCGTGGCCAAGGGCCTGAAGGCCGGCGAGCTGGTGAACCACGTGGCCCAGCAGGTGGGCGGCAAGGGTGGCGGCAAGCCCGACATGGCCATGGCCGGCGGCAGCAACCCGGCCGCCCTGGCCGGCGCGCTGGCTTCGGTGAAGGATTGGGTGGCAGGCAAAGCCGCATGAGCGCCGCGCCCGCCGTTCGGATCCGCCGTATCGCGGTCAGCGACGCGGCGGCCATCGCCGCAGCCTTTGCCGACCCGGAGATGTACAGCGGCACGCTGCAACTGCCCTACCCGGGCGAGGCCGGCTGGCGCGCGCGCATCGAGGGCATGCTGGCCCCGGGCAGCAGCGACCATGTGCTGGTGGCGGAGCGCGAAGGCCAGTTCGTCGGCATGGCCGGCCTGCACTCGGCCGGTGCCTCGGCACGGCGCCGCCACGCCATGCACCTGGGCATCACCATCGCCGCCACGGCCCAGGGCCAGGGCGTGGGCAAGCTGCTGATGGCGGCGCTGACCGACCTGGCCGACAACTGGCTGGGGGTGCTGCGCCTGGAACTCACGGTCTACAGCGACAACGCCCGCGCTATTGCGCTCTACGAGCGCTTCGGCTTCGTGCGCGAAGGCCTGCTGCGCGGCTACGGCCTGCGCAACGGGCAGTACGTCGATACCCTGAGCATGGCGCGCTGGCACCCCCGGCCGCCAGGGCTCATGGCAGCAGAACCTTGACGTCGCTGAAGCCCATCAGGCGCAGCAGCAGGTAGTTCACCGCCGCCTCGCCGGGCCGGCTGCCCACGCAGACGATCTCGGCATAGCGGCTCACTCCGGCTTTCTTCAGCAGGGCCCAGATCTCGTGCGCGGGCTTCGGGGCCCCGTCGGCCTGCAGCAGCTCGCGGTAAGGCAACTGGCGCACCTCGCCCTCCGGCAGGCCTGCCGGACGTTGCTCGCCCGACACCAGATACAGCTTGGGGTACTGGCCCTGGCTGTCACCGGCCTGACGGATCAGCGGCCCGGGCTGCGTGCGCGGCGCTCGGGCCACCGGCTTGGCGCCCATCGCCTCCCGGCTCAGGGTCTGGCCGCGCAGACCCCATTCATCCACCGACTGGCGCAGCAGCGCCACCTGGCGCTGGCCCAGCTGCTCCAGTGCCAGCAGGCTCAGGGCCGTGGCTTCGTTGATGCCGCTCTCGCCCACGATCACCGCCTCGTCCTCCGGACGCACGCCCTGCTGCCCCAGTCGGGCGGCCAGTGCCTGCGGGTCGTGCAAATGCCGCTCGATCCAGGTGGCCGGCAGGTTCTGCGCATGGGGCAGGTGCCCCAAGGCAAAGGCCGCGGGCTCGCGCACGTCCAGCACGGCGATGCGTGTCACGCCCATGCGGCGAAGCAGCGGGGCGTCCCAGCCGGCCAGCCAGTCGGCCTCGCGCAGCAGCTGCGGGCGGCCGTAGGTCCAGAAAGGCAGCTGGCGCTCGTCGCGCAGCCAGGCCAGCTGCGACTCCTGGAACAGGCGCACGTCCGGGTAGCCGGCCAGCATGCGCAGCGCAAAGAACGGCACCGCCGCCGCCACGCCGCCACCGCAGTGCGCATGCACCTGCTGCTCGGGCCGGATGCCCAGGTGCAGGGCCATGCGGCGGATCTCGGCGGGCGACTTGAAGGTCTTGTCGGCGTTGAAGAAGTCTTCCGAGGGCGCCAGGATGGCGTTCGGCACATGGCCGGCGCGGTCGAAGAAGCGCCGGCCGCCGTAGTGATATTCAGGCTCCAGCGCCTCCACCAGCGCGTGGCGCTGCGGGTCCGCCGAGGCAGCCAGGAACTCCGGCAGGCGCACGCGCAGCTCCTCGCGCAGGGGGCCCAGCTCCAACCGGCCGGGAGCGGGCGCCGGCGTGGCCTCCTGCGTCAGCGCGCCGCCCAGGGCCTTCCAGCGGGCCAGGCCGCCGTCCAGCAGGGCCAGCTGCTGCTGCGGCACGCCCAGCCGCAGCAGGTCGTAGTAGACGCGTGGGGCCATCGAGTCGCCCCCCTGGTCCATCACCACGATGCGCTGGCCGGGGTTCAGGCCCCAGCTGCGCAGCAGCTCGGCCATCTGCGCCGGGCTGCGCTCGTGGATGGCGTAGCCGTAGAGATTGACGGACACCGCACCCGGCACATGGCCGGCCGCATGCCGGGGCGGCAGCGAGGCATCGAGCAGGCGCAGGTCCTCGCGCCCCAACTGCTGCTGCAGCCACTCCACGCTGACCAGTGGGCCGGGCAGATCGAGCGCCAGCGCCGGGCGAGCCAGCAACAGGAACAGGAGTGCCAGCGCCGCCCGAAAGGCCTGCAGGGTGCGGCGCAGACCGTTGTGGATGAGGGGGTTCATGGGCCAATTCCCTTGCCGGCGATGCACAGGCCAGTCACCCCGGTCCAGCGGCTGGCCACGCCACTGTGGCGGGCCGCGCCGGCGTCGCAGCGCCCCGAGCGACGAGCCGCGCCCCGGCCGCGCCCAGACGCGCCCGGCGGGAGCGAACGGCGGTGAGCGGGCCGGCCCAGAAACGACGAAGCCGCCCGAGGGCGGCTTCGCATCCGGTGCGGCGCGCTTCAGCCGACCTGCGGACGGCTGGGATGGGCTCCCACGCGGTCGCCGCCCCCGCGCTCGGTGCGCGGCAACTCCAGGCGCTGTGCCGGGGCGCTGCCGTCCTGCCCTTCCTGGGGCTCGAACTGGCCGTTGCGCTCGTTCGCCGGCGCAGGAGCGGCGGCCTCGCTGCGCGGCTGCACCGGCGCCACCGGCGTCGTGGCCGGCAGTGGCTTGGTCTCCAGCGGCACCGTCGGGCTGCGCTTGCCGGTCACGATCAACTTGGCCAGCTTGACCAGCTCACTGGCCTGGGCGGCAGGCGCCGGCGCCCACAGGGCGGCGGCCAGGACGGCAAACAGCAGGGGACGGACGGCACTCATGGTTTTCCCTAGGTCTTCTTGGGGTCGGTTGAACCCTGTTTGGAATGGCCGGGAGTGTCTGCGCGTCAGGGGGGGTGCCACAAGGCGGGGGTGACGAATGACCCTTTTGCGGGCATGAACTGCCTTGGCGGGGGATCAGCTGCGGCCTGGCGCGCCGAACCGGGGGGGCCGGCGCGCCAGCGGGGGCCCCCCGGATTCAGCTGACGACGATGTCGTTGCGCACCGCCACCACCCCAGAGGTGGAGCGGGCCAGCTTTTCCGCCTGCCAGCGCTCTTCGGCCGTCTTGGCAAAGCCGGAGAGCTGCACCACGCCCTTCAGGGTCTCGACCTTGATGGCCATGGCGCTGACGCGCGGGTCCGCGGCGAATTTCGCCTTCACCCGCGAGGTCAGGGTGGCGTCGTCGACATAGGCGCCGACGGTTTCCTGTTCGCGCCAGACGGCGCAGCCTTGCAACGGGCCCAGGCCCAGACCGAGGGCCAGCGTCAGGGGAAGCAACTTGAGCAGTTTCATGGGGCCTTCCTTCCGGAAGGGGCTCAACGGCTCGGGCCGAACGGGTGACTTCATCGCGACTCCTTCCGGCCCGTGACAGGAGCCGGCACCGACACCGTAGGCCGGGGCGGCCCTCCGCCCTATCAGCCTGCGCCCCGATTCCCTGTCGGACAGGACCGACAGCCGGGCCGTTCGGCCCGGGCGCCAGCGCGCCGTCCTGCACGCGGACGCGCCGCGCACCGACCGGGTCAGGTCAGACCGGTATCCACCTCGCGACGCGCCTGCGCCAGGTACTCGGCCGACTGCATCTCGCGCAGCCGGCTCACCGTGCGCGGAAACTCATGCGCCAGCGGGCCCTCGGTATAGAGCTGCTCCGGCTCCACCGCGGCGGAGATCACCAGCTTGACCTTGCGGTCGTACAGCACGTCCACCAGCCAGGTGAAGCGGCGCGCCTCGCTGGCCAGGCGCACCGGCATTTCCGGCACCTCGGACAGGAAGACGGTGTGGAACTGGGTCGCCAGCTCCAGGTAGTCGTTCTGCGAGCGCGGGCCGCCGCACAGGGTGGCGAAATCGAACCAGACCACGCCGCCAGCGCGCCGCTTGGCGCGCAGGGTGCGGTGCTCGATGTGCAGCACCGGGTCTTCATCGGCCACCTCGGCCAGTTCGCCGAACAGCACGTCCAGCGCCGTCTCGGCACGCGGGCCCAGCGGGCAGTGGTAGACCTTGGCGTCGGTCAGCGTACGGCGCCGGTAGTCGACGCCGGCATCCACGTTGACGATCTCCATGCCCTGCTTGAGCAGGGCGATGGCGGGCAGGATGCGGTCGCGGTGCAGGCCGTTGGGGTAGAGCCCGTCGGGGTGGAAGTTGCTCGTCGTCACCATGCCGATGCGGTGCTTGGCCATGCCTTCCAGCAGGCGCAGCAGGATCATCGCGTCGGTCACGTCGGCGACGTGGAACTCGTCGAAGCAAATCAGGCGGTAGCGCCGCGCCATGCGCCGGCACAACTCGTCGATCGGATCGGCAATGCCCTTGAGCTCGTGCAGCTCGCGGTGCACCTCGCGCATGAACTCGTGGAAGTGCAGGCGCGCCTTGCGCTGCAGTGGCACGGCGTGGAAGAAGGCATCCATCAGGAAGCTCTTACCCCGCCCCACCCCGCCGTACAGGTACACGCCGCGCGGGATCGGCGGCTTGACCAACAGCTTGGTCACCGCATTGCCGCGTCGCGCCTTGTAGGCGATCCAGTCGTCCTCGCAGCGCTGCAGGGCCGCCAGGCCCTGCAGCTGCGCGGCGTCGGCTTTGAAGCCGCGCGAAGCCAGTTCGGCCTGGTAGGCCGAGCTTGTGGACACGTCGTGCTTAGAAGTTGAGCGTGCGCTTATCCACCGCCAGCGCGGCTTCCTTGGTGCTTTCGCTCAAGGAGGGGTGCGCATGGCAGATGCGCGCGATGTCCTCGCTGCTGGCCTTGAAGGCCATCGCCACCACGCACTCGGCCACCAGCTCGCTGGCGAAGGGGCCAATGATGTGCACGCCCAGGATCTCGTCGGTCTTGGCGTCCGCCAGCATCTTCACGAAGCCGGTGGTGTCGCCCAGCGCACGCGCGCGGCCGTTGGCCATGAAGGGGAACTGGCCGGCCTTGTAGGCACGGCCTTCGGCCTTGAGCTGCTGCTCGGTCTTGCCCACCCAGGCAATTTCCGGGCTGGTGTAGATGACCCAGGGAATGATGTCGAAGTCGACATGACCATGCTGGCCGGCGATGCGCTCGGCCACCGCCACGCCCTCTTCCTCGGCCTTGTGCGCCAGCATCGGGCCGCGCACCACATCACCCACCGCCCACACGCCGGGCAGATTGGTGCGGCAGTCGGCGTCCACGACGATGGCGCCACGCTCGTCAAGCGCCAGGCCCACGGCCTCGGGGTTCAGGCCGATGGTGTTGGGCACCCGGCCGATCGAGACGATCAGCTTGTCCACTTCCAGGCTCTTGGCCTCGCCCTTGGCATCGGCGTAGCTCACGGTCACGCCGCTCTTGGCGGTCTTGACCTCGCTGATCTTGACGCCGAGCTGGATGTCCAGGCCCTGCTTCTTGAAGACCTTGGCGGCCTCCTTGGCCACGCCCTCGTCCACCGCGCCCAGGAAGACCGGCAGGCCTTCCAGCACGGTCACTTCGGCGCCCAGGCGGCGCCACACCGAACCCATCTCCAGGCCGATGACGCCGGCGCCGATGACGCCCAGCTTCTTCGGCGTGCCGCCGATGCGCAGCGCGCCGTCGTTGGAAAGGATGAACTCCTCATCAAACGGTGCACCCGGCAAGGCGCGCGCGTTCGAGCCCGTGGCCACGATGACCTGCTTGGCCTGGATCACTTCCTCGCCGGCCTTGATCTCGTAGCCGCCTTCCTTGGCGCCGACGAAGCTGCCGCGGCCGTGGAAGAAAGTCACCTTGTTCTTCTTGAACAGGTAGAGGATGCCGTCGTTGTTCTGCTTCACCACCAGGTCCTTGCGGGCCAGCATCTTGGCCACGTCAATCTGGACGTTGTCGGCCGTGATGCCATGCTCGGCAAAGTGGTGGTTCAGGTGCTCGTAGTGCTCGCTGCTCTGCAGCAGGGCCTTGGAGGGAATGCAGCCCACGTTCGTGCAAGTGCCGCCAGGCGCGGGGCCGCCCTTGGCGTTCTTCCACTCGTCGATACAGGCCACGTTCATGCCCAGCTGCGCCGCGCGGATGGCAGCGATGTAGCCGCCCGGGCCGCCGCCGATGACGACGACGTCGAAGTTCTTGGTGCTCATGAGGAAACCTTCAGACTTCCTCTGGCACAAAGAGCCAGAGGAGCAAATACAAGAGGACGCCGCTGCCGAAGCACAGCACCAGACCCACCAGGATCAGGCGCCAGATCCAGGTCTCGACGCCGCTGAGCTTGGCAATGCCGCCGCACACGCCGCCGAGCATCCGGTCACTCTTGCTGCGGCGCAGCTTGGCCACCTCGTCCAGCGGGCTGCCGCCCGCCGGTGCCGCCGTGCCACCGCCGCCGATCACCCGCTCCTTGGCGCGGGTGTATTCCTCGTCGCTGAGCGCACCCTGCGCGTGCAGCTGCTTCAGGCGTTCGAGTTCTTCGGCGATGGCCATGGCGGCTCCCGAGGGTTAGATGTCGAACAGCAGGCGGGCCGGGTCTTCCAGCGCTTCCTTCATCGTCACCAGGCCCAACACGGCCTCGCGGCCGTCGATGATGCGGTGGTCGTAGCTCATCGCCAGGTAGTTGATCGGACGGATCACGATCTGGCCGTTCTCCACCACGGCGCGGTCCTTGGTGGCGTGCACGCCCAAGATGGCCGACTGCGGCGGGTTGATGATGGGCGTCGACAGCATCGAGCCGAAGGTGCCGCCGTTGCTGATCGAGAAGGTGCCGCCGGTCAGCTCTTCGATGCTGAGCTTGCCGTCCTTGGCCTTCTGACCGAAGCCGGCGATGGTCTTCTCGATCTCAGCAAAGCTCATCTGGTCGGCGTTGCGGATGATGGGCACCACCAGGCCGCGCGGCGAACCGACGGCGATGCCGATGTCGAAGTAGCCGTGGTAGACGATGTCATTGCCGTCCACGCTGGCGTTCAGCACCGGGTACTTCTTCAGCGCCGCCACCGCGGCCTTGACGAAGAAGCTCATGAAGCCGAGCTTGACGCCGTGCTCCTTCTCGAACTTCTCCTGGAACTTCTTGCGCATCTCCATCAGCGGGGCCATGTTGACCTCGTTGAAGGTGGTCAGGATGGCATTGGTGGCTTGCGACTGCAGCAGGCGCTCGGCGACGCGGGCGCGCAGGCGGCTCATCGGCACGCGCTGCTCGGGGCGATCGCCCAGATTGGGCGCGACCGGGGCGGCCACGGCCGGCAGAGGCTTGGCGACGGCGGGCGCGGCGGCCACCGCCACCGGAGCGGCGACCGCAGCCGGAGCGGCCGGCTTTTCGAGCGCGCCGATCACATCGCCCTTGGTGATGCGACCGTCCTTGCCCGTGCCCGGCACCGAGCCGGCGGGCAGGTGGTTGTCGGCCATCATCTTGGCGGCGGCGGGCATGGCCACGCCGCTCTTGTCGGCCGCCGGGGCTGCTGCAGCGGCGGCGGGCGCGGCCGCAGCCGGTGCGGCGGCGGCCACGGCGCCAGCCTTGCCTTCGGTGTCGATCTGGGCGATGACCTGCTCACTGGCCACGGTGCCGCCACTGGCCACCACATGGGCCGCGAGCACGCCGGCGGCGGGCGCCGGCACCTCGAGCACGACCTTGTCGGTCTCGATCTCGATCAGGATTTCGTCCAGCGCAACGGCTTCACCGGGTTGCTTCTTCCATTGCAGCAGGGTGGCCTCGGCCACGGATTCGGACAGCTGCGGGACCTTGACGTCAACGATTGCCATGGTGTGTTCTTCTTTGCTTGCTTATTTGGTGAGGACAAAGCCCTTGAGCTTGGCGAAGGCCTGATCCAGCAGGGCCTTCTGCTGCTCCTGGTGCAGACCGGCGTAGCCACAGGCGGGCGAGGCCGAGGCGGGACGGCCGGCGTAGCCCAGCTTCTGGCCATCGGCCATGTTTTCGTGCACGTAGTGCTGCACGAAGAACCAGGCGCCCTGGTTCTGCGGTTCGTCCTGGCACCACACCAGTTCGGTGGCGTTCGGATACTTCTTCAACTCGGCGGCGAAGGCCTTGTGCGGGAAGGGGTAGAGCTGCTCGACGCGGATGATGGCCACGTCGTCGGCCTTCTTCTCCTCGCGCTTCTTCTGCAGGTCGTAGACCACCTTGCCCGAGCAGACCAGCACGCGCTTGACCTTGTCGCCCTTGACGTTGGCATCGGTCTCGCCGATCACCGTCTTGAACTCGCCCTTGGTGAACTCCTGCAGCGGCGAGGTCGCGTCCTTGGCGCGCAGCAGGCTCTTGGGGGTCATGATGACCAGGGGCTTGCGGAACATGCGCAGCATCTGGCGGCGCAGCACATGGAAGATCTGCGAGGCCGTGGTGGGCTGCACGATCTGCATGTTGTTGTCCGCGGCCAACTGCATGAAGCGCTCCAGGCGCGCCGAGCTGTGCTCGGGGCCTTGGCCCTCGTAGCCGTGCGGCAGCATCATGGTCAGGCCGTTGGCACGGCCCCACTTCACCTCGCCGCTGGCGATGAACTGGTCGATCACCACCTGGGCGCCGTTCACGAAGTCGCCGAACTGCGCTTCCCAGATCGTCAGCGTGTTCGGTTCGGCGGCGGCATAGCCGTACTCGAAGCCCAGCACCGCTTCCTCGCTGAGGATGGAGTCGATGACCGTGAAGGGCGCCTGACCCTCGGCCACGTTCTGCAGCGGGATGTAGGTGCCTTCGTCCCAGTTGGCGCGCTGCTGGTCATGCAGCACGGCGTGGCGGTGCGTGAAGGTGCCGCGGCCACAGTCCTCACCGGACAGGCGCACCGGGTAGCCGGAGGCCACCAGCGAGGCGAAGGCCATGGCCTCGCCCATGCCCCAGTCCACGTTCGTCTCGCCCCTGCCCATGGCGGCGCGGTCGGCGTACACCTTGGCGGCCAGCGGGTGGGCGGCGAAATCCTTGGGCAGGGTCGTCAGCTTCTCTGCCAGGCGCTTCCACTCGGCGCCGGGGATCGCCGTGTCGCAGCTGTCGGTCCACTTCTTGCCGAGGAAGGGCGACCAGTCGGTCGCGTACTTGCTCTTGAAGTTGGTCAGCACCGGGTCGACGGTGTGGCGGCCTTCGTCCATCGCGGTGCGATAGGCCTTGATCATGTCGTCAGGGCCCTGCTCGGGCAGCACGCCCTGGGCCACCAGCTTGTCGGCGTAGACCTTGCGCGTGCCCGGGTGCTGGGCGATCTTCTTGTACATCAGCGGCTGGGTCAGGGCCGGCGTGTCCTGCTCGTTGTGGCCGAGCTTGCGGAAGCAGACGATGTCCAGCACCACGTCCTTGCGGAACTGCGCGCGGTAGTCCATGCACAGCTGCATGGCCCACACCACGGCCTCGGGGTCGTCGCCGTTCACGTGCAGCACCGGCGCCTCGATCATCTTGACGACGTCGGAGCAGTAGGTGGTGGAACGCAGGTCGCGCGGGTCGCTGGTGGTGAAGCCGATCTGGTTGTTGATGACCAGGTGCACGGTGCCGCCGGTGCGGTAGCCGCGCGTCTGCGCCATCGCCAGGGTTTCCTGCACCACGCCTTGGCCACCGAAGGCGGCATCGCCGTGCACCAGCACGGGCAGCACCTGGCGGCCTTCCTTGTCACCGCGGCGATCCTGGCGGGCGCGCACGCTGCCCTCGACCACCGGGTTGACGATCTCCAGGTGCGAGGGGTTGAAGGCCAGGCTCAGATGCACCGGGCCGCCAGGGGTGCTGACGTCCGAACTGAAGCCCTGGTGGTACTTCACGTCGCCGGCCGGCAGGTCGATGTCCTTCTTGCCTTCGAACTCGGCGAACAGCTCCGAGGGCATCTTGCCCAGGGTGTTCACCAGCACGTTCAGGCGGCCGCGGTGGGCCATGCCGATGACGATTTCCTGCACGCCGTTCTCGCCGGCGCGGCGGATCAGCTCGTCCATCGCGGCGATGAAGCTCTCACCGCCTTCCAGGCTGAAGCGCTTCTGGCCGACGTACTTGGTGTGCAGGTAGCGCTCCAGGCCTTCGGCCGCCGTCAGGCGCTCCAGGATGGCCTTCTTCTTCTCGGCCGTGAAGTTCGGGCGACCGAGCTGCTTTTCAAGACGCTCCTGCCACCAGCGCTTCTCGCCCGGGTCCGTGCAGTGCATGAACTCGGCGCCGATGCTGCCGCAGTAACTCTCGCGCAGCGCCTGGTGGATGGCGCGCAGCGTCATGGTCTCGCCACCGAAATACGTGTTGGTGGCGGAGAAATTGATGTCCATGTCGGACTCGGACAGGTCGTAGAACGCCGGTTCGAGTTCGGGGATCTTGGGGCGCTCGGCGCGCTTGAGCGGGTCCAGATCGGCCCAGCGGTTGCCCAGGAAGCGGTAGGCCGCGATCAGGCTCTGCACATGCACCTGCTTGCGGGCCACGGCCAGATCGGCACTGCTGGCCTTGCTGGCGAAGGCGTTGGCCTTGGCGCGCTGGGCGAAGCTCTCGACCACCGGGGCATGCGCCACGTCGCGGGCGTCGGTGCCATTGGTGGCGGGCACATGTTGCAGCGCGTCAAAGTAGGCGCGCCAGTTGTCCGGCACCGAACCGGGGTTGTCGAGGTAGGCCTCGTACATCTCTTCCACATAGGGCGCATTGCCCCCGAAGAGGTACGAGTTCGACCTGTATTGCTGCATCATTTCGCTGACCTCACGCTTCGGTTTCCAAAGCAATTGGCTGGTTATCGAACCTTCCGCGACACGGCCAGACCGGTTAGCGGATTGCGACCCGTAATGGGGGACGGGAAGGGCTACAAGTGGGCAAACTCTGAAATCCATTCCGCTCAGTTACATACGGACTGAGCGGGGCGCCGACTGTAGCACCGGGTCTCTTCCAGGAAGCTGACGGCGGGCAATGGCCTAGACTGGCGAAATTCGACCAACTGGTAAAACTACAGGAGCCTGGCGATGGAAGTGCAAGTTGTTGATTACCGCGCCCCCGACGCCGCCGAGCGCTTCACGCGCAGCCTGCATGAAACCGGCTTCGGCGTGCTGAAGAACCACCCCATCCCGCAGGAGCTGGTCGAGCGCATCTACAAGACCTGGCTGGAATTCTTCGACTCCGACGCCAAGCACGAGTACGCCTTCAGCAAGGAAAAGCAGGACGGCTACTTCAGCACCGCCATCTCCGAGACGGCCAAGGGCTTCACGCAGAAGGACATCAAGGAGTACTTCCACATCTACCCCTGGGGTCGCATCCCGCCGCAGCTGAAGGCCGATGCCATGGATTACTACGCCAAGGCCAACGCCCTGGCCGAGGAGCTGCTGGGCTGGGTGGAGCGCTACACCCCGCCGGAAATCGCCAAGAGTTACCGCGAGCCGCTCTCCAACATGATCAAGGGCAGCGACCACACCTTGCTGCGCGTGCTGCGCTACCCGCCGCTGACCGGCAACGAGCCGCCCGGTGCCGTTCGCGCCGCGGCGCATGGCGACATCAACCTGCTCACCATCCTGCCCGCCGCCAACGAGCCGGGCCTGCAGATCAAGGGCACCGACAACCAGTGGCGCGACGTGCCCTGCGACTTCGGCACCCTGGCCATCAACATCGGCGACATGCTGCAGGAAGCCAGCCAGGGCTACTACCCCAGCACCCTGCACCAGGTGCTGAACCCCACCGGCGAGGGCGCCAAGCGCAGCCGCGTCTCCTTGCCGCTGTTCCTGCACCCACGCAACGACGTGGTGCTGAGCGATCGCTACACCGCCGGCAGCTACCTGGACGAGCGACTGCGCGAGCTGGGCGTGAAAAGCTAACCTCGGGCCATGCCCCACCCGCCGCCGCCCAGCACGCTCGCCGAGCTGGCCGCGCTGCGGGCGCACTACTCCGAGCAGCCCGACCGCGCCCACACCCTGCTGGCGCCGGTGCAGGCGCAGTTGCAGCCCCTGCTGGAGGCCGACCGCGAAAGCGAGTTCGGCGTCGAGCTGGGGCTGTTGTTCATCGAGCTCTGCCTGGAAACGCGCCGCTACAGCCAGGGCTGGGCCCCGTTGGCGCAGCTGGTGAACTGGAACCTGCGCGGCGCGGCGCCGCAGCGCCAGGCCCTGCTGCAGGCCCTGCACGCGCGCGCCCTGGTGGCGCAAGGCCGGCTCGATGAAGCGCTGCCGGAGATCGAACGCGCGCTGCAGCTGGCGCAGCTGGGCGAGGAAGTGCTGGCCTGGGGCTACGCGCACATGGCGCTGGGGCACTTTGCCGCCCGCCAGGGCGACGGTATGCGCGCCGCCGAGCACCTGCGCGAGGCCCTGACCCTGCTGCAGCGCAGCGGCGACGGCGGCCCCTGGGCCCATGTGTACGCCGCCCTCATCGTGGCGCTGCGCAACCTGGCCAGCCCGGCCGAGCGCTTGGCCGTCATCCACGAAGGCAAACAGGTGCTGCTGGCGCAATGCCGCTGGGCCGAGGCCTGCAACCTCACCTGCGAGCAGATCGAAATCGCGCTGGGCGCGCAGCGCCTGGACGAAGCCAGGGCCTACCTGCGCGAGGCCGAGCACTTGGCCCGCCAGGCGCCGCCCCAGGCCCCCGTGCGCGCCGGCCTGCAGCTGGCCAACAGCAGCCTGCTGTTCGCCGAAGGCGCGCATGAGGCCGCCATTGCCCTGGCCAAGGACTGGCTGGCCAGCGTGCGCGAGCAGCTGCAGCCGGTGGACCAGATCTTCTTCCTGGAGCGCCTGGCGCGCTGGCAGGCCCAGGCCGGCCAGGCGCAGGAGGCCCTGGACAGCCTGGCCGAGAGCCACCGCGTGGCCCTGGCGGCCCAGCGCGCGCATGGCGAAGGCGACCTGCGTGCCGCCCGCCAGGCACTGGAGCTGGCGCACGAGCGCCAGCGCCGCGCGCAAAGCGAGGCCCATGCCACCGAGCTGGCCCGCACCAACCGCCGCCTGCAGCGCGCGCTGGACGACCTCAGCGCCACGCAACGCCAGCTGCTGGATGCCGCCAAGCACGCCGCCCTGGGCCGCATGCTGGCCGGCATGGCGCACGAGATCAACACGCCGGTGGGCAATGCGCTGACCACCGCCAGCGCGCTGGAGCAGCTGGCCGCCGAGCTGCCGCGCGCCCTGCAGGGCGGGCAGCTGCGCCGCAGCGAGCTGGAACGCCAGCTGCAGACCCTGCACGAAGGCAGCCGCCTCGTCGTCACCAGCCTCACACGCGCCTCCGAGCTGCTCGGCGGCTTTCGCGACCTGCCCACCCTCACCCGCCAGCAAGCCGGCGAGCCCGTGGACCTGCCCGCGCTGGTGCGGGCCGCCGCGCAGCGCAGCCTGCCCGACACCATCCGCCTGCAGCTGACCGTGCCCGAGCGCGCGCGCCTGGACGGCGAGGCCCTGCTGGAGGTGCTGCAGCAACTGCTGCAAAACACCGCCCGCCACGCCTACCCGCAGGGCCAGCCCGGCGCGGTGACCGTGGACGCGCAGTTCGAGCGCCCCGACTGGCTGCTCTTGAGCGTGCAGGACCAAGGCCCCGGCGTGCCGGCCGAGCTGCTGCCCCAGCTGTTCGAGCCCTATGCCACCAGCCGCTTCGGCCAGGGGCGCAGCGGCCTGGGTCTGTTCGTCAGCCGCGCCATCGTCGAGCAGCGCCTGGGTGGGCGTATCGAGCTGCACAGCCAACCCGGCCGGGGCTGCCGGGTGGAGCTGGCACTGCCCGCCCACGCCTGAACCATGCCCGGCCCCACGCGCTGGATTCGCATCGAAGCCGCCGCCCCGCCGAAGCCGGCCGTGGGCGCGCCCTGCAACGGCTGCGGCCAATGCTGCCTGGCCGAGCCCTGCCCGCTCGGCGTGCTGGCCAGCCGGCGCCGCCACGGCGAATGCGCGGCGCTGGAATGGGAGCCCACACAGATGCGCTACCGCTGCGGCCTGCTGCGCGCGCCGCTCGCCCATCTGCTGGGCCGCCCAACCAAGCAGGCGCACGCGCTGGACGGCCCGCTGCGCGCCCTGGCGCGCCGCTGGATTGCCGCCGGCAGCGGCTGCGATGCGGAGCTGGAAACCCTGCACCCGAACGAGCAGAAAGCGCCGCCGGCCTGACTACCATGCGCCCTTCGCTTCGGAGGAAACCGCATGCTGACCCGCACCCTTGGCGCCCTGGCCGCCGCTGCCCTGTTCGCCACCGCCGCCCCCGCCAACACCCTGCGCTGGGCCGCCCAGAACGATGTGCTGACCCTGGACCCGCACAGCCAGAACCACAGCACCACCAGCGCCCTGCTGCAGCACGCCTACGAAGGGCTGACGCGCTACACGCGCGACTACAAGATCGAGGGCGCGCTCGCCACCGAGTGGAAGCAGCTCAGCCCCACCCAGGTGCGCTTCACGCTGCGCAAGGGCGTCAAGTTCCAGGACGGCACGCCCTTCACCGCCGACGACGTGGTGTTCAGCTTCCAGCGCATCATGTCGCCCACCTCCACGCTGCAGGCCTTCGTGGCCGGCGTGAAGGAGGTGAAGAAGGTGGACAGCCACACGGTGGACTTCATCCTTGAGCGCCCCAACCCCATCCTGACGCGCACCATCGTCGACTTCCGCATCGTCAGCAAGGCCTGGGCCGAGAAGAACAAGGCCATCGCCCCGCCCAACTACAAGGCCAAAGAAGAGAACTACGCCACCCGCAACGCCATGGGCACCGGGCCGTACAAGATCGTCAGCTGGCAGCCCGAGCAGCGCATCACCATGGCGCAGAACCCCGACTGGTGGGACGCCAAGAACGCAAGCAACGTCAAGGAAGTCATCTACACCCCCATCAAGAGCGACCAGACGCGCGTGGCCGCGCTGCTCTCGGGTGAGGTGGACATGATGACGGACATGCCCACGCAGGACGTCGCCAAGATCAAGGGCGACGGCAAGTTCAAGGTGGTCGAGGGCAATGAGGTCCGCACCATCTTCGTGGGCATGGACCAGGGTTCGGACCAGCTCAAGGGCAGCAATGTGCAGGGCAACCCGCTGAAGGACCGCCGCGTGCGCGAGGCCCTGAGCCTGGCCATCGACCGCCACGGCATCCAGCGCGCCATCATGCGCGGGCTCTCCGTACCCGCCGCCACCATGGTGGCCCCGGGCGTGAACGGCCACAACCCGCAGCTCGACGCCGCACCCAAGGCCGACCCCGAGCGCGCCAAGAAACTGCTGGCCGAAGCCGGTTACCCGAACGGCTTCGAGACGCCGTTCAACTGCCCGAACAACCGCTACGTCAACGACGAGGAAATCTGCCAGGCCATCGTCAGCATGTGGGCGCGCGTGGGCGTCAAGGCCAAGCTGGGCACCGAAAGCTTCAGCAGCTACTCGCCCAAGATCCAGAACTTCGAGTTCCAGCTCTTCCTGTACGGCTGGGGCATCCCCACCTACGACGCGCTCTACAGCTTCCAGAGCCTGGCGCGCAGCCGTGCCGGCGGGGCGGACGGCAACTACAACTACTTCAAGATCAGCGACCCGCGCATGGACCAGCTGATCGACGACATCAAGGTCGAGCTGGAGCCGGTGAAGCGCAACGCGCTGATCAACGCCGTGCTGCAGCGCATGAAGGAAGAGCAGTTCTTCATCCCCATCCACCACCAGGTGCGGCCCTGGGCGATGAAGCCCAATGTCACCACGGTGCATCGGTCGGATGACAAGCCGGAGGCGAGGTTTACGAATTTCGGGAAGTGATAGCGAGTGGATAGCCCCCCAAACTGATCATCGGAACAACACCACGTCTGTGTTTGGCGCCAACTGGCAGAGGTCAATTTCCATGCAGAACAACACCAGCAGAAACTGGGACTTCTCCTGTGGCACTTGACCCTGCAGCCTCGTGTGCGCCATTCCATCCCGCATAGAATATCCGCCCCTCTTTCTCACCCACCCCATCAAATGCGAACTTTATTTTCGGTCCTTGCAACCATTATTTTGGTTGGCTGCGCAAGCACGCCTGTTCCGCTTACTATTGACAATATCGATTCCTCAGCCAATACAAAAGTCGAGGATCTCCGCCCTGCAACCGAAGGGACGCGTGAAATCTTCAGCTTATTGATTACAAGCGACCAGTACGGATTCCATCGGCTTGCACAAGATCTCACGGAGCCTACAGGGCCGAGGCTGTTCGCACATATGCTGCAAGAAAAGCATGGAAAAAATCCTGTACCGCGCACAAAGCTTCATCACTTCGTCGTATACATGAACATGCGCGCCGAGTTAAAGAAGGTTGCGCTCGGTGCTGCGCTAGGAGGAATGATCGGTGCCGCGATCGCAAATGACACCATCATCCGAGATGGTGAAACTTCGCACACATTAGTCAACCCAGAGAGCTTCGCCGCTTTATCTGGAGAGAATGAGTACAAACGGGCGCTGTATACCGAGGCGGAATTGAAAGAGGGGACGTCTGCCATCGTTGTATTCATCGATAGCGATACCGAAGGGGTTCGACGATTCACCCGTACCGTTTCACCAATGAAGCAGGTACAGCAAGGACAGAAAAGCCCTCTGCACCAGGCGCTTGACTCAGCCATTCGGTTCCATCTGAATCCTTAATAAATCGGCGGCCTCAAGTCTGAGATGAGGGAACCAGGGTCAGGCCTTCAGTTTTTAGCCCAGCGTCCGCCAAAAGGCCTGATCCAAGCCAGTTGCCCCGCCAACCCCCGCGCGTGATCAGGCCGCCAGGGCCCCCTGCTCCGTCCATGTCCTCCTCCGCCGGCCTGCCGGGCCGGCGGATTCCCCCTTGACTTGCCTACGCATGGGGCCCTGACGACCTGATCCGGCCACAGCGTGGCGTGCATCGGGAACACAGAGCCACAAGCGCAAGAACGGCCCTCTTGATCTCAGTCGTCCTCGGTCTCCGTCGATCAGCAGGGCGGGGCGCCTTGCGGAGGGAAGTCAAGGAGGAATCCGCTGCGCGGGCAGCGCGGCGGAGGGGGACATGGACGGAGCAGGGTGCCCCGCCCTCCTGATCTCGCACCAACTTCACCGAGCAAAGCTCAGAGCAGCCGGCGCAGTCGAGCGTTCAAGCGCCGCGCCCGCGCCGGCGCGCATGCCCACCCAGCAGCAGCAAGCCGAAGCCCGCCAGTGCCAGCGGCGTGGGCTCGGGTACTTCCTGGCCCGGGCCGCCGTTCACGCGGATGGAGCTGGCGTTGCCGTAGAAATTGGCGTGGCGCTGGCCGGTGATGACGAATTCCGACCAGGTGGTGAGCCCGCTGGCGGGAAGGTCCAGGCGCTGGTCGAAATCCAGGCTGGGCATGAAGGCCTGCAGGTAGCTGTAGGCGTACTGGAAGGCGCGCAGGGTGTCGCCCTGGGCCAGGCCGCGTTGGTCGGTGTAGAGGTAGTCGGCGCCCGTGTGCTGGGTGCTGAACTCGTCGAACAGGAATTGGCGGCCGTAGCCGGTGGCCTCGACCTCGAAGCGGACGGTCTGACCGTCCACCGTGACGGTGTCGACAAAGGCGGGGCCGTGGCCGGAGATGTCGGTGAACACCGGGCCGCCGTTGGTGACGCTCCAGAGCGCGGGGTCGGTGGCGATCTCGATGGTCTGGGTGAAGCTCAGGCCGCGCAGGTCGCGACCGGCCACGCCGAACACGCCGCTGTTGTCGAAACCCTGGTCGATGGTGCCGGAGAAGCTGACGGTCCAGGCCATGGCATTGAGGCTGAATACCGCGCCGGCCAGCAGGGCGAGCGCACGCGAGCGTTTCATGGAGATCCTGTTCAAGAGTGGGTTGCGGGAGGGCGGGCCCGGCGGCTGCCGGGGCCCGGGGCTTCAGCGAACGCGGGGCGCTAGCGGATGCCGGCGGCGTCGTTTGAAAGCGCTTTCATACTAACGCAGCGGTGTCGCACGGTGCAAGGCAGCGCGCGCAGGGGCGGCCTCTCGGGCCGCGGTGCAGGCGGGCTCGCGCGCGCCCTCTGCGTTGCCCTCTGCCGCTCTGCGGCAGCCCTTGCCGCGGGGCACGGGCGCCGGTGCGGCGCTTCGCGTGCAGCGAACGGCCACCCCATCCATTCAAGCAGGGCGAGGCGCGGCACGACCGCGCGTGATCAGACCGCCAGCACCCCCTGCCGCGCGCTCCTGTTCGCGCACCGGCCCCGCGACCGACGCGGCAGGCATCGCAACAAGCTCCCGCCAGGCCGCATCAAGCCGAGCCCGCCGCAGCACCAGCCGGCGCCATCAAGGCCTGCGCCAGCAGGTCGCACACGATGCGGATGCGCCGCGCCGTGCGCAGTTCGCGGTGGGTGACGAGCCAGATCGGGAACACGACGGGGGGCACCTCGTCGAGCACGCGCACCACATCGGGGTCGCTCTGCGCCACCTCGTCCATCATGGCGCCGATGCCCAGGCCCTGGCGCACCAGGGCCCAGCCGGTGTGCGAGTTCTCGGCGTAGGCGCTGAAGTTGTCTTCGCTCAGCGGCAGGCCATGGGCGCGCAGGTAGCCGAGGTAGTGGCCGCTGCGGTCGCTGCCCACGAAGGCGTGGCGCGCGGCCTCGGCGGCCTGGCGCGGGTGGCCGTGGCGGCGCACCCAGTCCTTGGATGCGTAGAAGCTGGCGCTGGCCTCACGCAGCAGGCGGCCGATGAGCTCGGGCTCGGTGGGGCGCACATGGCGCAAGGCGATGTCGGCCTCGCGGCGGCGCAGGTCCGAAAGGGCGTCGGTGGTGACGATCTCGATGCGCAGCGCCGGCGCCTGCTCACGCAGGCGCAGCAGCAGCGGCGGCAGCAGGTGCGCGGCCACCATGTCGGTGGCGGAGATGCTGACCACGCCATCCACCGCCTGCACATGGCCGCTGGCGGCCAGGCCCAGCTCCTCGGCAGCCGCGCCCATGGCGCGCGCATGCTCCAGCAGGGCCAGGCCGGTGGGCGTGGGCTGCAGGGATTTGCCGATGCGCTCGAACAGGCTCACGCCCAGCTGCTGCTCGATGGCCGCGACCTGCCGGCCCAGCGTGGGCTGGGTGAGCCCGAGGCGGCGCGCGGCGGCGGAAAGCGAGCCCGCCTCGGCGGTGTGCAGAAAGGCGCGCAGCAGGTTCCAGTCGAGTTGATCCATACATCCATGCATGAGTGATCTGCGGATTTGCGGCTGTTCGGCACGCAGACGCATGCATAGCATGCTGCCACGCCGCCCGAGCCCCGCGCTGCCACCCCACTGCCGCTGACCCCGCCATGCGCCTCACCCCGCTCCGCCTGCCCATCCTCGCCACCCTGCTGCCGCTGCTGCTGGCCGCCTGCGGCGGGGGCGATACGCGGCTGGTGGTGTGCACGGCGGTCTACATCCCCGCGGTGTCCGTGCAGCCGGTGGACGAGGCGGGGCGTGCGCTGGAGGGCGTGCAGGTCAGCTGGCGCCTGAATGGCGGAAGCGCGCAGACGCAGACCTGCCTGCTGCTGCCCTGCGCGGTGGACAGCCGCGGCGGGCAGTACGAGCTGGTGGCCAGCAAGGCCGGTTACCTGAGCGTCTCCGTGAGCCTGCAGATCGCGAGCGACGAATGCCACGCCCAGACGCAGCAATGGAAGCCCGTGCTGCCCCGCAAGTAAGCAGCCGGCACACACCGCTCCCGCTCCCTCCAACCCCGTTCAACCCCTTCCCCACACGATGCAAGCCACCCTGAACGCCCAGACCACCTTCTGGAACCGCCTGGCCCGCAAGTACGCCGCCGACCCGATTGCCGACATGGGCGGTTACGCCGCCACGCTTAAGCGCGTGCGCGGCCTGCTGCGGCCGGAGTACGAGGTGCTGGAGATCGGCTGCGGCACCGGCACCACGGCGCTGAACCTGGCCGGGGCCACGCGGCGCTATGTGGCCAGCGACCTGGCGCCCGAGATGGTGGCGATCGCCCGCGAGAAGCTGGCCGCGCAGCCCACGCAGGGCCTGCAGTTCGAGGTGGCCGATGCCACCGCGCCGCATGCGCAGCCCAAGGCCTTTGACGTGCTGCTGGCCTTCAATACCCTGCACCTGCTGCCCGACCTGGACACCAGCCTGGCGCAGGCGCTGCGCCCGCTCAGACCGGGTGGCCTGTTCATTTCCAAGACGGCCTGCGTGGGCGAGATGCACCCGCTGGTGGGCTGGCTGGGCATTCCGCTGGCTCGCCTGCTGGGCAAGGCGCCGCCGGTGCTGGTGTTCAAGGCCCCGGCGCTGGTGGCCGCACTGGAGCGCCAGGGCCTGCGCATCGAGGCGGTGGAGCGCCATGGCACGCAGGGCAAGGACATCCGCGTGTTCATCGTGGCGCGCAAGCCCTGAGTGGGCGAGCGCGAACCAGCGGCCCGCTCTCTCAGCCGCGGGCGCCGCCGCCGCGCGGGCGTCATCCGTCACACTTCGCGCCGCCCCAGCACCCAACGCGTCAGCCCTCTTCCCCATGTTCAAACCCTGCAAGACACTCGGGATCGCCTTGCTGCTGAGTGCCAGCCTGCCGCTGGCCGCGCAGGACGTGCGCTACCGGCAGGACAAGCTGCAGACCGTCCACCCCTTCAGCATGGAAGAAGCCTCCGGGCTGATGGCCATCGGCGAAAGCACGCTGCAGGGCCAGGCCTCGATGACGCTGCGCAAGACCCTGCTGCAGCTGCGCCCGGGTACCAAGATCTACGCCCGCGAGCAGCCGGTGTACCTGTTCCCGATGACGAAGTTCCTGCGCGCCTGGGTGCAGCGCCATGCGCCCAACGGCCTGCGCATGGGCATGTTCGACCTGCAGCCCGAGCTGGACCATGTGGCTGCGCGCACCCTCAGCGACCGCGAGGGGCGCTTCCGCTTCCGCGGCCTGCAGCCCGGCCAGTACCTGCTGTGGGCGGTGATCCCCTACGAGGTGGAGGGCTGGATTGCGCAGGAGACTGGCGAGCACCAGATCACCACCTTCTCGCACTTCGGCATCGTCACCGCTGCCGTGCGCGAGCCGGTGACGCGCTCCGTCAAGCAGGTGCGCGAGCTGGAGAACCATGTGATCCATGTGGTGGACATTCCGCCCGGCCAGGGCGTGGTGGACCTGGGCGAGATCCACGGCGAACGCGCCCAACTGAAGTGAAGGCCCTGCCCGTGCAACCCCTTCTGCTCAGCACCCTGCGCCCTGCCCTGCTCGCCGCCGCCCTGGCCCTGACCGGCGCGCCGACAGCGCAGGCCCAGGCCCAAGCTCAGGCCCAAACAGCGACCACCGCCAAGGCGCCCGCCAAGCTGCTGCCCCCGCGCACCGAGCTGCCCGCCTGGTTCATTTTCTTTTCCAGCAACAAGGCGCCGGATCGTTCGATCTACCTGGTGGACGCGCGCTACCGCCCGGTGGGCGAGGGCCTCTACGAGACCCAGGCCCTGGTGATGCGTGAAACCCCCAGCGGCGACTTCGACCACTGGAGCGGCACCCTGCAGTACCAGGCCAGCCCCGAGCAGGTGGCGCTGGCGCGCGACCCGCTGGAGAAGCTGCAGCCGCTGATGAAGAGCGTGAAGGTGCGCACCGTGTCGGCCTACCAGATGACGGGCAGCGGCAAGGTGGTGCCGGGCCAGCCCACCGACTGGACCACCTTCAAAAGCCCGATCGACCTGCTGGGCTTTCGCATCGCCACCGACCCCGACGCCCTGAAGCGCCCCGAGGCCTACGGTCTGGTGTTCGCCGGCAACTTCCACCGCCCCATCGACGTGGTCGACCTGGTGCGCCGGGTGCTGCCGCAGGTGAAGGACATGCGTTGAGCCGCCGCCGCGCATGAAGCCCGCCCCACTGCCCTGGGAACAGCGCGTGGGCCGGCGCTGGCCATATGGGCTGGCCGGCATCGCGCTCGTCAGCCTGGGCCTGCCGCTGTTGCGCGCCTGGCTGGCGCACGCCGGCCTGGCGCCCGCCACCGAGCCCGAGCTGCTGCTGTGGGAATTCGCGGGCTGGGGCCTGGCCTTTGCGGGTGCCAGCCTGCTGGCGGTGCTGATGGCGGCGGCCGGGCTGGTGCGGCGCATGAAGGGCCCGGTGCCGCCGGCAGCGGATGCCTACCGCATGGCACCGCGCCAGCCGGACGACCGCGCATGAAGCACCCCGCCACGGGCGTGCGGCAGCGCCTGGCGCCGCGGCTGCTGTGGATCGACAGCCTGGCCGCCCTCGGCGCCGGCCTGCTGGTGTTCGGCTTCGCGCCGGCCTTGAGCGGCCTCTACGGGCTGCCGGTGCCGTTGCTGCAGCGCATTGCCGCGGCGAACCTGTTGTACGGCAGCGGCTCGCTCGGCCTGGCCTGCTGGCGCGGGCGGCCTCGGGGGGCCGTCCAGCTGCTGGCGCTGGCCAACGCGTTCTGGGCCGGCGTGTGCGTGCTGCTGGCGCTGCAACAGGGCGCCGAGGCCAGCGGGTTCGGCCTCGCCCACCTGCTGGGCGAGGCCGTGTTCGTGGGCACACTGGGGGCACTGGAGTGGCGCTACCGGCGGGTGCTGGCGCCGCAGCCCGATGGGCATCAGGCCACGCGCGCCTCCACCGCTTCCTCCAGCGCCGCGGGCCAGCGGATCTCGGGCACCGCCTCCAGTGCCGGGCGGGCGAAGTAGAAGCCCTGAAAGCGGCGCACGCCGGCCGCGAACAGCCAGGCGTATTCCTCGTGCTGCTCGATGCCCTCGGCCACCACGGTGATGCCCAGCCGCCGGCAGCAGTCCAGCACGGCGCGCACGATGGCCTGGCGCACGCCGGAGCGCTGGATGTCGTGCACGAGCTGGCGGTCGATCTTGACCTTGTCGGGCTGGAAGTTCGTGAGCAGGCTCAGGCCGGCATGGCCGGCGCCGAAGTCGTCGATGGCGGTGAGGAAACCGGCGGCCTTGAGCTCGGCGACGTTGCGGTAGAAGCGCTCGGGCTGCGAGATCGCCTCCGCCTCGGTGATCTCGACGATGACGCGCTGGGGCTCGATGCCATGGCTGCGCGCGATGCGCGCCAGGCGCTCGGCCGCCAGCGGGTCGCGCATCAGCGCGCCGGGCAGCAGGTTGATGGCGACCTTGCCGGTGAAGGCGGTGCGGGCGATCTGCGCGAAGGCGAGCTCCTTCCAGGCCAGATCCTGCGCGTAGCGCTCGGCCCGCGAGAGGCGCCGCAGCAGCGCGGCCGGCGCTTCGCCTTCCGGCCCGCGCAGCAGCAGCTCGACCGAGGAGATGCGCCCGATATGGGGCTCGACGATCGGCTGCATGGCAAAGCGCACCGGGGGCGCTTCGGGCAGCGCGGGCAGCCCGTGCAAGCCATGTGGCAGGCCGGGCTGGGCCGGACCCCGAGCCCGCGCCGGCCCGAGTGGCGGGCCTGCGCTCGGCGCACCGGCGGGGTCGCGCCAGTCACCGCACAAGAAGCTGTCGATGATGGCGGCCACGCGGTCCTCGCCCTCGTCCGCCAGGCTGCCGGAACGTGACAGGCGGGGCGGCCAGCGGCGCCCTTGGGCCTGTGGCGGCGCCACCAGGAAGCGCCAGCCCTGGAACTGGCGCCGCGCCACGGGTTCGGAGCGGATCAGCACCACGGCGCTGTGGCGGGGGTCGGCCACGATGGCGTCGTAGAGCGTCAGCACCGCGCTGCGCGGGCCTTCCAGCACCTGCAGGAAGTAGTCGCCATCGCAGACCAGCAGGCCGCTGATGCCGAGCGCCCGGTTGCGGCGCCCGGCCTCGGCCGCCAGCCGCTCCAGGCCATGGGCCAGCAGCGCCGCCGCCGCGCGGCTGCGGTAGATCAGTTGGTGCAGCATGCGGGCCTCCCATTCAGGCGCTGGCGCCGCGCGCCGGCAGCTTGAAGCGGCGGGCGGCGCGCTCCAGTTGCATGGCCTGCTGGTGCAGGCTGGCCGAGGCCGCCGCGCTTTGCTCCACCAGCGCGGCATTGCGCTGCGTGGCTTCGTCGATGGCGCCGACGGCGCCGCTGACCTGCTGCAAGCCCTGCGCCTGCTGATGGATGGCCTGGTTGATGTGGGCCATGTGCTCGCGCAGGCGCTCGATGCCCTGCACGATGGCCTGCACCTGCTCGCCGGCACGGGCCATGCGCTGGTGCGCGGCGCCCACGTCGTCCACGCTGCTCTGGATGAGCTGACGCACCTGCTGCGAGGCCTCGGCCACGCGCTGGGCCAGGGTGCGCACCTCGCTGGCCACCACGGCGAAGCCGCGGCCGGCGTCGCCCGCGCGGGCGGCCTCGACGGCGGCGTTCAGGGCCAGGATATTGGTCTGGAAGGCAATGCCGTCGATGGTTCCGATGATGTCCACCATGCGCAGGCTGCTGCCGCGGATGCGCTCCATGTCCGCCACCGCCTGGCCCATGCGCGCGCCGCCGTCGTGCGCCAGCTGCGCCACCTGTTCGGCCTCGCCGCGGCTGGCCTCCACGGCCTGGATGTGCTGCTGCACCGCTTCGTTGAGCTGCTGCAGCGAGGCCGCGGCCTGCTGCAGCGCCGCCGCCTGCTGCTCGGTACGGCCCGAGAGCTCGGAGTTGCCGCTGGCGATCTGCGAAGACGCCGTGGCCACATGGTTCACGCCCGAGTGGATGCTGAGCAGCAGCTCATGCAGCGAATGCTGCATGCGGCCGATGGCGCCGAGCACGCTGTGCGCGGCCTGCGCGCCCGCCGCCGGCGGCGCCTGGCTCAGATCGCCCGAGGCCACGCGTGACACCGCCGCCACGGCTTGGGCCGGCTCGCCGCCCAACTGGCCGAGCAGCTCGCGGCTCAGCCACCAGGCGAAGCCGCAGCCCGCCAGCAGGCCGATGAGCGAGATGGCCAGCAGCATGCGTTCGCTGCGCTGCCCCAGGGCCAGGGCCTGCGCGGTGCTGTTGGCCAGCAGCTCGGCCTGCCAGGCGCGCTGTGCAGCCACGGCCTCAATGAAGTGATCGCGCGCCGGCACCACATCGCTCTCCAGGCGCGCGAAGGCCAGGGCCGGCTCGCCCGCGCGGATCAGCGGCAGCAGGGCCTCGGCCTCGCGCCAGAAACGCTGCTTGCGTTGCTCCAGCTCGGCATAGAGCGCGCGGCCCTGGGCCGTGCTGAGGTGCTGCTGGAAATCGGCCAGGGCCGCATCGGTCTGCGTGCGCAGCGCATGCAGGCGCGCCAGGGCGGCCTCGCGGCCGGCCTCGGTGGGCGCCAGCATGGCGTGGCGCGCTTCCAGCGAGGCCTTGATCACCCCCGCCTTGACATCCGCGATGCGTTCCGCCTGGGGCAGAAAGCGGTCGCGCGAGGCCATCAGCTGCTCGTCCACCCGGTGGATGTTGAGCCAGACGGCCAGGCCCCCAAGGGCCGTCACCAGCGCCAAAACCCCAAATGCCCCAAGAAGCCTTTGACGAAGTCCCCAAGCCATGGTCGCCTCCCGACGTGGATGAGGCGCGCAGGCCAAGGGCTATCCCCAGGAGACGCCAAGCGCACGCGATTGGCCCCAGACGGGCTAAGCCTTAGGCAGCTCGGGGAATTTGCGCCGCCCGCACGGCCGCACAGGCCCTACGCTCGGGCCCTCACTCGACAGGAGCTCACCATGCCCAAGGGCCAGCAACGCAGCAACAAGGAAGCCAAGAAGCCGAAGAAGGACAGCGGTCCCCCCAAGCCCGCTTCGGGCGGCGCGCCGATGCCCACCGTGGTGACGCAGGTGATGGAGCGCGGCAAGAAGAAGACGGGCGCCTGAGGCCCCGCCCGTGGCCAGCCGCCGTTCGACGGATGGCCACGGCCCACGCTCATTCCTCTCAGAGCCGGAACACCCCCACCACCTCGTTCATGGCCTTGGCCTGCTGCTTCAGGCTTTCGGCGGCAGCGGCGGCCTGCTCCACCAGCGCGGCGTTCTGCTGCGTGGCGCGGTCCAGGTCGGCCACGGCCTCGCTGACCTGACCGATGCCCTGCGCCTGCTCGCGGCTGGCGTGGTCCATCTCCTGGATCAGGCTGGCCACGCGGCCCACCTGGGCGACGATCTCGTTCATGGTGCGGCCGGCCTCGGCCACCTGGCGCGAGCCCGCATCCACGCGCTCCACGCTCGCCCCGATCAGGGACTTGATCTCCTTGGCCGCCTCGGCACTGCGGCTGGCCAGGCTGCGCACCTCGCCGGCCACCACCGCAAAGCCGCGGCCCTGCTCGCCGGCGCGCGCTGCTTCCACGGCGGCATTGAGCGCCAGGATGTTGGTCTGGAAAGCGATGCCGTCGATGGTGCCGATGATGTCGGCGATGCGCTTGGAGCTGGCGCTGATCTCGTCCATCGTGGCCACCACCTGGCCCACCACGGCGCCGCCGCGTTCGGCCACCTGGCTGGCGCTGGCCGCCAGCTCCGTGGCGCTGCGCGCGGTGTCGGCGTTGTGGCGCACGGTGGCGCTCATTTGCTCCATCGAGGCCGCGGTCTCTTCAAGGTTGGCGGCTTGCTGCTCGGTGCGCTGGGAAAGGTCGGCATTGCCGGTGGCGATCTCGGCGGAACCGGTGGCGATGGAGTCCGCGCTCATGCGCACCTGGTTCACTACCTCACCGAGCTTGCTGTTCATCTCGGCCAGGGCCTCGAGCAGCTGGGCGATTTCGTCATGTCCGCGCACCTCGATGCGGGTGCGCAAATCGCCCCCCGCCACCGCCTGCGCCAGGCGCAGCGCGGTTTGCGTGGGACCGGTGATGGAACGCGTGATGCGCCAGGCCAGGGCCGCCCCGAGCACCAGGGCCACCAGGGTGAGCAATGAAATCGTCCAGGTGCTGCGGCGCTCCGCCGCCGTGGCCGCGGCGTACTGCTGTTCCACCAGCTTGGTCTGCAGGGCCAGCAGCTCGCCCAGGTGCTGGGCCACCGGCGGGCCGAACTCGGCCACCTTGCCCAGGAAGGCGTTCTGCACGGCGTTGAAATCGGTTTCCTGCAAGGCCTTGCGGGCCTCGGCCAAGCCCTCGCGGGCGTAGGCATTGCGCGCGGCCATGAGCTTGTCGGCCAGGGCCTTCTCTTCGGCGCTGAGGTTGCCGGCCAGGTAGTTGGCCAGCAGGCGCTCGGAAGCGGCCTCGTTCTCGCTCAGTTCCTTCAAGGCCCGTGCGGTGGCGGATTCATTGCGCAGCAGCAGCGCCTCGGCCAGCAGGTAGCGGTCGCGGATGGCCATGGCGTTCACGCGGCCGAGCTGTTCCAGCGGCACGGTGCGCTCCAGGTACACGGCCTTGAGCCGGGCGTTGCTGCGGTCCAGCTCCACCAGGCCCATGGCCGCCACCACCAGCAAAAAGGCCAGCAGGGCCGTGAAGGCGCCACCCAGACGTTGACCCACACGCAGTTGCTTCAGGAATCCCATCGTCGTCGTCCTCCAATGGAAGGAGCTTGCCAGGGCTGGCCGAGCCCAAAACGGGACTTGCGCTGGGGAATTCCCAGGGGGCTGCCTCATTTCGCAGCAAACCGGCCAGCTCCCAAGCACGACAAGCACTTGCCGCCGCCCACCCAAGCCCATCCACGGATTTATCCACAGACGGCGGGGATGAATCGCGCAGGCCGCACAAAGGCCGGCAGAGGCGCCAATCCGTCACGCCCGCGGCCGGCCTCTCCTCCACCCGGTGGGTGCTGAAGGGCGCCCGCGCCGGTTAGAAACCGGCACTTGGCCACCGCAGGGAACCCGCCATGAACGGCGACACCATCACCGGCGAGATCGATCGCGCGCTGCTGAGCCCCCTGCTGCGTGGGGTGCAGATCCCGCCACGCCCCGAGTTGCTGGCCGCCGTGCAGGCCGAACTGCAGACCGCCGACCCCGACCCCCAGCGCCTGGCCCAATTGGTGAATGACGACGTGGCCATGTCGGCCGCGCTGCTCAAGCTCGCCAACTCACCGCTGATGGGCCTGAGCCGCCGCGCCGAGACGGTGAACCAGGCCTTCACCCTGCTGGGCATGCTGACGGTGGAGTCGCTGCTGGTGGAGATCGCGCTGCGCCGCGCCCTGCCCAGCGATGGCCCCACCTTGACGCGCTTCTGGGACGTGGCCACCCGCCGCGCGCATGCCATGGCCTATCTGGCCCGGCGCGAACGCATCGCGCCCTCGGACGTGGCACACACCTGCGGCCTCTTCCTGGACGTGGGCATCGCCCTGCTGCTGCGCTGGCCGCTGACGCCGCCCTACCTCAACACGCTGGCGATCGCCAACGACTCGCTGGAGCCCTTCACGCAGATCGAACGCGAGCGCCATGGCCTGGACCATGCGCTGGTGGGCGCCGCCATGGCGCACAGCTGGGGCGTGGGCCAGGGCGTGGTGCTGGCGGTGCGCCAGCACCACGACTACGCCATGCTGGACGACGCCAAACCGCCCCAGGTGCTGCGCCAACTGGTGGCGCTGACCTGCGTGGTCGAGCACATCATCCAGCGCTACGAGGGCCTGAACCAGACGCGCGAATGGGACAAGGGCGGCGAGGCCGCGCTACGCACCCTGGGCCTGAGCGAGGCCGAGCTGGCCGTGTGGTCGGCCGACGTGCACCTGATGTTCAACCAGGGCGGTTGACCTTCCGTTTGCGGGTGGGTTGGGCCCGCGGATGCAGGCCGCGCAGGCCGCGATCCGGCCGCGGCCCATGCTCAGGCACGCCGCAGGCCCGCCGATAGGCCTGCAGCTGGCGCTGCGCCTGGCCCAGCAGGGTGCCGGGTGGGTAGCCCTGCGGGCCGGGAGAGCCGCTGCAATCAGCCCCCACCGGCAGGGGGCTGAGCAGGCCCAGCACATCGGCCACACAGTCGGCGGCGTAAACCTGGAAGCGCCCGGCCGCCACGGCGGCCGTCACCTCGGGGCTGAGCATCAGGTGGCGGCGGTTGCGGCTGGGGATCAGCACGCCTTGCTGACCGTCCAGCCCGGCCTGCGCACAGGTGCGGAAGTAGCCCTCGATCTTTTCGTTGATGCCGCCCACCGGCAGCAGCTCGCCATGCTGGTTCAGCGCGCCGGTGACGGCGATGCCCTGGCGCAGCGGCACGCCGCTGAGTGCCGAGAGCAGGGCGCACAGCTCGGCGCAGGAGGCCGAGTCGCCCTCCACGCCCTGGTACTCCTGCTCGAACACCAGCGAGGCATTGAGGGCCAGCGGCGCCAGGTGGGCGAACAGGGCGGTGAGGTAGCTCTGCAGGATCAGCACGCCCTTGTCGTGGATGGGGCCGGAGAGCTCGACCTCGCGTTCGATGTTGAGCAGGCCGTCCTCACCCGCATGGCTGCGCGCGCTCACGCGCACCGGCAGGCCGAAGGCGTGGTCACCGAGGTCGATGACGGTCAGGCCGTTGAGCTGGCCGACGCGCTCGCCCTGCAGCACCAGCACGCGTTCGCCGTCGCGAATGGCCTCCTGCAGGCGCTGCTCGGGGTAGTCGTGGCGATGGCGCGCCGCGGCGCGCGCGGCCCACACGTCCTCGGCCACCACCAGGCGGGACTGCCGGGCGCGCGCCAGCGCGGCGGCTTCGACCAGCAGGGCCTCGGTGCGCGCGAAGCGGGCGCTCTGGCGCAGCTGGTCCTCGGCGTCACGGTGGCTTTCCTCGATCAGTGCGGCCACGGCCGCGGCATTGGCGGGCGGTAGCCCCAGGCGCCGGCAGGTCTGCGCCACCAGGATGGCGCTGGCATGGCGGGTCTCGGCATTGGCCTCGAAGCTCTCGGCAAAGTCCACCTTGCAGCCGAAGCGGCGCGCCAGCTCGGGGTCACCGTCCTGCAGCGCGTAGTACTCCTCCACCGAGGCCACCAGCACCAGCTTGACGTCCACGTCCACCGCCTCGGGCTGCAGCGACACCGCCGCCAGCGGCGCGGCCGCCAGGCCGGGTTCCTCGATCTGCAGGCGCCCGCTGCGCACGAAGCGGCGCAGCGATTCCCACACCTGCGGGTCACCCAGCAGATCGCACAAATGCAGCATCAAGAAGCCGCCATGCGCGCGCAGCAGGCTGCCGGCGCGGATGCGCGCGAAGTCGCTCACCAGCACGTCGTTGCGCAGCTCGTACTCGATGCTGCCGAACAGCACGCGGTGCACCGGGTTGTCCACCACCAGCACCGGCGCGCCGCTCAGCTCGTGGTTGTCCACCGCCACGTTGACGCGCAAGCGCGCCAGCAGCTCGGTCAGCGCGGCCGCGCGGCTGCCATCGTCCTCCTCGGCATGGTGGTGGTGAAAGAGGTCGAGGTTTTCCAGCACATGGGCCTGCACCTGCTCCAGGTAGCGGCCGAGCTTGCGGCCGTCCTTGATCTGCTTGCGCAGCGGCTTGCGGATCTGCTCCAGCGCGTCTTCCAGCAGCGGCGTGATGAGGCGGCGGCGCAGCGCCACCAACGCCTCTTCGAGCGTGCGCTCGTTGCGGTGCACGGTGTCCAGGAAGGCGGCGATCTGCGTGCGCAGCGCGCTCTCGGCGGTGGCCATCTCGGCATGCTGCTCGGGGCTCAGGCCCATGGCGGCCTCGGCCGTCATCGGCTTGCCGTGGGCGTCCAGCTGCGTGAAGACCAGATTGCCCTGCTCGCGCAGCAGGCCGAAGCGGCGCGCCTCGGCAAAGGCGGCCAGGGCGGCGTAGGCACGGTCCTCGTCGGCCTTGGCGGCCGCCTCCAGGCGTTCGCACTCGCTCTTCACGAAGGGCTCGGCCAGGCGGCGCGGGATGTCCTCGCGCAAGCGCTTGGCCAGTTCGGCCATGCCCTGGCGCAGCTCGCGGCCCTGCCCGGCCGGCAGGCGCAGCGCCATCGGGCGCTCGGGGGTGTCGAAGTTGTGCAGGAAGCACAGGTCCGGCGGCACCGCGCGGCTGGCCGCCAGTTCGTGCATCAGCTGCGTCAGCAAGGTGCTGCGGCCGCTGCCGATCTCGCCCAGCACCAACAGGTTGTAGCCAGGCTGCTCCAGCCCCAGGCCAAAGCGGGCCGCGGCCTCGGCGCGCTGCTGGCCGATCCAGGGCAGGGCCAGCTCCGCCAGCTCGCTGGTGTCGGCAAAGCCGAGCTCGGCGGGGTTGAGGGTCAGGCGCAGGTCGGCAGGGGGCAGTGCGTGCAGGCTCATGGCACTGATTCTGCGGCGCCTCTGCGCTGCCGCTCCAAACCGCCGCGCTGCTACGCTGCGGCGCCCCGCCACCCCTCCTCCACCGCATGGCCTCCACCCCATCCAACGGCGCGCTGGAGCGCTGGTTCGAGCTGCACGCCCACGGCAGCGACGTGCGCACCGAGCTGATCGCCGGCCTGACCACCTTCCTTACGATGGCCTACATCGTCTTCGTCAACCCGGCCATCCTGGGCGACGCCGGCATGCCCAAGGGCCCGGTGTTCGTGGCCACCTGTCTGATCGCCGCGCTGGGCACGGCGCTGATGGGCCTGTGGGCCAAAGTGCCCATCGCCGTGGCGCCGGGCATGGGCCTGAACGCCTACTTCGCCTATGTGGTGGTGCTGGGCATGGGCCTGCCCTGGCAGACCGCGCTGGGTGCAGTCTTCATCTCGGGCTGCCTGTTCCTGGTGGTGACGCTGACGGGCCTGCGCGAGCGCATCCTGCAGGCCATTCCGGCCGCGCTGCGCGTCGGCATCACGGTCGGCATCGGCCTCTTCCTGGCCTTGATCGCGATGAAGAGCGCGGGCATCGTCAAGGGCTCGCCGGCCACGCTGGTCACCTTGGGAGACCTGCACCAGCCCTCCGCCCTGCTGGCGGTGGCGGGCTTCTTCGCCATCGTGGTGCTGGACCGGCTGCGCGTGCCCGGCGCCATCCTGATCGGCATCCTGGGCGTCACCGCCCTGTCCTTCGTGTTCGCCGGCAACCCCTTCAAGGGCATCTTCTCGGCCCCGCCGGCGCTCAGCCCCACGCTGCTGCAGCTGGACATCCCCGCCGCCCTGGGCGTGGGCGTGCTGAACGTGGTGCTGGTGTTCTTCCTGGTCGAGCTGTTCGACGCCACCGGCACCCTGATGGCCGTGGCCAAGCGCGCCGGCCTGCTACTGCCGGTGCACCAGCCGCGCCTGAACCGCGCACTGCTGGCGGATTCGACCGCCATCGTCGGCGGCGCGCTGCTGGGCACCTCCAGCGCCACCGCCTACATCGAGAGCGCGGCCGGCGTGCAGGCCGGGGGCCGCACCGGGCTCACGGCGCTGACGGTTGCGCTGCTCTTCCTGGCCTGCCTCTTCATCGCCCCGCTGGCCGGCGCCGTGCCGGCCTACGCCACCGCACCGGCCCTGCTGTTCGTGGCCTGCCTGATGCTGCGCGACCTCATTGAACTGGACTGGAACGACAGCACCGAGGTCGTGCCCGCCGCGCTCACCGCGCTGGCCATGCCCTTCACCTACTCGATCGCCCACGGCCTGGCCTTCGGCTTCATCAGCTATGCGGTACTGAAGCTGGGCACCGGGCGCGCCAAGGAGGTTCCCAAGCTGCTGTGGGCGATTGCAGCCCTGTTCATCGTCAAGTTCGCGCTGCTATGAGTTCCGACCTGCACCGCAGCCGCACGCTGCAGTACCTGGACGCCTACGCCCGCAAGGACCTGGACGATGTGGCCGCGCTGCTGGCCGAAGACGTGGTGCTGCGCGATTGGACGATCCGCGTGGTCGGCAAGGCCGCCGCGCTGGCCGAGACGCGCAAGAACTTCGAGGCGGTGCAAAGCCTGGTCATCGAGGTGCTGCAGCTGCACCAGAGCGAAGCCGCCGTGGCGGCAGAGCTGCGCATCCTGATCGACGGCGCGCAGGAGCTTTTCGTCACCGACGTGATTGCGTTCGATGCTGAGGGCCGCATCGCGGCCATCCGGGCTTATGTGGGGCGTGGCGACGCCAGCTGACCGACTTCGCGCAGCGCGCGCTCGAACACCTCGACCGGCTGCCCACCGCTGATCAGGTGCTGGCGGTTCAGCACCACCGCGGGCACGGCGTGGATGCCGGATTGCAGCCAGATCTGCTCGGCCTCGCGCACCTCGCGGGCATGCAGATCGCTGGCCAGCACGGCGTCCACCGTGGCGGCGTCCATGCCGGCCGCCAGGGCCACCATCCGCAGCAGGTCCGGGTCCGAGGGGTTCAGGCCCTCGCCGTGATAGGCCTGCAGCAGCGCGTGCTTGAGGCGGCGCTGCAGCGTCAGGTCCTGCAGGCCGGCGGCGTGCAGCAGGCGGTGGGCGTCGAAGGTGTTCCAGATGCGGCTGCGCGGGCCGAAGTGGAAGCCGAGTGCGGCGCCGCGCTGGCGCATCAGCTCGGCACCCTCGTCGATGCGGGCGTCGTCGATGCCGTACTTGGCCTTCAGGTGCTCGCGCACGTCCTCGCCCTCGCGCGGCATGCGGGGGTTGAGCTCGAAGGGCTGGAAGCGCAGCTCGACCTCGAGTTCGGGGCCGATGTTGCGCAGCGCCTGCTCCAGCGCCTGCAGGCCGATGGCGCACCAGGGGCAGGCGATGTCGCTGATGAAGTCGATTTCGAGGCTGGGCATGGCAGGTGTCCGCTGGCAGGGACCGGCATTGTGCGCAGGCTCAGGGTTCTGCCTTGGCTTCCAGGGTGTGGGCGTGGCCGCCCGGCGCATCGCCCACCGGCTGACGCGGCATCAGAAGCGCGCCGTCAGAAGCTCGCCATCATCCGCTTGGCCTTCATCTTCACGCCGCCCGAGGTCTTGCCCTCCATCGAGTAGCGCTTCTTCTTGGCGTCCTGCTCGGTGAGCATGAAGCTCTCGTCGACATCCGGGCCGGCCCAGCTGATCTCCAGCCCGAACATGCCCTTGACGCGGAAAGTGCCGGTCATTGAGGCGAAGGGCGGGCGCTGCGCCAGCGCCAGCGGCTTGACGGGCGTGAAGCTGATCTTGCCGCCGGCTTCCAGGTAGTAGTAATAGACCTGCGAGCCCTCGGTCACCTCCCACCAGCCGCCGGCCCAGTTGGGCAGGGGCTTGCCGGCGTTCAGGATGGCCTTGATGCTGACCCAGCCGGTCAGTGAGGCCGGCTTCCAGACGCGCTTCTTGCGCGCCACCGCATCAAAGCCCTTGCTGGGCCCGCCCTGGCCGGATTCGGCCGTGAACCACTCGCTGCCGCTCACGAAGAGCGACACGCCCATATGGTTGAGTGAGACGCCGTTGTGGTCGGGCTTGGCTTCGTAGAGGCGGAAGATGTCGCCGTACTCGGGCGTCGCACCGCTGTCGCCGGGAATCCAGCAATGGCCCAGGCCCCTCCCGGACAGCCACTCGGCGATGTCGAAGCGGTTCAGCGAAATGTCCGAGGGCGTGCCCATCTTCAGCGCGCACTTCTGGCAGAACTCGTTGCAGGTGGTGGTGCGATCGCTCAGCCACTTCTTCAGCAGGTCGTAGTGCTCCCAGCCGGTGAAGTCCTTGAAGTGCGCGTTGGTCACGCACTTGTCCTTGATGGTGGCGAGCTTGTCCGCGTCATAGGGGCGCGGAAATGCCGGCGTGCCGGACTTGACCTCCGGGCCGCCGACATCGGGGAGCGGAGACAGAAAAGCCTTGAGCTTCTTCTGGTACTCCTCTTTGGGTTCAAAGTCGGCCATCCGCGGTCTCCGTCAGGGTTGTCACGGGTTTATACGGGGCGGCTGCCGACGGGGCCTCAGGGCAAGCCCTTCACCCCCTGCGCCGGGGGATGGCGAGGCGCCGGCAGGCGTGCAAAAAGGCCCAGCAGCGGGCCCGTCAGCATGGTGGTGATCAGGGCCATCAGCACCAGCATGGTGAAGATGCGCGGCGACAGGATGCCGAGGTCGTAGCCCACGTTCAGCGCGATCAGCTCCATCAGCCCGCGCGTGTTCATCAGCGCACCCAGCTGCAGGGCCTCGCGCCAGGCCAGGCCGCCCAGGCGCGCCGCCAGGGCGCTGCCGCCCAGCTTGCCCAGTGTGGCCACGGCCACGATGAGCGCGCACAGCAGCCAGTCGCCCGCGCCCTCCAGCAGGCCGATCTGGGTGCGCAGACCGGTGAAGGCGAAGAACAGCGGCAGCAGCAGCACGGCGCTGAGGTTTTCCACCTGCAGGCCGATCTTGCGCCGGAAGCCCTGGGCGGCGGGCACCACCACGCCGGCCAGGAAGGCGCCGAACAGCGCGTGGATGCCGATCAGCTCGGTGCACAGCGCTGCGCCCACCACCAGGCAGACGATGGCCGCCAGGCTGCCCTGGCTGGGCTCGGGCCGCTGCAGCGCGGCCGGGCCAATCGCGTTGGCCAGCAGCGGGCGCACGGCCAGCAGCATCAGGGCGATGAAGCCGGCCACCAGCAGCAGGTTCAGCGCCGCGCCGGCCAGGCTGCCGGCCTGGGCCACCGCCACCACGAAGGCCATCAGGCTCCAGGCCGTGACGTCGTCCACCGCGGCGCAGGTCAGCGCCGTCTGGCCCAGCGGGCTCTGGGCCAGGCCGCGCTCCTGCAGGATGCGCGCCAGCACCGGAAAGGCGGTGATGCTCATCGAGATGCCCATGAAGAGCGCGAAGGCGCTGAAGCGCGCGCCGGGCGCGGCCAACTCGCTGTACAGCGCGTAGGCCAGCAGCACGCCCAGGGTGTAGGGCAGCAGGATGCTGGCGTGGCTGACGGCCACCGCCACGCCGGCCTTGCGGCGCAGCTGGCCCAGGTCCAGCTCCATGCCCACCACGAACATGAAGAGGCACACGCCCAGCTGGCTCAGCAGCTTCAGGCTGCCGAGCGATTCGGCCGGGAACACGAAGGCAAAGCCGGCCGGCGCCAGCCAGCCAAAGAGGGAGGGCCCAAGCAGGATGCCGGCCGCCATCTCGCCCACCACCGCCGGCTGGCCCAGGCGCCGGAACAGCGCGCCCAAGCCACGCGCGGCGGCAATCACCACCAGCAGCTGCACCAGCAGATGGCTGAGCGGGTGGTCCAGCTGCGCACGCAGGCCCTGCAGCCAGCTCTGCACCGCATCGGCCGCTGGCGCAGGCAGCACCCCCGCTGCAGGGGGCGGCGCCAGGCCCTGACCCAGCTGCAGCACGCCCAGGATCAGGCACAGCGCGGCCAGCAGGCTGATCAGATAGGCCAGAACGACGCGCGGCTTCATGCGGGAGGGAGCTTGGGAATGGGGGGCGGCATCCTACGGGGGACACTCCGGGCCATGTCCGAAACCCTTACTGAGCTCAGCCCCGAGGTCGCCGTCATCGGCGGCGGCCCGGCCGGCCTGATGGCCGCCGAGATGCTCTGCCGCGCCGGCCGCCGCGTCGAACTGTTCGACGCCATGCCCACCGTGGGCCGCAAATTCCTGCTCGCCGGGCGCGGCGGCCTGAACCTGACCCATTCCGAGCCCTACCCGCAGTTCCTGCAGCGCTACGGCGAGCGCGCCGCGGCGCTGCAGCCCATGCTGGACACCTTCACGCCCACCGACTTGCGCGACTGGTGCGAAGAGCTTGGCATCGCCACCTTCGTCGGCAGCTCGGGCCGGGTGTTCCCGCTCGACCTCAAGGCCGCGCCCCTGCTGCGCGCCTGGCTGCGCCGCCTGCACGCGCAGGGCCTGCAGGTGCACAGCCGCCACCGCTGGCAGGGCTGGAGTGAGGACGGCGCACTGCGCTTCACCCACCCCGGCGGCGAAACCCTGTGCCGCCCGCGCGCCACCCTGCTGGCCCTGGGCGGCGCCAGCTGGGCGCGCCTGGGCTCGGACGGCAGCTGGGCGCCGCTGCTGGCCGCGCGCGGCGTGGATCTGGCGCCGCTGCGCCCCAGCAACTGCGGCTTCGAGGTGCGGGGCGGCTGGAGCGAGTACCTGCGCAGCCGCTTTGCCGGTCAGCCGATCAAGCCGGTGAGCCTGCGCTTCGAGGGCCGCAACCAGCAGGGCGAGTTCGTGCTCACCCAACACGGCATCGAGGGCAGCCTGGTCTACGCCTTCAGCGCCGCACTGCGCGAGGCCATCGCCCGCGAGGGGCAAGCCACGCTGACGCTCGATTTGCTGCCCCAGCACCCAATCGACAAAGTGCGCGCCCAGCTGGCGCGCGGCCAGGGCAGCAAGTCCCTGGCGGCCTTCCTGAAGAGCCAGTTCGGCCTGCAGGGCCTGAAGCTGGCGCTGCTGCACGAGGTGCTGGGCGAGGCCGTGCACGACCACGCCCGCCTGGCCGAAGGCTTGAAGGCCCTGCCGCTGACGCTGAGCGCCACGCGGCCGATCGACGAGGCCATCAGCACCGCCGGCGGCGTGCGCTTCGAGGTCCTGGATGGCCACGGCCAGCTCAAGGCCCTGCCGGGCGTCTGGGTCAGCGGCGAGATGCTGGACTGGGAGGCCCCCACCGGCGGTTACCTGCTCAATGCCTGCCTGGCCCATGGCCGCTGGGTGGGGCAGCGCATGGCGGAATCCCTGGCATGAGTGAACTGGACGCCCTGCCCTGGCGCAGCCACAGCGGCGCGCCACGGCCCAAGCGCTGGGCCCTGGTGGACGACACACTCAATGCCGACCGCGCCTACAAACTGGTGTGCGAAGGCACCGCCCTGCTCTGGCAGGGCGATTACCACCAGGCGCGCCAGATGCTGCAGGCCCTGGGCCGGCGCATCGAGCAGGCGCGCGCCCGCCGCAAGGCCGCGCCGCCGGCCACGCTGCTGGAGGCCTTTCACCAGCACCGCAAGGCTCAGGCCGAGCGCGCCCGCATCCTCGGCCTGCTGGTGCTGCGCTTCGAGGCCGGGCATGCCTTGGAGCTGCGCCGCGCGCCCGATGTTCGCGCCGCGGCCGAGGCCGCCATCGGCCCCGCCGAGCAGCCCTACCTCGCCTCGCTGCGCGAGCTGCTGGGCTGGATCGGTGCCTGGGAGTGGCGCCAACAGGGCGTGCCCGTGCCGGCCCTGGGCGGCGCGCGCATCCACCCGCATTACGGCGTCTTCAGTCCGGTGCGTGGCGAGTACCTGGATCTGATCGCCCAAGCCCCACTCCCGGCCAGCGCGCGACGCGCCTGGGACATCGGCACCGGCAGCGGCGTCATCGCCGCCCTGCTGGCGCGGCGCGGGCTGCAAGCGGTGGTCGCCACCGACAACGCCCCCGCCGCCCTGGCCTGCGCGGCCGAGACCTTCGCGCAGCTGGGCTTGCCGGTGCGCCTGCGCGAGGCCAATCTCTTCCCCACGGACGAGGCCCCGGCCGACCTGATCGTCTGCAACCCGCCCTGGCTGCCCGGCAAGGCCAGCAGCGCCGTCGAGACTGCCATCTACGACCCCGACAGCCGCATGCTCAAGGGCTTTCTGGCCGGCGTGGGCCCCCACCTGGCGCCACGCGGCGAGGCTTGGCTGATCCTCTCGGACCTGGCCGAACACTTGGGCCTGCGCAGCCGCGCCGAGCTGGAAGCCTGGATCGCCGCCGCCGGCCTGAAGGTGCTGGGCCGGCTGGACATCCGCCCGCGCCACGGCAAGGCGCAGGACCGCGAGGACCCGCTGCACGCGGCGCGCTCGAAAGAGGTCACCAGCCTGTGGCGGCTGGGGCGCTGAGACCGACCCTCGTCCTGCTGCCCGGCATGGACGGCACGGGCGAGCTGTTCGAGCCGCTGTTGCAAGCCCTGCCCGCCACGCAGCCCGTGCTGGTGCTGCGCTACCCGCTGGACGGGCCGCAACACCCCGCCGCGCTGGCGAACTGGGTCGGGCCCCAGCTGCCAGCCGATCGGCCCTTCGTGCTGCTCGGCGAATCGTTCTCGGGGCCGGTGGCCATCCTTCTGGCCGCAGCCGCGCCGCCCGGCTTGCAGGGCCTGGTGCTGTGCGCCAGCTTTGCGCGCAAGCCCTCGCGGCTGCCCGCGGCCCTCGCACCGCTGGCCAAGGTCTTGGCCCAGCTACCGCGGCCAACCTGGGCGGTGAGCGCCGCGCTGCTCGGCCCGCATGCCACGCCGGCGCTGCGGGAACGCCTGACTGGCGCGCTTGCCCAGTTGCCGCCGGCCGTGCTGGCGGCCCGGCTTCAGGCGGTGCTGCACGGCGATGTGCGCGCCGCGCTGCGCCAGACCCGTTTGCCCTTGCTCCTGCTCGAAGCCCAACACGACCGCCTGGTACCGGCACGCTGCCAGCGCGAACTGCTGGCCCTGCGGCCCGACGCCGAGCGGGTCGCGTTCGCGGCGCCGCACCTGCTGCTGCAGTGCGCGCCCCAGGCGGCCGCGCAGGCCTTGCTGGCCTTTGTCGACCGACTCGTCAGCCCTTGCGCAGCCGCACAAAGCGCCGCGCGCTGAGGCCGGGCTCAAAAGGCGCCCCGCTCTCGTCCGAGGCCTCGGCTTCGAACTCCCAGCCCGGCAGCTCCGCCCAGGGCGCGGCCTCGGGGGCAAAGGCCTGCCAGTGCCAGCTGCGCTCGCCCTGGTCGATCAATTGTTCGCCCAATTGCTCGCCCAGACGCTGCTCGAAGCGCCAGTGGGTGCACCAGCCCTCGGCGTCCGATCCCTGCAGCCGGGTTTCCATGCGCAGGCGGCTCGCGCCGATGGGGAGCTCGGTGTAGAGCTGCCAATCACCGGCCTGGCGCTGCGGGCTGCGCACCGGCAGCTCCAGCACCAGGCGGCCGCCCGGGCGCAACTGGCGCCAGGCCCAGGTCAGCAGGCCGTGGCGGGCGGCAGGGGCCAGCAGGTGCAGCAGACTGAAGGCGCAGGCCAGGTGCACGGGCTCGGGCAGGTCCGGGGTGTCCGCGGCGGCGACCCAGGGCAGGGGCGTCAGCCGCGCCTGGGCTTGGGGCGGCTGCAGCTGCCACTGCGCCAGCAGCACGGTACGCATGTCGGCGTCGGGCTCCAGCGCCCAGACGGGGTGGCCCGCGGCGGCCAGGCGCTGGGCCAGCAGGCCCAGGCCGGTGCCGATCTCCAGCACCGCCGCACCCGGGCTGAGCAGGCTGTGCAGCGCGTCGAAGCTCTTCTGGGCGCGGGCCCCATCGGCCACGGCAATGAAGAAGCGCGCCAGGCCGGCGCTGTAGGGAGAGTCGGACATGGGCAGGGGTTGAGCTCAGCTGGCCGCACCATAGCGCGCCAGGATGCGCGCGATCTCGCCCTCGTCGCGCAGCGTCTGCAGGGCGGCCAGGATGGCGCGCGCATCACGCGGCGAGCTGCTGGGCACGCCGCAGTGGGAGGCCGAAGGCTGCACCAGCAGGCTCCAACCGGCCAGCTGATGTTCCGAGGCGCTGCGCCGGTACCAGGCCCAGACCTGCGGGCTGACCACCGCGTAGTCGCTGCGCTTGCGCGACAGCTTTTCCAGCGCCTGGATCTGCGAGAAGGCGTCCTCGCGCAGCAGCCGGCCGTTCTCGAAGCGCGCCTGCAGCGTCGGGTACTGGTAGGCGCGCACGGTGCCGATGCGCTGGCCGTCGTCCAGTTCGTCGAGGCTGCGCGGCACGGGGCTATCGCGGTGGCCCACCAGGCGGTCCGAGGTATCAAACAGCGGCGGGCTCCATTGGTAGAGGCTGGGGTCGGGCACCCAGCTGCGGTCCAGTCCGCAGCGCAGATCGGTCTCGCGATCGACCTCGCTGAAATGGCCCTTGGTGGGCAGCAGGCGCACGAAGCGCAGGCGCCAGCCCAGGCGCTGTGCCACGGCCTGGGCCAGGTCGTGGTGGATGCCTTCCACCACGGTCTGCCCCTCCCAGCGGCCCCAGGGCAGGCTCCAGCTGCCGCTGGCGGCCATGCGCAGTTCGGGCGCTTCCTGCGCCTGGGCGGCTTGGCCAAAGACTCCCAACACCCCCATCCAGGCCCAGCACCAACGACCGAACATCCCAACCCCGTGACAAACCGCAAGGCTGGCGAGGCTAGCGCACGGCCGGGCGTGGGCGCCGCCAGACGGCGGCAATTCCACACGGCAGCGCGTTCAGCGCGCGCTGTAGCTGCTCAGGATGCGCGCGAGTTCGCCCTCGCGCTGCAGCGCGTGCACGGCGTCGAGGATCTGCGCGGCGTCGCGCGGGCTGCTCTGCGGCACGGCGCAGTAGAAGGCCGACTGCTGCACGGTGACGCGCCACTCGGCCGGCAGCGACTGCGGGTTGTGGCGCAGAAACCAGCCCAGCGCCTGCGGGCTGACGACGGCGTAGTCGGTGCGCTTGCGGGTCAGCTTCTCCAGCACGCGGGCCTGGTCGGGGGCGTCGTCGCGCTTGAGCTGGCCGGCCGCGAAGCGCGCCTCCAGCGTGGGGTAGCGGTAGCCCCCCACGGCGCCCACGCGGCTGCCACTGGGCAGTTCGCTGAGGCTGCGCACCGGCAGCGCATCGCTGTGCCCGATCAGCAGGTCCGAGGTGTCGAACAGCGGCTCGCTCCAGTGGTAGGCCTCGGGGCGGCGTGTCCAGCTCGGGTCGATGCCGCAGTGCAGGTCGGTGTGGCGGTCGAGCTCGCTGCGGTCGCCCTTGCTGGCCGGCAGCAGCACGTAGCGCAACTTCCAGCCCAGGCGGCGCGCCACCGCCAGCGCCACATCGTGCTGAATGCCGCCGCTCACGCGCGTGCCTTCGAGCTTGCCCCAGGGCAGGCTCCAGGTGCTGGTGAAGGCCATGCGCAGTTCGTCCTCGGCCGCGGCCTCGGGGCCCGCCCAGGCTGCGGCCACGGCCGCCAGCATCGCCACCACCCCGAGCAGTACCCGCATCGCACCCCCACGGCTTGTTCCCGCCCGAGCGTAGCGCCCTGCGCCCGCCCCGCACTCCGGGGAATCCCAGCACCGGCGGCTGTGCGATCCTCGCCGGCTCACACATCAAGGGAGGAGAACATCATGTGGAAGCAAATTGCCGGCGCTGCCGCGCTCGCCCTGGCCAGCTGGGCCGCACAGGCCCAGGGGACCCCGGCCGAGGCCGCCAGCAGCGCCGCCAACGCCGAGCAGGAACTGGGGCGCCAGATCAGCGCGCTGGGCTGGCTCAAGCCCGGCACGAGCGGTTCGGTGGCCAACAAGGCCGCCTTCAAGGCCAGCGAGAAGTACACCTTCCTGGGCACGGCCGACACCGACAAGTTCCTGCAGCTCAACGGCAACCCGCCGCCGGGCGACGCCTACACGATCGCGCCCGTGCAGGGCAGCTGGTTCGGCATCCTCAGCTTTGCCGACGAGGGCTACATCAAGGACGACGAGCAGATCGACGCGGCAGCCCTGCTCAAGCAGCTCAAGGAGCAGAACGTCGCCAGCAACGAGCGCAAGCGCCAGCAGGGCTACCCGACGATGACGCTGGAAGGCTGGGCCATCCCGCCGCGCTACGACAGCAGCAGCAAGCGCCTCGAATGGGGCACCCGCTTCATCAGCGACGCCGACAAGCAGCCCGTCGTCAACGTCTCCACCCGCATCCTGGGCCGCAGCGGCTACACCTCGGCGGTGCTGGTGACCTCCCCGGCCACGCTGGACGCCGACCTGGCCGACTTTAAGAGCGCGCTGAAGGACTACGACTACGTCAGCGGCGAGAAGTACAGCGAGTGGAAGCAGGGCGACAAGGTGGCCGCCATCGGCCTCGGTGCCCTGGTGGTGGGCGGCGCAGCCGCCGTGGCCAGCAGCAAGGGCGGGCTCAAGGGCATCCTGCTGGCCATCGCGGCCGGTGCCGCGGCCCTCTGGACCGGCATCAAAAAGCTCTTCGGCCGGAAGTCCTGAGCCCCTGAATGGTGCGCGAGCTGGCACTGTTCTGGCTGGTGCTGCTGGGCTTCCTGGTGGTGGACAGCTGCCTGCTGCTGACCCCGGGCGGCGAAGCCCTGCGCCTGGATGCGCGCGGTCGGCCGCGCTACCGGCCGGGCCTGCGCCTGCAGCTGCTGCGGCGTGAATCGGCGTGGATGAACCCGCTCAACCCCTGGGACCGGCTGCTGCCCACGCCGCTGGCTCTGGGTGCGCTGGCACCGGGCCAGCCGGCGCGCGAGCGCCAGCGGCTGCGGGCCTTGCTGCGCGCCGTGGCGCCCCTGCATGCACTGGCGCTCGTGTACCTGCTGGGCCTGGGCCTGCTGGGGCTGCTGTCCTGGCGGGCACACGCCGGCCTGGTGCTGGCGGCCCTGCTCAGCCTGCACCTGCTGCTGTGGAGCCTGAGCGCGGGCCTGGTGCTGTGGCGCCGCGCGCCCCTGGGCCTGACGGGCGGCCAGGCGGCCGCCCTGCTGTTCGAGGCCCTGCTGGTGCCGGCCTACACGCTGAACCTGGGCAAGCGCCTGCTGCGCCGCCACCCCAGCAGCCTGCCCGCGCTGGGCCTGGGCCTGCACGAATGGCGTGCGCTGCGCCGCCGCGACCCCGCGGCCGCCCAGCTGCTGGCCGTGCAACTGCGCGGCCGGCTGGAAGAGCTGGAGCAGGAGGGCGCCGCCGGCGCCCAGCTGGCCTGGCTGCAGCAGGCACGCCAGCGCCTGCGCGCCCCTACTTCTTGAAGGGGTTGCACTCCGGCGCGTCGTCGTGGTGCGCGCGCAGCAGCAGGGGCTTGATGAGGCGGTTGAACAGGGGCTGGCGATGCCGCACCCACACCGTCAGCGCCTGCGGCTTGGCGCCCAGCCGGGCCTTGGGCTCCAGCGCGGTGCGGCCGAAGGAGAGTTCCGTGGCGCCGAGCGCGATGGCGTCGGCAATGCTGGCGTGCAGCAGGCGCAGGTACAGCGGCGCCGCGGCGGCGACCGCGCGGTCGAAGCCGATGTGATACGCCAGCGCCTGGCTTTCATCGCGCAGCGTGCAGATGAAACCCAGCAACTGGCCCGCGGCGTCGAACAAGCCGCTGCAGCGCAGGCGCGCACCCGCGGCCTGCTGCAGCGCGTGGAAGTAGCCTGGGTGCAGGGTGAAGGGGCGCAGCGCCGCCTTGGCGTGCACCTGCAGGTAGAGCTCGTGCATGCGCGCGCCCAGCGGCGCGTCGGCCTCGAAGGCGCGCAGTTGCAGGCCGGCGGCCTCGATGGGCTCGACGATCTGCTTCTTCACCGCACTGCGGTACTTGGAGGTCAGGCTGGCCAGATAAGCCGCGTGGTCGCGCCAGGCCGGGTCCAGCGTCAGCACCATGTTCGGTTCGGACTCGATCTGCCGGTAGCCGACCCGGCGCAGCAGCTCGATGCCCTGCGGCCGCTCCAGCGGCACGTCCTTGATCAGCACGAAGCCGGCCTGGCCGGCCAGCTTCTCGGCCCGGCGCAGCCGGTACAGCGCCTCGGCCACCGCGGGCCAGATCGAGGCAGGCTCGACATCCGCCGCCACGGCCACCGCGTGCTCGCCGTAGGTGAGCAGGTTGCCGCACACCAGCACGCGTTCCTGCAGGCGAGACGCCAGAGCCTGGCTGGGCTTGCGGGCCACGCGGCCAAGCAGACGGCGCAGCGGGCTGGCCTCATCGTCCGGGGTCTCGGGCAGGGGGCGCAGATCGGCCCCGGCCAGCGCCACCCACTGCAGCACCAGCGCCGCCACCGGTCCGTCGTCGTCGTGGATCAGCGCGTAGCGCGGCTCGATGTCATCGGGCGGCACCGCCTCCAGCAGGGCCAGGTAGTCGCGGCTGAAGAACCAGGACTGGCCGGCCACCACCGCGTCCCAGTCGGCCGGATTGAGCTGGGCGATGCGTTCGGCCAGGGCGATGCGGAAGCCCGAGGGCTGGCGCAGCGCGCGGGCCACGGTCTTGGCGGCGTGGCGCGCACGCTGGCGCGCCTTCAGGGCTTGGGTGATTTGGGTCAGCATGGATCGGGGCGGGTGGCCGGGGCCGGGAGTGTCGGGCTCAGAGCGCACGCTCCATGAAGCGCCAGCGGCCCTGGAAATGCACCGGCACCTCGGTCTCCGGGTACGGCGCGCGGTCCACGAAGCCGTGGCGCTCGTACAGGGCCTGGGCGGCGGCCATGAAGGGCGCGCTGTCCAGGCGCAGGGTGTGCAGGCCAAAGCTGCGCGCATCGGCCAGCAGGCGCTGCAGCAGGGCCTCGGCCAGGCCGCGGCCGCGCGCGGCGGGGCGCAGGTAGACGCGCTTGATCTCGCCCACGCCGGGTGTCAGCGTGCGCAGGCCGCCCATGCCCAAGGCTTCGCCGCCCTGCCACAGCAGATGGAAGCAGCCGCGCGGCGGCGGCTCGCCGCAGACCTTGTCCAGCGTGGCATCCACATACTGCTCGATCGAACGGCCGTTCACCTCGACCAGCGAGACCCCGAAGTGCGCCGCCAGCTGGGCGTCGATCCAGCCCATGTATTCGAGGTTGAGCGCGCGCAGCGGGCCGGGTTCGGCGGGGCGGAACTCGATCGGCATCACGCGCACACCACCGCGGCGCAGTCCAGCAGTTCGTGCCCGGGCGGCACGCAGCGCTGGCGTCCGGCCACGGCGCTCAGGGGCACACGCACGCAGCGGTCGCCCTGCAGGGCGATGGTGTGGCCGAAGGCGCGCTCGCGCAGGGCCTGGGCGGCGGCCACGCCGAAGCGGGTGGAGAGCACGCGGTCGAAGGCCGTGGGCGCGCCGCCGCGCTGCAGATGGCCGAGCAGGGTGGCGCGCACCTCGGTGCCCTGCTTGCCCAGGCGCTGGTCGAGCTCGTGCGTCAGCGCCTGGCCGATGCCGCCGAGCCGCGCCACGCCGCCCAGCTGCTGCCAATGCTGCGCACCGTCGGCCAGGGTGGCGCCCTCGGCCACGCAGACCAGGGCATGGCCCTGCTCGGCCACGCGGCGCTGCAGGCGTTCGGTCAGGGCGTCCAGGTGAAAGGGCTGCTCGGGCAGCAGGATGGCGTCGGCCCCGCCGGCCAGGCCGCCTTCCAGCGCGATCCAGCCGGCGTTGCGGCCCATGGTCTCCAGCACCATCACGCGGCCATGGCTGTGCGCGGTGGTCTTGAGGCGTGTGAGCGCATCGGCCACCACGGCCACGGCGGAGTCGAAGCCGAAGCTGCGCTCGTTGTCGGCGATGTCGTTGTCGATCGTCTTGGGCACGCCGACGATGGGCAGGCCCAGGCGGGCAAAGCGGTCGGCGATGGTCAGGCTGCCGTCACCGCCGATGACCACCAGGGCCTCGATGCCATGGCGCTCGACCGTGGCCAGGGCCTCGGCCGAGGCGTCGCGGCCCTGCCAATCGAAGGGGTCGGCGCGGTTGTGCGTGCCCAGCACCGTGCCGCCCTCGTCCAGCAGGTCGCGCACGGCCGTGGGCCGCAGCGGCTGCAGGCGGTCTTCCACCAGGCCCCAGAAGCCGCGCTGGATGCCCAGCACCTCGGTGCGCGCATCGGCCTGGCACAGCGCCAGGGTGACGGCGCGGATCACCGCATTCAGGCCGGGGCAGTCGCCCCCACCGGTCAAAACACCGACTTTCATCAGATTCCTCCTTGCGGAGCCTCACTCTAGAGCCCCGGCTCTAAGCACGGGCAAGTCCTTGGGGTGAGCATGGCCGATCGCCATTAGCCTGCGCCGACTTCTGCAGTACCCGCCATGGACCACCAACTGAACGAACGCCTGCAATTGCTGCTCCAGCAGCAGCGTGCCGCCTTCCGGGCCGAGCCCTACCCCACCCTGGCCACGCGGCGCGACCGCCTGGAGCGCGTGCGCGCCCTGGTGCAGAAGCATGGCGACGCTTTTGCCAAGGCGGTGGACGCGGACTTCGGCCACCGCAGCGTGCACGAAACGCGGCTGACCGAACTCTTCACCGCCGAGGCCGCGGTGAACCATGCGCTGCGCAACCTGGCCAGCTGGATGAAGGTGCGGCGCATCTCCACCGCCCTGCACTTCCTGCCCGGCCACAACCGCCTGATGCCGCAACCCCTGGGCGTGGTGGGCGTCATCTCGCCCTGGAACTACCCGATCTACCTGGCGCTCACGCCCGCCGTGGCCGCCATGGCCGCCGGCAACCGGGTGATCGTCAAGCCCAGCGAGCTGACGCCGCGCTGCTCCGAACTGCTGGCGCAGACGGTGGGCGAGTTCTTCGCTCCCGAAGAATTCCAGGTCGTGACCGGCGACGCCAAGATGGCTGCCGCCTTCGCGCGCCTGCCCTTTGACCACCTGTTCTTCACCGGCTCCACCGCCGTGGGCCGCCATGTGGCCCAGGCCGCCGCCGCGAACCTGACGCCGGTGACGCTGGAGCTGGGCGGCAAGAGCCCGGTGATCGTGCTGAGCGACGCCAACCTGAGCGTCACCGCCGAGCGCCTGGCCTTTTCCAAGCTGCTGAACGCCGGCCAGACCTGCGTGGCGCCGGACTACATCCTGTGCCCGCGCCGCATGCTGCCCGAGCTGGCCAAGGCCATCCTGGCGGCCATGCGGCGCTTCTACCCGACGCTGGCCGACAACCCGGACTACAGCGCCATCGTCTCGCCCCGCCACCACCAGCGCCTGCTGGACCTGCTGGCCGAGGCCGAACAAGGCGGTGCCAAGCTGCTGCGCTCGCACGAGGAAGAGCTGGACCCGCACGAGCGCAAGCTCATGCCCACCCTGGTGCTGAACGCCGAACCCGAGATGGGCGTGATGCGCGAGGAGCTGTTCGGCCCCATCCTGCCCCTGCTGCCCTACGACAAGCTCGACCAGGCCATCCACATCGTGCAGCAGGGCGAGCGCCCGCTCGCGCTCTACATCTTTGGCCACGACGAGAAAGCGCAGCAGCGCATCCTGCGCGAAACGCATGCGGGCGGTGTCACCATCAACGACTGCATCTGGCACCTTGGGCAGGAAGACCAGCCCTTCGGCGGCGTGGGCGCCAGCGGCCAGGGCCACTACCACGGCGAGTGGGGCTTCCGCACCTTCTCGAAGGAGAAGCCGGTGTTCAGCAACCCCATGATGGCCGGCACGCGCCTGTTCTACCCGCCCTACGGCAAGGTGTTCGAGGGCCTGCTGGGCGTGCTGCGCAAGCTGTCCTGATGCAGCGCCGCTCCCTGCTGAAGCTGGGCCTGGGCGGCGCGGTGCTGCTGGGCCTGGCCGGCGGCATTGCCGCCTTCTGGACCCCGGGCCTGCAAGGCCCCAAGCTCACCCCCGCCGGCCGCCAGGCCATGGGGGCCGTGGCGCGCGCCGTGCTGGAAGGCGCGCTGCCGGCCGATGAGGCCGCGCTGAGCCGCCACCTGGACGAACTGGAAAAGCTCTTCGCCGGCCTGCCGCCGGCGGTGCAGGCCGAGCTGGAGCAGCTGATGGGCCTGATCGCCAACGGCCCCGGCCGCCTGGGTCTGCTGGGCATGGCCAAGCCCCTGCACGAGCAGCCCCTGCCCGCGCTGAGCGCCGCGCTGCAAAGCCTGCGCCACAGCCGCCTGGCCTTGCGCCAGCAGGTGTACTTCGCGCTGCGCGACCTGAACTGCGCGGCCTTCTACAGCCAGCCTTCCGCCTGGGCCACGATGGGCTACCCAGGCCCCCGAGAGATTTGATGAGCTCCCTCCCCGATCCGATTCAAGAGGGCCTGGCGCGTGGCTGGCAAGTGCGTGGCGGCGAGCATGGCGCCCTGCCCGCCGAAGTAGCGGTGGACGTGGCCATCATCGGCAGCGGTGCCGGGGGCGGCATCACGGCCGAGATGCTGAGCAAGGCCGGTCTGAAGGTGCTGGTGATCGAGGAAGGCCCGCTGCGCAGCAGCCGCCATTTCCGCCAGCGCGAGGCCGAGGCCTACCCACAGCTGTACCAGGAATCGGCCGGCCGCAAGACGGCGGACAAGGGCATCACCATCCTGCAGGGCCGCTGCGTGGGCGGCAGCACCACGGTCAACTGGACCAGCAGCTTCCGCACCCCCGCGGCCACGCTGGCGTACTGGCAGCAGCACTTCGGCCTGGGCGACTTCGGCCCGGAGCAGATGGCCCCCTGGTTCGCGCAGGCGGAACAGCGCCTGAACGTCAGCGACTGGCTGACCGCGCCGAACGCCAACAACACCGTGCTGGAGCGCGGCGCCAACAAGCTCGGTATCAAGACCCCGCACATCCGCCGCAATGTGAAGGGCTGCTGGAACCTGGGCAGCTGCGGCATGGGCTGCCCGACCAACGCCAAGCAGTCCATGCTGGTGACCACCCTGCCCGCCGCCCTGGAGGCCGGCGCCCAGCTCTTCGTGCAGACGCGCGTGCAGCGTCTGCAACACGACGGCCAGACCATCCAGGCCCTGCACTGCGTCCCCGTCAGCCTGAACAGTGCCGCGCAGCCGGGCGCCTGCGTGATCAAGGCCCGGCATGTGGTGCTGGCCGGTGGCGCCATCAACTCGCCGGCGCTGCTGCTGCGCTCTCAGGCGCCCGACCCCCACGGCCTGCTGGGCCGGCGCACCTTCCTGCACCCCACCGTGGGCACCTCGGCGCAGTTCGACGAACGCATCGAGGGCTGGGCCGGCGCGCCGCAATCCATTTATTCCGACCACTACCTCGAGACCCAGGCCATCGACGGTGCCATCGGCTTCAAGCTGGAGGCGCCGCCGCTCTACCCCGTCATCATGGCCACCACCATGGCCGGCTTCGGGCCTGGCATGGCCCAGCAGCTGAAGGACTTCCCGCACACCCAGGTGCTGCTGGCCCTGCTGCGCGACGGCTTCCACCCCGACGCCCCCGGCGGCCAGGTGCAGCTGCGCAGCGATGGCAGCCCGGTGCTGGACTACCCGCTCACCGCCACCCTGATGGACGGCGTGCGCCGCGCCTACCTGGCGATGGCCGAGATCCAGTTCGCGGCCGGCGCGCGGACGGTGCAACCCCTGCATGAGCAGGCCGCGCCCTACAAGAGCTGGGCCGAGGCCAAGGCCGCCATCCAGGCGCTGGACTACCGGCCGCTCAGCACCCGCGTGGTGAGCGCCCATGTGATGGGCGGCTGCAACCTGGCCGGCAACGAGCAGCTCGGCGTCTGCCGCCCGGACGGCAAGCACTGGCAGTTGCAGAACTTGAGCGTGCACGACGGCAGCCTCTTCCCCACCAGCATCGGCGCCAACCCGCAGCTCTCAATCTACGGCCTGGTGACGCGGCTGACCAGCGGCCTGGCGCAGCGCCTGACTGGACGCGCCGTGCAGCTCGCCGCGGCCGCTTGATCAAGGGGCCTTACCCCCGAGCAAACGTCAGGCCGGCGGGCCGCCGGGCTCCCGCAGACTACGGCCCTCAAGCCCGTCTGCGCCCATGAACTTCAACGACTACCGCCGCCACGACGCCACCGCCCTGGCGGCCCTGGTGCAGGCCGGCAAGACCACGCCGCTGGACCTGCTGGTGACGGCCCTGACGCGTCTGCAGACCGTGCAGCCCAGGCTCAACCCGGTGGCGCGCCTGCTGGAAAAGGAAGCCGGCGCACAGATCGAAGCCGGCGTGCACGGGCCCTTTGCCGGCGTGCCCTTCCTGCTCAAGGACGCCGGCCACGACGTGCAGGGCGTGCCCACCAGCTACGGCAGCCGCGCCATTCGCACCCAGGCCGCGCAGGACAGCCACTACACCCAGCGCTGCCGCGGCGCCGGCCTGGTGATCTTCGGCAAGACCAACAGCCCGGAGCTGGCGCTGAAGGGCGTGACCGACCCGGCCGCCTACGGACGCACGTCCAACCCCTGGGACCCGGGCCGCACGCCGGGCGGCAGCAGCGGCGGCGCGGCCGCGGCGGTGGCCGCCGGCATCGTGCCCATGGCCGGTGGGGGGGACGGTGGCGGCTCCATCCGCATTCCCGCCGCCTGCTGCGGCCTGGTGGGCCTACGCCCCTCGCGCGGGCGCATCTCGGAAGGCCCGGGCTTCGGCGAGGTCTGGCTTGGCTGCAACAGCCAGGGCGTGATCACCCGCTCGGTGCGCGACAGCGCCGCCATGCTGGACATCCTCTCCGGCCCCGAACCCGGCGACCCCTTCGTCATCGCCCCGCCGCCCGCCCCGTTTGCAGAGCTGGCGATGCAGGCACCGCGGCGCCTGAAGATCGGCTGGAGCACGGCCTCGCCCATCGGCACGGAAGTGCACCCCGAGGCAGTGGAGGCCGTGCAGCGCACGCTCACGCTGCTGCGCCGGCTCGGCCATGAGGTGACCGAGGCCGAGCCCGAAATCGACGGCGCGGCGCTGGCGCAGACCTTCCTGCAGATGTACTTCGCGCTCATCCCGGCCGCGATCGACCAGGCCGTGGCGCAGGGCGCGCGTGCGGCGGACTTCGAGCCGCTCACGCGCATCATGGCCACGCTGGGCCGCGGCCAGAGCGCCGCCCAGGTGGTGACGGTGCTGGACCAATGGAACGGCTTTGCACGTGCGCTCGGTCGCTACCACCAGCAGTTCGACCTTTACCTCACGCCCACGCTGGCCTCGCCCCCGGTGCCGCATGGCACCGGCGACCCACCCCCGCTGCAGATGATGGTGCTCAAGGCCCTGCGCGCCAGCGGCCTGCTCGGCCTGCTCTCCCGCCTGGGCCTGCTGGACGCCGCGGTGGCGCAGATCGCGCGCGACAACCTGCGCCATGTGCCCTTCACCCAGCTGGCCAATGTGACGGGCACCCCCGCCATCAGCCTGCCCCTGCACTGGACGACCGAAGGCCTGCCCCTGGGCGTGCAGTTCCATGGCCCGCATGGCAGCGAGGCCCTGCTGCTGCAGCTGGCGACCCAGCTGGAACAGGCCCAGCCCTGGTTCGAGCGCTTCCCGCGCGAATGAGAGGGTGAGATGCAGCCCCTGCCCCCCGAGATCCAGCAACTGCTGCGCAACGGCCAGACCCTGGAAGCGATCAAGCGCCTGCGCGAGCTCACCGGCCTGGGCCTGAAGGAAGCCAAGGATGCGGTGGACGGCGGCCGCCTGCCCACCGCCGCCGCGCCGCGCCCGGCAGCCCAAGGGCCGGTGGGCGACGCCGTGCACCAGGCCTTGCAGCAGGGCCAGCTGATCGAGGCCATCCGCCGGCTGCGCGAGCAGCAGCCCGGGCTGGGGCTGAAAGAGGCCAAGGAGCGCATCGAGGCGCATCTGGCCCAGCACCCGGCGCTGAAGGCGCTGGCCGAGCAGGCCTATCTGGAGCGCCGCAACGCCACCCTGGCCACCCTGGGGCGCTGGGCCTTCACGGCGGCGCTGCTGGCGCTGGCCGCCTGGGCGGCCTGGCGTTTGCTGCGCCCGCCGCTGGACTGATCAGCGCCGCCGCGCGGCCCGGCTCAAGCTCTTGAGAGCCGCCAGCCCAGCGGCAGCACCATCAGGCCCAGCATCAGGGCGTAACCCAGCAGCTTGCCCTCGACGCCCCAGAGCGCCAAGGCGGCGATCTGCCCGAGCAGCGCCGCCGCCGCAGCCTCCCCCCACAGCCGCTTCCAGCCCGCCGCCCGCAGGGGCTGACGCCACACCAGGCCCTTGGCCAGCAGCACCAGTAGCGCCGCCACCGCCAGGGGCGCAGCAAGGAAATTGGCGAGATGCCAGAACAAGGTCAAGAAGGACATGGGGTCAAAATTTTAGAATCCGCCCCAATGCCCGTTTTCGCCCTCGGCCTCAATCACGCGTCCGCCCCCCTGGCGCTGCGTGAAAAGCTGGCCTTCAACCCCGATCAACTCGTGCCCCAGGTGCAGGCGCTGCAGCAGCGTCTGCAGGCCGCCGCCCCCATGGCAAAGGCCGAGGTGGCCCTGCTGTCCACCTGCAACCGCACCGAGCTCTATGTGGCTGGGCCCTCGGGCTTGGCCGAGGTGGCGCAGGGCTGGATGGCCGAGCGTGCCGGGCTGGAAAGCAGCACCCTCAGACCCCACACCTACGTGCAGCGCGACAGCGATGCCGCGCGTCATGCCTTTCGCGTGGCCTCGGGGCTGGACTCCATGGTGCTGGGCGAACCGCAAATCCTCGGCCAGTTCAAGCAGGCCGTGCGCGAGGCCGACGCCGCCGGCACGCTGGGCAGCACCCTGCACCAGCTGTTCCAGCGCAGCTTCCAGGTGGCCAAGGAGGTGCGCACCAGCACCGAGATCGGCGCCCACTCGATCTCCATGGCGGCAGCCGCCGTGCGCCTGGCCGCCCAGCTGTTCGAGGACTTGAAGCGCGTGCGGGTGCTGTGCATCGGTGCCGGCGAAATGATCCAGCTCGCCGCCACCCACTTCGCCGCCCAGCATCCGGCCGCCTTGGTGATTGCCAACCGCACCGCCGCGCGCGCCGAGCAGTTGGCCCAGCACCTGGGCGGCGACACGATGCCGCTGGCCGAAGTCAGCACCCAGTTGCACCAGTTCGACGCCATCATCAGCTGCACCGCCAGCCAGCTGCCGCTGATCCTCAGGCCCATGGTGGAGCGCGCGCTGAAGGCGCGCCGCCGCCGCCCGATGTTCCTGGTGGACCTGGCCGTGCCACGCGACATCGAACCCGCCGTGGGCGAGTTGAACGACGCCTACCTCTACAGCGTGGACGACCTCTCCGCCCTGGTGCAGACCGCCGGCGAGAAGCGCCAGGCCGCCGTGGCCCAGGCCGAGGCCATCGTCGACCAAGGCGTGCAGGGCTTTGCGCAGTGGCTGGACCAGCGCCACTCGGTGCCGCTGATCCAAGCCCTGCAGCACCAGGTGGACGACTGGCGCCAGCAAGCGCTGGCGCGTGCGCGCCGCCAACTGCAGCGCGGCGAGGCCCCCGAGGCCGCGCTGGACGCCTTTGCCCACCAGTTCAGCCACAAGCTGATGCATGGCCTGCTGGCCGAACTGCATGGCGCCCAGGGCGAGGAGCGCCGCCAGCTCGAGGCCTTGATCCAGCGCCTGTTTCTGCGCACCCACGAGCGATGAGCGCCCCCGCACGGCCGCTCCGAAGGGGGCGCGTTCCTCCCCTGGGGAGGTGGTCACGAAGTGACCGGAAGGTCAACCAATGAGCACCGTCTTCACGCTGGCGGTCGAATCGCCCCGCCAGCCGGCGGTGCGGGCGCTGATCGACGAGCTCGACGCCTACCAGATCCCGCTCTACCCGATCGAGAGCCACCATGGCATCGACATCGAGGCCTTGTGTGCGCCCGAGGTGCACTTCCTGGTGGCGCGTGACGCCTCGGGCGAGGCACAAGCCTGCGGGGCGGTGCTCGTGGCCCCCGTGGATGGCGAGCCCGCGGGAGAGCTCAAGCGCATGTACGTGCGTCCCGCCCTGCGCGGCCAAGGCCTGGGGCGCCTGATCCTGCAGGCGCTGGAGCAGCATGCCCGCCAACAGGACGCGAAAAGGCTCTACCTGGAAACCGGTTGCCGCCAGCCCGAGGCCCTGGGCCTGTACGAGCGCGCCGGCTTTGTCCGCATCGGTCCCTTCGGGGCCTACGCCGAGGATCCCCTCTCGGTCTTCATGATGAAAGAGCTGGAGTGATGCGCGATTCCCTGCGCCAGCAGTTCCAGCGCCTGGAACTGCGCCTGGCGGAACTTGACGCCCTGCTGGGCGACCCCAGCGTGCATGCCGACCCGCAACGCCTGCGCAAGCTCGGCAAGGAACAGACCGAGGTGGGCGGCCTGGTGGCGCAATGGCGCCGCTTCCAGCAGCGCGAGGCCGACCGCGCCGCCGCGCAGGAGCTGCTGGACGACCCCGACATGGCCGAGATGGCCAGGGAGGAGATCGCCGCCGCCGACGCCGAGCTGGAGACCCTGCATCAGCAACTGCAGTTCGCCCTGTTGCCCAAGGATCCGGACGACGAGCGCCCCGCCCTGCTGGAAATCCGCGCCGGCACCGGCGGCGATGAATCCGCGCTGTTCGCCGGCGACCTGGCGCGCATGTACCTGCGCTTTTGCGAGCGCCAGGGCTGGCGCACCGAGATCATGAGCGCGAACGAGTCGGACCTCGGCGGCTACAAGGAAGTGGTGTTCCGCATCGAGGGCGACGGCGCTTACGGGCAGCTGAAGTTCGAGAGCGGCGGCCACCGCGTGCAGCGCGTGCCGGCCACCGAGTCGCAGGGCCGCATCCACACCAGCGCCTGCACCGTGGCCGTGCTGCCCGACCCCGGCGAGGCCGCCGAGGTGGAGCTGAACCCGGCCGAGCTGCGCATCGACACCTTCCGCGCCAGCGGCGCCGGCGGCCAGCACGTCAACAAGACCGATTCGGCCATCCGCATCACGCACCTGCCCACCGGCATCGTGGCGGAGTGCCAGGACGACCGCAGCCAGCACCGCAACAAGGCCAAGGCCATGGCGGTGCTGCTGGCGCGCCTGCGCGAGCGCGAGCGCATCGCCCGCGAAGCCAAGGAAGCCGCCACCCGCAAGAGCCTGGTGGGCACGGGCGACCGCAGCGACCGCATCCGCACCTACAACTTCCCGCAGGGCCGGCTGACCGACCACCGCATCAACTTGACGCTCTACAAGCTGGGCATGGTGATGGAGGGCGATCTGGACGAAGTCATCCGCGCCCTGCAGGCCGCCCAGGCCGCCGAGCAACTGGCCGAGCTGGAAGGTCGGCGGTGACCATTCAGGAGGCCCTGCAGCAGGCGGCCCGGCTGGGCATCGCCCGCCTGGACGCGCAGCTGCTGCTGGCGCATTTGCTGGATCGCCCGCGCGAATGGCTGATCGCGCACGACACCGAGGCCCTGCCCTCCGAGCTGGCTCGGCAATACCTGGCACTCCTGCAGCAGCGCGCCGACGAGGTGCCCTTGGCCTATCTGACCGGTCAGAAGGAGTTCCACGGCCTGGAACTGAACGTCAACCGCGCGACCCTGGTGCCGCGCCCGGACACCGAAACCCTGGTGGACTGGGCGCTGGAACTGCTGCCGACCGAGGCCCCATGCACCGTGCTGGACCTGGGCACCGGCAGCGGCTGCATTGCCCTGGCGCTGAAGGCCGCCCGGCCGCAGGCGCAGGTGAGCGCCGTGGACCGCAGCACCGCCGCCCTGGCCCAGGCGCGCACCAATGGCGAACGGCTGGGCCTGGCGGTTGCCTGGCACGAGGGCAGCTGGTTCGCCCCGCTGGTGGGGCAGCGCTTCGACCTCATCGTCTCCAACCCGCCCTACATCCCCGCCGATGACCCGCACCTGGCCGCGCTGCGCCATGAACCGATCAGCGCCCTGGCGGCCGGGGCGGACGGCTTGGACGACCTGCGTTGGATCTGCGCCCAGGCCCCGCAGCACCTGAACCCCGGCGGCTGGCTGCTGCTGGAACATGGCTTCGACCAGGCCGATGCCGTGGCCGACCTGCTGCGCCAGGCCGGATTTGCGCCGGCGCAACACCGGCTCGATCTGGCCGGCCACCGGCGCTGCACCGGCGCCCGCATTTCACTGGGTGCGTAAAGAAGTTTTCCTTCAGCGCATTTCAAGCGTCAGCGCGCAGCGGCAGCGCTAGAGTTGGCCAAACCAGAGCCAAACCGGGAGCCCGCCATGCGCAACATCAGTCTTGCCTTGCTGCTCAGCTTTGCAGCCAGCGCCCAGGCCGCCGAAGGCCTGCGCCTGCCCGGTCTGGAGGAGACGCCCCGCTGGCAGGCGCGGGTGCAGTTGCTGTCCAGCGACGAGCTCAGCGGCACCCGTTTGCTCAGCGCCAGCCTGCTGGGCGACTACTACCTCAGCACACGCAGCCACGGCCTGCGGCTCAGCGGCGGACTGATGAGCGGGCCGATGTCCTTGCTCGGCTCCGGTGCCGGCCTGGCCCTGGGCGGGCCACAAGCCATCTCGCTGGGCCAGCGCAGCCTGGCCGGCAGCACCAATGAATCCGCACTGCACCAGCCCTACGTGGGCATCGGCTACAGCAGCCAGGGCCTGGGCTGGGGTTTCTCGGCCGATCTGGGTGTGGCCATGCGCGGCGGCGCCGGCCTGAGCCTGCGCAACAGCGATGCCTTTGCCCAAAGCCTGGATCAATCGCTGCGCAGCCTGCAGTTCACGCCCCTGGTGCAGATGGGCCTGTTCTACCGTTTCTAGAATCCCCTGTTTGCCGCGCAACCCGTGCGGCGTGAGGACGAAACGATGGATGCAGTGCAGCAGCGCATCGACGCCATGGTCAAGGGCCACCGCGTGATGCTGTTCATGAAGGGCTCGGCCCAGTTCCCGATGTGCGGTTTCTCCGGCCGCGCGGTGCAGATCCTCAAGGCCTGCGGCGTGCAGGACCTGGAGACCTTCAATGTGCTGGAGGACCCCGAAGTGCGCCAGGGCATCAAGGACTACGCCAACTGGCCCACCATCCCCCAGCTCTATGTGAACGGGGAGTTCGTCGGCGGCTCGGACATCATGATGGAGATGTACGAGTCCGGCGAGCTGCAGCAGCTGCTCACCCAGGCATGACGCAACGACTCGTCGTAGGCATCACCGGCGCCACCGGTGCGGCCTACGGCCTGGGCCTGCTGCGCCGCGCCCGCGCCTTGGGCGTACGCACGCATCTGATCGTCAGCCCGGCCGGTGTGCTCAACGCCCACCATGAGCTGGCCCTGAGCCGCGAACAACTGGAAGCCGAAGCCGACGAGGCCCACGCCCCTGGCGACGTGGGCGCCTGCGTGGCCAGCGGCAGCTTCGTCACCGATGCAATGGTGGTGGCGCCTTGCTCGATGAAGACCCTCGCGTCAATCGCGCATGGCCTGTCGGACAACCTGCTGACCCGCGCCGCCGACGTCACGCTCAAGGAGCGCCGCCGTCTGATCCTGATGGTGCGCGAAACGCCTCTTAACCTGGCCCACCTGCGCAACATGACGGCCGTGACCGAGATGGGCGGCATCATCTTCCCGCCGCTGCCGGCCTTCTACCTGAAGCCCGATTCGGTGCAGGCACTGATCGATGAATCGGTGGAGCGCGTGCTGCAGCTGTGCGGCATCGGCGGCGCCCAACCGCAGGCCTGGCAGGGCCTGCGCAAATAGCTCAGCGCTCGCCGGGCATCAGCCACAGGCGGCGGCAGGCCAGCACCTTGTCCGGGTACTCGGCCCGCCCGCGGCTGCCGTTGTAGCGGCCCAGGGCCATGAAGAGGTCGCCCTTCTCGCGGTCCAGGTAGTGGCGCAGGATCACGCAGCCAAAGCGCAGATTGGTCTGCATGTGAAAGAGGCGCGAGACATGTCCGTCGCCAATCAGACGCGCCCAGAAGGGCATCACCTGCATGTAGCCGCGCGCACCCGCCACGCTGATGGCGTATTTGCGAAAGCCGCTTTCCACCTGAATCAGCCCCAGCACCAGGCTGGTCTCCAGCCCGGCGCGCCGGCTTTCGTACCAGACCGTCTGCAGAAACTCGATGCGCGTCTGCCCCTCGGGCATGCGCTTCTTCATCCGCTGGCTCATCTCGCCCAGCCAACGCAGGTAGACCAGCCGGGCCTCGATGTCATCGAACTGCGGCTTGGGCGGCGCCGCTTGGGCGATGGAGGCACTCAGGGCGGAGCGCACCGAATCGGCCAGCGGCTCTTCGACCTGGGCCCCGGCGCGGCTGCGCAGGGGCAGCAGCGCCAGCGCCGCCAGCGCCAGGCGACGCGTCGCGCTCAAGCCTTCAGGCGGGCTTGCACCTGGGCCAGCAGCTCAGCGAGGGCCACATTGCTGGCCTGGGCATCACGCCGGCCCTGCACTTCGGCCAGGCCTTCCTTGAGGCCGCGGTCGCCCAGCACCACGCGCAGCGGCACGCCCACGAGCTCCCAATCGGCAAACATCGCACCCGGGCGCTCGCCGCGGTCATCCAGCAGCACGTCCACGCCGGCAGCCTTCAGCTCTTCATAGAGCTTCAGGGCCTGCTCGCGCACCAACTCGCTGCGGTCCATGCCGATCGGGCAGATCACCACTTCGAAAGGCGCCATGCTGACCGGCCAGATGATGCCGCGCTCGTCGTGCCCCTGCTCGATGGCTGCGCCCAGCAGGCGGGTCACGCCGATGCCGTAGCAGCCCATCTCGAAGTGGCGCGGCTTGCCGTCCTCAGCCAGGAAGGTGGCATTCATCGCCTCGGAGTACTTCTTGCCGAGGTAGAACACATGGCCGACCTCGATGCCGCGCTGAATGGCCAGCACGCCCTGGCCGTCCGGCGAGGGCTCGCCGGCCACGACATTGCGGATGTCGGCCACCAGGTCGGGCTCGGGCAGGTCGCGGCCCCAGTTGGCACCGGTGTAGTGGTGGTCAAGCTGATTGGCACCGCAGACGAAGTCGCTCATCGCGGCCACGGTGCGGTCGGCGACGATCTTCACGCCCTTGATACCGATCGGCCCCAGGTAGCCCGGCTTGCAGCCGAAGGCGCCGTCAATTTCGCCCGCGGTGGCAAAGCGGAAGCCGCCCTTCAGCCCTTTGACCTTGCCGGCCTTGACTTCGTTGAGCTCGTGGTCGCCGCGGACCAGCAGCAACCAGATCTGCGTGCCAGTGACGACGCCCTTGTCATCCAGGGTGTCGGTGGCCAGCACCAGGCTCTTGACGGTCTGCGTCAGCGGCAGGCCCAGCAGGTCGGCCACATCCGCACAGGTGCTCTTGCCCGGCGTGGGCGTCAGTGTCAGCGCCTGACTGGCGGCACCACGCGGCGCGCTGGGCGCCAGCGCCTCGGCCAGTTCGATGTTGGCGGCGTAGCTGCTGGTCGGGCAGTAGACGATGGCGTCCTCGCCGGTTTCGGCGATGACCTGAAACTCATGCGAGCGATCGCCGCCAATCGCGCCGGTATCCGCGGCCACCGCGCGGTACTCCAGGCCCAGGCGGTCAAAGATCTTGCAGTAGGCGCCGAACATGGCGTCGTAGCTCTTGCCGGCGGACTCCACATCACGGTCAAAGGAATAGGCGTCCTTCATCGTGAACTCGCGGCCGCGCATCAGGCCAAAACGGGGCCGGCGCTCGTCGCGGAACTTGGTCTGGATGTGATAGAGGTTCTTGGGCAGTTGCTTGTAGCTGCGCAGTTCCTGCCGGGCGACGTCGGTGATCACCTCTTCGCTGGTGGGCTGGATGATGAAGTCGCGACCATGGCGGTCCTTCACGCGCAGCAGCTCGGGGCCCATCTTGTCGAAGCGGCCGGTTTCCTGCCAGAGCTCGGCCGGCTGCACCACGGGCATCAGCATCTCGATGCTGCCGGCGCGGCCCATCTCCTCGCGGATGATGGCCTCCACCTTGCGGATCACGCGCAGACCCATGGGCATGTAGTTGTAGATGCCAGCGCCGAGTCGCTTGATCAGGCCGGCGCGCATCATCAGCTTGTGGCTGACGATCTCGGCGTCCGCGGGGGCTTCCTTGAGCGTGGAGATCAGGAACTGCGAGGCTTTCATGGCGGGAACTAAAAGCAAAAAGGGCCTGCCGCGCAACACAGCAAGCCCGCGTCAGACAAGGGGATTGAGGATTTCACTGCCCTGAGAGCCCCCCCATAGGGGTGCACAATCAAGACAGTTCAAAAATTCGAGGTTGATTATGCTCGACCGGGAAGGCTTCAGGCCCAACGTCGGCATCATCCTGCTCAACAACAAGAACCAGGTGTTCTGGGGCAAACGCATCCGGACACACAGCTGGCAGTTTCCGCAAGGCGGCATCAAGCACGGAGAGACGCCTGAGCAGGCGATGTACCGGGAGCTCCACGAGGAAGTGGGGCTGACACGCGAGCATGTGCGCATCGTGGCGCGCACACGCGACTGGCTGCGCTATGAGGTGCCCGATCACTACATCCGGCGCGAGGCGCGCGGCCATTACAAGGGTCAGAAGCAGATCTGGTTCCTGCTGCAGCTGCTGGGCCACGACAGCGATCTGAACCTGCGCGCCACCGACCACCCCGAGTTCGACGCCTGGCGTTGGAACGAGTACTGGGTGCCGCTGGAAGCCGTGATCGAGTTCAAGCGCGGCGTGTACGAATTGGCCCTGAACGAGTTGGCGCGCTTCCTGCCGCGCCAGCATCCGCACAACCGCTTCCTGCGAGGCGGGCTGCGCGCCCCGGTGCGCGGCGAAGCGGCACCGCGCTCGCCCTACGGCTCGGTGGCGCGATCCGCGCATGCGTTGGACGCCGCCGCGCAATCGGAAGGCACCTCGCCCCCGGAAGACGAAGCCACTACACCGCGCTGAGCACCAGGTTGTCGCGGTGGATCAGCTCCGGCTCGGCCACATAGCCGAGCAGGGCCTCGATCTCCTGGCTCCCGCGTCCGGCCAGCAGGCGCACCTCGGCCGCGGCGTAGTTCGCGAGACCGCGTGCGCATTCATTGCCCTGCGCATCGAGCACGGCAATCACGTCGCCGCGGTGGAATTCGCCACTGACTTCGCGCACGCCCACGGGAAGCAGGCTGCGGCCCTCGCTGCGCAGCGCGCGCTGGGCCCCTTCATCCACCGTGACACGGCCACGCAACTGCAGGTGGTCCGCCATCCACTGCTTGCGCGCGGCCCGCTTGGGCAGATCGGCCTGGAGAGCGGTGCCGATCGCCTCACCGCGAGCCAGGCGCAGCAACACGTCCGGCTCGCGCCCATAGGCGATCACGGTGGCGGCGCCGCTGCGAGCAGCACGCTCGGCCGCCAACACCTTGGTCAACATGCCACCGCGACCGATGGACGAGCCCGCGCCTCCCGCCATCTGCGCCAACGCCGGATCCCCCGCACGCGCGAACTGGATGAGCTGCGCCTCTGGGTTCTTGCGCGGGTCGGCCGAGTACAGGCCGCGCTGGTCCGTCAGGATCACCAAGGCATCGGCCTCGATCAGGTTGGTGACCAGCGCCCCGAGGGTGTCGTTGTCTCCGAACTTGATCTCGTCGTTGACGACGGTGTCGTTCTCGTTGATCACCGGCAACACCCGGTGCTGCAGCAGGGTCAGCAAGGTGCTGCGCGCATTGAGGTAGCGCTCCCGATCGGACAAGTCGGCATGGGTCAGCAAGACCTGGGCACTGGCACGGCCCAGCTCGCGCAGGCTGGTCTCGTAAATTTGCGCCAGGCCCATCTGCCCCACCGCCGCCGCCGCCTGGAGTGCATGCACCTCCTTGGGCCGCTCCCGCCAGCCCAAGCGCTTCATGCCTTCGGCAATGGCGCCACTGGAGACGATGAGCGCCTCAACCCCCTGCTCCGCCAACTCACTGAGCTGGCGGCACCAATCGGCAATCGCCTTGGCATCCACACCACGGCCCTCGTCCGTGACCAGGCTGGAGCCAATCTTGATGACGATGCGCCGGGCACCTTGCACAGGGGCAAAGGGGGTCATGAATCGAAGCGGGGATCGGGCTCGGGGATGGGGGCGTTCTTCTGCGCCGCCACGTACTCGTACAGATCGCGCAGCAAGGGTTCGCAGCCCTCGCGCGTCAGACCGGAGATGACATAGACCGGCCCTTTCCACTTGAAGCGTTTGAGAAAGTCCTTGACCTTCGCCTCCCGCTCCCCCGCGGGCACCATGTCGACCTTGTTGAGCACCAGCCAACGCGGCTTAGCGTGCAATTCGGGGTCGTACTTCTTCAGTTCGGCCACGATCGCCTTGGCCTCTGCGACCGGATCCACGCCCTCGTCCAGCGGGGCGAAATCCACCAGGTGCAGCAGGACCCGAGTGCGCTGCAGATGGCGCAGGAACTGATGGCCCAAGCCGGCACCCTCGGCTGCACCTTCGATCAGACCGGGAATGTCGGCCATCACGAAGCTCTTCTCCGGTGCAACGCGAACCACGCCCAGATTGGGATACAGCGTGGTGAACGGGTAGTCGGCAATCTTCGGCCGGGCGTTCGAGACCGCGGCAATGAGCGTGGATTTGCCCGCGTTGGGTTGCCCCAGCAGACCCACGTCGGCCAGCACACGCAGCTCCAACTTCAGCGTCTTGGCCTCACCCGGCCAGCCGGGCGTCTTCTGGCGCGGCGCGCGGTTGGTGCTGCTCTTGAAATGCAGGTTGCCAAAACCGCCATCCCCGCCTTTGGCCAGCAGCACCTTCTGATCCGGCTCCAGCAGCTCGGCCACGATCTCATCGGTTTCGACATCGCGCACGATCGTGCCAACCGGCATGCGCAACACGATGTCTTCGGCCGCGGCGCCATTGCAATCCGAACCACGACCGGCTTCCCCATTGCGCGCCTCATGGCGGCGTGCGTAGCGGAAGTCGATGAGCGTGTTCAGGCTGCGATCGCCGATCGCGTACACGCTTCCCCCACGCCCGCCGTCGCCCCCATCCGGCCCGCCGAAAGGGATGAACTTTTCGCGCCGAAAGCTGGCGCACCCCGAACCACCATTACCGGCGGCCACATCGATGGTGACTTCGTCTACAAACTTCATGAGCCTCTCCCGGCTGCAGCCCGCCATCCTAGGCCAGGGCGCCGCAGCACCCGATCAAGAGAGCACTGCAGAAAATGAGAAGGCCCCGCGGTGCGGGGCCTTCTGATGGGTCAAACGCCGGGGCTCAGGCCGCGACGATCGACACCGTGTGACGGCCCAGTTCGCCCTTGACGGCGAAGCTGACATGGCCATCGGTGAGCGCGAACAAGGTGTGATCCTTGCCGATACCCACATTGGTGCCCGGGTGGAACTTGGTCCCACGCTGACGCACGATGATCGAGCCGGCGCTGACCATCTGGCCACCGAAGGCCTTCACACCCAGCATCTTGGGCTTGGAATCGCGGCCGTTTCGCGTCGAGCCGCCACCTTTTTTCTGTGCCATTGCTGACTCCTAAGTGCTGACGGCTCAGCCGTTCACCGCGCTGATGTGCAGCTCGGTGTAAGTTTGACGATGACCTTGGCTCTTCTTGTAGTGCTTACGACGACGCATCTTGAAGATGCGCACCTTGTCGTGCTTGCCATGAGCCACCACGGTAGCCTTGACCGTTGCACCCGTCACCAAGGGCGTGCCAACCTTGAGTTCGGCGCCATTGCCAACGGCAAGCACCTGGTCGATCACGATCTCTTGGCCAACGTCCGCAGCAATCTGTTCTACCTTGATCTTTTCGCCAGCAGCAACCTTGTATTGCTTGCCACCGGTTTTTATGACCGCGTACATGTTTGACCTCTTTCAGAAATGCATGGCGCAGACGCGCCACTCCATGCCAACACGGCAAAGAGCCTGCTAGTCTAGCACAGCTGACCACGCCAGACACCGTCACAATGAGGCCGCCCGGAGCTCGCACAGTCCGGCGATAGCCTCTTTCTATAATCAAAAGTCCAAGCCGCCCCTCCGAGTACAGAGTGCAAGCCCAGATCAGCGCTGACGAACACGCCACCACATTGGAAGCCCTCAGCGCAGAAATGCAGGAAGTGGACCGCGTGATTGGGCGGCGCCTGCAGTCTGATGTCGCCCTGATCAATCAGATCTCCGGTTACATCGTGCACGCCGGCGGCAAGCGCATGCGCCCCAAGCTGTTGCTGATGTTCGCCAATGCCCTGGGCGACCCGGGCGGCCATCGACACGAATTGGCTGCGGTCGTGGAATTCATCCACACCGCCACCCTGCTGCACGACGACGTGGTGGACGAGTCCGCCCTACGCCGGGGCAAGCAAACAGCAAACGCCTTGTTTGGCAACGCAGCGAGTGTCCTAGTGGGCGACTTCCTGTACTCGCGCGCCTTCCAGATGATGGTAGCCGTGAACCGCATGCGCGTTCTGGACGTGCTGGCCGAAGCCACGAATGTGATCGCTGAGGGAGAGGTACTCCAACTGCTCAACGTGCACGACCCGGATACGACCGTGGAGCGCTATCTGCAGGTCATTCGCTACAAGACCGCCAAACTCTTTGAAGCGAGTGCACGCCTAGGCGCCCTGCTTTCTGACGCGCCTCGCGAACAGGAAGAGGCTGCGGCGCAGTACGGCCGCGCAATGGGAACCGCTTTCCAACTCGTTGATGACATCCTGGACTACGAAGGCGACGCCATGACGCTCGGCAAGAACGTGGGGGATGACCTCAGAGAGGGCAAGCCAACACTCCCCATCTTGCTGGCGATGTCACGCTGCAGCGCAGCGGAGCGAGATCTGCTTCGGCAAGCCGTGCTCAACGGCGAAGAGGAAAAGCTCGCTCAAGTGGTTGAGATCGTCACCCGCAGCGGCTCCCTTGAAGCCACCCGCACGGTCGCTCGCCAAGAAGCTGGGCGCGCCGCGGACAGCTTGAACTTGTTGCCTCTTAACAAGTGGACAAAAAGTCTGCTAGAATTTTCGGCTCGGTCGGTAGATAGATCTTCTTGAAACCGTCGGCCTGGGTGCAACGCCCAAGGTCAGACCGAATCGGGGTGTAGCTTAGCCTGGTAGAGCGCTACGTTCGGGACGTAGAGGCCGGAGGTTCGAATCCTCTCACCCCGACCAAGATCCTTCTTTCTTGGTCAATTGCTTTCTGTAGCAGTCGGCGGCACATTGCGGCCTTGCTCCGGGTTTACAGTGCGAAACGCTTTCGCCTGTGGCGCCCAGAGTAACCATGCAAGCTGAGCAGCAAACTCCAGAACCCATCTCCCTACTGAGCGGCGCAGCGCGCGTGCTCGTGAACGCTGGGCGTCTTCAGGCGCGCGCAGCGGAAGATTTGGCCCGCCAGGCCAAGGAAAAGAAGACGACCTTCGTCTCGACGGCGGTTGGCGCTGGAGCCATTGGCGCCAGTGAATTGGCCTACACGCTGTCTCAGGTGCTGGCAATTCCACTGCTGGACCTGAATGCGATCGATCCGCAGCGACTGCCCAGGGACATCCTGGAAGGCAAACTGGCTCAGCAATACCAGGTCGTAGCGCTGGCACGCCGCGGGAACCGCCTCACGATCGGAGGCGCCGATCCCACCGATCAAGAGGTCGTCGAGCGCATCAAGTTTGCATCGCAATTGCAGTGCGACTGGGTGATCGTCGAGCAAGACAAACTCGCCAAGTTCCTGCAGAACTCCAGCGCCTCGGCTTCGGAGACCTTGGACAGTTTGGCGGGTGCAGATTTCGATTTCGACATTGCCGAAGAGGACTCCGAAAAGAAGGAAGACGCCCAAGACATGGCGGAGGTGGAGGACGCACCGGTCGTGCGTTTCCTCCAGAAGATGCTGGTGGATGCAATCAACATGCGCGCGTCCGATCTGCATTTCGAGCCCTACGAATACCACTATCGGGTCCGATTCCGTGTGGACGGCGAACTGCGAGAAATTACGCAGCCTCCGATTGCCATCAAGGACAAGCTGGCGTCCCGGATCAAGGTGATCTCGCGCATGGATATCGCCGAGCGGCGGGTTCCTCAGGACGGCCGCATGAAATTGAAGTTCGGGGCCAAGGCGATTGATTTCCGTGTCAGCACCTTGCCCACGCTGTTCGGCGAAAAGATCGTGATTCGTATCTTGGATCCCTCTTCCGCGAAATTGGGCATTGATGCGCTGGGTTACGAGAAAACCGAAAAGGAGCGTCTGCTCCATGCCGTGCATCGCCCTTACGGAATGATTTTGGTAACCGGCCCGACCGGTTCCGGCAAGACGGTGTCGCTCTACACCTGCCTGAACATCATGAATCAGCCGGGTGTAAACATTTCGACGGTGGAGGACCCGGCGGAAATCAACCTTCCCGGCGTGAATCAGGTGAATGTCAACGACAAGGCCGGATTGACTTTTGCGGCTGCCCTCAAGTCGTTCCTGCGACAGGATCCTGATGTCATCATGGTCGGCGAAATTCGAGATCTTGAAACTGCCGATATCGCGATCAAGGCCGCACAAACCGGTCACTTGGTGCTGTCAACCCTGCACACCAACGATGCGCCGACCACCCTGACGCGCCTGATGAACATGGGGGTTGCGCCGTTCAATATCGCATCCAGCGTCATCCTCATCACTGCTCAACGTCTGGCGCGGCGCCTGTGTGAAAGCTGCAAACAGCCCGCGGAATACCCGATCGACGCCATGTTGAAGGCCGGGTACACCGAAGAGGAGTTGGATGGAAGTTGGAAGCCCTATCGCGCCGTCGGGTGCTCCGCTTGCAACGCGGGCTACAAGGGGCGCGTGGGCATCTATCAGGTCATGCCTATCTCCGAGGAAACGCAGTCCATCATCCTGAATCAAGGCACGGCGCTAGACATCGCACGCCAAGGCCAGAAGGAAGGCGTGCGCGACTTGCGCCAAGCAGGCCTGCACAAAGTGAAGCTGGGCGTGACCTCTTTGGAAGAGGTGCTTTCGGCCACCAACGAATAGACGTATCGCGGTCGCGACTGAACAAGAAGACTCATTGGAGAACCGATGGCAACGGCAGCACAGGCCCCGAAGACCGCAGAGCAGGTCTACGAATGGGAAGGCAAAGACCGGAACGGCAAGGTCGTACGGGGTGAGACGCGCGCCGCTGGTGAAGCGGTGGTATCCGCACAGTTGCGGCGTCAAGGTGTCATGGTCACCAAGATCAAGAAGCGGCGCACCAGCGGCGGCTCGTCGATCAAGCAAAAGGACATCGCGGTCTTCACGCGCCAACTCGCCACCATGATGCGCGCCGGTGTGCCGCTGCTGCAGTCCTTTGACATCGTGGCGCGCGGGTCGACCAACCCTCGTCTGACGAAACTGCTGAATGACATCCGGCAGGATGTGGAAACCGGCACCAGCCTCTCTGCCGCATTCCGTAAGCACCCCATTTACTTCGACGCCCTGTACTGCAACTTGGTCGAGGCGGGCGAAGCGGGCGGCATCTTGGAGGCGCTGCTGGAGCGCCTGGCGCTCTACCAGGAAAAAACAGTTGCCATCAAAAACAAGATCAAGTCGGCGCTGACCTACCCCATTGCCGTGCTGGTAGTGGCCTTCGTGGTGGTGGCGGTCATCATGATCTTCGTGATTCCGGCCTTCAAGGAGGTGTTCACGTCCTTCGGCGCCGATCTGCCTGCGCCGACTTTGTTCGTGATTGCCATGTCCGAGTTCTTTGTGTCCTATTGGTGGCTGATCTTTGGCTCCATCGGCGGCGGCGTGTACTTCTTTCTGCAAACCTGGAAACGCAGCGAGAAGATGCAGAAGACCATGGATCGGCTGCTGCTGAGAGTGCCTGTCTTTGGCGACCTGCTCTACAAGTCTGCTGTCGCACGCTGGACCCGCACGCTCTCGACCATGTTTGCCGCGGGCGTGCCTCTCGTGGAAGCTTTGGATTCCGTGGGCGGGGCTTCGGGCAACGCCGTATTTGCAGAGGCAACGGAAAAGATCCAGCGCGAAGTTTCCACCGGCACCTCGCTGACGGCCTCCATGCAAGGCGTGGGCATTTTCCCCACCATGGTGCTGCAGATGTCCTCGATCGGCGAGGAGTCCGGCTCCCTTGATCACATGCTGGGAAAGGCCGCTGAGTTCTTCGAGGACGAAGTGGACGAGGCCGTGAAGGCGCTCTCCAGCCTGATGGAGCCTTTCATCATCGTGATCCTTGGCACCATCATCGGCGGCATCGTCGTGTCGATGTACCTGCCCATCTTCAAGCTCGGCCAGGTGGTCTGAGTGCAGATGGATTGGGAGCTGTTGCTGCAATGGTGGGCACTCGGAGTCCTTGGGCTTTGCGTCGGTAGTTTTCTCAATGTGGTGGCGCACCGTTTACCGCGCATGCTTGAGCGGCGGTGGCTGCTTGATGCGAGTTGGCAGCTGTCTGACTCCGAGGCTGTGCAGCGAGTGACTTCTTGGGATGCGACACAGGCCAAGGCACTTGCCGCCCAGGCGCATACGGCCGTGTCGGCGCTCGAAGCGGGGCCCACACTGAGTCTGGCGCGCCCACGCTCGCGCTGCCCTCAGTGCGGGCATGTTCTGCGCTGGCATGAGAACTTGCCGCTGCTCGGTTGGCTGCGGCTGGGCGGCCGCTGCGCTGCCTGCAAGGGGCGCATTTCGATGCGCTATCCGCTTGTCGAACTGGGCTGCGGCCTGCTTTTTGCAGCCATTGGCTGGCGTTTCGGCGCCCAGCCGGTTGCCTTGCTGTGGTGCGTATTCGCCGCCACTTTGCTGGCAGCCTCGCTGGTCGACTGGGACACCACTTTGCTGCCGGACGACATCACCCTGCCCTTGCTGTGGGCCGGCTTGTTGGCCTCGTGGTGGGGCGTGACGCTTCCACTCCCGGATGCCGTGTTGGGTGCGGCCGCCGGCTACCTGTCACTTTGGAGCGTGTATTGGCTGTTCAAGCTGGCCACGGGCAAAGAAGGCATGGGTTACGGAGACTTCAAGCTGCTGGCCGCGCTGGGCGCCTGGTTGGGTCCGCACATGCTGCTGCCCATCATCCTGGGCGCATCGGCGCTGGGAGCGGTGGTCGGCATTGGCATGAAGGTGACCGGCGCTTTGCGTGAGGGTCGCTTCGTGCCTTTTGGCCCTTTCCTTGCCGGCGGCGGGTTGGTGGTGCTGTTGGCAGGTGCGCCGCGTGTGCTGGGCTGGATGGGCTGGGCCTGAAGCGAAGCCAGCATGCACATTGGGCTGACGGGCGGCATCGCCAGCGGCAAGAGCACGGTGGCGTCTTGGTGGAAAGCCCGGGGCGCACTCTTAGTCGACACCGACGCCTTGGCTCGGGAGCTGACGCAGGCCGGGGGTGAGGCACTGCCTGCCATCGTCCAACGCTTCGGTAGCTCGGTACTGCACCCCGAGCTCGGCCTGGATCGCGCGCAACTGCGGCAGCTGGTTCTGAGCCACGAAGGAGCGCGGCGTGATCTCGAGGCGATCCTTCATCCGCTCATTCAGGCGCGCGCGGCGGCGCAGGCCGCGCCAGCCCAGGCTGACGGCCGGCCGATCGTGTTCGACGTACCACTGCTGGTGGAAAGTCGCGCCTGGCGCTGCCAGGTGGATCGTGTGCTGCTGATTGACTGTGACGAAGCCGTGCAATTGCAGCGGGGCAGCGCCCGACCCGGTTGGACCGTGGCCCAGGTCCAGGCGATCATGGCGGCGCAGGCCAGCCGCGCGCAGCGCCGCGCGGCCGCCGACGCCACGTTGGACAACAGCCGGCTCAGCCTGGAGCAACTGCACCAATCGTTGCAAGCAGTCGCCGTCCACTGGGGAATTCGCCAGTGGCCTGTGGAAGAATCGCGCCCCTGAAATCAGGGTCGGCTGTGCTGCTCTACGAGTTCCCTTTAAACGAAACCATCCGCACCCTGCTCCGGCTCGAACACCTGTTCGATCGCCTGGCTCAGCTGGCGGCACGCGATTCCGCGCTTGACCACCACTTCGCTCTGACCACGCTGTTCGAGGTGGTGGAGGTGGCGGCGCGCTCCGACCTCAAGGGCGAACTGCTCAAGGAACTCGAGCGCCACAAGCAGCAGCTCAATGCCTACCGGGGTAACCCAGCAGTGTCCGAAGAGGCCTTGCTGGCCGTATTGCGGCGCGTTGAAGACGCGATTGCTTCCTTGCAGGCCCTGCCGGGCAAGCCCGGCGCGTCGCTGGCCAGCTGCGAAATGCTGAGCGGCTTGCGCAGCCGCATTGCCGTCCCCGGCGGCACCTGTGAATTCGATCTGCCGGCGTACCACGCTTGGCAGCAGCTGCCACCCCAGATCCGCCAGCCGCAGCTGCTGGGTTGGATGGACTCCGTGCTGCCGGTGGCGCAGGCGGTCAGCCTGCTGCTGGAGCTGCTGCGCCAGACCGGTGTCCCTCAAAAAGTGGCGGCGCAGGGCGGGCAATTTCAGCAGACGCTGAACGCCAGCCGCTCGCACCAGTTGCTACGCTTGCGCATCGACCCCGCGCTGGGCCTGGTGCCAGAGATCAGCGGTCACCGGCTGATGGTTTCGATCCGCCTGCTGCGCGAGGAAGAAGGCCGTTGGCGCGCCGCCCGCGACGATGCCAGTTTTGAGCTGAGCCTGTGCACATGAGCACTTCGCCGCCCACCCGCACGGTGCCCTGCCCAACCTGCAGGCAACCGGCACTCTTCAGCCCTGAAAACCGCTGGCGCCCGTTTTGCAGCGTGCGCTGCCGCGAGATCGACCTCGGCGCCTGGGGCGATGAGCGCTTTCGTGTGCCAGCGGCGCCCAGTTCGGCCGACGAGGACGACGCGCTTCAGCCCGACTGAGTCAACAGGCCGCGCGCGAGCAGCTGCGTGCGAAGCGCCTCTGCGCTGGTGAACAGCTCTGCCTCCCAGCCGCAATGGCGCGCAGCCTCCACATTGACGGGGTGGTCGTCAATGAGCAGGCATTCGTGGGCCGGCCGGCCGAATCGCTGTGCCGCACGGGCGAACAGGGCCACGTCGGGCTTGCACAGGCGCTCGCGGCTGGAGAACACGCCGTCGGCGAACCACTGCCCCAACGGGTAGTTCGCCTCCAACCAGCTCACGAAGGGAGTGGGCATGTTGGAGAGAAACACAGGCCGGTGGCCCGCCCCACGCAGCTCCTGCACCAATGCCACCGTCTCGGGCTGGGGCACCAGCTCTTCGGGCACCGCGGCGAGCAGCGCTTCCATCTCTTCGGCCGCCCAGCCAGTGCGAATGCACACGGCTTCAATCAGCCCTGCCGCATCCAGCAGGCCTTGATCAAAATGGCCCCAGTCGCCCTGGTAGGACTGGAACAGGGCCTGCACCGTGGCCTCCAGCTCGGCGCCGGTGCGGGCTCGCTGAGGCCAAACCTTGGCCACAAGCCGGGCCGGCCGCCAGCGAAACACCACCCCTCCAAAGTCGAAAACCGGCAGCATCAAGCACGGACCCAGCGCAGCGCGGCGGCCGTCGAGCCGTCCAGCCCGTGCACATCGCCACTATCAAGCCGCGGCAGCAGCTGGCTGCACAAGGCTTTGCCGAGTTCAACGCCCCATTGGTCAAAGCTATTGATGCCCCATACCGCGCCGCTGACGAACACGCGGTGTTCGTACAGCGCAATCAGCGCCCCCAGGCTGTGCGCATCCAATTGCTCCAGCAAGATCAAGCTGCTCGGCCGGTTGCCTGGAAAGCTGCGGTGCCGTGCCAATGCATCTGCCGCCAGCTGCGGGTTGGCCGTGGGCGCCTTCTCGCCCAAGGCCTCATCGAAACGCTTGCCCTGCATCAGTGCCTGCGCCTGCGCAATGCCATTGGCCAGGAGCTTGCGGTGCTGGTCCGCCAGGCGCGCCGCCAGCGCGGGCGGAGGCTGGAAGCCGTAGCGGGGCTGGCGCACCAGGATGAACTCCACCGGCACGGTCTCCGTCCCCTGATGCAGCATTTGGAAGTAGGCGTGCTGGCCGTTCGTGCCGGCCTCCCCCCAGACCACCGGCGAGGTGGCGAAGGTCAGTGGGTTGCCTTCACGATCGACGCACTTGCCATTGCTCTCCATCTCCAGTTGCTGCAAGTACGCCGGTAGCCGCCGCAGCCCCTGGTGGTAGGGCGCCACCGAGCGGCTGGAAAAGCCCAGGAAGTTCCGGTACCAGACGTCCAGCAGGCCCATCAGCACGGGCAGATTGCGCTCGGCCGGTGCTTCCGCGAAATGCCGATCCATGGCGTGCGCGCCCGCCAGCAGCGCACGGAAACGCTCTGCGCCGATGGCAATGGCCAGCGGCAGGCCAATCACCGACCAGAGCGAATAGCGACCGCCCACCCAGTCCCAGAATCCGAACACCGACTCGATGCCAAAGGCCTGCGCCGCCTCGCGGTTGCTGCTGGTTGCCGCGAAATGCCGCGCCAGTTCCGTTCCGCCGGCCGCCAGGAACCAGGCCTTGGCGGCCTCGGCATTGGCCAGCGTCTCCTGGGTGGTGAAGGTCTTGGATGCAACGATGAAGAGCGTGGTCTGCGGCTGCAATTGGGGCAGCACGGCGGCCAGGTCCTGACCGTCCACATTGGAAACAAAGTGCAGGCGCAAGTGCGGTGGCAAGTCGGCCTGGAGGGCCTGCACGGCCATGGCGGGCCCGAGATCGCTGCCGCCAATGCCGATGTGCACCACGTCGCGGATGCCACTCGCCCGTACCTGCTCGGCAAAGCCCAGCATGCGCTCCAGCGCCTGTTGCACTTCGTCGTTGAATGGGGTCGGAGCACCCGCAGGCGCCCGCAAGGCCGTGTGCAGCACGGCGCGCCCTTCAGTGTTGTTGATGGCCTCACCTCGCAGCATGGCGTCGCGCTGTGCCAGCACCTCCGCCTGCTCGGCCAGGCGCAGCAGGCCGCTCCACACCGCCTCGTCCCACAGGTTCTTGGAGAGATCCACCCGCACACCCGCAGCCTCGAACTGCCAGCGCTGCGCGCGTGCGCTGTCCTGCTGAAAGGCCGCACGCAAATCGAGCGACCAGGACTCGCGCAGTTTCTGCAGTTCGCCCCAGGCAGGCAGCCGATCGGCGCGGGTCATCAACGCGCTCCTTCGATCAGGCGCTCCAGCTTGACCGCATCGGCCGCAAACAGGCGGATGCCCTCGGCGAGCTTCTCGGTTGCCATCGCGTCCTCGTTCAGTGCATAGCGGAAGCCCGCTTCGTCGAAGTGCACCGCGGGCTCCACCGCCTCCGGGCCGGCCTCAAGCTGACGCACCAGGGGCTGCTCCAGCGCCTGCAACTGCGCCAGCAGTTCGGGCGCGATGGTCAGCAGGTCGCACCCTGCCAAGGCCTGGATCTGCCCGACATTGCGGAAGCTCGCCCCCATGACCTCGGTGTCAATGCCGTGCTGCTTGAAGTAGCGGTAGATGCGGGCGACGGAACGCACCCCAGGGTCGTTGGCGCCCGCGTGTTCGGCTTCCACCCAGGCCGCACCGGCGCTCTTCTTGTACCAGTCGTAAATGCGCCCGACGAAGGGCGAGATCAACGTGATGCCCGCGGCACCGCAGGCCACCGCTTGGCAGAAGGCGAACAGCAGGGTCAGGTTGCAGTGGATGCCGTCGCGCTCCAGTTCCGCTGCAGCCTGGATGCCCTCCCAAGTCGACGCGATCTTGATGAGCACGCGATCGCGTCCAACTCCCTGTGCTTCATACAAACCCATCAGATGGCGCGCGCGGGCGACGGTCGCCGCCCGGTCGAAGGACAGGCGCGCGTCCACCTCGGTCGACACCCGCCCGGGGATGTGCTTGAGGATTTCCAAGCCGAAACGCACCAGCACCTGATCGACCTGCTCGGCCATCGACGCGTCGCGATGCGCCGCCACCGTCTCACTCAGCAGCGGCGCGTACTCGGTCTGCTGCACCGCCTTCAGGATCAGCGAGGGATTGGTCGTGGCATCCCGCGGCGCGAACTGGGCGATCTGCAGGAAGTTGCCGGTGTCCGCCACCACGGTGGTGAACTGCTTGAGTTGTTCCAACTGATTCATGCTGAACCTTGTGTTGAGGCAAAAGGGCCGGTGCGGGCCAGCCACGCGGCAGCGTGTAGCGGCGTCCTCGGCCGTAACGGGTTGTTACTAACAGGGAAGGTCCCTCCCCATATTTGGGGAGACGCCTTAGCCAAATGCGAAGCGAGGTTTCTAAAGTCACCCCCCACGCAAGGCGCAGTAACCGAATGTTCGGATGTGGCCGGCAGCCAGCGCGGGTCGTGCGACCCCATTCCTTCCTTCAGTTCGAAAGTGCGTTTCATGAAGAGCTTGATCAAGACCCCGGTGCTGCAAACCCTGCTGACCCTTGCAGGCGTGCTGGTAGCCGCGGCACCGGCCCAGGCGGCCGCCCCCGAAAAGACCCGCGTGATTGTCGCCATGAAGCCGGGCGCTGCCGCCTCCTTGCGTTCCGCCGTGGCCGCCGCCAAGGGCGAAATCAAGCATGAAATCTTCGGCGCCGATGCCATGGCCATCGAAGTGCCTGTAACTGCCTTGAAGGGGCTGGAACACAACCCGAATGTGCTGTATGTCGAAGAAGACGTGAAGCGCTACCCCTTTGCCACCACCAGCCCCTCGACCGGCACGCCCTATGCGCTGGGCCAGCAAGTACCCTACGGCATCAAGATGGTCCAAGCCGATCAGTTGAGCGACGACCTGGCCGGCAACCGCAAGGTCTGCATCATCGACTCGGGCTATGACCGTGCCCACGAAGACCTGGACAGCAGCGCCAACGTCACCGGCGAATACGACAGTGGCACCGGCTGGTGGTACACCGACGAGAACCACCACGGCACCCACGTGGCGGGCACCATCGCCGCCGTCAACAACGCCGGCACAGGCGTGGTGGGCGTGAACGCCAACAAGAAGCTCAAGCTGCACATCGTCAAGGTGTTCAGTGCCGCCGGCTGGGCCTATTCCTCCAGCCTGACCACCGCCGCCAACAAGTGCAAGGCCGCTGGCGCCAACATCATCAGCATGTCGCTGGGCGGTGGCCGCTCCAGCAAGACCGAGCAGCGCGCCTTCGACTCGCTGTACTCCAGCGGCATCCTGTCGATCGCCGCGGCCGGCAACGATGGCAACACCGTGATCAGCTACCCCGCTGGCTACTCCAGCGTGGTGATGGTGGCCGCCATTGACGAAACCAAGCAGTGGGCCACCTTCTCCCAGTACAACAGCAAGGTGGAGCTGGCCGCGCCGGGCGTCTCCGTGCTCTCCACCGTGCCGATGAACAGCGGCCGCAGCTCGGCCCTGACCGTGGGCAGCAACACCTACGCGCCCGGCGGCATGGATGGCTCGCCGCTCGGCACGGCCACCGGCGCCCTGGCGAACTTTGGTTTGGGTGACACCGTCCAGGCCGGCGCCATGACGGGCAAGGTCTGCCTGATCCAGCGCGGCACCGTGGACTTCGCCACCAAGGTGTCGAACTGCAAGGCCAGCGGCGGCATTGGCGCAGTGGTCTACAACAACGCGGCAGGCGGCTTCGGCGGCACGCTGGGCACCACTGTGACGACCATCCCCTCGGTCACGGCTTCCGACACCGAAGGGGCCGCGATGCTGAACCAGCTGGGCCAGTCCGCCACGGTGGCGGTCACGCCTTCGCACTACGCCTTCTACGACGGCACCTCGATGGCCACGCCGCACGTCTCGGCCGTTGCCGCCCTGGTGTGGAGCCGCAATCTGAACTGCACGGCGGCCCAGCTGCGCAGCTCGCTGACCAAGAGCGCCGAAGACCTCGGCACTGCCGGCCGCGACACCAAGTACGGCTTCGGTCTGGTGCGCGCCAAGGCGGCCGACGATCGCATCAAGAGCCTGGGCTGCGGCAACTAAACCAAGCTTCCGCCCCATCGAAGCCCCGCCTCCGCGGGGCTTTTTTTTTGGCGAATGCTGGGTTCGCCCCAGCCCGGCAGGGCGCGCCACGCGTTGACCGCACGAAGAAACCAATGCATCATCCAATTGGTAACTAAATTACATGTTCGACCATGTCCTTTGACCTTGTCTTCTTCGGCGGCACCGGCGATCTCACCTGGCGCAAATTGATGCCTGCGTTGTTCCAGGCCTTCCGGCACGGCAAGCTGCCCGGCGGGGCGCGCATCCTGGCGGTCGCGCGCGACGAGCAAAGTGACGACCAGTACCGAGACTGGCTGCGCGAGCGCTTCAAAGAGGTGGAGGGCGCCAAGCGCCCCAGCCAGGAAGAGTTCGAGCGCTTTGCAGCCCTGGTGTTCTACCGCCGCATGGACCTGAGCCAAGCCGAGCACTACGGGCATCTCAAGCAGTGGCTGGCCGAACGCCCCGAGGAGCCGGCCGACACGGTGGTGTTCTACCTGGCCACCAGTCCGCACTTGTTCACGCAGATCTGCGAACAGCTGGGGGCCGCCGGCCTGAACCACGAGCGCGTGCGGGTGGTGCTGGAGAAGCCGCTCGGCCACGATCTCAAGAGCGCCCAGCAGATCAACCGTGTGGTGCGCTCGGTGTTCGACGAGGCCCAGGCATTCCGCATCGACCACTACCTCGGCAAACCCTCGGTGCAGAACCTGATGGCCTTGCGCTTCGGCAACGCCTTCTTCGAGCCGCTCTGGCGTCGCGAGAGCATTGCCAACATCCAGATCACGCTGGCCGAGTCGCTCGGCGTCGGCACCCGGGGCCCCTTCTACGACGGCACCGGCGCGCTGCGCGACATGATCCAGAACCATGCGCTGCAGTTGCTGACGATGCTGGCCATGGAGCCACCGGCCAGCAACGACGCCGACGCAATCCGCGACGAAAAGCTCAAGGTTCTGCGCGCGCTCAAGCCTTTCACGCCCGAGACCGTGGCGCGCGATGTGGTGCGCGGCCAGTACCGCGCCGGCAATGCGGATGGCAAGGCGGTGCCGGCCTATCTGGACGAGGGCAAGGTGCCGGCGGACAGCCGGACCGAGACCTTCGTGGCGCTGCGCACGGAGATCCAAAACTGGCGCTGGGCCGGCGTGCCCTTCTACCTGCGCACCGGCAAGCGCCTGGCCGCGCGCGATGCCCAGATCGTCGTCAACTTCCGCCAAGTACCGCACGCCATCTTTCCCGGCAAGCCACGCGCGAACCGGCTGATCATCAAGCTGCAGCCCGAGGACGGGTTGGAGCTGCAGTTGCTCGCCGCCAAGGGCAGCGCGCACGGCGAAACCCTGGCCCCCGTTTCGCTGGACCTGGACTTCGACAAGGCATTCGCCGCCAACCGCGTGGGCGCGTACGAGCGCCTGCTGCTCGATGCCATTGCCGGTCGCCTGAACCTGTTCGTGCGCAGTGACGAGCAAGAGCAGGCCTGGCGCTGGGTCGAACCCATCCTGGATGCCTGGGCCCGCGAGGAAGAAGGCCCGCGTCCCTACACCGCCGGCAGCTGGGGGCCCGCAGCCGCCAGCGCACTGGTGGCGCGCGAGGGCTTCACCTGGCCCGAGGAGGTCTGATGAGTTCGCTGCTGGAACGCATCAAGGCGGCCCTGCCCGCCTTGCCCCCAGCCGAGCAACGCGTGGCCAAGCTGCTGTTGGTCGATCCACGCGCCTTCGCCAGCCTGCCCGTCAGCGAGCTGGCCGACCGGGCCGAAGTTTCCAAGCCCACAGTGGTGCGCTTTTGCCGCAGCGTGGGTTACGACGGCCTGGCCGACTTCAAGCTCAAGCTAGCCGGTAGCGTGAACGAGGGCGTGCCCTTTGTGCATCGGGCCGTGGAGGTCGACGACAAGCCGGCCGATCTGATCGTCAAGGTGGTGGACAACGCCGTGGCGGCCTTACTGCACTACCGCAACGATGCCAGTGGCCATGCGGTCGAGCGCGCCATCCAGGCGCTCTGCCATGCCGGTGAGAACGGCCGCCGCATCGAGTTCTGGGGCGTGGGCAATTCCGGCATCGTCGCGCAGGACGCACACCACAAGTTCTTTCGCCTCGGGGTGCACAGCGGCTGGTGCTCGGACGGCCACGTGCTCTTGATGAGCGCAACCATGATGGGAGCCGGTGACTGCGCCGTGCTGTTCTCCAACTCAGGGCGCAGCCGCGACCTGCTGGACGCAGCCGAGACGGCTCGCAAGAAGGGCGCCACGCTCATCATCCTGACCGCGAGCGGCTCGCCGCTGGCGCAGATCGGACAGTCAGCCGGTCAGGTTCTGCTGGCCGTGGACCACCCGGAAGACTTCGAGCGCTACAGCCCCATGGTGTCGCGCCTGCTGCAGTTGGTAGCCGTGGACATCCTGACGACCGGTGTTGCCCTGCGCATGGGCGATCGCTTGCGCCCGGTGCTGCAGGAAATCAAGCGCAATCTGCGCAGCAAACGCTACGCCAGCTGAGCCTCGCGGGCGGAGGGCCAAAGCAGGTCTTCCACCCCGTAAAGCCGCGCCAGGTCCCGAAGCAGAACCGGCGCGTCCAGCACCGTCAGGCTCAGGCCATGCTGGCGGCAGACGCGAGCGCAGCCCAACAAGAGGCTAAGCGCCGAGGAGTCGAACTCCTTCAGCTCGGCCGCACTGAGCCGGACCTCCTGGCCCGCGCCGGCCACCACGCCGGCCGCTTCAGCACTCAGGCTGGCCTGCCACTGCCGCCAAAGGCTTGCCGCCTGGGGCAGCAGAACGGAAGCCGGCAAGCGCAGCGAACTCCCGGACATCGATCAGCCCTTCGAGTTGGCCGCCAGGGCCTTGGCGTTGCGCTCGGTCAGGGTCTTGATCAAGCCGTCAATGCCGGAGGCCGAAATTTCTTGCGCGAAGCTGGTGCGGTATTGGTCGCCCAGCCAGATGCCCAGCACATTCATGTCGTAGATCATCCAGCCCTTTTCGGCCTTCTCGAGGCGGTAGTCGAGTTGGATGGGGTCGCCCTTGCCACGCACCTGGGTCTTGACCACCACCTCGGTCTCTTCCGGAGCCAGCTTCAGCGGCTTGAAGGCCAGCTGATGGTCCTTCACCTGCGACAGCGCGCCGGCATAGGTCCGCATCAACAGGGTGCGGAACTCCTTCTGCAGCTTGTCTTGCTGCTCCGGCGTGGCCTGACGCCAGTAGCGGCCTACCGCCGTTTGTGTCACGCGGCGGAAGTTCACGTAGGGCATGACCTTGGACTCGACCAGCGCCTGGATGCGACCCATGTCACCGGCCTGGATGGCCTTGTCGGCCTTGACGGCCTCCAGCATGTCGACCGAGAGCTCCTTGACCAAGCCGTCGGGTGTGCTGTTGTCAGCCGCCCAGGCAGGCAGTGCCGGCAAAGCCAGCGTCAGCGAGAGCAGCAGGCTTTGGATCCAAAGACGACGTTGATTATTAGACATTCGAATTCCCTTCGTGGCCCGCAATCGGGCCGGCGGTCAACGGTTCAGGCGCTTGCCGGGTGGACAAGCCCCATCAGGGCGCGCTTGCGGCGGGCTTGGATGGCGAGGGCACGACCTCGAACTCGTCATCCTCTGCCGACTTGGCCCGCTTCTTCATGTTGGCGCGCTGCAAATAGGCTTCGCGGAAGAAGGTGTACTTGTCGAGCGCAATGCCTTCGACCAGTTCCCCAGCCTGCAGGAAGCTGGCGCGTACGCTGATGAGCTCCAGTGCGGTCGCAGCCAGTTGGCTATTCGCGCCGTCAAACCAGACGGACGAGCGGGCCAGCCGGTCAATCGGCAGGGCCGCGGTGTCGCGCACGGTTGAAGGCCCGAGCAAGGGCAGGACCAAGTAGGGCCCACGCCCCACGCCCCAAGCACCCAGAGTCTGCGCAAAATTCTGGCTGCGCTTTTCCAGGCCGGCCTCGCCGGCCAGATCGATCAGACCCGCCAGACCCAGCGTGGAATTGAACATGAAGCGCGCGCCCTGCTCCACGCTGTAGCGGAACTCGCCCTGCAGCAACCAGTTCACGGCCGACCAGACGTCCCCCAGATTGCCAAAGAAGTTGCTGACTGCGATCCGCGCCGGCTCCGGCACCACTTCCTGGTACGCGCGCGCCGCCGGCTTGACGGCCGCCTCGTCGATCACGTCATTGAACGCGAACACGCGACGGTTGAAGCCCTCCCAGGGATCCTTGGGATGCGGCTGTGCGCCGGGCGGCAGCGGCGCAGCGCAGGCACTCAGCGCCACGCACACCGCCGCAATTTGCAGGCGGGCCTTCATGGCTTCTCGGCAGCCGGCGGCTCGGCAGCCTTGCTGTACAGGAACTGGCCGATCAGGTTCTCCAGCACCACGGCCGACTGGGTCTGCTTGACCACATCGCCGGACACCAGCAGCTTCTCGTCGCCGCCCGGCTCCAGGCCGATGTATTGATCACCCAGCAAACCGGCGGTCAGGATCTTGGCCGAGGTATCGCGCGGGAACTCGTACTGGCGCTGAATGTCCATCGTCACCACCCCCTGGTAGGTCTTGGGGTCCAGGCTGATGCTGGTGACGCGGCCGATCACCACGCCGGCCGAGCGCACCGGTGCGCGCGCCTTGAGACCGCCGATGTTGTCGAAGCGGGCCGTCAGGCGGTAGGTCTCACCATTCTGAAAGCTGGTGAGATTGGCCGCCTTGAGCGAGACAAACAGCAGAGCCAACAGACCGGCCAGCACGAAGAGTCCGACCAGGATTTCAATATTGCGTTTGGTCATAGGGTTGTGTAAACGCAGTGCAGAGACCCGCCCGTCAGCGGGGGGTCGTGAACATCAGGGCGGTCAGGATGAAGTCCATACCCAGAACCGCCAGCGAGGAAATCACCACCGTGCGTGTGGTGGCGTAGGCCACGCCTTCCGGCGTCGCCTGGGTTTCATAACCCTGATAGAGCGCAACGGCACTGCAGATGACGCCGAACACGAAGCTTTTGACGACGCCATTGCCCAAATCGCGCCAGACGTCGACGCCGTTCTGCTGGATCGACCAGAAATTGCCAGGGTCGATGCCGATCAATCCCACCGCCACCAGCCATGCCCCCAGGATGCCGATGGCCGAGAACAAGATGGCCAAGAGGGGCATGGACACCATGCCCGCAATGAAGCGTGGCGCCAGGATGCGTTGCCGCGGATCGATGGCCATCAACTCCAGCGCGGCAATCTGTTCGCCTGCCTTCATGAGGCCGATCTCGGCAGTCAGCGAGGTGCCGGCACGCCCGGCAAACAGAAGGGCCGTCACCACCGGACCCAACTCGCGCACCAGGCTGAGGTTGACGACCAGGCCCAGGGACTCCGCCGCACCGTAAGTCACCAGCGCGTAATACATCTGCAGCGCCAGCACGAAACCGACCGCCATGCCCGAGGCCAGGATGATGAGCAGGGACCGGTTGCCGATCGCATGCATCTGCGTCACCACCAGGCTAAAGCGCCGCAGGGATCGCGGCACCGCAGCCAACAGGCCAGCAAAAAAGAACGCGGCACGGCCCCAGCCGCCCAGTGTGGCCAAGGTGCGCGCACCCAGCGAGGCCAGCAGCTCGGTCATGCGCGCTCCCCTTGCGAAACCAAGCCGTAGTCCTGCAAGGGCTGCGGTGCCGGGTAATGGAATTTCACCGGGCCGTCCGGCTCGCCACGGACGAACTGCCGGACTTCGGGATCGGTGGAGGCCATCATCTCGGCCGGTGTGCCCTGGGCCACGATGCGCCCCCCTTCCGCCATCAGCACCACCCAGTCACTGATGGCCATGCATTCGGGCACGTCGTGCGAAATCAGCAGGGAGGTTGCGCCGGTCACATCATTCAGGGTCCGGATGAGCTTGGCAGCCACGCCCATCGATATCAAATCCAGCCCGGCGAAGGGCTCGTCATACATGATGAGCTCGGGGTCCAGCGCAATGGCGCGCGCCAGCGCGATGCGCCGCGCCATGCCACCGGAGACCTCGCTGATGCGCAAACTGGCGGCACCCCGCAGGCCCACGGCGTTCAACTTCATCAGCACCAGATCGCGGATCATGGCCTCGGGAAGATCGGTCATCTCCCGCAGAGGGAAGGCCACGTTGTCAAACACGCTGAGGTCGGTGAACAGCGCACCGAACTGAAACAGCATGCCCAGGCGCCGACGGAGTCGGTACAGCTGCTCGCGGTTGTGGATATCAATGACCTCGCCATCGAAGACAACCCGACCCTGGCTCGGCGCATGAACCCCGCCGATCAACCGAAGTAGCGTGGTCTTGCCGCAGCCGGAGTTGCCGAGCACCGCGGTCACCTTGCCACGCTCGAAGCGCAGGCTGAGATCCTTGAGGATGGTGCGGCTGCTGTCGTAGCCGAAAGTGACGCGATCGATCTCGATCAGGGCAGCAGAGGACACGGGATGGACGGAACCTAAGGCCTGCGTTGAAAAGGCGCGCATTGTGGCATGGCACCCCAGCATGACTACGGGATTGCCCGGATTCCCACATGGCCTGCCGAAAGCGTGTCAAAGGGTGTCGACATGCTGACCGTTAAGGAGTTCACGGCCGCCACAAAGTGGGCGTGAATTGTTACGAATGCGAGCGACTTGCGTGATCGACGGTTTAAGTCTGGTGATCGGCGGCCTAGGCTGAAGAGGCCCCATTGAGAAAAATCTAGGCTCGTTTCAATGGGCCTCTCCATGCACCGCTCTTGCCGCCCCTCACGCAGTCCCCTTGCACTCGGCTTCACCTTGATTGAAGTGATGGTCACCGTGGCAGTTGTCGCCATCCTAGGTGCAGTTGCCCTGCCTTCTTACCGGGACTATGTCACCCGCGGGCGGATTCCAGAAGCCACAGCGGGCTTGGCCGAGCGTCAGGTGCGCATGGAACAGTTTTTTCAGGACAACCGGACCTATGCAGGCGCTTTAGCCTGCACCGTCACTGCTGGCAAGTTCTTTACTTTTTCCTGCACCGCCGCATCGGCGACTGCATTTGAGCTGACCGCTACCGGCACTGGTTCCATGAGCGGCTTCACCTACACCGTCGATCAAGCCGGTACCAAAAAGACCACAGCCGTCCCGGCAGGATGGTCATTGCCCAGCCCGAACAACTGCTGGGTCACCAAGAAGGGGGGGCTGTGCTGATGCAGTCGGAGAAGGGCCTGACCCTCATTGAAGCCTTGGTGGGGCTGGTCATCGTGGCCATGATGTTCACCTTGGGCGGCCCAGCCTTCTCAGCCTGGATGGCCAATGCACGCATACGTGGCACCGCTGAAACCGTGTTGGCCGGGCTGCAGTTGGCACGAACCGAGGCCACCAGCCGCAATGCCCAGGTGCGCTTTCAATTGACGTCATCGCTGGACGACACATGCGTTCTGGCTGTGACCGGACCGAACTGGGTGGTCGATGTGGTGACCGCAGATGCGGCGGACAGCGTAGTGAGTCAGTGCGACGCCGCCGCTTCCGACACCGTTGCGCCTCATGTCCTGCAGAAGCATGCGGCCCAAGAAACACAAGGCGGCTCCGTCGTTACGTCAACTGCCGATTCCGTCATATTCAACGGCATGGGCCGATTGGTTGGCGGCCCTGCAGCCGCCACCACCGTCACGATCACCGGCAGCAACCCGGCCAACTGCAAATCGCTGGGCGGCGAGTTGAATTGTCTGCAAGTACAAGTGAGTGCAGCAGGTCAGATCCGTATGTGCAACCCAGTTTTCGCCACCGGCAGTGTGCAGGCTTGCTGAAATGAAGCGCAACGTAGCCTCTTCCTCCCGATCGGGCGCCCGCTCCGGCTTCATGTTGCTTGAAGCCCTGGTCGCTGTGCTGATCTTTTCACTCGGCGTACTGGGTCTGATCGCCCTGCAGTCCAAAGCCATCACCCAGTCTTCTCAAGCACAGTACCGCTCGAGCGCGGCACAGCTGGCCAATGACTTGGTCAATCAGATGACCCTCACCGATCGCAGCAATGCGACGCTGAGCACTCAGTTTTCAAGCTCACCCTCTGGGGCCGCCTATCTGGCCTGGAAGGCTCGGGTTTTGGCCCAGTTGCCAGGGGCGTCCAGTACGCCGCCGACCGTCACCGTAACGGCCATCAATCCGCTGCCGACCATTTTGGGCTCAGGAACTGGACCAGCCGACCCCGCTTTGACTCCAAGCAGCAGGGTCACGATCCAACTGTTCTGGAAGCATCCCGCTGAGCCGGCCGCCTCTCCGGCGAACAAGCTCCAACTTGTCTCGGAGTTGAAATGAGTGCGCATATTCAGTTGCACCTGGGTGGACGCCAAAAGCACGTTGGCCTCAGCTTGGTTGAAGTGCTGGTCGGCATCGTGGTCGGCATGCTGGTCATCATCATCGTGATGCAGATGCTCAAGGTCGCTGAAGGGCAGCGCCGGACGGCCACTGGCGGCGGTGATGCGCAGACGAGCGGCGCGATCGCGCTGACCCTGCTCCAGCAAGACCTGCAGCAGGTGGGCAACGGCTTCATGGACCAGAACGTATTGGGCTGCAACCTAACCTTGGACAACGGTCTCACCGTGAACAATTTGGGGCAGGCCACGATCAACCACCCGAGCATTCCAGCCGGCGACTCCGGTTCGGAGACTTTGCTGGTTGTGTACGGTGACCCGTCGGGCGTGCATCTCGGCAACCGCATCAAGAACCATCCGACCCCGGCCGAATACCTGCCCGAAGCACCGCAAGCTTTCAGGCTGAATGAGTGGGTTGTCGCAGCGCCCGAAGTTCGCGTGAACCCCTGCGCCCTGTTCATGACACGTGTCACAACGAGCCCGGCGACACCGACGTCCGTGGTCGGCGTTCAGGCGGGCATCGTCAACGCCCAACGAGGATTTCTATTCAATCTGGGCCTGAATCCGATTGTTCGCGCTTATGCGGTGCGGTCGGGACAGCTCACGGCCTGTGACTTCCGCACGGCCAACTGCACCTCAAACGCTCCGGCCAATTGGCCGCCGGTAGCTGAAGGCATCGTGGCATTACGCGCCTTGTATTTGCGGGATACCAGCATCCCTGCCGACGGAGTGCCCGACACAACGAATACCACCACCCCGGTTGACGCCGATGGCTGGCGCAGGATTCGGGGCATCCGGATGGTTCTCGTCGCCCGCAGCGGTCAGTTGGAAAAAGAAGAGGTCACCGACGTTGCGGGGGGCGCTCCGGCTCCGACATGGAGCGCCGCAGCCTCCGCTCCGATTTCCATTCCCGGCAGCGACTGGAAGCGATTCCGTTACCGAAGCTTCGAAGCGGCGATTCCTTTCGCCAACGTGCCGGTCGAATTGCCGGACGGCGATTGGCCACCTGTCTGATACGCACCCCTTCGCTCGCGCCAATACCGCCTGTCGCCTCGGATCAACATGCCCAGAATCACACCCACCCGCCCGCCACTTGGCAATCAACACGGCCTCGTACTCGTGCTGGCGTTGATCGCCCTGGTTGCGCTGTCGCTCGCGGCAGTCGGCCTGATGCGCACGATGCTGGCCACGAACCAGGTCGCCGGCAACCTCGCCTTTCAGCAAAGCGCAGCACAGGCAGCGCAAGTGGGCGTCGAGACCGCCATGGCCTGGCTGGATCAGCAAGCGCGCGCGTTCACCGAAGTGGTCCCGGCCTCAGGCGCACTGCCAGCGCAGCTCGGTCAGGCGAATCGGTTGAGCAATCACATCCTCAAGGGCGCCTCAGAACCGATCGCTTACCGCGCCACGCGACAAGACCCGATCCCTGGCCAAAGCTGGGAGGCGTTCTGGGCCGTTCAAAAGGCGGCCAATTTCGTCAATGAGCTTCCGCCGGACGCAAATGGCAACAAGGTCAGTTACTTGATTCACCGACTTTGCGTCAATCAAGGCAAGAGAGAAAGCATGGGCTCCAACTGCGAGTTGGCGCCATACCGAAAAGTGGATGAGCGAGGGTCCATGTCAAGCCCAACCGGCATACCCGCGGCACGTGAGGCACTTTACCGCATAACCGTCCGAGTCGAAGGCCCCAGAAATGCAGTGAGCTTCACTCAGACCATTATTTCGATCTAATGAATGCGCGAGGAACCATGAAGTACTCCACACAGTTCAATTTCGCCGCGAAATCAATCGCCCTGACTTCCCTTCTGACGGCAGGCATTACCGCGATGGTAATTGCTGCCCCTGCGGATTTATCTAAGAGCCCGCTGGCAACCTCGTCATCCACGTCGATCAAGTCGAATCTGGTTTTCATCCTGGATGACTCTGGATCCATGGCCTGGGATTTCATGCCGGACCAGATCATGTACAACGCCAGCAACAACCTGTTGCAACACTGCAGATCTGCCGGCCCAAGCGGTAGTGGAGCGAGTTTCAGCCCGGGTACCTTCGCTGCAGATTGCTGCAAGGACAGCTCCTTGAACGATGCTTGCTACGGCATCAATGGCCATTCCTCTCGCCGGATGCTGCCACCGCTGCTCGCCTCCGATTTCAACGGCGTTGCCTACAATCCGAATATTCGCTACAGCCCCCCGCTCAAGTACGACGGAAGCTCGTATCCATCGATGGACTCAGCCCAAACCAGCGGCTGGACAAACGTGAAGAATGATGGATTTGGAGTACAGAGCACAGGGGACACCGATCTCACGACAGAATTCCCGGACATGATTTGGTGCCCGAGCAGTTCATCGCCAGACAGTGACTGTGTGCGAGACAAGAACTACGTATTACCCGGAAAGATCGGCGCCGTCACCTACAACGTGAAGCGCGCGAAATTCGCAACAGGAACGGCGCAAAAATTCGCCAAGGGAACACCCGACAACATCAGCACCGAGACTCGAAATGTTGGCCCTCACTATTACAAGATAGTGACTGGAGAGTACTGCAGCTCAATTGACCTTCGCGACTGCGCAATCCAGGCAGGCCCAACAGCAGACAAGAGCTATCCAGCCCCAGTGCGCTGGTGCAAGACCGAGAGCGCCGCGGCCAAGCTAACGCCAACAACTGGTGATTGCAGAGCTGTTCGAACCGCAGATTTCCCTTATGCACGATATCCGGGCCGCTACGGAGCAGCCGGCAACTTCCCGGGTTCGTTCGAGCGAGTTGATATTGTCACCACAACAAGCAGTTATCCGAAATCAGTTGCGCGCACCGATTGCGCAGGCGCGACATGCACCTATGCAGAGGAGATGACCAATTTCGCCAACTGGTGGGCGTACTACCGGACCCGCATGCAGCTGATGAAGACAGCTAGTTCGCGTGCGTTTCAACCGGTGGGCAACAACTACCGGCTTGGCTACTTCACTCTCAATCGCAATGCCACCGGCGACTTCTTGAATCTCGACACCTTCGAGAGCACTCACAAGTCAAATTGGTACAGCCAGCTATTTGCAGCCAAACCGAGCTCCGGCACACCGCTGCGTCAGGCCCTCAGTGTCGCCGGGCGTCTCTATGCCGGCCGCCTGAATGGCACCAGCATTGACGGAGTGACCGTCAAAGAGCCCATGGAGTATTCCTGTCAGAAGAACTTTGCCCTACTCTCGACCGATGGATATTGGAACGGCTCAGCTGGCGTCAAAGTCGACGGTAGCAGCGCAATTGGAGAGCTGGACTCGAGTCTGACGGCGCCGAAGAAGGACGGCGTACCGCAATCCAATAGCTTAGCGGACACCGCTTACTATTACTTCAGTACTGATTTGCGGCATGACGACGGTAGCGCAGCTGCCACTGCCTACTGCAAGAATTCCAGTAACGGCCAGGATCTGTGCGGGAATAGCAGCAACCCCGCCAAGGTTCCCCATGAAAAACAGAACATGCAGCTGTTTTCTCTGGGCTTAGGCCTGCCGGGGAACATGCAGTACATCCCAAACTATCTGTCCGCCAACACGGGTGACTACCATGCCATCAAGCAGGAATTGGCCGCCGACCCCGGTAACGGGATCTGCTCTTGGCAGAGTTCTGGCACCTGCACCTGGCCCAAACCTGAAGCCGACAAGCCATCCGCAATTGACGACCTTTGGCATGCTGCAGTGAATACTGATGGGCTCTATTTCAGCGCCAAAGATCCCGACTCATTGTTTGCAGGCCTGCGCTCAGCCCTTATCGCCATCGACAAGAAGGCCGGGGCTTCTGCCGCCGCGACCACCAGCAACCCCAACGTGACGGCTGGTGATAATCAAATTTTCGTTTCCAACTATGTCACAGGCGAATGGTCAGGCGATGTCAAGAGTCACCGGATCGATGTGAACACCGGTGATGTTGACACAGCAAACAGCGATTGGTCCGCGAAGGCCTGGCTTGATGCCAATGCAGCCAGCCGAACGATTTACATGTTTTCTTCGGCGGCAGCCAATAAGCTCAAGAGCTTCTCTTGGGCATCACTCAGCGGCACTGAGCAAGCCTACTTTTCCACCCCGTACATCAGCTCGGGAGCCAATCCTCTTTCTCAATTCTGTGTATCTGGCCCTTATTGCCTAAGCACGACAGATCAAGCAGCCGCCTCTGGAGCCGCACTTGTGAACTTCCTGAAAGGGGACCGCAGCAACGAAGGTCAACTGACTGAGGTCAACAAGTACTTCCGTGCGCGGGCCAGCGTACTTGGCGACGTGGTGCATTCAGAGGGCGTCTACGTCAAGACCTCTCGCCGGGGCTACACGGACACGGGATATACCGCACACCGCGCGGCGATGCTGAGCCGCGCCGGAATGCTGTACTTCGGCGCTAATGACGGAGCGCTGCACGCACTCGATGCCGCAACCGGCGCAGAGCGTTGGGCCTTTATTCCTACCGCCGTATTGCCCAAGCTTTACACACTGGCTGACAAAGAGTACGCCACCAAGCACGAATACTTCGTCAATGCCACGCCGGTCATTGCCGACATCAAGATTGGCAGCAATTGGCGGACCATTCTGGTCAGCGGCTTGGGCCAGGGCGGTCGTTCGTACTTTGCGCTGGACATTACCGATCCACTCAACCCCAAGGCGCTTTGGGAATTCACGCACAACAACCTTGGGTACACGCTTGGCAAAGCTGAGATCGGCAAGCTTGCTGACGGCACTTGGACCGTGTTCCTGCCCTCCGGCTACAACAATGTGAGCCCGGGCGACGGGAAAGGCTATGTCTTCGCCGTGGATGCCGCGACTGGAAATCTCATCACCAGCGCCACCGTTTCCACAAACTCGGGCAGCGTCTCGACCCCGAGCAATTTGGGACACATCCGCGCTTGGATGGATGACGGCTTCAGTGACGCTACGGTGGCGCGCCTGTACGGAGGCGACACCGATGGCAATGTGTGGCGATTTGATGTCAACAACAACGTGGGGGCGCCGGGCGTAGAGGCACAGTTGCTGGCCACGCTCAAGAATGACGCCAACGTGGTCCAACCCGTCACATCGCGACCGGAACTGGGCTTGGTCAACAAGACCCACGTCATGGTCTATGTCGGCACGGGCCGGTACCTCGGCGTGTCCGACATTCCGGACACTCAGATCGGCTCAATCTATGGCATCAAGGACCGCTTGACTGATCAAAGTTATGGCAATCCACGCAGTGCCATGACTCTGCCGGCCTTTGTCAAGCAGACCCTTGGCACCACCACCGCTTGCCCGCCTGGGTCGGAAGGCCTTTGCTCCCCCGGCGATCTGATGCGTACGACGATCAATCCTCTGCCGGTTGACCTCGCGGTGAAGGGCGGCTGGTATGTGGATCTGCTGGTTTCCGGAGAGCGCGTGCATACAGATATGCGCTTGGTGCGAGGCACACTTGCGGTGAATTCGGGTATCCCAGACACCAGTGGCGCCTGCAAGGCCGGTGGCACGGGTTGGATCAATTACATCGACTACGCAACCGGGGCGACTGTTGGCGCCTTCCTTGGTAATGCCATCCCAACCGCGCCAACGATCACGCTCGTCGGTTCCGACCTTTGGGACTTCACGGTGATGCCAGGCGGAGGCGGCGGCGGCCCCGGCGGAAAGTGCCCCGGTGGCATTTGCAAGACCCCCCCGCCGAACGATGACGCCCCAACCCCTGCTCGCCGCCTGCGCTGGCGCAACCTGCTGACCGATTGACTGAATGCCTAGAAAAACGCCCGCCGATTCCATAAATCGGCGGGCGTTTTCTTTAGGCTCAATCAGCGTGGCAAGCTTGATAACCCCATCAGGAATTGGTCCACCGCCTGCGCGGCCTGACGCCCCTCGCGAATCGCCCACACCACCAAGCTCTGCCCCCGCCGCATGTCACCCGCGGCAAAGACTTTCGGGACGTTGGTGGCATAGCCGCCGCTGGCGTCGGTTCCTGCGTGGGCATTGCCCCGGGCATCGCGCTGCACATTGAAGGCATCCAGCACCGAGGCCACCGGGGCGGTGAAGCCCATGGCGAGCAGCACCAAGTCGGCCTTCCATTCCTTTTCGCTCCCGGGCACTTCCTTGAACTTGCCGCCCTGCCATTCCAGTTGGACGGTGGTCAGGCTCTTGATGCGCCCCTTGTCCTTGCCGGTGCCCGGATTGAAGGACTTGGTGGCGATGGAGAAGACGCGCTCGCAGCCTTCCTCGTGGCTGGAGCTGCTGCGCAGTTTGATCGGCCAGTAGGGCCAGGTCAGCGGGCGGTTCTCCACTTCCGGCGGCTGGGGCATCAGCTCGAACTGGGTGACGGACGCGGCGCCGTGACGATTGCTGGTGCCCACACAGTCGCTGCCGGTGTCACCGCCGCCGATCACAATCACATGCTTGCCGTCGGCACGCAGCTGGTCCTTGAGCTTGTCGCCCGCATTGACCTTGTTCTGCTGCGGCAGGAACTCCATGGCGAAGTGCACGCCCTCCAGTTCGCGGCCGGGCACGGGCAGGTCGCGCGGGGTCTCGGCACCGCCGGCCAGCAGCACGGCGTCAAATTCCGCCTGCAGCTGGGCTGCCGTCACCACGGTGGTGGCGTCGTTGGTGATCTTGGCGGCCGGGCCATCCTTGGGCAGCTCACCCACCAGGGTATTGACACGGAACTCCACGCCTTCGGCCTGCATCTGAGCCACGCGGCGGTCGATGTGGGACTTCTCCATCTTGAAGTCGGGAATGCCGTAGCGCAGCAGGCCCCCGATGCGGCTGTTCTTCTCGAACACCGTGACGCTGTGGCCGGCACGCGCCAGCTGTTGCGCCGCGGCGAGACCGGCCGGGCCGGAGCCGACGACCGCCACCTTCTTGCCGGTCTTCTGTGCCGGCGGCTGGGGCTGCACCCAGCCTTCCGCCCAAGCGCGGTCGATGATCGCGTGCTCGATCGACTTGATGCCGACCGCATCGCCGTTGACATTCAGAGTGCAGGCCGCCTCGCAGGGGGCCGGGCACACACGGCCGGTGAACTCCGGAAAGTTGTTGGTGCTGTGAAGCACCTCAATGGCCTGCTGCCACTGTTGGCGGTACACCAGGTCGTTGAAGTCCGGAATGATGTTGTTGACCGGACAGCCGTTGTTGCAGAAGGGGGTGCCGCAGTCCATGCAGCGCGCGGCTTGGGTCCTGCTGTCTTCGGCCGAGAGGCCAATGACGAATTCCTTCCAGTTCTTGAGGCGCACCTTGACGGGCTCGTAGCCCTCTTCCAGGCGCTCGTACTCCATGAAGCCGGTGACTTTTCCCATGATTGCTTTCCTTGACTCGCTTACTTGGCGGCCGCGCGCGCGGCAGCAGACTTGACGGCCTTGGCCTTGGCCACCGCTTCAGCGGCTTCCTCAACGGCCGCACGGCTGAGCTTCTTGCTCGCCATCTCGGCCAGCGCCCGCTTGTATTCCTGCGGGAAGACCTTGACGAACTTGGCGCGGCTGTCGGCCCAGTGGTCGAGCAGCTGGCGTGCGCGCAGCGAGCCAGTCCACTTGTGGTGCGCCTCGATCAAGCGCTTCAGGATGGCTTCATCCGGTTCGGCCTTGCGGTCGATGTGGTGCCAGGTGGCCGGATCCTGCGTGCTTTCCTGCTCCTCGCGCGGCAGCACCTTGTCGAGCGCCACCATGGCGGTGTTGCAGCGCTTGGCGAACTGGCCGTCTTCGTCGTACACATAGGCCACGCCACCGCTCATGCCCGCAGCGAAGTTGCGGCCGGTCTTGCCCAGAACCACCACGGTACCGCCGGTCATGTATTCGCAGCCATGGTCGCCGGTGCCTTCCACCACCGCTGTGGCGCCTGAGAGGCGCACCGCAAAGCGCTCACCCGCCACACCGCGGAAGAAGGCCTCGCCGCTGGTGGCGCCATACAGGGCCGTGTTGCCCACGATGATGTTGCTGCCCGCGTCGCCGCGGAAATCGATGGACGGGCGCACCACCACGCGACCACCCGAGAGGCCCTTGCCGGCATAGTCGTTGGCATCACCGATCAGGTAGAGCGTGATGCCCGCGGCCAAGAAGGCGCCGAAGCTCTGGCCTCCGGTGCCCTCCATCTGCATGAAGATGCTGTGGTCGGGCAGGCCTTCCGGGCGGCGGCGGATCAATTCGCCGCTGAGCATGGCACCCACCGAGCGGTTGAGGTTGCGCGCGTCTTCCATGAACTGCACGCGCTCGCCGTTTTCGAGCGCGGGCAGGCAGCGCTGGATCAGCTTGTTGTCCAGTGCCTTGTGCAGACCATGGTCCTGTGCCTCGACGTGGTAGCGCGGCACCTCGGCCGGTACGGTGGGGCGATGGAACACGCGGCCAAAGTCCAGGCCTTGTGCCTTCCAGTGGGCAATGCCCTTCTTCATGTCCAGCAGTTCGGCGCGGCCGATCAGTTCGTCGAACTTGCGCACCCCCAGCTGGGCCATCAGCGCGCGCACTTCTTCCGCAATGAAGAAGAAGTAGTTGACGACATGTTCCGGCTGGCCGCTGAACTTGGCACGCAGCACCGGGTCCTGCGTGGCCACGCCCACCGGGCAGGTATTGAGGTGGCACTTGCGCATCATGATGCAGCCGGCCACCACCAGCGGCGCCGTGGCGAAACCGAACTCGTCGGCGCCCAGAAGGGCACCAATCACCACGTCGCGGCCGGTCTTGAGCTGGCCGTCCACCTGCACGCGGATGCGGCTGCGCAGGCGGTTCAGCACCAGGGTTTGCTGCGTCTCGGCCAAGCCCAATTCCCAGGGGGTGCCGGCATGCTTGATGGAGCTCCAGGGCGAAGCGCCGGTGCCGCCATCGTGGCCGGCGATCACCACATGGTCGGCCTTGCACTTGGCCACGCCGGCGGCAATGGTGCCCACACCCACCTCGCTGACCAGCTTGACGCTGATGTCCGCCCGCGGATTGACGTTCTTCAAGTCGTGGATCAGTTGGGCCAAATCCTCGATTGAGTAGATGTCATGGTGCGGCGGCGGGCTGATGAGGCCCACGCCCGGCACCGAGTAGCGCAGGAAACCGATGTACTCGCTGACCTTGCCGCCGGGCAGCTGACCACCCTCACCCGGCTTTGCGCCCTGGGCCATCTTGATCTGGATTTGGTCGGCGCTCACCAGGTACTCAGTGGTGACGCCGAAGCGGCCCGACGCCACCTGCTTGATCTTGGAGCGCAGGCTGTCGCCGCCCTTGAGCGTGTAGTCAGCCTCGACAACCTTGGCACCGATCACTTCGCTGACCTTGGTGCCATCCGCAATCGGGATGCCCTTGAGTTCGCTGCGGTAGCGTGCCGGGTCCTCGCCGCCCTCGCCCGTGTTGGACTTGCCGCCAATGCGGTTCATCGCGATCGCCAGCGTGGTGTGCGCTTCGGTGGAGATGGAGCCCAGGGACATGGCGCCCGTGGCGAAGCGCTTGACGATCTCTGCGGCGGGCTCGACTTCTTCGATGGCAATCGCCTTGGCCGGATCGAACTTGAACTCAAACAGGCCGCGCAGCGTCATGTGACGGCGGCTCTGGTCGTTGATGATCTGCGCGTAGTCCTTGTAGGTCTCGAAGCTGTTGGCGCGCGTGCTGTGCTGCAGCTTGGCGATCGCATCGGGCGTCCACATGTGCTCTTCGCCGCGCGCGCGCCAGGCGTACTCGCCACCCGCATCCAAGGCCTGGGCCAGCACCGGATCGTCACCATAGGCGGCGCGGTGCATGCGCAGGGCCTCTTCGGCCACTTCAAAGATGCCGATGCCACCCACCTGCGAGGGCGTGCCGCGGAAGTACTTGTCCACCAAGACCTTCTGCAGGCCCACCGCTTCGAAGATCTGCGCACCGCAGTAGGACATGTAGGTGCTGATGCCCATCTTGGACATGATCTTCGAGAGACCCTTGCCGATGGCCTTGGTGTAGTTGTAGAGCGCCTTCTCCGCGCTCAAGTCGCCCGGCAGCTCCTTGTGCAGGCTGACCAAGGTTTCCATGGCCAGGTAAGGGTGCACGGCTTCGGCGCCAAAGCCTGCCAGCACGGCGAAGTGGTGCACCTCGCGCGCCGAGGCGGTTTCCACCACCAGGCCAACCGTGGTGCGCAGGCCCTCACGCACCAAATGGTGGTGGATGGCCGACAGCGCCAGCAGCGCCGGGATGGCCACCTGCCCGCGATTGGCCTTGCGGTCGGTGATCAGGATGATGTTGTGGCCGCTCTTCTGCGCGTCCACCACTTCGGCACACAGGCTGGCGATCTTGGCTTCCACACCCTCCTTGCCCCATTCCACTGGGTAGGTGATGTCCAGCTCGTAGCTCTTGAACTTGCCATGGGTGTGGCGCGCAATATCGCGCAGGCGCGCCATGTCCTCGAAGCTCAGCACCGGCTGCTCCACCTCCAGGCGCACCGGCGGGTTGATGGCGTTAATGTCCAACAGATTCGGCTTGGGGCCGATGAAGCTGTTCAACGACATCACGATGGCCTCGCGGATCGGGTCGATCGGCGGGTTCGTGACTTGGGCAAACAGCTGCTTGAAGTAGTTGTAGAGCGGCTTGTTCTTGTCGCTCAGCACGGCCAGGGGCGAGTCATTGCCCATCGAGCCGATACCCTCTTCGCCCGTAGCGGCCATCGGGCTGAGCAGGAACTTGATGTCCTCCTGCGTGTAGCCGAAGGCCTGCTGGCGGTCGAGCAAGCTGTCCTCGAAGAGCGCGGGTTCCGCCGGCTGAACGTCGATGCCGTCCAGCTTGATGCGGACGTTCTCGATCCACTGGCGGTAGGGTCGGCTGCTCGCCAGCTGGGCCTTGAGCTCGTCGTCCTCGACGATGCGCCCCTGCTCGAAGTCGATCAGGAACATCTTGCCCGGCTGCAGGCGCCACTTCTTGACGATCTTGTTCTCCGGAATCGGCAGCACGCCGCTTTCCGAGGCCAGCACGACGAGGTCGTCGTCGGTGACGATGTAACGAGCCGGGCGCAGGCCATTGCGGTCCAGCGTGGCGCCGATCTGGCGGCCATCAGTGAAGACCATCGCCGCCGGGCCGTCCCAAGGTTCGATCATGGCGGCGTGGTACTCATAGAAGGCGCGGCGGCGCTCGTCCATGAGCTCGTGCTGCTCCCAGGCCTCCGGGATCATCATCATGGCGGCGTGGGCGAGCGGGTAGCCGGCCATCACCAGCAGTTCGAGCGTGTTGTCGAAGGTGGCGGTGTCGCTCTGGTACTCGAAGCTGATCGGGTAGAGCTTCTTCAGGTCCTCGCCGAGCACGGGCGACTTCATCACCCCCTCGCGTGCGCGCATCCAGTTGAAGTTGCCCTTGACCGTGTTGATTTCGCCGTTGTGCGCAACCATCCGGTAGGGGTGCGCCAGCGGCCATTCGGGGAAGGTGTTGGTGGAAAAGCGCTGGTGCACCAAGGCAAGCGCGGAAACCACGCGCGGATCCTGCAAGTCCTTGTAATAGGTGCCGACTTGGTCTGCCAGCAACAGCCCCTTGTAGATGATGGTGCGGCAGCTCATCGAGGGCACGTAGTACTCACGGCTGTGCGTGAGCTTGAGTGCCTGGATGGCAGAGCTGGCGGTCTTGCGGATCACATAGAGCTTGCGCTCGAGTGCATCGGGCACGATGACATCTGGGCCCCGGCCGATGAAGATCTGCTTGAGGACGGGCTCCTTTTCTCGCACCGTGGGAGACATCGGCATCTCGCGGTCCACCGGCACGTCGCGCCAGCCCAGCAGCACTTGGCCTTCGGCCTTGACGGCGCGCTCCAGTTCCTGAATGCAGGCCAGGCGCGAGGCATGCTCCTTGGGCAGGAAGATCATGCCGACGCCGTACTCGCCCGGAGGCGGCAGGTTCACACCCTGGGCGGCCATCTCTGCCCGGTAGTACTCGTCGGGGATCTGGATGAGGATGCCGGCGCCGTCGCCCATCAGCTTGTCGGCCCCGACCGCTCCGCGATGGTCGAGGTTCTCCAGGATCTTCAGGCCCTGCTGGACGATGGCGTGTGAGCGGTGCCCTTTGATGTGGGCCACAAAGCCGACGCCGCAAGCGTCCTTCTCAGCCTCGGGCCGATACAGGCCGGACTCCGCCAGGGCTTGGCGCTCGTTCAGTTGGGGTGCAAGGTGGGCTTGATCGGACATGGGCTACTCCAGCTCGGGACTGCCCGAAGCCTAGCGCGAAGCGGCCCGTAACCTCTCGGAAACAAATTAGGGTCAGAGTGCATAACAGAAGCCGACAAGTCAGGCTTCGTTTTTTATTGGGGACATAGTAGGTTGTCGACGCGGTCGTCCGACTGGCCGCGGAACCAGCGGACGCTCGGTCTGCGCCGCCATGGCCCGCGCACCCGCAGGAGTCAGCAACGGCCACCCGCTGTGGACTTGCTTACGAATTCGCTCCAGGAGCGCCGGCGGCACCCCTTCTGCCAGACCTTGCCGGTGGCGAAGCTCGCGCTCAAATGGCGTATTGCCCATGGCCCAATAGCAAGGGTGCTCACTGATCAGCGCATCGCGGCGCAGGCCGAGGTGATGAGCCGCGCTACTCCAGGGGTAGTTCATCGCCAGTTCGCACAAGCCCGCGCGCACCGGTTGCAACTCGACGTACCGGAGCAGCATCTCAAAATATGGCCCGTCTTCCGCCAGCATGGTGCGAAACCGCCCTTCCCAGAGCGTGCCGGTGCGAGCATGCCGCCGATTGAAATATGCGACATAGCGCCGGCCCAGTGTCTGCATGGCCCGGGCCAAGCTGTCTTCGGACTGGGGTGTCACCAGCAGATGGACGTGGTTGTCCATCAAGACATAGGCATGCACCCGCACGCCATGCAAGCGTGTGGCCTCGCGCAGAGCCGTCAGGTACTGCAGTCGGTCTTCATCGTCGTGGAACACGATCAGCCGGTTGTTGCCGCGCTGCAGCACGTGATGCAGCGCACCGGGGACGATCAGACGGGCTTGGCGTGCCATTTTCGGAGGCCTTGTTGACTCTGGCCCCATTTTGGAGCCGAGCAGGACTCACGCCGCTTCGAACAAGCGCTCCCCCGTCAACCGCTGATGCTCCCGCACCGCAAACCGGTCTGTCATGCCTGCCAAGTAGTCCGCCACAGCGCGCGCGGGTTCCGCTTCCCGCGCCTCCGGCACGCCAGTTTGCAGATAGATGGCGAACAAGTCCGCCAAGAGTTTCTGGGCCAGGACGCGCTGGGATTCGACTTGCGGATGCCGGTACAGGCGCGCAAAGAGGAACCGCTTCAGGTCTCTCAGTTGCCCAGCGACCTCCGCGCTGTAGCCAACGAGCATAGGCGCCGCCCGCACATCGTCGACCGTCAGCACGCCTGCAGATTGCAAGCGCTGCTGCGTCGCCAGCACCAAGTCCTGGACGCCTGTGCGCAAAAGCCGTCGCAGGGTGGTGTACAGCAGCACCCGCGAACTGAGTGGACCCTTCTGCTCGCTCTCCACCTGGCGCACCAGCTCCGCCAGGAAAGGCTGCTCCAGCCAATCCTCAGCATTCAGCAAACCGGAGCGCACACCGTCATCGACATCGTGGGCGCAGTACGCAAGCTCATCTGCCAAGTTGCACAGTTGCGCCTCCAGGCTAGGCTGCCGCCCCGCCAGGAAGCGCGCGGCGACACCACCCGGTTCTTGCGCATCCAGCAGCTGGGCATTCTGGGCACTGCAGTGCTTGAGAATGCCCTCGCGTGTTTCAAAGCAAAGGTTCAAACCAGGAAACTCGGCGTACCGGCGCTCAAGCCAGTCCACCACCCTCAAGCTTTGAAGGTTGTGCTCGAAGCCTCCATGCGTGGCCATGCATGCGTTCAGCGTGTCCTGGCCAGCATGACCAAACGGTGTGTGTCCGAGATCGTGCGCCAGCGCAATGGCCTCGGTCAGATCCTCATTCAGTTGGAGGTTCCTAGCCATCGAACGTGCGAGCTGAGCCACTTCCAGCGAATGTGTCAGGCGCGTTCGAAACAAGTCCCCTTCATGATTCAGAAAGACCTGCGTCTTGTAGACCAAGCGCCTGAACGCCGAACAGTGGACGATTCGATCCCGATCGCGCTGGAAGTCGTCACGATCCCAAGCTGCCTGTTCGGCGACTCGGCGGCCCCGCGTGTGCTGCGGGTTGCATGCGTAGGACGCCCAGCCGGTGCTCACTTTGTGACGGAAGCGCTGTGACTCGCGATCGCCTCCAACGCCAGGGCGTCAGGTGCCACCTGCAGGCAGGCCTGGCCCAGCACGGGAATCAAAACATACCGGATAGATCCCGCCGCAGCCTTTTTGTCACCTCGCATAAGTTGCAGGAACCGCTCCGGATCCAGGTACGGCGCGCGAACAGGAAGCTGGGCCCGCTCCAGGAGAGACTTCAAGCGCTGCAGCAACTGTGAATCGAGGCCGAGCGCACGAACCGAGAGTTCTGTCGCCATCAACATGCCCAAAGCCACCGCCTCACCATGCAGCAGGGCTCCGTAGCCTAGGCCGGCTTCCAAGGCATGGCCAAAGGTATGGCCGAAATTCAAAATGGCCCGGACACCACCCTCTCGCTCATCCGCAGCAACGACGGCCGCCTTGATCTCACAGGCGCGCCGCACCGCGGTCATCAGCGCTGTGTGGTCACGCGCCATCAGCGCATCCATATTGCGCTCCAACCAAGCAAAGAACGCAGGGTCAGCCACCGGTCCGTATTTGATGACCTCGGCAAGCCCTGCGCTGTATTCCCGCGCTGGCAAGGTACCTAGCACATCAAGGTCGGCCCACACCGCCTGGGGCTGGTGGAAGGCGCCAACCAAGTTTTTGCCCTGCGGCAGATTGATACCCGTCTTGCCGCCCACCGAGGAATCAACCTGGGCTAGGAGCGTCGTGGGGACCTGCACAAAGCACACCCCCCGCATGTAAATCGCCGCCGCAAACCCGGTCAAATCGCCAATCACGCCACCGCCCAGGGCAAACAACACCACATCCCGGTCCGCACCCAAGTCAGCCAACTTTCCCAAGATGGCTTGCAGACTGCTCCACTCCTTAGCCACTTCGCCATCTGGAGCGACGTGCAATTCAACTGCAGCAAACCTGGTGCGAAGCGCGCTGATCAGGCGTGATGAGTACAGCGGCGCTACAACCGGATTGCTGATCACAACAGCAAGCCGCCCACCCAACTGAGCTTCAGCCAAACAGCCAAGCCAATCTAGTTGCCCGATATGGATTGGGTAACTCCGATCTCCTAGATCGATGCTTAAAGCGTGCGGGGGAGGGGAGCCGGCTTCAAAGGCCTGGATCTCCAACGCGAATGGTGCTCTTGAGCTCATGCGCCCAGTCTATTCGGCGGCGCAACGTGCCCACCGAGCTCTAACTGCATGCAAATCCAGTGGACGAGACCCCAGATCGTCGGCCTGTTGGCATCGACGACATAGTGCGCGGTCTGCCGGTACAAGGGATCGCGCACCGCTGAAAGCTCCCGGAGCTTTCGCAATGCATCAACCCCCTGCAACAAAGGACGTTTGCTGTCGTGCCTCAGCCGGCGTGCGAGTTCCTCGGGCGTACTGCGCAAGTAGAAGACCAAGCAGCGCTTGCGCAGCAGCTCTCGATTCTCCTGCCGCAGCACGATCCCGCCTCCCGTCGCTAAAACCAAGGGGCCGGAGCGCTCGACCTGCTCTCGAAGTACCCGGGCCTCCACATCGCGGAAGGCTGGTTCTCCGCAGCTTTCAAAGTACTCGCGGATGGGACACCTCAGCCGAGACTCAATTACAGAGTCGGTGTCGTCGGTATCCCATCCGTAATGCTGGCCGAGTAGGCGGGCCACACTGGATTTGCCACTGCCGGGCAAACCCACGAGGCCAATGATCACGGGCAGGTAGTCGGAGAGGCCGATTGATATGCAGCAGCGTCAGACTCAAGTCTCAGAGACACAGTGGCGCCGCTTTGCAGGCCACTAGGAGACTTGAGCTTGAAGAAGATTGAGCCTTGACTAGTGATCGGATCAAACTCATAAATCACACTGCCAGCGCTGGGCTGATCCGTACTCGGGATGGGGCTTCCGGCCACCACCCGGACGGACAGCCCCGCTGTACCCTCGACTTCAAGTGTAGTGCCAGCCGCCATCGGGTTAAACGCTACCGGGTTGGCATCCGAGAGCACGATTGAAACGCTTCCGCGTCGGGCGCTCGTGATCAACTGTGTCCCATGCACATTGATAAAGGGCAGCTTCACCGGTTTATCACTGGGCTCATAGCTGATAAGGAGATCCCTTACCCCTGGGCAGCTTCCAACCGCTTTCACAAGCGAGTCATTTGGAGCGGATGTTCCCCATACCGGGGACGCCTCGGAGGTTGAGAGGATGGTCTGCATTGCGCGACGAACATATGCTTTGCCGTCACCGAAACTTTGTGTACAAGTTCCTGGCCGTGAAGGCATGCTGCGATCCAAATCAAGCAATGATGAACTCGACAATTTACAAGCTAGCGATCCCGTAAATCCAAGAGAAATAAATTGGTCCTCAACCACATTAAATCCGGTCTGCGTCCCGGGGTCGAAGTTCAACAAACGGTCTACAAAGGCGTCGCCGAGATCTTGATACGGCTCACCTGCCGTATATACGTTATCCCCATTGCTATCAAGGAATGACTTCTCGCCCAAAGCGTAGGCCAACAGAGTTACACGCCCATCAAGAGGCCTCGGATTGCTGCTAACGTAGTTAGCTGAAGTCCGGGATATACCGTTAACCATTGTGGTCTGACGCGTCGCCTCCACCTGACCGCTCTCAGTTACGAAGTTAATAGCCGTACCATTGGGTACCGGGTTACCCATTCGGTCAGACGCTATTACATTGAATATATTAGTCGTTCCGTCGCGATTGTAACCTTCGATATTCAAAGTCTGCGCGGAAAGCGAGAAGTTTAGCTGAGAGGGCAATCCAACAGCGATTGCCAGGCTACTGGAAACTGTGGAAATGGTGCTGCTGCTGAGGGTGGCCTTAACTCGAACCGGCGTGGGCACTGTACCGGAATTGACACGCACGATAACTTCCCCATTCGAGTCAGTCTTCTTGGTTACCTTTCCACTTCCTCCATCAACAAGCAGACCACCGGCAAGTGTCGTTGGCTCCAATTCCACAAGACGCTCAGGAACGCCGTTACCATTTGCGTCTACGACTTTGAACTTGACGTTCGAGTTTTCCACGTAGCCGCTGCCCTTTAGGTAGATAGTTTCCGGGCTAGCAGATACGAAACTAATGCTCGAAACAGCAGGCGAAGTGAGCCCGATATTAAGGCTGGCCGTCAGGCTGGTGCCGGTGACAACGACCTGCAAGGCATCTGACGCCGCCACCGCTCCACAACCGTTGTCGCGGTAGGTAAAGACCGCGCGGCCCGTCGTTGTTGTCAAGTTCGCAGGCGTCAAGGTGGCCTTGCCGTTCACGACGCAACTGGACGTCGCCGCAACGTTGACGGGTGAACCCGCGGTAATGCCCGCCAACTGCACGGTCAAGCTCGTCTGCCCGTATGCCGCAAGCGTGGACACATCGCTCGTGAAGCTGCCGATGGTCACATTGGTTGCGGTCATCTGAAAGCCGGTGCTCCCGCTGTACTCGACATCGTTGACCTTCACCTTTGCCACCACAGTGTCAGCCCCTGTAGCGGATGTGGTATTCGGGGCCACCTGCACGGTCGCAACGCCGTTCGCATCGGTCAAGGCGGAGGGCGCGCTGAAGCTACCCATGCCGAGGGTGGTACTAAAGCCAACGACTACACCCGGCAAGCCGGCACCGGCCTTGTTCTTGACCGTAACCGTGACGGTCGCAGGGCTGACTGAGGTGACCGTACTGCTTGAGAGAGTAACGCCGACGTTCACTGCAGCCGTCGGAACTCCATTACCGCCGCCTCCGGTGACAGGCGTACCGGCCGTGCCACCACCACCACCACAGGCAGCAACGGCGAGCAGCATAAGCAGAGAGCCTACGAATCGTAAGCCGCGCTCAGACTTGGAAATCATTTTCCACATACCTCTTACTCCATTCCCTTTCCTGCGACTTAACGCAGACTGGCGCGCTCGCTGACAACCTTGGGTGTCAAGAAGATCAGCAATTCGGTCTTGTTAGCGATCCGAGACTTGTTCCGGAACAAGGCCCCCATGTAGGGAATATCGCCCAGGAGTGGCACCTTGTTGATGTTGTCTATCTCTTCCAGGGTGAAGATGCCACCAATCACTACGGTTCCACCATTTTCGACAAGCACTTGTGTCTTGACGTGCTTGTTATTGATCGCAAAGCCAGCAGGTGTCAGCACGCCGCGGCTATCCTTATTCACGTCGACGTCAAGAATCACATTACCTTCCGGCGTGATCTGCGGAGTGACCTCTAGCTTGAGGACAGCCTTCTTGAACGTAACGGCTGTCGCGCCATTCTGTGCCGACCCTAAATACGGGATCTCCTCCCCTTGCTCGATCAGCGCTTTGACCTGGTCCGCAGTGATCACGCGAGGACTTGAGACAATCTTGCCTTTTCCGTCGGCTTCAAGCGCTGAAAGCTCCAGATTCAAGAACCGATTGGCCGTTGCACTGAAGAGCGTGGCGGCTATCGTTGCGGCCCCGACACTGTTGATGGCTGTCGCCGGCAAATTAATAAATTGACTGTTCGTGAAGTCAACCTGAGGAGACTGATTTGTTTGATAACCTGACGCGGCATAGTTGCCACCAAATGACAGATAGTTGTTTCCGCCGACCGAGTAACCTGGAATACCTCCCTGCAGCCCCCGCATGTCGGTAGCACCCAATTTAACCCCGAGTGAACGGCCAAACTTATCGTCTGCCTCAACAATTCGAGCCTCAATCAGCACCTGTCGAATGGGCACATCAATCCTCTGCACCAAGCCTTGTATTTCTTCAAGCTTCGCGGGGATATCAGTGACGAACACCTGATTTGTGCGCGGTTCGGGATTCACACTACCGCGTGGAGACAAAACACGTGCTCCTTGTGCCGCGCCAGTACCGCTGGAGCCGGCGGAGCCTGCACCTGACAGCACCTTCACAACATCTTCGGCCTTGATGTAATTGAGTTGGAACGCCTGGGTGCGGGTAGGCTCAAGTTGGGCCTTTGCTGCCAAACTCTCGTACTCAAGTTTCTCTTTGGCAGCGAGCTCTTCCTTGGGAGCAATCCATAGAACGTCGCCCGTCTTGCGCAACCCCAATCCTTTAGCTTGCAAGATGATTTCCAGGGCTTGGTCCCAGGGAACATCCTTCAGGCGCAAGGTTATTGAACCTGTGACTGAGTCACTCGTCACCACATTGAACTGCGTGAAGTCCGCGATGACCTGCAGTAGCGCGCGTACCTCAATGTTCTGGAAATTGAACGACACCTTCTCGCCACTGAACCCCGGACCCTGCGTCAGCTTATTTGAGTCTTGGCGGACAGGACGAATCTCCAAAACAAATTGGCTATCACTCTGGTACGCGCTGTGCTCCCAGTTGCCCTTTGCATCCACTTGGAGGCGGACCTTGTCGCCTTGCTGAGCAACGGTGACAAATTGGACGGGAGTACCAAAGTCTCGCACGTCCATGCGCTTTCTGAGGGCAGCAGGAATTGCAGACCGAAGCACCTCCACCACAAGAAACTGACCTTGCTGCTGAATATCGACACCTACCTGTGGATTCGGCAGCGCAATCACAACACGACCTGCCCCGTCAGCACCACGCCGGAAATCAATTTCCTTCAGATCGATGGGCGAGTTGTTCTGGCTCGGAGAGAAGTGCTGAGTCTCTACTTTCGCCTGCACTTCAACTGACGAAGGCTCAAGAATCAGGAGCAGAGCCTTATCCTGCAACTCCGCTCGATAGTTCGAAGCATTGCGAAGATTTAGAACCAGCCTCGTTCGGTCAGCAGACTGCGCCACAGACGCCGAGCGAACGTTTCCTTGATTGATTTCGATGTTGTTGCGACCCAGGGCATTGCCGACGCCAGGAAGATCGATCGCAATCCTGGCGGGCGCTTGAATCGTGAAGCCACGGGGCAGTTCTTTTAGTGCTTGGTCGAATTCAATCCGAAGGATCTCGGCACCGGCCTGTTGACCGGCTTGAATCGACTTGATCATGTTTTGGGCCCATGCCATCGAGGGAAGGCAGAGGCTTAGCGCCATGAGCAGCGTGGTTCCGCATCGCTTCACAAGATTCTCCTGCTTGGTATTCATCGTGCCGCCTCCTGAAGCGTCAGCGTACTTGTCCGCTCTACCCATTCACCCGAGGGATCCTGAACAATTTCGCGGAGGACCACCTCGGTCTCATTGATCTTCAGAATCTTTCCGAAGTTCTGTCCAAGATAATCACCGGCTTTCACGTAGTACAACAAGTTATCGACTTTCAAGATGGCGTGCGGCACTCCAGCGCGCGCCATACTGCCAACCATTGACATGCTGTCTATGGGATAAGCCTCGAGAGGCTCCCGACGCCGATTCATCTCGGCAGCCAGCATCGAATTGGGCTGAGCAGCCTCCTGTTTGGATGCAACGCTCAGCTTTTGCGTGCTGAATGGCTCGACGCCATCCAAGGCGTCGTAGGGTTGCGGCAGAAATTTCTTCGGCGGCACCAAAGCTTGAACGCTTGGCTTGGCATTGCGCCGCTCAGCCTCTGTCCAAGTTTGCAGCTGATCCAAGTCTGACGAGCAGCCGGCCACCATCTGCAGCAGCATCAGAGCACATGCGAACCGAACTACTGTCATTTCTTGGCTCCGGCTTTGGCCTTGGCCTGCTGTTGCGCTGCCACCTCAGCGGGGTCAAGGTAGCGGTAGGTGCGAGCCGTTGACTCCATCACCAGCAGACCAACCGCGTCTTTGCTGCCGTGCGGAGTAATTTGCAGATTGTGCAATGTCACGATGCGCGACAAATTTGAAATATCCGCGGCAAACGATCCGAAATCATGATATCGGCCGGCAATTCGCAGCGAGATAGGTTGTTCCGCGTAAAAGTCTTTGACGACCTCAGAACTCGGCTTGAACAATTCGAACTGCAGCCCTCGGCCTACGCCAGCTTGGTTAATGTCAGATAGGAGCGCATCCATTTCCGCCTTCCCCGGCAGTTGCTTCTCCAACTGGGTCACATATTCTTCAACTTGACTCTTTTGCTTGCGCAATTCAGGAAGATTGACCGCTTGAGCGACTTTCCCCTTGAAGTCATTCTGAAGAACTGGCTCTTTAGCAGCTTCTTCTTCAAGCAGGGTCTGTTCATCGGCCAGCACAAGGACGTAACCAAGCACCACCGCAACCACTGCCGCTACGGCATAAGTGGCCAGCTTCGGCAAGATAGGCCATTGACCCGGCTCCTTTGGATTGAGCCCTCGAAATTGCTCTGCTGCGTCCCGACCCCAGGCATTTAGGTCGAAGCTGGTTTTATTCGCCATATCAACCCTTCTTTTCGCCGGGCGCTGCGCCAGATCCCGCCTCTGGACTCTGACCTTTAAGGTTGAGCTTCAGCGTAAAGTCGAATAGCCTTTTTGAATCGCGCGCGTTGGTGGACACATTGGTGAGCTTGATTTCGGCCAACTCAGGTCGCTCAAGCCACTGGGCTTCACGTGAGGCATTGCGCATAAGTTCCGACACACGTTCCTGGGTTTGCGCCAAACCAGTCAGAGTGACGGACTTTTCTGCCTGTTTGATGCTGCTCAGATACACACCCTCAGGGGTCAGCCTCGCCAATTCATTCAGGAGATGCACAGGCGTATTTCGCTCGGCTTGCAAGGCCTCAACGGCCTTTTGCCTTCGCGTCAAAGCATCAATCTCGTCCCGCAAGGTGGATATGTCCTTGATTTGCGCGTCAAGTTGACTGATCTGTGCTTGCAAAAACGAGTTGCGCGTACGCTGCTGCTCAATCATGGATTGAAGCATCAGCCAACCCAGAGCTGCGATACCAATGCCCGCGACAAATGAAAGACCAAGCCCTGCAAAGAATGCCTGCTTGCGGCGCTTACGGCGCTCTTCGCGGTAAGGAAGTAGGTTGATGAGGATCACTCGTAGAACCTCCGCATGGCCAGGCCGCAGGCCGTCAAATAGGAAGGTGCTTCGCGCTGGACCCGACCTTCGCGCACCCCGCTGCCGATCACCATATTCTCGAAGGGGTTGACCACCATGCAGGCGAAGCCGGTGAGATCAGTAACCCGCTCTTTGAGCCCTCCAAGCGTTGCAGTGCCTCCGGCCAACATCACGTAATGCACCTTGTGATGCGGCGTGGATGTAAAGAAATACTGCAAGGCTCGCCCGATTTCCTGCGAGAGGCTGTCCACAAAAGGTTCCAGCACCTCAGCCCGGTAGTCCTCCGGCAAATCGCCGGACAGCTTCTTTTGCTCCGCCTCTTCGAAGGAAAGCCCGTACTGGCGAGATATCAACTGAGTGAGTTGGGCGCCGCCAAAGGCCTGATCGCGGTCATAGAGCAATTCGTCATCGCGCAGGACCTTCAGACTGGTGGTGTCCGCGCCAATTTCGAACAGGGCCACGAGCGCATCCTTGCCCTCGCTGGGCAGCGCCTTGACAAGGCGCGACATGGCCAGCCGGGAGGCATGCGACTCAACGTCCAGAATGACAGGCTTGAGCCCCGCAGCCTCAGCCAGACCCTGGCGATCTTGGACGCGATCCTTGCGCGATGCGGCAATCAGGACTTCCACATCCCCTACAGAGGTAGGACTGGGCCCGACCACGCAAAAGTCCAGACTCACTTCATCCAGGGAGAAGGGGATGTACTGGTTGGCTTCAGCCTCAACCTGGATCTCCATCTCCTCTTCCCGCAGCCCTGCCGGCAGCATGATCTTTTTCGTGATCACTGCCGACGCGGGCATGGCCAGCACGGCCTGACGGGTACGGGTGCCGCTGCGCGACACCACACGCCGAACGGCGTCCGCAACCTCGTCGAACTTCTCGATGTGCCCGTCAGCGATCCAGCCCTTCTCAAAGGACTCGGAAGCGAAGCGCTCCAGCACGAATTCCCCAGACTTGTTCTGGCTCAGCTCGACCAGCTTCACGCTGGTGGAACTGATATCAAGTCCAAGCATGGGCGGGCTCTTGCGCCCCAGCAACCCATCCAGTATTCCCATGCCGACACCCTTTGCCCCAACGACGGAGCGACTTAAGAACTTACTTGCATGCTAGCAGTAAAGCCTTTGTGGCCAATGGAAAAACCGGCCACTCGGGGTTTCCCACGTTGCAACCCGAGCACGTCCGAAGGGGTGGGTGTAACTCGTTGTGAAGGGAGCAGCAAGCGAAAAGGCCGCCGGACTGGGGATTTCTATAATGGGCGCGCCCATGAGCAAAGCATCCGAGCCCCTGCCCCCTCTCTCTTCCGCCCCACGGGCTCGCACTTGGCGCCGCACCGCCCTGCAGTTGCTTGTGGCGGGCCTGTGCCTGCTGCTCGCCGGGCTGGTGACGGGTGCACTGGTGATCGTCACGGCCTATCCGAACCTGCCGGACATCTCCGGACTGAGCCAGTATCGGCCGCATCAACCGCTGCGAATCTGGTCGGCCGATGGCAAGCTCCTGGCCGAGTTCGGGGAGGAGCGGCGGCAGTACCTGCCGATTGACCAGATTCCCAAGGTGATGCAGGACGCCGTGCTGGCCATCGAGGATGCACGCTTCTACGAACACGGCGGCGTGGACTATTTGGGTGTGTTGCGCGCCGGCTTGGCCAATTTGCAGGAATCACGCAGCCAGGGCGCCTCGACCATCACGATGCAGGTCGCGCGCAATTTCTACCTGAGCACCGAAAAGACTTTGGCGCGCAAGCTGTACGAGATCCTGCTGGCGCTGCGCATTGAATCCGAGCTCTCGAAGCGCAAGATTCTTGAGATTTACATGAATCAGATCTTCCTGGGGCATCGGGCATATGGCTTCGCTGCCGCCAGCGAGGTGTATTTCGGCAAGCCGCTGCATCAGATCAGTGCCGCGGAGGCCGCCATGCTGGCGGGGCTGCCCAAGGCCCCATCGGCCTACAACCCGATCACCAACCCCAAGCGCGCTCGCATCCGGCAGCAGTACATCCTGGACCGCATGCTGGAGAACCGCTTCTTGACCGCGGCAGCGCATGCGCAGGCCAAGGCCGAAACGCTCAAGATTCGCAGCAGCCAACCGGCCCAGGTTGGCGCCGACTACGCTGCCGAGGCCGCCCGCCAGCTGTTGCTCAGTCGCTACGGCGAAGACCTGTACTCCCGCGGCTTGAACGTCACCTTGAGCGTACGTGCCGATGAGCAGGCGGTTGCCTACAAGGCGCTGCGAAAGGGCCTGATGGACTACGAACGCCGTCAGTTCTACCGTGGGCCGGAAGCCCACGCAGACCTGCCCGCCGACCCCAAGCTGGTCGATGTCCGGGTGGCGGAGGTGCTGTCCGAACACCCACCCAATGGGGAATTGCTCGCCGCCGTCGTGCTGGAAGCCGGACCGCGCAAGGTGGTGGCCGCTCTGCAAAACGGTGACTCGATCACGGTGACCGGTGAGGGCCTGAAGCCCGTCGCTTCGGGACTGGCGGAGGGCGGCAACCCCAAAGTGCAGATTCGGCGCGGCTCCGTCGTGCGAGTGCAGGCCGATACCAAGCTCGGCTGGGTGCTGACGCAACTGCCGGAAGTGGAAGGGGCCCTCGTGGCCCTGGACCCCCGCACCGGCGCCATCCGGGCCATGGTGGGCGGCTTCGACTTCGCCAAGAACAAGTTCAACCATGTGACCCAGGCGTGGCGCCAACCGGGCTCCAGCTTCAAGCCCTTTATCTACTCGGCGGCCCTGGAGCGCGGCTTCACCCCGGCCACGGTGGTGAATGACGCCCCGCTGTTCTTTGACGCCGGCACCACAGGCAGCCAGCCGTGGGAGCCCAAGAATTACGACGGGACCTTCGAAGGCCCGATGACCTTGCGTCGCGCACTGGCCAAGTCCAAGAACATGGTGTCCATTCGCGTGCTGCGCGCGGTGGGAGCGCGGGAAGCGCAGGAGTGGATCGGCCGCTTCGGCTTTCCTGCGGCCAAGCACCCGGCCTACCTGACCATGGCCCTCGGCGCCGGCTCGGTCACGCCGCTGCAGATGGCCGAGGCCTATGCCGTATTTGCGAACGGCGGGCATTTGCTGCCCTCATCCCTGATCCAGAAGGTGGTGGACGACCAGGGGCGCGTGCTGTTCAGCAACCCGGTACCCGTCTTGGACGACGGCACCCGCACGCTGGATGCCCGCAATGCTTTCCTCATGAGCAGCTTGCTGCAGGAGGTCACGCGCAGTGGCACCGCGGCGCGGGCGCAGGGAACCCTGAAGCGCCCGGACCTGTATGGCAAAACCGGTACCACCAATGATTCGATGGACGCCTGGTTCGCCGGCTACCAGCCCGAGTTGGTGACCGTCGTCTGGGTGGGCTATGACCAGCCGCGCAAGCTGGGCAGCCGCGAAACGGGGGGTGGGCTGGCATTGCCGATCTGGATCGACTTCATGCAGTTCGCCCTGCGCAGCACGGCGGTTGCCGAAATCCCGCCGCCCGAGGGCGTGGTTCAAATCAACGGCGAATGGTTCTTCGATGAATACGCCGGCCCGCAGGGTGTGAGCCGGATCGAGAACGACGACCCCAATCTGCCGCCTCCGGCGAATGCCGAGGAGAAGAAGGGCATCCTCGATCTGTTCAAGCAGTGAGGCTAAGTGCCCGCCCCGCCTGGGCGCTGGCCTCGCGGTTGAACACGCTGACGAACTCGGACCCACTCTTGGTGTCGCGCCACGCGCCGTCCTGCCACTGGAAGTGGAAGCCCCCGGCACGGCTGGCCAGCCAGATCTCGTGCAGTGGCGGTTGCTTGTTGATGACCAACTTGCTGCCGTTGGGCAAGCTGAGTTCCAGCAGCCCGCCCGCGCGCTGGGTGTCGATGTCGATCACATCGTCCTGGAGCCAGGCGTCGGCCTGGGCTTCGATGCGGCGAAGCAGGGCATCAGCCCGGTCGTGGTATTCGGAATCGTTCATGCCGCTGCCTACACTGGCGCAATGAAAACAACTCGCAGTGTAGAAAGCCGCGCCCAGCGCGGCATGGCCCGCTGGGCTTTGGCCTTGTCCGCGTTGATGCTGCTAGGCGCCTGCGGACAGAAGGGGCCGCTGCGGCAGCCGCCGCCCGCCCAGCAGGCCACCGCCGCCTAGATCCGTGCTTCGGCCACCGCGTGGCAGGCCACGCGGATGCCCTTGAAGTCCTGCAAAGCGGGGCGTTCCTGCTTGCAGCGCTCGTTGGCGTGCGGGCAGCGCGGGTGAAAGCTGCAACCGCTGGGCGGGTTCAGCGGGTTCGGCACCTCACCCTGAACCGCGACGCGGTCGCGGCCGGTCAAGTGGATGTCCGGAATCGCATCTAGCAGCATGCGCGTGTACGGATGGCGCGGGTTCGCAAACAAGGCAGCCTTGTCAGCCAGCTCCACCAGGCGGCCCAGATACATCACACCGATCTGGTCCGCCATGTGGCGCACCACCGCCAGGTTGTGCGAGATGAACAGATAGGTCAGCCCCTGCTTGGCCTGCAGGTCCTTCATGATGTTCAGCACCTGGGCCTGCACGGACACGTCGAGCGCGCTGGTGGGCTCGTCACAGACCAGGAACTCAGGCGCCGTGGCCAGGGCACGGGCGATCGAGATGCGCTGGCGCTGCCCACCGCTGAACTGGTGCGGGTACTTGGCGCCGTCGAGCGGGTTCAGGCCGACCATGGTGAGCAACTCGGCCACGCGGGCGCGGATGGCCGCCGGGTCTTTCAGGACACCCTGCTCGGTCAACGGCTCGGCCACGATGTCGGCCACCTTCCAACGCGGGTTCAGGCTGGCATAGGGGTCCTGGAAGATCATCTGCAGGCGGCGGCGCAGGCTCAGCGAATCCTTCGCACCGAACCACTCGCGGGTGTCGCGCCCATCGAAGGCGACGCTGCCGCCGCTGGGCTTGTACAGACCCACCAGCAGGCGCGCCACCGTGCTCTTGCCGCAGCCGGACTCACCCACCAGGGCCAGAGTCTTGCCCTTGGGGATGTCGAAGCTGATGCCATCGACGGCATGCACGAACTGCTTGGGCTTGCGCTCCAGCACCCGGTTCAGCCAGGGTGCGGACACGTCAAAACGCATCGCCAGGTCTTTGACTTGCACGAGCGGATTCATGCGCGGGCCTCCGCGTGGTGCAGCCAGCAGGCTGCGCGGGTGGCCCCCACCTCGACGAGCGGCGGCACATCCTGCTTGCAGCGCGGCAAGGCCTGCGGGCAGCGGGGGTGGAAGGCGCAGCCGCCGGGCATGGCATTCAGGCGCGGCATGGCGCCATCGATCTGCTGCAGGCGCTCGCGGTCCTCGTCCATCGCCGGAATGGAGCCCATCAGGCCGATCGTGTAGGGGTGAGCCGGGCAGTGGATCACCTGTTGCACCGGGCCCAGTTCGACGACGCGTCCGGCATACATCACCGCCACGCGGTCACAGGTCTCGGCGATCACGCCCATGTCGTGGGTCACAAGCATCACCGCCGCGCCATGCTGGCGGCAGACGCGCTTGAGCAGTTGGATGATCTGCGCCTGGATGGACACATCTAGTGCCGTGGTCGGCTCATCGGCCACGATGAGCTTCGGTTCGGCCGCCAGTGCCAAGGCGATGACCACGCGCTGGCGCATGCCGCCGCTGAACTGGTGCGGGTACTGGTCGATGCGCGCTTCGGGCGCCGGGATGCCGGTCTGCCGAAGCAGGTCGATGGCGCGCTCGCGTGCCTGGGCGGCATTCAGCGGCAGGTGCGCCAGGATGGTCTCCGTCAGCTGCTGCCCCACGGTGAACAGCGGGTTCAGCGAGGTCAGCGGGTCCTGGAAGATCGCACCGATCTTCTTGCCGCGCAGCGCGCGCATGGCGGCCGCGCTCAAGTTGTCGATGCGCTGGCCCTCGAACCAGATCTCGCCGCCGCTCACGCGCCCCGGCGGCTCCAGCAGGCCGATCAGGGCCGCGCCCGTCAGGGACTTGCCGGCGCCCGATTCGCCCACCACGCCGAGGATCTCACCCGGCGCAATGTCGAAGGACACTCGGTCCAGAGCCTTGAGCACCCCTTGCCGGGTCGGGAACTCGACGCTGAGTTCGCGCACCTGCAGCAAGGCTTCCTTGTGATTCGTCGTCATCTGCAGACCCTTATTGCAGGCGCGGATTGAGCGCATCGCGCAGCCAGTCGCCCAGCAGGTTCACCGAGAGCGAGATCAGCACCAGCATCAGGCCCGGGAAGATCGTGATCCACCAATGGCCCGAGTACAGGAATTCATTGCCGATGCGGATCAAGGTGCCCAGCGAAGGGCTGGTGGGCGGCACCCCCACCCCCAGAAAGGACAGCGTGGCCTCGGTGATGATGGCCAGGGCCACCTGCAGGGTGGCGATCACCAGCACCGGCCCCAGCACGTTGGGCAGCACATGGCGGCGCATGATGCGCAGCGAACCCACGCCGACCACGCGCGCGGCCTGCACATATTCCTTGTTGCGCTCCACCAGGGTCGAGCCGCGCACGGTGCGGGCGTACTGCACCCAGCCGGTCAGTGCGATGGCCAGGATCAGCACCGAGAACGCCAGGGTTTCGCCGGCATCCGGAAACAGGGTCTTGCCCACACCGTTGATCAGCAGCGCGACCAGGATGGACGGGAAGCTCAGCATCACGTCGCACACGCGCATGATGAAACCGTCCACCTTGCCGCCCACAAAGCCGGCCAGCAGGCCCAGTGAGACGCCAATCACCACAGAGAGCAGCACCGAACCGAGGCCGATGAACAGCGAGATGCGCGCGCCGTAGAACAGCGCCGAGAGGATGTCGCGCCCGTAGCCATCCGTGCCAAGCAGGAACTTCGTGCTGCCTTCGGCCATCCAGGCCGGCGGCAGGGTGGCGTCCATCAGGTTGAGCGTGGCCAGGTCCAGCGGGTTGTGCGGCGCGATCTGCGGTGCGAACACCGCGCAGATCACGCAAGTCAGCAGAATCAGACTGGCCAGCAGGGCCACCGGCGAGCGCCGGTAGGAGTACCAGAGGTTGCTGGCCAGGAAGCGCTGCCAGCGCGTGGGTTGAGCGCTCATGATCAGTGTCCGGTGCTGTGAACGCGCAGGCGTGGGTCCACGGCGAAATACAAGAGGTCCACCACCAGATTGATGGTCACGAAGATCAGCGAGATCAGGCAGAGGTAGGCGGCCATCACCGGGATGTCGGCGTTCTGCACCGCCTGGATGAACAGCAGGCCCATGCCGGGCCACTGGAACACCGTCTCGGTGATGATGGCGAAGGCAATCAGCGAACCGAGCTGCAGGCCGGTGATGGTGATGACGGGCACCAGGGTGTTGCGCAGCGCGTGACGGAAGTGCACGACGCGCTCGCTCAGGCCACGGGCCCGTGCGAACTTGATGTAGTCGGTGCGCAGCACCTCCAGCATCTCGGAGCGCACCAGGCGCATGATCAGCGTGAGCTGGAACAGCGAGAGCGTGAGTGCCGGCAGGATCAGGTACTTGAAGCTCGTCCAGCTGTGAAAGCTGGTAGTCCAGAAGCCCAGGCTCAGCACCTCATGGCGGCCATTGCTCGGCAGCCACTGCAGATTCACCGCGAACACCATGATGAGCAGGATGCCGATCAGGAAGGTCGGCAGTGAAACGCCCACCAGCGAAAGCGCCATCACCAGCTGAGCGAAGAAGCGCCCGCGCCGGAGCGCTGCATACACACCCAGCGGAATGCCCACGCCGACGGCGATCACGGCAGCCATCAGGGCCAGCTCGATGGTGGCCGGAAAGGCTTCGGCAATCAGCGTGGAGACCTTGCGGCCCTGGCGCAGGGAAAGCCCGAATTCGCCCTGCGCGGCGTTGCCCAGAAAGCTGCCGAACTGAACCACGAAGCTGCGGTCCAGGCCCAGGTCGCGGCGCAGCTGATCGCGCTGCTCGGGCGTGGCGTCCTGACCCAGCATGTTCGCCACCGGATCGCCCACGAACTGGAACAGGCTGAAGGCGATGAAGGCGACCGACAGCATCACCACGCCCGCCTGCAGCAATCTGCGAAGAATGAAAACCAACATGAGCGATCCTGGAGTCCAGCCGCCCGGCGGCAGCGGGCGCGCATCATGCCAGGGTTACGCCGGGGTACCGATCGGCACCAACCCCGCGTGACGCATCGGCGCCCCCGGGTCGCATCGCCAAAGAAAAAGCCGCCCGAGGGCGGCTTGGCTCGATGCGACCGAAGGTCGATCAGAAGCTGTGGCGGATGCCCACTTCGTAGCCGGTCGAATCGCCGGCATTGCTGGTGGCGGTGGCGGCGCGCGGAGCGGCCACACCCTTGGTGCCACCCAGCGAGAAGGTGGTGGCGCCGTTGTTGTCCACCTTGGCCACGGTGGTGTACAGCGTGGTGCGCTTGGACATGGCGTAGTCGTAGCCCAGGGCCAGCAGCTTGGCGTCGTTGATCTGCTTGCCAGCGATGGCGCCGGTGCCGGTGGCATTGCCGTCAGCCTTGGCGAAGGACAGGATCAGCTTGCCCTGGCCCATCTTGACGGTGGCGCCGAGGTTGATGATGTCCTGGTCCAGCGCGCCGCGCTCGCTCTTGGTGTACATGCCGCTGAGCGCGAAGGTGCCGAAGTCGTAGGCCGCGCCCAGGGTACCGGTCTTCAGCTTGTTGCCGGAGCCATGCTGGCCGTAGGCGGCCGAGAGGTGCAGCGCCTTGTCCTTGTAGCCCAGGCGGAAGGTGTTGGCCTTGTTGGCGTCGGTGCCTTCGCCCAGCGAGGTGTCGAAGCTGCCGTAGAAGCTGCCCATGGCCGGCAGGTAGTAGGCGATCTGGTTGTCGCTACGGTTCACATAGCCGCCGCTCAGCGAGCTGTAGATGCGGTCGATGGAAGCCATGCCGCTGGTGCCGAACGGATCGAAGTCGTCCACGATGGTGCGGTCCGACAGCTTGTGGCGGCCCAGGCGGATTTCGCCGAAGGAGCCCATCAGGCTGACGGTGGCGCGACGGCCCCAGAACGGGCTGCCGGCTTCACCGGTGTCAGGCACCACGCCATGCTCAATGTTGAAGCCTGCCTTCAGGCCACCACCGATGTCCTCCACACCGCGGAAACCCAGGCGGCTGGCCGAACGGCCTTCGTTGACCAGCTGGGTCATCGAGTCGGCGCCCTTCAGGTTGCGCACCGCGAGATCCATGATGCCGTACACCGTCACCGACGACTGGGCTGCAGCCAGACCCGACACCAGACTCAGGGCCGCAAAGGCCAGAACGCTCTTCTTCATGCATTGCTCCTGTTGGAAGTCACACACCGGGTAATCCCGGACTGCGCAGAATTGAACCAGACTCCTGTGACAGCTCCCTGACAAGCAAGCCTTCTCGTTGCGCACCGACAACGAACTCGGGATTTCCTAAACTGAGCTGATGCGTCGCTTCAATGAACTGGATCAGCTCTTTGTCGTTTTGGACCAGGGGCTGCGTACCCTGCTCGCCACACCCCATGCGGCGCGGGAGCGCCCCAGGCCCAGCGAAGCCGACGCCGAGCTGACCGACGACGAGCGCCGTGAGGCCGCGGCACTGATGCGCGTGAACCATGTGGGCGAGGTGTGCGCGCAGGCGCTCTACAGCGCCCAGGCCCTGAGCACGCGCGACGCCGCACTGCGCGTGCACCTGGAGCACGCCGCACAAGAAGAGGAGGACCATCTGCAGTGGACCTCCGAACGGATTGCCGAATTGGGGGGGCGCACCAGCTTGCTCAACCCGCTGTGGTGGGGCGGCGCCTTCGGCATTGGCCTGGCGGCCGGCTTGGCAGGCGATCGGTGGTCACTCGGCTTCGTCGTCGAGACGGAGCGGCAGGTCGAAGCGCATCTGCACTCGCATCTCACACGGCTGCCGGCGGGTGATCAAAGCTCGCGCGCCATCGTGGCGCAGATGGCTGCGGACGAGGCCGCCCATGGCCTGGCGGCGCAGCAGGCCGGCGCGGCCGAGTTGCCGGCCCCGATCAAACAGCTGATGCACATGGCCGCCAAGGTGATGACCCGGACGGCCCACCACGTCTGATCAATCCGCTTCGAGCACCTCGAAGCTGGTCGTGACCTCGGCCGTGCGGCCGAGCATCACGGTGGCCGAGCAGTACTTCTCGTGCGAAAGCGCCACCGCGCGACCCACGGCCTCGGCGTTCAATTGCCGCCCCTTGACGACGAAGTGCATGTGGATCTTGGTAAAGACCTTGGGGTCCACCTCGGCGCGCTCGGCCTGCAGCTTGACCTCGCAGCCCAGCACCTTGTGGCGGCCGCGTTGCAGGATCAACACCACGTCATAGGCGCTGCAGCCACCGGCCCCCACCAGCATCATTTCCATCGGGCGGGGCGCCAGGTTGCGGCCGCCGCCCTCGGGCGCGCCGTCCATATTGACCCAGTGCCCGCTGCCGGTGGCGGCATGAAAGCTCATGCTGCCCGGCCCATTCCATTGAACTGTGCATTCCATTTGGCGAATCCTAGGCTGGCATGATGGGTCGCCCCTTCGCTACAGAGAAATAGCCCCATGGCCAGCCGCCCTGCCCTGACCCCCGGCCCCGACAGCTACCTGCAGCGCATCCTGCGCGCCCGTGTGTACGAAGTGGCCAAGCAGACCGCGCTGGAGCCGGCGCGCAAGCTCAGCAAGCGCCTGGACAACAAGGTGCTGCTCAAGCGCGAAGACCAGCAGCCGGTGTTCAGCTTCAAGCTGCGCGGCGCCTACAACAAGATGGCCCAACTGGCGCCCGAGCAGCTGGCGCGTGGCGTCATCTGCGCCAGCGCCGGCAACCATGCGCAGGGCGTGGCGCTGGCGGCGCGCAAGCTCGGCTGCAAGGCCCGCATCGTCATGCCGGTGACGACCCCGCGCATGAAGAGCGACGCGGTGCAGGCCCTGGGCGGCGACGTGGTGCTGCACGGCGACTCCTTCTCTGACGCCTACACCGAGGCGCTGCGCCTGCAGGCGGCCGAGGACCTGGTGTTCGTGCACCCCTTCGATGACCCCGACGTCATCGCCGGCCAGGGCACGGTGGCACTGGAAATGCTGCAGCAGCACACCGGCCCGCTGGATGCGGTGTTCGTGGCCGTGGGCGGCGGCGGTCTGATCGCCGGCGTGGCGGCCTACATCAAGGCCGTGCGCCCCGAGGTGCAGGTGATCGGCGTGCAGATGACCGATTCCGACGCCATGGCCCGCTCCATCGAGACCGGACGGCGCGTGATGTTGGACGACGTCGGTCTGTTCTCGGACGGCACCGCCGTCAAGCAGGTGGGCGCCGAGACCCTGCGCGTGGCCAAGGCCCTGGTGGACGACTGGGTGCGCGTGGACACCGACGCCGTCTGCGCGGCCATCAAGGACATCTTTGAGGACACCCGCAGCATCGTCGAGCCCGCCGGCGCGATGGGCGTGGCCGCCATCAAACAGCATGTGGCGCGCACCGGCAGCAAGGGCAAGACCTATGCCGCCATCACCTGCGGCGCCAACATGAACTTCGACCGCCTGCGCTTCGTGGCCGAACGCGCCGAGGTGGGCGAGCAGCGCGAGGCCTTGTTCGCCGTCACCATCCCCGAGGCGCGCGGCAGCCTGAAGCGCTTCTGCCAGCTGATCGGCTCGCGCAGCGTCACCGAGTTCAACTACCGCATCTCGGACGAGGCCCAGGCGCACATCTTTGTGGGCCTCTCGATGAGCCGGCGCGACGACGCCGAGCGCCTGGTGCACACGCTGGGCAAGCATGGCTTCGCGGCCCTGGACCTGACGCATGATGAGATGGCCAAGCAGCACCTGCGCCATCTGGTGGGTGGCCGCAGCAGCCTGGCCGAACACGAATGCCTGGTGCGCTGCGAATTCCCCGAGCGGCCCGGCGCGCTGATGCGCTTCCTGGACGCCATGCACCCGAACTGGAACATCAGCCTGTTCCATTACCGCAACCAGGGTGCGGACTACGGCCGCGTGCTGGTGGGGGTACAGGTGCCCAGCAAGGAGCGCGCTGCCTTCCGGCGTTTCCTGGAGCAGTTGGGCTACCCCTATGTGGATGAGAGCGAGAACCCGGCCTACCGCCTGTTCCTTCGCTAGCATCGGCGCGGCAACATTTCGTAGCCGCCGCCATGACCATCCACGAATCGCTGATCTCGCCCACCGCCAACCCGGAGCTGGAGCGCGCGCTGCGCGAACGCCTGGCGCGGCGCAGCGCCATTGCCGGCGGCTTCGGCGAGCTGGAGCCGCTGGCAGTGCGCCTGGGCCTGATCCAGAACACGCTGACGCCCAAATTCCAGAACCCGGTGCTGGCCCTGTTCGCGGCAGACCATGGCCTGGCCGTGGAGGGCGTGGGCGCACAGTGGGGCCGCAGCACGCACGACCAGGCCATGCTGGCCTTGCAGGGCCGGCTGCCCAGCACCGTGCTGGCCCGCCTGCATGGCCTGCAATTGCAGGTGATCGACTGCGGCATCGCCGAGGACATGGCGCCGCACCCCAAGCTGCAGCTGCGCAAGGTGGCACATGGCACGCGCAACAGCATCTTCGGCCAGGCCATGTCGCGCGAGAACCTGCATGCCGCCCTGCGCGTGGGCATGGAAATTGCCAACAACCTGGATGGCAATGTGCTCGCCTGCGCCGGCATGGGCATGGCGTCGAATGAATGCGCGGCCCTGCTGCTCTCGCGCCTGGACGCCCGCCTGCTGCGCGAGCTGCTGAGCCCGCAGTCGATGGCGGCGCTGGACTTGCTGGAGGCGGTGCTGAGCCGCCACCGCGAGGCCCTGGACGCCATGGACGCGATGGCCGCCTTCGGTGGGTATGAAATTGCGGTGATGGCCGGTGCCATGCTGGTGGCCGCCAGCAAGCGCATGCTGATCCTGGTGGATGGCCTGCCGGCATGCGCGGCCCTGCGCTGCGCGGCCTCGATCGCCGCCCCCGTCACCGACTACGTGCTGTTCTGCCGCAGCAACCGCGAACCCGGCCTGGACACCGCCCTGCACGGCTTCCACGCCGGCGCACTGCTCTCGCTGGGCATGGACAGCGCCGACGGCACGGGTGCCACGCTGGCCTGGCCGCTGGTGCGCAGCGCCGCCGCCCTGCTGTCGGACGTGCATGAATTTCCGATGCAGTCGGCCATCGCCGGCGGCACGGCTCCAGTCGCCGCGCTGCAGGACAGCGAAGCGGATGAGCCGGAGCCCACCGCCACCACGCCGGCCGACTTCACCGAAGCCACCACGGTGCCAGCCAGCGCCACCGAGCTACTGCCGCTGGAAGAGCGCAGCACCTACTCCGGCAATCCCTTGCTGGACTAGGGCCGGCTAGCGCAAGGTCTCCACCGGGTTGCGCCGGCGCGGCAAGCCATCAACTGCGGGCGGCATCGGGCCGCTGATGGGCGGAGCCACCTGGGGCGGCGCGCCGAAGGCTGTTGGCGCCGGGTTGGCGGCCGGCTGGGGCGCTTGCGCGCCGAAGGCGGCAGGCGGCGCGCCGGGCGCGGGCTGCGCCATCGGTGCCATCGGCAGCCCCTGGGGCGCCCCGGGCACCGGTGCCAGGCTCAGGCTGGGCAGGCTGCCTTGGGCGGCCGGAGGCGGCGGGTCCAGACGCAGTTGCACCTGCACCGCGCCCGCGCGGCCAAGCGAGACGCCGGTGGGCTCGACGCGCAGCAGTTGCAAGTCACCCTCCACCACCTGACCCACACGCACGCTGCGCGGCGTGCCGCCATCCACGGCCAGCAGGGCCAGGCCCTCACGGTCCTGGCGCTCGGGCTGACGCGCCGCCACCAGGCCCAGCAGTTGGAAGCGGGCATCGGCCGGCGCGGCCGGGGCCTGAGCGGCCTCGGGAGGCGGGCTGCTCGGCCCAAGCAGTCGGTCCAGCGAAGGCGCCGCCAGGCGCTCGCTCGCGGCCAGGGGCACGGCGGGGGCGGTGCCCTGCGGCCACAGGCGCAGAGCCAGTACGCCGGCGCTGCAGCCCACCAGGGTCCACACCAGGAAGGTGGCAATTCGTTCACTCATGGGCGCCGATTATCATGAGCCGACTCCCTTGAGCTGGCCGCCGTGGCCCTTGATTCCATGCGTGTTTACTCCGGTCCCGGCGCGCGCCGTCGCGGCTTCACCCTGATCGAACTGCTGGTGGTGATCGTCATCATCGGCGTGCTGGGCGCCATGGTGGTGCCCAATCTGCTCAGCCGCGCGGACGACGCGCGCATCACCGCGGCGCGTGGCGACATCGCCCAGCTGATGCAGAACCTCAAGATGTACAAGCTCGACAACCAGCGCTTCCCGAGCGCCGAGCAAGGCCTGGAAGCCCTGGTGCAGAAGCCCACCGTGGGCAGCATTCCGCCCAACTGGCGTCCCTACATCGAGAAGCTGCCCAAGGACCCCTGGGGCCACCCCTACCAGTACGCCAACCCCGGCGTGAAGGGCGAGGTCGATGTCTTCAGCCTGGGCGCCGACAACCGCCCGGGCGGTGAAGGCACGGACGCCGACATTGGCTCCTGGCAGTAAGCGCCGCGGCTTCACCCTGATCGAGTTGCTGGTGGTGGTGATGCTGATCGCCATCGCCAGCGCCACGGTCAGCATGGCCCTGCGCGACCCGGCCGCCACCCAGCTGGAGCGCGAGGGCGAACGCCTGGTCTCCCTGCTGGAAATGGCGCGCGCCGAGGCTCGTGCCACCGGCCAGGTGGTGCGCTGGCGGCCCGGGCCGGACAGCCAGGGCCGGCATTTCCGCTTCCTGGGCCTGAGCGAGCGCCAGGGCCTGCCCATGCAATGGCTGGGCGACCCGCCGGCGGTGCTGCTGGAGGGCAACCAGACCGAGCTGCTGCTCGGCCCCGAGCCCCTGATCCCCGCCCAGGCCCTGCGCCTGAGCCTGGGGCCACGCCAGTTGCGCATCGCCACCGATGGCCTGGCGCCCTTCAGCAGTCAGGCGGTGGAATGAGACCCGCGCGCGGCTTCACCCTGATTGAAGTGCTGGTGGCCCTGACGCTGGTGGCCGTGGCCCTGGGCGCGGGCATGCGCGCCGCCGGCGCGCTGACGGACAACGCCGAGCGCTTCCAGCTGATGAGCGCCGCCCAGTGGTGCGCCGAGAACCAGCTGGTGGAGCTGCGCCTCTCGCGCCAATTCCCCGGCGTGGGCGAGAGCCGCTTCGAATGCCAGCAGCTGGGCCGCAGCCTGCAGGGCCGGCTGCAGGTGCAGGCCACGCCAAACCCGAACTTCCGCCGCGTGGACGCCGTGGTGGGCAGCGGCGAGCACGCCAGCCTGCTGACGCTCTCGACCATCGTGGGGCGCTTCTGATGCGGCGCGGCTTCACCCTGGTGGAAGTGCTGGTGGCGCTGCTGATCCTGGCGCTGATGGCCACCCTGGCCTGGCGCGGCGTGGACGGCATGCTGCGCGCGCGCGACATCAGCCAGGCCCAACTGGACCGCAGCGCGCGCCTGCACACGGTGATGGCGCAATGGCAGCAGGACCTGGAGCAGGTGCAGGACACCCTCCTCATACCGGCCCTGCGCTTCGACGGCCGGCATCTGCGGCTGACGCGCCGCCAGCCCGAAGGCCTGCAGGTGGTGGTGTGGTGGCTGGCCGAGGGCAAGCTGCAGCGCTGGGCCGGCGCGCCGGTGCGCAATCTGCAGGCGCTGCGGCAGAGCTTCGAAGAAAGCCAACAGCCCCTGGCGCTGGCCAGCCGCTCGCTCAGCACGCTGGAAGGTGTGGCCGGCTGGCAGATGGCCTACTACTTCGGCAATGCCTGGACCAATGCGCAGTCGAGCGGCGATCTGATCGAGGACGCGGCCGTGCGCGCCAAGCGCGATGCGGAAAACAAGGGCCCGGCGCCAAGCAACCCGGGCACTCCGGGCGGTGGCACGACCGGCGGTAGCGGCGGTGATACCCAGCCCCCCACCACCGGCCCCCAGAACCCCGCCCGCTCGGCCCTGCCGCAGGCGGTGCGCATGCAGCTGGACTTCGAACCCGGTCAGTTCGGCGGCCCGCTGGTGCGCCAGGTCCTGCTGGGGGCTTCCTGATGCGCGCGCGCCAGCAAGGGGCGGCCCTGCTGACCGCCCTGCTCATCGTCACCCTGGTGGCCACGCTGGCCGCGGCCATGGTGTGGCGCCAGATGCGCGCCGTGCATCTGGAAGCGGCCGACCGCGCGCGCGCCCAGGCGCATTGGGTGCTGCTGGGCGCGCTGGATTGGGCCCGGCTGATCCTGCGCGAGGACCAGCGCGCCAATGCCGGCGAGCCGGTCGACCATCTGGGCGAGGTCTGGGCCGTGCCGCTGGCCGAGGCGCGCCTGTCCACCTTCCTGGCCGCGGACAAGCAGAACGCCCAGCCCGACGACGGCCCCGAGGCCTTTCTGTCCGGCCGCATCGACGACGCCCAGGCGCGTTACAACCTCAGGAACCTGGAAGGCAAGGAAATTCCGGCGCTGGAAAAGCGCACTGTGGTGCGCCTGTTCCAGTCCGCCGGCCTGCCGACCGACCTGGCTGAGCAGTTCGTGCAGCAATTGAACCGCGCCCTGCAGGCCAGCGACGACAGCGCCGACGCGCCGCTGCGTCCGCAAACCGTGGCCCAGCTGGCCTGGTTGGGGCTACCGCCCGATGCGCTGCGCGCGCTGGAGCCCTGGGTGGTGATCCTGCCGCAGTCCAGCCCCGTCAACGTCAACACCGCGCCGCGCGAGGTGCTGGCGGCCTTGTTCGACAACATGGACCTCGCCACCGCGGAGCGCCTGGTGCAGCAGCGGCGCAGCCAGCCCTTTCGCAACGTCGGCGAAATTCAGCAAATTCTGGGCCGTGCAGCCGAAGGTGGCGTAGACGCCAAGCGCATTGACGTCAAGAGCAGCCACTTCCTCGTCACCGGCCGGCTGCGCCTGGACGACCGGGTGGTCGAACAGCGCTCGCTGGTGCAGCGCGTGGACACCGAGGTGAAGCTGCTTTGGCGCGAACGCGTCAGCCCACCACCCGGTACTAGCACCCAGACCGGCGCCCTGGGCGCTCCCTAGAATCGCCCGCCCTTTGCTCCGAGCCCTTCCAGCCCCCGCGGGCCGCCGCCTCTCTCCTTCATGAGCACCCTGCTGATCCTGCTGCCCCCCCGAGAACGCCTGCAGGCCGGCGCACGCAGCGCCCGGGCCGGCGCCACGGCGCGGGTGCCGGAGTTCGACTGGGTGTTGCAGCGCGGTGACGCCCTGGAGCAAGGCCGCAGCCCCGCCGCCGCCCTGCCCAAGGCCGATCAGCTGGTGCTGCAACCCCATGCGCTGGACTGCAGCTTCCACCGCGCCACGCTGCCGCGCGCGCCCGCCGCGCGCTGGCGCGCCGCCCTGGCCGGGCTGCTGGAAGAACAGCTGCTGGAAGAACCGGAGCAATTGCATTTCGCGCTGCCACCGGGCGCCGCACCGGGGCAGGAGCTCTGGGTCTGCGTGACCGCCCGCGCGCCGCTGGAGCAAGCCGTGGCCACCCTGGAAGCGGCGCAGCGCTTTGTGGATCGCATCGTGCCACCCGGCACTCCGCTGGCCTCTGCCGACGAAACCCCGCGCGCCCATGTGCTGGCCGACGAGCAAGGCACCCCGCTGCTGCTGCTGGCGCAGGCCGAGGGCCTGCTGCTGCGGCCGCTGCGCGGCCCGGCCCCGCTGCTGCCCGCAGGCACGCAGTGCAGTGCGGAGCCCGAAGTGGCCGCCGCGGCCACCGCCCAGCTGGGTGCCGCGGGCGAGGCCCTGCCGCTACGCAGCCGCGCCCAGTTCGCGCTGGATGCGCTGGGGTCGGGCTGGGACTTGCGCCAGTTCGAGCTGCGCCCGCGCATCCAGGGCCTGCAGCGCATCAACCAATGGCTGCATCGCTTCATGCAGCCGGCCTGGCGGCCGGTGCGCATCGGCCTGCTGGCCCTGCTGGGCCTGCAGCTGGTCGGCCTGAATGCGCTCGCCTGGCAGCAGCGGCAGCAGATCCGCAGCCAGCAGCTGGCCATCGACCAGACCCTGACCCAGACCTTCCCCCAGGTGCGCGCCGTGCTGGATGCCCCGGCGCAGATGCAGCGCCAGATGGACCTGCTGCGCGCCCAGGCCGGCGCGCTGGGCCCGCAGGACCTGGAGCCGCTGCTGGCTGCCGCCGCCAGCGCCTGGCCCGAGGACCGCGGCCCCGCCGAGGCCCTGGGCTTCGAACCCGGCCAGCTCAGCCTGGCCAGCGCGGGCTGGACCGAGGCCCAGATCGAGCTGCTGCGCCAGCGCCTGGCCAGCGAAGGCTGGAGCCTGGCCAACGAGCAAGGCCGGCTGATCCTGCGCCGCGCCAAGAACTGATCCCCTCATGAACGCCCCCCGTCTGCCCACCGCCCTGCAACCCGCCTGGGCCCGCGCCCGGCAACAGTGGCAGGGCCTGGCGCCGCGCGAGCGCCTCGGCCTTCAGCTGGCTGCGGCTGCCCTGCTGGTGCTGGCCCTGTTCTGGCTTGGCATCCAGCCGGCCTGGCGCACCCTGCGTCAGGGCCCGGCCCAGGCTGCCCAGCTCGAAGTTCAGTTGCAGCAGATGCAGCAGTGGGCGGCCGAGGCGCAGCAGCTGCGCCAGCTGCCCGCCGTGCCGCCGGCCCAGGCCCAGCAGGCCCTGAAGGCCGCCACCGATTTCCTCGGCTCCGGCGCACGCCTGGACCTGCAGGGCGAGCGCGCCCGCGTCAGCGTCACCGAGCTCAACGGCGAGGCCCTGAACCGCTGGCTGGCCGAGGTGCGCAGCAGCGCCCGCGCCCGTCCCATCGAGGCCCAGCTGCAGCGCGGCCCGCGGGGCTACAGCGGCCACATCGTGCTGGCGCTCGGGGGTGGGCTGTGAAGAAGCGCTGGGCAGGGGCCGGCCTGGCCAGCGGCCTGCTGATTGCGCTGATCTGGCAGGCGCCGGCGCGCTGGCTGAGCGGCTGGGTGGCCCAAGGCAGCGGAGGCCGCCTGCAGCTGGTGGAGCCGCGCGGCAGCCTGTGGCACGGCAGTGCCGGCCTGGTGCTGAGCGGCGGCGCGGGCAGCCGCGACGCCAGCCGCCTGCCCGGCCGCCTGCACTGGCGCCTGAGCTGGCGCAGCGGCCCGCAGCTGCGCCTGAACCTGGACTGCTGCAGCGCCGGCGAGCTGGCGCTGCCGCTCAAGCCCGGCTGGGGCCGCCTGCGCGTGGAGCTGCCGCAGCAGCAGGGCCCGCTGCTGCGCCTGCCGGCCGCCTGGCTGAACGGCCTGGGCACGCCCTGGAACACCTTGCAACCGAGCGGCCAGCTGCGCTTCTCGGCCCAGGCCGCTGCCTTCGAATACCAAGGCGGCCGCTGGCAGCCACAGGGCCAGCTGGAGCTTGAGCTGCACCAATTCGGCTCGCGCCTTTCCACCCTGCCCAGCCTGGGCAGCTACCGCCTGCAGCTGCTGGCCGTGCCGCAGGGCCCGGTGCAGCTGCAATTGCAGACCCTGGAGGGTGCGCTGCAGCTGCACGGCAGCGGCCGCCTGGAAGGACGCCTGCAGTTCCAGGGCGAAGCGCGCGCCAACCCGGGCCAGGAAGCGGCCCTGAACAATTTGCTGAACATCATCGGCCGCCGCCAGGGCGAGCGCTCGGTGATCACGATCGGATGACGATGAAGACCTCCATCACCCTGCTGCGCGCCGCCACGCTGGGCCTGAGCCTGGCCCTGCCCACGCTGCCCGCGCTGGCCACTGGCCCGGCGCTCAAGTCCGACGCCCCGGTGGCGCTGAACTTCGTCAATGCCGACATCGAGGCCGTCAGCCGCGCGATGGGCAATCTGCTCGGCCGCAACATCCTCGTCGACCCGCGCGTCAAGGGCACCATCACCCTCTACGCCGAGCAACCGCTGAAGGCCCAGGACGCCTTTGCGCAGTACCTGGCGGCGCTGCGCGGCCTGGGCTTTTCGGTGGTGGACGTGGCCGGCATCCTGAAGGTGCTGCCCGAGGCCGACGCCAAGCTGCAGGCCACCACGGTGGCGGTGGACGAGCTCAAGGTGCGCGGTGATCAGATCCTGACCCAGGTCTTCCTGCTCAAGCACGAGAACGCCAACAACCTGGTGGCCGTGCTGCGGCCCCTGGTCAACGTCAACAACACCATCAACGCCAACCCGGGCAACAACAGCCTGGTGATCACCGACTACGCCGACAACCTCAAGCGCATCGCCAAGATCGTGGCGGCGCTGGACAGCCCGGCCAGCTCGGATGTCGAGGTCGTGCCGCTGCAGCATGCGGTGGCCAGCGACATCGCCGGCCTGGTGCAGAAACTCGGCGAGGGCGCGGCCATCCCCGGCGCCGCGCCGGGCGCCGGCGGCACCACCAGCGTGATTGCCGACCCGCGCGCCAACACCCTGATCCTGCGCGCCCCCAACGCCGCGCGCTTGGAGGCCCTGAAGACCCTGGTGCAGAAACTGGACCGCCCGGGCGGCGGCGCCACCGGGGGCATCCACGTCGTCTACCTGAAGAATGCCGACGCCGCCAAGCTGGCGCAGGTGCTGCGGGCGGCCTTCGGCGCCCAGAGCAGCGGCAGCTCGGGTGGCAGCAGCAGCGGCGCGCTGGGCTTTGCCGCGGCGGTGGGCGCAGCGGCCCAGCCGCAGATGCCCAACCTGGCGAATGCGGGCAACAACACCGGCGCCGGCAGCGCAGCTGCCACGGCCCCGGTGGCGCAATCGGCCGGCCCCTCGACCGGCGGATTCATCCAGGCCGACCCCTCGACCAACTCGCTGATCATCACGGCGCCGGAGCCGCTCTACAAACAGGTCCGAGCCGTCATCGAGCAGCTGGATGGCCGCCGCGCTCAGGTTTATGTGGAGGCCATGATCGTCAAGGTGGACGCCAGCAGAAGCGCCCAGTTCGGCATCCAATGGCAAAACCTCTTTGGGGACAAGGGGGACGGCTCCATCGTCGGCGCCGGCACCAATTTCGGTTCCGGCAACAGCAACATCATCAATCTGACTTCGGCGATCGCCGGGGGACGGACGGCAGCAGGCACGGCACTGGCCCAAGGCGGTGCGCCCGGTGGCCTGAACCTGGGCGTGCTGAAGAAATTCGGTGAGTTCTACACCCTGGGCGCACTCGCCAACTTCCTTGAGCAGGAAGGTGGCGGCAACATCCTTTCTATGCCCAATCTGGTGGCCTTGGACAACGAAGAAGCCAAGATCGTCGTCGGCCAAAACGTTCCCTTCGTGACCGGCAGCTTCACCAATACGGGCACCGGTGCTGGCGGCACCGTCAACCCTTTCCAGACCGTCGAGCGCAAGGACGTGGGCTTGGTGCTGCGAGTCAAGTCGCAAATCGGTGAAGGGGGCGCGATACGCATGGTGGTGTACCAGGAGCTGTCCAGCATCGGCTCGCAGAGTGCCCAAGGACCTATCACCAACAAGAATTCTGTGGAGACCACGGTGACCGTGGACAACAACGATCTTCTTGTACTGGGTGGTCTGATGCAGGATGAGTACACCGACGGCAACTCGGGGGTACCGGTCCTCTCCAAGATTCCGCTCCTCGGGAACTTGTTCAAGGGCGAGAACCGCAAGCGCACCAAGAGCAATCTGATGATCTTCCTGCGCCCGGTAATCATGCGCACGGCCGACGACTCGAACCGCCTGACGCTGGATCGGTACGACCAGATCCGCGCGGAACAGGTGCAGGCCCAGCCGGCCGCCACCCTGTTGCTGCCCGATACCGGCGCACCGCAATTGCCCAAACCGGTGCCCAAGTCCACCGGCCCGGTCGCCCCCTGATGGCCTCGCGCTACCCCCTGCCCTACGCCTTTGCCAAGGCGCAGCAGCTGCTGCTGGAGGACACCCAGGACGAGCTGATCCTGTGGGCCCCCCAGCCCCTGCCGCTGAGCGCCGTGGCCGAGGTGCAGCGCCTCTACGCCGTCGACCGCCTGGAGCACGAGGAAGGCTCGCGCCTGCGCGAGCGCATCAGCGTGGCCTATGCCGGCAACGAGAGCAGCGCCGCCACCGTGGTGGGCGAAGTGGAATCGGCGGTGGACCTTAGCCGCCTGCTGCAGGACCTGCCCGCGGTGGAGGACCTGCTCGAGGCTGCCAATGACGCGCCCATCATCCGCATGCTCAATGCGCTGCTGACGCAGGCCGCCAAGGACGGCGCCAGCGACATCCACATCGAGCCCTACGAGCGCAGCAGCTCGGTGCGCTTCCGTGTCGACGGCTCGCTGCGCGAGATCGTGCAGCCAAACCGCGCGCTGCACGCTGCGCTGATCAGCCGTCTGAAGATCATGGCCGAGCTGGACATCGCCGAGAAGCGCCTGCCGCAGGATGGCCGCATCTCGCTGCGCATCGGCGGGCGCGCCATCGATGTGCGCGTCTCCACGCTGCCGTCCGCCCACGGCGAGCGTGCCGTGCTGCGTCTGCTCGACAAGAGCGAGAGCAAGTTCAGCCTCGAAGGCCTGGGCATGGACGGCGCGGTGCTGAGCCAGTTCAAGCGCCTGACGGCGCAGCCGCATGGCATCGTGCTCGTCACCGGCCCCACCGGCTCGGGCAAGACGACCACGCTCTACGCCGCGCTGCAGACGGTGGACACCGCCGGCACCAATGTGCTCACGGTGGAAGACCCGATCGAATACGAACTGCCTGGCATCGGCCAGACCCAGGTCAACGCCAAGATCGACCTGACCTTCGCCAAGGCCTTGCGCGCCATCCTGCGCCAGGACCCGGACGTCATCATGATTGGCGAGATCCGCGACTTCGAGACCGCGCAAATCGCCATCCAGGCTTCGCTCACCGGCCACCTGGTGCTGGCCACGCTGCACACCAACGACGCGCCCTCGGCGGTGACGCGCCTGACCGACATGGGCGTCGAACCCTTTCTGCTCAGCTCCAGCCTGCTGGGTGTGCAGGCGCAGCGTCTGGTACGCAAGCTCTGCTCCGCTTGCCGGCGCCAGGATGAGCAAGGCCATTGGCACCCGGTGGGTTGCCCGGAATGCAGCCACACCGGCTACAAGGGCCGTACCGGCGTGTACGAGCTGATGGTGGCCGACGACCAGATCCGCGGCCTGATCCACAACCGTGCCGCCGAGTCCGAACTCTGGGCGGCGGCGCGTGCCAAGGGCATGCGTTCGATGCGCGAAGACGGCGAACGCCTGGTCAGGGCTGGCGTCACCAGTCTGGAAGAGGTGTTGCGCGCCACGCGCGACTGAACCTGATTCACGATGCCTGCCTTCAAGTACGAAGCCCTGAACGCCGCCGGCAAGACGCAGAACGGCCTGATCGAGGCCGACAACGCGCGCGCCGCACGCGCCCAGCTGCGCGAGCAGAAGCTCACCCCGCTGGCCGTCGAGCAGGTGGCGCAGCAGAGTGGTCAGGAGGGCCGTTGGACGCTCAAGGGCAAGGTGTTCTCCAGCAGCAGCCTGGCCGTGTGGACGCGCCAGCTCGCCGGTCTGGTGGGCAGCGGCCTGCCGCTGGAGCGCGCGCTCACCGCCCTGGCGGATGAAGGCGAGCACCCACGCCAGCGTGAGCTGATCGCCCAGCTCAAGGCCGAGGTGAACGCCGGCGCCTCCTTCGCCCATGCGCTGAGCCAGGCACCGCGGGAGTTCGACGAGGTCTACCGCGGCGTGGTGGCGGCCGGTGAATCGAGCGGAGCCCTGGGCGCGGTGCTCGAATCCCTGGCCGACGACCTGGAGGAGCGCCAGGCCCTGCGCGCCAAGCTGGTGGGGGCGATGGCCTATCCGGCCATCGTCAGCGTCATCGCCATCGTCATCGTCACCTTTCTGGTCACCTACGTGGTGCCGCAGGTGGCGCAGGCCTTCACCACCACCAAGAAGGCCTTGCCGGCCCTGACCGTCTTCATGCTGGCCTTGAGCGCCTTCGTGCGCAGCTGGGGTTGGGTGTTGCTGCTGGCGCTGACCGGCGGCGGCTTCGCGCTGGCCCTGGCGCTGCGTGGCGAAGCCTTCCGCCAGCGCTTCGATGCCGCCTGGCTGAACCTGCCCCTGCTGGGCCGACTTTCGCGCGGCTACAACGGCGCGCGCTTTGCCGCCACCCTGGGCATGCTGGCGGGCGCCGGCGTACCCATCCTCAAGGCCCTGCAGGCCGCGGCCGAAACGCTGTCCAACCGCGCCATGCGGGCCGATGCGCTCGACGCCCTGGTGCAGGTACGCGAAGGCGCGCCGCTGGGTGCCGCCCTGGCCGGCAAGAAGCGCTTCCCCGGCCTGCTGGCCATGTTCGCCCGCCTGGGCGAACAGACCGGCAAGCTGCCCGAGATGCTGAGCCGCGCCGGCCGTCAGCTCGGCAACGAGGTCCAGCGCCGCGCGCTGGCCCTGGCCACGCTGCTGGAGCCCTTGCTGATCGTGGTGATGGGTGCGGTGGTGATGGTGATCGTGCTCTCGGTGTTGCAGCCCATCATCCAGTTGCAGAGTTTTGTGAAGTAAGCGAGGTGCCGACCATGGCCATGAAGACGCACCAGATCGAAGTCCAGAAATTCAAGTCCGCCAGCAATTCCAGCCACGGCAGCGTGAGCTTTCGCGTCGACGCCCTCGTCAGCCCCCGGCGGCCGGATGAAGACGACGTCGATCCGGCCAGCGTGCTGACGATGAGCGAGGCCAATGCCCGCGTGTTGATGGCCCTGCTGAAAACCCAGCTCGCCGCCTTCGACGGCCGCAAGGCACGCAGCCAGCGTTAGCGATTGCCCTTGCGGGGCGGCTTGTCCTGGTTCAAGGCTTCGGAAGACCACCGCTTCCTAGACTGACGCCATCCAAAGAAGACAGGGATGGTCATGAAGCTGAACTTGGCCAGGCGCCCCATGCTGGCGCTGCTCGGGCTCGCCCCGCTCGCGGGGCGCACGCAGGTCCACAACCTCAATGAGGCGATCAACAAGGCCGGGCGCCAGCGCATGCTGAGCCAACGCTGCGCAAAGGCCTATCTGGCCCTGGGGCAGGGCGTCAAACGCGAGCAGGCTGAGCCGGTGCTGGCCGAATCGATGGCCCTGTTTGACCGCCAGCTGGTGGAGTTGCGCGCCTTTGCGCCCAGCACACCCACGCGCGACACCTTTGCCGACATGGACCAGCAATGGAGCCGCCACAAGCTGCTGCTGGTGGGCAATGCACCCAGCCGGCCGCGCGCCGAGGCCCTGCTGGCCTCCACCCAGCAGCTGCTGCAGGCCGCACAGCGTGGCACCGAGCAGCTGGAGGAGCTGTCCGGCAAGCCCGCGGGCCGGCTCGTCAACCTGGCCGGCCGCCAGCGCATGCTCAGCCAGCGCCTGGCCATGCTCTACCTCGCGCAGGCCTGGCAACTGCCCGTCGAGCCCGGCAGCCTGCGCCAGGCCCAGGCCGAATTCCTGGCTGCCCAGGCCCGGCTCAAGGCCGACCCGGGCAGCCCGCCCGCCGCCCTGGCCGAGCTGGAGCGCGTGGACCAGCAGTTCGTGTTCTTCGCCGCCGCCCTGCAGGGCACCAGCGAGCGCAGCCGTGCGCTGGAGGAGGTCTTCAGCACCAGCGAGCGCATGCTGCAGTTGCTGGACCGGATCACCCAGCTCTACGCCCGCCAGGCCTGAGTCGGCCAAGAAAAAGGCGCCCCGCAGGGCGCCTTGGCTGGGAGCGCAGCCGCTCAGAAGCGGTGACGCATGCCCACGGCGAAGTTGTTCGAGTCCTCGCCCGCCTTGGCGGTGAAACCGCCCAGGAAACCGGCCTGACCCGGCGCAGCCTGACCCAAGCCCTTGTTGTTGAAGTGGGTCATCACGACGTTGAAGTCGGTGCGCTTGGACAGCGAGTAGGTGTAGACCGCGCCGTACGAGTCGGTGTCCGCGTTGAAGCGGGTCTTGTCGTCGAAGCGGTTGAATGCCACGTAGACGGTGTGCGGGCCGGTCATCAGCTTGTAGCCAATGCTCATGGCCTGACCGTCCATCACGAAGGCCTGCTTGTACTGCTCGACCAAGGCGCTGGTGTTGATCTGCGCGGCCAGCACGGTGCCCAGGTTGGAGTTGGGCACCGCCGCGTTCGAGGCGGCGTTGATCTGGGCACGCAGGCCCGGAATGATCTGGCCGTTCAGCGCATCCCCCAGACCGCCCAGCAGAGCCGACAGGCCGGAGGGGTTCGGGTCGCTGACATCGTTGTACAGGAAGCTCAGCTTGCCCGGGCCGACGTCCATCGACAGACCGAGGGTCTGGGTGCGCAGCGAACGCTGGCCCAGCTCGTTCTTCTTGGTGTTGTAGCCCAGGCCGATGGCGAAGGGGCCGGTCTTGTACTGCGCCATGCCGCCGTAGAAGCTGCCTTGCGAGCTGGAGCCCTCGCCGGCGGCGGCCATGAAGTTGGCCGTCAGGCCACCGGTCTGGATGCGGTACTGCACCGAGTTGCTCTGGCGGATGTCGATCACCGCGGGCACGGCGGCCACTTGGCCGGCGGCCAGGCTGGACTGGGTGTTCAGCGGATCGAAGGTGGCGTTGATCTCATAGGCCGGGGTGTACTGGCGGCCGGCCATGATGGCGCCAGCGGGGGTGACCAGACCAACGAAGGCCTGACGGTCCCAGAAGCGCGCGTTGCCGAGGTTCACGCCAAAGGCCGAAGCGGCCAAGCGGCCACCCAGGGTGCCCAGGGCGCTTTGCAGCGCGCCGTTCAGGCCGCCGGTGGCGCCACCGATCAACTGGGCCGCCACCGGAGCGGGGATCTGCGCCGGCAGGGTGAAGCTCACCGGGCTGAAGATGATTTCGCGCTTGGACCAGCGATCAGGCACTTGCTGGCCGGAAGGCGGCACGTTGCTGTTCGAGCCGGTGTCGACTTCCAGGCGGTTTTCCAGCACCGCCAGGGCGCGCCAGCCGCCGCCGATGTCTTCATTCACCCGGATGCCCAGGCGCGAACCGTCCATGATGCCGCTGATGACATGGGTCTTGTCACCGCCCAGCAGGCCGGTGGTGCGGCTGACGCCAGCATCCAGGATGCCGTAGATCGTGACGCTGGACTGGGCCCAAACCGGGGCCATGGCTGCGGCCAGGGTGCAAAGGGCGAAAGCCGATTTCTTCACAAGGGTCTCCTGCGGGTGGAATGGGGTTGGCGCGCATTGTGACGGCGGCCTCTCGTGGCGCCGGGCAACGTTGCTGAGTTCCAACAGAGGGCGGGGCCGGCGAAGATCCGGCTTTCCCCGTTTGCGTCTTCCACCATGCAGCTTCCTCAGTACCAACCCGAATCGCCGCTCGATCCGCTCTCTGACGACGAGCTGTCCGCCCTGGATGACCAGCTGGCCGATCTGCCCGGAGACGGCGCCCTGAACATCGAGGCTCTGGACGGCTATTTGTGCGGCCTGCTGCTGAGCCCGCGGCCCCTGGCCGAGCGCCCCGGTGCGGACTGGCTGCCGCTGATCTGGGGCAGCGAGAGCGCAGAAGCCGACCCCTTTGCCAGCGGTAAGCAACGCAAGCGCCTGGTGCTGGCCGTGCTGCGCCACCTGCGCGCGCTCGACCACGAACTGCACCAGAACCCCCAGGCCTGGGAGCCCATCCTGAGCGTGGCGGAGGACGATGAGGGCGAGTGGGTGGACGCGTTGGACTGGTGCGCCGGCTTCATGCTGGCGGTCGACCTCGACGCTCAGGCCTGGGCGGCGCGGTTCCAGGACCCGGAATGGGCGGAGCTGCTGGCCCCCATCGCCCTGCTGGGCGCCGATGAAGAGACGCTGACGGAAGCCGACCGCGCCCGGCTGGACGACTTGTCTGAGTTGGACGCCTTGAGCCGCAGCGTGCCTGAAGCGGTGTTGGGCATGGCGGCGCGCTGAACCCGGCCTGGGCGTGCATCTGTCGCGCCGGATGGACCCGCTGCGGGCTGCTCCGCCTTCACAAATCGGCTCTGTGTCCGTAAAAGAAGGCGTCCGCTGAATTCCGGAGGCGCTGATGAGCCGTACCGCCCTGGCCTGTGTGCCCTGCCCCCACCCGCGCATCCCGCTGGCGCAGATGCGTACTGTCTACGACTGCGAGGAGGTCCAGACCAAGCTGGACAAGCTCATCGCCCAGGAACACGCGCCGCTGAAGGCCACCTACGAGCGCATGCTGTCCAAAGGCGCGCAGCGCTTCCAGGTCAAGCCCAGCGGCCTGCCGGTGATGGCTGAGCTCTACGAGGAGTTGCCGAACTTTCACGACGTGCTGGACGATGTGCGGCGCCAGATTGCGCTGTGTGCCGACAGCGGCGACGCGCTGGAGATCACGCCCTTGCTGCTGCTCGGCCCGCCCGGCGTGGGCAAGACCCACTTCGCCCGCCAGCTCGCGGAGCTGCTGGGCACCGGCATGGGCTTTGTCTCCATGAGCTCGCTCACGGCGGGCTGGCTGATCGGCGGCGCCTCAAGCCAATGGAAGGGCGCGAAGCCCGGCAAGGTCTTCGAGGCCCTGGTGGACGGCCAGTACGCCAACCCGGTGATGGTGGTGGATGAGATCGACAAGGCCGCCGCCGAAGCCAGCTACGACCCGCTGGGCGCGCTCTACAGCCTGCTGGAGCACGACACCGCCCGGGCCTTCACCGACGAGTTCGCCGAAGTGGCGCTGGACGCCAGCCAGCTGATCTGGGTGGCCACCGCCAACGACGCCCGCGCCATCCCCGAGCCCATCTTGAATCGCTGCAATGTGTACGAGATCGAAGCGCCAGACTTCGAGGCGGCGCGCGGCATTGCCCGGCGCCTGTACCGCAGCATCCGCGGCGCACACGAATGGGGCCGGCAGTTTGGCGAGGAACCGCTGGAGGCCGTACTGGATGCGCTGGCCGCCGTGCCGCCGCGCGAGATGCGACGCGCCTGGATGACGGGCTTCGGCAACGCCAAGCTGGCTGGCCGAGGCGAGGTGCAACTGGCCGACCTGCCGGCGGCCGGCAGCGGCCGGCGCGGGCCGCTGGGGTTCACCAGCTGATCCGCGTTCCCCCCCATCCAACCGCCGGCCTTGCGCCGGCGGTTTTGTTTCAGCCCCCTTGAAGCCTGGAGAGGCGCCCCTATACTTGCGTCTACTAGCACTCGCAACCGTTGAGTGCTAACAGTTCGGCGGCCCTGGTCCCCACCTCGCGCCGCTCCGTTTTTTCTGCAAGGAGAACCCATGAAGCTGCGTCCCCTGCACGATCGCGTGATCGTGAAGCGCCTGGAAAACGAAACCAAGACCGCCTCGGGCATCGTGATCCCCGACAACGCCGCCGAGAAGCCCGACCAGGGCGAGGTGCTGGCCGTCGGCCCGGGCAAGCGCAATGACAAGGGTGATTTCGTTGCCCTGAACATCAAGGTCGGCGACCGCGTGCTGTTCGGCAAGTACAGCGGCCAGACTGTCAAAGTTGATGGCGAAGAGCTGCTGGTGATGAAGGAAGACGACCTGTTCGCGGTCGTTGAAAAGTAATCCGGCACCCGCCTCACTGAACTGAATTCGGAGATAGACACATGGCAGCAAAAGACGTCATTTTCGGCGGCGAAGCCCGCGCTCGCATGGTTGAAGGCGTGAACATCCTGGCCAATGCGGTCAAGGTCACGCTGGGCCCCAAGGGCCGCAATGTGGTGCTGGAGCGCTCGTTCGGCGCCCCCACCGTGACCAAGGACGGTGTGTCCGTGGCCAAGGAAATCGAGCTGAAGGACAAGCTCCAGAACATGGGCGCCCAGATGGTCAAGGAAGTCGCTTCCAAGACCAGCGACAACGCTGGTGACGGCACCACCACCGCCACCGTGCTGGCCCAGGCCATCGTGCGCGAAGGCATGAAGTACGTGGCCGCCGGCATGAACCCGATGGACCTGAAGCGCGGCATCGACAAGGCGGTCACTGCCCTGGTCGCCGAGCTGAAGAATGCCTCCAAGGCCACCACCACCAGCAAGGAAATCGCCCAGGTCGGTTCGATCTCGGCCAACAGCGACGAGTCGATCGGCCAGATCATTGCCGACGCGATGGACAAGGTTGGCAAGGAAGGCGTCATCACCGTCGAAGACGGCAAGAGCCTGAACAACGAGCTGGATGTCGTCGAAGGCATGCAGTTCGACCGCGGCTACCTGTCGCCCTACTTCATCAACCAGCCGGAAAAGCAAGTCGCCCTGCTGGACAACCCCTTCGTTCTGCTGCACGACAAGAAGATCAGCAACATCCGTGACCTGCTGCCGACGCTGGAAGCCGTCGCCAAGGCTGGCCGTCCGCTGCTGATCGTCGCCGAAGAGGTGGACGGTGAGGCGCTGGCCACCCTGGTGGTCAACACCATCCGCGGCATCCTGAAGGTCGTCGCCGTCAAGGCCCCGGGCTTTGGCGACCGCCGCAAGGCCATGCTGGAAGACATCGCCATCCTGACCGGTGGCAAGGTCATCGCCGAAGAAGTCGGCCTGACGCTGGAGAAGGTCACCCTGGCCGACCTGGGCCAGGCCAAGCGCATCGAAGTCGCCAAGGAAAACACCACCATCATCGATGGCGCCGGTGCCGCGGCCGACATCGAAGCCCGCGTCAAGCAGATCCGCATCCAGATCGAAGAAGCCACCAGCGACTACGACCGCGAGAAGCTGCAAGAGCGCGTGGCCAAGCTGGCTGGCGGCGTGGCCGTCATCAAGGTCGGTGCCGCCACCGAAGTCGAGATGAAGGAGAAGAAGGCCCGCGTGGAAGACGCGCTGCACGCCACCCGTGCCGCCGTTGAGGAAGGCATCGTCGCCGGCGGCGGCGTGGCCCTGCTGCGTGCCCGTCAGGCTGCTGGCGAAATCAAGGGCGCCAACGCCGACCAAGACGCCGGCATCAAGCTGGTCCTCAAGGCCATCGAAGCGCCGCTGCGCGAGATCGTCTTCAACGCCGGTGGCGAGCCGAGCGTGGTCGTCAACGCCGTGCTGAACGGCTCGGGCAACTACGGCTTCAATGCCGCCAACGACACCTACGGCGACATGATCGAGATGGGCATCCTGGATCCGACCAAGGTGACCCGCACCGCGCTGCAGAACGCCGCCTCGGTGGCCTCGCTGATGCTGACGACCGAAGCCATGGTCGCCGAAGCGCCGAAGGAAGACGCTGCTCCGGCCATGCCGGGTGGCGGCATGGGCGGCATGGGCGGCATGGACATGTAAGACCCGCACGCGTACTTCTCGGGGTACGCACTGCGGCAATCCTGCCTGTGTGGAAGGGCTTCGCCTTAGGGCGAAGCCCTTTTTGCTTTTCATAATGCAGCGCATGAACCCGCATCCGCTGCTAGGCCCGCTGGTCGACATCGTTCTGGCGAAATTGCCCGAGTTGGGTCGCAATCTGCAGGAGTCGATCCAGCAGGCCATCAAGCTCAAGCACCTCGGGCTGCAGGAGGCCTGGAACCGCCGCCGTTCGCGTTTCCAGTTCGAGTTCGAGACCAGCCTGCGCCCGCTGCTCGCGCAGGCCCGTCAAGGCGTGGACCCGCTGGCGCCAAAGCGTCATGTCGGCATGAACGAGCTGGCCCTGGTGGACGAGCACCAGGCGCTGCGTGATGTGGGTGTGGCCCATGTGGTGGAACTGGCCAATGAGGCCAGCCGCACCGAGCTGTTCCAGCTCAACAACTTCTTCGCCGGCCTGGCGCGCAAGGATGCGCGGCCGGCGCGCGAACCCAATCTCTTGCGCCCGGCCCTGTTCGCACGTGCGCTGGCCGACGCCCTGGCCGGCCCCGATCTGCGCGCCGATGGCCATTACGCGCTGATGCAGGCGGTGGCCCCCTCCTTGGCCGGCGCACTGGTGCCGGTCTACCAGGCGCTCGCGCAGGAACTGCAGCGCAACAACCTCACGCCGCTGGTGAGTACCCAGGATGTCAGCCGCGGCGAGCGCCGCCCCTACAGCAGCGTGCCCGGCGGACTGGACCAGCTGCGCGCCCGCGTCGATGCCATCGAATCGCGCAGCGCGGCACTGGATGCCCCCAAACCGGCGGGTGGCGACCTGCTCAAGCGCATCTACGAGCAGATGCTGGCCGACCCCAAGCTGCTGCCGCCGGTCAAGGCCCAGCTGGCGCGCCTGCAGGTGGTGGTGGCGCGCCTGGCCCAGCAAGACCCGCAGCTGCTTCGCCAGCAGGACCACCCGACCTGGCGCCTGATCAATGCCGTGGCGGCCTACGGCGCCGCCTTCACCGACGCCACCGACAAGCGCCTGCGCGACTTCCTGCAGTTTCTCGACGATCAGACGGAGATGCTGCTGGCCGCGCCGGTGCTCGGGCGTCAGCAGTTCGAGAACCTGCAGCGCCTGATCGACGCCTTCATCGCCCGCCAGGCGCGCGAGCGCAGCACGCCCTCCACCGTGGCCCTGGCGGCCCTGGAGCGCGAACGCCAGCGCCACGAGTGGACGAACATGTTGCGCGAGCAGCTCGATGCCCAGCTGCACGGCGCGCGCATCAGCCCCTCGGTACGCGAGTTCCTGCTCGGCATCTGGATCGAAGTGATCGTGCAGGCCATGGTGCTGGACGGGCATGAGTCACCGGCCGTGATGTCGCTGATCCAGGTCGTCGACGACCTGGTGGACAGCCTGCAGCCGGTGCGCACCGATGAGGAACGCGAGCGCCTGCGCCAGCGCCTGCCGGCGCTGATCGCGCGCATCTCGCATGGGCTGAACAGCATCGCGCTGTCGGACAGCAAGCGCGAGGCCATCCTCAATGGGCTGGCCGGCCAGCATGCGCGCGCGCTGCGCGGGGTGGCCGCCGAGCCTCGCCGCGCCGCCGCGCCGCCCATTCAGCCCGCCGGCGGTGCGCAGGACAGCGAGGTGCGACGCCTGCTGGACGAACGCGAGAGCCAGTACTCGTCGGTGTGGGCGCATGCGGAGGTCAATCGCGCCGAGTTGCCGACCCAGCCTCTGCCCCTCACAGGCGTACCCGACGAACAGGCGCGCCAGTCCATCGAGGTTTGGATGCGCCAGCTGGCGGTCGGCGGCTGGTTCCACATGTTCGTGCAGAGCCATTGGCTGACCACCCAGCTGGTCTGGATCAGCGAAGGCCGGCAGTTCTTCGCCTTTGTCGGCCAGGATGCCGACGAGCGCCACTCGCTCACCGCGGGGGCGCTGGAGCAGCTCTACGCCAAGGGTCTGGTGATGTACTTGGAGCAGGAAGGCCTGCTGGAGCGCGCGGTTGCCACGCTGATGCAGAACCTCGACCCGTGATGCGGGTGTGGGGGATCGCCCTGCTGCTGTTCGCGGCCGGGGCAGGTGCGGCCGAAGCGCCCGGCGCGGTCGAACGCCAGCGCATCGGCCTGGTGCTCTCGGGCGGCGGTGCGCGCGGACTCACGCACATCGGCGTGCTCAAGGTGCTGGAGCGCGAGCGCATTCCGGTGGACCTGATCGCCGGCACCTCGATGGGCGCCATCATCGGCGGCCTCTATGCCAGCGGCATGGATGCCGCCAGTCTGGAACGCGAGCTGCTGCAGCTGGACTGGGCGCAGGTGTTTGCCAGCCGCGTCGACCGCCAGCACCTGTCGCTGCGCCGCAAGGAAGAGGACTTCGCGTTTTCCGATGCTGTGGAGTTGGGCGCCCGCAACGGCGAGCTGCGCGCCCCGCAAGGCACGGTCTCCAGCCGCGGCCTCGAGGTGCTGTTGCGCCGGCTGACGCTGCCGGTGCGCGAGCACACCCACTTCGACCGCCTGCCCACGCCCTTTCGCGCGGTGGCCACCGACATGGAGACCGGCGAGGCCCTGGTGATGGACGAGGGCGACCTCGCCCTGGCCCTGCGCGCCTCGATGAGCGTGCCCGGCGTGTTCGCGCCGATCGAGCGCGAGGACCGTCTGCTGGGTGACGGCGGCCTCGTCAACAACCTGCCCGTTGACGTGGTGCGGCGCATGGGCGCGCAGCGGGTGATCGCCGTCAACGTCGGCACGCCGCTGTCGGGCCGCGCTGCGCTCGGCAGCCTGCTGGGCCTGACGACTCAGATGATCAACATCCTCACCGAGCAGAACGTCAAGCGCAGCCTGGCCACGCTCTGGGACGAGGACGTGCTCATCAGCCCTGGCCTGGGCGAGCTAAGCTCGGCGGACTTCGAGCGCGCGGCCGAATTCATCCGGATTGGCGAGGCCAGCACCGAGGCCCTGCTGGCCGAGCTGCGCCCGCTCGCGCTGAGCCCGGCCGACTACGCGCGCTGGCGCCAAGCGCGCAGCCGCAGCGAGCCCCCCAGCCCGCGCCTGGCCGCCCTGCGCTTCGAGGGCAGCGAGATCACCCGCCCCGAGCGCTGGCTGCCGGTGCTGGCCAGCCAGGCCGGCGCCGCCTTCGACGCCGCCAAGGCCGTGCGCGACACCCGCCTGCTGGCGGCCAGTGGCGACTACGCGCGCGTCGACTTCCGGCTCGAACCCGGCCCGGCCGGCGACACCCTGGTGTTCGATCTGGAAGACAAGCCCTGGGGGCCGCATTACTTCAAGATCGGGCTGGACCTGGCCACCGATTCCGAAGGCCTGGGCAGCTTCAACCTGCGGCTGACGCACAACCGCCATTGGCTCAACCGGCTGGGTGCGGAATGGCGCAACCAGCTGGCGATTGGCCGCTCGCCGCGGCTGTTCAGCGAGTGGTACCAGCCCCTCTCCAGCCAAGCTGGCACCGGCAGCGACTGGTTCGGCTCCGCCTGGGGGGAGCTGCTGCTGCGCCGCGTGCGGCTGTTCGACGAGCAGGGCACCGAATACGCGCAGCTGCGCCGGCGCGCCTTTGCCACCGGCGTGGACCTGGGCAAGCCCTTTGGGCGCATGGGCGAGCTGCGCATCGGCCCCTGGCAGGAGGCCACTCGCTGGACACGCCTGCTGGGCGAGCTGAGCGCGCCCGCCCCGGCCCTGCGCCAGTTGCAGCATCTGTACGGCGTGCGGGCGCAGGCACGGGTCGATCAGCTGGACGAGGCCAACTTCCCGCGCGAGGGCTGGCGCCTGGTGATGAGCGGCGTGCTGGGTCACCAGACCGGCGTGGACGAACGCGCCCACCGCCTGGAGCTGGAGGCCACGCAGGCACGCAGCTGGGGCCCCGACACGCTGAACCTGCATGCCCGCCTGGCTCGCACCGAGCCGGTGCCGGGCATTCCCGGTGGGCCCTATGCGCTGGGGGGCTTTCTGCAGCTCTCGGGCCTGCGCAGCGAGCAGCTCAGCGGCAATGCACTGCTGCTGCTGCGCGCCGGCTGGTACCGGCGTTTGCCAGAAGCGCCGGTGCTGACGCGTGGCTGGTTTCTGGGGGGATCGCTGGAAGCCGGCAACACCTGGCTGGCGCCGCGGGACTTGAGCCTGCGGGGCCTGCGCTGGGGCGCCTCGGCCTATCTGGGCGCGGACACCGGCATCGGGCCGCTCTATCTGGCGCTGGGGCGCGCGGGCGACGGCGCCACCAGCCTCTATCTCTTCCTCGGCCGGCCCTGATTCAGGCCGGCTGCGGCTGGCGCAGCGCCTGCCACAGCGCCGCCCAGGCCTCGCGCACCGCGGGGCTGAAGCCCGGGCCGAGGGCCTGCTCCAGTTCCGGCATCAGGGCTTGGCCGAGCCGGTCCAGATCCAGCGCGGCCGGCCAGGCACGGGCATCCGGCTCGGGCCGGCCCAGCCCATGAATCAGCGCGTCGATGCGGCCCACCAGAGCCAGCTCAGCCGGCAGCTCCAGCTGCTCACGCAGACGCGGTGCCCACTGACCGGCACGCGGTTGCATCTGGGCCCAGGTCAGGCGCACGAGCTGGAACTGGAAGGGCGACATGGTGAACTCCGACGGCAGGGAACAGCCCGAAGTGTGGGCCGCCGGTGTCAACCAGGCGTTTCAACTCGCGGGTCAGCCGGTTTCAGTTGTTCACAAACTGCAACCAACTGCAAGCAGGCGCACGGGATCAAGTGCCACCGCGGAACCGGCTACGCCGGGCCGCTGGTGGCGCCCCCTTGAGGGGGAGGCGCCAAAGGCGCTCCGGGGGTGGTTCATTTCAGCAGCCGCTCCACCGCCGCCAGGAGCTCAGCCTTGGCAAAGGGCTTGTCCAGATGCGGGCAGCCAGTCTCGTCCAGGAAGCTGCTGGCGCCGGGGCTGAGGGTGTCGCCGGTGACGAAGAGCAGACGGCGCAGCAGCTGCGGATGGCCCGCCTTCAGCTCCCGCCATAGCGCGGCCCCGTCCAGGCCGGGCATGCGCAGGTCCGAGATCACCGCGTCAAAGCGCGCCATCTGCAGCAGCTCCAGAGCCACCTCACCGGTTTCGGCGCAGGCCACCTCGTAGCCGGCCCCCTCCAGCAGGGTACGCAGCAGGTCGGCGATCTCGGCCTCGTCGTCCACCACGAGCAGTCGCGCCTGGGCCGGTGCGTCGGCGGGCGCGGGTGGCAGCTCGGCCGGCGCCTCGCCCTGCCCGCTGATGGGCAGGCTGATGCGGAAACAGGCGCCCTGGCCGGGCCGCGGCGGCTCCAGCTGCAGCTCGCCGCCATGCTCGCGCACCAGGGAGCGCGAGACCGCCAGGCCCAGACCGGTGCCCATGCCCTCGGGCTTGGTGGTGAAGAAGGGCTCGAAGATGGTTTCGCGCAGCTCGACCGGGACGCCCGGGCCGCTGTCCTGCACGCGCAGCCAGACGCGCGCCTCCCGGCCCGACCGGGGCTGCTCGACGCCGCTGCTGATGCCCAGCCGGCGCGGCGGCTCAACCTGCGCCAGCGCCTGCTGGGCGTTGACGATCAGGTTCAGCACCACCTGGCCCAGCTGGTCGGCATCGGCATGCACCGCAGGCAGCGCCGGGTCGAGCTGCACATCGAGCAGGATGCCGTGGCTGCGCAAGCCGTACTGCAGCAGATCCAGTGCAGCCCGCACCAGCTCGTTCAGGCCCACCGCAGTCCGCTCGCCCGGGCGGCTGCGCGCCATGTTCAGGAAGGTGCGCACGATGCGGCCACAGCGCTCGGCGGCCTCGCGGATGCGCAGCGCGTCGTCCGCCAGCGCACTGCCCTGGGCCTTTTCCTCCAGCAGGCTGGCGCGGCCCATGACGATGGCCAGCGGGTTGTTCAGCTCATGCGCCACGCCGGCCAGCAGGCTGCCCATGGCCCCCAGCTTCTCGCTCTGGCGCAGGGCCTCGCGCTGGCGTTCGATCAGCGCCTGCGCACGCACGCGCTCACTCACGTCGATGATCGAGGCCGTGTAATGAGTCTGCCCCTTGACCTCGATGCGCCACAGCGCCATCTCGATCGGGAAGCGCTCGCCATCGGCGCGCAACGCCTGCATCTCCAGGCGCTTGCCCATGATGCGCGGCGCCCCGCCCTGCCCGACCCGGCGCATGCCTTCGTTATGGGCCGCGCGGAATTCGGGCGGTACCATGATCTCGGCCACCGTGCGACCCAGCACCTCGTCACGCTGGCGCTGGAACATGGCCTCGGCGGCGGGGTTGAACTCGACGATGCGGCCCTCGGCGTCACTCGTCACCAGCGCCGCCAGTGCGTGATCGACGATCGAGGTCTTGATCACCTCGGCACGCAGCGCGGCCTCCAACTGTTCCTGCGCCTCGCGCGCCTGATTCTTGACCTCGGTGAGATCGCGCGCAAAGCCCAGCACCCATTGCACCGGCCGCGCCTGCGCCGGGTAGGGCCGCAGCGACTCCTCGGTGTAGCGCAGGCCGACGCCGGCGTAATCGGCCCAGCCCTCCCAGTGCAGGGTCGCGCCCTCGAAGACCTGGTCGAACACGGACCGGTTGCGCTCGGCCACACCCTCGCCGCGGATCTCGCTGACGGTGCGCCCGATCAGCTGCTCGGCGCCCAGGCCCAGGAACTCCAGCGTGGCTCGGTTGGCATAGCGGTAGCGCTGCTCGCGATCGAACACCACCACGCGCGCCGGCACGTCCTCCAGCAGCGCGCGCAGCAGCTCGGCGTCCAGCTCCAGGTTCACATGCCCTCGGGCGCAGGCACGAACACATAGCCGACGTTGCGCACGGTCTTGATGACCTCGGGGCGATCGGGGTTGCGCTCGATCTTGCGGCGCAGGCGCATCACGCGCAGGTCGATCGAGCGGTCGAACACCTCCCAGCCGCGGTTGTGCGCCTGCTCCATGATCTGGTCGCGGTTCAGCGGCCGGTTGGGGTGGCGGGCGAACAGGGCCAGCAGGTCGAATTCGGCGGCGGTGATGTCGATCTCGGCGCCATCGGCGCCCAGCAGCTGGCGCGTTTCCAGATCGAGGCTGCAGGCGCCAAAGCGCACGCGCTGGCTGGGCGCCGGGGCGGTGGCGTTCGCGGGCGCGCTGTCAGCCGGCTGCAGGCGGCGCGCCACCGCGCGCACGCGTGCCAGCAGCTCGCGCAGCTCAAAGGGTTTGGGGATGTAGTCGTCCGCGCCCAGCTCCAGGCCGACGACGCGGTCGATCGACTCGCTGACCGTCGTCAGCATGACGATGCCGACGCGTGGATGGGTGCTGCGCAGCCAGCGCGCCAGCGACAGGCCGTTCTCGCCGGGCATGTTGACGTCCAGCACGGCCAGGTCCGGGACGGTGGTTTCGATCAGGCTGCGCGCCTGCGCGGCATCTGCAGCCTGGCGCACGTCCAGCCCATGGCGGCCGAAGTACTCGGCCAGCAGGCTGCGCAGCTCCGACTCGTCATCCACAACCAGCACACGCAAGGGGGCAGCTTGATTCACGCGGGATTCCTCCTGCGTGGAATGATAGAGAGGCGGTGCGATGGACATGGCGGACGGGCTCTGAGCGGTGTGCCCATGCTGCCCGTGCGCCGTATCAGCCCGGTATCAGCGCCACCGGGCCATGTTGCAAATGTTTCAACGGAAATTAGCGCATCCAACCGATCGCCAGACCCAGCAGCAGCACCGTCACCGGCAACAGCCAGTGCGGCAGTTCGCGGCGCGGGGCGCTGGGCAGCTCGTCCAGCAGGTCTTCGGCGAAGGCTTCACTGCGGTACAGAGGGTGTTGCATGGCAGTCTCCTGACGATGACTGCACTGTGACGGCCCCCTGTTTCAGCTAGATGTCAGCGCCTTCGCCCTCGGTTTCATTCGTTGCAGCCGGCGGCGGCTGCAGCTGCGCCCACTCGTGCAGGCAATGCGCAGCATCGGCCACGCCGATGTTCTTCAGTGCCGAAAACAGCGCCACGCCGATGTCGACTTCCTCGGTCAGGGCATAGGCGGCCAGTTGCTCCTGGGTGTCGGCCAGGATCTTGGCCCGCTCCTTCTGGGTCAGCTTGTCAGCCTTGGTCAGCAGCACCAGCAGACGCACCTCGCCGGCGTAGATGCGCTCGGCCATGAAGTCGATCAGCTGGCGGTCCAGGTCGGTCAGGCCATGGCGGCTGTCGACCATCTGCACCACACCCACCAGCGGACCGCGCTCCACCAAGTAGTCGGCCATCACCTTCTGCCAGCGCGCCTTGGCGTCGCGGTTCACAGCCGCGTAGCCGTAGCCGGGCAGGTCGGCCCAGAGCTGGTTGGGTGCGTCCTTGGGGCCGACGTGGAACAGGTTGATGTGCTGGGTGCGGCCCGGCGTCTTGGAGGCGAAGGCCAGACGGCGGTGCTGGGCCAGGGTGTTGATGGCAGTGCTCTTGCCAGCATTCGAGCGGCCAACGAAGGCAACCTCGGGCAGGCCGGTCTCGGGCAGCTGGTGCAGCTGCGCCGCGGTGGTGAAGAAGCGCGCGGTGTGGGCCCAGCCGAGCACCTCGCGGTCGGTGACCGGAACGGTCGGGGTGGGGGTGGGCTCGGTCATGAGGGGCGGCATTGTAAGATTCGCGGCCTTTTTCCCGGCCCGCCCCCTGTTTGCCCTGGGCGCGGCCGTCTTGCAAGACGCTCAAAAGCCAAGAAAGCGCCCGCCCACCATGAAGACGCCGCTGCGCCTCCTCGCCCTGACCCTGATCGCCGCCAGCGCCCACGCCAATGCGCCGCAGCCCGCCGCCAAGCCCGATCTGGCCAAGGGACAGGCCATCTCGTCGCAGGTCTGTGCCGCCTGCCACACGGCCGACGGTTCGCGCGGCAGCCCGGCCAACCCCATCCTGGCCGGCCAGCACCCCGAATACCTGGCCAAGCAGCTGGCCGACTTCAAGAGCGGCAAGCGCAAGAACGCCATCATGGCGGGCTTCGCCGGCACGCTGAGCGAAGACGACATGCGCAACGTCGCGGCCTTCTACGGCAGCAAGACGGCCAAGCCTGGCTTCGCCAAGAACAAGGACAGCGTGGCCCTGGGTCAGCAGATCTACCGCGGCGGCATTGCGGCCAAGGGCGTGCCGGCCTGCGCCGGCTGCCACAGCCCGAACGGTGCCGGCCTGCCGGTGCAGTACCCGCGCGTGGGCGGCCAGCATGCCGACTACACCGAGGCCCAGCTGAACGCCTTCCGCGCCGGCTCCCGGGTGAACGTGCAGATGAGCGCCATTGCCGCCAAGATGAACGACGCCGAGATCAAGGCCGTGAGCGACTACATCGCCGGCCTGCGCTGATCCACGCCCCGTCCCCTGAAAAAGGCCAGCCCCGCGCTGGCCTTTTTTGTTTCCGCTTAAGGCAAAGCCTCCCACCCCCGGGACAATCCGGCCCGCCATGTTTTCGTCCCAGACCCGCCGCGAGCTGTTCGAGCTGCTGGCGTCGATGCGCTTTGCCATCGCGCTGCTGACCCTGATCTGCATTGCCTCCGTGATCGGCACGGTGCTCAAGCAGCGCGAACCCCTGAACAACTACATCAACGAGTTCGGGCCCTTCTGGGCCGAGCTGTTCGGCCGCCTGGACCTGTTCACGGTCTACAGCGCGCCCTGGTTCCTGGTGATCCTGGCCTTTTTGGTGATCTCCACCAGCCTGTGCATCGCCCGCCAGACGCCCAAGATCCTGCACGACTGGAAGGACGCCAAGCTGCGCGTGCGCGAGCAGTCGCTCAGCGCCTACCACCACCACGCCGTGGCCGAATGGCCCCAGGATGCGCTGGCCGCCCGCCAGACCCTGGCCGAACGCCTGGCCGCGCAAGGCTGGCAGCTGAAGGAGCAGGAGCGCGAGAGCGGGCGCCTGCTGGCCTCGCGCAAGGGCAAGGTGCACAAGCTCGGCTACCTGGCGGCGCACGGTGCCATCGTGCTGGTCTGCCTAGGTGGGCTGCTGGATGGCGACCTGATCGTGCGCCTGGCGCTGAAGCTGCAGGGCAAGCAGTTGTTCACGGGCTCCGGCAATGTCACGAACCCCGAGCCCTACCGCCTGGACACCCGCAACCCCAGCTTCCGTGCCAACCTGTTCGTGCCCGAGGGGCAGCGCTCCAACACCGCGGTGCTCAGCCTGCCCGGCGGCATCGCGCTGCAGGAGCTGCCCTTCGAGCTGGAGCTGAAGAAGTTCATCGTCGAGTACTACGACACCGGCATGCCCAAGCTTTTTGCCAGCGAGGTGCTGCTGCGCGACGCCGACGGCGAACGCACGGCGCGCGTCGAGGTGAACAAGCCCCTGATCCACAAGGGCATGGCGATCTACCAGAGCAGCTTCGAGGATGGCGGCTCCAAGGTGACCCTGCGCGCCGAACCGCTGGCGGGCGGCCGCGCGCTGGAGATCGACGGCCAGGTGGGCGGCAAGCTGCCCCTGCCAAGCTTCCAGACCACGCTGGAAGTGGCCGAGCTCCGGGTCATCAACGTCGAGGACTTCGGCCAGGTCAGGGGCGCGGCCGAGGCCGCCAGCGCGCCGACCAAGCATGCCTTCGGTGGCGGTTCGGCCGCCAAGGACCCGAGCAAGAAGACCCTGCGCAACATCGGCCCGGCCATCACCTATCGCCTGCGCGATGCCGCCGGCCAGGCGCGCGAGTTCCACAACTACATGCAGCCGGTGGAGCTGGATGGCCAGCGCGTCTACCTGATGGGCATGCGCGAGAGCAGCAATGCCGAGTTCCGCTACCTGCGCATCCCGGCCGACGAGAACGACAGCCTGGAGGGCTGGCTGCGCCTGCGCCGCGCCCTGCACGACCCGGTGCTGCGCAGCATGGCCGCACAGGCCTATGCCCAGGCCGCCACCGACAAGCCCGAGCTGCGCGGCCAGCTGTCCGCCTCGGCCGACAAGGCCCTGGCCCTGCTGGCCGGCGCCGAGAAGATGGACGACGGGCCGCCCGGCGGCCTGCCGGCGCTCTCTCACTACATCGAGAAAACCGTGCCCGCGCCCGAGCGCGAACGCGTGTCGGCCGTGCTGCTGCGCGTGCTCTCGGGCGCGCTGTCGCAGCTGGACGAGACCGTGCGCCAGGCCGTCCAGGTCAGCGTCCCGCCTACTTCCGAGCCGCGCCAGGCCTTCCTGACCCAAGCGCTGCTCTCGCTTTCCGATTCCGTCTTCTACCCCGCCCAGCACCTGTTCACGCTGCAGGGCTTCGAGCAGCGCCAGGCCTCGGTGTTCCAGGTCACGCGTGCCCCTGGTCAGAAGCTGGTCTATTTGGGTGCCGTGTTGCTGATGCTGGGCGTCTTCGCCATGCTCTACATCCGTGAACGCCGGCTCTGGCTCTGGCTGGCGCCGGGCGCAGCCGGCAGCGGTACGCAGGTGCTGATGGCCTACTCCAGCCAGCGCCAGGGCAGCGACACCGAGCGTGAATTCGAGCAACTCAAGACCCTGATCCAGCCATGAACACCACTGCCCTGCCCCTGCCTACCAGGACTTCACCTTGGCAGCGCTCGCTGGCCGACTGGGCCTTCGCCGCCCTGACGCTGACCGGCCTGGCCCTGGCCTTCTGGCGCTACTCGGGCTCGATGGACGGCTACGAGCAGGGCATCCTGCTGTGCAGTGCGCCGGCCTTGATCGCCTTGGGCTGGTTCTGGAAGCCGCTGCGCACCCTCACCGTGGTGGTGGGAGCGGCCACGCTGCTGGCGCTGGCGCTGTACAGCCGCCAGACCGATGGCTTCGGCGCCGATCTGCAAGCCGGCGAGCAGCTCTTCCTGATGAAGTACGCGCTGGCCAGCCAGAGCGCCATTCTGTGGATGGCCTTCCTGGTCTTTCTCTCCACCACCTTCTACTGGGCCGCGCTGGCCTGGCGTGGCCAGGCGGCGATGCTGGAGAGCGGCGGCACCAAACTGGCCTGGGCGGCCGTCACGATGGCCCTGATCGGCACCCTGGTGCGCTGGTTCGAAAGCCACCAGATCGCGCCCGACATCGGTCACATCCCGGTCAGCAATCTGTACGAAGTGTTCGTGCTGTTCGCCTGGATGACCACGCTCTTCCATCTATATTTCGAAGACCGTTTCGGCACCCGCGCACTGGGCGCCTGGGTGATGCTGGTGGTCTCGGCCGCGGTGGGCTTCCTGCTCTGGTACTCGGCCTCGCGCGGCGCGCATGAGATTCAGCCGCTGGTGCCTGCCCTGCAGAGCTGGTGGATGAAGATCCACGTTCCGGCCAATTTCGTCGGCTACGGCTGCTTTGCGCTGGCCGCCATGGTGGCGCTGGCCTATCTGCTGAAGACCGCCGCAACCCGCTCGCTGTGGCTGGGCCTGGTGGCCCTGCCGCTGGGCCTGGTGGCGGTGCTCTTGAACTTCGCGCTGTTCGGCGGCTTCGCCGAGGGCACTGCGGCCGGCCTGATCGCCTGGGCACGCAAGTTCGGCAGCGTGGGCGTCTTCCTGGCCTTGTGCGTGGCGCTGCGCGCGCGCGTCACCGAGCGCCTGCCCGCCCTGCCCCAGCTGGACGAGCTGATGTACCGCGCCATCGCGCTGGGCTTTGCCTTCTTCACCATCGCCACCATCCTGGGCGCCTTCTGGGCCGCCGAGGCCTGGGGCGGTTACTGGAGCTGGGACCCGAAGGAGACCTGGGCGCTGATCGTCTGGCTGAACTACGCCGCCTGGCTGCACATGCGCCTCATCAAGGGCCTGCGCGGCTCCATGGCGGCCTGGTGGGCGCTGGTGGGTCTGCTGATCACCACCTTTGCCTTCCTGGGCGTCAACATGTTCCTGAGCGGATTGCATAGCTACGGGGAACTTTGATGAAGAAGTGGGCCGCGCTGCTCCTCAGTGCCTGCTGGTTCGGAGGCTGCGCGGCCGAGGCGCTGCGCATCGCCACCGGCGAGTTCCCACCCTACGCGACGGCCGGCCGCGCGGACCATGGCATCGCGCTGAGCATCGTGCGCCGCGCATTCGAACTGGGCGGGCATCAGGTGCAGTTCACCTTCCTGCCCTGGTCGCGCGCGCAGCTGGAAACCGAGCGCGGCCAATGGGACGCCTCGGCGCATTGGGGTGCATCGGATGAGCGCAAGGCCAAGTTCCTGCTCAGCGACAACCTGCTGACCGAGCAATGGGTCTTCCTGCACCGTAGGGCCATGAAGTTCGACTGGGGCACGATCGAAGACCTGTACCCCTATGTCATCGGCATGACGCGCGACTACACCTACACGCCCGAACTATGGGCCGCAGCGCGCGCCGGGCGGCTCATCAGCTCCTCGGTTCCGAACGATCTGGCCGGGCTGAAGATGCTGCAGGCCGGCCGCATCGACGTGCTGCCGCTGGAGCGCAATGTGGCCTGCGACCTGCTGGTGCAGCACTTCGACGACGCTGCCGCCGGCCAACTCGCTGCCCATCCGCGGCCGATGACCGATCTGTTCAGCACCCATGTCATCTTCCCGAAGGACAAGGCGCGCAGTGAGCAGTTGCGCGCCGACTTCAACCGCGGTCTGAAAAAGCTGCGCGAGACCCCCGAGTACAACAAGCTGCGCACCAACGTGCGCTGCCCCAGCAGTTGGGCCGTTGTAAGGAGTGCCGCCCCAGATGCGACGCATGTGGCCCATCAGGAGTCCGCGCATGAAAGTCCCCGCCTCTGAGATCACCCCGCGCGCGCTGTTCGAGCAGCGCCGCCTGCTGCTCAGCGCCCTGGCCCTGCCGGCCACGCTGAGTGGCCGCGCCGCCCAGGCCAGGGGCGCGCCCCTGGCGGCCACGCGCAGCGCGCTGCCCGGCGCCCTGGTGATGGACAAGCCCACCGAGTACCGCGACGCCACCAACTACAACAACTACTACGAGTTCGGCCTGGACAAGGACGAGCCGGCTCGCCAGGCCCAGCGCCTGCGCACCCAGCCCTGGACGGTGCAGGTGGATGGCGAATGCCTGAAGCCGCAGACCTTCGGTCTGGAAGAGCTGCTCAAGCTCGCCCCCATGGAGGAGCGCATCTACCGGCTGCGCTGCGTCGAGGGCTGGAGCATGGTGATTCCGTGGATCGGCTACTCGCTCGCCGAACTGCTGAAGAAGGTGGAGCCCACCGGCAAGGCCAAGTACGTCGAATTCGTGACCCTGGCCGACAAGGCGCAGATGCCCGGGCTCTCGGCCAACGTGCTGGACTGGCCCTACCGCGAGGGCTTGCGCCTGGACGAAGCCCTGCACCCGCTCACGCTCCTGAGCTTTGGCATGTACGGCGAGGTGTTGCCCAAGCAGAACGGCGCGCCGCTGCGCCTGGTGGTGCCCTGGAAGTACGGCTTCAAGTCGGCCAAGAGCCTGGTGCGCATCCGCCTGACCGACAAGATGCCGATGACGAGCTGGAACGCCGCCGCGCCGCGTGAGTACGGCTTCTTCAGCAATGTGAACCCGCAGGTGGACCACCCGCGCTGGAGCCAGGCCAGCGAGCGCCGCATCGGCGAGGACGGTCTGTTCGCCAAACGCCGCCCCACGCTGATGTTCAACGGCTACGCCGAACAGGTGGGACAGCTCTACACCGGCATGGACTTACGCCGGTGGTTCTGAAGGCCCTGACGCACCGCGCCGCCAAGCCCCTCGCGCACCTGCTGTGCGCGCTGCCGCTGGCGTGGCTGGTCTATGCCGGCGCCACGAACCAGCTGGGCGCCAACCCGGCCGAGGCGCTGATCCGCGGCCTGGGTGACTGGGCCCTCAAGGGCCTGCTGCTGACGCTCGCCATCACCCCGCTGCGCCAGAAGTTCCAGCTGCCCGCGCTCTTGCGCTTCCGGCGTCTGCTGGGCGTCTGGACCTTCGGCTACGCCAGTCTGCACCTGCTCGCCTATGCCTGGCTGGACATGGGGCTGGACCTTGGAGAAATCGCCCGCGACATCGCCAAGCGCCCCTTCATCCTCGTCGGCATGCTCAGCTTCGCGCTGCTGCTGCCGCTGGCCGCCACCTCGTTCAACGCCGCCGTGCGCTTGCTCGGCGGCAAGCGCTGGCAGGCGCTGCACCGGCTGGTCTACCTGATCCCGTTCACAGTCTGCCTGCATTTCTGGTGGATGCGGGCGGGCAAGAACAACTTCGGCGATCCCTTCTTCTACAGCGTGCTGTTCGCGCTGGTGCTGGGCTGGCGGGGCTGGCGCTGGTTGAAGCCGCGGCTGGCGGCGGCCTGAGCGAACCTTGAAGGGCTAGGGGCATCCCTCAAAAGCGTGGCGCAACGCAGCGTGGCCCTTTGGTAAAAAGCCGCGCCGGCGCAGGTTCAAGCTTGCCGCCGTATGCCTGGAAGGAACCCGCCTTGCACCCCACCCTTGCCCCCTGGTCACGCTGGGTGCTGCCGCTGCTCGTGCTGCTGAGCGCCTGCGGCGGCGCCAACGGCCCAAATAGCCCCGCCACTCCTACCGAGCCGCCCGCCCCCAGCAACTCCCAGGGGCAAGTGGCGCCACCGGCTTCGGCGCAGAAGGTCAGCTTCTACGCCGCGTCGCGCTTCGCCGAGCAGGCCAGCTTTGGGCCCACGCCGGCGCTGGTAGCCGAGATTCAGGCCAAGGGCTTTGAGCGCTGGATGGATGAGCAACTGGCGCTTCCCACGTCTCAGATCGATTTGGCGGAATACCGTAGTGCACCCAGGCCAATCCCGCGCAGCTACTACGACCGCTTGAGTCGAGAAGTCACACAACTATTCGTTGCCGCGCCGGACCAGTTGCGCCTGCGCGCCACCTGGACCTTGTCGCAGATCTTGGTCATTAGCCTGCGCAAGATTGAACCCCCTGGCGTCGCGAACTGGTTCAACCTGCTGCAGCAGCATGGGCTTGGGCGCTACGGTGACTTGTTGAATGCTGTGAGCCGAAACCCGGCCATGGGCTATTACCTGGACAACATCGAGAACCGACCCAGAAGCCCGCAATGCCCGGCCTGCGCGCCCAATGAAAACTACGCACGCGAGCTGATGCAGCTGTTCAGCATCGGCGTGGTAAAGCTCCACCCGGACGGCACCCCGGTGCGCGACGCCAAGGGCCGGTTTGTCGAAAGCTACAGCCAGCGCGATGTCGAGGAGTTGGCCCGCGTACTGTCGGGCTGGAGCTGGAAAGATCCCGGCCCCGGCGCCTCAGCGTGGGCCTTCTACCTTGATCCCATGGTGCCTTCGCCGTTCTCCCGTGATCGCGATGCCGGCGCCAAGCGCATGTTGGGCCGTGAGTTTCCGGCCGGGCAAAGCCACGAGAAGGACCTGCGCGATGCGGTGGATCTGCTGGTGAACCACCCCAATACCGCCCCCTTCGTCGCCCAGCGCTTCATTCAGCACTTCGTCAAGAGCCAGCCCTCCTCGGCCTATGTGGCGCGCGTGTCGGCCAAGTTTCGTGACAACGGCCAAGGGGTCGTGGGCGACATGAAGGCCGTGCTCAAAGCGGTGTTGCTCGATGCGGAAGCCCGTGCAGGCGACAACCCCAGCCAATTCGTCGCGCAAGATGGCAAGTTCCGCGAGCCCCTGCTGTTTGCGACCGCCTTGTGGCGCGGGATGGAGTGCCGCAGCATTCCGGTAACCCATGGGGGTTCCGCCGCCATCCCGCGATCACAGGAACCCTTCAATGCCGAATCGGTGTTCAGCTTCTACGCGCCCACGGACCGGGCTGCCGGCAGCAACTTGCTGGCCCCAGAGCAACGTCTCTTCACGCAGACGGAACTCCGGGACCGTTTAGGTTGGCCCTCGAGCGCCATCAGCTATCCACCCACCGGCAGGCAGCGATACGACAACTATGAGCAGGCGGGCTGCGCCCTTGACGAACTGGCTGGTCAGTTCACCCGTTCCCCTGCCGCCTTCGCCGATTGGGTGTCCAGACGCTACTTCCGCGGCGCCATACCACCCACACTGCGCAACACGGTTCAACAGTTCGTGAGCGACCCGCAGGCCCCGTTCCAGCGTGACGACTACCGCAATGCCGCCCTGATGACTCTGGGCTACACACTGAGCACGCCCAGCTACGGAGTGATGCGATGAGCCAAACCCGACGCCAATGGCTGGCCCGCTGCGCGGCCGGCGGCCTGGCCACCGGCCTGGGCGCATGGAGCCTGAACGGAACCGCCGCGCCGGGTGACTACCGAACGTTGGTCGTGATCTATCTGGACGGCGGTAACGATGGCAGCAACTGCCTCGTACCCACCGATGGCGCCTACGCCGATTACGCCCGCTGCCGCCAGAACCTGGCCCTGCCCATGGACAGCCTGCTTGCACTGCCCGCTCCCACCATCGGCCACAGCTTTGGCCTGCACCCGGCCCTGGGGCCGCTGCGCGCGCTGTACGAGCAAGGGCGCCTGGGCTTCATTACCAACGTGGGGCCGCTGGTGGAGCCCTGCACCGCCGCCAGCATCCTGAGCGGCCAGTCCGATGTGCCGCCGCTGCTCGGTTCGCACAGCGACCAGACCGCCATCGTGCAGGGATGGGGGGTCTCGGAAGACCAGAGCGGTTGGGCCGGGCGTGGGCTGGAGCTGCTGCCGGCGCGCCTGCGCCATGGCTTGAACGCCTTCACTTGGGGCACCCAGCGCACCCTGGTACAGGGGCGCCGCTCCCCGGTGTCGTTCTTCGAACCCGAGGGCAGCACCTGGTGGCAAGTGGGCGACTTGCTGCGCCCGCAAGAAGCCGGCATTCAGATGCTGGCGCGCATGGCGCAGTGGCAGTCCGCCAATGCCTACGAGGCCGAGTACGCGCGCACCTTTGCCACGGGATTCAGTGATGCCACCGCCGTGGCCAAGGCCATGGCCCAGGCCCAGATGCCAGGCCAGGATTTCGGCAGCACCGACCGCATTGCCACCGGCCTGCGCCGCCTGGCCGCGGTGCTGCCCGTGTTCAAGGCCCAAGGCTTGAAGCGCCAGGTGTTTCAACTGCATTGGGGCGGCTTCGACCACCATGCCAACCAGCGCGGGAGCGGCAGCACCACTCAGGACGCGCAGCTTGACCTGCTGGCCAAGGCCCTGGCGGCCTTTGACACGGCCAACCGCGCCAGCGGCCTGGACCAGGAGGTGGTGACCCTGGTGATGACCGAGTTCGGCCGCACCCTGCGGCCGGGCTCGGGCGGCGGCAGCGAACACGGCTGGGGCAACCATTGGTGGCTGTTCGGCGGCCCTGTAGCCGGCGGGCAGGCGGTAGGCACCTTCCCGAGCCTGGTGCTGGGCGGCCCGGACGACAGCGACGGCCAAAAGAACGGCCGCCTGGTGCCCAGCCTGAGCAGCGACCAGGTCGGCGCCACGCTGATGCAATGGCTGGGGCTGGACCCGGCCGCCCTGCTCGACGTGTTCCCCCTGCTGGCGAACTTCCCCACCAAAACCCTGCCGCTGCTGCGCGCTTGAACCATGGCCGAGATCCGACTGACTGCGGGCAACGACATCTACATCCAGGCCGAAGAGGACGCAGGCCAATGGAACCATGTGTACGGAGGCGATGGCCACGACACCATCAAGCTGCACCAGGGCGTGGCCATCGGCGGCAAGGGCAATGACCACATCGAACGGCTGGCCGGCGGCTTCGGCTCCTTGGCGGCCGCCTATTGGGACGCGGGCGACGGCCTGCGCGTCAACCTGGAAGAAGGCTGGGCCGAAGACGGCCAGGGCGGCCGAGACACCCTGATCGGGGTCAACGACGTGCATGGCAGCGGAGCTGCCAATGCGGTGGTCATTGGCAACGACAACAACAACTTCTACTGGACGAACTGGGGCGAAGACTTTTTTGACGGCCGCGGCGGCAACGATGTGGCGGCGATCAACGGCTACTTCATCCCAGCGCCGGGTCAACCCTGGAAGGAGGTCTTGCTTTCTGATCTGGACATTCAAGTCTCGGCAGATGGCCGCAACGCAGTGATCGTTCCTAAAGCTGGGACAGGCCTGCGCGTCACCCTGAAGGATGTCGAGTTCATTGAAGTGCGCGTGGTGGCCGGCAATGTGTTGGAGCGCTTCGAACTGGCCAGCTTCATTCAACCGGAGGTGATAGCACGCGACGGCCTGCTGGCCGGCAGCAGCGCGCGCTGGAATGCCAGCCAGCCCCTGGGCAGCGCCGTGGCGCTGACCTACAGCTTCGTGCAGCAATCCAGCGAGCCGGGCTTTCGCCCCTTCTCCGCGGCCGAGCAGCAACTGGTGCGCGAGCTGCTGGCGCAAACCGCCAGCCTGACGCAGCTGAGCTTCACCGAAGTGAGCGAATCCGGCAGCACGGCTGGACAGCTGCGCTTCGGCGTCAGCCAGCAGGCCAGCACCAAGGGGCAGGCCCATCTGCCGGGCAGCGGGGGTGAACGCGCGGGCGATGTCTGGATGGACGTGGAATCCATGGCGCAGCTGAGCCCCGGCAGCGAGGGCTACCAGGCGCTGCTGCATGAACTGGGCCACGCCCTGGGTCTGCGGCACCCACGCAACGTGGACCCCGGCGACAGCTGGCCGACCCAGCTCAGCGTGACCGATGACCGCAGCGCGCTGACGGTGATGTCGCAGCAGCCTTCCAGCGACGGCCTGTTCCGCTCGGAATGGGGGCCGCTGGACGTGCTGGCGCTGCGCCAGCTCTACGGCAGCCGCAACAGCGCCTCCAACGACACCCTGCATCGCCTCAGCGCCAGCGACGGCCAGATGCAAACCACGCTAGTGGACGACGGCGGCGTCGACACCCTCGATGCGTCCGCCTTGGGCAGCGGCGTGAGCCTGGACCTGCGGCCTGGGCGGCAGAGCAGCACCGGCACGGCGGACGACGGCCGCACTGCGGTGGGCAACTTGGGCATCCCGGGCAGCAGCTGGATTGAGCACGCCATTGGGACCGCACAGGACGATGTGCTGCTGGGCAACAGCCTGGACAACCAGCTCACGGGCGGCCTGGGCAACGACTGGCTGGATGGCGCCGAGGGCACCGACACCGCGGTGTTTGCCGGCCGACGTGCGGACTACGAGCTCAGCACCGCCTTCGGCAAGACCTACGTCAAGGCCCGCGATGGAGCCAGCGGCTTCGACACGCTGGTGAACATCGAACGCCTGCAGTTCACCGACGGCCTGGTGACGCTGGCAGCCACCACCCTGAGCAGCGATGTGGTGGCTCGGGTGGATGAAGACAGCACGCTGAGCCTGCGCCTGCTCGACCCAGGCGACCTGGCGCGCACTGCCGTTAGCTACCGGCTGCTGGGCAGCGCCGGCAATGGGCAAGCCAGCCTGAGTGCGGACGGGCAGCTGAGCTACACGCCCAAGGCCAATTTCTGGGGCGTGGAAGCGCTCAGCTTCGAAATCACCAGCAGCAGCGGCAGCAACCGCTACCTGGTGCATGTGGAGGTGCTGCCCGTGAACGACGCGGCGCCGCAGGTGGGCGATCTGGTCGTGCGTGCGCTCTCCGGCGGTGTGCTGCGCGGCCAACTGCCGCCAGCCAGCGACGCCGATGGCGATGCCCTGAGCTATGCGCTGGCCATCGAACCTGGCCAGGGTGCGGCCCTGGTGGGCACCGCGGGCGCCTTCGAGTACCGCGCCCCGGCCGGCTTTGCCGGGCCCGACCGCTTCAGCTTCAGCGTCAGCGATGGCCAGGGCGGTATCACCCTGCGCAGCGTGATGCTGGACGTGGTGGCCGCCCGCCGTGGCACCGACGGCCCTGACGTCATGGGCGACAGCCCGTTGGCCGATCGCTTCGAAGCCGGTGCTGGCAATGACCGCATCAGCGGCGGCGCTGGCGATGACCAAATCGACGGCGGCGCGGGCATCGACACCGCCGTGTACGCCGGCGCGCGCGTGCCGCTAAGCCGCAACACCGAAGGCTGGACCCTGAGCGCCGGCAGCGAGGGGCGTGACCTCCTCAGCCAGGTAGAGCGCGTGCAGTTCGCCAATGCCCATGTGGCGCTGGACCTGGATGGGAACGCCGGTTCCACAGCGCATATCCTGCGTGCGCTGTTCGGAAAGGACTTCCTGGCCAACCCCACTTTCGTAGGCATCGGCCTGCAACTCTTTGATGCCGGCGCGCCTTATGCCGACGTGGTGAGGTTGGCGCTAGGCACCGAGCTCTTTGCCCAGCTGGCGGGCGGGCGCTCCCACAGCGCCTTTGTGCAGCATGTCTACAAGAACGTGATCGGCGTGGCGCCGAGCCCGACGGACCTGGCCAACTTCACGGCCCTGCTGGACCAAGGCGTGTACACCCAAGAATCCCTGGCTCTGTTGGCCTGCCAGATCGAGTTCAACACGCAAAGCGTGGAACTGGTCGGCCTGGCCGCCAGCGGGCTGGAGTTCCTGCCGGCCGGCTGATCAGCGCCGTGCCAGGGCCAGCGCCGCGCCGAAGCCCATGAAGGTCAGCGCGGCGCTGCGGTTCACCAGCCGCCCGCCGCGCTCCGAGGCCAGCCAGCGTCGCGCCCCCTGGGCGCCCAGCGCGTAGCCGCAGTGGATCAGCACCACCAGCGCGCTGTAGCTCAGCACCAGCAGCAGGAACTGCGGCCAGTAGGCGCGGCCCGGTTCGATGAACTGCGGGAACACCGAGAGGAAAAAGAAGATCGCCTTGGGGTTGGTGAACTGCAAGGCAAGGCCCGCGGCGAAGCGGCGCGAGAAGGACGCCTCCGCCACCTCCCCGGCTCCCAGGTGCAGCGGCGGCGCGCGCCACAGGCGCAGGCCCAGGTAGACGAGGTAGAGCGCGCCCATCCACTTCACCACCGTGAAGGCGAGCGCCGAACCAGCCAGCAGCAGGCCCAGGCTGGTGGCCGAAAGCGCCGCCACCACGCCCGCGCCGCAGGCCACGCCCAGGATGCCACCCCAGGCGCCGCGCAGGCCAGAGCGCAGTGCGTTGGAGAGCGTCATCACCACGCCCGGGCCGGGGCTCAGCACCGTCAGCGCGGCGACGACCAGGAAAAGCAGATAGAGGCTCATGGCCCGATATGCTCGAAACGCACCCGCTGTTGGCCGTCCACCTCCAGCGTGCCGAAGAACATCGAATGCGGGCGCACCCACAGGCCGCTGGCGTTGTAGAGCGGGCGGTAGACCACCAGGGGCTCCAGGGTCTCGCTGTGGCGGGCGCAGCCGATCACCTCGTACTCGCCGCCCTTGTAGTGGCGGTAGCGGCCGGTGGGGGTGGCGGGCAGCGGGGGCAGGTCGGTATCCATGGCGGCAGTATCCCCAGCCGCCGCGGCAGTGACATTTGCCACCGCCCGGGCGAACCCGGCCCCGGATAATCGCGGGTTTTCTCGAATCCCCCCTTCCATGCGCCCGGTCGTCCTGATCACCGGCGCGGCCCGCCGCCTGGGCCGCCACCTTGCCCTGCATCTGGCCCGCGCCGGCTGGGACGTGGCCGTGCACCACCGCACCACGCCGGATGCCGATGCCGATTCGCTCGGCACCGCCTTGCGGGAACTGGGCGCGCGAACCGTGGGCCTGCCGGCCGATCTGGAAGATGAAGTCGCCGTCGAGGCCCTGGTGCCTGCCGCCGTGGTCGCGCTGGGGCGGCTGGATGCCGTGGTCAACAGCGCCTCGCTGTTCAGCCACGATGAGATCGCCTCCTTCCGCTACGCGAACCTGGAGCGCCATCTGCGCGCCAACACCGCGGCGGCGCTGACCCTGGCGCGTGCCCTGCACCGCCACTGCGCCGCCGTCGGCCACGAGGGCTGCGTCGTCAACGTGCTGGATCAGAAGCTCTGGAACCCCAACCCGGACCACCTGAGCTACACGCTGAGCAAGGCCGCGCTGGAGGCTGCCACGCCCGTGCTGGCGCAGGCGCTGGCGCCGCAGTTGCGTGTGGTGGGCGTGGCGCTGGGCGTGACCCTGCCCAGCGGGCCGATGACCGAGGCCGAGTTTCAAGCCGCGCACCGCCTCACGCCCTTGGGCCGCAGCAGCCTGCCCGACGATTTCGCCCAGGCCGTCGAGTACCTGCTCAAGGCCCGCGCCGTCACCGGCACCACCTTGCTGGTCGATGGCGGCCAGCACCTCGCCGCGCAGCCGCGCGACGTCTATTACCTCGTCAAGAAAGACTGACCCATGGCATCGGCCCTCGACCACCCCAGCCTGCTCGACTGCCGGCGCCTGTTCCTGCGCAATTACGAGGTCTGGATCAACATCGGCGTGCACGATTTCGAGAAGCGCGGCGAGCAGCGCGTGCTGATCAATGTGGACCTCTACGTGCCGCTGGCCGAGACCACGCCGCAGGCCGACGAGCTGGACGAGGTGGTGGACTACGACTTCATGCGCCGCACGATTGCCGAGTACGTGTCACACGGTCACATCCACCTGCAGGAAACCCTGTGCGACGCCGTGCTGGCGCGCATGCTGGAGCACCCCAAGGTGCGCGCGGCCCGCGTCAGCACCGCAAAGCCGGACGTCTATCCGGACTGCGACGCCGTCGGCGTCGAAGTCTTCGGCATCAAGCAAGCCTGAGCAGCACCATGAGCAACAAAGACAAAGCCACGCACGAGATCAACAAGCTGTCCAAGCGCTTGCACCGCCAGGTGGGTGAGGCGATCGGCGACTTCAACATGATCGAGGACGGCGACAAGGTCATGGTCTGCCTGAGCGGCGGCAAGGACAGCTACGCCCTGCTCGACATCCTGATCAACCTGCGCCAGCGCGCCCCGATCTCCTTCGACATCGTGGCCGTCAACCTCGACCAGAAGCAGCCCGGCTTCCCCGAGGAGGTGCTGCCCACCTACCTGCAGTCCATCGGCGTGCCCTTCCACATCGAGGAGCAGGACACCTACAGCATCGTCAAGAAGCTGATCCCCGAGGGCAAGACCACCTGCAGCCTGTGCTCGCGCCTGCGCCGCGGCATCCTCTACCGCGTGGCGCAAGAGCTGGGCGCCACCAAGATCGCCCTGGGCCACCACCGTGACGACATCGTCACCACGCTGATGCTGAACATGTTCCACGGCGGGATCATGAAGGGCATGCCGCCCAAGCTGGTCAGCGACGACGGCCGCAATACCGTGATCCGCCCGCTCGCCTATGTGGCCGAGGAAGACCTGATCCGCTGGGCCGAGCACCGCCAGTTCCCCATCATTCCCTGCAACCTCTGTGGCAGCCAGGAGAACCTGCAGCGTGCCGCCGTCAAGGAGATGCTGCAGGGCTGGGAGAAGAAGCAGCCCGGCCGCCTGGACAACATGCTGCGTGCCATGGCCCACATCGTGCCCAGCCACATGATGGACCGCGAGCTCTTCCCCTTCCAGACCATCAAGCCCACTGGCGCCCCCTTTGCCGGTGGTGACATCGCCTTCGACGAGGACGAGGAAAGCTGCGCCCCGCCGCCGGCTACCCCTGGGGTGATCCAGGTCATCCGCAAGGATCCCGAGGTGGTTTAGTCTGTCTCCATTCCTTGGGAGACCGTCATGAACACGCTTCGCAGAACCCTCTTGCTGGGCGCCGCTGTTTCATTGGCCGGCTGCGCCGCACTGAAGACCCTGAGCATCGAAGTGCGCAGCTTCGGCCAGATGCCCGCAGGCAAGACCACCTATGCCTTCGAACGCCTGCCCTCGCAGCAGCAGCCGCTGAGCCGCGCCGCCGAGTGGGAGGCCCTGGCCGCACCGGCCCTGGCCAAGGCCGGGCTCAAGCCCGCGCCGGCCGGCAGCCCGCCGGACCTGATCGTCGCGCTGGGCGCGCGCGTCAGCGCCACGGCGCTCAGCCCCTGGGACGACCCGCTCTGGTACCGCTGGAACGCCCCGCTTTACCACTGGCGCTTCGGCATGCCGCCGCATTCCCACCCGATGTTCATCGAACGCCGCTATGAGCGCGAGGTCGGCGTGCTGCTGCGCGACCGGGCCACTGGCCAGGCCCTGTGGGAGGCCCGCGCCAGCAACGATGGCGCCACCCAGGGCGGCGACGGCATGATCGCGGCCCTGTTCGAAGCCGCCCTGGCCGACTATCCCAAGGCCAACCCGCAGCCCCATGAGGTGCGGGTGACGCTCCCGTAATCCCGGGGGGCGGGGCACCGCACCCGCCCAGATAATCCCGGCCCTTTCGAGAGCTGGGGGCCGCGATGGCGCTGAACATGGTGGTGATGGCCGCGGGCAAAGGCACGCGGATGAAGTCGGCGCTGCCGAAGGTGCTGCACAAACTGGCCGGCAAGCCCCTGCTGCAGCATGTGCTGGACACCATGGCGCCGCTGGACTGCGCGGCGCGCATCGTCATCACCGGCCATGGCGCCGAGCAGGTCGAGGCACGCGCCCAGGCCCAGGCCCTGCGCTTCGTGCGCCAGATGCCGCAGCTCGGCACCGGCCACGCCGTGCAGCAGGCCGTGCCCGCGCTGGATGCCGGCGCCCCCACCACCCTGATCCTGAACGGCGACACCCCGCTGGTGCGCCGAGAAACCGCCGAAGCCCTGGTGGCCGCCAGCGCCGGCAGCAAGCTGGCCCTGCTGACCGTGGTGCTGGACGACCCGAGCGGCTACGGCCGCATCCTGCGCGACGCCGCCGGCCAGGTGCTGGGCATCAAGGAACACAAGGACGCCAGCGAGGCCGAGCGCCAGATCCGCGAGGGCTACACCGGCATGATGGCCGCGCCCACCGCGCTGCTGACCCGCTGGCTCGGCCAGCTGAAGAACGACAACGCCCAGGGCGAGTACTACCTGACCGACATCGTCGCCATGGCCGTGGCCGAGGGCGTCGAGGTCGTCGCCACCCAGGCCGGCAGCGAGACCGAGGTGCTGGGCGTCAACGACCCCGTGCAGCTGGCCGATCTGGAGCGCCGCTTCCAGCGCCAGCAGGCCGAAACCCTGATGCGCGCCGGCGTGCGCCTGATGGACCCGGCGCGCTTCGACCTGCGCGGCACGCTGGAGGCGGGCGCCGAGGTCGAGATTGATGTCGGCTGCGTGTTCGAGGGCCGCGTGATGCTGGGCGAGGGTGTGCGCATCGGCGCGCATTGCGTCATCAAGGACGCCGTGATCCAGGCCGGCGCCGTCATCCACCCCTTCACGCACATCGACGGCGAGGCAGCAGGAGTCGAAGTGGGCGAAGGCGCGCTGATCGGCCCCTTCGCGCGCCTGCGCCCCGGCGCCAAGCTGGGCCGCGAGGTGCACATCGGCAACTTCGTCGAAGTGAAGAACAGCAGCTTGGCCGCGGGCGCCAAGGCCAACCACCTGGCCTACCTGGGCGACGCCACGGTAGGCGAGCGCGTGAACTACGGCGCCGGCAGCATCACCGCGAACTACGACGGCGCCAACAAGCACCGCACCGTCATCGAGGCCGACGTGCACATCGGCTCCAACTGCGTGCTGGTGGCGCCCGTCACCATCGGCGCCGGCAGCACCATCGGCGGCGGCAGCACCATCGCCAAGGACGTGCCGGCCGGTGAGCTCTGGGTGGCGCGCGCACGCCAGACCAAGATCCCCGGCTGGACGCGGCCCGTCAAGCTGAAGAAGTAGCGCTCGCAAACCCGCTGGAGAAACCGATGGCCCTGCTGAAAGCCCTGCTCGCCTTGGGCGCCCTCTTGGTTGGTGTGCTGCTGGCCGGCGCGCTGCTGCTCTCGCCGCACTATCAGGTCAGCCGCTCGGTGCTGATCAAGGCCCCGGCCGAAAGGGTCTTTGCGCACCTGGACAGCCCGGCGGGCTGGGCGCGCTGGGGGGTCTGGTACCGCAAGGACCCGCAGATGAAGGTCACACCCGAAGGCAGCGCCCAGGGTGTCGGTGCCGCCTGGAGCTGGACCAGCAAGAGCGAGGGCAACGGCCGCATGAAGCTGACCGCCGTCGAAGCCGGCAAGCGGGTGGGCTATGAGCTGCAGATCGAAGACTTCAACCCCAGCACCGGACAGCTCGAACTGGTGCCCGAGGCGGGCGGCACACGGGTCACCTGGACGATGCAAGGTGATGTCGGGCACCGGCTGGCGCGCTGGTTCGCCTTCTTCATGGACCGCTTGGTCGGCCCTGATTTCGAGGCCGGCCTGGCCAATCTGAAACAACTCGCTGAAAAGCAATAACCGGAAGATCCCATGGCCGCTGGCAGCCTCCTCGCCCTCCTCGACGACATCGCGACCGTTCTCGACGATGTCGCCATCCTGACCAAGGTCGCCGCCAAGAAGACCAGCGGCGTGCTGGGCGACGACCTCGCGCTGAACGCCCAGCAGGTGGCCGGCGTGCGCGCCGAGCGCGAACTCCCGGTGGTTTGGGCGGTGGCCAAGGGCAGCTTCGTCAACAAGGCCATCCTGGTGCCGGCGGCCCTGCTGATCTCCTACTTCGCCCCCTGGGCCGTGCTGCCCCTGCTGATGCTGGGCGGCGCCTATCTGTGCTTCGAGGGCGTGGAAAAGCTTTGGCACAAGATCGCCCACCGCGCAGAGGAAGAGGCGCATGAGCAGGAAGTGCTGGAGGCGCTGACCCACCCCGAGGTGGACCTGGTGCAGTTCGAGGCCGACAAGATCAAGGGCGCCATCCGCACCGACTTCATCCTCTCGGCCGAGATCATCGTCATCGCCCTGGGCATCGTGGCCGGCAAGCCGCTGGGCACCCAGCTCGGCGTGCTGACGGGTATCGCCATCGCCATGACGGCCGGCGTCTACGGCCTGGTGGCTGCCATCGTCAAGCTGGATGACGCCGGTCTCTACCTGAGCCAGAAGCATGCCGGCGGCCCGCTGCACCTGCTGGGCCGCGGCCTGCTGGCCGCCGCGCCGCGGCTGATGAAGCTGTTGGCCTTCGTGGGCACGGCCGCCATGTTCCTGGTGGGCGGCGGCATCCTGGTGCACGGCATCCCGGCCCTGCACCACATCGGCGAAGACCTGGCCAAGGGCGGCTTCACCGGCAGCCTGCTGGAAATGGGCCTGAACCTGGGCGTGGGCGTGGTCGCGGGGGCGGTCTGCCTGCTGGCCTGGACCGCGCTGAGCCGCCTGCTGCCCAAGCGCGGCTGAACGGCTACGGGCAATAGGCCCGCGCCGCCGGCCCGGCCGCCAGGCTTTGTGCGGCCAGCTGGCGCAGCTGGGCCTGCAGCGCCGGCGCCACGGGCGAAGTCACCAGCGCCGGCCCGCTGCCCAGGGCCTGGCCGCTGGCGCTGGCGTACAGCACATAGGCCGCCAGCAAGGCACCGGCCGGGCTGCTGTGGTTGCCGTCGGCGGCGTGCAGGGCCAGCGCCGGCAGGGCGGCCGCGGCGCGGTCGAAGGCCTGCGGCACCGGGGCCAGGCAGGCAGCCTCGGCCCTTGCGATGCCTTCGTGAAGCCCGTAGATGCGCGCGCTCTCGTCCACCCCCCGGCGCGGCCATTCGGGAAACAGCACCGGCGTGGCGCCGCGCGCCTTGACCAGGCGGATCCAGGCCTTGGCTTCCCCGGTGGAGTAGTTCACCGTGCCGGAACTGCTGTACTTCTGTGCCTGCAGGAAGACCTGGCTCCAGGCCGCGGAATCCAGCAGCGTGCGCGAGGTCGAGTCGCTCAGGCGTTCGTCCAGAAACAACAGGCCGGGCGCCACGGCCACGCGCACCGGCTGCCCCGGGCTGGCCTGGCGGAACAGCTCCGCCACCAGGGCGGGCAGTTCGTTGAACTGGGTGTGGCTGTTGCCATAGAACAGCAGTGCGCGCTCGCCCGGCACGGGAGCCGAAGCGGGCGGCGGCGCGCTGGGGGCGCTGGACGACGCCCCACCGCAGGCGGCCAGGGCCGGCAGCAGGGCGGCGACGCAAAGCAGGCGAAGGGTGCGCATGCGGGCCATGCTCGCGCAGACGCCCCGGATCCGCCCCTGCGGAAAGTCAGCTTTGCGGGAATGCGAGCACTTTCCGGGGCAGATGCCCGTTTGCAGGCGGCCACGGCGCGCTTAGCATCGGGCCATCCTTGCTCTGGGGCCGCCATGGTTTCCCAAGTCCTCGCCAGCATCGGCTTGACCGTCTGCATCGCACTGGGCCTGCACATGCTGCTGGGCCGGGAGCGTCAGCGTCAGCTCGGTCTGTGGTGGCAGGGCTACCAGGCGCGCTTTTCGCTGTGGCGGCGGCGCTGGTCGCCGGACGCCCGCGCAGAGCAGCGGCGCCGCCAGCGCCTCTTCGTGGCCAGCCAGCATCGCGAAGCGATCGAGCGGGCCCGCTCCAGGCCCATGGAGCTGGACGAAGTGGAATGGGATGGCAATGTCGCCAAGCCCAAGTTTGGCCAGGCCCGCAAGCGCCATCTGCACTGAGCCAGGCCTTCGGCTTGACCAGCGCCTGAGTCCCCAAGTAGAAGCGCTCCTTAGCGCCACCAGGGAGCAGGCGGATGAGCACCGCGAAACGGCAGCCGGCAGCAGACCTTGCCCACATATGGGCCGGCGGCGGCTTCGCGGGTGCCTGGCGCTACGAGCAACAGAGCGCCCGCCTGCAATGCGACGAGGATGTGGCTACCGCCCTGGGGCTGGCCGTCGAAGGGCCGCTGACAACCTTCCTGGCCGTGGTGGACGAGGCCGACCGCGCCGCGCTGCTGGCGGCGGTGCAGGCCACCGCGCACGATGGCGGCCGCCTGGACCGGCGCTTTCGGATCGGGCAGGGCCCGGCGGCGGGGCAATGGGCGCGACTGGCCGGGCGGGCCAGCCAGGGGGTGTTGGCCGCCGCCCTGACCGACCTGCCGGGCGAAGGCGAGCGCATGGACAGCTGGCGCGACGCCGAGCAGCGCTTCCGCCACGCCTTTGACCAGACCCCCACCACGGCCGTGCAGGGCTACGACCGCCTGCGCCGTGTCATTTACTGGAACGCCGCGAGCGAGCAGCTGTACGGCTGGCGGCGCGAGGAGGCCCTGGGCCGGCTGCTGGAAGACCTGATCGTGCCGCCGCCCATGCGCGCCGACGTGGTGCGCCTGCACACCGCGTGGCTGGAGGAAGGCGTGGCCATTCCAGCCGGCGAACTGGAGTTGCAGCACAAGGACGGCAGCATGGTGCCGGTGTTCTCCAGCCACGTGATGCTGCGCAACGGCTGGGACGAGCCCGAGATGTACTGCATTGACGTGGACCTGCGCCAGCAGCGCCAGGCCATGCTGGAAGGGCACCAGCGCGAGCGGCAGCTCAGCGTGATCAGCCAGGTCAGCCACGCGGGCTGGTGGGAATGGGAACTGCTGACCGACGAGGTGCGCTGGTCCGCCGAACTGGGGCGATGGTTCGGCGTCGGCCCCGGTCAAGCCAGCCGCCAGCTGTTGCTGCAGCGCCTTGACGAAGCCACACGCCAGCAGCTGCAGGCGCATTGGATCCATGTGCAGCGCGGCGAAGCGCTGGACCTGGAGCTGCGCCAGCTGGTGGCGGGGCAGGAGCGCCATTTCCTGCTGCATGTGGAGGCCCCCGACCCCACCGTGCCGCAGCGCCGCATCGGCACCCTGCTCGACATCACCGAAAGCAAGGCGGCCGCCTCGCGCATCGATCGCCTGGCCCGCCACGACGACATGACCGGCCTGCCCAACCGCCTGCAGATGAGCGAGCGGCTGGAAGAGGCGCTCTCGCGCCAGCGCCGCAACCCGCAGGGCAAGCTGCTGGTGGGCTGCTTGGGGCTGGACCGCTTCCGGCTGGTGAACGAGAGCTTCGGCCCGAGCCGCGGCGACAGCCTGCTGAACGCTTGCGCCGAGCGCCTGCGTGGCCGACTGCGCGCCCATGATCTGTTGGCCCGACTGGGCGGTGACCACTTCGGCGTGCTGATCGAAAGCGTGCGCGACGAGGCCGAGGCCGAGAGCCTGGCCCAGCAGCTGCTGGGCCTGTTCCGCCAGCCCTTTGGCAGCGGGGAGCAGGAGCATTACCTCAGCGCCAGCCTGGGGCTGAGCTGCTGGCCCGACGACGGCAGCAGCGCCGAGGTGCTGCTGCAACACGCCGAGACCGCGCTGCACCGCGCCAAGGAGCAAGGCGGCGGGCATCACCAGTTCTACCGGGCCGACATGAACGAGCGGGCGCTCGAGCGCGTGCAGCTGCTGAACCGCCTGCGCCGCGCCCAGCCCCAGGGCGAGCTGAGCCTGCACTACCAGGCCCAGCGCCGCCTCACCGACCGCAGCCTGCTGGGCGCCGAGGCCCTGCTGCGCTGGCACTCACCCCAGCTCGGCAACGTGCCGCCAGACCGATTCATCCCCCTGGCCGAGGAAAGCGGGCTGATCGATGCCGAGGGCGGGCTGGGCGACTGGGTGCTGGCACGCTGCTGCGCGACCCTGGCGGCCTGGCAGGGCGGGCCGCACGCGCAGCTGCGCCTGGCGGCCAACCTGTCGGCTCGCCAGTTCCGCAACGGCCGCCTGCCCGCCACCGTGGCGCGGCTGTTGACCGAGCACGGCGTGAACCCGCAGCGCCTGGAGCTGGAGGTCACCGAATCCCTGCTGCTGGACCACGACCAGGCCACGCAGCAGCAGCTCTTCGCCCTCAAGGACCTGGGCGTGGCGCTGGCACTGGACGACTTTGGCACCGGCTATTCGTCGCTGGCCATGCTGCGCCGCGTGCCGGTGGATGTGCTGAAGATCGACCGCAGCTTCGTGAAGGACCTGGGCCAGGACGGCGAGGCCGACGCGCTGGTGCGCGCCATCGTCGGCATGGCCAAGGCCTTGAAGCTGCAGCTGGTGGCCGAAGGCGTGGAGACCGAGGCCCAGGCGGCCTTCTTGAACGCGCTGGGCTGCGAAACCGGCCAGGGCTGGCTGTTCGGCCGACCGGTGCCGCTGGAGGATTTCTAGCTAGCGCGCCAGCACCCCGGCCAGCGCCTGGCCCGTGTGGGTACCCGCCGCTACCAGGTCTTCCGGCGTGCCGGCCGCCACCAGGCGGCCGCCGCCCTTGCCGCCCTCGGGCCCCAGGTCGATGACCCAGTCGGCTTCGGCGATCAGGTCGAGGTCGTGCTCGATCACCCAGACCGAATGCCCGGCATCCACCAGCCGGTGCAGCACCGCGATCAGGCGCGCCACGTCGGCCATGTGCAGGCCCACCGTGGGCTCATCCAGCACATAGAGCGTGTGCGGCTGCTTCTGGCGGCGCAGGTCCTCGCGCACCTTCACCAGCTCGCTCACCAGCTTGATGCGCTGGGCCTCGCCGCCACTCAGCGTGGGGGAAGGCTGACCCAGCGTCAGGTAGCCCAGGCCGACGTCCTGCAAGAGCTTGAGCGGGTGGTGGATGGCCGGCATGGCGGCGAAGAACTCCACCGCCTCGTCCACCGGCATGGCCAGCACCTCGCCGATGCTCTTGCCCCGCCAGCGCACCGCCAGGGTCTCGGGGTTGAAGCGCTGGCCGGCACAGACGTCGCAGACCAGCTTCACATCGGGCAGGAAGCTCATCTCCACCGTGCGCATGCCCTGCCCTTCGCAGGCCGGGCAGCGGCCGGGGCCGGTGTTGAAGCTGAAGCGCCCGGCCTGGAAGCCGCGGCCCTTGGCCTCGAGCGTTTCGGCAAACAGCTTGCGGATCGCGTCCCAGAAGCCGATGTAGGTGGCCGGGCAGCTGCGCGGCGTCTTGCCGATCGGGGTCTGGTCGACTTCGAGCACGCGCTCCACCGCCTCGTGGCCTTCGATCGAGGCACAGCCGCTCCATTTCGGCAGCGCCCTGCGCAGCGGCACGGCGGCGGCCAGATTGGCCAGCAGCACCTCGCGCGCCAAGGTGCTCTTGCCGGAGCCCGACACCCCGGTCACGCCGACCAGGCGGCTCAGCGGCAGGGCCGCATCCAGTTGCTGCAGGTTGTGCAGATGGGCACCGCGCACCGTGACAAGCGCGGTGTCGGCGTCCACGGGCCGGCGCGGGCGCAGCGGGTGGCGCATCGGTTCGGCCAGGCAGCGGCCGGTGGTGGATTCGGGCGCCGCCGCCAGATCCGCCGCCGTGCCCTGCGCCACCACGCGCCCGCCGCGCTGGCCGGCGCCGGGGCCGATGTCGATCAGGTGCTCGGCGCGGCGGATGGTGTCCTCGTCATGCTCCACCACCACCAGGGTGTTGCCGCGGCTGGCCAGGGTCTGCAGCGCGTCGAGCAGGATGCGGTTGTCGCGCGGGTGCAGGCCGATGGTGGGCTCGTCCAGCACGTAGCAAACACCCTGCAGATGCGAACCCAGCTGGGCGGCCAGGCGAATGCGCTGGGCCTCGCCACCGCTCAGCGTGGGGGCGGCGCGGTCCAGGGTCAGGTAGCCCAGGCCCACCTGCTGCAGGAAGGCCAGGCGGGCGCGGATCTCGCTCAGCACGTCGCGGCCGATTTCATGCGCGCGACCGGCCAGGGCCAGGCTGTCCACCCAGGCCAGGCAGTCGTCCACGCTCAGCTGGGCGATGTCGGCAATCGGCGCCTCGGCAAAGCGCACCGCACGCGCGGTGGGGTTCAGGCGTGCGCCGCCGCAGTCCGGGCAGGGCTGGTCGCTCACGCCCTCCAGTTCGGGCTCGTGCGAGAGCTGCTGCTCACGGCCCTTCTCGTCGCCGGCCAGCTGTGAGTCGTCCAGCGCCTGGCGCTGGCTGCGGTCCAGCGCCAGGCCGGTGCCCACGCAGCTGCCGCACCAGCCTTGCTTGCTGTTGTAGGAAAAGAGGCGCGGGTCCAGCTGCGGGTAGCTGGTGCCGCAGACCGGGCAGGCGCGCTCGGTGGAAAACACGCGCACCGGCTGCTCGCCGCTCAGGCAAGGCAGCAAGTGCACGACGCCCTTGCCAGCCTCCAGCGCCTTGGCCAGCAGCTCGCGCAGCGCGGGCTCGTTGGCGGGGTTGACCTCCACCTCGCCCACCGGCAACTCGATCACATGCTCCTTGAAGCGGTCCAGACGCGGCCAGGGCTTGGTGGGGATGAACAGCCCATCCACGCGCAGATGCGTGTAGCCCTTGGCCGCATGGGCCTTGGCCAGGTCGGTGTACAGGCCCTTGCGGTGCATCACCAGGGGCGCCAGCAGGCCGATGTGCTGGCCCCGGTACTCGCTCTGGATCTGCGCCAGGATCTGCTCGGCCGACTGCGGCGCCACCACCGCGCCGTCGTGCACACAGTGCTGCACGCCGAGCTTCACCCACAAGAGGCGCAGGAAGTGCCAGACCTCGGTGGTCGTCGCCACCGTGCTCTTGCGCCCCCCGCGGCTCAGGCGCTGTTCGATGGCCACCGTGGGTGGGATGCCCCACACCGCATCCACCTCCGGCCGGCCGGCCGGCTGCACGATGGAGCGCGCATAGGCGTTCAGCGATTCGAGGTAGCGGCGCTGGCCTTCGTTGAACAGGATGTCGAAGGCCAGGGTGCTCTTGCCCGAGCCGCTGACCCCGGTGATGACGTTGAACTTGCCGCGCGGCACGTCCACATGCACGCCCTTGAGGTTGTGCTCGCGGGCGTTGACGATCTGGATCGCCTCGCTCTGCGCGGCGCGCTCCTTGCGGCGGTTCAGCAGCAGGGTCTGCAGCGGCACCCCTTCCGCGGCTTTGAGCGGCTCGTCCATCGCCAAGGCGTAATCGCGCAGGGCCTGGGCGGTGTGGCTGCTGGCGTGCTCGCGCACGTCTTCGGGGGTGCCCTCGCAGACCAGCAGACCACCTTCGCTGCCGCCCTCGGGCCCCAAGTCGATCAGCCAGTCGGCCGCGCGGATGACGTCGAGGTTGTGCTCGATCAGCAGCAGCGAATGCCCGGCGCTGAGCAGCTTGCGCATCGAGCGCATCAGCTTGGCGATGTCGTCGAAGTGCAGGCCGGTGGTGGGCTCGTCGAACACGAACAGCAGGCCCTTCTTGGCCACGCGCGGCTTGCTGCCCGAATCCGCCAGGTGCGAGGCCAGCTTCAGGCGCTGGGCCTCGCCGCCGCTCAGCGTGGGCACGGGCTGGCCCAGGCGCAGGTAGTCCAGGCCCACGTCCTGCAGGGGCTGTAGCTTGGCCAGCAGCTCACGGTCGTGCTGGAACAGCTCCACCGCCTCGGCCACCGTCAGGTCCAGCACCTCGGCCACACTCAGCTTGCGGCTGCCGCGCTCGATCACCACCTCCAGCAGTTCGGCGCGGTAGCGGCTGCCATTGCAGTCCGGGCAGCGCAAGTACACATCGCTGAGGAACTGCATCTCCACATGCTCGAAGCCGGTGCCCGCGCAGCTGGGGCAGCGGCCCTCGCCGGCGTTGAAGCTGAAGTGGCCGGCGCCATAGCCGCGCTCCAGCGCCAGCGGCGCCTGGGCAAAGCGCTTGCGCACCTCGTCGAAGGCGCCCACCACCGAGGCCGGGTTGGAGCGCGCGGTCTTGCCGATCGGCGATTGATCGACGAAGACCACGCCGGCCAGCCAGTCGGCGCCGAGCAGGCGGTCGTGCGCGCCGGGGGCATCGGTGCTCTCGCCGAAATGGCGCTTCAAGGCCGGCACCAGCACGTCCTGCACCAGGGTCGATTTGCCCGAGCCGCTGACGCCGGTGACGACGACGAAGCGCTGCAGCGGGATCTCGACCGAGAGCGAGCGCAGGTTGTGCTCGCGCGCGCCTTCCAGCAGCAGGCGCGGCGTGCTCGCTTCCACCACGCGCTTCAGGCCCATGCCGACATGGCGGCGGCCGCCCAGGTAGTTGCCGGTCATGGTGTTGGCGGCCCGCAGGGCTTCGGGCGTGCCGTCGAACACCACATGGCCGCCCAGCATGCCGGGGCCGGGGCCCATGTCGAGCACGCGGTCGGCGGCGAACATCACCGCCGGGTCGTGCTCCACCACCACCAGGGTGTTGCCGGCGTCGCGCAGGCGGTGCATGGCCTGGGTGATGCGGTGCATGTCGCGCGGATGCAGGCCAATGCTGGGCTCATCCAGCACGAACAGGGTATTGACCAGGCTGGTGCCCAGGGCCGTGGTCAGGTTGATGCGCTGTACCTCGCCGCCGCTGAGCGTGCGGCTCTGGCGGTCCAGCGTCAGGTAATGCAGGCCCACATCGCACAGGTACTTCAGGCGGTTGCGGATCTCGTCGAGCAGATGGCCCAGCGCCTCATCGAGCAGCGCCGAATCCGGCTGGTAGGCGTCGAAGAAGGCGCGCACCTGGGCGATGGGCAGCTGCAGCAGGTCCGGCAGGGCCAAGCCGGGCAGTGCGGCCAGCTGCGCGGGCGTCCAGGCCACGCCCACGGGCAGGAAGCGCGCGGCGGGCGCCAGCACGGCGTCGGCCTCGGCCTTGCTGCCCAGGCGCCAGAGCAGGCTCTCGGTCTGCAGGCGCGCGCCCCGGCAATGCGGGCATTCGGTGTAGCTGCGGTACTTGGACAGCAGCACCCGGATGTGCATCTTGTAGGCCTTGGTCTCCAAGTAGGCGAAGAAGCGCCGCACCCCGTACCACTTCTTGCCCCACTGGCCGTCCTTGTAGTCCTCCTGACCTTCCAGCACCCAGTGGCGCTGCTCGGGGCTGAGATGGCTCCAGGCGGTGTCGCGCGGGATACCGGCCACGCCGGCGTGTTTCATCAGGTCGTCCTGGCACTCGGCCCAGGCCGGGGTCTGGAAGGGCTTGATGGCGCCGCCGCGCAGGGTCTTCTTCTCGTCCGGGATCACCAGGCCCCAGTCCACGCCGATGACGCGGCCAAAGCCGCGGCAGTGCTCGCAGGCGCCCAGGGCGGAGTTGAAGCTGAACAGCGCCGGCTGGGCCGGGCGGTAGCGCAGGTCGCTCTCGGGGCAGTGCAGGCTGCTGCTGTAGCGCCACTGTTCCGGTCCGTCGAGGTTCTGCACCGCCATCAGGCCCTGGCCGCGCGTCAGACAGGTTTCGATGGCTTCCATCAGGCGCGCGTCCTCGGCGCTGCCCACGCGGATGCGGTCGGCCACCACGTCGATGACCGTCTGGCCGCCCTGCTCGCGCCGGTTCAGGTAGCGCGTGAAGCCGGCGCTGGAGAGCCACTGCTCGATCTGCGCCTCCTCCACCTGGGCGGGCAGTTGCACCGCGAAGGTCAGCGCCACGCGCGGCTCGCCCGCTGCGGCGGCACGCTGGCGCAGGTCGGCGGCGATGCTGGCAGGCGTGTCGGCGCGCACTTCCTGGGCGGTCTGGCGGTCGAACAGGCGGGCGGCGCGGGCGTAGAGCAGCTTCAGGTGGTCGTTCAGCTCGGTCATCGTGCCGACCGTGCTGCGGCTGTTGCGCACCGGGTTGGTCTGGTCGATGGCGATGGCCGGCGGCACGCCTTCCACGCTGTCCACCGCCGGACGGTCCATGCGGTCCAGGAACTGGCGAGCGTAGGCGCTGAAGGTCTCGACGTAGCGGCGCTGGCCTTCCGCGTACAGGGTGTCGAACACCAGCGAGCTCTTGCCCGAACCGCTCGGGCCGGTGACGACCGTCAGCTCGCCGGTGCGGATCTCCAGGTCCAGGTTCTTGAGGTTGTGCTGGCGGGCGCCACGGATGCGGATGGGTGCCGACATGGAAGGCTCAGGGCGACAGGGGGCGGACATTCTGCGGGCGGAATGCGGCCCGCCGCCGCCCAGGGGCCATTCCGGCTACATCCAGTAGCGGTCCGGGATGGCGTTCGCCGCGGGGCTCAGGGTCGGGTTTGGAATGTGGAAGCGCAGGCGGCGCTCCAAGTTGGCGCCGCGCAGCCCTTCCTTCGTGAAGGTGTGCGTGTCAAAGAGGCGCCGGTAGGCACCGCTCTCGTGCAGGCTGCGCAAGCCGGCCTCGATCTGCGCGGCCAGGGCCTTGTTCTCGTGGCGCACGTAGAAGATCTGGTCGTTGCGGTAGCTCAGCAGCAGGCGCGGCTCCAGCATCAGCTCGGGCGCGTCCTGGCTGCGCAGGCTCAGCTCACCCACCGCCTCCAGGGCGCCGCGCGGGAAATAGTCGATGGTGCCGCGCGCCACCATGCGGAACAGCGCGTCGTAGGTGTTGGACACCACCTTCAGGCCGGCGGCGCGCAGGATGGTGGTGTCCACCCAGCCCACGCCCTGCCCGGCGGTCAGTCCGGCCAAGTCTTCGAGCTTGTTCACGGCGGCAAATTGCGCCTGCCGCTCCTTGTGGATGATGAAGACGCGCTGCCCCATCAGGCCGCGGTAGAGCGGGATGTAGATCGGCCGGGCCAGGCGCTCGGCCTCGTCGTTCAGCGCCGCCCACATGAAGTCGATGTGGCCCTCGCGCAGGGCACGGAAGGCGCGCGGGCGCTCCATCGCCATCTCGGTGGGCTCGAAGCTGGCCTCCACACCCTGGGTGGCCAGCGCCAACTGGAGCAGGGAAAGGGCGAAGTTCAGGCGCAGATCCTGCGGCAGCAGCGCAAGCTGGGCATAGCGCAGCACCACCCGCGCCGAGGCCGGGCGCGCCGGCAGGCCCAGCGCCGCGGCCGCCAGCCAGTGGCGGCGGCGCCAGGCAAAAGGGGGCAGTGCATCCGGGGCCATGCGCCAACTCTATGCGCCCAGCCCGCGGCCGAGAATCCCGGTATGCAGCACGACGACTCCCTGTTCAGCGCCCTGCGCGCCGCCTTCCCTGCCGATCTGGACCGCATCGCCCTCACTGTCTGGGATCAGGAAGGCCAGCCGGCCTACACCTGGCGCGACCTGGAGCGCGGCTCGGCCATGCTCGCCAACTTGTTCGCCGACCTTGGCCTGCAACCCGGCGAGCGCCTGGCCTTGCAGGTGGAAAAGTCGGTCGAGGCCCTGATGGTCTGGCTGGCCTGCCTGCGCAGCGGCCTGGTGCTGGTGCCGCTGAACCCGGCCTACCAGGCGGCCGAGCTGACGCATTTCCTCAAGGACGCCGAGCCGCGCATCCTGGTCTGCGCCCCCGAGACGTTTGGCCGCCACAGCAGCCTGGCCTTCCAACTCGGGGTGGGGTGGGTGTTCACACTGGGGGCCGAACGCCAGGGCACGCTGCTGGAGCGCGCCAGCTTCCACGCCGACCAGCACAGGCCCCTGCCCCGTCAGGCCGGCGACCCGGCGGCCATCCTCTACACCAGCGGCACCACCGGCGTCTCCAAGGGCGCCGTGCTCACGCACGGCAATCTGCTCAGCAATGCGCGCACCCTGGTGGAGGTGTGGGGCTGGCAGCCGCAGGCCGATGTGCTGGTGCACGCGCTGCCGATCTTCCATGTGCACGGCCTGTTCGTGGCCAGCCACTGCGCGCTGCTCAGCGGCAGCTCCATGCGCTGGCTGCAGCGCTTCGAGCCCGCCGCGGTGTGCAGCGCCCTGCAGGGCGCCACGGTCTTCATGGGCGTGCCCACGCTGTACACGCGCCTGCTGGCCCACGCCGGCTTCACACGCGCGGCGGCGGCGAGCGTGCGTCTGTTCATCAGCGGCTCGGCACCTCTGCAGGCCGAAACCTTCGACGAGTTCGAGGCCCGCATCGGTCAGCGCATCCTGGAGCGCTACGGCATGAGCGAGACCGGCATGCTGACCAGCAACCCCTTGAACGGGCCACGCGTGCGCGCCTCGGTGGGCCCGGCGCTGCCGGGCGTGCAGCTGCGCATTGCCGAGCCTGATGCCGAGAGCGTCGGCAGTGTCGAGGTCAAGGGGCCGAACGTGTTTGCCGGCTACTGGAAGCGCCCCGAGCTGAACGCCAGCGAATTCACGCCCGACGGCTACTTCCGCACCGGCGACATGGGCCGGCTGGACGCCCACGGCTATCTGCACCTGGTGGGCCGCGCCAAGGACCTGGTCATCAGCGGCGGCTTCAACGTCTACCCGGCCGAGGTGGAGATGCACCTGAACGAGCTGCCCGGCGTGCAGGAGTCGGCCGTCATCGGCCTGCCGCACCCGGATTTCGGCGAGGCCGTCACCGCCCTGGTGATCCCCCTGCCCGGCGCGCAGTTGGACGAAGCCGTGCTGATCGCCGCCATGCGCCGGCGCCTGGCCGCCTTCAAATGCCCGAAGCGCGTGCTGCTGGCCACCGAGCTGCCGCGCAACGCCATGGGCAAGGTGCAGAAGAAACTGCTGCGGGAACAACATGCCCAGCTCTACCGATAACAGCCACTGCCCGCGTTGCGGCGGCGGTTTTCATTGCGGTGCGGCCGAGGCGCGCTGCGACTGCTTCGAGCTGAAGCTCAGCGCCGCGCTGCGCGCCGAGCTGGCGCAGCGCTACAGCGGCTGCCTGTGCCTGAACTGTCTGCGCGAGCTGGCAAAGCCCACCGAGCCGCCCGGCAACACATCAAGCCCGAGCTGACGCCAGCCGTTCCCAGCGCCGCGCCAACGCGCTAGCCTGGGGGCATGTGGAAGTCGCCGCACTGCCAACGCCGCCAGCTGCTGTTCGCCCTGACCGGCGGGCTGGCGGGCAGCGCGGCGCGGGCCGATTCGCTGCGGGTGTTCGCCGACGAGGATTACTACCCGCTGATCCACCGCCAGGCGGAGCGCCCGGCCGGCCTGCTGGTTGAGCGCCTGCAGCGCAGCAGCGCCTTCAGCGGCGACCAGTTCGTCATCGAGCTGGTGGGCCTGAACCGCGCGCTGATGCTGGCCGAACAAGCTGAGGGCGGTGTGCTCGGCCTTTCCTACACGCAGGAGCGGGCGCGCTGGCTGGATTTCTCGGCGCCGCTGATGCACGACGACATTGCCGTGGTGGTGCGCCGCGGCCAGGGCTTCCGCTTTCGCGGCCTGCCCGACCTGTACGGCAAGACCATCGGCCTGCCCAAGGGCGCCAGCTTTGGTGACGCGCTGGAGCAAGCCATCCAGCGTGGCGATCTGAGGGTGGAGCGCGACTGGGCCCTGGTGCGCCGTCTGCGCATGCTGCTGGCCGGACGGCTGGACGCGGCAGTGATTGGCGGCGGTGCGCTGAGCCTGCAGGCCGCCATCGAACGCGATCCGGATTTGCGCGGCCAGCGTGAGCGCTTCGAGCTGCTGTCCCAGCCGCTCTACCTGGACCCGCTGCACCTGGGCGTACCCAAGTCCATGCAACTGCGCGCCCTGCTGGACCGGCTGAACCGCGCCCTCAGCCGCATGCCCCCGGCGCCGACGCTGCGCCGCTGATCAGCTGTGCAGCAGGCGCTGCAGCGCGATCTGCAGTACCTTCGCGTCGCTACTGGCGCGGTGCCGGCCAATCGAAAGCTCGTTGCGCACGCGCATCACGGTGTCATGCCAGCACTGCGCCTGCTGTTCATCCAGCAGGGTGCGCAGGTCTTCCAGCTTGAAGGCGGGCGCGGCCTCGGCGGCTTCGAACAGGCGCGCCAGCCAGGGGTAATCCTGGGCCCAGCCGTCGCAGTACACGGTTTGTCCGGCCAAGCGCTGGTTCAGCTGCTCGGCCACCCAGGTGCTGGGCCGGCCATGGCTGCTGAGCAGCTCGCGCTCGATGCCGTGCAGGGCGGCCGCGCCTTCGTCCCAGTGTGACCAGTCGGCCTCCGGCTGCACCAGGGTGCAGAACAGCTGGCCGTCGCGGTCCACAAAGCCCACCTCGATGGGATAGCTGCCGCGACCAAAGCCGCTGGCCTCGATATCGATGAAGGCGGGAAGCTGCATGGGCTGACTGTAGGCAGGCCGGGCGGCGCGGGCATGGGGATTTCCATCAAGCCGCGCGCTGTTCAGCACCCGGCTTTGCGCGCATCATGGGCGCTCAGCCACCGCCCGAGTCGCCCCGTGTCCGCCCACGAAGAACGCCGCCAATTCGCCCGCATCCATTTTGATGCCCAGGCCCAGCTCAGCACCGTGGACACGCGCCTTGACGTGCAGCTGCTCGACATCTCCCTGCAGGGCGCGCTGGTGCGCCTGCCCGCCGGCCTGCGCGTGGAACCGGGCGAACCCTGCCTGCTGGCCCTGCGCCTGGGCGACGTAACGATCAAGATGGCGGCCGAGCTGGCCCATGTGAAGGCAGACCACGCCGGCCTGCAGTGCCGCTCGATCGACCTGGAGTCCATCAGCCACCTGCGCCGCCTGGTGGAGGTCAACCTGGGCAAGCGCGAACTGCTGGAGCGAGAGCTGCGCGCCCTTGTGGCGTGAACCGCGACGGTTCGGGTAAGCCCGTTTGCAGCCCGGCGCACACCGCGCAAACTGGCCTCTCCTCCCCCAAAAGAAGGAGCCCGCCATGGCCCGTTCCCGTTCGCTGCTGCAGAGTCTGCGCCTGCTGAGTCTTGGCCTGTTGGCCGGCCCGGCCCTCGCCCAGACCCCACTGAACCTGTGCATGGAGAACGCCGACAACGTGCCCTGGATCCTGATGGGTGGCAAGCCCGGCTATGTGCAGATCATGATGGGTCATGTCGAGAAGGCCGTCGGCTTCCCGATCAAGGTCACCCCCATGCCCTGGAAGGACTGCCTGGCCGGCGTCAAGTCCGGTGCCATCGACGGCGCCGTCAGTGCCAGCCACAACAAGGAACGCGCGGAGTACGCCGACTACCCCGTCAACCTGAACGGCGAGGTGGACGCCACGCGGCGCATGTACCGCACCTCCTACTTTTTCTACAAGGGCAAGGGCAAGGCGCTGGCCTGGGACGGCAAGGTGCTGAAGGCCGAGGGGCTGCTGGGTGCGCAACAGGGCTTCTCGGTGGTGGCGCAGCTCAAGGAGCTGGGCGCCAAAGTGGAGGACAACACCCCCACCGCCGACGAGGTGCTCAAGCGCGTGGCCGCTGGCAAGTACCTGGCCGGCGTGGTGCAGGTCAACGAGGGCGACGCCTCGATCGCCGCCGATGCCGCGCTGCGCGACGCCATTGAGAAGGTGCAGCCCGCGCTGGTGGAGAAGCCCTACTACACGATGTTCTCCAAGGTCTACACGGCCAAGAACGCCTCCACCGCGCGCACCGTCTGGAACGCCATCCTGAAGGTGCGCAATGACGCCGGCTTCAAGGCCGAAGTGGCCTCGCTCACCAAGGGCAGTGAATGAGTGACCGCACGGCGGGCAGTTACCGCATCTGTCCGCTGTGCGAGGCCGCCTGCGGCCTGCGCATCGAGCATGCAGGCGGCCTGGTCACGCGCATCCGCGGCGCCGAGGACGACCCCTTCTCGCGCGGCTACCTCTGCCCCAAGGCGGTGGCGCTGAAGGATCTGCACGAGGACCCGGACCGCCTGCGCCGCCCGCTCGTCAAGCGCGGCGGCGTGTTCGTTGAGGTCGGCTGGGAGGAGGCGCTCGAAGAGGTCGAGGCCCAGCTGCTCAACACCCTGCGCCTGTACGGGCCCGATTCGGTCGCCGCCGTCATCGGCAACCCCGCCGTGCACCGCATGGGCCTGCTGGCCTACTTCCCGCGCCTGGTGCGCGCCATCGGCACCGCCAATGTGTTCTCGGCCTCCACGCTGGACCAGATGCCCAAGCAGCTGTCCAGCGCGCTGATGTTCGGCCACTGGTTTTCGGTAGCCGTGCCGGACGTGGACCGCTGCGACTTCCTGCTCATGCTGGGCGGCAACCCGCTGGCCTCGAACGGCTCGATGTGGACCGTGCCCGACGTCAAGACCCGGCTGAAGGACCTGCAGGCGCGCGGCGGCAAGCTGGTGGTGGTGGACCCACGCCGCACCGAAACCGCGGCGCTGGCCAACCAGCACCTGGCGCTGCGCCCGGGGTCAGATGCCTACCTGCTGCTGGCCCTGGCCGCCACCCTGTTCGAAGAAGGCCTGGTGAAGCCCGGCCGGCTGAGCGAACACCTGAACGGCCTGGACGACCTTTGCGCCTTCGTGGCGCCCTACCCGCCCGAGCGCGTCGCGGCGCGCTGCGGGCTCGAAGCCGCCACCATCCGCCAGCTGGCGCGCGACCTCGCCGCCGCCCCGCGCGCCGCCGTCTACGGCCGCCTGGGCACCTGCACCCAGCGCTTCGGCAGCGTCAATTCCTGGCTGGTGGACGCACTGAACATCCTCACCGGCAACCTGGACCGCGAGGGCGGTGCCATGTTCCCCAAGGCTGCTGGCTTTGCCGCCAACACCCTGCCCGGCCCGGCCAAAGGCGTGCGCATGGGCCGGCGCAAGAGCCGCGTCAGCGGCGCGCCCGAGGTCTATGGCGAGCTGCCCATCACCTGCCTGCGCGAGGAGATCGCCACACCCGGCCCCGGCCAGGTGCGCGCCCTCATCAGCGTGGCCTCCAACCCCGTGCTCTCCTGCCCCGGCGGCGCCGCGCTGGATGAAGCCCTGGGCCAGCTGGACTTCATGCTCAGCCTGGACGTCTACGTCAACGAGACGACGCGGCATGCCGACGTCATCCTGCCCAGCCTCTCCCCGCTGCAGACCCCGCATTACGACATCGCCTTCAGCCAGCTCAGCATCCGCAACCACGCGCGCTGGAGTGAGGCCTTGCTGCCCGCCGACGAACCCGACGACTGGGAATACCTGCTGCGCCTGACCGCCCTGGTGCAAGGCCGCAACTGGCGCGCCCCCGTGGCCGAACTGGACGACGCGATGCTGGCCGAGGAACTGGCGCGCAGCCTGCCCGAAGCCTTCCGCGCCCCGGTGCGCGCTGCGCTGGGCGACGCCCCCGGCCCGGCCCGCCTGGTGGACCTGGCGCTGCGCCTCGGGCCCTATGGCGACCAGTTCGGCCGCCAGCCCGGCGGCCTCAACCTGGACCAGGTGCGCGCGGCGCCGGCCGGCATCGACCTCGGCGCCCTGCAGCCACGCGTGCCCGAGCTGCTGCGCACACCCAGCGGCCGCATCGAGCTGGCGCCTCCCGAGTTCCTGGCCGAAGCCCCGGCCCTGGCCGCCGCGCTGGACGAGCCCGCGCCCGAGCTGGTGCTGATCGGCCGCCGCGACCTGCGCTCCAACAACAGCTGGATGCACAACCTGCCGCTCTTGGCCAAGGGGCCGGAGCGCTGCACCTTGCAGATGCATCCGGCCGATGCGTCTCAGCGTGGGCTTTCGGATGGCGCGCTGGTGCGCATCGAAGGCCCCGGTGGTCAGGTCCAGGCGCGCCTGGAGCTGAGCGACACGCTGCGGCCCGGCGTCGTCAGCCTGCCGCACGGCTGGGGTCACGACCAGCCCGACACCCGGTTGCGGGTGGCGAGCGAGCGGCCGGGGGCGAATCTCAATGCGCTGGTGTCGGATGGGCAGCGGGATCCTTTGAGTGGCAATGCGGTGCTGAGCGGCGTGGCGGTGACCGTGGCGGTGGCTTGACCGCTCGGGCGTGGCTTTGCGCGCTGATTGAACTGCCTGCGAGGGAGCCCGCCGGGATGTCGTCCCGGCAGCCGACCTACTTTCTTGCTCGTGCAAGAAAGTAGGCAAAGAACACGCGCCCGCTCCGCTGTCCCCGGCCTGCGGCCGGGGATTCCCTGCGCTGCTCGCGTCTTGGGGCTGCAGGGCGGAACGCACTGCGTTCGCTTCGCTCTCTCCGTTTGAACGGCCGCCCTGGGTCAGATGTTGAAGCGCGCTGCGCGCGCGCCCCAAGCCGCTGTGCTGCTCGGCAGCTACGAAGGGCGAGCAGCCAACAGCCGAACAGCCAGCAGCCGGGAAACGGCGCCATGGTTGAAGTCCGGGCTGTTCGGTATTCGGCTGTTGGCTGCTGCCCCTATGCAGGTGCCGAGCAGCACAGAAATGCTGGGCGGCGTGCGGCACGCACGCCCACCTGACTGACTCGGCCCAACTGTCTGAGCGGAGTGAGAGCAGCGAACGCAGTGAGTTTTGGGCCGGCCCAGCATTTCGCGCAGCGCAGGGGACCCGGCCGCAGGCCGGGCGCCGGAATCGGGGCCGTGTTCTTTGCCTACTTTCTTGCACGAGCAAGAAAGTAGGTCGGCTGCCGGGACGAAATCCCGGCGGGGTCCCTCAAAGGCCGCCCAAAGCGCTTAGATGCTCTGCCTTTGAATTGCCGACGGGCCATGTTTCAGCGCAGCTTCGGACAGGCCCTATTGAATTTCCGGCGCAGCCAGAATGCCCGCTGTGAGCCTCTCAGGGCCTCCAAAAGGGAGCGCGAGCATGACCATCGACGATCTGCTCAGCATTGGGCCCCTCAGCTGGCTCCTGCTGGTCACCATGTTCACTCTGTTTTCGGCGCCCATCTGGGTTGCGCCACTCATAGCCTGGCGACAGGCCCACCGCATCCGCAAACCACTTCTCTACGCTCTAGTTGGCTCGTCGACCTGTGTTGTTGTCGGCTATCCGCTCTATGGCTGGCTGTACGAGCTCAGTCAGTACGATTTGATCCTGCTTAGGGACAGACTGGAAGGAGACGGAGCCTCGCGCCTCCTGGTCTTTCTCTTAGACCGTTCATCAGTCTGGGCCTGGCTACTTCTGACCTTGCTGCTAGCCCTCTTCAGCTTCGGCTGCTCCGCCTTGGCATACAAGTTCTGGCCAAGGCGAGGCGCTGGAACAAGGGCCGGCAGTTAGCCACCCCCGCCCAGCGCCCTAAACAACCCCACCCCCGCCTGCAAACTCGCCAGCCGCACCTGCAAGGCCGCCTGCTGCGCCGCAAAGCTCGCCCGCTGCGCATCCAACAGCTCCAGCTGACTGGACGCCCCATTGGCAAAGCGCAGCTCCACCAGGCGCAGCCGCTCAGCCTCGGCGGCCGCCTGGGCTTCCTGCGCACGCAGCTGCTCGGTCAGGGTGCTGCGCGCCACCAGGGCGTCGGCCACTTCGCGGAAGGCCTGCTGCACGGCCTTGTCGTACTGGGCCACGGCGGCGTCGCGGGCGGCCTGGCTGGCGGCCAGGTTGGCGCGGTTGCGGCCGGCGTCGAACAGGGGCTGCAGCAGCTGGCCGCTGAAGCTCCAGGCGCTCTGCTTAAACAGCTCGCTGAGCTGGCTGCTGGCGGTGCCGGCGCTGGTGCTCAGGAAGATGGACGGGAAGAAGGCCGCGCGGGCAGCGCCGATGTTGGCCTCGGCGGCGATCAGCTGGGCCTCGGCCTGGCGCACGTCAGGGCGCTGCAGCAGTTGCTCGGAGCGCACACCGGCGGCCAGCGGGGCCAGGGCCTGATCCAGCAGGGGCGTGGCGGCGGGCAGCTCGGGCCCCAAGGACTGACCGGTCAGCAGGACGAGGGCGTGCTCGTCCTGGGCGCGCTGGCGCTCGGCCTGGGCCAGGGCGGCGCGGGTGGCTTCCAGTGCCGAAATGGCACCCTGCAGCTCCAGGCTCGAAGCGGCGCCCTGGTCGAAGCGCAGCTTCACCAGGCGGTGGCTCTCCAGGCGGCTTTCCAGCGTGCGACGCGCCAGCGCCAGCAGCTGCTCGTCGGTCTGCAGCGCGTAGTGCGCCGAGGCCACGGCGGCCACCAGGCTGAGCTGGGCGGCGCGGGCGCCTTCGGTGCTGGCGAGGTAGCGGGCCTGTGCGGCCTCGCTCTGGTTCTTCAGCTTGCCCCAGAGGTCGATCTCGTAGGCGCTGAGCTGCAGGCCGACCTGGTAGTTGCTGCTGATGCCCTCGCCCTGCGCCTTGGGCTGGCGCGACATCGCCGCACCCAGGCCCACGGCGGGCCAGCGGTTGGCGTCGCTGACGCGCGCCAGCGCGGCGGCCTGTTCGACGTTCGCCAGCGCCACGCGCAGGTCGCGGTTGTGGCGCAGCGCGGTCTCGATCAGGCGCTGCAGGCGGGCGTCGGCGTAGAAGCCTTGCCAGTTCGGCAGCTGCACGGCGGCCTCGGCAGGCTGGCCGACGGCCTCGGCCACCGGCAGGGCCGGGCGCTGGTGCGCCGGCGCCAGGTTCATGCAGGCGCTCAAGCTCGCAATGGCCAGCAGGGACAGCGCGGTTCGGTTCATGGTCTTCATTTCAATGTCCCTCGGCGGCGCCGCCAATGCCATGGGCATGCTGCTTGTCGAATTCGAGCTGGCGCGTGCTGGGCTTGAAGAGCTTGCGCACCACCAGGAAGAACACCGGCACGAAGAGCACGGCCAGCACGGTGGCCGAGACCATGCCCGACATCACCCCGGTGCCGATGGCGCGCTGGCTGGCCGAGCCGGCCCCGCTGGCGAACACGAGCGGCATCACGCCGAGGATGAAGGCCAGCGAGGTCATCAGGATGGGCCGGAAGCGCAGATGGCAGGCCTCCAGGATCGCGGCCGTGAGGCTGCGCCCTTCGGCCTGCAGGTCCTTGGCGAACTCGATGATCAGGATGGCGTTCTTCGCACTCAGGCCAATGATGGTGATCAGGCCGACCTTGAAGAACACGTCGTTGGGCATGCCGCGCAGGCTGGCGCCCAGCAGCGCGCCCAGCAGGCCCAGGGGCACCACCAGCAGCACGGCGAACGGAATCGACCAGCTCTCGTACAGCGCGGCCAGGCACAGGAACACGGCCAGCAGCGAGAAGATCAGCAGGGCGGTGGCCTGGGCGCCGGAGATCTTTTCCTCGCGCGAGAGCCCGGTCCACTCGAAGCCGATGCCGGGCGGCAGCTGGGCCGCCATCTTTTCGATCTCGGCCATCGCCGCGCCGGTGGAGGCGCCGGGTGCGGCGTCGCCGGCCAGGCGCATGGCCGGGTAGCCGTTGTAGCGCACCGCCTGCATCTGGCCAGTAATCCAGCGCGTGCTGGCAAAGCTGCTCAGCGGCACATGCTGGCCCTTGTTGTTCAGCACGCTCAGGCGCAGCAGGTCCTCGGGCTGCATGCGCGCCGCGGCCTCGGCCTGCACCACCACGCGCTGCAGGCGGCCGTTGGCGGGGAAGTCGTTCACATAGGCCGAGCCGAGCTGGGTGGCGATCACCGCGCCCAGGTTGTCGAAGCTCACGCCCAGAGCATTGGCCTTGTCGCGGTCGATGTCGAGCTGCAACTGCGGAGCGTCCTCCAGGCCGTCCGGGCGCATGCCGGTTATGAGCTTGCTTTGGCTCGCCATGCCCATCAGCTGGTTGCGGGCGTTCAGCAGGGCCTCGTGGCCCAGGCCACCGCGGTCTTGCAAGCGCAAGGCAAAGCCGGTGGCCGTGCCCAGCTCGGGGATGGGCGGGGGCGAGAGCGGGAAGATGAAGGCGTCGCGCACGGCCATGAAGGCGCCGAAGGCACGGCCGGCCAGGGCTTGCGCGCTGTGGTCCTTGCCCTTGCGTTCCTCCCAGGGCTTGAGGGGCACGAACACCAGGGCGGCGTTCTGGCCCTGGCCGCTGAAGGAGAAGCCGATCACGCCCACGGTGGCGCGCACCTCGGGCTGCTTAAGCATGAAGTCTTCGACCTGCTTGACCGCGGCCTCGGTGCGCTGGGCGGTGGCACCCGGCGGCAGCTGCACGTTGACGATCAAGTAGCCCTGGTCTTCATTGGGCAGGAAGGAGGTGGGCATGCGCACGTACAGCCAGCCCACCACGGCAATCAGCGCCACATAGATCAGCAGCACGCGGCCACCGCGCTGCAGCAGCTTCGCCACCCAGCCCTCATACCCCTTGGCGGTGGCCGCAAAGCCGCGGTTGAACCAGCCGAAGAAGCCGCGCTTGTTGTGGCCGCTGCCGGGCTCCACCGGTTTGAGCAAGGTGGCGCAGAGGGCCGGCGTCAGGCTCAGGGCCATGAAGGCCGACAGCAGCATCGAGGCCGCCATGGAGAGCGAGAACTGGCGGTAGATGTTGCCCACCGAACCGGCAAAGAAGGCCATGGGCACGAACACCGACACCAGCACCACGGTGATGCCGATGATGGCGCCGGAAATCTGGCCCATCGCCTTCTTGGTGGCCTCGAGGGGCGTGCGCCCCTCCTCGTGCATGATGCGTTCGACGTTCTCCACGACCACGATGGCGTCGTCCACCAGGATGCCGATGGCCAGCACCATGCCGAACAGCGTCAGCACGTTGATGGAGTAGCCCAGGCCCAGCATGATGGCGAAGGTGCCCAGCAGGGCGATCGGCACCACGATGGTCGGGATCAGGGTGTAGCGCCAGTTCTGCAGGAACAGGTACATGACCAGGAACACCAGCAGGATGGCCTCGAACAGGGTCTGCACCACCTGCGAGATGGAGATCTGCACGAAGCGCGAGCTGTCGTAAGGGATCTCGTAGACCACGCCTTCGGGGAAATAGCGCTGCAGCTCGACCATGCGGTCCTTCACCGCCTGGGCCGAGGCCAGGGCGTTGCCGCTGGGTGCCAGCTGGATGCCGATGCCGGTGCTGGGCTTGCCGTTCAGGCGCGAGTAGCTGCCATAGCCCTGGCCGCCCAGCTCCACGCGCGCCACGTCGCCCAGGCGCACGGTGGAGCCATCGGGGTTGGCACGCAGCACGATGGCCTTGAACTGCTCCACCGACTCCAGCTGGCCCTTCACCACCACGGTGGCGCTGACGGTCTGGGTCGAGAGATTAGGCAGCTCGCCGATGGCGCCGGCCGGCACCAGCGCGTTCTGCGCGCGGATGGCGGCGTTGACCTCGGTCGCGTTCAGGTTGTAGGCGCGCAGCTTGGCCGGGTCGATCCAGATGCGCATGGCGCGCTCGGTGCCGAACAGCTGGGCTTGGCCGATGCCGGGCAGGCGCTGCAGCTCCGGGATGATGGAGCGCGCGGCGTAGTCGCCCAGGGCGATCGGGTCCAGGCGGCCGTCCTTGCTGGACAGGGTGACGAAGAGCAGGAAGTTGTTGCGCGCCTTGTCCACGCGCACGCCCTGCTGCACCACCGCCGAAGGCAGGCGCGGCGTGGCGCGCGAGAGGCGGTTCTGCACCTCCACCTGCGCCAGGTCGATATTGGTGCCGGGCTCGAATGTCACCGTGATGGTGCCGCTGCCATTGGCCTGCGAGACCGACTCGATGTAGGCCAGATTGGGCGAGCCGTTGAGCTCCTGCTCCAGCACGGCGAGCACGGATTCATCCAGCGTGCGCGCCGAGGCGCCGGGGTAGAAGGTGGACACCACCAGCGAGGGCGGCGCCACCGTGGGGTACTGCGCCACCGGCAGCTTGGTGATGGACAGCGCGCCGAACACCAGGATGAACAGCGCGATCACCCAGGCAAAGATGGGGCGATCAATGAAGAAGCGGGACAGCATGGGTCAGCTCCCGCTTAACGGCTGGCGGCCGAGGCTGGGGCCGAAGCCGGGCCGGTCCAGGGCACGGGCTTGACCGGCGCGCCGGGCACGAACATCTTCTGGAAGCCATCGACGATGACCTGCTCGCCGGGCTTCAGGCCGTCGAGCACCACCCACTGATTGCCCTGGCTGCCGCCGAGCTTGACCGGGCGCGGTTGCGGCTTGTTGTCGGCGCCCACCACCAGCACCGTGTCGCCCTGGCTGCCGCGCGTCACCGCCTGCTGCGGCAGCAGCAGGCCGGCGGGCAGCTCGGCCTGGCTCAAACGCACGCGCACGAACTGGCCGGGCAGCAGCTGGCCCTGGCCGTTCGGCACTTCGGCGCGCAGCTGCACCTGGCCGGTGCCGGGGTCCACGCTCAGGTCGGTGAAGAGCAGCTTGCCGGGCTCCTTGGCCTCCTGGCCGTTGTCCAGCAGCACGCGCACCTGGGCAGCGTCCTTGCCGGCGGCGCGCAGCTGGCCGGCGGCAAGGGCCTGGCGCAGCGCCTGCACCTCGTTGGCGCTCTGGGTGAAGTTGACGTAGACCTTGTCGGTCTGCTGGATCAGGGCCAGCTGGGTGGCCTCGGCAGCGCTGACCAGCGCGCCTTCGGTCACCAGCGCGCGGCCGATGCGCCCGGCGATGGGCGCCTTGACGGCCGCGTAGTCCAGGTTCAGGCGCGCGGTTTGCACCGCCGCCTTGGCGGCCGCCACATCGGCTTCGGCCGCCTTGGCCGCGGCCACGGAGGCCAGGTATTCCTGCTGGCTGATGGCCTTGGCCTCCACCAGGGGCTTGTTGCGTTCGGCCTGCGCCACCGCCTGGGCCACATTGGCTTGCGCCTTGGCCAGCTGGGCCTGGGCAGCGTCCAGTGCGGCCTGGTAGGGCGCGGGGTCAATCTGGAACAGGGACTGGCCGGCGCGCACCTCGGCGCCTTCGGTGAACAGGCGCTTCTGCACCACGCCGTTCACGCGCGCCCGCACCTGGGCGGTGCGCAGGGCTTCCACCCGGCCGGGCAGCTCCACCTGCAGGTTCACCGCCTGCGGCTGCACCTGCAGCACGCCCACGGCGGGTGGCGGCATGCCGCCGCCCTGGGCCTGGGCGTTGCCGCCTTGCTGGCCGCAGGCGGCCAGCGCCAGCAGGGCGGGAAGGGAGAGCCAGAGCGGCCGCACCAGCGGCTTCTTGTTCGGGTGGGAAGGCACAGGAATTCCTTTCGGGCGGCGCGTGGCACGCGGCAATGACAGCAGGGCTTGGCTCACCCGGCACGACGAAACAGGCACGGCCCTTTCGACACCACCCGGCGGCTTGGACTTGGGAAAGGCGCGCAGTCTACATACATGCACGAATGTATGTAAGTGACTTTAGAATCTCCCTCCATGGTGCGCAAAACCAAACAGGAAGCGCTGGAAACCCGGCAAAAGCTGCTCGACGCGGCCGAGCAGCTGTTCCACGCCCAGGGTGTTTCCCACACCTCGCTGCAAGACATCGCCAGCGCCACCGGCATGACCCGCGGCGCGGTGTACTGGCATTTCAAGAACAAGGCCGAGCTCTTCACGGCCATGATGGACCGCGCCACCCTGCCGCTGGAAGCCGCACCGCCCGAGGCCCCCTGCCTGCAGCAGCCCGGACTGGCCGCGCTGCGCTGGGGCCTGGTGCACCTGTTCCACCTGACGGCCCATTGCAGCCGCACCCGCCGCGTGTTCGAGATCGCGCTGCAGAAAATGGAGTTCAGCGGCGAGTTGGCGGCCCTGTCGCAGCGCAAGGCCGAAGCCCACCAGCGCTGGGTGGAGCGCCACCAGAGCAACCTGGAGGGCGCCGTGCGTGCCGGCCAACTGCCCGCCAGCCTGGACACGCGCCAGGCGGCCATCGGCCTGGTGGCCCTGTGCCACGGCCTGCTGCACCAATGGCTGCTGCAGCCCAGTACCTTCGACCTCACGCAGGTGGGCGAGGCCGCCACCGAGTCCTATCTGCAAGGCCTGGCGCACCAGGGCGCCAGCCTGCTGCCGGCCATTCCACCGGCCGAGCGCGCGCGCCTGCTGGCCTGCGTGCAGGCCCAGGCCCCCGCCTAAGCCCCAACTAAGCACGCCACAAGCCCCGCCAAAGCACAGGGGCATGCACCGGAACGGCCGGCGCCCAACGACAATTGCGGGTTTGCCCGAAAGCCAAGGCCCCACCGTGACCGCCACCCTGACCCGAGACGACGCCCACAGCCACCAGACTGTGAAGCCGCCCAAGGCCGAGCGCGCGCTCACGGCCTACCGCCCCTACTGGGCCAAGCGCTTCGGCCCGGCACCCTTCCTGCCCATGAGCCGCGAGGAAATGACGCAGCTCGGCTGGGACGAGTGCGACATCATCATCGTCAGCGGCGACGCCTATGTGGACCACCCCAGCTTCGGTATGGCGGTGATCGGGCGCACGCTGGAGGCGCAGGGCTTTCGCGTCGGCATCATTGCCCAGCCCGACTGGAACTCGGCCGAGCCCTTCAAGGCGCTGGGCCGGCCCAAGCTGTTCTTCGGCGTGGCGGCCGGGAACATGGATTCGATGATCAACCACTACACGGCCGATCGGAAGATCCGCAGCGACGACGCCTACACCCCGGGCGGCGAGGCGGGAAAAAGGCCAGACCGCGCCACACTGGTCTACACCCAGCGCTGCAAGGAAGCCTTCAAGGACGTGCCGGTGATCATCGGCGGCATCGAGGCCTCGCTGCGCCGCATCGCCCATTACGACTACTGGAGCGACAAGGTGCGCCGCTCCATCCTGGTGGACAGCAAGGCCGACCTGCTGCTCTACGGCAACGCCGAACGCGCCATCATCGAAATCGCGCACCGCCTGGCCCAGCGCAAGCCCATCGAATCCATCACCGACGTGCGCGGCACCGCCTTCATGCGCAAGGTGGACGACCCGCAGCTGGCCGGCTGGTTCGAGATCGACTCCAGCAGCGTCGATCAGCCGGGCAAGGTGGACGAGCTGATCAATCCCTACGCCACCACCGAGGAAACCGGCAGCGCGCAGGGCGCTGCCTGCGCCACCGGCGATGCGCCCAAGGCGGAGGAAAAGCCGATCCAGATCGTGCGCCGCACGGTGGCCAAGACGGACGCCCGCGCCGTCACCCCGCCGCGCGAGCGCTCGGTCATCCGCCTGCCCAGCTTCGAGCAGGTCAAGAGCGACCCGGTGCTCTACGCCCACGCCAACCGCGTGCTGCACCTGGAGACCAACCCCGGCAATGCGCGCGCCCTGGTGCAGCGCCATGGTGACGGCCCCTCGGTGCGCGATGTCTGGCTGAACCCGCCGCCGATCCCGCTCAGCACCGCCGAGATGGACCATGTGTTCGACCTGCCCTACGCGCGCAGCCCGCACCCGCGCTATGCGGACGAACACGGCCGCCACGACGGCGCGACCAAGATCCCGGCCTGGGAAATGATCCGCTTCAGCGTCAACATCATGCGCGGCTGCTTTGGTGGCTGCACCTTCTGCTCGATCACCGAGCACGAGGGCCGCGTGATCCAGAGCCGCTCGGAGGAATCGATCCTGCGCGAGATCGAGGACATCCGCGACAAGGTGCAGGGCTTCACCGGCGTGGTGTCCGACCTCGGTGGCCCGACCGCCAACATGTGGCACATCGGCTGCAAGAGCAAGGAAATCGAGGCGGCCTGCCGCAAGCCCAGCTGCGTCTACCCCGGCATCTGCCAGAACCTGCACACCGACCACGGGCCGCTGATCCAGCTCTACCGCAAGGCGCGCGCGCTCAAGGGCGTGAAGAAGATCCTCATCGGCTCCGGTCTGCGCTATGACCTGGCGGTGGAGAGCCCCGAATACATCACCGAGCTGGTGACGCACCATGTGGGCGGTTACCTGAAGATCGCCCCCGAGCACACCGAGGGCGGGCCGCTCAGCAAGATGATGAAGCCCGGCATCGGCACCTACGACCGCTTCAAGCAGCTGTTCGAAGCCGCCAGCGCCGCCGCCGGCAAGAAGCAGTACCTGATCCCCTACTTCATCGCCGCCCACCCCGGCACCAGTGACGAGGACATGATGAACCTCGCGCTCTGGCTGAAGAAGAACGGCTTCCGTGCCGACCAGGTGCAGACCTTCTACCCGAGCCCCATGGCCACCGCCACGGCCATGTACCACTCGACCAAGAACCCGCTCAAGAAGGTCACGCGTGACAGCGAGACGGTGGACATCGTCAAGGGCGAGAAGCGCCGCCGCCTGCACAAGGCCTTCCTGCGCTACCACGATGCCAACAACTGGCCGCTGCTGCGCCAGGCCCTGCAGGACATGGGCCGCGCCGACCTGATTGGCAACGGCAAGCACCACCTCATTCCGAGCTGGCAACCACAGACCGATGGCAGCTACTGCAGCGCGCGCCGCACCAACAGCACGCCGTCCGTCAAACCCAGCGCCAAAGCCAGCCAGCGCCCGCGCGCTGGCACCCTGCTGACCCAGCACACCGGCCTGCCGCCGCGCGAGCAGGGACAACCCGCACGAGGGCCCGCCAAAGGCCGCCGCAAACCCGGCTAAACCCGGGGAATGCGGCCCCTTGGCCGCCGCATGAACTGGCGCATACTCCAACGAACCGTCCGTAACACGCCAGCATGTCCGACCTCTCTCCGTCCTCTGACGCGCGGCTCGATCCCGACGACGATGTGCTCGAACTCATCGACGAGCACGATGCCCACGCGGACGAGCACGCCGGCGCGCCCTGGCGGGTGCTGATCGTCGACGACGACAGCGACGTCCACAAGGCCACCGAACTGGCCATGCAAGGCCTGCTGATCGAAGGCCGCAAACTCGAGTTCCTGCACGCCAGCTCGGCCGCCCAGGCGCGCGAGCTGCTGGCCCGCGAACCGAACCTGGCCGTGGCCCTGCTCGACGTGGTGATGGAGAGCGAGGACGCCGGCCTGCAGCTGGTGCGCCATATGCGCGCCGACGCCTGCCACGACGCCACCCGCATCGTGCTGCGCACCGGCCAGCCCGGCTACGCGCCCGAGATCGAGACGGTGCGCTCGCTCGACATCAACGACTACAAAACCAAGAGCGAGCTGACGCGCACGCGCCTCTACACGGTGCTCACCGCCGCCATCCGCTCCTACAAGCAGATCTGCGAGCTGCAGGTCGGCCGCCGCGGGGTCTCGCGCATCCTGCAGGCCGCCAACGAGCTGAGCCAGATCCGCACCCTGCCCCGCTTTGCCGAGTGCGCGCTCGAACACCTGTGTGGCCTGTTCGAGAGCCCGCCCGCCGGCTTGGTGTGCGTGCAGCACCGCTCGGACGCCGTCGAGCAGGCTCGCATCGTCGGCGCGCTCGGGCCCTTCGCCGAACTGATGGGCGCCAGCCTCAGCCTGCTGGATGCCGGCGCGAGCCGGGACGCCATCGAACGCAGCTTCGGCTTCGGCCAGCCGCATATCGGAAACCCGCTCACCCTGCACTTCCGGCTCTCCAATGAGCGCAGTCTGGTGATGCACGCCCTGCTCACCCGCGAGCCCGACGAGGCCGAGCTGCCCCTGCTGCACACCTTCAGCTCCACCGTGGCCATCGGCTTCGACAACGTGGCCATGTACGGCCAGTTGCTCGACCACGCCTACAACGACCAGCTGCTGCAGCTGCCGAATCGCAACCGCTTCATCGAGCTGCTGGAAAAGCATCTGCAGGCGCCCGAGGGTCTGTCGCTGGCGCTGATCGACATCGACGACTTCTCCGACATCAACGACGCCTTCGGCCACCGCTTTGGCGACCAGGTGCTGCAGGCCGTGGCCGCGCGCCTGACCGAGCAGTTGGGCGAACGGGCCGAGATGGCGCGCATCTCGGCCGACACCTTCGGCCTGATGGGCCCGACCGAGCGCATCAATGCCGAGGGCGTGTCCGGCGTCTTCACGGAACCCTTCAATGTGGCCGGCGAACGGCTCCAGCTCTCCGCCACCACCGGCCTGGTGAACCTGGCCGACAGCAGCGCGCTGGGCTCGGAGCTGCTGCTTGACGCCCACATTGCACTCAAGCGCGCCAAGCTGATGCACCGCGGGGCGGCCCAGTACTTCAGCGCCGAAATGGGTGTGGACGCGCGCGAGCGCTTCAAGCTGCTCAAGGGCCTGCGCGCCAGCTTCGAGGCGCGCCGCCTCTTCGTCGTCTACCAGCCCCAGGTGCACCTGCCCACCCGCAAGGTGGTCGGCGCCGAGGCGCTGCTGCGCTGGCGCAATGAGGAAGGCAAGTTCGTTCCGCCCGACCAGTTCATCCCGCTGGCCGAGCAGAGCGGGCTGATCATCTCCATCGGCGAGTTCGTGCTGCGCACCGCCTGCTTCCAGGTCGCCCGCCTGCGCGAGCTCGGCTATATGGACTTCCGCATGGCGGTCAATATCTCGCTGGCCCAGTTCCGCCATCCGCACTTCATTCCCACCCTGCAAGCAGCGATGCGCGACGCCGAGGTGCCGGGCGACGCGCTGGAGCTGGAGATCACCGAATCCATGGCCATGGAAGACGTGGACATGGTGCTGCACGTGCTGGCCGACATCCGCGCCACCGGCGCCACCGTCGCCATCGACGACTTCGGCACCGGCTTCTCCAGCTTGAGCCAGCTGCGCCAGCTGCAGGTCGAACGCCTGAAGATCGACCGCGCCTTCGTTCAGGAGGCCCAGAGCTCAGCCGCCGGCTCCACCATCGCCGCCATGGTCGTCAACCTGGGCCGCAGCCTGGGCATGCAGGTGCTGGCCGAAGGCATCGAGACCGAGGAACAGGCCGCCCAGCTGGTGGCCCTGGGCTGCCACGAAGGCCAGGGCTATCTGTTCGCCCGTCCGATGCCGGGTGAGCTGTTGGAAGGCTGGATGGCGCAGAGTAACCGCGCGCCGGAATAGGCCCACCGCTCAAATCTGACCGGGTCAAACGGTCTGGCGCCCCACGTGGAGCACCAGGCTGCGCCGGGTGCGCTGCCAGTCCGTGATCGGCACTCCGCCATGCACGGTGGCCGCATGAAGCACGACCAGCTGACCGGCTCTCAGGGTCTGGATGACGGGCGCAATGGCCGCTCGGGCCAGTTCCGCCTCCACATGGTCTAGATAAGCGCGCGCCTGCGCTGAATCAGGATCGGTGTCCGCGAGGAGCAGACTGCCCCCGCCGGCATCAAAGCCGCGCAAGCGCCGGTGCGAACCCGGAAAAACGGTCAGCGCGCCGTTGCCCGCATCCGCGTCCTCCAGCGCAAGCCACAGCGTGAGCAGCGCCCCCGGCGCCGGGATCGGTGCATAGGGCATGTCCGCGTGCGGTCTGGCCTGCGAGCCGCGGTAGAAATACGAGCACTTCAACAGCTGCGGCTCGGCCCCGACCAGACAGGCCATCCAGGCCTGCAGCTGCGGGTGCGCCACCAGCTCGGCCAGCGCGAGCAGCTGCTGCTGGGCATTGACCAGGCGCCAGCTCAGCGGCACCCGTTGCGCCTCGAGCTCCAGCAGCTCGGCCCAGTCCAGGGAGCGCCCCAGACTGTCGCTGTCGATCTGCACGCTCAAGCCTTGAGCGGCGGCCTCGCGCCAAGCTGCATCAACCGCGTCGGCGCTGTGTTGCAGCAGGTTCAAGCGGGTCTTGAACCAGCCCTGCTCATGCAGTGCCAGCAGGCCCGCGCGCTGCTCAGCGGTGGCCGTTGCGAAGCGCGGATCGGACTGCCAACCCGGCCGGTCATACCAGGCCAATTGCTCTGGCCGCAGCCCTGCCCCAACCCAGGGCTGCGCGCCAATCTCGGCAACCGCGTTCAAGCTTGACGCTTGGCGAGCAGCGCCCGCGCCACCCGGGACACCGGCGGCCGGCCCAGTACCTTGCTGATGAACGCGGCCGCGTCCACCAGCGCTTCAATGTCCACACCGGTCTCGATGCCCAGCCCGTTCAGCATGAACACCACGTCCTCGGTGGCCACATTGCCGGTGGCGCCCTTGGCGTAAGGGCAGCCGCCCAGACCGCCGACGCTGGCGTCAAAGGTGGCCACGCCCAGCTCCAGGCTGGCGTAGACATTGGCCAGCGCCTGTCCGTAGGTGTCGTGGTAGTGGCCGCTGACCTCCGCGAGCGGAAAGTGCTTCAGCGCCCGCTCCAGCGCCGCCTGCACCCGGCGCGGCGTGCCCACGCCGATGGTGTCGCTCACGCCCAGGTGGTCGACGCCGATCGCCTTCAACTGCGCCGCGACGCGGTCCACCTGGTCGGGGTGGATCTCGCCCTCGTAAGGGCAACCGAGCGCGCAGCTCAGCGCTGCCCGCACCTTGATGCCGCGCGCCTTGGCCTCCGCCACCACCGGCGCAAAGCGCTCGATGCTCTCAGCGATCGAGCAGTTGATGTTCTTCTGCGTGAAGGCCTCGCTGGCCGCGGTGAAGACGACGATCTCGTCGGGTTTCAGGGGCAGTGCGGCCTCCAGGCCCTTGGCGTTGGGCACCAGCACGGCGTAGGCCACATCGGGGCGGCGCGCGATGCCGCGCATCACCTCGACGTTGTCGCCCATCTGCGGTACCCATTTGGGGCTGACGAAGCTGGTGGCCTCGAGGCGGCGGATGCCGGCCTCCTGCAGGCGCTGGATCAGCTCCACCTTGTGCTCGGTGGCCACGGTCTGCTTCTCGTTCTGCAGACCGTCGCGCGGGCCGACGTCGCAGAGGGTGACTTGGCTGGGCAAGCTCATATCAATTCGAAACTTGAACGGTCAGGTTGTTAGCACCACCAGCGATACCGGCGCTTGTTTTCGCGATGAAGGTCGAGGTCATCCGTGAATGTGTGCTTCTTGTACCCCTGACCAAACCATGTCGCCCAGAGAACACACAGGCCAATCAAAAGCAGAAACACACTCTCGCCAGGGCCGAACGGGCCTTTGACAAAGGCGACTCCAGCCCCCGCCACCATCGCCCCGCCAAAGAAAATTCCGAGTGTTCTACGAAAAATCATCCATGCAAAGGCAAGCGAGCGCTCTGTACGGCTGGGCGGCTTAGATCTATCGCGGGTCGCAAAGTAAAAGGGGATGCAGAGCAAGACGGCAGCCACGCCGCAAACAATGATCGAAGCCTTATTCACCCCATTGCGTGCAAGCAGCAGGCCGAAAAGCACACAAGCGACGATCCAGAAGGTTGTCCATTGTTCTCGCGGGTACATCGTCAATTCTCTAAACGCAGCAGCTCGTCGCCGTCGCTCAACTGATCACCCACCGCATACAGCAGCTCGGCCACCTTGCCGTCGCGCGGGCTGTTGAGGGTGTGCTCCATCTTCATGGCCTCCATCACCGCCAGTGGCTGGCCGGCCTTGACGCTGTCACCCGCCTTCACGTGCAGGGCCACCAGCTTGCCAGGCATCGGGGCCGTCAGGCGCCCGGCCGCACCGCCGCCCTCGCCCGCGTGGGCGATGACGTCGACCTCGGTCAGCGTGGCGCTGCCCTGTGGCGCGAACACCGTGACCTGTTCGCCGCGGGCATAGGTGTGCACGGGGATGCGGCGCTGGTCCAGACCCTCGCCCAGCAGCAGGGTGTGACGCTCGGGGCCGCTGGAATCGGCCGCGAAGGCGACGGTCTGGCCCGCCACCACCAGCTGCATGCCCCCGCGATGCAGGCGGCGCAGTTGCACGGCATGGTGCTGGCCCTCCAGCTCCAGGTCGAAGCCGCGCACCGCGTCGCCGGTCAGGCGGAAGCCGTCGCGGCGGCTCCAGGGGTCGGCATCCTGGGTGCCGGCCTCCACGGCCAGGGTGTGTGCCGCCACGGCGGCGGCGGCCACATCCAGCGGCAGGCAGGGTTGTCCGAACAGGGCCGCGCGTTCGCGCTCGATCAGGCCGGTGTCGAGGTCGGCGCCGGCGAAGCTCCGGGTGGCCGCGCAGCGGCGCAGGAAGGCCACATTGGTCTGCAGGCCGACGATGTGGGTCTGGGCCAGCGCGGCGTCCAGCCGGGCCAGGGCCTGGGCGCGGTCTTCACCCCAGACGATCAGCTTGGCCACCATCGAGTCGTAATAGGGGCTGATGGCATCGCCCTCGACCACGCCGGTGTCCACGCGCACGTCGGCGCGGGTGAAGCTGGCGTGCGCCGGCCAGCGCAGCACGTCGAGCGCACCGGTGGCGGGCAGGAAGCCGGCCTCGGGGTTCTCGGCGCAGATGCGCGCCTCGATCGCATGGCCGTGGATGCGCAGCTGGTCTTGCTTCAGCGGCAGCGGCTGGCCGGCGGCCACGCGCAGCTGCCACTCCACCAGGTCCAGGCCGGTGATGGCTTCGGTGACCGGGTGCTCCACCTGCAGGCGGGTGTTCATCTCCATGAAGTAGAAGCGCCCGTCCTGCTCGGCAATGAACTCCACCGTGCCGGCGCCCACATAGCCCACGGCCTTGGCCGCCGCCACCGCGGCCTCGCCCATCTCACGGCGGCGCTCGGCGGTCATGCCCGGGGCCGGGGCCTCTTCCAACACCTTCTGGTGACGGCGCTGCACCGAGCAATCGCGCTCGAACAGGTAGACGCAGTCGCCGAAGCTGTCGCCGAACACCTGGATCTCGATATGGCGCGGGCGCTGCACATAGCGCTCGATCAGCACGGCGTCGTCGCCAAAGCTGTTGATGGCCTCGCGCTTGCAACTGGCCAGCGCGGCCTCGAACTCATCGCCGTTCATCACCGCGCGCATGCCCTTGCCGCCGCCGCCGGCGCTGGCCTTGATCAAGACGGGATAGCCGATGCGGTCGGCCTCGCGCTTCAGCAGGGCCGGGTCCTGGTCGGCGCCGTGGTAGCCCGGCACCAACGGCACCTGGGCCGCTTCCATCAGGCGCTTGCTCTCGGCCTTCAGACCCATGGCCAGGATGGCCGAGGCGGGCGGGCCGATGAAGACCACGCCGGCCTCGGCGCAGGCCTGGGCAAAGCCCTCGTTCTCGCTCAGGAAGCCGTAGCCGGGGTGGATGGCCTCGGCGCCCGTGGCCTTGGCCGCGGCCAGGATGCGCTCCCACTGCAGGTAGGAGTCGCGCGGCGCCGGGCCGCCGATGAGCACCGCCTCGTCGCAGGCCAGCACATGCTGGGCGCGGGCGTCGGCCTCGGAGTAGACCGCAACCGTTTGAATGCCCATCCGGCGCGCGGTGGCGGCGACACGGCAGGCGATCTCGCCTCGATTCGCAATGAGGATCTTCTTGAACACGTGGGGCTCCAAAGTGGCGGCGGCGCCCCTCGTGAGGGCGCCGCGATCATGGCGCGCAGTATCGGTGTTGCGGCCCTGAATCAGCCCGCCGGAATGCCCCAGCGTTGCAGGGCATCGGGGCGCAGCTTGACGAGGACGCGCAGCGGGCGCGGCGGGAATTCCCCGGAGCAGGCCAGCTCCGAGGACGGGCCATCGGCATAGTCCACCCGGATCGTGTCGCCCTGGGCGCAAGCCGCCTGCACCGCGTCCCACGCTTCGAGCGGGCGCTCCATCAGCGGCAGGCCTTGCAGGGCCACCGCCATCTGGCCCAGGCGCAGGGTCTTGCAGATCGGCCCGGTCTCCAGCTTGAAACCCTGCCGCAGCCCGTGGTAGCTGGCGGCCCCGCCGCAGTCCATGTTCATGGTGCGGCGAACCCAATGAGCCGCCTGGGTGCGGCGGGTCAACTCGTCGAGTTCCTCGCTGCGGTCCACCGGGCGCACATCCGCCAGCTCCAGGGCCTGCAGGGCCTGGGTGAATCCCGCACCAAAGGGCTGGCCGCGGTCGTTCAGCAGGCGCCCCAGCGCGCCGGGTTGATCGCCCTCAGCCCAGGCCACGAGGCGGGCAGCATCCAGATGCCCGCTGCCGGCATGCAGGCTGGCCAGCCGTCGCAAGGGCGACTCGGCCGCGGGCTGGCGCTGGGTTTGCAAGGCCTGGGCCAACTGCATCAGGCTGAGGCCACAGGAATATTCCGTGCCGTCGCGCCGGCCGCCCGTCAGCGCGGCCATCGCCATCTCGCCGCGCGCGGCCAGGCAGCTGTTCAGCGCGCCCTGCACCCGCGCCCGCATCTGCGCCGGCGTCATCTGGCCCTCTTGGGTCTGCTGCACCAAGGCCATCCATTCGGCATGCCCTTCGTGCAACCAGGGCTGCGCATCGTCGGAGCTGTACAGACCCTTGTTCCACCAATGCCCGACCTCGTGCGCGATGAAATGGGAGAAGTCCTCGTTGGACATCGTGGCGGCATCGCGCGGGAGGCGCAGCCGCATCATCTGGCCCGGTGTGGTGTCGCCGTGGTAGCCCGGCGATTCGGACAGAGTCACCACCACGGCGCCGGTGTGCGGCAGGGTCCGACCATAGGCTTGACCATAAGCCTGCAGGGTGCCGAGCAGTCGCTCGCGCACGAAGGCGGCGCGCGCGGCGCCGAGGCCACCGTCCAAGGCCAGCCAGGCCGGACCTTGGCGCTCCGCAGCACGACGCCCGAGGTAGACGTACTCAGCGATACCGATGCGCTTTTGCTGCTCCCAGCCACTGTGCTGCAGCTCCTGATCGACCTCGGCGGCCGGAATCCGCAACTCGACCAGGGCGCGATGGGCGCGCCCACGCTGCAGGACATGGGGCGCAACCCAGCGCCAGCGCAGCTCGGTGCCCGGCAGCAGCACGGCGTAATGCCCGGTGTGCAGCAGCACGCCCGAGCCATCGCTCTGTGGCTGCGCCGGCTCATAGGTGGCGTAGGCGCCCAGCACCCGGGGCCGCACACGCAGGGTGGCAGCGCGGCAACCCGGCTGGATGCGCAGCGCGCTGGGGCCGAGCTCGGTGCAGGCATCGCCCGCTTCGGCCATGAGCTGGCGCCAGGCCTCCTGTCCATGGGGGGTGGGCGGCCAGAAGGGCAGCTCCCGCACGCCGGTCGGGGGCTCGTAGCGCACCAACAGGCGGCCCTGGGCGTCCAGGCTGCCGGTGACCGTCAGGCTGGCGGCCTGCGTGGGCAAGACCAAGCCACAGGCTGCCAGCAGCAGCCCCAGGCACTTCCACATCGCTTGCTCCCTATGGGCGTATCGCCCTTATTCGGCTTCCAGCTCCGCCCGCAGCACCTGCACCAGTTCGGCTTCTTCCTCGGGTGGGTAGAAGTAGGGATAGAGGCAGCGCACCTCGTCGGCCAGTTCGGGCTTGCCGCCGAAGCGGGCCACCTGCGATTCCATGTGCAGCATGTCCAGGCACATCAGCACGGAGGGGGCATCGACGCTGGCGTTGTGCCCCACCTGCAGGCGCTTGGCCCCCAGCATGCGCCGGTAAAAGGGCGCGTGGCGCGGGTTGACTTCCAGGATGATCAGGTCGGCCAACTTGACGCGGTGGGCATACAGATAGGCCAGGTGGAAGAGGCCGGAGAGCGCCGGCTTGGAGGTTTCCGCGCCTTCGAGCGCCAGCTTGGAGCACTCCACCAGCTTCAGACCCTTGGCGCGCAGGCGCAGCAACTCTTCGGGAAAGCTGGCATCGGCCGCCAGGCCATTGGGGCCGTCCTCGCGCACCGAAAGCGTGCCGATCAGCCGGCGCCCGTCGCGCGCCTGCAGCGTGGTCAGGCCCGGCTCGGGGCTGCCCACCGGGCTCACCTTCAGCCCTCGCTGACCATAGCGGCGCCCCACCAGGGTCTGCGTCTGCTGCCAGCCCACCAGGTCGCGGATGCGGTCGATCAGCGGGCGCTGCAGATTGGTGCGGCGCTCGTCCACCCCGCGGGGCAGCGAGGGCGCCCAGCTGGACATCAGCCACTTGGCCGCCTTCTTCGTGGGCCCGACCCAGCGGCTGTCCACGAACACGGACCCCTTGGCCTCCGCGGGAGGCGGACCGGCCGAGGCCCCTTCTTCCGATTTCGCGCTCATCACCACAACTCAATTCCCCAGCGACGCAACAGCAGGGCACACAAACCGAAACACGCGATTGTGAGCACGGCACTCGCCAGCAGCGCCGGCCAGAAACCCCAACGCCCCAGTAACAAAGGGAAAACGCCAAACATCGGCAGCGTGGGCAGCACGTACCAGAGCGTGTACTGGGCATGGCGCGCCAGCTTTTCGGCGGGCTGGCCCTCGACGTGCATCCACACCAGGGCCAGCACCGTGACCCAGGGCAGGGCGCCGATCAGGCCACCCAGGCGGTCACTGCGCCGTACGGCCTCGCCGATCGCGACGACCAGGCCCGCGGTGATCGCGTACTTGGTCGCCAACCAGAGCACGCTCAGGCGCTCCCGCAGCCGCAGCCCGCTTCAGCCTTGGGCGCTTCCTGCACCTCAGCCACCCGCAGATCCAGGCGCTCCAGCAGCTTGCGGTCGGCCTCGGCCTGCGGGTTGCCGGTGGTCAGCAGCTTCTCGCCGTAGAAGATGGAGTTGGCGCCGGCCATGAAGCACAGGGCCTGCAGGGCCTCGTCCATGGCTTCGCGGCCGGCGCTCAGGCGCACCATACTGTGCGGCATGGTGATGCGCGCCACGGCGATGGTGCGCACGAACTCGAAGGGGTCCAGATCCTCGTTCTTGGCCAGCGGCGTGCCTTCCACCTTGACCAGGTTGTTGATCGGCACCGATTCGGGCGGCGGGTTCAGGTTGGCCAGCTGGGCCACCAGGCCGGCGCGCTGGGCGCGGCTCTCGCCCAGGCCGACGATGCCGCCGCTGCACACCTTCATGCCGGTGGCGCGCACCGCCTCCAGCGTGTCCAGGCGGTCCTGATAGGTGCGGGTGGTGATGATCTCGCCGTAGAACTCGGGCGCGGTGTCAAGGTTGTGGTTGTAGTAGTCCAGGCCCGACTCTTTCAGCTGCACGGCCTGCTCGGGCTTGAGCATGCCGGCTGTCACGCAGGTCTCCAGGCCCAGGCCCTTGACCTCGCGCACCATGGCCATCAGCTGCTCCATGTGGCGTTCCTTGGGCGCGCGCCAGGCCGCACCCATGCAGAAGCGCGTGGCGCCCTTGGCCTTGGCGGCCTCGGCCGCGGCCTTGACCTCGCCCAGGTCCAGCAGCTTCTCGGCCTCCAGGCCGGTGTCGTAATGGGCCGACTGCGGGCAGTAGGCGCAGTCCTCCTCGCAGCCGCCGGTCTTGATGGACAAGAGCGTCGAGAGCTGCACCTGGTTGGCCGGCTGGTGCTGCTGGTGCACGCTCTGCGCGCGGTGGATCAGCTCCATGAAAGGCAGCGCGAACAGGGCCTCGACCTCGGCGACGCTCCACAAGCCCGGCTCGGCCTTGAGCGGACGGTGCAGGTGGATGGGTTGCACGGGAGCGTTCATCAGGAATCCTTCAACTTCAACAGACGGTCCAGGGCCGCAGCCTCCAGATGGGAGGCCACCGCGCCGGGTGAGGGCTCAGCCAGGCGCGGCACCGCGCCCAGGCAAGGTGCGGGCAGCAGGGCCCGCAGGGTGGCGAGATTTTCGCCGTGTTGCAGCATCTGGCCGTCGACGGTATTGCCAATCCAGCCAGCCAAGGGCAAACCCCGAGCCTGGATGGCTTCCGCCGTCAAGAGCGCGTGGTTGATGCAGCCCAGGCGCAGGCCCACCACCAGGATCACCGGCGCAGCCAGCTCGCGCGCCAGGTCGGCGCTGTCCCAGGCGGCCACTTCATCCAGCGGCACGCGGAAGCCGCCGACGCCTTCGACGAAGGCGATGTCGAGCTTGTGCAGCGGCGCACGCAGCGCATCCAAGACCTCGGCGCGGCGGATCGGCCGGCCTTCCAGGCGCGCGGCCAGGTGCGGGGCACAGGGGGTGCGCAGCTGGATGGGGCCAACCTCGGCCTCGCTGAGGCCGGCGGCCTGCGCCGCGTGCAGCTGCGCCACGTCCTCATTGACCCAGCGCCCTTCCCGCAATTCCTGCCCGGCCGCCACCGGCTTGAGGCCGGCCGCACGCAGGCCGCGTGCCGCGGCGGCCTGTACCAGGGCGGCGGTGCAGGTGGTCTTGCCGATCTCGGTATCGGTGCCGGTGATGAAGAAGAGGCTCATGGCTGCAAGGCACGAATGAGGGTGTCGATGTCATCGGACTGGTGGTCCGCGCACAGCGTGATGCGCAGCCGCGCCGTCCCCACCGCCACCGTCGGCGGGCGGATGGCCGGCACGCGCAGGCCACGCGCATCTAGGCGGGCCGATAGAGCCAGCGCGGCGGCGTTCTCGCCCACGATCAGCGGCTGGATCGGCGTGTCCGAATGCGGCAGCTGCCAGCCGTGCGCGGCGGCAAGCGGCGCCAGGCCCTCCACCAGGTGCGCGCGCAGCAGCTCCAGCTGGTCGCGCCGGCGCTCGCCCTCCTCGCCCTCAATCAGTTCGAGCGACTTCAGCAGCGCGTGCGCCAGGGCTGGCGGGCTGGCGGTGGTGAAGATGGTGGGGCGGGCGGTCTGCAGCAGCCACTCGATCAGCGAGGGATGGGCAGCGATGAAGGCGCCGGCCACGCCGGCCGCCTTGCCCAGGGTGCCCATCCAGACCAGGCGCTCACTGCGCAGCCCGCAGTGCGCCAGGCTGCCACGGCCGCGCGGGCCGAGCACGCCGAAGCCATGGGCGTCGTCCACCAGCAGCAGCGCATCGTGCGCCTCGGCCAGCGCCAGCAGCTCGCGCAGCGGGGCCAGGTGGCCGTCCATGCTGAACACGGCATCGCTGACGATCAGCTTGGTGGCCGCCGTGGAGGCACGCAGCTGGGCCTCCAGTTCGCCAAGCTCCGTGTAGACGCTCTTCTGCGCCCGCGCCAGGCGCGCGCCGTCGATCAGGCTGGCGTGGTTCAGGCGCTCGGAAAAGATCTGTGCGTCCTCGCGGTCGCCCAAACCGGTCAGCAGCGCCAGATTGGCCATGTAGCCGGTGCACAGGGTGATGGCGCGGGCGTCCGGAATGCAGTCGCGCGCCCAGCGCGCCAGCTCGGCTTCGAGCGCCTCGTGGGCCTCGGAGTGCCCGCTGATCAGGTGCGAGGCGCCGCTGCCCACGCCGTAGCGTTCCGCGCCCTCTTGCAGCGCCTGAACCAGCGCCGGATGGTCGGCCAGGCCCAGGTAGTCGTTCGAGCAGAACAGCAGCTTCTCGACACCATCGATGACCTGGCGCGGCGCGGTGGGCGAGCTGGCGATGCGACGCGTGCGGATCAGGTCCTGCGCGGCGCGTTCGGCCAGGCGCACCTGGAAGCGCTCAAAAAGGGCAGACATCGTCGAGCGTGGCGCGTACGCGCTCGGCCAGCCAGGTGGCGGTCGGGGCGTCGATCAGGTAGGGCGGCATCAGGTAGACGGCACGGCCGATCGGACGGATCAACAGCTCGTGCGCGCGCGCCGCCAGGTGGAAGCGCTCGGCAAAGCGCGCGCCGGCCACCGCCTCCTGCACGTCGAAGGCCAGCACCAGGCCGGTCTGGCGGCCGTGCTCGATGCGCGCGTCGGCCAGCAGCGGCGCGAAGGCCTCGCGCAGAAGCGCCGCCTGGTGGGCCAGCGTCGGCAGCACCGTGTCCATGCGCCGCAGCACCTCGTTCGCGGCGGCACAGGCAATCGCGTTGCCCGTGTAGGAGTGCGAATGCAGAAAGCCGCGCGCCACCTCATCCGACAAGAAGGCCTCGAACACGCGGTCCGTCGTCAGCACCAGGGAGAGCGGCAGCGTGCCGCCGGTGATGCCCTTGCTGAGCAGCAGGAAGTCGGGCCAGTTCAGCGGGTCCACCTGCTCCCAGGCGAAGAAGCTGCCGGTGCGGCCGCAGCCCACCGCGATCTCGTCGGCGATCAGGTGCGCGTCGTACGTCGTGCACAGCGCGCGCAACTCACGCAAGACCTCGGGCCCATGCATGCGCATGCCGCTCGCGCCCTGGATCAGCGGCTCGACGATGACGGCCGCGCAGCGGCCCTGCAGCGCCACGAGCTTCGCCTCAATCGCCGCGAGCGCTCCGGCCTCGTGCAGGGCGGGCGCCAGATGCGTGCGGCGCAGCAGCGGCGCGTAGGCATCGCGAAAGATCGCCACATCGGTGACCGACAGCGCCCCCAGGGTCTCGCCGTGGTAGCCACCGGCCAGGGCGATGAACTCGTTCTTGTCCGGCAGGCCACGGTTGCGCCAGTAGTGCGCGCTCATCTTCAGCGCGATCTCGGTCGCCGAGGCGCCGTCGCTGCCAAAGAAGGCATGGCCGAGGGCGCCGCCGGTGCGTGTGCTCAGGCGCTCGGCCAGCTCCACCGCCGGTTCGTGCGTGCAGCCGGCCAGCATCACATGCGGCAAGGTACGGGCCTGCCGGGCGATGGCCTCGGCCAGGCCGGCATCGGCATGGCCGAACAGGTTGACCCACCAACTGCTGTTGGCATCGAAGTAGCGGCGGCCCTGGTCGTCGAACAGCCAGGGGCCCTCGCCGCGCACGATGGGCAGTGGCGGCACCTGGTCCAGCCGGGCCATTTGGGTGCAGGGGTGCCAGACGGCGGCGCGGCTGCGCGCCGCCAGATTCAGGGAAGTGCTCAAAGCCAGGGTGCCGGGGTCTTGGTCAGGAAGCTTTGCACGCCCGCCTTGCCCTCGGCTGACGCGCGGATGTCGGCGATGCGGCGCGCGGTGTCGTCGCGCAGCTTCTCGGTGAGGTGGGGCTCGGCGCCCAGGTCGAGCACCAGCTTCTTGCAGGCCTGCACGGCATGCGGGCCATTGGCGCACAGGGCCGCGGTCAGCTCGTTCACCTTGGCATCGAGCGCTTCCAGGTCGGCCACGAGCTCATGCACCAGGCCCAGGCGCTGCGCCGTCGCGGCATCGAAGCGCTCGGCGCTCGTGAACCAGCGGCGCGCCTGGCGCTCGCCCATGGCCTTGACGACGTAGGGGCCGATGGTGGCGGGCAGCAGACCGAGCTTGGCCTCGCTGAGGCAGTAGCCCGCCGCTGCCGTGCTGACGACGATGTCGGCACAGGCCACCAGACCCACGCCGCCGGCGTAGACATCCCCTTGCACGCGCGCGATCACGGGCATGGGGCAGCGGTAGATCGTCCAGAGCATCTCGGCCAGGCGGCCGGCGTCCTGGTGGTTCTCCTCCCAGGAATAGTCGGCCATCGCGCGCATCCAGTTCAGGTCGGCGCCGGCGCAGAAGGCCTTGCCTTCGGCGGCCAGCACGATGCAGCGCAGGTCCTTGCGCGCGCCCAGGTCCTCAAAGGCGCGCGTCAGCTCGTGAATGACGGCGTCGTTGAAGGCGTTGCGAACCTCGGGGCGGTTCAGGATGACGCGGGCGACGCGGTCCTGCTCTTCGATCTTCAGGGTGGCGCTCATGCGGCCTCCAGGGGGGTCAGGGGTTTGCTCATCAGCACCGAGGGGTAGGTCTTGCCGCGCCACTGCACGCCGCCGCATTCCACGTAGCCGCGGCGCAGGTAGCGGCAGCGCAGGGCTTGGGCGGGGATGGCGGTGTCGAGCGCGACCTGGGCGAAGCCCTGGGCCTGCGCCCAGTCCTCGGCGGCGTCCATCAGGCGCTCGGCCAGGCCCTGGCCGCGCAGCTCGGGGTGCACGGCCAGCTGGGACAGGATGGCCGTGCCAGGCTCGGTGTAGAGCGCCGGCGGGGCGTCGGCGATATAAGTCTCATCGGCGCGCTTGGGGCCGCGGATGCTGACGGTGCCGACCAGGCGCTCCCCCTGCAGGGCCACCAGCGTGTGGCCCTCGGCGATGCGCGAGCGCGTCGTTTCGACGCTCTGATCGGCCGCAGTGAAGTTCCAACCCTGTTCGACCAGGCTGGCATAGGCGGCATGCAGCAGCGCGGTCAGCTGCTGCATGCAGTCACTGGCTTGCAGCGGGCGGATGGTGACGGGCTTCATCAAGCTTCAGGTGTTGGGTCAGGAAGAGGCGCAGGGCTTCGAAGGATGCGGCCCGCGCGGCCGCATCGCCGCCCTGGTGCACGCCCTGCGGGTTCACGCCATTGGGCACATCGGTGCGCAGCCTGACGGGGCGTGTGCTGTCAAAGCCATGGAAGGCGCCGGCGTAGCTGATGCGCTGCACCGCGGCCCCTTCGGACTGCCAGCGCGCGGCCAGCTGTTCGCAGGGCGCCGCCGGCGTCCAGTCGTCGGCCGCGCCGAGCTGGAGCAGCACGGGCATGGCCGGCGCGCCGTTCTGCATCAGCTTGGCGCAGCCCGGGTAGTACAAGGCGGCCGCCGCGAGCGGCGGCGCCTTGGGCGAACGCTTCGAATCGATCACCGTCAGACCGGTCGTGCCGCCATTGCTCCAGCCGATCAGCGCAATGCGCGCCGGATCGACGCCGGGCTGCTGGCGCAGCCACTCGAGCGCGGCCAGCGCGTCCTGGCGGCGTTCAGCCACCGAGACCTTGCGCTCGGCGTAGCGCGTGCTGCACTGCGGGCCCAGGCCGCGGCTGCCCCAGCTGTCGGTCAGCAGCAGCTGCACACCGAGCGCGGCAAGGAACTGGCGGTATTCCGGATAGCGCGCATCCAGGGTCTTGCCGTCGCGCTGGTAAAGGCCGCCGCAGCCGTGCAGGGCCAGCACCGCGGGCTGGGGCTGCGGGCCCGGCAGCGGGTACCAATGCGCCTGCAGCGCCGGCTGACCGGCGCGGACGGGAATCTGAAGGGGCTCGGCCTGCGTGGCGCCGGCAAGCGCCAGCAAGACGGCCACCTTACATGCGGAAGACACCAAACTTCGTCTCGGGAATCGGGGCGTTGAGCGCCGCACTCAGGCCCAGCGCCAGCACGCGGCGCGTGTCGGCGGGGTCGATGACGCCGTCGTCCCACAGCCGCGCGCTGGCGTAGTACGGATGGCCCTGCTCCTCGTACTGCTGACGGATCGGCGCCTTGAAGGCCTCCTCCTCGTCGGCACTCCAGCTGCCGCCCTTGGTCTCGATGCCGTCGCGCTTCACGGTGGCCAGCACCGAGGCCGCCTGCTCGCCGCCCATCACCGAGATGCGCGCGTTCGGCCACATCCACAGGAAGCGCGGACTGTAGGCGCGGCCGCACATGCCGTAGTTCCCGGCGCCGAAGCTGCCGCCAATGATGACGGTGAACTTGGGCACCTGGGCGCAGGCAACCGCCGTCACCATCTTGGCGCCGGCGCGGGCGATGCCCTCGTTCTCGTACTTGCGACCCACCATGAAACCGGTGATGTTCTGCAGGAACACCAGCGGCACCTTGCGTTGGCAGCACAGCTCGATGAAGTGCGCGCCCTTGTTGGCGCTTTCGGCAAACAGGATGCCGTTGTTGGCCACGATGCCCACCGGCATGCCCTCGATGTGCGCGAAGCCGCACACCAGGGTGGTGCCGTAGCGGGCCTTGAACTCGTCGAACTTCGAGCCATCCACCACGCGGGCGATCACTTCCCTCACGTCGAACGGCTTGCGCGTGTCGGTCGGGATCACGCCGTGCAGCTCGGTCGGGTCGTAGGCAGGCGCCTCGGGGGTCTGCAGCTTCAGGCTGTGCGCCTTGCTCCAGTTCAGGCTGCCCACCACCTGGCGGGCCAGGGCCAGGGCGTGGGTGTCGTTCTCGGCCAGGTGGTCGGCCACGCCGGAAAGGCGCGTGTGCACGTCGCCACCGCCCAGGTCTTCGGCGCTCACCACCTCACCGGTGGCGGCCTTCACCAGCGGCGGGCCGCCCAGGAAGATGGTGCCCTGGTTCTTGACGATGATGGTCTCGTCGCTCATCGCCGGCACATAGGCGCCACCGGCCGTGCAAGAGCCCATCACCACGGCGATCTGCGGCACGCCCTGGGCCGACAGATTGGCCTGGTTGTAGAAGATGCGGCCGAAGTGGTCGCGGTCCGGGAAGACCTCGTCCTGGTTCGGCAGGTTGGCGCCGCCGCTGTCCACCAGGTAGATGCAGGGCAGGTGGTTCTGCTCGGCGATCTCTTGTGCGCGCAGGTGCTTCTTGACGGTGAGCGGGTAGTAGGTGCCGCCCTTCACCGTGGCGTCGTTGCACACGATCATGCATTCGACCCCGGCGACGCGACCGATGCCGGTGATGACGCCCGCGCTGGGCGCGCTGTCGCTGCCGTCCTTTTCCTTGTAGACGTTCAGCGCGGCCAGCGGGGCCACTTCCAGGAAGGGCGTGTCGGGGTCCAGCAGCATCGCCACGCGGTCGCGCGGCAGCAGCTTGCCGCGTGCCACATGCTTGGCGCGCGCCGCCTCGCCGCCGCCTTCGGCGATGCGGGCCAGCTTGGCCTGCAGGTCCTCGATCAAGGCGCGCATGGCGCTGGCGCTGTGCTGAAACTCGGCGGAACGGGGATTGAGCTTGCTCTGGAGCTGGGCCATGGGGTTCTTCCTTGGAGGGCCGGCATTCTCGCCCGACCGAGCGGTCGGGCCTTGCCGACGGGTGGTCGCAGGGCTAGGCTCGACCCATGACCCGCTCCGGCTCCGCTCTCTTCGACGCCTTGCAGCGGCTGGGATTCAAGCGCTGGTACGAGCGGCAGCTGCTGGCCGGCCATGCGCATTTGGTGCTGGCCCTGCTCAGCCTGCTGGCCCTGCTGGGCAGCTTTGAGGCCATGGGCCTGGCGCAGGGCGGGCGCGCCTGGAACTGGGCCGGCGTGCTGGCCAGTGCCTCGGTCGGGTTTTGGGCGCTGCGCCGCTATGGCGTGCTGCTGAGTCAGGCCGAATCGGTCTCGCTGCAAGCCACCTGCCCGCACTGCGGCACGTATGGACGCCTGCAATGCCTGTGCGCGCGCCCGGACGGCGCGGAAGTCAGCTGCCGCGCCTGCTCCGGCGCCTGGGTGATCCAGGACTGATCACGCCGGCGGATAGCCGGCCTCGCGCAGCGTCGCGGCCAGCTGTTCGGCGCTGAGTGCAGCCGGCGCCTGCACCTGCACGGCCTTGGTGGCCGGATCGGCCTGCACCTGCACCATGGGGTGCAGGGCCTGCAGGGCGCGCGTCACCGCCGCCACGCAGTGGCCACAGGAGAGATCGGGAACCTGAAATTGATGCGTGTTCATCATTGCCTAGCGTAGGGCCGCCCCAAGCGGGCAAGCGCCCCCTTGGGGGGTAGCGAACGAAGTGAGACTGGGGGCGTCGAACCCACATTGTTCCGCGCTTGGGCGGCAGCGGCGCTGCCTACACTGCCCCGCCATGTCTGCCCTGCCCTCCGTCGATCTGGCCCTGCCCATCAGCGGCATGCATTGCGCCGCCTGCGTGGCGCGCGTGGAAAAGACCCTGGCCGGCGTGCCCGGCGTGCGCAAGGCCGAGGTGCTGCTGACCGAGAACCGCGCGCAGCTGCAGCTCGAACCCGGCTGGAGCGCTGTGGCCCTGATGGCCGCCGTGCGCAAGGCCGGCTACGACGTGCCGCTCACGCAGGCCACCCTGCACCTTCAGGGCCTACACGATGCCGCCGATGCGCTGCGCGCCCACGAGGCCCTGGCGCGCGTGCCCGGCGTGGTGCTGGTGCAGGTCAATCTGGGCGCGGCCAGCGTGGCCTTGCAGGCCCTGCCCAGCACGCAGCCCGCCGCGCTGCTGCAGGCGGCCCGTGCGGCCGGCTTCGCCGCGGCCTTGCAGACCCAAAGCGACCCCGGCGGCATCCTGGCGGCCGAGCAGGCCGCGCTGCGCCGCGACCTGCTGCTGGCCTGGGCCCTCACCCTGCCTCTGCTCGCGCCCATGCTCGCCATGCCCTTCGGCCTGCATCTGATGCTGCCGGGCGCGGTGCAGGCCCTGTTGGCCGCCGCCGTGCAGTTCGGCCCCGGGCGCCGCTTCTACAAGGCCGCCTGGGCCGGGCTGCGCGCCCGCAGCCCCGGCATGGACCTGCTGATCGCCCTGGGCTCCAGCGCCGCCCTGGGCCTGAGCCTGTGGCTGCTGTGGCGTGGCGCCGGGCCGATGGAGCTGTTCTTCGAATCGGGTGCTTCCATCCTCAGCTTCGTGCTGCTGGGACGCTGGCTGGAGGCGCGTGCCAAGCGCGCCACCGGCAGCGCGCTGCGCGGGCTGCAGGAGCTCGCGCCGGCTCAGGTCGAGCTCTGGCGCGACGGCGCCTGGCGCCTGGAGCCGCTGGCCGAGCTCAAGCCCGGCGACCGCGTGCGCGTACGCCCCGGCGCCCGCATCCCCTGCGATGGCCGCCTGAGCGAAGGCCGCACCCATGTGGACGAGGCGCACCTGAGCGGCGAACCCCTGCCCCTGGCCAAGCAACCCGGCGACCACCTGCGCGCCGGCGCACTGAACCTGGACGGCGTGATCGAGCTGCGCGCCACCCAGACCGCCGCCGCCTCCAGCCTCGCGCAGCTGGTACGCCTGGTCGAATCGGCCCAGGCCAGCAAGGCGCCCATCCAGCGTTTGGCCGACCGCGTGGCTGCGCGCTTCGTGCCGGCCGTGCTGCTGCTGGCGCTGGGCACGCTGCTGGTGTGGACGCTGACCGGGCGCTGGGGCCAGGGCCTGGTGGCCGCGGTCTCGGTGCTGGTGGTGGCCTGCCCCTGTGCGCTCGGCCTGGCCACGCCCACCGCCGTGGTGGTGGGCATCGGCCGCGCCGCGCGGCGCGGGCTGCTGGTGCGTGACGCCGCCGCGCTGGAGCAGCTGGCCACGATCGACCGCATCGTGTTCGACAAGACCGGCACCTTGACGCGCGGCCAGCCCGAGCTGGTGGGCATTGAACCGCTGGCCGACGCCAACCGCCTGCAGGTGCAGGCCCTGGCAGCCGCCTTGGCCCAGGGCAGCGAGCACCCGCTAGCCAAGGCCCTGGTGCAGGCGCAGGGCGAGCTGCCCACGCCCGTCGCCACCGAGGTGCGCAGCCTGGCCGGCTTGGGCCTGACAGGGCGCCTGGGCGAATTGCAGCTGCATCTGGGTTCCAGCCGCTACATGGCCGAGTTGGGCCTGGCCACTGGCGCCTGGGAAGCGAGCGCCCAGCAGCAGGCGGCGCGGGGCCACAGCATCAGCTGGCTGGCCAGCGGCCCGCCCGCCGCCCAACTGCTCGGCCTGCTGAGCTTTGGCGACCGCCCGCGGGCGGAAGCGGCCGCCGCCCTGCAGGCGCTGCGTGAGCAGGGCCTGCGCTGCAGCCTGCTGTCCGGCGACCGCCCCGAGGCCGCCCAGGCGGTGGCCCAGCAACTCGGCTTCCAGAACGAGGACGATGTGCACGGGGGCCTGCTGCCGCAGGACAAGCTGGGCGCCATCCACGCCTGGAAGGCGCGCGGCGAACGCGTGGCGATGGTGGGCGATGGCATCAACGACGCGCCGGCGCTGGCCGCCGCCGATGTCGGCATTGCCATGGGGGCGGGCGGGCGCGGCACCGAGGTGGCCGCCCAAGCCGCCACGCTGACCCTGCTGCACGACGACCTGCGGCGCATCCCCGAGGGCCTGCGCCTGGCGCGCCGCACCCTGCGGGCCATTCGTCAGAACCTGGTGTGGGCCTTTGGCTTCAATGCCCTGATGCTGCCGCTGGCCATGGCCGGTCAGCTGCACCCGATGGGTGCCAGCGCCGCCATGGCGGCCAGCAGCCTGATGGTGCTCGGCAACGCGCTGCGGCTGCGCCGCGCCTGAGGGCTTATTCGCTGTTCGCGCGGAACAGCAGTTCCACGTCGACCACGCGGCGCTCAGGCAGCGGGCCGAAGCGCCATTGCTGCACGGCGCGCGCCGCAGCCTGGCCCAGGCGGCGGTTCCCGCCTTCGCGCGCCTCGGCCTTGCTGACCACCCCATTGGGCTCAACCGTGAAGCGCACCGGCACCACATGGTCACGTCCACCGATGGCCTCAAGCACCTGACGCGTCATTTCGGGGGCGACGTACTGCTCCAGTTTCAGCGGAACCTCTTCGGCCTCGGCTTCGGGCTCCGGTTCCGGCGTGGCCGTGGGCGGCACGCTGGCTGCCGGCGGCAGGGTGTTGACGGGTGCGGCCACCGGCTGGGTGCTGGTGTGCGGCGGCGGCGCTGCCGGCTCCAGACTGCGGGTGACGACGGGTTCGGACGCCCCGCTCGCACTGGAAGCCGGCGTGGCGTTGGCCACCTGGCTGCCGCCCGAACTGGGGCGTGGCGCCGGTGCCGCGGCAGGCTTGGCGGCCGCGGGAGCGGGCTTGGCCGGCGCCGCAGCGGCGGCCGGCTTGACGGTGTGGAACTTGATGAAGCTGAAGACCTTCTCAGCATCGCGCTTGGCGCGATCCGTGTCGCTGATCTTGCCGTCCGACTGCGCCCAGGCGCCGCCAGCCAAGGCCGCAGCCACCATCACACACAGCCCACGCTTCGTACCGCCCCACGCCATCCCGAACTCCTCAAACTGAAGGAAGGCGCGACGATAGAGGCGCCTTCCCGGGGCGACAAGGCGAATACTGCACGCCTTCGCCCCCCATCCCTTGTTCACGGCAATGCGTCACGCTCAATCGAGCTTGAACACGATGTCGACCTCGGCCTCACGCGCCGCATTGAGCGGGGCAAAGCGCCACTGTTGCACCGCCCGGGCCGCCGCCTGAGCTAGGCGACGCGGCGCGCCCTCGCGCGGCACCGCGCTGACGACCTTGCCATCCGTGCCCACCTCGAACCGCACCGTGACCTTGCCGCCCGTCACCGTGTTGACGTTGTTGGCACGCGGCAGCTCGGGCTCGACGTACTCGAGCAGTTGCAGCGCGACCTCCTCTTCGGGCTCGGGCTCGGCCGGCGGCGGCGTCACCGAGGGCGCCGGCTGGTTGGGCGTCGTCACCAGGGCCGCGACGGGCAACACGGCGGCGCCGGCACCCTGCGCGGGCGCCGCCAGTGGGTTGGGTTCGCTCTGGGCGATCGGGCTCGCCAGCGTGGCGGACTGGGCTGCCGTCGCTGCGGGCGCCGCCGCCTGATGGGTCGGTGCGCCCAGGCCCTGGGCCGGCGCCGGCTCAGCCGCGCGTGCCGCGTCCAGCGTGGCCACCTGGGCATCGCTGGCCCGCCGCGCCACGGGCGCCGCCGCCACCGCTGCACGGGTCTCCACGGGCTTGTCGGCAGGCTTCTCGGCCGGCTTGTCTGCCGGTTTGGCCGCACGCACGGCGTGGAACTTGATGAAGTTGAAAACCTTGCCAGCGTCGCGCTTGGCCCGCTCCTGGTCGCTCAGACCGGCATCGCCGCTCTGCGCCAGGACGCCCAGGCTCAACGAAAGGAGCGACACCAGCGTGGTCGCCCGAATGGATGTGCGCAGGAACATGGGGGAAATCTCCTCAACGGCCAGCCAGTGGGCGTGAAAGCCCGCCACTCCGGTCATGGGCGGCGCAGTGTACGGATCGACACCTTTTGTCATGCTGGGGTAATCCCGGCACATTCCTGGGGGCTCGCCTCTATGAGAAAGAGCTCACGCTCAGGCCGCCGAATTTGTAACTGCGTTACAGATTCCGCGTCGGCTATCGTGCCCGATCGGTAACAAGTGCACCCTGTATGGCCAACGCCCAAGAAGCCGCGCTGGACTTTCCGTTCGGCGACACCCTGCCCGAACCGGGCCGCACGGTCGAGATCCAGCCCGGCCTGCTGTGGCTGCGCATGCGCCTGCCCTTTGCGCTGGACCACATCAATCTGTGGCTGTTGCGTGACGACGATCCGGCCCAGGGCCCGGGCTGGGCGATCGTGGACTGCGGCATTGCCGACGAAGCCACACGCAGCGCCTGGCTGCAGGTGCTGGAGCAGGGCCCGCTGGCCGGCACACCGGTGCGGCGCGTCATCGTCACCCACTTCCATCCGGACCACATGGGCAACGCCGCCTGGCTGTGCGAGCGGCTGGGCGCGCGCCTGTGGATGAGCGCCACCGACTACCAGGTGGCCCGCCTGGCCAGCGCTTCCACCGTGGGCATGGGCGGCAGCGCCGCGGCCGACTTCTTTGCCAGCCATGGCCTGGTGGACGAGGAAGCCCAGGCCAAGATCCGCGGCCGTGCCAATTACTACCCCAGCCTGGTGCCAGCCGTGCCACCAGCCTACCGGCGCCTGCTGGACGGCGAGTGGCTGCAGATCGGCGCCGGCCGCTGGCAGGCGCGCGCCGGCCAGGGCCATTCGCCCGAGCACCTGTGCTTCAGCGCACCCGCAGAGGGGCTGCTGATCGCCGGCGACATGGTGCTGCCGCGCATCTCCACCAATGTCTCGGTGGTGGATGTCGAGCCAGAGGCGGATCCGCTCAAGCTCTACCTCGATTCGCTGGCCCGCCTGGCTGATTTGCCCGACTCCACTCTGGTGCTGCCCGCGCACGGCCGCCCGTTCCGCGGGCTGCAGCGCCGCATCGGGCAGTTGCAGGAACACCATCGCGAACGCCTGGCCGAGCTGCGCGCCGCGTTGGCGCAGGGCCCACGCAGTGCCGCCGAGGTGCTGCCCGTGCTGTTCCCGCGCAAGCTCGACCTGCACCAGACCACTTTCGCGATGGGCGAGGCAATCGCCCACCTGAACCATCTCTGGCTACAGGGTGAGGCTCGGCGCACGCAGGGCGCGGACGCCATCTGGCGCTTCAGCGTGCCCTGAAAGCGAATCCGCCGCCGACCTTTGCAGGTGCGGCGGCGGTTCGTCTTCTCTCCCTGTGGGATCGCCTGGATGACAGCGATGGCGCGCAGTGTGTTGCCGCGCCACTGGCCCGGCCAGCCCCCCAAAAGGGGGAAGTCGGAAGAAGGAGGCGAATTCCCCAATGAAGACAGAGACTTAACATCAAGATACAAGTCGTCCTCCTCAATCAGGAGGAGCCGACCGCGCCACGGTGAACGCTTTACAGCGGCGGCAACTGAGCGCGCTTGAGTTCGGCGCGCGGACTTTCGAAGCCGGGCAGCAGTTCGGCCACCAGGTTCCAGAAGCGCGGGCTGTGGTTCATCTCGCGCAAATGCGCCACCTCGTGGGCGATGACGTAATCGATCACCGCCGGGCTGAAATGGATCAGCCGCCAGTTCAGGCTGATGACGCCGCGGCTGTTCGCGCTGCCCCAACGCCCCTGGGCGCTGGAGAGGCGCAGCTTCTCCACGCGCACCTGAAGCAGCTCAGCGAAATGCGCCAGCCGCGGCTCGAAATGGCTGCGCGCATGCTGCTGCAACCAGGCTTGCACGGCATCGCGCCACTGGGATTCCTGCGCCAGCGGCGGCAGGCGCAGCCAGAGCTCGGGGGGCTCGCCGGGCAGCGCCGCCTCTTGCCAGCTCGCCACGGCGGCGCGGCGTGGGGCCGGCTCATCGCTCGCGCGCAGGCGCAGCTGACCGCCCAGAAAGGGCAGCAGCTCGCCATCGCGCCATTGCACGCGCAGGGCCTCCAACTGCTCGACGCGGCGCTCGCATTCCTGCCACTTGCGCAGGATCCACTCGCTGCGCTCGCGCAGCACGCCCTCGATCTCGGCCACCGTGACCCAGCGCGGCGCGCGCACGCGCAGGCCCTCGGGGCCGATGGAAAAGCCGATCGAGCGGCGGCGGCAGCGCGTCAGCGTGTAGGGCAGACGGCGGGCGCCCAGGTCCACATGCGGCCCGCCCTGGCGCGGCTGCGCGGCCGGGGCCAGCAGAGGCTCGCGCCGCGGGGCGCTGTCGAACAAGGGAAGCTGGTTGGGCGCGTCGTCGCTCATGCGCTCTTCAGGGTTGCGGCGCGGGGGCGGCCTGCGGAGCGGGCGCCGCCGGGCGATAGGCCGCGGGGTCGAGGCGCCGCATCTCGGCCTCGATCCATTGCTTGACTTCGACCATCAGGCTTTCGGGCGTGTGGCCCTGCGGCGCAAGCACCGGGCCCACCGAGAGCTCGTACTCGCCCGGACTGATCAAGAAGCTGCGCGGCGGCCAGACCTTGGCGGTGGCGCAGGCCACGGGCTGCACGGACAGGCCGGTGTCGCAGGCCAGACGGGTGCCGCCGGTCTTGTACTGGCCGGTTTCGCCGCGCGGGATGCGCGTGCCCTCGGGAAACATGATGACCCAGGTGCCCTGCGCCGCCAGGCGCCGGCCTTGCGCCGCCACCTTGTTGAAAGCCTCGGCACGGCGGCTGCGGTCGATGTGCACCATGTCCATGCGCCCCAGGGCCCAGCCGAAGAAGGGGATGTAGAGCAGTTCCTTCTTGAACACGAAGGCCAGCGGGTGCGGCATGTAGGCGAACAGGGCCAGCGTCTCCAGCGCGCTCTGGTGCTTGGCCAGCAGGATGACGGCGTCCCTCTTGCCCTGCGGCAGGCGCTCAAAGCCCAGCCGGCGCACGCGCGCGCCTGCAAAGTGATGCAGGCCCCACAGCAGCACACGCCCCCAGGCCGAGCAGAACCAGTACAGGCGCGTGGGCGAGACGAAGGGCGAGATCAGCACCGCCACCGTGGCCCAGGGCACGATGGTCAGCACACCCCAGGCGAAGAACAAGGCGGAACGCAGCGCCATCAGCGCCGTCATCAAGGGGTGACTCACAGCGCGCCGGCCTCGGTGTCTTGTTCGAGCTTCTCGCCCCGTGCCGCGCGCTCGCGCCGCTCGAACTGGATCAGCCAATCGGCGAAGGCGGCCAGGTCCTGGTGCACCTGGGCGCCCGGCACCTGGTCCAGCATCTCGGCAATCCGCTCCTCCGGTACCCCGGCCAGGCGATCGCCACGCAGCAGATGGGGCACGCAGCCCGCCGCCGCCGCCGTCTGCAGGTCGCGCAGCGAGGCGCCGACCATGTGCACGCTGGCCAAGTCGGCTCCGAAGCGCTCGCCGATCTGCTCGATCAGGCCGGGCAGGGGCTTGCGGCAGCTGCAGCCCTCCTCGGGGGTGTGCGGGCAGAAGAAGGCGGCATCGAGCCGCCCGCCGCTGGCCTGCAGCAGCTCGTTCAGCCGCAGGTGCACGGCATTCAAGGCCCCCATGTCCAGCAGGCCGCGGCCGATGCCAGGCTGGTTGGTCGCCAGCACGGTGTGCCAGCCATGGTGGTTGAGCCGCGCCACCGCCTCCAGCGCGCCCGGCAGCGGGCGCAGCTCCTCGGGCGACTTGACGTGGTCGTCGCGGTACTGGTTCAGCGTGCCGTCGCGGCCGAGGATCACCAGCTTCATCGGGTGATGGGCGTGGTGGTGGGAATGCATCGGTTTACTGTGCCAGACGGGCCAGCTCCGCGACGCGGTTCATAGCCTGCTGCAAACCCCGTAGCAAGGCCAACCGATTCGCGCGTACGGCGGTGTCCTCCGCGTTCACCATCACGCCGTCGAAGAAGGCATCGACAGGGCCCTTGAGCGCCGCCAGGGCGCGCAGCGAACCGGTGTAGTCGCCCTGCTCGAACAGCGGGTCGGCCTGGGCCGTGGCGGCTTGCAGCGCCGCGGCGAGCTGCTGTTCGGCGGCTTCCTGCAGCAGCGCGCTGTTCAGCGCAACCGGCGCCTCCTCGCTCTTCTTCAGGATGTTGCCGACGCGCTTGTTGGCCGCGGCCAGGGCCGGCGCCTCGGGCAGCGCCGCGAAGGCGCGCACCGCCGCCAGGCGCTTGGGGATGTCGCCCCATTGCGCCGGGCGCAGGGCGATCACCGCGTCCACCTCCTGCGCCGAATAGCCCTGCTCGCGCAGCGTGCCGGTCAGGCGCTCGTAGGCGAAGTGCAGCAGATCTTCCTGCACGGTGGGGTGCGTCAGCATGCCCTCGGGGAAGGCGGCCACGCCGGCCTGCACCAGGGCGGGCAGGCTGAGCGGCAGGTTCTTCTCCATCAGGATGCGGATCACGCCGAGCGCGTGGCGGCGCAGCGCGAACGGGTCCTTGTCGCCGCTGGGCAGTTGGCCCACGCCGAACAGGCCCACCAGGGTCTCCAGCTTGTCGGCCAGCGCCAGCACGGTGCCGGTGTGGTTGCGCGGCAGCGCGTCGCCGGCAAAGCGCGGCTTGTAGTGGTCTTCGATGGCGATGGCCACGCCGTCACGCAGGCCTTCATGGCGGGCGTAGTAGCCGCCCATGATCCCCTGCAGCTCGGGGAACTCGCCCACCATGTCGGTCAGCAGGTCGGCCTTGGCCAGCAGCGCCGCCTGCTGGACCTTGCTGTCCAGCACGTCGAACTGGTCCTTGGCTTCCACCGTGTAGGGCACGGTGGCGCTGCGGAGCTGGTTGACGATGGCATGCGCAATCGCGCGCACGCGCTCGGCACGCTCGCCCTGGCTGCCCAGCTTGCCGTGGTAGACCACCTTGGCCAGGCCGGGCACGCGATCGGCCAGCTTCTTCTTGCGGTCCTGGTCGTAGAAGAACTTGGCATCCGCCAGGCGCGGGCGCACCACGCGCTCGTTGCCCTGGATCACCGCACTCGCGTCCGCCGGCGCGATATTGCTGACCACCAGGAAATGCTGGGTCAGCCTGCCGGCGGCATCCAAGAGCGGGAAGTACTTCTGATTGGCCTTCATCGTCAGGATCAGGCATTCCTGCGGCACTTCCAGGAAGTCCTTCTCAAACTGGCAATGCAGCACATTCGGGCGCTCCACCAGGGCCGTCACCTCGTCCAGCAGGGCCTCGTCCTCGATGGGCTTGAGCCCGAGCTTGGCACCGGCGGCTTGCAGTTGGCGCTGCAGCTCGGCGCGGCGCTCGGCAAAGCTGGCGATCACCGCGCCGCGGGTCTTCAGTGCCTCGGCGTAGTGGTCGGCATGCTCAATCTCCAGGCGCGACTCGGCGGCCTCGAAGCGGTGGCCTTGCGTGTGGCGGCCGGACTGCAGGCCAAGCAGGCTCACAGGCACCACGGTGTCGCCGTGCAGCGCGATCAGGCTGTGCACCGGGCGCACGAAGTGCACATTGCTCCAGCCATCGGCGAGCTGGTAGCTCATCACCTTGGGGATGGGCAGGGCCTTGAGCATCTCGTCCAAGGCCTGCTGCAGGCCCTGGGCCAGGCTGGCGCCGGGCTGCACGGTGTTGGCGAACAGGGCCTCGGCCTTGCCGTCTAGGGCCCGCTCCAGCGAGGTGTCGGCTGCTAGGCCGGAAGCAGCCAGCTTCTTAAGCAGCGCCGGGCTGGGCTGGCCATCGGCGCCCAAACCCACGGCCACCGGCATCAGCTTGATGCGCTGCGCCTTTTCGGGCGCCTGCTCCAGCACCTGCGTCAGGTGCAGACCGAGACGGCGCGGCGAGGCGAACGAGGTCGCCACCGCGCCTGCCCCCACCAGGCCTTGGGCGCGCAGCGCGGCTTCGATCAGCTGCGCGAACGATTCGCCCAATTTCTTGAGCGCCTTCGGCGGCAGCTCTTCGACAAACAGTTCGACAAGGAGGTTTTGATGCGTGCTCACGATCAGGCCGCCTTCTGTTCTTTTTGTTTCTTGGCTTCGATCTGGGCGACGACCTCGTCGGCCCAGGCTTTGGGCGCCATCGGGAACCCGAGGCGCGCGCGGCTGTCCACGTAGCTCTGCGCCACGGCGCGCGCCAGGTTGCGGATGCGGCCGATGTAGGCGGCGCGCTCGGTCACCGAAATGGCGCCACGCGCATCCAGCAGGTTGAAGCTGTGGCCGCACTTCAGCAGCTGCTCGTAGGCCGGCAGCGCCAGGTGCTGCTCCATCAGGTGCTTGCTCTGCTTCTCATGCGCGGCAAAGGCCTGCAGCAGGAAGTCGACGTCGCTGTGCTCGAAGTTGTAGGTCGACTGCTCGACCTCGTTCTGGTGGAACACGTCGCCATAACGGATGGCCGGGCGGCCGTTCTGGGCCTCCACGTAGATCAGGTCGTAGACCGATTCCACGCCCTGCAGGTACATGGCCAGGCGCTCCAGACCGTAGGTGATCTCACCCGTGATGGGCCGGCAGTCGATGCCGCCGACCTGCTGGAAGTAGGTGAACTGCGTCACCTCCATGCCGTTCAGCCAGACCTCCCAACCGAGACCCCAGCAGCCCAGCGTGGGGTTCTCCCAGTCGTCCTCAACGAAGCGCACGTCGTTCTTCTTCAGGTCGAAGCCCAGCGCTTCCAGTGAACCGAGGTAGAGCTCCAGGATGTTGGCCGGCGCCGGCTTCAGAACCACCTGGAACTGGTAGTAGTGCTGCAGGCGGTTAGGGTTCTCGCCGTAGCGGCCGTCCTTGGGCCGGCGGCTCGGTTGCACGTAGGCGGCGTTCCAGGGCTCGGGGCCCAGGGCGCGCAGGAAGGTGGCGGTGTGGCTGGTGCCGGCGCCCACTTCCATGTCGTAGGGCTGCAGCAGCGCACAGCCTTGGTTGGCCCAGTAGTCCTGCAGGCGAAGAATGAGTTGCTGGAAGCTCAGCATGGTGGGAATCCAAAGACGGCGGGGCTGAATGGGTCGCCTGGCGGCCCGGAGAGGGGCGGATTCTAGGGAGCGCGCCGCGCAGCCCGGCCCCGCAGCACCGCCCAGACCAGGGGCAGCAAGCCCAGGGCCCACAGCGGCCACAAGCCGAGTGCATGCAGCCAGCGCGCATACGGCGTGCTGCCGCTGCGACCCTCCACGTCGACCACCAGCAAGCCGCGCGTGAGCGGTAGCAGCTGCTCGCGCAGCCGGCCCTGGTGGTCCACCCAGGCCGTGGCCCCGGTGTTGGTGGCACGCACCACGGCGCGCTGGAATTCGAGCGCGCGCATCTGCGAGAACTGCAGGTGCTGATCCTGCACCATGTGACGACCAAACCAGGCCAGGTTGCTGGCATTGACGAACAGGGTGGCAGCGTCAGGGCCGTCCACTGCGCTGGCGACGATATCCTCGCCGAACAGATCCTCGTAGCAGATCAGCGGACGCACGCGCTGCCCGCCGACCACCCAGGGCCGCTGGTGCTGGCCGCGGGCCTGGTCGTCCATTGGGATATTGAGCGCCCGCACGAACCAGGCAAAGCCCGGCGGAATGAACTCGCCAAAGGGCAGCAGATGCCGCTTGCCGTAGACGTAGCGCCGCTCGCCCTGCTGCAGCCCGATCAGGGAATTGACGTAACCCTCCTGCGCATTGCCGACAAAGCTGCCCATCAGCAGGGGGCGGCGCTCCGACAGCTGCGTCAGCCGCTGCTGGGCCTCGACGGGCAGGAAGTCGTAGGGCAGCGGCAGCACCGACTCCGGCGTGACCAGCAGATCGCCCTCGCCGGCCTCCAGCTGCGCCAGCAGATCGTCCAGTTGGGAGGCGATGCGCGCCTCGTCGAACTTCTGCGACTGCGGCACATTGGGCTGCACCAGTCCGACCTTCAGGGTGCCAGTGCTGTGCGTGAACTGCTGCGGCAGCAGCAGGCCCAGCATCGGCAGCGCCAGCAGCGCCAGCCCGCGCGGGGCGCGCGTCTGCCAGACCTGCACCAGCCCCGCCGCGCCCAGCGCCGCCACAAAGCCGATGCCATACACCCCGGCCCAGGGCGCCCAGCCGGCCAGAGGCCCCACGGTGTGGGCATAGCCGCTGGCGATCCAGGGAAAGCCCGTCAACCACTGCGCCCGGGCCAGTTCACCCAGCAGCCAGCAGCAGGCCCAGAGCAGCGGTGCCGCCGCCGGCAGCCGCGGCCTGAGCCAGGCGAACAGCGCCAGCGCCGCGGCGCTGTACAGGCTCAAGAAGGCCCCTAGCAGCAGCAGCGCGCCCACCGCCAGCACAGGGTGCAGGCCACCGAATTCGTGCAGGCTGATGAACAACCACCACAGGCCGGAGCTGAGCCAGCCCAGGCTGAACAGGAAACCCAGGCCCGCGGCCTGCCGAACGCCTTGCCGCCAGCTCAAGGCCGCCAACAGGCCCAGGGCCAGGATCTGCAGCGGCCAGGCCAGCAAGGGCGCGAAGGACGCCGTGTGCACGACCCCGGCGGCCAGCGCGGCCAGCCCCCCCCACAACAGGCGCATCAGCTCTCCGGAGCTTCCGGTGCGCGCGTGACTTTGAACCAGCGCACCGCGCCGCCCCGCGTCAGCATGACGTGGAACAGCAGCCCACCCAGGGCCACCGTCTCGCCGCGCCGCGGCACGCGACCGTGTTCGTGCGCCACCAGGCCGCCGATGGTGTCGAAGTCCCGCTCCGGCAACTGCAGGCCGAAGGCGGTGTTGACGGCCTCGATGGCGGTGTCACCCGCCACGCGCTGGCTGCCATCCGCCAGGGTGTAGAGGCCGCCATCGCCCTCGCGCTCGCGGTCGTCGAACTCGTCCTCGATCTCGCCGACGATCTCCTCCAGCACGTCCTCGATCGTCACCAGGCCGGCGGTGTTGCCGAACTCGTCGATGACGATGGCCAGATGGTTGCGGTTGGTGCGGAAGTCGCGCAGCAGCTCGTTCAGGCCCTTGCTTTCCGGCACGAACACCGGCGGGCGCAGCAGGGTGCGCAGGTTCAGCTCGGGCGCGCGCTGCAGCTTCAGCAGGTCTTTGGCCAGCAGGATGCCGATGATGTTGTCGCGCGTGCCCTCGAACACCGGGAAGCGCGAATGCGCGGTGCCGATGACGCTGCCGAGCAGCTCCTCGTAGGGGGAATCGATGTCGAGCAGATCCATGCGGGGCGCGGCCACCATCACGTCGCCGGCCGAGAGCTCGGCCATGCGCAGCACGCCTTCGAGCATCTGACGCGACTCGGGCTCGATGAGCTCGCGGCTCTCGGCCTCGGCCAGCGTCTCCATCAATTCCTTCTTCGAGTCCGGGCCCGGGTGGAGGAACTCGAGCACACGCTCCAGCAGGCCGCGCGGGCTCTCCTTGGACTCACCCGGCCGGCCGCTGGGCGGCCGACTCGGCGCAGGGTCTGACATCAGATCCGGGGCTCAAGGCCCCGCACAAACAGGGGGCGGCAAGGATAGCGGATGGCCATGACGCACTTGAAACCAGAGGTCTGGCCCCAAAATGGACTGTTTTCCGATCGGCCCCTGCCTCCCCATGTCCAACCAGCCGCAACCCATCCCCGCCACCATCCTCACGGGCTTTCTCGGCGCCGGCAAAACCACGCTGCTCAAGCGCGTGCTGTCCGAGGCGCACGGCCAGAAGATCGCCGTGATCGAGAACGAGTTCGGCGAGGAGAACATCGACAACGAAATCCTGGTGGCCGACACCAACGAGCAGATCATCCAGATGAGCAATGGCTGCATCTGCTGCACGATCCGCGAAGACCTGCGCTCCACCCTGGCCGACCTGGCGCGCCGCCGCCGTGCCGGCGAACTGGACTTCGAGCGCGTCGTCATCGAGACCACCGGCGTGGCCGACCCCGGCCCGGTGGCGCAGACCTTTTTCATCGACGACGAGATCGCCGAGAGCTTCGTGCTCGACGCCATCCTGACCCTGGTGGACGCCAAGCACGCCGACGCGCAGCTCGACAGCCGCCAGGAGGCGCGTCGCCAGGTCGGCTTTGCCGATCAGATCTTCATCAGCAAGAGCGAGCTGTGCGAGCCGGCGGCCGTGGATGCGCTGGTGCACCGCATCAAGCACATGAACCCGCGCGCGCCGCAGCGCAAGGTGCACTTCGGCGAGGTGCCGCTGAGCGAGGTATTCGACCTGCGCGGCTTCAACCTCAATGCCAAGCTCGACATCGACCCGGAGTTCCTGAAGGTCGAGGAACACGGTCATCACCACCATGACCACGGCCATCACCACGAACACGGCGAGCACTGTGGGCACGACCACCACCATGAGCACGGTGAACACTGCGACCACCCGCACCATCACCACCATGACGACGACGTCAAGAGCTTCGTCTACCGGGCCGAGCGCGCGTTCAACCCGGCCAAGCTGGAAGACTTCCTCGGCGCCATCGTCCAGGTGTATGGTCCGAAGATGCTGCGCTACAAGGGCGTGCTGAACATGAAGGGCAGCGAACGCAAGGTGATCTTCCAGGGCGTGCACCAGCTGATGGGCTCGGATCTGGGGCCGAAGTGGGCCGCCGGCGAAAAGCGGGTCAGCAAGATGGTCTTCATCGGCATCGACCTGCCCCGCGAGGTGCTGGAACAAGGCCTGGAAGGCTGCTTGGTTTGAGGGTAAATCTGGGGCAGTGCGCTGACTACAATCCCGCGCCCAAAACGCCCCAGGCTGTCCCAGGATCGTCACTTTGGGCCGTATAAATCAGCAGGGCACTGGCCCTGTGAGGAGTAAATAGGTGAGCAAGACCCTGACCCCCAAACCCGCAGCGAGCCCAGCCGCCAAGGCCCCGGCCAAGCCGGCGGCCAAGGCGGGCGGCAATGAGGCTTGGCGCAACAAGCCCGGTCACGAGCTGACCGATGCCGAAGTGCTCGCCATGCCTGACAGCGAGTACATGAACGACCAGCAGCTGGCGTTTTTCCGCAGCAAGCTGCAGGCCTTGCGTGACAGCATCCTCTCCAATGCCGGTGAAACCACCGAGCATCTGCGTGAGGACACCACCATCGTGCCCGACCCCGCCGACCGCGCCACCATCGAGGAAGAGCATGCGCTGGAACTGCGCACGCGCGACCGCGAGCGCAAGCTGCTGAAGAAGATCATGCAGTCGATTGCGCGCCTGGACAGCGGCGAATACGGCTACTGCGACGAGACGGGTGAACCCATCGGCCTGGGCCGGCTGATCGCCCGCCCGACCGCGACGCTGTCGCTGGAAGCCCAGCAGCGCCGCGAAATGAAACAGAAGATGTTCGGGGACTGAGGTCCCAGATCCGACAAGGCGCGCATGGCCGACGATCCCAAGCAATCGGAAAGCTTCCTGCGCAAGGTGGCGCGCTTTGTCGCCAATCCGACCACGGATTGGAAGGAGATCAACTCGCGTCAAGACGACCCTGAGAGCGAGCTCGCCAAGGCCGAACTGAAGGCCATGATCGAGCGCAAGCGCCGCAATGACTTCGTGCGCAAGCGCGAGTTCGACATGCTGCGCCGCCTGCGTCGTGAGGGGCTGACGCCCGAGCAACTGGCCGCCGCTGGCGCGCAGAACAACTCCGTCATCAGCGACGCCGACAAGCCCCTAGGCGAGGCCAACCGCGACGACGTCGAGGCGGTGCGCGACAAGATCAACCAGATCGAGCAGCAGATGGTCAAGGAGGGCTTCCGTCCCTCGATGGCGCCGCGCCCCTCGCTGCAGGTTGCACCCGCGGGCGATTTCGACTCGACCACCCGCGCCGCCCACTTCGCCCCCACCCTGCCCACGCCGGGGCCGGGCGAACCGGTGGCGGCGCCGGCCCCATCGGCGGCCGTGATGGGCCGTGGCCTGCCGCCGCCCAGCGATGCCGCGCCCAGCGCCCTGCCCACGCTGCCGCCGCTGGAGATGGACCTGACCTTCGGCGCCGCGACCGACGTGGCGCCTGCCGCGCTGCCGGAGCCGACCTTCGATCTGGTACTGGATGCCCAGCCTCCCGCCAAGCAGGAGGAACTCGGCCACGACCCGGAACTCGACGAGGCGGTGATCGCCTTCGCCAATGGCGACAACGAGACCTGCGAGCGCGCGCTGACCGAGCTGACGCAGGCCGGCGGCCCCCGCAATCTGCATGCCGACACCTGGCTGGTGCGTTTTGACTTCTACCGCGCCACCGGCCAGCAGCCGCCCTTCGAGGCGCTGGCGCTGGATTACGTGCACCTGTTCGGCCTGTCGCCGCCGCAATGGTTCTCGATTCCGAAGCTGGTGGCCGAAAGCCGCAAGGCCGAGCGCGCGGCAGCGGCACCGGCCAGCGGCATCAAGCCGACCGGCGTGACCTGGGCAGCGGCCGGCGCCTTCGATCTGGATGCGCTGACCCTGCTGAAGAAGCGCTGCGACACCGCCCCCCTGCCCTGGGTGCTCGATTGGTCGGAGCTGCAGCGCGTCGAGGCCGAGGCGCGCGAGCCCCTGACCGATTTGCTGCGCGCCTGGGCCAAGCAGGCCACCGAGATGCGCTGGATCGGCGGCGACCGTTTGCTTGAACTGCTGCGTGAAGCCACGCCGGTGGGTGAACGCGACACCGACACCGGCTGGTGGATGCTGCGCCTGGAGGCGCTGCGCGTCGTCAACCGACCGGACCAGTTCGACGAGGCGGCGATCGACTACTGCGTGACCTACGAGGTGTCCCCGCCCTCCTGGGATCCGGCTCGCTGCAAAGTGCGCGTCACCAACGGCAGCCTGTCCACCCAGGGGCCGAGCACCAATATTTCCGGCGCCGGCGGCCTGGCCTTCCTGGACTCCACCATGGAGACCGAGGAAGGCGGCAACGTAGCCCATCTGGAGATGTCCGGTCAGCTGGTCGGCGACATCACCGAGGTGCTGAAGACCATGAGCGCGCAGATCGGTGCGGCCGTGCAGGTGCAGGTGGCCTGCCCGAAGCTGGTGCGGCTGGACTTCATCGCCGCCGGCGACCTGCTGAACTGGGTGCTGAACCAGCGCAGCGAGAACCGCAGCGTGGTGTTCACCGATGCGCACCGCCTGGTGGCCCTGTTCTTCGGTGCCATGGGCATCAACGAGCACGCGCGCATCAAGGTCCGCGTCGCATAAGGCCCCCAGTCTCCGGCCCTGTGGCCTGGATGGCCCAGGCCCTGCGCCATCCCCCAGGGGGCTGACCCGGCTCGGGAACGGCCCTTCGCCGGGTCGGCCCCGTCACGCGCTAATCTCTCTCTGGCAACTCAAGCCTAAACATCCCATGAGTGACACCCCCGTCTTCCACGGAACGACGATTCTTTCGGTGCGCCGCAATGGCGTCGTCGCGCTCGGCGGCGACGGCCAGGTGACGCTGGGCAACATCGTCGTCAAGGGCACGGCACGCAAGGTGCGCAAGCTCTACCGCGAGCAGGTGCTGGCCGGCTTTGCTGGTGCCACCGCCGACGCCTTCACGCTGTTCGAGCGCTTCGAAGCCAAGCTGGAAAAGCACCAGGGCCATCTGATCCGCGCCGCGGTGGAGCTGACCAAGGACTGGCGCACCGACCGCGTGCTGCGCCGCCTGGAGGCCATGCTGGCCGTGGCCGACCGCGAGCACAGCCTGATCATCACCGGCAACGGCGACGTGCTGGAGCCGGAAGAAGGCGTGGTGGCGATCGGCAGCGGCGGCGCCTATGCCCAGGCCGCCGCCATCGGCCTGCTGCGCCATTCGGAGCTGAGCGCGCCCGACATCGTCAAGCAGTCGCTGGTGATTGCCGGCGACCTCTGCATCTACACCAATCAATCGCACACGATTGAAGTCCTGACATGAGTTCGATGACCCCCCAGGAGATCGTCTCCGAGCTGGACCGCCATGTGGTCGGCCAGGCCCAGGCCAAGCGTGCCGTCGCCATCGCGCTGCGCAACCGCTGGCGCCGCCAACAGGTCGAGGGCAGTCTGCGCAATGAGATCGCGCCGAAGAACATCCTGATGATCGGCCCCACCGGCGTGGGCAAGACCGAGATCGCGCGCCGCCTGGCCAAGCTGGCCGATGCGCCCTTCATCAAGGTCGAGGCCACCAAGTTCACCGAGGTCGGCTATGTCGGAAAGGACGTCGACACAATCATCCGCGACCTGATCGAGATCGCCGTCAAGCAGGAGCGCGAGGCTCAGGTCAAGCTCAAGCGCACGCAGGCCGAGGACGCCGCCGAGGAGCGCATCCTCGACGTGCTGGTGCCGCCGCCGCGCGCCAGCGGCATGGGCTTTGGCGAGGAGACGCCGAAGTCCGACAACACCGCCCGCCAAGTGATGCGCAAGCGCCTGCGCGAGGGCGCGCTGGACGACAAGGAGATCGAGCTCGACCTGGCCGAACGCGGCCCGGCCATGGAGATCCTCGGCCCGCAGGGCATGGAGGAGATGGCCGAGCAGCTCAAGGGCCTTTTCGGCCAAATGGCGGCGGGCAAGAAGAAGACCCGCAAGCTCAAGATCAAGGAAGCGCTGGCCGCCCTGGTCGACGAGGAAGCCGGCAAGCTCGTCAACGAGGACGAGATCAAGCAGGCCGCACTGCACAAGACCGAGCAGAACGGCATCGTCTTCATCGACGAGATCGACAAGGTGGCCTCGCGCTCCGACGTGAGCGGCGCGGACGTCAGCCGCCAGGGCGTGCAGCGCGACCTGCTGCCCCTGGTCGAGGGCACCACGGTCAGCACCAAGTACGGCATGGTCAAGACCGACCACATCCTCTTCATCGCCAGCGGCGCCTTCCACCTGGCCAAGCCCAGCGACCTGATCCCCGAGTTGCAGGGCCGGTTCCCGATCCGCGTCGAGCTGCAGTCCCTCAGCGTGACCGACTTCGAGGCCATCCTGACCAGCACGCATGCCAGCCTGATCAAGCAGTACCAGGCCTTGCTGGCCACCGAGGGCCTGACGCTGGACTTTGCGCCCGAGGCGATCCAGCGCGTCGCACGCATCGCCTACGAGGTCAACGAGCGCACCGAGAACATCGGCGCACGACGCCTGGCCACGGTGTTGGAGCGCCTGCTTGAGGAAGCCAGCTTCGACGCCCCGAACCGTGGAGGGCAGACCCTGCGCATCGACGCTGAGCTGGTACAGCAACGCCTGGGCGAACTGGCGCAGAACGAAGACCTCAGCCGCTTCATCCTCTGATCCCGATCAAGCCCGGGTGCCCCCCGTCACCCTAGGCTTGCCTCATGGCCTCTTTCAACTCGCCCGCCAGCGCGCTGCATCTGCAAGCGCGCTGGCAATTGACCGAGCTGGCTGCACTGCTGGCCACCATTCCGGCTTTCTACATAGAGCTGTTGGAGACCTACCCGCATCTGCTGGGGCGCCTGGTGTACCTGGCAGCAGCCATTGCTCTGGTGGTGGCGCAGGTGAAGCTTGCGCAGCTTCATGCGCATCGATGGGGCTATTTGCGTCGGCGCGGTCTGGACGCCTTGCTGGTGCTGGGCCTGCTGGTCAGCTCGGGCTTGCCGCCCAGCGTGGACATGGCCGCCGCGCTGCCCCTGCGCCTAGCCGTGGCAGGGCTCAGCTTGGCACAGATGATCTCGATCGTGCGACCCTGGATCACACGAGGCAGTTTGCGCCATGTGCTGGCCTTGTCGGTGGCCGTGCTCGGGGCTTGTGGCATCGGCTTCTGGCTGCTGGAGCCTCGTGCCGTCACCCTCGGAGACGGTCTATGGCTGGCATTCACCACAGCAGCCACCGTGGGCTACGGCGACATCGTGCCCACCACGCCTGCCTCCAAGATCTTCTCCATCTTCGTGGTGCTGCTGGGCTATGCCGCGCTGTCGCTGGTCACCGCCGGCATCGCATCGGTCTGGGTTGAGACCACCGAGCGCCAGGTTGAGCGAGACATCCTGCGCGAACTGCACACCGAACTGCGCGCGCTGCGTGCCGAGTTGAGCAGCCTGCGCGCGCAGCGAAGGAGCGAGACACGCGCCGAAAACCCATGCCCCGCATCTGGCGCCGTTCCCCCAACAACCCTACCCACCCCGCCGCCCGCACCGACCCAATCCGGGTCCTGAAGGCCTGAGCGATGGATCCTCCGGTCAGGCAGAAGACGCGGTCGCCGCACGGCGGGTTTGGTTATCTGCCTCCAGCGCCAGCAGGCCATCGAATAGCAAGCCATCCACCAGCTCGTGCTCAATGTCCAGGGCCGGCGCCACTTTCCAGGCAGCGCCGCCCGTCATCAGCGTCAGCGGCGGGATGCCGGTGCGCTGCAGCAGGTGGCGGTGCATGCGCTCGATGGCGCCCGTGATGGCGTAGTTGCCGCCGCTGGTCAGGGCGTCTGAGGTGTTGGTGGGGAACTCGCGCACTTCGCCGGTGGGGACGCGCAGGCCGGCGGTGCCGCCTTCCAGAGCGCGCAGCATGATGCCGTGACCGGGCAGGATCAGGCCGCCCAGGAAGTTGCCCTCGAGGTCGAGGGCATCCACCGTCACCGCCGTGCCCACCATCACCACCAGACAGGGCTTCTGCAGGCCGCGGCGCAGCACCTGGCTGCGCGCGCCCACCAGGGCCACCCAGCGGTCGGCACCCAGGCGCGTGGGGTGGTCGTAGCCGTTGTGCACGCCAGCCTCATGGGATGAGGGCACGACCCAGCGCGGCGCCAGATCCCAGCATTCGAGTTGCTCTTCCACGCGCCGGCGCACTGCATCGCCCGCCACATTCGCGCCCAGCATCTGCTGCGGTGCCGGCAGCGTTGACCACTCCCGCTCGGCCAGGTCCTCGATGTGCTCAAGGAAGACCGCGCCGTGCTCCAGCAACGTGGCTCCGGGCTGCGCGCCGTCAAAGCGCGCCCACTTGAGGCGCGTATTGCCGATGTCGATGGCAAGAAAGCTCATGGGCGCGCAGCCTACCAGCGTGAACAATCGCCACCACACGGGCCCGCACAGCCGGCGGCGCGATGCGAGGATCCCGTCATCCTCAGGAGACCATCCGATGCTGAAGAAGAGTCGTTCCCTGGCCTGGCAGATGTGGACGCCGGTGATCGTGCTGTGCGTGGTCACGGGCGCTTCGGCCATCGGCCTGATTACCCGCACAGTCCATCTGCTGGAAGAGTCCCGGCTGCAGCAGGTGGCCCAGACGGCGAAGCTGGAAGATTCGCTGAGCTGGCACCACCAGGCCCAGCTCTACGCCGCGCAGAGCCAGGCCCTGCAGGCCGTGCCGGACGAGCAGAAGTCCAAGCTGCAGGGCCAGCGCGAGGCCACGCTGGCGCGCATCCAGGCGCTGCAACAGGAACTCGCCAAACTGGCCGCCACCCCGGCCGAGCGCCAGGCCCTGGCCGCCGCCGAGCAGGGCTGGAACGACTACAAGGCCCAGGCCGACAAGGGCAGTGCCGATGCGGGCGGCCCACAGGCCATCCAGGATTTGCACAAGTTCCAGCAGGCCGGAGCTGAAGAGCTGCGCAACGCCATCGGTGCGGCGCGCCTGAAGTCGGTCTATGCGGTCACCGGCATCGTGGTGGCGATCTGCCTGATCATGGCCTTCAGCACCCTGCACCTGGTGCGCACCATCACCAACCCCCTGGGGCGCCTGACGCGGCTGGCCAAGCGCATCGCCGAGGGCGACCTGACCGAGGGTGTGGCGCAGGACCGCAGCGATGAGCTCGGCACCCTGCAGCACGCGGTGGAGGACATGCGCCTGGAGCTGGTGGAGATGGTGACGCAGGCACGCGACGGCGCCGACAGCGTGCGCACCGCGTCCAGCGAGATCGCGCACGGCAATATGGATTTGAGCCAGCGGACCGAGCACACCGCCGCCCATGTGCAGCGCACCAGCAGCGCGCTGACCGAGCTGGGCAGCGCGGTGCGTCACACGGCCGAGAGCGCCGCCACCGCCAATCAGCTGGCGCAAAGCGCTGCGGGCGTGGCCCAGCGGGGCGGCACGGTGGTGGGCCAGGTGGTGCAGACGATGGAAGAGATCACCACCAGCTCGCGCAAGATCGCCGACATCATCGGCGTCATCGATGGCATCGCCTTCCAGACCAACATCCTGGCGCTGAACGCCGCGGTGGAGGCCGCGCGTGCCGGCGAACAGGGCCGCGGCTTTGCCGTGGTGGCCAGCGAGGTGCGTTCGCTCGCCAGCCGCTCGGCCGAGGCGGCCAAGGAGATCAAGAGCCTGATCGGCTCCAGCGTGGAGCGCGTCGAGCATGGCAGCAAGCTGGTACAGGACGCCGGTGCCACGATGCAGGAGATCGTCGCCAGCGTCGGGCGGGTCAGCGACGTGATCGGTGAGATCTCGGCCTCCAGCTCGGAGCAGAGTCAGCACCTGGGGGGCGTGGCCGGCTCGATGACGGAGCTGGACCAGATGTCGCAGTCCAACGCCGCGCTCGTGGAGCAAGGCGCGGCGGCTGCCGAGAGCCTGAAGGAGCAGGCGGCCAAGCTGGCGTCGCTGGTCAGCAAGTACCAGGTGCCCGGCATGGCACGCCGCTGAACCCGGGCACAGCATGACCAAGGACACGGCGGCCCAAGGGCCGCCGTGCGTTTGATGGGCCGCTGACCGCTCCGACATGGCCCGAATGGACCATGACAGGGACTCGGGTCTTCCCTAGGGTTACGGACCTGGAATCCAGGACTTCAAACCGCCCTGGGACGAGCCCTCAAACCCCGACCTGTCATGCGCCAACTCTCTCTCACCGCCCTCTCCCTGGCCCTGCTGCTGACCGCCTGCGGCGGCGGCGACCCCAGCCCCAGCACGGCGCCGGCCGAAGTCAAGGCCTTTGTGGCCCAGGCCGCCGGCCCGCAGCGCCGCGCCACGGCCGTGGCCGCCGCCAGCAGCGACGTCAGCGCCACCCAGTTGTTCGACTGGGCCGAATTCAAGTACGGCCCCTCCTTGTTCCCCAAGACCGGCGCGCAGAACTTCGATCTGGACCATGAGGGCCTGCATTTCCAGGTGCGCGCCTACGCCAACGGCAACTTCCTGGGCCTGGCCAGCGACGGCCAGGTCTACGGCCTGGGGCCCTTCACGGGCGGCCAGTTGCAAGGCTTCGGCATGGCCAGCGCGTTCGCGGCCCAGGTGCAGGCGGACCGCTGCAGCGTCTACCCCAGCCAGTGCGGCAACACCGGCCCGCAGGGCAGCCTGAACGAGTGCACGGCGCCGGCGGCGCAAACGCTCGTCAGCGGCCGCCGCCTGCTGGCCAACTATGTGATCTCCGGCACCGGCGAGGGCGCCAGCAATGGCGAGTACACGCTGGACCTGCGCGTCGAGGGCAGTGGCAGCTTCGAAGGCCAGAGCGCCATCAAGGTGCGCAGCCTGGTCAACGGCAGCTTCACCGCGGAGGGCCAGACCAGCACCAACAAGATGGAGGGCGTGAGCTATGAGCAAGTGGCCGAAGGCGGCCTGATCCGCAGCCTCGGTGATGAATCGGAGAACGAGATCCAGATGGGTGGCACGCTGATGAAGCAGAGCCTGCGCGTCGTCATGACGCCACCCGAACTCAATACCGAGTTCACCCTGCGCCCGGGCCAGTCGCTCACCAAGACCAGCACCTCGCGCGTCACCAGCAGCACCACCATGGGCGGCATGAGCCAGCCGCCCACCACCAACACCGTCAACAGCACCTCCGTCTACACCTACGAAGCGCGCGAGACCGTGACGGTTCAGGGTCGCAGCTATGACACCTGCCGCTACAAGGAGGTCGACCCGAGCATGCCCAATCTGGTGACGAAGAGCTGGATCCTGGTCGGCCACGGCATCCCGGTGCGCACGCTCAATACCACGCCGGACAGCACCCAGACGCTGGAAGTGAAGTCGATCGAGCTGAACGGCAGCCGGCTGTAAGGCAAGCCAGCGCGCAACAAAGCAGCAGCGGGGGCTCAAGGCCCCCGCTGCTGCTTGACGCCTGTTGAAGCGTCAGACCACCATCCCTAGCGCCCGCGGCAAGGCCAGGCTGAGTGCGGGCCAGTAGGTCACCAGCACCAGGAACACCAGCATGGTCAGCAGCCAGGGCCAGGTGGCGATGGTCAGCTCGGTGATGCCCATCTTGGTGATGCCCGAGGCCACATAGAGGTTCAGCCCCACCGGCGGGTGGCACATGCCGACTTCCATGTTGACGACCATGATGATGCCGAAGTGCACCGGGTCGATGCCCAGCTTCATCGCGATCGGGAACAGGATCGGCGCCAGGATCAGCACGATGGAGCTCGGCTCCATGAAGTTGCCGGCGATCAGCAGCAGGATGTTGGCAATGATGAGGAAGCCGATCATGCCCACGCCGGTGCCGATCATGGCGTCGGCCATCTGCTGCGGAATGTTCTCGTGCGTCATCAGGAAGCTGAACAGCACCGCGTTCGTGATGATGTAGAGCAGCATCGCGCTCATGTTGGCGCTCGAAAGCAGCACCTTGGGCACGTCCTTCAGGCCCATGTCCTTGTAGATGAACACGGCCGTGATGAAGGCCCAGACGGCGCTCATGGCCGCGGCCTCGGTGGGCGTGAACATGCCGCTGTAGATGCCGCCCATCACGATGACGATCAGCAGCAGGCCCCAGATCGACTCGCGCAGCGCCTTGCCGCGCTCGGCCCATGTGGCCTTGGGCTGGCGCGGGTAGTTGAACTTCTTCGCCCGGTACCAGGTGGTGAAACCGAGGAAGAAGGCCAGCAGCAGACCCGGCACCACACCGGCCATGAACAGGGCGCCGACCGAGGTATTGGTCGAGACCGAGTACATCACCATCACGATCGACGGCGGGATCAGGATGCCCAGCGCCCCCGAGGTGGTGATGACGCCCGCCCCGAAACGGTTCGGAAAGCCCGCCTTGACCATGGCCGGCAGCAGGATGGAGCCGATGGCCACCACCGTGGCCGGGCTGGAGCCCGACACCGCGGCGAACAGCGCGCAAGCCAGCACGCCGCCCAGACCCAGGCCGCCATGCCAGTGACCGACCATCGAAGTGGCGAAGCGGATCATCCGTTTCGCCACCCCGCCGTGGGTGAGGAAGTTGCCTGCCAGGATGAAGAAGGGGATCGCCATGATCTCGAACTTCTCGATGCCGGTGAACAGCTTCAGCGCCACCGATTCGATCGGCACCTGGGTGAAGGCGAATAGGAAGCTCAGCACGGTCAGGCCAAGCGAGATGCTGATCGGCATGCCGGTCAGCATCAGCACGACCAGCAGGCCAAAGATGATGGCAGTGCTCATGGCTTCTTCTCCTCGTCGCCAATGCGCGGATGCAGGTCGTCATTCATGCGGAACACCTGGTCCAACTGGCCTGGTACAGCCGGGTCTTCCTCGTCCAGGCCGTCGACATGGCCATGGTCGTGGTGCGGCAGCTCACCGGTGCGCACGAAGGACACGGTGACCTGCAGAAAGCGAAAGCACATCAGCGCCGAACCGATCGGGATGGCGGCATAGACGACCCAGGTCGGCCACTCCAGATCCGGCGTCGTCGGTCCCTCGAAGAGGCCCTCGATCGACAGGCCGAAGGCCTTGTAGATCGCGTAGTGCGCGCCGTTCTCCCACACGAAGGTGGCGCCGAGGGCGGAGATCACGCCGGTAAACAGCGCACCCGCCAGCAGGCCTAGGACGATGAACTTGTTGCGCATCGCCGCGCTCAGGCGGTTGATCAACACGTCCACGCCCACATGGATGCCGGTGCGCACGCCATAGGCGGCACCAAACTTGGCCATCCACACGAACATGATGATGCAGAGCTCTTGCGCCCAGCCGAAGTTCAGGCTCAGCAGCCAGGTCTGCACGCCCGGGATGGCCAGGCCCGACAGATAGCGGTGCAGCACCGCCGCAAAGATGATCAGCGTGGCCGCGCCGATCAGGAAGGTGATCAGACCTTCCTCCAGATGGTCAAGGATGCGCATGCCGGCTCCTGTTCAGCAGCAAGGGGGACCCCGGCGCGCGGCCGGGGTCGTGCGAGATCCAGCTCCGGCGTTCAAAGCTTCGAAGGGTCGAAGCCGGTTTCCTTGTAGACAGCATTCAGGGTTTCCTGGCCGATGCGCGAGGCCATCTCCTGGTGCACCTTGACCAGCGCCTTCTTCATCGCCTGACGCTCGGCCACGCTGAGCGCGTGCACCTGGCTCTTGCCGCTGGCCTTGACCTTCTCCAGCGCGGCGTCGTTCTCTTCCTTGGCGATGCGGTTGGCGTAGGCCGTGCTCTCGGTCATCGCCTGCTCCAGCTTGCCGCGCACATCGGCCGGCAGGCCGTCCCAGAACTTCTTGTTGGTGATCACCGCATAGCCCAGGTAGCCGTGGTCGCTCAGCGTCACATGCTTCTGCACCTCGTGCATCTTCTGGGTGTAGAGGTTGCTGTGCGGGTTCTCGGTGCCGTCCACCACGCCGGTCTGCAGCGCCTGGTAGACCTCGGAGAAGGCCATCACCTGCGGCAGGGCGCCCAGGGCGCGCATCTGCGATTCCAGCACCTTGCTGGATTGGATGCGCAGCTTCTGGCCCTTGAAGTCATCCAGGCTCTTGAGCGGCTTGTTGGCGCTGAAGGACTTGAAACCGTTGTCCCAGAACGCCAGGCCCTTGATGCCGCGGCCCTCCAGCTTGCCCAGCAGCATCTTGCCCACCGGGCCCTGGGTGACTTTGTGCAGCTCCTCGTAGTTGTCAAAGATGAAGGGCAGGTCGAAGACCTCAAACTCCTTCGCGCCGAGCGGCCCGAACTTGGCGAGCGAGGGCGCGAGCATCTGCACGGCGCCGAGCTGCAGCGCCTCCATCTCTTCCTTGTCCTTGTAGAGCGTGCTGTTGGCGTACACCTCGACCTTGACCTTGCCGCCCGTCAGCTCGGCCGCGCGCTTGGCGAAGAAGTCGGCCGCCTTGCCCTTGGGCGTGTCGTTCGCCACCACATGGCTGAACTTGATGACGATCGGGGCTTGGGCCCAGCTCAGTCCGGCCGCCAGCAGGGCGGTGCTGAGGATGGCCAGGCGGCGGGTGCGGGCGAACAGGCTCATGACGGTCTCCGTGGATGGAATGGGGTGACGGCGATTGTGGAAATTCGGACGCCGCCGCGTCAGTTGTGGACTTCCACATTTCTGCCGCCGCCGTGCCCTTGCGGCCACTGGCCCTGCGTAGAGTGGCGCCATGCCCGCCCTGCCCCGTCTGCTGCTTCGCCTGCTGCGCCGCGGCCTGTGGGCCCTGCCGGCTCTGCTGGCCCTGGTGTTCGTGGCCGCCGTGCTGGCCTGGGCGCTGGCGGACGAAGCCGCCGAGCGCGAGCGCGAGCGCCAGACCCTGATTGCCGACGCGCTGAGTGCCGCCACGCCGCTGCGCGCCCAGCTGGCGCTGGAGCGCGCCGCGCTGCGCAACCTGGCCGCCACGCTGCGCGAGCGCCCCGACGCCCTGCTGGGCGCCCAGCCCGAGGTCGAGGCCGGCCTGCAGGGCCTGTGGACCGGCATCACCTGGCTGGACGGCGACAACCGCGTCAAGGAGCAGCTGCCGCTGCAGCCGCGCCGCAATGAAGGCCTGAGCCTGCACCTGCAGCAGCCCCTGCCGCAGGGCAGCCTGGTGTTGCGCTACAGCCCCGCCCAGCTGCTCAAGCAGGCCCTGCCCTGGTGGCTGGCGCGCCGCTACGACGTGCAGATCATTGACGGCAACGAGCAGGTCATCGCAGCCCTGACGCACGCGCCGGTGCGCATGGAGGCCGACACCCGCCCCAGCTACCGCGTGGCCCTGGACGACAGCGCGCCCGACGCCAGCCTGGAACTGATCCTGCGCGAGCCGAGTCCGGCCGGCCTGCGCCCGCTGGTGGGCGTGCTGATCGCCGGTTTCATCCCCCTCAGCATGGCCGCGAGCTGGGGCCTGCGCCGCCAGATGCAGCGCGTGCAACGCGCCGAAGCGCGCTGGCGCGCCGAAGCCGCCTGGCGTGCCGCGGTGGAGAACAGTGCCCTGGTGGGCCTGCGCGCCCGTGATGCCGGCGGCCGCCTGCTTTCCGTCAACCGCACCTTCTGCGAGCTGGTGGGCTTCAGCGAGGCCGAGCTGGTGGGCCGCGCGCCGCCCATGCCCTACTGGCCGCCCGACGCCATCCAGGAGGTGATGCAGCGCAGCGAGCGCAGCCTGGCCGGCCAGGCGCCGCGCGAAGGCTACGAGGCGCGCTGGCGCCACCGCAGTGGCCGCGAGCTCGATGTGCTGGTGTTCGAGTCGCCGCTGGTGGATGCGGCCGGCCAGCAGATCGGCTGGCTGGGCACCATCCTCGACATCACCGAGCGCAAGCGTCTGGCCGAGCGCGAAGCGCGGCAGGTCGAGGCCCAGGCCCAGGCTGCGCGCCTGACCATGCTGGGCGAGGTGGCCTCCACGCTGGCGCATGAACTGAACCAGCCGCTCACGGCGATTGCCAGCTACAACGCCGGCGTGCTCAATTCCCTGCAGCGCCTGGGCGTGGCGGACGCACCGGTGCTGGGCGCGCTGCAGCGCCTGGGCGAGCAGGCCGCGCAGGCCGGACGCGTGGTGCAGCGCATCCGCCAGTTCCTGACCCGCCACGAGCCGCAGCTGGAACCCTGCGCGCTGAACCCGGTGCTCGAATCGGCCCTGGCCCTGCTGGCCAAGGAGTTCCAGCGCCGCGGCATCGAGGTTGACGTGCAGCTGGACGCCGCCCTGCCCGCCGTGCAGGCCGACGCCGTGCTGATCGAGCAGGTCGCCATCAACCTGCTGCGCAATGCCGCCGACGCCCTGCTCGATCAGCCCGGCGCGCGCCAGGTCCGGCTCAGCAGCCGGCGCGCCGGGGGCTTCGTCATCGTCGACGTCTGCGACAACGGCCCAGGCCTGGCCGGACGCGCACCCGAGGCCCTGTTCGCGCCCTTCTACAGCACCAAGCCCGAGGGCATGGGCATGGGCCTGGCGATCTGTCGATCCATCATCGAGGCGCATCATGGCGTGCTAGACGCCGGCACCGCCACCCTGGGCGGTGCGCGCTTCTCCTTCAGCCTGCCCTGCCCATGAACGCCGACGACGCCCTGGTCTATTTGGTGGACGACGAAGACGCGGTGCGCGACGCCCTGGCCTTCCTGCTCGGCTCGCGCGGCCTCACGGTGCGCAGCTTTGCCAGCGGCCCCGAGCTGCTGGCCGCACTGGACGGCGAACGCACGCCCCCGCTGGGCGTATTCCTGCTCGATGTGCGCATGGAGCCCCTGAGCGGCACCCGGCTGCACGACGAGCTACTGGCGCGCGGCCTGCACAACCCGGTGCTGTTCCTGACCGGCCATGGCGACATCCCAATGGTCGTCGCCGCCCTCAAGAAGGGCGCTTTTGACTTCCTGGAGAAGCCCTACAGCGACAACGCCCTGGTGGACCGCATCGAGCAGGCGCTGGCCGTGGCCCGCGCGATGCGCAGTGAGGGCTCGCGCTGCGCCGAACGCCAGGCACGCCTGGGCAGCCTGACGGAACGCGAGCGCGAGGTCATGCAGCGCGTGGCGGCCGGCAAACTGAACAAGGTGATCGCCGACGAGCTGCATGTCTCGGTGCGCACGGTGGAGGTGCACCGGGCGCGGGTGTTCGCCAAGCTGGGCGTGCGCTCGGCGGCGGAGCTGGCAACGTTGCTGGCGAGCTGAGAGCCTCCGATCACATCCCTTGCAGGGTCCTGAGCTCAGGGGCCGACAGGCTCATATTCCAGCCCCTGCTGGAACAATCCGATCAGATTGATCTGGATGGCCGTGAGCTCCAGGAGGCAAGCCTGGCTCACCAGGGCGGCCGCGCTCTGGGAGCCGGATTCGATCAAGTCGCTGAAGTGCCTCAGTTCCTCCGCCTGCGCAGACCTCCCTACGACGTTGTTGAAGACATGGCCAACCAGGGCAGACGCGGAATCACCCCCTGCGAGCTGCTTGAACAGCGGTTGCGCCAGCGCCAAGCGCACCAGTTCCTCCGTACCGAGGCCCTGGTCGGCCGCCTGAATGGCCAGCCCCATCAGCTCCCGGTTGGTCAAGAAGCTCGGTCCGAAGACAGCGCCAACCACCCGCGCGGCCATGCCCGCCGCACCATGCAAGTCCAGCGCGACGGCCAGATCACTGAAGTGAACGCGCTCCACCTGGACGAGCTTCTTGGTGCCATCGCTCGGGTGCCGCACGGTCCAGCTTTGCCCCACTGCCTGAAGCTGATGTTCGCTGCGCGGCCCGGACAACACCACATGGTCCAGGCCACTTCCGCCGTCGATTTGGTCATTGCCCTTGCCGGGCTCCACCCAATCGTCGCCCTCCATGGCGAAGTAGTTGTCCCAGCCCGGGAACCCCGGCATGCGATCGGCGCCGGCCGTGCCCTTGAACTGGTCTTGAACACTCCATACGGTGAGCGTCACCGGGAAGCGGACCTCGGCCCCCATCCCATCCCGTGCACTCAGTTGCAGCACCTGCTGCCCGTTCCAATTGACAGGGGGCTTGTAGGTCAGGGTGCCAGACGTGGTCAGCGTAGCCTCGCCGTACTCGGCGGGTGCCACCAGGTGATAGCTCAAGGTGTCGCCATCGGGGTCTTTGGCGTAAGCCACACTGCCGCTGAAGCTGGCGTCCTCCATAAGTTCGCGTTGCAGGCCAGAGGCGGTGGGCGCCCCATTCACTGCGCTGACCGAGAAATCTTGACCGGGCGCCTTGGCCAAGCCAAGCAGGGCATTGCCATCCAGATCGAGCACCGCGCCCGCCGTCAGGCCCAGTTCGTAGCGACCCGGCGTCAGGTCGGCTCCAGGATTGACTATCAGCTTGTTGCCGTCGACCGACACTTGGCGGCTGTCCGAGGCAGCAATCGTTCTCAGCTCCCCGGTCGTCAAGTTGCGCAGCTCGATGGCCCCAGAGCCCGCCTTGATGGGCTCATCAAACAGCAGGGCGAGGTTGGTATTGCGTGCGGCGGGCACAGTCAAGGCGGCCAGATCCAGGGACTTCAGCGCCGGCGGACGCTGATCCATTTCGCGCGCGCTCACCTGGTAGCTGCCCAACCCTGTACCGGCTGCCACAGCAATGAAATAGGTGCCCGTGTAAGTGGCCGCATGGCTCAGCACGCGTGAGCCATCGCTGAGCTGGCTCGTCGTCGCAGCGATAGCCTGCAAGAAGGGATCGACCAAGGACAGAGCGGGTATCGCGTCCCGGCCAAAGCCGGACGGGGTCAACTGAAAGCTGTACTGGGCCCCAGCCTTGAGTTCCACCTGAAACCAATCGACATCGCGCGCTGCCTCCACCCGGCCGTTGGCCGCTCGCTCATTCACAAGCACCCTGCCAGACCCTGCTGAGCGGGCAGCGTGGTCGTCGCTGGTTACCGTGGTAAAGCTGAGCGCCGTCCGGTCCTGAACCCCCGCAAAGCGGTTCCCGCTCGAGTCCGTCACGGCCCCCTCGTCGATCAGCCAGTAGACAGAGGCACCGAGCGGCAGTTCGTCCTTCGGCCTGAGCACCACCTTGCTGCCCATCCATTCCACCCGCGCCGAATCGCGGGCGTCAAGGGTCTGAAGCAGATTACCTGATTGACCATACAACCTGAAACTGCCCGCACCAGCCCTGATCGGTTCAGAAAAATCGAACTCGAAACTTGAGTTGCGCGCCAGCTGGGTCGCATTATCCATTGGCCGGCTGCCAACCAGCGTGGGCCCACGCAAATCGGCCTCATCGAAGACAATCCGGTAGCCCCCAGCACTCCCATTCAAACCTTCCACAATCACAAGGTGGTAATCAGTTTGACTGGCCTTCCAGCGCATCACAATATCACCGTTGGCTTCGGCTTGCGCACTGGTCATCTGCTGCAAGAAGTTGGTTCCGAGCTTGAGACTGACCTTGACCGCGCCCAGCGGGTTAGTGCCCGCCCCGGCGATACGAATTTCATAGCCGTAGCCTGCAACCGGTCTAAAGGAAAATATATCGGTGTCACGCGACCATTCAATTTCCCCCTGCAAGGGCTCACCCAGGTCCAGCGAGCGGCCCAGGCCATCGTCATCACGGGGGAATGTATCGACGCTCTGAACGTCCATCGCAGATACCTGATAGGCACCACTTGATTGCTTGGTGCCGGAGACATCCAGGTAATAAGTGCCACTTGCGGGCGCGCGATAGAAAATGTGCGCACTACTCGATTTACCTCCAAAATCGTCATTCTCTGCGATCATGGTGGAATCTGGACCGCGTAGGCGCAAGATCGGATTGACGGCCTGCGATCCGAAAGTGGATGCCGGGTTCGCCGACAACAAATACTCGATCCCCGCCACCAAGCTCACCGCGTAGCGGTCGGTGTCCCCAAAGTATTCGATGTCCCCTGCATGCTGCTTGCCTACTTGAAGAGGCGAACTCGCACCCTGCCGCACATCATCGCGAATCGGCAGGCTGTAGACTCCCAACGAATAATTACCATACTCACCCTGTCGCGCCTGAAGCGCCAGCTTGAACAATCCATCCACCGGCGCTTGAAAATACAGGCTTTGCCCGGAAGGGGAAAACTGAAAACCCGGATGAAAGACCTCGCCACTCGGCAGAGACAGCTTCAGCATCACCCCCTTCAAGTCACCGGAACTCGGCAGGGAAACGTTGAGGCCGTAATTCATTCCAGCCTGAAGGCGAACCTCGAAATAATCGATGTCACCGGGTATCTCAACCCTTCCAGGATTCAGCTGGTCTCCAAGTGAAATCAATCCGGGGCGGTCTAGTGGATAGTCGTCCTGCGGCTGCGAGGAAGTCCGTACCGCGCTGATCTGATAGTCCCCAATCCAGGAAGCGCCCAGCGTAACGAAATGAGTCCCGCTCAGGGCAGCTACAAAACTCAAGACAGTGGACTTGTCAGACTCCGCGCTTTCGAGCTTGGCGATGAGCTTTCCACCGGGGTCAATCACCCGCAGATCGGTCTGTGGCGGCCCTTCTGTACCTTTCGGACGCAGGATCAGGGCATAGGTTTCACCTTGAACCAGAGTAATCCGGAACTTCTCCTCATCAAGTATGTGGTCCATACGGCCTGATAAGGCATTCCCACCCAGCGCCATCGTGTCAACCTGACCGGGCGGGCGATCATCCCCAAGCTCGGTCAATTGCATGCGATAGGAGCCCAGGTAGGACTCCGGAGTCTCCCCGGCCAGTCGGACAAAGCCAGGGGTTATATATACAGTCCCGGTCTGCTCGGCCACAAACTCCCAGACGGCCGTATTCGTCGTGCGAAAACTATGGGAAGGCAACTGTTTGCCCATTGAATCCTGGGCGAACATTTGCGGATAGGCTGCAGCATCGGCGGCGACCTTGACCATGACGAATTGATAGTAGTAGCCTGCCTTCAACTCGGCGCGAAACACATCGCGATCACCAAAATAATCCAGCGCACCGGGGATTACTCCCTCCGGTGTCAGCAAGGTCGCGAGATCCCGCTCATTTCCATGATCATCCGGCATAGCAGGACCCTTCGGCGTGCGAAAAGTCCAAGTGCTAGTATCATTTGCAAAGTCTCGGCCGGCGATGTTTTCAACAAATCCACGTGACAGTTTCAGATCAAACTCCGCATCGGGCCGGATGGCAAAATTCAGTGGCACATAGACGTTCGAACCCTCCACACGGATGCCATTTGCAAAAGCAGTTGAAATCGTTAGCTTCTGCGGCGCACTTTTGCCGTCGCCGCGCACCTCCAGGGTCAAACTCCCAGTACCCAGCAGCACCGGCTCATTGAATCGCAGCAACAGTTCGAGCTGCCCGGATGCGTTTCGCAGCGCTGCTAAGCCTTCGAGCGAAGGGATCACACCCGTGTAATTCGGCGCGGCCAGTGTGTAGGCACCGGTCGCCCCATTGGATGCGCTCACGGCGAGGTAGTACTCTCCACTCGTTGGCACTTGGATACTCGAACCGGAGAATTGGACAGCTGCAGGCTGCAACCCAGCATCCATCAGTTTTACCGACATACCGGGAATCCCAGACCATACGAAGTTGTATACCCTATCCCTCTGCAGGTACACAGAAACAAGATCGACTTCACCAGAAACGGATAATTCACCTTTAATTGTTCGCGCATCCTCAGTGAGTCTTGGCGGAGAGGTCACTGTCGATGCGCCCTGTTTCATCGCTTCGGCCCCACCCCAAGAAGCAGGCGTGTTGCCAGCAACAGCAAAGCGATCAAAGTCTTTTTCATTGAACATTTGTTGAGTCTCCCTATGAATTTATCGTTCAACGCAATAGATCAGCGGATTCTTTGTGCAGCGGGGCGCGGTATCGCCAGCGCGCCAGCATTTTCCTGAGCTTAGGATGAGCTGCATATTCATCACGCAGTAATCCATTGACGTAAAGGTTTACAGGCCCTGCACTTGTCTGAATATGCGCGCGCAGCAGCCCCTCCTGGACAAAGCCAAGGTGCAGGGTGTTGGCCTGGGCTTCCAAGTTGTCGGCATACACATGACTGACCAGCTTGGCTAGGCCCAGGCGCTCAAAGCCAAACTGCATGGCTGCAAGGGTGGCCTGCAGCCCCAACGACAAGTTGCGCGGCACGCCTGGCAGGCCAACCAGGAGCTCGGCGCGCGAGTTGCCGAAATCCATGTCCACCAAGGCCGCCAGGCCCAGGGGGCGGCCCTGCGGTCCCTGCACCAGCCAATCGCGACGGCGCACCTCATGTGGGGGGCGTTTGGCACGCCAAAGAAAGCGCCGCAAGTCCGCTGGTTCACTACCCTGGAAGCGGTGATAGCGGCGCATGAAGTCCGCATCGCGAAAACAGTCAGCCAGGAAGGGCAGGTCGCTGGCTTCTGGCAGGCGCAGGGTCAAGGCTCCCAAATGCACGGGGCGCCACCAGGCAGTCGCCAGATCGTCCCAGACAGCCTGGACGCGAGCGGACCACTTCAGTCCCTCAGCCTTGGCCAGCGCACAGGCGTGCTGGGCTACGGCCCCAGCCTCTTCCCATCGATCGTGTGCCGTCAGGGCCAGCGCCAGTTTTTCCAGCACGAGACAAGACCTCGGCGCAAGAGCCCTGAGCGCAAGCGCCACGTCCAAAGCCTCGCGCGCTTCACCCTCATCCAGCAGCGCCTGCGTCAGGTTGACCGCGTACATCAAGTTGTCAGGCTGGAGCGCGCAAGCACGTCGCCAGTCTGCGAGCGCACTGGTTCCGGCCGCCACGCTTCGATCTTCCAGAGTCCGGAGCAGTGCTCTGGCCGCAAACTCGTCGGCAGTGCTCGGCGATTTGCGCGCGAAATAGGTGTTGACGCTTGTCCAGTCGCCCCTGCGAACCCACTCCAGCACAGGCAAACCTGCCGGCTCCTGGTTCATATCGCTCCCTCGGATCGTGCAGCCAAGGCCCTCTTTGGGGGCTTGCGCAGCAAAAAGTTGGGCATTCTGCCGCCGCGCCGGGATCTGTTCGCCAGCTCGCGGAGGCCTCCGCCGTTTGGAATGGGAGCGTGGTTTGCCGAAGCGACGCGCTGGTCGGCCGCATCAAACAGACCCTGGCCTTTGCACCAGGCGGCCCAGTGAGAACTCTTGCAGCGCCAAGCGTTGGGCCCGGCTGAGCAGCCCGACAGAATGCAAAGCCACGCAGCGCGTGGCTCCCGGCATGCTCAACAAGCTGATCGCCGATGAGCCGCATGTCTCCGTGCGGACGGTGGATGTACACCGGGCGCGTGTGTTCGCCAAGCTAGGCGTGCGCTCGGCGGCGGAGCTTGCGACCTAGCTGGCGAGCTGAGCCCACAACCACCGCAACAACTGTTTACCGCCGACGGTCCGGAAGGGGCAAAGTTCCAGGGTTTCCCTGGAGCACCGTCATGAAAGCCTTGCACACCCTCAGCCTTCTCAGCCTCGCCATCCTTCTGAGCGCCTGCGGTGGCGGTCGCGAACCGGAGACGACGCCACAAGCTGTGCGAGACCTGGTGACCGCCATGCATGACCAGGGCGGCAGTGCAGGCCCGAACCGCCGGGCCCAGGCGCAGACCGCGGTCGGCGCCAAGGAACTGCTGGACTGGGCCGAATACCGGTACGCCGAAAGCTTCCCCAAGGGGCCGGCCAGCATCAGCCTGGACTACCAGGGCGTGACCTACACCGTGCGCGCCTACCCCAATGGCAACTACCTCGGGGTCACCGAAGACGGCGGCATCTACGGCCTCGGGCCATTCACGAACAACAACCTGCGCGGCTTCGGTCGCATCGCCGACTACGTGAGCCAAATCCAGGCCGACAGTTGCTACGTCTACCCGGATACCTGCCCGACCAATCCGCCCAACAACACCCTGAACGGCTGCACCATGGCCGCGTCCGACGCGCTGAAGCTCGGCAACCGGCTCAAGCTGGAGTACACGGTCAGCACCACGGGTGACGCGGCCAGCACCGGCCAGTACACCTTGGATACCCTGGTTGCCCAGCACACTCCGTTCGCCGGTTCCAGTGCGGTTCAGAGCACCTACACCCTCTCCGGAAGCTCGACGGCAGCGGGCGTCACCACGCTCAGCACGATCGCGGGCAAAGATTACGCGCAGGAAGCAGCCTATGGGTTGATCCTGAACCTGGGCGACGAGGTGGAGTCGGACATCCGCACGCCGCAAGGCAATCTGCAGAGCACGGTACGCACCGTGTATGCACCGGCCTATCTGAACAGCGAGTTCACGTTGCTACCGGGCCAGTCGCTCACCCGCACGGTCGGCGCACGGGTAACCAGCTCCAGCGTCATCAACGGAGTCCCGACTCAGGCCACGGAACGCGACCAAAGCCACACCGAAACCGTGACCTACGAGCTGCGCGAGAACATCAGCGTCCTGGGGCGCAGCTACGACAGTTGCCGCTACCGCGAAACGCGCGCCAACTCCAATGAGGTGACCACCACCTGGTATCTGTACGGCAAGGGCATTCCGGTGCGTACGCGCGTCGTGGGCAGCGGCAGCGAAGAACTGACGGAACTCAAGAGCGGCAGCCTGAACGGCACACCGCTCTGAAGCGCGGCGGCAGGCCCCGCTGCGTCAGCGGGCCGACGCCGCCGGACTCACTGCGCGGCCAGATGCCGCTCTACCTGCTGCAACACCCAGCCGTCCTGCAGCACGCGCCGGTGCCCCAGACCCTCGGTGCGCAGGAGCACGGCCTGTGCAGCGCCCTCGGCCATGGCGGCGCTGCCAGCAAGGGGGGCGGTGCGGTCGGCGTGGTCATGCACGAGCAGCGTGGGTTGCTTCAAGCGCGGGGCCAGCCAGGCAGGGTCAAACTGGGCCATCTCCACGCCCACGCGTTGCTCGATGCGGCGTTGCATGCGCTCGGCCAAGGCCTCGCCCACCCCCATGGCGGCGGCAAACCAGCTCAGGAACAGCCGCGGCGGCGGTGCCAGTGCGATCAAAGCGGCGCGCTGCACCGGCAGGCCTCGCGCCATGGCATGGGCGCTGGCCACCGCACCGAGTGAATGGGCCACAACGCCTTGCCAGGGACCAAAGCGCGCAGTGACGGCGAACAGGGCCCGCACCCATTGCCCCAGGTTGGTGCGCCAGCCTCCCGCACGACCGTGCGCGGGGAGATCCAGCAGCACCGGCGCCAGACCCGCGGCCAGCAGCCGATCCCCCTGCGCCCGCAGTTGTTGGGCGTCACCCGCCCAGCCATGTACCAGCAGCACGCGCGGCGCGTCGGGCAGGGCATCGGCGCGCTGCCACACACCGAGGTGCCCGTTCTCGAAGGGCAGTTCACTGAGAGTCCAGGGCGCCGGAACCGGCCGGCCGCGCGCCAGGCGCTTGGTGGGCAGGGGCGTGAAGAACAGGCCCAGCGCCAAGCGCGTGCTGAGCCGCGGAGCCAGTCGATCCAGGCCACGCAGCAGGCGGGCCACGGCACGCGCCGGCGCACTGGTGAAGAAGGCCGCCGCCGGGTTGGGATGAGTGAGTTGCATGTTTCGCTCCACTTCGCACGATCGTGCGCTAAAAGGTTAAAAGAAGGCCCGTGCGCGCAAGGTCTCGCTCAAGGCTTGGCGGGTTGGGGCTGACTGGCCCGCAGCAGCCGCTGCCAGGCGGTCCAGGCGCGTGCCGGGGCATTCGGGTCGCGCAGGAAGCGGGCGTCGCGCAGCAGGCCGGTGAAGAGCGCATCCATCTCAAACACCATCTGCACCGAGTCCACCTCGGGTGCCAGGTGACCGGCTTCGATGGCCTGCTGCACGGTGCGGCGCAAGGCCGCGCGCCAGCGCTGCACGCCATCCAGCAGCTGATCACGCACCGGCCCCTCGCGGTCGTCGTACTCGAAGGCACCTGCGCAGTACAGGCAGCCATGGCCCTGGGCCAGATCGCCGGCACGCTTGATCCACAACTGCATGATGGCGTTCAGTCGCGGCAGGCCCCGGGGCTCACGCATCGCGGGCGTGAAGACGGCCTGCAGGAAGCGACGGTCGTATTCCTGGATCACCGCCAGCTGCAGGGCCTCGCGCGAGCCCACGCGCGAGAACACCCCACTCTTGGACAGCGCGAGCCGCTTGGCCAGTTCCCCGATGCTCAGGCTCTCCAGCCCTTCGTCAATCGCCATCTGCAGAGCGGTATCCACGATGGCCTGCAGGGTCAGCTCGCTGCGCTCGGTCTTGGCTTCCATGGTCCCACTTTAGTACGACCGTGCGAAATATGCAAAGCCGGTTTCACGGCGGTACCGACGAACCCCTCGTGCAAACCCTATGCGAGCCGACCCGCGTGCTCCCTAGAGTCAGATGAACACCCTGGGGAGCTGCACATGGATTGGTTGAAGCAAGTTCGCATTGGGCCGCGCCTGGCCCTCGCTTTCGGCGTCATCCTGGCGCTGTTGATCCTGGTGGCGGTGCTGGGCCGCATCGGCCTGAGTCGGGTCAATGCCGGTCTGGAGACCGTCTACCTGGACCGCACCGTGCCGCTGCAGCAGCTGGGCGACATCAGCCGCCTGACGGTGCGCAACCGTTTCCTGCTGGCGGAAATGATGCTTCGGCCCGAACCCGCGTTGATCGAGAAGCATGCCAAGGAGATGAGCGAGAACATCAAGGCCATCGACGAGCTGCAGAAGGCTTACCTGGCCACCTCGCTGACGGAAGAGGAGAAACAACTGGCCGAGCGCTACGTGACGGCGCGCACGGCCTACGCCCAGCAGGGCCTGGTTCCGGCGCGCGCGGCCTTGCTGGCCGGAGACATGCAAGCCGCGCGGCAGGTGTACGACGGCAAGGTGAACGAGATGGCGCCCGCCGTGGCCGCTTCGCTCGCGGCGCTGGTCAAACTTCAAGTCACCGAGGCCAAGAAGGAGTACGACAACGCCAAGGCCATCGAAGTGCAGGTCGAATGGGTATCGCTCATTGCGGCCCTGGTCGCTCTCAGCCTCGGCAGTTGGCTGGGCTGGTGGATCACCCGCTCGATCACCCAGCCGGTATCCAGCGCGGTCGACCTGGCCGAGAAGGTGGCCGCCGGCGACTTGCGCACCGAGATCGATGTGCGCGGGCGCGACGAGGTGGCGCAGTTGCTGCGCTCGCTCGGTCAGATGAACGAGAGCCTGGTGAAGATCGTCAGCCAAGTGCGGCATAGCTCCGATTCCATTGCCACCGGCTCGGCCGAGATCGCCACGGGCAATGCCGATCTGTCGCAGCGCACCGAAGAGCAGGCCTCCAACCTGCAGCAAACCGCGGCCTCGATGGAGCAAATGAGCGCCACGGTGAGGCAAAACGCCGACATCGCCCGCACCGCGACCCAGTTGGCCACCTCGGCCAGCGGCGTGGCCGCCAAGGGCGGCGAGGTGGTGGGTCGCGTCGTCAACACCATGGACGAGATCACCAGCAGCTCGCGCAAGATCGTCGACATCATCGGCACCATCGACGGCATCGCCTTCCAGACCAACATCCTGGCGCTGAATGCGGCCGTGGAGGCCGCCCGTGCCGGCGAACAGGGGCGCGGCTTTGCGGTGGTGGCAGGTGAGGTGCGCGTGCTGGCGCAGCGCAGTGCCGAGGCGGCCAAGGAGATCAAGAGCCTGATCAGCCAGAGTGTGGAGAAGGTCGATACCGGCTCGGCTCTGGTGGCCGAGGCCGGCGCCACGATGGGCGAAATCGTGGCCCAGGTGCGGCGCGTGGCCGATCTGATCGGCGAGATCGATGCCGCCAGCGGCGAGCAGGCCAAGGGCATCGGCCAGGTCAGCGAGGCCGTGAACCAGTTGGACCAGGTGACGCAGCAAAACGCCGCGCTGGTCGAGGAATCGGCCGCCGCGGCCGAAAGCCTGAAGCACCAGGCCGCCAAGCTGGCCGAGGTGGTGGACGTGTTCAAGCTGCGCGAGGCCCACGCCCAGCGCGCGGCCGCCGCACCGGCCCTGCGCCCGCGTGCGGCACCTACTCCCCGTGCGGCCGCCGCACCCGCCGCCGCCCCCCGGATGGCGCCGCAAACCGCCGCCGCGGGCGCGGGTGGCGATTGGGAATCGTTCTGACGCTCTGAGAGCCGGCGGAAGGCGCCGCTAGCGAGCGGCCGCCCGCCGCATACGCCCCACAGGCCGGCGCTCGGCACACTCCCCAGCGCCAGCCTGAACCGCTTCCACAAGCTCTGAGGCCCGGGCCGCCACCGCACCAATCACCAGCAGCGCCGGGCTCGCCAGGGTCTCGCGCTGCACGGTGTCGGCCAGTTCCTCCAGCCGACAGCCGGCGTGGCGCTGCCGACTGGTGTGGGCGGCGCTGACCACCGCTGCCGGCGTGTGCCGGTCCAGGCCGGCGGCGATCAGGCGCTGCTGCAGTTCGGCGCAGCGCGCCACGCCCATGTAGATCACCAGGGTCAGACCGCTGCGTGCCAGCGCATCCCAATCGGGCTCACGGCAACCCTCGCCGGCATGACCGGTGACCAGGATCACGCCCGGGCTGTGGCGCCGGTCGGTGACCGGAATGCCCACCGCCGCCGGGCCGGCGATGCCGCTGGTCAGGCCGCTGACGACCTCGACCTCCAGGCCGGCGGCGCGCAGCGCGTCGACCTCCTCGCCGCCACGGCCGAACACGAAGGGGTCGCCGCCCTTGAGGCGCACCACGCGCTGGCCCGCGAGCGCCTCGCGCAGCATCAGCGCGTGGATGAAGTGCTGGTCCGTCGAGATGCAACCGCCGCGCTTGCCCACGCGCAGCAGCCGGCCCTTCACCAAGGCCAGCACGCGCGGGTCGATAAGGTCGTCGGCCAGCACCACGTCGGCGGCCTCGATGCGCTTGAGCGCGCGCAGGGTCAGCAGTTCGGGGTCGCCGGGGCCGGCGCCGACCAAAGCGACAGGGTGGGTGGTGATCATGCGGGCACTCCTTCACTCATCAGACGACGCAGTGCGGGCAGGCAGGAGCCGCATTGCGTGCCGCACTTCAACTCGGCCTGCAGCGTGGCCAGGCTGCCGTCACCGCGGGCCAGGCAGGCGCGAATCTGGTCCTCGCGCACGTCGAAGCAGTTGCAGACCTGCGGGCTGCGCGGCGCGCTCAGCAGCTCGGCCGGCGGCGCGCCGGGGCTGAGCAGCCAGCGGCCCAGCGGCGCGGCGCGCTGGCCCTCCCGCCACAGCGGCTGCAGCCAGGCGGCCTCGTCCTGTTCGCCCACGCGCGCAAAGGCCTGCAACGCGGCCGCATCGCCCTCGCCTTGCAGGCGCAGCAGACGCAGGCGGCCGCGGCCGGCGTCGGCATAGCGGTGCACGCCCGCGCCTTCGAGGCCCACGGCGGCGGTCAGCTGTGCCACCAGCTCCTTCGAGGGCGGTGCGGCCAGCGCGGCTTCGAAGGCCCAGCCTTGCTGGGTCTCATCGGGGCCGGGCACCGGCAGGCATTGGGCGAAGGCGAAGGCGGGCAGCAAGGCGCGCAAACGCTCGCGCAAGGCGGCGCCCTGCGCGGCCGGCACCCAGGCGCAGGCAGAGATCCGCCAGGGCAACTGGGCGGGCTCCACCGCCAGCGCGCTGAACTTCAGCTCGGGCTGCTGCGAATCCGGGCAGCGCACGCCGCTAGTCAGCGCGTTGATGCCGGCGCCGGCCAGGAACTCGCTGCCCCAGTGCATGGGCAAATCGGCCTGACCCGGGGCCACGCCGGCGTCCAGGGCCAGCGGCAGGACGAGTTCGCCGCGCGCGCTCTGCAGGCGCAGCAGCTCGCCCGCCTGCAGGCGGCGGCGCGCCGCGTCCTGCGGGTGCAGCTTCAGCACCGGCGCGCCTTCGTGCGCGAACAGTCCCGGCACGGTGCCGCTGCGGCTCATGGCGTGCCATTGGTCGCGCAGACGGCTGGTGGTGAGCTGCAGCGGGAACTTGGCGCTCGCGCTCTCCGCCGGTGCGCGGTAGGGCGTGGCGATGAAGCGGGCGCGGCCGCTGGGGGTGGCGAAGCGGTGGTCGGTGTAGAGCCGGGCCTTGCCACTTTGTTGATAGGGCCATTGCTGCGGACCGCTGCGTTCCAGCGTCTCGTAGCTCAGGCCGCCGATGTCGAGGTCGCGGCCCAGCGTGGATTCGCGATGCTCCAGCCACAGCGCCTCGGGGCTGTCGGTGGCAGCGAAGAGCGGCGCGCGCTGCGGGTTCAAGGCGGCGTCCAGGCGCAGCGCGGCCTCGCGCACGATGGCCCAGTCCGCACGCGCCTGGCCCGGCGCCGGCACGGCGGCGCGCACGCGGCTGATGCGGCGCTCGCTGTTCGTCACCGTGCCCTCCTTCTCGCCCCAGGTGGCGGCCGGCAGCAGCAGGTCGGCGAAGTCGGCCGTGGCCGTGCCGGCAAAGGCCTCCTGCAGCACGACGAACTCGCAGCGCTGCAGCGCGGCGCGCACAAGCGCCTGGTCGGGCAGGCTCTGCGCGGGGTTGGTGCAGGCAATCCAGAGCGCCTTGATCTCGCCGCGCGCGGCGGCCTCGAACATCGCCATGGCGGTGTGGCCGGGGCCCGGCAACTGCTCGTCTGCGCCCAGGCCCCAAAGGGCAGCCACCTCGGCGCGGTGCGTGGCGTTGGCCGGGTCGCGGTGCCCAGGCAGCAGCGTGGCCATGCCGCCGGATTCGCGCCCGCCCATGGCATTGGGCTGGCCGGTCAGCGAAAAAGGCCCGGCGCCCGGCTTGCCGATCTGGCCGGTGGCGAGGTGCAGATTGATCAGCGCCGTGTTCTTGGCGGTGCCGCTTGAGCTCTGGTTCAGGCCCTGGCAGTACAGGCTCAGGCTGCTGGGCGCGCGGGCGAACCACTCGGCCGCCTGCCAGATCTCCGCCTCCTTCAGGCCGCAGAGCTTGGCGGCGCGCGCCGGGGTCCATTCGCGCACCAGCTCCTTCAGAGCCTCGAAGCCTTCGGTGTGCTCACGGATGAAATCCGCGTCGGTGAAGCCCTGCCAAATGCAGGCATGCAGCAGCGCGTGCATCAGGGCCACGTCGGTGCCAGGCTGGAGTTGCAGATGCAGGTCGGCCAGCTCGGCCGTCTCGGTGCGGCGCGGGTCGATGACGATCAGCTTCTGCCCGGGCCTCTTGGCACGGCCAACTTCCAGGCGACGGAACAGCACCGGGTGGGCCCAGGCCGGGTTGGCGCCGGTGATGAGGATGCAGTCCGCCTGCTCGACGTCCTCGTAGCTGCAGGGCGGCGCGTCGGCGCCCAGGCTCTGCTTGTAGCCCACCACGGCCGAGCTCATGCACAGGCGCGAGTTGGAGTCGATATGCGGCGTCTTCAGCACCCCGCGCGCCAGCTTGTTGAAGGCGCAGTAGTCCTCGGTCAGCAACTGGCCGGAGATGTAGAAGCCGATCGCCGCCGGGCCGTGTTCGCGGTGGATGCGCAGCAGCTCGGCTACAAGGTGCGAGTTGGCCTCGTCCCACTCGATGGGCTGCAAAGCAGCCCCCCGCGCGGCACGCCGCTGCACCTGCAGCAGACGCTGACCCTGGATCACCATCGGGCTGGCGGTGCGGTGCAGGTTCTGGCCCTTGGTGCAGAGCCGGCCGAAGTTGGCCGGGTGCTCCGGGTCCCCGCGCACGCCGGTGATCTGCTGGCCGTCGTGTTCGATGACGACCCCGCAGCCGACGCCGCAGTAGGGGCAGGTGCTGCGGGTTTCCATGCTCAGCCCACAGCAATCGGGATGCGCTTGGCGCAGGGACCCGCTTGAGGCGGTGCCAGGTCCAAGGCATGCGAATCCAGCTCGGACTGCAGCAGCTGCACCACGCCATCCGCCACCCGCACCTGGAACACCGGCGTGCAGCCCTCGTCCGGCGCCTGGGCCTGGCCGCTGTCCAGGCCGATGGTCCAGTTGTGCAGCGGGCAGGCCACGCCGCGGCCGAACACGATGCCCTGGCTGAGCGGCCCGCCCTTGTGCGGGCAGCGGTCGAGCAGGGCGAACACCTCATCGCTGGCATTGCGGAACAGCGCCACGTCCATGCCCTGGCGGCGCGCCACGCGGCGCGAGCCGAGCACGGGGATGTCCTTGATGGAACACACGGTCGTCCAAGTCATGCCGGCACCTTCGCAAATTGACGCAGATCCACCTTGGCCTGCTCGAAGTCGAACCAGGGGTCGGGCTCGCCATCGAGCGCGAACTGCAGCTGCTGCCACAGCGCCTTGCGGCCCTCGGCGTCTTCGAGGATCCGCTTCTTCACGTAGTCCAGACCCACGCGCCCGACGTAGTGCACGGTGCGCTCCAGGTACCAGCCCTCCAGGCGGTAGAGCTGCAGGAAGGCGCCGCTGACCTCCAGCACCTCCTCGGCGGTCTTGACCTTGCAGAGGAACTCGGCCACCTCGGTCTTGATACCGCCGTTGCCGGCGACGTAGATCTCCCAGCCCGAATCAACGCCGATGACGCCGACGTCCTTGATGCCGGCCTCGGCGCAGTTGCGCGGGCAGCCGCTGACGGCGATCTTGACCTTGTGCGGCGCGTACATGCGCCACAGCGCGCGCTCCAGGTCCTTGCCCATCTGGGTTGAATCCTGGGTGCCGAAGCGGCACCACTCCGAGCCCACGCAGGTCTTCACCGTGCGCAGCGCCTTGGCATAGGCATGGCCGCTGGGCATGCCGATGTCCTTCCACACCGCAGGCAGGTCTTCCTTCTTCACGCCCAGCAGGTCGATGCGCTGGCCGCCGGTGACCTTCACGGTGGGGATCTGGTACTTATCCACCACGTCGGCGATGCGGCGCAGCTCAGAGCTCGTCGTCTCGCCGCCCCACATGCGCGGGATCACGCTGTAGGTGCCGTCCTTCTGGATGTTGGCGTGGCTGCGCTCGTTGATGTAGCGGCTCTGCGGGTCGTCCTGCGCCTCCTTGGGCCAGGTGGAGATCAGGTAGTAATTGATGGCCGGGCGGCAGGTGGCGCAACCGTTCGGCGTCTTCCAGTCCAGGGCGTGGAAGACCTCTTCCTTGCTCGTCAGATGGCCCTTGAGGATGGCCTCGCGGGCGTCCTGGTGGCTGGCATCGGTGCAAGCGCAGATGGCCTTCTTCTTCGGCGTGGCCGAGTAGTCGCCACCGGCGGTGAACATGATCAGCTGTTCGACCAGGCCGGTGCAGGAACCGCAGGACGCGCTGGCCTTGGTGTGCTTGCGCACCTCGTCCAGCGTGAACAGGCCCTTGTCCTTGATGGCCTTGCAGATCGCGCCCTTGCTGACGCCATTGCAGCCGCAGACTTCGTCGGCATCGGCCATCGCCGCGGCCTTGTTCTGCCCCTGATGGCCCACATCGCCGATGTTCGACTCCCCGAACATCAGCTTGTCGCGGATGTCGGCGATCTTGCGGCCCTCGCGCAGCAGCTTGAAGTACCAGCTGCCATCCACGGTGTCGCCATACAAGCAGGCGCCGACCAGCTGGTCGCCCTTGATGACGAGCTTCTTGTAGACCCCGGCGAAGGGGTCGCTCATCACGATCTCCTCGGTGCCCGCGCCGCCCATGAAATCGCCGGCCGAGTACAGGTCGATGCCGGTGACCTTGAGCTTGGTGCTGGTCTGCGAGCCGCTGTAGCGGCCGATGCCGAACTGCGCCAGGTGCGTGGCGCAGACCTTGCCCTGCTCGAACAGCGGCGCCACCAGGCCGTAGGCAATGCCACGGTGCGCTGCGCATTCACCCAGCGCGTAGATGCGCGGGTCGGTGATGGTCTGCAGGGTGTCGCTGACGACGATGCCGCGCTGGCAATGGATGCCGGCCGACTCCGCCAGCGCCACGTTCGGGCGGATGCCCGCGGCCATCACCACCAGGTCGGCGGGGATCTCCTCGCCGCCCTTGAACTGCACGGCCATCACCCGCCCGTCTTGGCCGCCGATCAAGGCCTGCGTGCTGGCGCCGAGGCGGAACTTCAGCCCGCGCGCTTCCAGCGAGTGCTGCAGCAGCTCGGCGGCGGTGCGGTCCAGCTGGCGCTCCATCAGCCAGTCGGCCAGGTGCACCACCGTCACCTGCATGCCGCGCAGCATCAGGCCGTTGGCGGCCTCCAGGCCGAGCAGGCCGCCGCCAATCACCACCGCGTGTTGGTACTTCGCGGCCGCGTCGATCATGGCCTGCGTGTCGGCGATGTCGCGGTAGGCGATCACGCCCTCCAGCTCCTTGCCCGGGATGGGCGGGATGAAGGGCACGGAGCCGGTGGCCAGCAGCAGGCGGTCGTAGTCCGCGCTGGTGCCATCCTCGGCCACCACGCGGCGGCGCACGCGGTCGATCTGCGTCACCTTCTTGCCCAGGTGCAGGGTGATGCCGTGCTCGGCATACCAGGAGAGCGGGTTGAGCACGATCTCATCCAGCGTCTGCTCACCCGCCAGCACGGGGCTGAGCAGGATGCGGTTGTAGTTCGGGTGCGGCTCGGCGCCGAACACGGTGATCTCGTACAGATCGGGAGCGAGCTTCAGCAGTTCCTCCAGGGTCCGCACCCCGGCCATGCCATTGCCCACCAGCACCAATTTCATCTTGCGCATCGAACACCTCCTGGTCTGCCTCTTGCAGTGCAAGCGGTGTGCCAGCAATGAGGCTGGTGCTTTCGATGAAATCTGCCCTAGGCTGAAGCGCAGCGCGCCCCGGCCGGGGCGAGTTCGCACCAAAACAAGGCAGACCCGCCCCAAACCCGCGCATGCGTTTCGAGATCGACCCCGGCATCGCCAGCCTGTGCGGCCCGCGCGAGCGCAATGAAGACTTCGCCGGCCTGCAGTTCGAGCCCGGCGGCCATGGCCTGGTGGCCGCGCTGGCCGATGGCGTGAGCAGCGGTGGTGATGGCCTGCTGGCCGCTCAGACCAGCGTGCGCACCCTGCTGGCCGACTTCCACGCCACCCCGGCCCATTGGGACCTGGGCGTGCGCCTGGAACGCCTGCTGGCCGCCCAGAACAGCTGGCTGGCCGCGCACAACCGCCGCCCCGGGGTGGACGGCCGGCCGCGCGAGGCCCTGTGCACCTGCACCGCCCTGGCCCTGCAGGGCCGCCGCTTTGCGCTGGCCCATGTGGGCGACAGCCGCGCCTGGCTGCTGCGCGAGGGCCAGCTGCTGCAGCTCACCCAAGACCACCGCCTGCCGCGCCAGGACTTCGCCGGCCTGACCCGCGCGCTCGGCCTGGACCCCGCCCTGCACCTGGACCACAGCCAGGGCGAGCTGCGCGTGGGCGACCGCCTGCTGCTCAGCAGCGACGGCCTGCACGGCCCCTTGCGTGCCCGTGCCATCGCCAAGCTGCTGCGCGAGACCCCAGGCGCCCAGGCCGCCGCCGAAGCGCTCTGCCAGGCCGCGCTGCAGGCCGGTGGGCACGACAACGTGACGGCCCTGGTGCTGGACGTGCAGGGCCTGGCCGCGGCCGATCTGGACGATTTGCAGCTCGGTGCCGCGCAACTGCCCAGCCCGCCCCTGCTCGGCGTGGGCGCGCAGCTGGATGGCTACCAGATCACCGCCGTGGTGGCCGACAACGGCGTACGCCGCCTGCTGCAGGCACGCGAGCTGGCCAGCGGCGAGCTGGTGGCGATCAAGACCCTGCACCCCAGCCGCGCGCACGACACCGAGGAGCGCGCCCTGCTGGCGCATGAGATCTGGCTGGGGCTGCGCCTGACCGAGGACGCGCGCGGCCGCCGCGGCGGGCCGGCCTCGGGCCTGGTGAGCGTGCGCCGCCCGGTCCAACCCAGCCACTTCTATGCCGTGTTCGACTGGCACGCCGGCCAGACACTGGAACAGCGCCTGGCGGGCCTGGCACGCCCCGACTGGAGCGAGCTGCTGCAGATGGCCGGCGAGATCGGCCGTGCCTTGAGCCTGCTGCACGCCGCCGGCTGCGTGCACCGCGACGTCAAGCCCGCCAACCTGCACCGCGCCGAGGACGGACACTGGCGCCTGCTCGACCTGGGCGTGGCCCTGTCACCGCGCGCGCCGCCGGCCCTGCGAGGCCTGCACGCCGGCACGCCCAGCTACATCAACCCCGAGCAGTGGGACGAGCCGCCGCGCGCCCCCGATGCCGGCTCGGACCTGTTCGCGCTCGGCGTCACGCTCTACCAGGCGCTGGCCGGCCGCCTGCCCTGGGGCGAGATCGAGCCCTACCAGCGCGCCCGCTACGCGCCGCAGCCGCTGCGCCGGCTGCGGCCGGACCTGCCGATCTGGCTGGACCATCTGGTGCTGAAGGCCATAACCCAGGACCCGAAGGAACGCTTCGAGACGGCCGACGAGTTCCTGCTCGCGCTGGAGCGCGGCGCCGCCCGCAGCCTGCCCGCCCCGCGCGCCACGCCGCTGGCGGCGCGCAACCCGCTGCTGCTGTGGCAGATGGGGCTGGGGGTGTCGCTGCTCTTCAATCTGCTGCTGGTGGTGTGGCTGCTGGGTCTGCCTAAGGGTTGAGAGGTTGGGAGGTTGAGCGGCGGAACTTCACACCCGCTTCACGCTGCTCATCCAGGCCCCGCCGGGCGCCGCGAAGCTGGCGCCATGCTCACCCAGCCACCCGCTCCCCTGCCCCCACCCAGCCCAGCACCCGCCCCCAGCTGGGGCCAGGCGCAGTTCAGCGCCGCCCTGCTGAGCATGCTGCTGCGCCGCTGGCGCCGCGCCGCCGCGCGCTCGCATCGGCTCACCGGCTGAGCCCCCTGACAAGGGCATGGCGGCGGCCCCGCGACAATCCTTTGTCCAGCACAATCGCTGAACCAACAAGACCAAGAGCGCCAGGGTGGTCGGCATGACAAGGAGTCCGTCATGCAGTTCCTGAGCAATTTGACGGTGGCCACGCGGCAGATGCTGGTGGCGGTGGCGGCCAGCTTGGCGGTGCTGGCCTGTGCGGTGGTCGGCCTGCTGGGCACCCGCGCCTTGGCCGGGCACAGCGAAAAGGCCTTCGTGGCCAAGGACGTGGTGGCCGACATCCTGCCCCCACCCATGTACCTGATCGAGACGCGGCTGGTGCTCTCGCAGGCGGTGGAAGGCAGCCTGCCGGCGGCCGAGGCACACAAGGAATTGCAGCGCCTGCAGGGTGAGTACGAGGCGCGCGTGCAGCACTGGACGGCCAAACCACCCTTTGGTCTGGAACGCCAGCTGCTGGGCGCCCAGCACGAGCGCGCGCAGGCCTTTCTGAAGGGTGCCCAGCAGCTGCTGGACGTGCTGGGTGAGCCCGAGAAGGCAAAGGCCCAACTGGCCGAGGTGCACACCCTCTACCAGGCCCACCGCGCGGCGGTGGACGAGACCGTGCAGGCCGCCAACGCGCTGGCCGGCGAGGCCATGAGCGCCTACGACGCCGGCACTCGCAGCGCCCAGCGCAGCCTGGTGCTGATCCTCGTCATCGGCGTGCTGGTGATGGCGGCACTGGCCTGGCAGGTCTCGCGCTCCATCCTGCGCCCGCTGAACCTGGCGGTGAAGGTGACCGAGCGCGTGGCCGCGGGCGACCTGAGCGAAGACGTGCCCGGCCAGGGCCCGGGCGAGCTGGGCCAGCTGATGCGCGCGCTCGGCCAGATGGACGAGAGCCTGCAGCGCATCGTCGGCGCGGTGCGCCTGAGCGCCGACTCGATCGCCACCGGTGCGGCCGAGATCGCGCAAGGCAATGCCGACCTCTCCCACCGCACCGAGCAGCAGGCCGCCAATCTGGAGCAGACCGCCAGCTCGATGAGCGGCCTGGCTGAATCGACCCGGCACAACGCCGAGATCGCCCGCACCGCCAGCCAGCTGGCCGGCGCCGCCAGCCAGGTGGCGCGCAATGGCGGCGAGGTGGTGGCGCGCGTCGTCAGCACCATGGACGAGATCAGTACCAGCTCGCGGCGCATCAACGACATCATTGGCGTCATCGACGGCATCGCCTTCCAGACCAACATCCTGGCCCTGAACGCCGCCGTGGAAGCGGCGCGCGCCGGCGAGCAGGGGCGCGGCTTTGCGGTGGTGGCCAGTGAGGTGCGGGCCTTGGCCGGCCGCTCGGCCGAGGCGGCCAAGGAGATCAAGAACCTGATCGGCCAAAGCGTGGCGCGCGTGGACCAGGGCAACCGCCTGGTGGCCGAGGCCGGCAGCACCATGCAGGAGATCGTGGCCCAGGTGCGCCGCGTGGCCGACCTGATCGGCGAGATCGACAGCGCCAGTCAGGAGCAGGCCCAGGGCATCGGCAAGGTGGGCGACGCCGTGACCCAGATCGACCAGAGCACCCAGCAGAACGCCAGCCTGGTGGAACAGGCCGCCGCCGCCGCCGACAGCCTGCGCCAGCAGGCCGTGCAGCTCACCGAGCTGGTGGCGGTGTTCCGGCTGAAAGCCTGATCAGGCCTGCTGGTAGCTCGTCGGCTCCTGCTCCACGACGGGCGCGACTTGGCGCGCCCGCCCGCCACGCTCGGCCCAGGTGCGTGTCCAGCGGATCTGCACCACGCGCAGCATGAACAGCATGGCCAGCGCCAGCAGGGCGATGGCCACGAAGCCCCACAAATAGGTGCCGCTGCGCTGCAGGCTCTGACCCATGGCGTTGGGGATGAAGCCGCCACCCAGCGCGCCAACCTCGCCAATCATCGAACCCGCCACCGCCGTGCTCAGCGGCCAGCGCAGGGGCACCAGCTGGAAGAGTGCGCCGTTTCCCGCCCCGAAGGCGGCAAAGCACAGCATGAAGAGCAGCGTGGTGAGCACCAGCGAGCCGCCGGCCAGACCGCACAGCAGCAGGCTGATGGCGGCCAGGGCCAGCACGCCGGTGAGCGTGTTCACGCCGCCGATGCGGTCGCTCAGCGCCCCGCCCACCACGCGCACGGCCGAGCCCATCAGCGTGGCCAGCATGGTCAGCTGGCCGGCCTCGATCTTGCTGACCTTGAACTGGTCGTAGAAGTAGGTGGGCAGAAAGCTGGCCAGGCCGATGAAGCCACCGAAGGTGACGACGTAGATCAAGCTGAAGGCCCAGCCGTCCTTTTCGAACAGGCAGGCGGTGTGCTCGCGCAGGGTCTGCTTCTCGATGTCCGGCGGCTCCTTGGCGGCCAGGGCCATCACGGCCATGGGCAGCAGCATCGTGAAGGCCGCCAGGCCGTACACCGCCTGCCAACCGTACTTGGCCGCCAATGGCGGCGCAAACAGCACCGCCAGCACCGTGCCCGAGTTGCCGGCGCCGGCAATGCCCATGGCCAGGCCCTTGTAGCGGGCCGGGTACCAGCCGGAACCCAGCGAGAGCGCCACGCCGAAGCTCGCGCCGGCAATGCCCAGCAGCACGCCCATGGCCAGCACGTCGTCGTAGCTGTTCACGAACACATAGCCGAAGCACAGCGCCGCCACGATCAGGCCCATCTCCACAAGGGCCGCGTTCTTGCGCCCGATGTACTGCGCCAGCACGCCCAGCGGAAAGCGCATCAGCGCGCCCGCCAGGATGGGCACCGAGATCATGAAACCCTTCTGCGCCGGCGTCAGCGCATAGGTCTCGCTGATGAAGGGCGCCATGGCGCCATTCAGCACCCAGATGGCGAAGCAGAAGTCGAAGTAGAGAAAGGAGGCCAGCAGCGTGGGCCAGTGGCCGGCACGCAGGAAGTCTTTGGTCAGGCTCATTTTTGGGGCACGGGGGTTGGACAGTGCCCCAGGGCGCAAACTCCATGCCAGGCGCACTTCTTGCACCGCTTCGGGCATGAGCCCCGTCATCGCCCTGCATCCCCTGCGCGTGGCCCTGCCGCCCGACGCCCCCGCCGCCCTGCAACAGGGCCTGCTGGCCGCCGGCTGCACCGTCCTGGCGCAGGAACAGGCCGGCCCCGGCACCGATTGGGTGCTTTGCAGCGCCCAGGAATGGGCCGCGCTGCAGGCCGCCCGCCAGCAACTGGACGAGCGCCGCTGGACCGAGCGCGCCAAGGGCGTGCTGATGCAATGCCAGCAGCTCGATGAAGCCCAGGCCTACAAGCTGCTGCGCGACGCGGCGATGCAGGCGCAGACCCGCTTGAGCGAACTGGCCCGCCATCTGGTGCAGCAGCACGAACGCGCCGAGGCGCTGGAGCGCGCCGGCGCCCAGCGCATGCTCAGTCAGCGCCTGCTGCGCCTGCAGGCACAAGCCCTGCTCGGCCTGGAGCCCGCCGCAGCCGCGGCGCTGCAGGCCGAATCGGCCGCGCGCATCGAGGCCAATCTGGCGCGCCTGCACGAGCTGCTGCATGGCCCGCTGCGCGAGGTGCTGGGCCCCGTGCAACAGGCCTGGGGCCAACTGCAGCAGGCCCTGCAGGGTGAACCCAGGCGGGCCGATCTGCCGCGCCAGGACGCCGCCGCCCAGCAGCTGCTGGATTGCAGCGAGGCCCTGGTGACCGCCCTCACCGAGGCCGGCCAGGAGCGCCCGCCGCGCCTGCTGGTGCTCTGCACCCGTCAGCGCTTGCTCAGCCAGCGTCTGGTGAAGGAGGCGCTGCTGGCCCAGCTGGACCCCGCCCACGATCCCCAGCGCCTTGCGCTCGGCCTCGACGAATTCCTGCGCGCGCTGCAGACCCTGCGCAATGCCCCGCTGCACAGCCCCGGCCTGCAATCCGCCTTCGACGCCGTGGACCGCGAATGGGACCGCCTGCTGCGCGGCCTGCGCCAGGGCAGCGGCGGCAGCCCGGCGCTGCGCGACCTGTGCGAACGCAGCGAACGCCTGCTCCAGGCCCTGGACGCCCTGACTCAGGTGGTGCAGCGCAGCTTGCAAACCTTGCTGAGCTGAGCCCGCCTCCAGACCGGCAGGGCCCAGGATGCCAGCACCACGTTTACCGCAAGCCCAGTCCAACCGATTACCCGTGGAAACACTGCCCCCCAGCTGGGGGAGCCAGCGCCCCCGCATCCGACCTGTCGTCCCTACAGTCCGCCCCCACGCTCCCCGGTGTGCCGTCCGCATTTGCAGAACGGCGAGTAGTACGTCGGGTTTCCTTTGCTCTCCCCTTTACGGGAAATCCATGAAGACTCAAATCCTCAAGCATCTGGCCGGGGCCGCCCTGCTGGCCTCGCTGACCCCCGTCGCTCTGGCGCTGCCTGCCCAGATGGACAACGTGACCCCGCTGGTGCTGGCCGGCGCGCCGCCCGACACCCCGGCCGCCCACGTCGATCCCAACCTGGCCAGCTCGCCCTACTCCGGCGTGGTCAGCATCAACATCCGCTACGACGGCCAGTCGTTCATTTGCTCGGGCACCATGGTGTCGAGCCGCCATGTCGTCACCGCCGCCCACTGCGTGGACACCGATGGCAACGGCACCCTGATCGACCTGAAGAAGGCCGGTAGTGACGTGCGCGTCGTGTTCAACGCCGGCCCGGGCGCCGGCTCCTCCGTCATCACCGCCAGCCAGGTGTCGATGCACCAGGACTACAAGGGCTTCGGCAACTGCCCGGCTGGCGTCAGCGCCTTCTGCGTCAACGACGACGTGGCCGTCTTGACCCTGCCGGTCGATGCTCCGAGCACCGCCAAGATCTACTCGGTCTGGGGCGCCGGTCTGGAAGCCGATCAGAAGATCACCATGGTGGGCTACGGCACCTCGGGTGATGGCATCAACGGCTTCACCATTTCGCCCTCCTTCCGCACCAAGCGCTCGGGCCAGAACATCGTCGACCTGTTCGACGGTGACGATGAGCAAGGCTTTGGTGGCCAGCGCGAAGTCTGGTACGCCGACTTCGACGGCAATGGTCGCGACATCTTCTGCGAATGGGGCCTGGCGTGCAGCCAAGTTCTGGCCAATGACAAGGAAGCGAACATCGGCGGCGGCGATTCGGGCGGTTCGTCCTTCATCGAAGCCTACGGTGGTCTGCTGCTGGCCGGCAACAACACCTTCGGTGGCTCCCCGAGTGGCGTGACCAAGGGCGCCTTCGGCTCCTACTTCGGCGGCATGGTGCTCGGCAACTATGTGGACTACCTGGTGGAAGCCACCAATGGCCACGTCAACGTCGTTCCGGAACCCGCCAGCGCCACCATCGCCCTCCTGGGCCTGGCCCTGGCTGGCGGCGTGCGCCGTCGTCGCAAAGCAGACTGATCTTTCGGGATCTCTGAATCGAAGCCGCCGGGTGCAAGCCCGGCGGCTTTTTTCATGGCCATCGCACCTGGCCTGCGTGCAGACTTCGCCCCTTCAGGAGGACAACCATGCAGCGAAGGGAACTGATGGGCTACCTGGGCGCCGGACTGCTGACCGGCCGGGCGGCCGCGGCAGGTGTGCAACGCCGCGACGTGCGCTTCCAGAGCCAGGGTCTGCACTGCGCCGGCTGGTACTACCTGCCGGGCGACCACCACCCGGGCGAGCGCCGCCCTGCCATCGCCATGGCACCGGACTACGGCGCGCTCAAGGAAATGCAGCTCGACCGCGTGGCCACGGCCTTCGCCGCCGCCGGCCTGGCGGTGCTGCTGTTTGACTACCGCTGCACCGGCGCCAGCGAAGGCGAGCCGCGCCAGTCCCTGCTGTGGTGGGACCAGATCACCGACTACCGCAACGCCCTGACCTGGCTGGGCCTGCAGCCCGAAGTGGACGCACGCCGCCTGGGCGCCTGGGGCACGGGTTACAGCGGCGGCCATGTGCTGCAGCTGGCCGCCTTCGACCGCCGCGTGCAATGCGTGGTGGCGCAAACGCCGATGACCCATGCCTGGGAGGCCTTTTATGCCGAACTCGCACCCAAGGAGCTGGACCAGCTCAGCGCCGTCCAGGCCCAGGCGCGCGCCATGCGCATGACCACCGGCGAGATCGAACTGCTGCCCATCGTCAGCGGCGCCGAGGGCACCGGCGTGTTCCGCCAGCCCGAGGCACGCGCCTGGTACGAACAGGCCGCCCTGCGGGCGCCACGCTGGACCAATCGGGTGACGCTGGAAACCACCGAGGCCTTTGCCCAATACGAACCCGCCGCCGCCATCGCCCGCATCACCCCTACGCCGCTCCTCATGGTGGTCGCCAAGGACGACGACATCACCCCCGTGGGCCTGCAACTGCAGGCCTTTGCCAAGGCCGGCCCGCCCAAGCAGCTGGTGGAGCTGGCGGGCGGGCATTACGCACCGTTTGATGCGGCGCGGCAGGCGGAATTCCTGGAGCCGCAGGTGGCCTGGTTCGCGAAGCATTTGCCGCGGAGGGGCTGAGGCAGGAGCGAGCAGGGCCCCTGCGGGCCGTGCGACCCCTGCCGAAGGACAGCCCGCCTGCAAGCGGGCTGGCTGGGTGCGGTGGCAGCCCCATTCACCAGCACCCCGTCGCCCTGTCCCTGACTTCATCCGGCACCCAGCGCACGCGGGAACCGAGCCAAGCCGCGCTGCAGCTCGCGATCAAGCTCATGCAGCCATGCCGGGCCTGCTCGCAGCATCGGCTGCTGGCGCCGCCAGTCGGTCGGCGTGATCAGAACTTCCACGGGACGCGGTCGGGCCAGCGCGGCGAGCACGAACAAATCCTCAGCTGCTTGGTTGCCCATCGCCAGGCAGCCGATCGACGAGCGGGTGCCATGGATCATGATGTCCGAACCCAGGTCGTTGCGCCCGTCTGCCTGCGCCCGGGTCTGATCAAAGGCGTTCGGATAGTCCAGGCGAAGCGACAGGTGAAAGCGGCTGTTTGCATTGAGCGACTCCACACGGTAGATGCCCTCGGGCACCTGGAAGTCTCCGCGCCGCAGCTTGGGGCCCTGGCGCCCACTCATGCCCCGGATCGGATAGGACAGCAAAGGCTGCCAGGTAGCGCTGGTTTCGCTGCGGCCATAAACCAGCAACAGCGCCTCATCCTTGATCGCCACGAGCGCGAGATGTGCCGGTGGGTAGGTGAGCCCCGCTGCCTCCACCTGGGTCCGCAGTCTGGCCTCCACAGCGGCACCGTGCTGCGCCAGCCGCTCTTCCACCGTGTAGCCGCCCCGCAATTTGGCCCAAGCAAAGCCAAGCCAAGCCTGACCATCATCGCTGCGTTGGAGCAGCAAAAGCAGGCTACTGATCAAGGCCAGCAGCAGCAAGAAGCTGATCCAAACGATTCGCACACGTTTCAACGCTGATCTCCCCATCACCCGCCCTCCTGCCCAAGGCGGCCGCGCTCGGAGCCGACTCAAGCGAACCCCAGCCCCTCATTGCCACGGACAGCCTGAGCATGCCAGTGTCGGCCGTCCGAACACTGTCCGCGGACACCGTCCGCAGCCCCCGCCGGTCCAGCCCTCTCCTATGAAAGCGCCGTGCCGCCCGGCTGGCACGTCCCTTGCCCTATCAAGGCATGGACACCTCAATCCGCTCCACCGCCTCGCAGGACCGCCCCCTGCCCCTCTCCCCCTGGCGCCGCTGGCGCAAGCCGCTGATCGCGCTCGCCGCCCTGGCCCTGCTCGGTGGCCTGGGCAGCCTGGGCGCGCGCCAGCTGCAGAGTCAGCGCGTGCCGCAGTTCCAGCTCAGCCGCCTGAGCATTGCCCCGGTGCAGCGCGCCGATGTACAGCGCGATGTCGCCGCCGAGGGCAAGGTGGTGGCGGCCAACAGCCCCACGCTGTTCGCCCCGCAGGCCGGCACGCTGCAATGGCAGGTGCAGGCGGGTGACACGGTGCAGGCCGGCCAGCTGCTGGCGCGCATCGCCTCGCCCGATTTGCAGGCGCGTGTGCAGCAGGAACGCGCCGCCGCGGCCGCGGCCACCGCCGAGGCCCGCCGTTCGCAGGCCGAGGCCGAAAGCGAGCGCGGCCGCGCCCAGGCCGCGGTGGACACCGCGCGCATCGAGCTGCAGGCCGCGCAGTCGGCCGAGAAGCGCCAGCGCGCCGCCTTCGAGGCCGGCGCCAGCGCCCGGCTGCAATGGGAGCAGGCGCAGGACGCGCTGGAGAAGGCGCGCATCAGCCTGAATCAGGCCGAAAGCGCCCGCACGCTCAAGACCCAGGCCCTGCAGTACGAGCTGGAGGCCAAGCAGGCCGCCGCGGCGCGTGCGCAGTCGCAAGCGGCCGATCTGGAGCGCCAGCTGGCCGCGCTGGAACTGCGCGCGCCGCATGGCGGCGCGGTGGGCTCGCTGCTGGTGGACAACGGGAGCAATGTGGCGCGCGACGCCAAGCTCCTGACCCTGGTGGACCTGAGCCAGCTGGACGTGCAGGTGCAGGTGCCCGAGGGCCTGGCGCGCGAGCTGAGCCTGGGCCTGCCCGGCGAGGTGCGCGTGGCCGGCCAGCCCGTGGCGGTGAAGCTGATCTCGATCTCACCCGAGGTGGTGAACGGCGAGGTGGCGGCACGCCTGCGCTTTGTGGGCCAGCAGCCGCCCGAGCTGCGCCAGAACCAGCGCCTCTCTTCCCGCCTGCTGCTGGAGCGCAAGAGCCAGGTGCTGAGCCTGCCGCGCGGCAGCTTCGTCGAACAAAGCGGTGGCCGCTACGTGTACGTGCTCAAGGACGGCCGCGCCGAGCGCCGCGAGGTGCGGCTGGGCGCGCAGTCGCTGGAGCGAGTGGAAGTGGTCGCCGGCTTGCAGGCCGGTGAGCAGGTGGTGATCAGTGGTCTGGACGGCGTCGCCGACGCCCCCCTCATTCAAATCAACTAAGGAGCACGCAATGCTGAAGATGAAGGGCCTGCACAAGGTCTACCGCACCGAACTGGTCGAGACCCAGGCGCTGAACGATTTCCACCTGGAAGTGAAGACCGGCGAGTTCGTCGCCGTCACCGGGCCCTCGGGCTCGGGCAAGACCACCTTCCTGACCATCGCCGGTCTGTTGGAGTCGCCCACCGGCGGCCTGTTCGAGCTGGACGGTCAGGACGTCAGCCGTCTCAGCGACGCCGAGCGCTCGCGCCTGCGCAACGAAAAGATCGGCTTCATCTTCCAGGCCTTCAACCTGATCCCGGACCTGTCGGTGCTGGAGAACATCGAGGTGCCGCTGCACTACCGCGGCTTCAAGGCCGCCGAGCGCCGCCGCCGTGCGATGGAAGCGCTGGAACGCGTGGGCCTGGCCGGCCGCGCCGCCCATCTGCCCAGCCAGCTCAGCGGCGGCCAGCAACAGCGCGTGGCGATTGCCCGCGCGCTGGCCGGCAGTCCCAAGATCCTGCTGGCCGACGAACCCACCGGCAACCTGGACAGCCAGATGGCGCGCGCCGTGATGGAGCTGCTGGAAGAGCTGCACCGCGACGGCGCCACCCTGGTGATGGTGACCCACGACCCGCAGCTGGCCGCACGGGCGCCGCGCCATGTGCAGGTGATCGATGGTCGAGTCATCGACGGCCATCACCTCAGCCTCGCGGCCGTGGCATGAAAAAGACCCTGATCGCCCTGGCCCTGGCCGCGCTGGCCGGCCCGGCCCTGGCCCTGGACCTGCTGGAGCTGCACGAGCGCGCCCGCGCCCAGGCACCCAGCCTGCGCCAGAGTCAGGCCCGGGTGGGCGAGCAGCAAGCCGCATGGCGCCAGGCGCGCGCCCAGCTGCTGCCGCAGGCCGATGCCGCCTGGGGCCCGCAGCGCGCGCGCGGCGAGCCCACCCAGCGCAGCAGCCGCGTCACGCTCAGCCAGAGCCTGCTGGACCTGCCCGCCTGGCGCAGCACCGCCGCCCAGGCCAGCCAGCTGGCCGCCGAGGAACAAGGCCTGGTGGCCAGCGAACAGGAGCTGCGCCTGCAATCGGCCAGCCTGTACCTGCAGGCCCTGGCCGCCGAAAGCCTGGCGCTGATCCAGGCCGAGCTGGAACAGGCCTACGGCCAGGAGGCCGAGCGCATGGGCGTGCGCCTGCGTGAAGGTCTGAGCGCTGCCGTGGACGCCGAGCAAAGCCGTGCCTTCCACCGCCTGGCGCAGATCAACGCCCAGGGCGCCCAGGCCCGCTTGGGCCAGGCGCGCGCCAGCCTGCTGGCCCATGCCGGCCTGCGCGAATGGAATGCCCTGCAAGCCCTGCCCGCGCGCCAGCTGCCGCCCGCGCTGGAACAAGAGCCTGAAGCCAGCGACGCGCCCAACCTGCGCGCACTGGAACTGCAGCGCCAGGCGCGCGAACAGGCCCTGAGCGCCGAGCGCGCCGCGCCCTTGCCCACGCTGAGCCTGCGCGCCGAAACCAGCCGCCTGGACGGCGGCGGCCGCAGCGGCCGCTGGGACCAGAGTGCCCGTGTGGAGCTGAGCCTGCCCCTGCTGGACGGCGGCGCCCGCAGCGCCCGCCGCGACGCCGCCGCCGAACGCCTGAAGGCCGCCGAGGCGGCGCTGGAAGCCGAGCAGCGCGAGCAGCGCCGCGTGCTGGAAAGCCAGCGCCTGCGCCTGCAAGCAGCGCGCGCGCAGGCCGAGGCCGCCGCGGCCGGCGAGCAAGCTGCCACCGCCGCGCTCAAGGCCATGCGCCATGGCCAGGAACTGGGCAGCCGCAGCACCACCGATGTGCTGCTCGCCATCCAGAACCTGGGCCAGCTGCGCGCCCAGGGCCTGCAGGCCCAGCTGGAAGCCTGGCTGGCCTGGCTCGAAGCCCTGCATGCGGCCGGTCGTCTGGACGACGCCGCGCTGACCCAACTGAACACCGCCCTGAAGGGAGCCTGAGATGTGGCTTGAACACTTGAAGAACGCCTGGCGCTCGCTGCGCCGCTCGCCGGTACTGAGCGCCCTGATGGTGGGCGCCCTGGGCCTGGGCGTGGGCATCTGCATGACCACGCTGACCGTCTACCACGTGCTCACCGCCGACCCCATTCCGGGCAAGGGCGACAAGCTCTACGAGGTGCAGATCGATGCCGGCAACCTGATCGGCTACAAGCCCGGCGAGGAGCCCACCTTCCAGCTCACGCGGGACGACGGCGAGGCCCTGCTGGCCGCCGCCAAGGCCAAGCGCCAGGCGCTGATGACCGGTGCCTTCATGGCCGTGCGCGGCCCGGACGAGCGCCTGCCGCCCGAGATCCTGCCGATGCGCCAGACCTCGGCCGACTTCTTCGCCATGTTCAATGCGCCCATGGCGCAGGGCGCGGCCTGGAGCCGGCAGGACGACCAGAACGAGGCCCGCGTGGCGGTGATCTCGCACGAGCTCAACCAGCGCCTGTTCGGCGGTGCGAACTCGGTCGGCAAGTCCGTGCAGGTGGGCGGCAACGAACTGCGCGTGGTGGGCGTGCTCAAGCCCTGGAAGGTGGACCCCTACATCTTTGACCTGAGCCTGGGCGCCTACGGCCGCGAGGAAATGGTCTTCATGCCCTTCAGCACCGCCCGCGGCCTGAAGCTGGGCCGCGCCGGCAACATGAACTGCTGGGGCGACACCGGCGGCAAATCCCCGCTGGAGCGCGGCACGCCCTGCGCCTGGTTGCAGTACTGGGTGGAGCTGGACAGCCCCGCCCAGGCGCAGGAGTACCGCAACTACCTGCTGCAGTACAGCGCCGAGCAGCAGAAGGCCGGCCGCTTCCAGCGCGCCCCCAATGTGCGCCTGCGCAACGTGCCCGAGGTGATGGCCTTCCGCGAGGTGCTGCCGGCTGACGTGCGCCTGCAGACCGGACTGGCCTTCGCCTTCCTGCTCGTCTGCCTGGTGAACATGGTGGGCCTGCAGCTGGCCAAGACCCTGCGCCGCAGCGGCGAGATCGGCGTGCGCCGTGCCCTGGGGGCGCGCCGCGCCACGGTGTTCGCGCAGTTCCTGGTGGAGTCGGCACTGATCGGCCTGCTGGGCGCCGGCCTGGGCCTGCTGCTGGCCCTGGGTGGCCTGTGGCTGGTGCGCCAGGGCCCGACGGACTACGCCGGCCTGGCCCAGCTGGACAGCGCCATGCTGGGCATCACCCTCGGGCTTTCGCTGCTGGCCAGCCTGTTGGCCGGCGTGCTGCCGGCCTGGCGCGCCACCCAGCTCAACCCCGCCATCCAACTCAAGGTGCAGTGAGGAGAACCGTCATGAACCACCTGCTTCCCATCCTCTCCACGCTGCGCCGCCACCGCATCGCCGCCGGCCTGATCGTGCTGGAGGTGGCACTGAGCTTCGCCATCGTCAGCAACGCCGTGCATGTGATCGGCCAGCGCATGGGCCAGCTCAATGCCGACAGCGGACTGCCCGAGGCTGAGCTGCTGAACCTGGAACTGCGCGGCACGCGCCGCCTGGACAACCCCGACGCCCTGAGCGACGAGGACCTGCGCCGCCTGCGCGCCCTGCCCGGGGTGAAGAGCGCCAGCATCCCCAACCAGGTGATCTACGGCAACAACGTCAACGTCACGGGCGTCAACACCGAGCCCGACAACCGCGGCCAGCGCGTGCAGGCCTTCTCGTACAACGGCGACGAACAGCTGCTCGCCACCATGGGCCTGCGCCTGATCGGTGGCCGCGCCTTCAACAAGGAGGAGGTGCAGCTGGACTCCAAGGTCTCGGCCGAGGCCGACCCCAAGCTGCCCGTCGTCATCGTGAACCAGGCACTGGCGGAGGCGCTGGCACCCGGCAAGTCGCCGCTCACCGTGCTGGGGCGATCCGTCTATGTGTTCGGCAACCAGCCCTCGCAGATCATCGGCATCGTTGAGAACCTCGGCCCGCCCAACCCGCGCCATACCAAGGACCGTGCGGCGGTGATGCTGCCGATCACCGAGAACTTCCGCGGCGGCACCTACCTGGTGCGCGTGCAACCCGGCCAGACCGAGGCCGTCATCAAGGCCGCGCGTCAGATCTTCAAGGAGGTCGAGCCCAGCCGCCTGCTGACCAACGCGCGCCTGCTGACCGAAATGCGCGAGCGCCACTACGCGCAAGACCGCGCCATGGTCGGCCTGCTGGTGGGCGTGTGCGTGGCGCTGCTGCTGATCACCGCACTGGGCATCGTGGGCCTGGCCAGCTTCTGGGTGGAGCAGCGCGGCCGCATGATCGGCATCCGCCGCGCCCTGGGCGCCACACGGGCCGACATCCGCCGCTACTTCCAGCAGGAGAACCTGCTGCTCTGCGGGGTCGGCGTGGTGCTGGGCTCGGCCGCGGCGCTCGGCATCAACCAATGGCTGGTGCGCACGCAGGATCTGCCGGTGCTGCCGCTGTGGATGCTGCTGCCGGCTGCTGCCGCCCTGCTGGGTCTGGGGCAGCTGGCGGTACTGGCGCCGGCGCAGCGGGCATCGGGCGTGGCGCCGGCTTTGGCGATGCGGGCGGGGTGAGCTGCTGACTGCTGGCTGCTTGATCGTAAGAGCCCTCGGGGGCTTCACCCCCGAACCCCGACCCGCATTTCTTTGCTGCGCCAAAGAAACGCGGGGCAAAGAAAGGCGCTGAATGCACGCAGCCGGCCTCGGGCCGGCTGCGACTGCACGGCTGGCTCACATGGTTCCACCAGCCCTCCTGGGACTGCGAAAACCTGCCCGCTAAGCTGGCCGGAGTACCGGCCGACTAGACCACCGCAAACCATCACGGGCTTTCTGCGATGAATGGAGCCCCAATGAGCGTCCTTGCAGGTATTGCGCTGGTTGGGGGTTTGTTCTTCGGAGCGTCGAGGGTGATGGTGTGCGGTGCCCGGGACGACCGGTACTCCGGGCGCCTTCGTCGTCCTGCCCGTCGAAGTCAGAGGAGGGCTCGTGTCAGTGTGAGCCCAAGCACCGCCATCACAGTTCGCCCCTAGGGCGACTGTGTGCTTGAGCGCCTTTCTTTGCCCCGCGTTTCTTTGGCGCAGCAAAGAAATGCGGGGAGGGGCTGAGCCCGGAGCGAGCAGGGCCCACTGCGGGCTCTGCGACCCCGGGCGAAGGACAGACCGCTTGCAAGCGGTCTGGCTGGGGTGAGGGTGAAGCCCCCGAGGGCTGCTACGCAGACACTCCCCGAAACTAAGGCCAATAACCCCCACCCCGGACCCGATGCCCACCGTCCTCGTCATCGACGACAACCCCGACGTCTGCGAAGCCCTGCGGCTGATGCTCTCGCTGCACGACATCGCCGCGCTGACCGCCACCACCCCGCAGCAGGGCCTGCAGCTGCTGCCGCGCGCGGACCTGGTGATTCAGGACATGAACTTCAGCGCCGACACCACCAGCGGCGACGAGGGCGCGCAGCTGTTCGCGCAGATCCGGGCCCGCGCGCCCGATCTGCCCGTCATCCTGCTGACCGCCTGGACCCGCCTGGAGCGCGCCGTCGAGCTCGTCAAGGCCGGCGCCGCCGACTACCTGGCCAAGCCTTGGGACGACGCCAAGCTGCTGGCCACCGTGCAGAACCTGCTGGAGCTGGGCGAAGCCCAGGGCCGGCTGCGCGAGCAGGCGCGCCAGCAGCGCCAGCGCCGCGAGCGCCTGCAGCAGCAGCTGAAGCTGGACGGCCTGGTGGCCGAATCTCCTGCCATGCTGGCCCTGCTGGAGCTGGCCGCGCCGGTGGCGCGCTCGGCGTTGCCGGTGCTCATCACGGGGCCGAACGGCAGCGGCAAGGAGCGCATTGCCCAGCTGCTGCACGCCAATTCCAACCGTGCTGGCAAACCCCTGGTGGCGCTGAACTGCGGCGCGCTGCCGGGCGATCTGATCGAGGCCGAGCTGTTCGGCGCCGAGGCCGGCGCCTACACCGGCGCGCAGCGCGCACGCATCGGCCATGTCGAATCCGCCCACGCCGGCACGCTGTTCCTGGACGAGATCGGCAACCTGCCGCTTTCCGGCCAGGCCAAGTTGCTGCGCGTGCTGGAAACCGGCGAGTTCCAGCGCCTGGGCTCGGCCAAGCTGCAGCGCGCCGATGTGCGCCTGGTCAGCGCCACCAATGCCGACCTGCCGGCGCTGATCCGAACCGGCCAGTTCCGCGAAGACTTGTTCTACCGGCTCAATGGCATCGAGCTGCGCCTGGCGCCGCTGGCCGAGCGGCTGGACGACATCGAGCCGCTGGCCGAGCAGTTCCTGGCCGGCCGCGGGAACTTGAGCAGCGGCGCGCGCGAGCGCCTGCGCCAGCACGCCTGGCCGGGCAATGTGCGCGAGCTGCGCCACGCCATCGAGCGCGCGCTGCTGCTGGCGCAAGGCCAGCCCATCCAGCCTGAACACCTGGCCCTGGGCCCAGCACCCATTGAGCCGCGCAATCTGGACGAACCCAGCCGCGCCACGCTGCAGGCGGCGCTGCAGGCGGCGGGCGGCAACGTCAGCCGCGTGGCCGCCCAATTTGGTTTGTCGCGCCAGGCTGTCTACCGCCGCATGCAGCACCACGGGCTATGAAGCTGGGCACCCTGTTCGGCCTGCTGGCCCTGGCCGCCACCCTGGCCCTGCTGGGCCTGCAGCAGCTGCTGCTGAACTGGTGGCCGCCGCTGGCCGCCGGCCTGGCGGCAGCGGCCCTGCTGGCCTTGCCGATGGCCTGGGCGCTGAGCCATTTGCTCGAACCCCTGCGCCAGCTGCTGGCGGCACTGGACAGCCTGGTGCTGAGCTGGCGCGAGGGCGACTTCAATGCCCGCGTGGCCGAACCCGCCTACCCGGCCGAGCTGCGCCAGCTGGCGCGTTCGCACCAGCTGCTGGCCGCCGCCATCCAGGGGCAACGCCAGCAGCTGGCGCAGCGCGAGCTGCTTCTCGACACCCTGGTGCAGCACACCCCGCTGGCGCTGCTGCTGATCGACCCGCAGGGCCGCGTGGCGCTGGACAACCTGGCCGCCCGCGCCCTGCTGGCACAGGGCCGGCGGGTGCAGGGGCTGGCCTGGGAGGCGTTGCTGGCCCAGGCGCCGCCAGCGCTGGCCGAGCTGCTGCGCGGCGGCCGGGAGGGCCTGGTACAGGGGGCCGACGAGACACAGTGGCTGGTCTCACTGCGCGCGCTGGACCTGCGCGGCCAGCCGCACCGCCTGCTGCTGCTGCGCCCGCTGCACCAGGAGCTGGCGCGCCAGGAGGTGCAGAGCTGGAAGCGCGTGCTGCGGGTGCTCAGCCACGAGCTGAACAACTCGCTCGCACCGATCTCCTCGCTGGCGCACAGCGGCGCCACGCTCAGCGAGCGAGCCGAGAAACCCGAGCTCGTGGCCGTGTTCCAGCGAATCGGCGAGCGCGCCCGCCATCTGCACAGCTTCCTGAGCGGGTACGCCCAGTTTGCCAAGCTGCCCGCCCCCCAGCCCGCCCCGCTGGACTGGCAGGCCCTGGTGGCCAGCCTGGCCGCCGTGCAGCCCTTCCAGCTGGAAGGCGAGCTGCCGCCCGAACCCGGCTGGGCCGATGCCGCCCAGCTGGAGCAAGCCCTCTTGAACCTGCTGAAGAACGCCCACGAGGCCGGCGGCCCGGCCACCGGCGTGAGCTTTGGCGTGCGCCGCCTGGGCGACGCCTGGCAGCTCAGCGTGGCCGACCGCGGCCCCGGCGCCAGCGACGCCGTGCTGGCCCAGGCCCTGCTTCCCTTCTATTCCACCAAGCGCGGCGGCACCGGCCTGGGCCTGGCGCTGGCGCGCGAGATTGCCGAGGCCCACGGCGGCCGCCTGAGCCTGCAGCGCCGCGCCCACGGCGGCCTGCGCGCCACACTCAGCCTGCCCGCGCCGGCCGCGCCACAACATGCTTGAGGAAAGTCACACCAGGCGCTTCAGCACGCTGGCTTTTCGGCGCCGGCAGGCGCACTATGCAGGCGTCATCTCGTGTGACGAACCGCAAGGAGGCCCTATGAACCTGCCGCGCATCTCCGACGCCCTGACCCTGGGCACCATGGCGGCCCTCACCGCCATCAGCGTCTTTGTGGTGCTGACCTACGAACCCGCCGTTCCCCCCGCGCCCGTGCAGACGGTGCAGCTGCAGCCCGTGGTGGTGGAAGGCCAGAGCACTCCGGTGGCGCAATTGCCACCGGTTGAAGTCAAGCGCTGATCTCAGCCGCTGCCAACGTCGGGGCCGCCGCCGTGCGGCCCCTTTTCGTTTCCAGCCAGCGCGCCAGCAGCCAGGCGCACAGGGCGCACAGCCAGGCCGCCCACAGGCAGTGGCTCAGGTAGTGCGCACCGCGCGCCATCTGCGCCACCGAGGCCGCCGCGCCGATCAGCAGCACGCTCGCCAGCAGCGCGCGCGCGACGGTCGGGCGATGGGCCCACCAGGGCACCACGGCGGCCAGCAGGCCAAAGGCGCCGGCCGCGTGGCCGGAAGGGAAGCAGCGGCCCGGCCCGTCGTCCCACACCGCCAGCAGCCAGTGCGGCACATAGCGGGCAGCGCCGCCGAATTCCGACAGCTCATAGGGGCAGCTGGTGTGGCTGAAGGACTTGAGCAAGCTCACCAGGCCCATGGCCAGCACCGAACCCAGCAGGCCGTAGCCGAGCTCACGCCGCGGCGGCGCCCAGCGCGGCGCCCTCAGCCACAACAGCAGCTGCGCCGCCAGCAGCGCACCGATGAGCCCGCGCAGGCCGTCGTGCAGCAGGCGCTCGGCCCACCAGGCATGCCGCGCCGGAAAGCCGCCGGCATCGGCCAGCAGGCGCGCCAGCGGCAGGTCGCCCCCGCTGACCTCCCAGCCCAGCAGCGGCCCGAGCAAGAGCAGCAGGAGCCTCATGACGCACAGGGCTTGAGCAGGTCCCAGGCCGGGTCATACAGCCCGGTGCGCACGTCCAGCAGGTTCAGCACGGTGTGGAACAGGTGGTCGTGCTGCGGCTGGGCCTGCTGGGGCAGGCGGCGCAGGCAGTCGGCGCCCCAGCCGCGCTGGGCGCGCCAGCCTTCGCTCAGCCACATCAGGGCGGGCACCTCGGTCTGTTCGCGCGGGGCAATGGCGTAGGGCATGCCATGCAGGTACAGGCCCTTCTCGCCCAGGCTCTCGCCATGGTCGGGCGTGAAGAGGAAGGCTACATCCAAGCGGTTCGCTTCCGCTCGCAGGGTCTGCAGGGCCTGGGCCAGCAGGGCGTCGCTGGCGTGCAGGGCGTTGTCGTAGCTGTTGCGGATCTGTTCGCGCGTGCAGGGCCCGAAGTCGTCGCGCTCGCAGCCGGGCTGGAACACCGCGTGCTCGGGCCCATGGCGGCGGAAGTAGGACGGGCCGTGGTTGCCGAGCATGTGCAGCACCAGCAGGTGCGTACCGCCCTTGATGTCCCGCAGATAGGCCTCGAGGCCGGCGAAGAGCTGCTGGTCGCAGAGCTCGCCGCAGTCCAGCTTCTGGAAGGGCAGGTCCTGGCAGACGCCCTTGCAGCCCGACTGCGCGTCGCGCCAGTCCAGCTGCACGCCGGCGCGCTGCAGCACATGCAGCAGCGACTGCTGGCGGCGGATGCGCCCTTCGTCGTAATCGCGCCGGCCCACCGGCGCGAACATGCAGGGCAGCGAGCTTTCGGTATCGGTGCCACAGGTCTGCATCACCGGGAACTGCAGCAGCTCGGCATCCGCCAGGGTCTTGGGCGTGCTGATGCGCTCGCTGCCGTCCGGCAGGGTCTGGCGGCCCCAGTTGGCGGCGCGCACGGTCTCGCCCACCACCCACACCAGCACGCGCGGCTTGGGGGCGTCCACCCAGCTCGGGCCGGGCTTGGCGTCCAGGCCGATGGGTTCGCGCACCTGGGTCTTTTCGCGCAGGTCCTGGTAGATGCTGCGCGGCAAGGACCACAGCGGCGCCGCCGGCAGGATCTGGTAGCGCATCGCCTTGTTGTTGCGAGTCAGCGAAGACACCGGCTGAAACAGCGGCAGCAGCAGGGCCAGCGCCGCCAGCAGGGCCAGCACCCAGGCACCCAGCGGCATCAGCAGCGCGCGCCAGCCCCAGGGGCGGCTGCGCACGCGCACCAGGGCCAGCAGCAGCAGCGGCGGCACCAGGCCGATCAAGCCATGCCAGAGCAGGCCGGGCGTGAGCAGCTCGCGCGCCTCACCCCAATGGGTGTGCAGCAGATTGCGCAGCATCGCCGGGTCCAACACCGTGCCCAGGCTCTGCGTGAAGTAGCTGCCCAGCACCGCCACCCCGCTCAGCACCGCCAGCAGCAGGCGCGTCCAGGCCGCCATCAGGAAAGGGGCGACGAGCAGGTAATGGATCAGCGTCAGCAGCAGCGCCCCGCCCAGCACCGTGAGCGCACCGGACTGCTGGTACAGCATGCCCAGCACCGGCCGGTTGGCCCACAGCGACCAATAGGCGGCCAGCAGCAGCAGCAGGATCTGCGGCGTGAGCTCGGGGCGCGCGGAGTCCGCACGCTCCTCGCGGGCACGGCGAAAGGCAAGGGTGGCCAGGTTCATGCCCGGCATTGCAGCCGGTGGCCCTGAAGCGAAGCTGAAGCCGGCGGGGCGGCCGACGCGCTGCTTATGCTGCCGCCCATGCGATTGCTGCTCCTTGAAGACGACTGGGTGCTGGGTGAAGGCCTGCGCGACTTCCTGCGCGCCGAGGGCCATGTCGTGGACTGGTTCACGCTACAGGCCGCGGCCGCCGCGGCCGTGCAGGGCGAACCCTATGACGCCTGGCTGCTCGACTGGCAGCTGCCCGATGGCTCCGGCCTGGCCTGGTTGCGCGAGCGCCGCGCGCAGGGCCTGCGCACGCCGGCCCTGATGCTGACGGCGCGCGAGGCCCTGGCCGACCGCATCGAAGGCCTGGACGGCGGCGCCGACGACTACCTCGTCAAACCCTTCGCCCCGGAGGAACTGGCCGCGCGCCTGCGCGCCTGCCTGCGCCGCCAGCTGCCCAGCCAGGGCAACACCCTGGCCGGCGGCGCGCAGATCGATCTGGACGCGCGCCAAGCGCGCGGCGCCGACGGCGCCGTGGAGCTGACGGCGCGCGAATGGAGCCTGCTCGAAGCCCTGCTGCGCCGCCGCGGCCGCTGGGTCAGCAAGAGCGATCTGGAACGCCTGGCCCTGGGCTTCGACACCCTGCCCGCCAGCAGCAATGCCCTGGAAGTGCATGTAGCCAATCTGCGCCGCAAGCTCGGCCGCGGCGCCATCGAAACGCAGCGCGGCCTGGGCTACCGCATCGCGCTGCAGGAGCCCAGCCCATGAGCATCACCCGCCTCCCCGGCATCGTCCAACGCCTGCGCCGCACCCTCGGTCTGGGTGTGCTGGCCTGGGCCCTGGGCATGGCCGCCGCCGCCGCACTGGCCGTGCACGAAGAGGTGGACGAGCTGATGGACGACACCCTGCGTGCCAGTGCCGAGGGCCTGGCGCCGCTGCTGCGCGAATTGCCCGACGCCGGCCCGGCCCTGCCGGCCTCCGCGGGCGGGGGCGAGCGCTTTGCCTGGCTGCTGGAAGACGAGCACGGCCGCGTGCTGCGCTGCTCCAGCGGGGTGGACAAAAGCTTGGCCGAAGCCGCGCCCCATGCCGGCTTCAGCCAGCTGCCGCGCTGGCGCGTCTACGGTCAGGCGCTGGACGACCACCACTGGCTGGTGGTGGCGCAGACACGTGCCGAGCGCCGCGAGGCCCGCACCGAGGTGGTGTGGATGGTGGTGCTGGCCAGCCTGGCCGTGGGCCTGATGGGCCTGCCGCTGCTGGCCTGGCGCCTGCGCCAGGAGCTGCTGCCGCTGGCGCGCCTGTCCGAGCGCCTGCAGGGCTGGGCCGACCAGGCGCGCAGCGCCAGCCCGCGAGCGCTCTCGCAGGCCCTGGGCGAGCCCGAGCGCCGTGAGCTCGCCTCCATCCACGCCGCGCTGCAGGCCTATGGCGAGCGCCTGGCCGAGCGCCTGGAGTTCGAGGCCGCCTTCGCCCCCCAGGCGGCGCACCTGCTGCGCACCCCGCTGGCGGGCATGGATGCCCAGCTGGCGGTGGCGCTGAAGGAAGCCCCGCCCGAGGCCCTGCCGCGCCTGCAGCGCCTGCGCGCCGCTACCACGCGGCTGCAGCACCTGGTGCTGGCCCTGCTACGCCTGTTCCGCAGCGAGGCCCCGCTGCAACGCCAGGCCCTGGACGCCCAGGCCCTGGCCGAACAGCTGCCCGCCCCCGGCGTCGAGCTGCGCCCCGGCCCCGCCCTGCCCCTGAACGCCGACCCCGAACTGCTGGCCGCCGCACTGCTCAATCTGTTTGACAACGCCCAGCGCCACGGCGCACGCAGCGTCTGGCTGGAAGCCGCCGGCGCGCAGCACCTGCGCATCTGCGACGACGGCGCCGGCATGCCGGCCAGCGAGCGCGCCGCCCTGGCCGCCACCCTGGCCAGCGCCAGCGCCGAAACCGGCGCGCGCGGCCTGGGCCTGCGCCTGGCTGCGCTGATCGCCCGCGCCCATGGCGGCACCCTGCAACTGCCCGAGACGGACTCGGGCTTCATCGTCGAACTGGATCTCGGACATGGCTGACGACGCCCCCCTCGCCCCCCAGAAAAGCAAGAACGGCCTGCAGCGCATCAGCAAGGCGCTGGGCTACTCGCTGCAGGGCCTGCGCGCGGCGGTGCGCCACGAAGCCGCCTTCCGCCAGGAGTTGCTGCTCGTCACCCCGCTGGCCATCGCCGCGCCCTTCGTGGCACGCGGCGCCTGGGAGCTGGTGGCACTCTGGGGCGTGCTGGTGGCGCTGCTGGTGGTGGAGCTGCTGAACTCGGCACTGGAAGCGCTGGCGGATGCGATCTCGATCGAACACCACCCGCTGCTGGGACGCGCCAAGGACCTGGGCAGCGCGGCGGTGTTGCTGACGCTGCTGTTTGGGGCCTTGGTGTGGGGGGTGGCGTTGGGGCGCTTGTTGGGTTGAGGCCCTCGCCCACACAAGCCAGGGGCACAGCGCCCAATAGGCGATGAGCCCGCGAACCATATGCTTGAAGAGTGGGGGCCAGGCCGAGTCAGCCTCCTAGGGCGGCACGTGCCGCGCAACGCACAGACCTAGGCCAGAACTCGCAGCTCACCCGTCCGCCAGTCGACAAGCCAATAGAACCCGTGCAACTCACCGTAAGCCAGCGGGCGCCCATCTGCCTCACAGAGCGACGAAACATAGCGAACAGGGTATGGGTCCTTCGCCACCGCGCGCAGGCGCTTGGATGACTCCTTGAGCGCAGGGCCGGCTGGCTCGCGGGCACCCCAATAGAAGTTCACCCATTCGCCCGCCGCATAAAGACTCGGCTGATGGCCAGCCACATCGTCACCCGCATGGAGCGTCAGCATTCCCAGGCGCACCCGGCCATTGGGAAAGAAGAAGACGGCTTGGACATGGACCTGCTGAAGCGGTGAGGGGTGCTCGGTTTGCCCCAGTGGACGCACGGTGCATTCATCCTGCCCGGGCTCCCCTTCCTCATCGTCTGCATAGGTCCAGCGCGGGAAGGCGTCGAAATCGTCAGGTGTGAGCGAATGCAAAGGCTTGCGAATTCTCGGCTTCATGACCATCAAGGCAGTTGCATGACAGAGGCTGGAGTTTCCGCGCATCTCGCCTGAGCCCTTGGTGCTGCACAGCGCGGCGGTGTTACCGACGCTGCCGTTCGGGGCGTTTGGTGTGGGGTGTGGCGATGGGGCGGTTGTTGGGTTGAAATGAAGTGCCTCTTGTTGCACCTCTTGGCGCCTGTTGCGGTTCGTGAGAGCCCGCCGGGGTTTGGCTTCGCCGAAGCCTTCGGCTTTCGTCCCGGCAGCCGAGTTCCTTTTGGCTTGACCCAAAAGGAACCAAAAGGTCAAGCCCCGATGCGCAGCCCCGGCCAATGGCCGGAGTTCCCTGCGCTGCTCGCTTGCCTGGGCCGGCCCAAAACTCACTGCGTTCGCTTCGCTCACTCCGTTCACACAGTTGGGCCGAGCATGAAGGGAACGCGTGCTGGCGCACGCGGCCCAGGCAAGCTGTGCTGCTCGGCTGCGCATAGGGGCAGCAGCCCCAACAGCCAAACAGCCGGGAAACGGCACGATGGTTGAAGTGCGGGCTGTTCGGTATTCGGCTGTTTGGCTGTTTGGCTGTTTGGAGCCTCCCCTATGCCAAGCCGAGGAGTGCAGAAGAGCGGGCCCGCGCGCGTAGCGCGCCTCGTGCTCTGACTTGGCCCAACTGTGTGAACGGAGCGAACGCAGTGAGCGAAGTGAGTTTTGGGCCTGGGCCCGCTCTTCGCGCACCGCAGGGAACCCCCGGCGCAGCCGGGGGCGCCGGCATCGGGGTCGCCTTTCTTGGCCTACCTTCTTTGGCGAAGCAAAGAAGGTAGGCCGGCTGCCGGGCCGAGACCCGGCGGGCTCTCTCGTAAAGGGCAAGCCTTTGAGCCTGGGGCGTTACCGCGTCACCCTCAACGTATGCGTCCAGCTGTGCTCACTGCTCGACACCGCGTAGCTGTAGGTCTGGTAGACCTGCCCCTCGCCCGGCCAGGGGTCCATGATGTAGACGTAGTTGGTGCCGTTGTAGGTCTCGTAGCCGCGGCCTACCTTGATGTGGCCGCCGCCGCTTCGCCAGCCGATGCGCATCACGAAGGGCCGGTTGTTGTTGATGTCCGTGACCACCGTGTTCCAGGCCGAGGCGTAGCCATAGGCCGAGTTGGCGACCCCCCAGGCGCTCAGGATGTTCTGCACACTGCCGTTCGAGCCGTACAGCGCGTTGGGCTGGTTGGCGTAGCTGTTCCAGTTGAAGCTGCTGTTGCCGCAGGCGTAGTTGATGCCGTAGGCCCAGTTGACGATCTGGCACTGGCTGGGCGGCGTGCGGTAGTAGTTGATGACGGCCTTGCTGGAGGCTGACCAGCACCATTGGCTGTGCTCTTGCGTGGTGAGCGGAACGTTCAGCGTGCGCCATTGCGCCTGGGCCAGGGGAGCGGCCAGCAGCAGGGCGGCGGCCAGCAGGGCGCGGTTCAGATTGACTTGCATGCGCGGGGCTCCTTCATCGGAAGCTGTCGAGGTTCTTGCGCACCGCGGTGCGCAGGGCGTCGATGAATTCGGCCGGCTCGCTCAGGCCCTCGGCCGGGGCGCCGGCACGGGCCGCGCGCGCCTGCAGCAGCAGCGACTGACGGGCCGACACCAGGGGCGCGAAGCGGGCGCGGCCATCGCGTTCGCCGCGCACCTCCAGGAAGTCGGACTGCGCCTGGAACACGCGAATGAAGCGCAGGTTGCTGCGCTCGGCATTGCCATGCGCGTGCATCAGCGCGTCCACGTCCTGGGCCAGCCCGGCGGCACCGAAGGCGATGGTCTCCCAGCGGCCGTTGAACTTCTGCACGGTGGCCAGGCCAAGTGCACGGCCTTCGCGCTGGATGAGGAAGCGCCAGGTGCCCGTGGGCCTGGCCATGCGGCTGAGTTCGGCGCGCGGGTCGAGCAGGTCCTGCGGCTCGATGGTGTGGACCTCGAAGCCCGGGCCCAGCTGGGCGCCCTGCAGCTCCTGCAGGTCGTTGACCTGCAGCGGAAAGCCCTCGGGCAGCGTGCCGCCATGGGCCTCCAGGCTGCGACGCGCGAAGGCCTGGAAGTCGCGCTCGGCAGCGGCGCGGGCCTCGGCCTGCTCGGCGCGCTTCGGGGCCAAGGTAACGCTGGCCTGCGGGGCCGCGGCCTGCGCCTGGGCGGCCGTGGGGCCGAGCAGCAGGCCGGCGGCCAGGGCCAGGGCGCCGAGTACGGGGCAGCTGCCCCTCCATCCAGCCGCACGGGGGCGCGGCAGCAAAGGCTTGTGCATGTCCAGACTCCGGATTCCAGGAACGGGAAGGGGGAAAAGGCGGTGGCGGCGCAGGCCCGCCGCGCCGGTGGGGCAGGTGGCGGGGGCAGCCGGTGGCGGCAGGCCGGGGTGCAGCCTGCTGGGGGGCTCGGTTCGCGCCGGGGTGGGGGGCGAGCGGCAGGTGCAGTCTTCCCAAGCCCCGCCGAAGCGGGACTAGGGGGCTGAATCACTCGGGTGAAAACGGCTTGACCCGCGCGGCGGGCGCGGCTAGCCGCGCGCGCTCATGCGGCCCAAGGCGCGCCGAAGCGCGCTGGACGCCAGCTCATGCCCACTCAGGCCCGCTCAGCCCGCCGCGCGGCCACGCAGCCAGGTCTGCAGGGGCTCGTCCGCCAACGGGCGGCAGCAGCCGAAGCCCTGCAGGGCCTCGCAGCCCAGCTCCAGCAGCAGCTGCTGCTGGGCCGGCTGTTCCACGCCTTCGGCCAGGGTACCCAGGCCGAGCGCACGCGCCATGCCCAGCACGGCAGCCACCATGGCGTTGGCGCGCGGCTCGCCGATGTCGCGCACAAAACTGCGGTCGATCTTCAGCACATCGATGGGCAGGCGGTGCAGCTGACCGAGCGAGGAGTAGCCCTCGCCGAAGTCGTCCACCGCCACCGAAATCTGGCGCTCGCGCAGTGCGTGCAGCACGCTCAAGGCCTCGGCGCCATCGGCGCTCAGCGCGGTTTCGGTGATCTCGATCTCCAGCCGCGTGCCGTCCAGGCCCTGCTCGGCCAAGGCGGCGTCCACACGCTCCACCAGGTCCCGCCGCAGCCCGCAGCCCGAGCGGTTGACGGCCACACGCGGCACCGGCAGGCCCAGCGCATCCCAGCGGCTCAAGAGCTGCAGCGCGCGGCGCAGCACCCAGTCGTCGATGGCGCCGATCAGGCCGCGTTCCTCGGCGAAGGGGATGAAGCGGTCCGGCCCCAGCAGGCCCAGGCGCGGGTGCTGCCAGCGCACCAGGGCCTCGACGGCGCGCAGCCGCCCGTCGGCCCAGAGCTGGGGCTGGAAGTGCAGCCGCAACTCGTCGTTGTCAATCGCGTGGTGCAGGTCCTGCTCCAGCATCAGCGCGGCGCCCGCCGGGTCGTCGAACTGCGGGGCGTACAGCAGGGCCTGGGCGCCGCCGCGCGCCTTGGCTTCCAGCAGGGCCAGGTCGGCATGGCGCAGCAGCAGCTCGGGGCTTTCGCCATGCGGCGGAAACAGGGCCACGCCGGCACTGGCCGCAGCCTGCAGGCGCTGGCCTTCGATGTCGATGGGCTCGGCCAGCTTGTGCAGCAGCTTGCTGGCCAGGGCCAGGGCCTGCTCGGGTTGATCCAGGTCGTGCACCAGCACGGCGAACTCGTCGGCGCCCAGGCGCGCCACGGTGTCGCTGTCGCGCAGGGCCTGCACCAGGCGGCCGGCGCTGACGCTGAGCACCACATCGCCGACGTCGTGGCCGAGCGAGTCGTTGATGAGCTTGAAGCGGTCCAGCCCCAGCACGATGAGCGCCAGGCCGCGGTGGTGGCGCTGGGCCAGGCGCAGCTGCTGGTCCAGGCGGTCGCGCAGCGTGGTGCGGTTGGTCAGGCCGGTGAGCGGGTCGCGCGTGGCCAGATGGTGCAGATGGGCCTCCGCATGCGCGCGCTGCTGGGCCTCGGTCTGCAGATGGTGCAGGCGGCGGCGCAGCTCCATTTCGGAGACGGCGCTCTGTGTCAGCGTCTCCAGCGCCTCGCGCTGCAGGGCGCTGAGCTGGCGCGGCTCGCGGTCCAGCACGCACAGGGTGCCCAGAGCCTCGCCGGTAGGCAGGCGCAGCGGCATGCCGGCATAGAAGCGCGCATGCGGGGCGCCGCGCACCAGGGGGTTGTCGAGGAAGCGCGGGTCGTCGCGGGCATCGCTGATCTCGAACAGGCCGTGCTGCAGGATGGCGTGGGCGCAGAAAGACACCGAGCGCGAGGTGCTGGGCGCATCCACCCCCTGGCGCGACAGGAACCACTGGCGGCGTTGGTCCAGCAGGGTGATGAGCGCCATCGGCGTGTCGGTCAGCGCGGCGGCCAGGCGGGTCAGGCGGTCGAACAGGGGCTGGGGCCCGCTGTCCAGCAGGCCGGTGTCCTGCAGCGCGGCCAGGCGCTGCAGCTCGTTCTCGGGGGTGGGCGGCAGCCAGGATTGCAGGCGCTGCAGGCAGTCCTCGAACTCCAACGTCTTGTCGTAGAAGCCCAGCGCGCCCAGGCCCAGGCAGGCCTCGCGCAGGTGCGCGCCGCGCTGGTTCGTCAGCACCAGCACGCGAGCCCCACAGCCCGCGGCCCGAACGCGCTCCAGCACGCGCAGGCCCTGGCCCTGGCGCAGACCCAGGTCCAGCAGCACCACGTCGGGCTGCCGCTCCTGCACCAGGGCCACGGCCGCGTCCTCGGTGTCCGCCCAGCCCACCACGTCAATGGCGGGCTCGTGCTCGAAACGCCATTCCAGTTGCTCGCGAATCATCAGCGAGTCTTCCACCAAGGCCAGTTTCATATCGTGCTCCCTCTGCCCTGAAGGATCACGCGAACGCCGGGGGGGCGACAGCAGCCGCGGCGGATTTGCGCCTCAGCGCATGCCGATTGGCCTGTCAGCCTTCGCCTACAAGCAGCTGGTGCTCCAGGCAGTAGCGCGCCAGCTCGGCATTGCTGCCCAGGCCGAGCTTTTCGAGCACGCGGCTGCGGTAGGTGCTGATGGTCTTGGGCGAGAGGTGCATGGTGCTGGCGATGTCGGCCACGCGCTCGCCGCGCGCCAGCAGCAACAACACGCGGTACTCCTGCTCACTCAGGGCCTGGTGCGGCAGGCTCTGGGCCTGGCCGCCGACGCGCTGCATCAGGTGCTCGGCCAGGTCCGCACTCAGGTAGCGGCCGCCCTGCAGGATGCGCTCGATGGCGCGCACCAGGTCGGCCGCGGCCTGGTCCTTGGGCAGGTAACCAGCCGCGCCGAGCTGCAGCACGCGCTCGGCAAAGGCGCGCTCGGCGTTCAGGCTCAGCACCAGTACCGGCAGGCCCGGGGCGGCGCGCAGCAGGCGGGCCACGCCCTCCACGCCCCCGGCATCGGGCAGGTTCAGGTCCAGCAGGGCCAGGGTGGCGGCGGGCGGCTCGCGCAGCGCCTGCAGGGCGTCCTGCAGGCTGCCGCATTCCACGCACAGCGCCTCGGGCCAGCGCCGCTGCAGCAGGGCCTGCACACCGATGCGGAAGATCGGGTGGTCTTCAATCAGCAGAAACTTCATCGGAGGATTGCAGCGGCAGGGTCACGGTGATCAGGGTACCGCCCTGTGGCGCCTGGCCCACCTCCAGGCTGCCGCCATGCCAGGCCGCGCGTTCGCGCATGCCGGTCAGGCCCAGTGCCCCGGGGCGGGCGGCGGCGGCGCCCAGGCCCACGCCGTCGTCCTGCACGCGCAAGCGGTAGTGGCGGCCGTCGGCGCTCAGGCCGCCCTCAATCTGCACCTGGCGCGCGCTGGCGTGGCGCAGCACATTGGTCAACGCTTCCTGGGCGATGCGAAACAGGCTGAGCGCCTGCTCGGACGTGAGGCGGGCGTCGTCCTGCACCGCCAACTGCGTGGCCAGGCCTACGGGTTCGATGACCTGCTGCAGGTGGTGGCGCAGCGCCGCGGCCAGGCCCAGCTCATCCAGCAGCGGCGGGCGCAGCTCGGCAGTGATGCGCCGGCTGGTGGTCACGCCCTGCTGCAGCGCCTGATCCAGCGCCTGCGCCTGGCGCGGCGGCAGGGCCGTGGCCGGCAGGCCGCTGACGATCAGCTTGATGGCGGTGAAGACCTGGCCGATCTGGTCGTGCACCTCGCGCGCCAGGCGGCGGCGTTCGGCCTCGATGGCGCGGTCCTGCTGGGCGGCGAAGGCGGTGATCTGGGTGCGCGCGGCGTCCAGCTCGGCGGTGCGGGCCACCACGCGCGCATCCAGCTCGGTATTGGCGCGCAGCAGCGCGGCCTGGGCGCGCTGGCGGCGGCGGCGCTCACGCCACAGCAGGGTCAGGGCCGCGGCCGCCAGCAGCAGACCCAATCCAGTAGCGAGGGCGCTGGCGCGCTGGGCTTCGGCGCGCAGAGTCTGCACCTGGGCATGCAGGGAGTTGATGCGTCCCAGCTGGTGCGCGTCCAGGCGTGCAAAACGCTCGCGTAGCGCGTCCATGGCCTGCTTGCCCTGCTCGAACAGCTGCTGCTCTTCGAGCACATGAAGACCACGGCTGCGGCGCAGAGCCACGGTGTCGGTGAGCAAGCGCTGGCGCTGCTGGCTGAGCTGCTCCAGCTCCTCCCAGGTCATCCCCGGGGGCAACGGCAGGCTCAGGCTGGCACGCAGCTGCAGCTGCAGCGCTGGCAGATCAGCCAGCGCCTGCGTGTAAGGCAGCAGGAAGTCCTCGCGTCCGGTGATGACGAAACCGCGGACGCCAGTCTCCAGATCCTTGTGAAGCGACAGCGTCTGGGCCAAGAAGAGACGGCCGTTGCGCGCCCGGGCGCGCTGTTCGGTCACTTCCGACACACGCTCCAAGCGCTGCAGGGCCTGCCAATCCGCCAGCGCGAGCGAGCCCAGCGCCGCCAACAGCAGGAGCAGGCTGGGCCAAAGGGAGGCGCCGAAGCGCAGGGCATTGCGGAGTCTTCGGATCGACATGCCAAGGTCGCACTTGCACAGCGCAAGTATCGAGCGACCCTAGGCAACCGGCTGCTGCAGCCAATGCTCGAAAGCGCGTCGGCCGCGCTCGGCAATCGGTGCCTGCAGCGCGAGGCGCAGCAAATCAGCCGGGCGCGGCGAGGCATGCCAGGCGGCAAACAAGGCCGCGCAGCTCGGGCCCGTGCCCCGCGACTCCAGCACCACCGGCATGCCCGCCTGCACGGCTGCCGGCACCAGCACGCGCGCGTACCAACCCGGCCGGCACGCGGCCACGAAGGCCTTCAGGAAGCGCGGGTCGCCCACGCGCAGCGCCAGCGTGGCACAGGGGATGCGCGGAAAGCTGATCTCCAGCCGCAGCGCGCCAATGGCCAGGCGGTCACCCACCCGGGGCTCGGGCCAGCCGGCGGACAGTGTCAGGTTCTCGCCAAAGAAACCAGGGCCGATGTCGTCCCGTTGCAGTTCCTGCGCCCACCAGTCCAAGTCGGTCTGGCTGAACAGATAGACCGCCTGATCGGCGCCACCATGGCGGCGCCGATCGCCGATGAAATCGCCCGTCAGCCCCTCGGCGTCCACCCAGACCGGCTCGGCCACCGGCAGCTTGCAGGCGCCGCTGGGCATGGCGATGGTGGGGCCCAGATCGCGGGGCTGGCCGAGGTTGAGGGAGCTGAGCTGCATGGCAAAGCGGGCGATCCTAGGAAGTCGTCCATACGCAAGCCAGTGCGAAAAGCGATGGTGCGAGCGTCAGTCGAGCAGCTCACGCAGTCCGGCCTGTGCCTCGACCAGGTCGGCCAGCTGCTCGAAGGCCTGGTCCAGCGTGGGCACGCGCTGGCCGAACAGCGCGCGCAGCACCGCCGGGTCTTCGAACAGGCCGTGGGCGTAGAGGCCCAGCACCGTGCCCTGCTGCCAGCCGATAGCCTGGCCATCGGAGCCGTGCAGCACGGCGGCGGCTTCGGCCTCGGTGTGGCCGCAGCGGATCTCGTAGCCCTTCGCTTGCACGCCGGCCAGCGCGGCCCAGGGGCCTTGCGGCGCGCCAAAGCGCACCGCACCGGCCAGCAGGCGCTTCGGCGCCTGGTAATGCGTGCGCAGCGGCAGCAGGCCCAGGCCGGCTTCCTCGGCATAGGGCTGGCCGTCCACGCCCTCGGGGTCGTGCAGGCTTTGGCCCAGCATCTGCAGGCCGCCGCAAATGCCCAGCAGCGGGCGGCCGGCCTGCTCATGGGCGCGCAGCGCGGGCTCCAGGCCTTGCGCGCGCAGCCAGCGCAGGTCGCCCCGCACTTGCTTGGAGCCGGGCAGCAGCACCCAGTCCGCGCCGCGCAGCGCGCCGGCCGTGCGCGCCCACACCAGCTCCACGCCGGGCAGGCGGCTCAGGGGGTGGAATTCGTCGAGGTTGCTGATGTGCGGCCCGGCCACGATGGCGATGCGCAGGCCGCTGCCCTGGGCTTCGGTGGCATAGAGGCCGTCTTCCTCGGGCAGGCCGTGGTCGCGCTGCATGGGCAACACGGCGCGCAGGGGCACGCCGGTAAGCGCCTGCAGCTGCGCGGGGCCGGGGGCGAGCAGGCTGGCGTCGCCGCGGAATTTGTTGAACACGAAGCCCTGCAGCAGCGGGCGCAGGTCGTCCGGCAGCAGGGCCCAGGTGCCGTGCAAGTGGGCGAAGGCGCCGCCGCGGTCGATGTCGGCCACCAGCAGGGCCTGGGTGGGGCCGAGCTCGCGTGCCCAGCGTGCGGTGTGCAGGTTCACGTAATCCTGCGGGGCGAGGTTGATCTCCGCCGGCGAGCCCGCACCTTCCACCACGATCAGATCGTGCTGCGCGGCCAGGCGCTCGAAGCTTTCACGTGCGGCGGCGGCCAGCGCGGGGCTGCGTTCGCGCCAGGGCATGCGGCTGAGTTCGCGCGCCACGCGGCCCTGCAGCACCACCTGGCTGGCGGTGTCGGCCTCGGGTTTGAGCAGCACGGGGTTCATGTCCACCGTGGGCGCCACGCCGGCGGCCAGGGCCTGAAAGTACTGCGCCGCACCGATCTCGCCGCAGCCGCCATCGGCCAGCGGCACCACGCGCGCGTTGTTGCTCATGTTCTGCGCCTTGAAGGGCGCCACGCGCAGGCCGCGCCGCGCCGCCCAGCGGCACAGGGCCGTGGCCACGAAGCTCTTGCCCGCGCCGCTGCTGCAGCCCCAGACGATCAGGGTGCGCGTCATGCCGCCTCCGGGGTGCAGAAGGCGAACTCGGTGGGCCGCAGCGGCGGGCGGCTGGGCAGGATGCGCACCGGGCCGGGCTGCAGCGGCAGCGGGGCGGCGAAGCCGGGGCCATCCCACACAAAGCTGTGGAACTCGCCCTCCTCGCCGGCCGGACACACGCCCTCGGGCAGTTCGGCCAGGAAGGCGGCGTCGTAAGCGCGGCCACAAAACGTGGCGGGCAGGCGGCCCAGGTCCACGCACACCACCCAGGCGCGGATGCCGCGCGCCAGCACCTCGTGCGCCAGCTGGCGGCGCTGCAAGCCCCAGAGCGGAAAGACGGCACGCAGGCCGGCAGCGGCACAGCGCGGCTCGATCCAGTCGCGGTGGGCCTGCAGGTCGATGTCGCCAAACACCACGGCCTGGTGGCCGCTGGCGCGCAGCAGCGCCAGCTGGGTGCTGAAGGACTCGCCATAGCCGCCGGGCGGCACCGGCACGCCCAGCCACTGGCCGCCCAGGGCGCTGACCTGCGCCTGCAGCCAGCGGCTGGGCAGGTCGTGGCTCTTGCTGCGGCCATCGGGCTCCAGAAAGCTCAGAAAGCTCTGCACCTGCAGGCCCTGTTCACGCGCATGCAGCAAGGCCAGCATCGAATCCTTGCCGCCGCTCCAGGAAATGGCGGCTTTCAATCCTCGATCCCCCGCTGTGCCGGCACCCCTTGCTGGTGGTGGTGCTTGACCAGGCCGAACTCGGTCACCGTGTCCGCCAGCTCGATCAGCTCGGCCGGCGCGCCGCGGCCCGTCAGCAGCACGTTCACCTGCGGCGGGCGCTCGCGCAGGCAGGCCAGCACCGGCTCCAGCGCCAGCCAGCCGTAGCGCAGCGGGTAGGTGATCTCGTCCAGCACCACCAGAAAGTGCTGGCCGGCGCGGAGCGTGGCCTCGGCCCGGGCCCAGCCCTGGCGTGCCAGCTCGGCCGAGTGTTCGAGGTCGCGGCTCTTCCAGGAAAAGCCGTCGCCCAGACCCTCGATGGGCACACCCAGCTGGGCAAAGGCGCGGTGCTCGCCAAAGCGGGCGCTAGGCACTTTCATGAACTGGTAGATGTGCACCGGCTTGCCGCGGCCATGCGCGCGCAGCGCCAGCCCGAAGGCGGCCGTGCTTTTGCCCTTGCCGGGGCCGGTGTGCACCAGCACCAGGCCGCGGCGCTCGCCCTGCGCCTTGGGCGCCCCGGCATGGGTGGGTGGGGCTTCAATCTGCATGGCTGGGCTCGTCCAGGTTCAGGGCCACCTGCGGGCGGCCGCAGGGGCCGGGGCGGATGCGGATGGCCTGGCCGAACACGGCTTCCAGCGCGCGCTGCACGCCCGCATCTGCACAAGGGCCCTGGGCCACCACCTGCCCCTGGGCCATCACCACCAGGTGGTCGGCCTGCAGGGCGATGGAGAGTTCGTGCAGCACCGTCACCACCGCGTGGCCGGGCCGTGCGGCCAGCTGGCGAAAGAGCCGTGCCAAGGCCACCTGGTGCGGCGCGTCCAGGTGGGTGGTGGGTTCGTCCAGCAGCAGCAGCGGCGCCTCGGTGGCCAGGGCGCGCGCCAGCAGCACGCGCTGGCGCTCGCCGCCGCTGAGCTCCTGCAGGCGGCGCAGCGCCCAGTCCTGGCATTCGGTGAGCGCCATGGCCTGGGCCACGGCCTGGGCATCACGCGGGCCCGGCGTGCCGCCCAGGCCCAGGTGGGCAATGCGCCCGAGCTCCACGGTCTCGCGCACGCTCAGCTCGCCGGTCGTATCGCCCAGCTGGGCCAGCCAGGCCAGGCGGCGCGCGCGCTCGCCGGCCGTCCAACGGGCCAGCGGGCGGCCATCCAACAGCACCTGGCCGCTCTGCGCCGGCAGCAGGCCGGCCAGGGCGCGCAGCAGGGTCGATTTGCCCGCGCCATTGGGGCCGACGATGGCCGTCCAGCCACTGTCCAGCTGCAGGTCCACGCCGCGCAGCACCGGGCGGCCACCCAGGGCCAGCTGCAGATCTTGCACTTGCAGGCGCGGCGTCATGTCAGGCTCCGTTTGCGGATCAGCACGAACAAATAGGCGCCGCCCACCACGGCGGTGACGACGCCCACCGGCAGCTCCTGCGGCGCGATCACCGCGCGCGCCAGCACATCGGCCCCGAGCAAGAGCAAGGCCCCCATCAGGCTGCTGGCCCACAGCAGCCAGGCATGCGGACCCGGCGCATGGCGGCGCACCAGATGCGGCGCCACCAGGCCCACAAAACCCACCAGCCCGGTCTGCGACACCGCCAGCGCCGTGGCCAGTGCCAGCGCCAGCACCAGGCCCAGGCGCACGCGCGGCAGGTTCAGGCCCAGGCTGGCCGCACTTTCCTCGCCCAGGGTGAGTGCATCCAGCGCGCGCGCCAGGCGCAGCGCCAGCAGCAGCGCCACGCCCCAACCCAGGGCCATCAGGCCCAGCGAAGGCCAGCCCAGGAAGCTGGTGCTGCCGAGCAAGAACGCCTGCTTGCCGCGCAGCGCATCGGGCGAAACAAGCGTGATCAGATCCGACACCGCCCCGAGCAGCACCGCCACCACCACGCCGGCCAGCAGCAGGCGCAGGGTGTGCAACGCGCCCGCCGCCAGGCTGAGCGTGAGCGCCACGCCGGCCAGCGCGCCACCAAAAGCCGCGCCCACCAGGCCGACGCGCTCGATCCAGGCCAACGTGGCCAGGCTGAGGCTCCAACCGCCGAGCGTGGCGCCGGCCATCACCAGCACGACCCCGAGGCCGGCGCCCGAGGCCGAGCCGAGCAGATACGGGTCCGCCAGCGGATTGCGAAAGAGGCCCTGCGCGATGGCGCCACCCAGGCCGAGCAAGGCCCCCACGGCCGCGGCACCCAGGCTGCGCGGGGCACGGATTTCGCCCAGGATCAGGCCGGCCTGTTCGCCTTGGAGTTCCTGCCAGAACTGCAGGGGGGCGAAGCCGTTGGAGCCGGTCATCAGGCCCGCCAGCAGGGCCAGCGCGATCAGCGCGAGCAGGGTGAGGCTCAGGCGCTGGCGCCTTTGTTGGGCAGGGTTTTCGATGGGGAGGGCCATGGAGAGAGTGTTCATGGCATCGGCTTGTTTTTGTGGGCGCCCGCAGGGGCTTCACCCCTGCACCCGACCCCCTTTTCTTTGCTGCGCCAAAGCAAAGGGGGGAAAAGAAAGGCGCTGAATGCACGCAGCCGACCTAGGGTCGGCCGCGACTGCACGTCCGGTTCACATGGCTCCCACACCCCTCCTGGGACTGCGAAAACCTGCCCGCTAAGCTGGCCGGAGTACCGGCCGACTAGACCACCGCAAACCATCACGGGCTCTCTGCGATGAACAGACCCCCAACGAGTGGTTTGGCATGGCTGGGCGCTGATTGGGGCTCTGTTCTTCGGAGCGCGGAGGCCATGGTCCTCGCTGCCCGGGACGACCGGTACTCCGGGCGCCTTCGTCGTCCTGCCCGTCGAAGTCAGAGGAGGGCTCGTGTCAGTGTGAGCCCAAGCACCGCCATCACAGTTCGCCCCTAGGGCTGAGGCAGGAGCGAGCAAGGCCCCTGCGGGCCTTGCGACCCCTGCCGAAGGACAGCCCGCTTGCAAGCGGGCTGTCGCGGGGGTGAAGCCCCCTGCGGGCTGCACCGAACACAGCTCAGCACTCACCGCAGCCGCTCCAAACAAGCCGCCACCACCTCCGCCCCCTCCCCCAACCTCGGCCCCGGCCGAATCAGCATCTCGTACACCTCACTCGGAAAGGCACACACCCGCTGAAGCTGCAAGGCCGGCACCGAAGACCACCCCGGTCGCGCCGAATAGCCGCTCGCTTCCTTCGCCACCCCCATCACCACCCCCGGCCGCGCCCGCACCACGAACTCCGGGTTCAGCTTTGGAAAGGGCCCGAGCTCCGCAGACACCACGTTCTGCAGTCCCAGCAGCCCCAGGGTCTCGCCGATGAAAGAGGTTCGACCGGCGGCGTAGGGCCCACCGCCGATCTCGAAGTACACGCTCTGCCCGCGCAAGCCCGCCGGCACGCGCGCCTGCGCGGCCTGGATGCGTTGCTGCACCTCGGCCCACAGCCGCTCACCCGCCGCGGGCTGGCCCAGCAACTGAGCCACCAGTCCAAGCGTGCGCCGCACGTCGGCGTGCGATTCCGAGCGCAGCCGCACCACCGTGAAGCCCAGGGCCTCGAGCCGGTCCAGCGAGCGCGAGGCCACCGAGGCCAGCACCACATCGGGCTTGAGCCGGGCGATGGTCTCGATCTGCACATCGTCCAGACCGCCCAGGCGCGGCAGGCCGGCCAGCGCCGGCGCGGGCCAGTTGGACCAGCGGTCCACCCCCACCAGCTTGGGCGCGCCGCCCAGCGCCGCCACCGCCTCCGTCAGCGAAGGCAGCAGCGAGACGATGCGCTGCGGCGGCGCCTTCAAGGTGTGGGTGTTGCCGCGGTCGTCCTTCAGCACCAGGGGCTGGGCGGGGGCCAGCACGCACCAGAACCCGAGCAGGCAAGCGATCCAGAACTTCATGCGGCAACCCCTTCGTCTTGGGCTTCAGCGACCGTAGCGCAGCGTCAGCAGCCACTCGCGGCGCGGCTGGTTGAAACCGTAGGCGGTTTCATACGCCACGTCGGCCGCGTTGTTGAGCTTCAGACCCAGCGCCCACTCGGGCGCCAGGCGCCACTGGGCGTGCAGGTCCAGCACGGTGTAGCCGTCCAGTTTCATCGTGTTGGTGGCGTTCTCGTAGCTGTCGCCCACGCTGCGCAGCTGGGCCCCGGCCGTCCAGGCGCCCAGGTCGCGCTGCAGCGCCAGGCGCAGATGTTCCTTGGCGCGGCGCACCAGCAGCTTGTCGTTGCTGAGGTTGCGCGGGTTCAGGGCTTCGAGCGAGGCGTTCAGGCTCCAGCCGCCCTGCCAGCTCGCCTCCCAGCCCAGGCTCAGGCCCTCGATCTCGGCACGCGGCACATTGGTCGGGTTCTGGCCCGAGGTGATGTAGCCGCGGATGCGGTGCTCGAAGGCCGTGACGCGCACCTGGTGCGTGCCCTGCACCCAGCGCAGACCCAGCTCGCGGTGCGTGCCCTCTTCGGGCAGCAGCTTGGGGTTGCCGAAGTTGGGGAAATAGAGCTGGTTGAAGTTCGGTGCCGCGAAGCTGCTGCCCCAGGAGGCGGTGGCGCGCAGCTGCTCGTTCAGGTCCAGCCCATAGGCGGCCGAGCCGGTGGTTTGGCCGCCGAACTGCGAGTTGCGGTCGCGCCGGGCGGCCAGCTGCCAGTGGTGGCGCTCGGCACGGCCGTTCAGGCCCAGCCCCAGGCCGGTGATGGTGCGCTGCGTCACCGCATAGGGCGCGCCGGGGCGCTGCACCGATTGCTCGTTGCGCTCCAGCACGCCCAGCAGCTCGCCCACCGGCGTGGCCAGGTTGTGTTCCCAGCTCAGCTGCTTCTGCGTGCTGGCCGTCAGGCCGGTGCCGAAGGCGCCCACCACGGTGTCGTTCTCATCGAGCGCACGTGCGGCGCGCAGGCGCTGGCGCCAGCCGCTGGCCAGCGTTCCAGACGCCTGCAGGCTCAGCACCTGGCTGCGCAGCTTGGCGCGGGCGTCGCGGCCGGGGCCGTCGTCGAACTGGGTCTCGCCGCGGCTGTCCAGGGCCAGGGCCTCGAGGCGCCAGTCGCCCGCCAGCTGCAGGCCCAGGCGCAGGTTCACGGCATCCTGGTCGAAGCCGTCGCGGTCGGGGTTGTGGTTGCCGAACTGCGCGCGCGCATTGGTGGCCGAGAAGCCGTCGTCGCGCGAGGCTTGCAGGCCCAGCGCCGCCTCCCAGGGCCCGGCGGCCCAGCGCAGGCCGGCCGCGGCCTGGCGCTGGCCGTGCGAGCCAGCGGCCAGGCGGCCATGCAGGGCCAGGCCCGGCGTGCCCTTGCGCGTGAAGATCTGCACCACGCCACCCACGGCGTCGCTGCCGTACAGGGCCGAGAGCGGGCCGCGCACGATCTCGATGCGCTCCACCGCATCCAGCGGCAGGTTGTCCCAGATCGGAATGCCGGCCGTGGCGGAGCCGTAGCGCACGCCATCGATCAACAGCAGGGTGTGGCGGCCCTCGAGCCCGCGCATCGACACGGTGGCGAGCTTGCCCGCCCCGCCGTTGGACCAGAACTGGATGCCCGGCTGCGCGGCCAGCAGCTCCACCAGCGTACGGCCGGCCTGGGCCTCGATCTCGGCGCGGTCGATCACCGTCACCTGCGCCAGCGCCTGGTCCACCCGCTGCGGCAGGCGCTGTGCGGTCAGCACCACGGCGTCCAGCTGGGTGGAGGACAGGGATTGAGAAAGGGAAGAGACCTGGGCCTGCGCGCCGGCGGCGCAGAACAGGGAGGCGGCCAGCGCCACGGCAGCCGCAGGGGCTTTGCAGGCGCGACGGCCCGAAGGGAGACAGAACATGGAATGCACACACAGACAACGTGCGCCGCCGCTTCCCCGCAGCCGCGCACCCAAGCGCACCCTGCGGGCGCGCCACCTCGTTGGCCGGTATCCGGGCTGACGGAACAACCCCTGTGACCTTCCCAGACCGCGAGGTCCAGTGGCTTCGACAGGAGCGGAAGGCTGTTGCAGGCCTTCGTCCGCTTACCGTTGCGGGGGCAGCTCAGGTTGGGGCTTGGTACCGGTGCGGCCCGGCCCTTCCTGATTCCCGTTGAACTGCTGCCGCTTGAGGGCGGGAGCGAGCACCAACGCGGCGGAGTTTATTCGCTGCGGTGCAGCAAGCGGTTCGCGGCGCTCGGCTGTGCGCGGGCGATGCGCCGGGGTTCTGATCCACCGCAAGCGCCCACGAAAACGATCCGCCTTGCCCTGGTGGGCGGTCCGCATCAGTCACGCCGCTTGGTCGACCGATTCAGTTAACGCAACGAAGCAACTGCTTACAGATGACCGTCGAGACGATTGACACACCCGTTGCACCGGCGCAGCTGGGCATATCGATAACTCCAGGAGCCTCAATAGTCAAAGCAAATCTGGCACGACACGTGCTTTAGAACCGGCTCAATCTTCTCATCACATGGAGCTGTAACGTGAATTCGTGGTCTTCCAAGCTGGTTGCGGGCGTCTCTCTCGCCATGGGTCTGGCTGTCTTCTCCGGTTCTGCAACGGCCGGCGCGGTGCTGGTCAATGGCGGCACCAGCATCGGGGTCACCGACGACGGTCGCCTCGGCTTCTCGGGTGTCGGCATTACGCGAGCCGGTGTCGGCGACGGCATCACCCCCGGTTGCCTGTGCGAAGGTTGGGGCCTGGCCGGCAATGGCCAGGGCGGCTACACCAACGGCAATGTGGGTTCGGCCAACATCGGTTTCACGTCCTTCAGCTATGCCGGCGGCGTGGCCACTTCGAACGGCTACCTGCAAAGCGTCCCCGGCCTCACGATCTCGCAGGCCTACAGCGTTTTTGCCGGCACCAACGGCTTCCGCACGCAAGTGACGATCACCAACACCAGCAACAGCGCGGTGAACGACGTTCGCTATTCGCGGGTGATGGACTGGGACATCCCGCCCTCGGAGTTCGCTGAGTTGGTGACGCTGCAAGGTGTCGGTGCTTCCGCACTGTTCTTCTCGAACGACAACGGCTTCGCGGCCGGCAACCCGATGGCTCCGGACAGCGAGTTGGTCGCCGGAACCACCAACGTCAACTTCGCCGACAACGGCCCGGCCGACCACGGCGCTCAGTTCGTGTTCACCTTCGGTACGCTGGCCGCCGGTGAGTCGAAAGTCTTCGAGATCTTCTATGGCGCCCAGGGCAGCGAGATCGGCGCTCTGGCCGACCTGACGGCCATGAAGGCCGAGGTCTACTCCCTCGGCCAGAGCTTCGGCAATGGTGCAACGGGCACGCCGGCCACGTTCTACTTCGGCTTTGCCGGCGTGGGTGGCACCCCGATCGGCCAAGTCCCCGAGCCCGCCTCCATGCTGCTGGTCGGTTTCGGCTTGGCCGCTTTGGGTGCAGCCAGCCGTCGCAAGCAGGCTCGCTGAGCCACTCCCCTCGAAGAAAGCCGCGCCCTAGGCGCGGCTTTTTTCTTTCCGGCACGCCGGTGCAGATGCCCGATCAGCGCTCCAACTGCACCTTCAGCGTCACCCCCGCCCCACCCTTGTTGCTCCACATCCAGCAGTAGTCCTGGTCCAGCGCAACCTTCAATTCACCCTGCTGCGCCGCCACCCCCTTGGCCTTGGCCGGGTACTCCACCGCCTTGCCCACGTGGTAGTGGATGTTGAAGTCCAGCGGCGCGCCGGCCTCGAAGGACCAGCGCACGCTCTGGTCCTTGTTGAGCTTGCCGCAGTACTCGGCGAACTTGCCCGGGGCGACGTCGAAGGTCTGCTTGGCACGGCCTTCCGCATCCCAGCGGATCTCGGCAATGTCGGCCTGGGCCGCGCCCGCGGCGAGCAGGCTCAAGACAAGCAGAGCGGCCCTCATGGTGCGGCCTCCAGCACGGTCACCACGTAGCGGGCGCCGTCTTTCTCGATGCGCACACGCACCTTGTCGCCGGGCTTGGCCTTGGCGAGCAGGGTCTTGTCCTTGACGCCGAAGACCATGGTCATCGGCGGCATGTCGAGGTTCTTGATCTCGCCATGCTTGAGGGTGATCTTGGCCTGGTCGGCGTCGATCTTCTTGACCTCCGCCTCGGTGAGATCGGCAGCTGCGGCCGAAAGGGAAAGGCTGGCCAGCAGGGCCAGCAGCAAGGTCTTGGTCATGAAGGGTTTCACTCAGGAGTAGGACTGGAACACGCGGGTGCTGCCGTCCTTGCGGACCAGCAGCACTTCATACGGGTCTTTGCGGCCGCCATAGACGGGGCCGTCCATGCCGGGCGAGCCCACGGGCATGCCGGGCACGCTCAGGCCCACGGCCTCGGGCTTTTCTTTGAGCAGGCGCTTGATCTCGCGCGCTGGCACATGGCCTTCGATGGCGTAGCCGCCCACCTGGGCAGTGTGGCAGCTGCCCAGGGCCTGCGGGATGCCGACCTTGCGGCGCATGGCGGCGTTGCCGGTGTCGTGCGCCTCCACCTGGAAGCCCTGCTGCTGCAAATGCACGATCCAGTCCTTGCAACAGCCGCAGTTGGCATCTTTCCAGACCTCGACCTTGGGCAGCGCGCCCTGGGCCCCGACGGGCGCGGCGACCAGCGCCACAAGCGCGCTCAGTGCATGGCGTCGTTTCATGATCAGCCTCCTTTGGCTTTCACGGTGAGGGTGCCCACCATGCCGGCCTGGTAGTGGCCGGCAATCAGGCAGGCGAATTGGAAGGAACCCGCGCGGTTGAAGGTCCAGACGATTTCGCCGGTCTTGCCCGGCTCCACATGGACCATATAGGGCTCGTCGTGTTCCATGTCGGGGAACTTGAGCATCAGCGCGGCGTGCGCGTCCAGTTCCTGCTGCGTGCCGATGACCAGCTCGTGCAGCATCTTGCCCTGGTTGCGCACCCGCAGGCGCAGGGTCTCGCCCTCGCGCACGTCCAGGTGGGCGGGCTGGAAGCGCATGGCATCGGTCATGACGATCTCGACCGTGCGCGCGCCCTTGGCCGTGCCGGCAATGCCCCAGTCCTTCTGTTCTTTCTTGACTGCGGCCGGCGCGTGGTGCTTGGGGCCATGGGCCTGGGCGGCGCCGGCGCTGAAGAGCGCGGCGAGCAGCAGGGGGAGGAATTTCATGCGGAATCCTTTCAATGGGAATGCTGGCCGGGCTTGCGCACTTGGACCTCGATGTCACGCGCGGCCGGCTTTGGGCTGGCGGCGCGGGCTGGGGCCGGGGCCTCGCCCTGCAGTTCGTAGGCCACGGTACCGGGCGGGTGCTGGAACCAGCCGGGGTCCTTGTAGTCGCCGGGTTTCTGGTCCTTGCGCACCTTGATGACGGAGAACATGCCGCCCATGCCCACGGCGCCGAAGGGTCCCTCGCCCGTCATCATGGGCGCGGTGTTCTCGGGCAGCGGCATCTCCATCTCGGTCATGTCCTTCATGCCGCGCTCGCCCATCACCATGTAGTCGGGGATCAGCTTCTTGATCTTGCCGGCCAGGCCGGTGTGGTCCACACCGATCATCGTGGGCACGCCATGGCCCATGGCGTTCATGGTGTGGTGGCTCTTGTGGCAGTGGAAGGCCCAGTCGCCCACCTCGTCGGCCAGGAAGTCGAGCTGGCGCATCTGGCCGACGGCGATGTCGCAGGTCACCTCGGGCCAGCGCGCGCTCTTGGGCACGGGGCCGCCGTCGGTGCCGGTCATGACGAACTCATGCCCATGGATGTGGATGGGGTGGTTGGTCATGGTGAGGTTGCCCACGCGCAGGCGCACGCGGTCGCCGTGGCGCACCACCAGGGGGTCGATGCCGGGGTAGATGCGGCTGTTCCAGCTCCAGAGGTTGAAGTCCAGCATCGTCATCACCTTGGGCGTGTAGGCGCCGGGGTCGATGTCGTAGGCGTTGAGCAGGAAGCAGAAGTCGCGCTCGACCGGGTCGATGTGCGGGTGGCGTCCCTTCGGATGCGTGATCCAGAAACCCATCATGCCCATCGCCATCTGCACCATCTCGTCGGCATGCGGGTGGTACATGAAGGTGCCGGGGCGGCGCGCCACGAACTCGTACACATAGGTCTTGCCGGGCGGGATGGCGGGCTGGGTCAGACCGGTCACGCCGTCCATGCCATTGGGCAGGCGCTGGCCATGCCAGTGCACGCTGGTGACCTCGGGCAGCTTGTTGGTCACAAAGATGCGCACGCGGTCGCCCTCCACCACCTCGATGGTGGGGCCGGGGCTCTGGCCGTTGTAGCCCCACAGGTGCGCCTTGAAACCGGGCGCCATCTCGCGCACCACGGGCTCGGCCACCAGGTGGAACTCCTTGACGCCGTTCTTCATGCGCCAAGGCGCGGTCCAGCCGTTCAGCGTCACCACCGGGTTGTAGGGCCGGCCGTTGGGCGGCAGCAGCGGCGGCTGGGTGTCGGCGCTGGTCTGGATGACGGGCTCGGGCAAGGCGGCCATCGCCACCGTGGAGACCGCCGCGCTGGCCACGCCCGCGCCTTGCAGAAAACCTCTTCTGGAAACCATGGGGATGTCCTTCAATGGCCGCCGCCGGCTTCGGCCGGGGCGCTGAGGCTGGCGGTGGCCGCCGCCAGATTGGGTTTGCCGATCAGCGCCTGCTCCAGGTCGGCCTGGGCCAGCCAGAAGTCGCGTTCGGCTTCGATGGCGGCGTTGACGGCGGTGATCTGCGCGCGTGCATCGGCCAGCAGCTCGAACACGCCGATGAACATGCCGTTGTAGCGCAGCAGGTTCTCTTCGCTGACCTGGTTCTTCAGCGGCAGCAGCACCTGGCGCTGGTGGCGGGCGATGTCCCAGGCGTGGCGGTAGGTGCCGTAGGCCTCGCGCAGCTCGGAGCGGGCGCTGATGGCGCTGTCGGCCACCTGCGCCAGGGCCTGGCGGTACTGCTGTTCAGCCCGTGCCACGCGGGCACCGCCCCAGTCGAACAACGGCAGCTCGATGCTCAGCTCCCAGCCGCGCTCACGCGCGCCCTCGTTGTTGGTGTTGAGGTGGCCGCCCAGCTCCAGCACGTTCACGAAGCGGGTGATGCGGCTCAGGCCCAGCTGGCGCGCCGTGGCCTCGGCGTTCAGCTTGGCGCCCTGCACATCCAGGCGCTGGGCCAGGCCCTCGCGCTCGATCTCGGGGTGCTCGGCCGGGGCGGTGGGCAGGTCGGGCAGGCGCTCGGGCAGGCGCAAGTGCTGCAGCTGATCGCCCCAGAGCCCGAGCGCGCGCACCAGGCGTTCGCGCGCGGCCTGGGCCGCGGCGGTGGCGCGCGCATGGCCCAGCGCGGCCTCGGCCTGGAAGCCCTGTTCGCGCAGCTGCTGCAGCTTGTTGAAATTGCCCACGCTACGCAAACGCGCGGCCAGCTCGGCGCTGGCCTCGGCGGCTTCCAGCACCTGAGCGCTGTAGGCCAGGGTTTGCTGTGCGGCCACCGCCTGCACCCAGGCCTTGCGCGCCTCGCCCGCGCGCTCGATGACAGCCAGCAGCGCCGCCCCCTGGGCCTGCTCGACCCGGCGCGCTTCGATGGCGCGGCGCATCGGCCAGCTCAGCAGGCTGCTGAGGTTCAGGTGCAGGCTGCGCTCGATCTCGCGCTCAACGCCGTGGTCGCCGCTGGCCCGGCTGCGGCCGAAGCTGAAGCCGGGGTTGGGCAGGCGGCTGGCCTGGTCCAGATCGGCCACGGCGATGCCGAGCTGCGCGTACGCGGCCTGCAGGCCGCGGTGGTTCAGCAGAGCCAGCTGCACGGCGGCGTCCTGGCTCAGGGGCTGGGCCAGCAACGCGGCGACGCGGCGCTCGCGCTCGGCCTCCTGCTCGGGCGTTTGCGCCCACAGCAGCTGGGCGCCGGGCAGGGGCTTGGCGGCCGCCTGCTGCAGTTCGGCAAAGCGCGGCTGCGGGTCCAGGCTGGCGCAGCCGGCCAGGGCCAGGGCGGCCAGAAGCGGGGGCAGGCATTTCATTGCGGGGCCCCGTGGTGATGCAGGTTGGGCTTGGCGGCGGAGGCCGCCGGTGCTGGCGGCACCGGTTCGCGGGCATAGGCGCGCCAACCGCCGGCGCGGTGCACGGCCTCGTGGGCAGCGCGCCAGCGGCCGGGCTCGGCCGGGTCCGCCACGAGCGCGGCGGGGCGTGCGAGCACCGAACGGTGCTGCAGCGCCGGCACCGGGGTCTTGGGGTCGGCGGGGTCGCCGGCTGGGGTCGCGTGGGCCGGCCAGGCCAGCGCGGCGAGCAGCGGCGTCAGTAGGGCAAAGCGCATGGGTAGCAAGAACTGAGAGGGTGCGCAGCGCGCACGGGCACACCCGCTTTCCGCGGGTGCGGCTCAGGCTTACAGGCTGCGGGGCGGGCGCAACAGCGGGGGCTGCGCGGTTTGCGGCGGGGCCTGCGGCTGCAGGCCGGGCCAGTCGTCGCGCGCCAGCTCGGGCAGGCACAGCGGCACCGGCGTGGGCAAGGCGGCCGGCAGGCAGCAGTTGGCGCAGTGGCTGCAGCCGGCGTCGGGCAGGGCCGCATTCGCGGCATCCACGGCATCAGTGGCAACGGCGGCATGCGCCGCCGTCTCATGGCAGGGTGGCACGGCCTGAGCGCTGGCGCCCTCCTCCCCCATCGCCGCCAGGCTGGCGGCGCGCACCAGCCCACCCTGCAGGCCCAGGCACAGGGCGAGCAAGAGGGTCAGCAGCAGGCGGGGGGCGGACATAGCGATCAATGTAGCAAGGGCGGTGGCGATCGGTTTTGCGCAGTCTCAAGCTTGACCCGGTGGCAAGGTCAAGCCCTCGCCAACCCCAGGCCCGTTGCGGCGGCATCCTCCAGCAGCAGCGCCGCCAGCACCCGCTCCTGCTCAAGGCGGCTGCTGGCATGGGGCTGGCGCTCCAGCAGCGCCCGGTGCTCGCGCTCGATGAACTCGAGGTAACGCGGCAAGGCGTCCAGCTCGCCCTGAAGGCGGGCGGCGCAATCGGCCGCGCCCTGCACGGCCAGTGCCGCCCAGCGCTCCAGGGCCTCGGACGGCCAGCCCAGGCCACTGACCGCGCTGCGGTACACGGTCCAGCCCGGCAGGGCCCGGGCGCTGGCGGCATGCGCTCGCAGGCCCTCGGGCGGACTCAGGCCCAGGCGGCGCCACAGCACCCGGTCCAGCGCCCGCCATTTGAGGCTCAAGGTGACGCGGGCATGGCCCTGGCGCGCATCGGCAAAGGGAATCAGCAGGCAGAACAGCAGCCCTTGATTCCAGTAGGGCATGCCATCCAGCAGCTGCCAGCCACGCGGGCCGGCTTCGCTGGCGATGCTGCGCAGCAGCGCCCGCTCAAAGGCCGAGGCGGGGGGCGGGTGTTCGATCGGTTCAGTCATGGGAACTCCAGATGTGGGGGTCGCTCAGGCCAGGTAGTCGCCGCTGGCTTCGGGCTGGAACAGCAGGGCCTCGATGCGCAGCGCGCGGCGCTCGCCGGTGGGCGTGCGCCAGCTGACCTCGCTGCCCACGCGGCGGCCCAGCAGGGCGGCGCCCACGGGCGAAAGCACCGACACACGGCCCGCATGCGGGTCGGCATCGGGCGGGTAGCAGAGCGTGAGCGTCTGCGGGGCGGCACGGGCGTCGTCGCTGACGAGCACGCGGCTGTTCATGGTCACCACATCGGCCGGGATCTCCGGCGAGGGCAAGGCGCTGGCGTCATCCAGCAGCTCGCGCAGCGCGGCGCTGTTGAGCTTGAGAAGACGGGCAAAGTCTAGTTCGGTGAGCAGCAGCTCACCGCTGAGGACGGCGGTCATGGCAACTCCTGGCGGCCGCCGCAGGCGGCGACCCATAGGCATCGCGCGGGATCTGGGCCCGGCGATCAGAGAGGTGCGCTAATGAGGGAGGAGAGCGATCGCCGGGCTCAGGAATGTGCGTCCGTAGGACGGCCGCAGCGGTCACCGGTCTGGAGCGTGGAGTTCATGCGCGCGGCCACGCGCGGCGTCTGGGCGACGCCGCGGCTGATGGGGTGGCAGGCGCGGGGGAACATGGAGCGGATGCTAGGCGGGACGGCCGCTGCGGCCAAGCCGGCATGCCAGAAGCGCACTGCCGTGCAGGGTTTTCGGCATGAAAAAGGGCGGCCCGCGGGGGCCGCCCTTGCAGTTCAAACCGCGCTTCAAGAGCGCGTGGCCGCCCCTTGCGCACGGCGGATCGCGCGCTCCAGCCCGGTGCTGCTGGGCAGGGGCGCGTCCGCCGGCCGGGCGATGGGACCGAGCGCCTCGTCCAGCCGCGGCGGGCTGGGGGGCGGCAGGGCCGGCAGGCCAGCCGCCTCGCGCGGCAGCTCCAGGCGTTCGCGCTGGCCGCCGCGCTCGATCCACACCGCACGCGGTTCGATCTGCGCCAGGCGCACGCCCAGGCCCAGGGACTCGCCCACTCCGAGCACACGCGCCGGCGCCCCACCCTGGCGGATCAGCGCCAGCGGCCGGCCGCTGGCAGCGCGGCGCAGCGCCTCCAGCTCGAAGCGCAGCACCCCGGATGGCGCGGCGCGCAGCTCGGTGCTCAGCCCGGCCGCAGGCGGAGCGACCGGCGCAGCCACCGACTGTGCAATGGGCGGCGGCTGGGGCGGCGACTCCCCGCCTGGATTCGAGCCCCCAAAGCCCAGGGCCAGCCCCAGACCAAGCAGCAGCGCGCCCGCGAGGAGCGCGCCGGACCGCGGGTTCTTTCCCAGGATCCGGCGCATCGCTTACCAGCCGATCGTGTAGGTCACGGTCTGCGGGGCGCGCGTGTGGATGGAGGGGCTGAAGCCACCCACATCGTCGTACGCGAAGCCGTAGGACAGCGCGTTCAGGCTGTGGTCGTGCCAGAACTTCACGAAGGCGTTGGAGCGCCCCGTCGCCGGGAAGAACTTGTTGCCGTTCCACCAGTCCGCGAAGGGCAGGTGCGCCACGCGGCGGTTCAGCGCCGCGCAGACCTGGGCCTGCAGCTGCAGCTGCTTGCCCACATCGGTGGTGCCACCGGTCGGATCGTCGAGCTTGCCGTTGCCCAGCATCACCATCGAGGTGCTGGGCTTGGCATTGACGAAGTACTGCCCGCCGGCGGCATCGGTGAAGCGCAGCTTGCCGTTCACCACACGCCCGGTGAAGGGCGCCCAGCCGTTCTTCAGGTCGATCACCAGGTCCTGATTGGCGTATTGCTGCCAGACCTCGTCCACATAGCTGTCCAGGTAGGTGGCATTGGCGCCCTCGCCCTGGAAGGTGGCATGGGCCGGCGCCATGATGCGCATTGGCCCGTAGGGCGGCTGGCCCAGGCTGTGGAACTCGGCCGGGGTCTCGGCGAAGTACTTCGCAAACAGCTCCTCGCGGGTTTCGGTGAGCGATTCGCCCACGGTCTGCTTGAAGCCGTCCAGGCCGGTCACCTCCAGCTTGAGCGGGAAGCCGAACTGGTCGACGCGGGTGGTGTTGATGAAGATGCCTTGCGGGTTGGCGCCCGGGGGCAGGATGGCGAACTCGCCGAAATCGAAGATGACATCGGTGTTCGGGTCGGTCGGGTTCTCGATGTTCGCGCCGGCGTAGGCGATGTTGCCGTTCACGTCCTGGTTGACCCAGATGTACATCGGGCTGCCCACGCTGAAGAGGATGCGCGCCGAGTTGATCGCCGGGATGGTGATGCTGCGCTTGTCGCTCAGGCGGAAGAAGTAGTTGCTGTAGGGCAGACCGTTCTTCATCAGCGCGCCGTTGTCGCCCAGCGCCATCGGAATCAGCTCGCCGTTCGCGCCCACGTGCACGAACTTGCCGGTGGCCCAGTCCTTGCCAATGATGGCCCAGTAGACCTGGTCATCGGCCCAGCGCCCGCGGGTGGCGTTCACCACATTGAAGGTGGTCTTGCCGTTCCACAGGTGGTCGCTGCTGCCGGTGCCTGTCAGCGTGTAGCTGGCGCTGGCCACTTCCGAGGCCACACCCTTCTTGAAGGCCACGGCCTTGAGGGTCAGATTGCTGTCCACCTCGATCGGCGCGCCGTACTGCAGCGAGTTCAGCGTCGGTGTGCTGCCGTCCAGCGTGTAGCGCAGCGTGGCGCCCACGGTGGCCGAGAGCAGGTTGACGCGCAGCCGCGTGCCATAGCTGCCCGTGGGGTGCGAGAACACCGGCGTGGCCACCGGGCCGCCGTCGGTGCCGATCACGTAGTTGCCCATGCTGATCTTGCTCTGGCCGTCCGCCGTGAAGGTGGCGGCGTAGATCGTGGACGCGTGCTCCACCGAGATCGGGCCGCTGTACAGCGGCGACTGCTGGGTGGGTGCAGTGCCGTCGGTGGTGTAGCGGATCACGCCCGACACGCCGGCGGCGTTGGCCAGGCTGACCTGCTGCGCCGTGGCGTAGCTGCCCGGGGCCGGGCTGAACAGCGGACCGGAGAGGCCGCCGCCCAGGGTCAGGCTGTAGCGCTGCGTGTCCTGCTGCGCGCCGCCCAGGGGCTTGTAGGTGAACCAGTAGTTCAGCACCTGGCCCGGGGCGGTGGGCGTGGCGGTGAATTCCCAGCGGCCCACGGCGGCGTTGAAGACCATCTGTGGCCCGATCTCGGACGCATTGCCGAGCGCGTAATGCAGGATCACGTACTCGGCCGCGGCATTGGGCTTGAACCACATCGTGGCCGCGGCGCCGAGCTCGGACACGCCCTGCGCGAAGCCACCGCCGCCGCCACCGATCTGGTAGCTCGCGCTGGCCACCGGCGAGGCATTGCCGCAGCCGTCCCGCGCGATGGCACGGATGGTCAGGTTGCTGCCCACGCTGATGGGCGCCGAATAGAGGGCGGAGCTGCTGGTGGGCGCGCTGCCGTCCAGCGTGTAGCGGATCTGCACGCCCGCACCGGCGCTGGCCAGCGTCACGGTCTGCGCACCGCTGTAGCTGCCGCCCGGCGGCGTGAAGCTCACAGCCGGCGGGATGGCGGTGCCGCACCCACCCTGCAGCTGGTAGCTGGCGTTCGGGGTGTCGGCCGCGCCCACGCTGGGGCGGTAGTAGGTGAAGTTGTAGGTCAGCGTGCTGCCGGGGGCCGCGGCCACGAAGGCTTCGTGGCGGCCGTTGGCGGCGCTGTAGTTCATGCGCAGGTTCTGCATGCCGGTGCCCGGGTTCACATGCAGGTCCACCCAGTCCACCGTGCTGCCGGCCTTGAACCAGAGCACGGCGCCGCCGGAGGCGTCCACGCCACCCCAGCTCGGGCCTTGCGGCGTGGAGGTGTAGGTGGCGCTGACCACGCTGGAGGGCGTCTTTTCAGGCGCCACTGCGTAGGCCTTGAGCGTGCGGTCCAGCGGCACCGAGATCGGGCCGGTGTAGAGCGGCGAGCTCGCCGTCGGCGTGCTGCCGTCCAGCGTGTAGCGGATCTGCGCGGCCGGCGTCGGGCTGCTCAGGCTCACCGTCTGTGCGCTGCTGTAGCTGCCGGCCGGCGGCGTGAACACCGGCGGCTGGGTTTGCGTGCCATCCGGCCCCACCACCACGCTGTAGCTGCCCGTGTCCTGGGCGGCGCTGGTGTAGTAGGTGTAGCTGTAGTTCACCGTGCTGCCCTGGGCGGCCAGCACCGCGTACTCGTGGCGGCCGGCGCCGCTGTTCAGCTGCATGCGCACGTTCTGCTGGCCGGTGCCGGTGTTGAAGTGCAGGTCCACCCATTGCACGGTCTGGCCATTGGCCTGGGCGCCGAACCACAGCCGCACGCCGCCCGTCATCTGCTCGGCGCCTTGCGCCGGGCCGGTGCTGCCGATCTGGTAGGCCGCACTGCCCACGGCAGAGAGGCTGCCGTCCGGCGCCACGGCCACCGCCTTGAGCGTGGTGTTGGCGCTCACGTTGATGGGGCCGGCGTAGAGCGCCGAGCTCAGCGTGGGAGTGCTGCCGTCGGTGGTGTAGCGCACCGGCAGGCCCAGGGGACTGGTGCTGATGCTGACGCTCTGCGCGCTGGCGTAGCTGCCCGCCGCCGGGCTGAAGCTCGGGGCGGAACCGCCACCGCCCCCGCCGATCTGCGAACTGCCCGGCGCGCTGTCGTACGAGGCCGTGCCGTTGTTGTAGGTGAACCAGTGGTTCACCGTCTGCCCAGCCTGCGCCGGGAAGCGCACTTCAAAGCGCGACTGCGCGCTGTTGTAGGTCATGCGCACGTTCTGCTGCGCGCCGTTGTTGACGCTGTAGTGCGCGTCCACCCAGGCCAGGTTGCCGCTCGAGCGGAACCACAGCGTGGCCTGGGAACCATCGAAGTCCACGCCCGTGCTCAGACTCTGCGCCTGGGCCCCGGGCGGGACGAAGAAACTGAGGCAAGCCAGCGCCAGGCCAAATAGCCAGCGGGCGGCATGCCAGGTGATGCCATTCATGGGGTGGTCTCCAACACAAGGCTGGCGCGCCAAGGCCGCGCGCAGGCACTGCATCGGCCGTCCTTGAGCCGCCGACGGGCGCGATGCTAGGCAGATCGATCGCCATTTGAAAGCGCTTTCACGCGCGTCCAGGGTTTGCTCTGATCGGGTTGGCCCTGCGCTGTTTACATCAAGTTTCAAACGGCACGGGAAAGACGCCTTGCAAGCGCTTTCTCGTTCGCTGCAGGCGATGCCTCAGTTGCCCGGCAGCAGCAGGCGCAGCGCCGCGGCGCAGGCCGTGGCCAGGCCATCGGGCAGCTGGCGGGCGGGCAGCCAGGCCAGGTCCAGGCTCACCGGCTCGCGCAGCGGGCGGCGCACCACGCCGGCAAAGCGGCCCACCGCCATCTGAGCCGGCATGCAGGTGCAGCCCTGGCCGGCGCCGATGCGGGTGAACACGTCCAGCAGCTCGGCCGCGGGCAGCTCCTGCAGCGGGGCAAAGCCGTGCGCGCGGTACTGGCGGTCCAGGTGGTCGTACAGCTGCGGGCTCAGGCTGCGCCGGAAGCGGTAGAAGGGCGGCAGCTGGTTCAGATCGCGCAGGCTCAGACTGCGCCGCCGCGCCAGCGCGCTGCCCTGCGGCACGAAGGCCGAGAGCGGCAGCTGGCCCAGGGTCTGCAGCGGCAGGCCCTGGGTCTCGATGGGCGCGGCCAGCAGCGCGCCGTCCAGCCGGCCCGCCACCACGGCGGCCGCCGCCTCGTGGGCGGGCAGCAGCTGCGTCTCCAGGCCAGAGATCAAGCCGCTGTCGCGCAGGGCGCGCTCGAAGGCCGGCAACTGGGCCAGGTTCAGCCAGGCCGGCAGCGCCAGGCGCAGGCGCGGCAGGGCATCGCCCAGCGCGGCCACCTCGTCCAGCAGCTGCTCGGCCTGCGCCAGCAGGGCCTTGAAGCGCGGCAGCGCCTGCGCGCCCGCCGCGGTGGGCTGCACGCCCTGCGGGCTGCGCAGCAGCAGGCGCAGGCCCAGCTGCTGCTCCAGCTCCGCCACGGCGCGGCTCAGCGGCGGCTGCGTCAGGTGCAGGCGCTCGGCCGCCACGCGAAAGCTGCGCTCTTCGGCCACGGCGACGAAGTACGCCAGCTGGCGCAGGCTGATGGCACGCTTCATGGCAGACCGCAGAGTTGGTGATACCCAAAGGGTATTGCATCGAAAGCACTGGCCCGGGCCCAGGGGGCGTTCCTAGAGTGCAGCGCATTCCCCATTGCTGCTGTCATCGCCATGCCCACCCGCCGCCACCTGCTCGCCGCCCTGCCCAGCCTTGCCCTAGCCGCCTGCGGTGGGGGCGGTGGCATCACCCCACCGCCCGCAGAGCCCGCGCCCACGCTGCGCCTGAGCAGCGACCGCAGCCAGTACTTCGTGGGCGAGCAGGCCGAACTGCGCGTCGAGTTCAGCGGCAGTGGCGCGCGCCTGGAGCCCGGCTTCGGCCGCGTGCGCAGCGGCCAGGTGCTGCGCACCGGCGCGCTGGCCGGCCCCTTGCAGCTGCGCCTGGAAGTGGACGCCGCCCCCGGCCAGACACCGCAGCGTGCCGAGCTGAGCCTGGACGTGCGCTACCGCGACCGCTTCAGCCCCGTGGGTGATTTCTCCGCCAGCAGCCACAGTGCGCTGCCGTTGGCCGATGGCCGCGTGCTGGTGCTGGGGGGCGACCGGGGCGGCGTGGTGCTGTCCGATGCCATCGACCGCTTCGACCCCGCCCTGCGCCGCTTCGAGCGCATCGGCAGCCTGAGCAGCGGCCGCAGCGAGGCCACCGCCGTGCAACTGCCCGATGGCCGCGTGCTGCTGGCCGGCGGCATCACCGCCCTGCCCGTGGCCACGCGCACCGAGCTCATCGACCCCCGCACCGGCCAGGTGCAGATCAGCGGCAACCTGGCACAGGCCCGCCACGGCCACAGCCTGACCCTGCTGGCCGATGGCCGCGTGCTGCTGGCCGGCGGCACCGCCCGCGCCAGCGCCGAGCTCTGGGACCCGCAAACCGGCCGCTGGAGCTTCACCGCCGGCCCGATGCAGCACGACCGTTCCGGCCACAGCGCCACCCTGCGGACCGATGGTCGCGTGCTGATTGCCGGCGGCCACCGCATCGGCGAGGGCTCCTACGTCTTCGCCGAGCTGTTCGACCCCGCCAGCGGCCGCTTCAGCCCCCTGCCCGAGCAGGGCCTGGCGCCGCGCGCCGCCCACAGCGCCTGGCGCGCCCCCGATGGCCGCGTGCTGCTGCTGGCCGGCGAACGCACCCGCACCGATGCCCTCGAGGCCCTGGCCGACGCCCTGCGCTTCGACCCGCAGACCCAGCGCTTCGAGCCCCTGCCCGGCCTGGGCCAGGCCCGCACCCTGGCGCAGGCTGCGCCGCTGGGCGATGGCCGCTGGCTGCTGCTGGGCGGCCAGAGCGCAGGCGAGCGCGCGCTGCGGCGCAGCGAAGCCTGGGCCCCGGACCAGGCCGCGCAGGCGCGCGCCGAACTGCCCGAGCCGCGCGTGCTGCACAGCCTCACCCCGCTGCCCGACGGCCGCCTGCTGGTGCTGGGCGGCGAGGGCCTGCACGGCCAACTGGTGCCCACCGCCCTTTTGTACGAATAAGAGAAAGTTAAGAAACCTTGACGCGAGTCTTAAGAGCGCGGGCGGTGCGGAATTCCTAGAGTCCTCGGCCATGGCGGCACCCTTTCGCCGCCCCGGAGAACCTGATGAGCACCACCCCCCGCTACGACGTCTACGCCGGCATCCACAAGGCCCTGCGCCTCTTCATGAGCCGCACCCTCTGCACCCTGGGCAGCACCGACCCCACCCACTCGCACGAGCTGGACGCCGCCCTGGATCTGCTGCAGCGCCTGCTGGCCCTGTGCGAGCTGCACCTGAAGGACGAGAACGAGTTCATCCACCCCGCGCTGGAACGCGCCCAGCCCGGCACCAGCGCGCGCATCGCCGCCGAGCATGGACACCACGCCGAAGCCATCGCCGCGCTGTGGGCCCAGCGCGATGCCCTGCGCCAAGCCGCGCCCGAGACGCGTGCCGCCGCCCTGACCCGCCTGTACCGCGAGCTCGCTCTGTTCGTGGCCGAGAACTTCCAGCACATGGAGATCGAGGAGCGCGAGCACAACGCCATCCTGTGGGCGCATTACAGCGATGCCGAGCTCAGCGCCATCGAACAGGCCCTGGTGGCCTCCATCCCGCCCGAGGCCATGATGGAAGCGCTGCACTGGTTCATCCCGGCGCTGAACGCCAGCGAGCGTGCCGGCATGCTGGGTGGCATGCAGCAGGGCATGCCGGCGCCGGTGTTCGAGGGCGTGCTGCAGATTGCCGAGCGCACGCTGGAGCCGGCGGCCCATGCGCAGCTGCTGCGCGCGCTCGGCCGGGGTGCGCCGGAGCGCCTGGCCGCGTGAAGCCTGGGGCCTGCCTCAGCCCGCCAGCTGCTTTTCCATGAACACGCTCAGCGGGTGTTCGGGGTAGCTCCCGAACGCGCCGCGGACGCGGTAGCCATGCTTGCCGTAGAAGGCAATGGCTTCGGGCTGGCGCGGGCCCGTCTCCAACTGCACGCGCCGGCAGCCGCGCGCCGCAGCCTCGGCTTCCAGCGCCGCCAGCAACTGAGCGGCCACGCCCTGCGAGCGGTGCGCCGGCCGCACGAACATGCGCTTGAGCTCGCCGCTGCCGGCGCCCAGCACCACCGCGCCGCAGCCCACCGCAGCGCCATCTGCGTCCCGCGCCACGGCGAACAACACGCCGTCCTGCTCCAGACTGCTCAAGTCCAGCGCATAACGCGCCTCGGGTGGGTAGAGCGTGTCCTGGTAGGCGTCCAGCTCGGCAATCAATGCGATCACGTCGGGCTGGTTCGGGCGTTCGAACTGGATGGGCATGGGCGGTGAGTGTGCCGGGCCCCCGCCCCGGGGGCGACTCGTCACCCCGCGCGGACCGCACCGGTCTTAAGCGGCCCAGGGCGGGGTGAAGGGGGGCTGATCCCCCACCAAGGCCTGCCCGCCCACCGGGAAGACGGCCAGAGCGCGGAAGGGCTGCGCCCCCGGGTTGGAAAGCGCGAGGGTCTGCCCCGCATGCACCACCAGGGCATTGCCCGCTTGCAGCTCGTGCCGCTCGCCGTCCAGCTCGATCTGCGCACGGCCCTCCAGCGCCACAAAGGTCTCCTCGCGCGTCAGGCGGTGGGGCGAGCCGTTCACGCCGGCGGCCACTGTCACCTCCCACACCGCGTTTTCCTGGGCGCCGCGGCGGGGCGATGCCAAGGTGGTGAACTGGATGCCCGGCAGATTGAAGGTCGGGGCGTCGTGGCGTTGCAGCAAAGGCATGGGGGCTCCTCGATATACTTAACCATAGTTTATTAACCGTGGCTAATCATGTCAAGGACCGACCCACCGGACTTCGGTGTGCTGCTGAACCTGGCCTTCGCCGCGTTCAAGGACGCGCTCGACGCCGACCTGGCCGCGGCCGGCTTCGACGACATCGGCACCTCGTTCGGCTACGTGTTCCGCCTGCTGGCGCCGGGGCCCTGCAACCTCAGCGAGCTGGCCAGCCAGCTCGGCATGAGCGCCCCGGGGGCGCTGAAGGTGGTGGACGACATGGTGGCCAAGGGCTATGTGGTGCGCAGCGCCGACGCGCAGGACCGGCGCGTCAAGCGCCTGCAGCTCACCGGGCGCGGCCACGCGGCGCTGGAGCGGGCGCGGCAGTTTCACCGCGCCTACGAGCAGGCCCTGGCACAGCGGCTGGGCGCGGCGCCCGTGGCCGCCACGCGCACGGTGCTGGAGGCCATGACGGCCGCACTGGCCGAACGGGGCGGGCGCATGCCCCGCCCCACCTGAGCGCCCCGCGCCGCAAGGCCTGAACCGGCCCTACCTCCCCACCCCTTGCAACTGCAAGGGCCGCTCCACCAGCAGCCGCAGCCGCCCGCGCCCGCAGCGCTCCAGGCGCACACAGGCCTGGCGCTCCGCCAGGCGCCGCGTCAGCAGCAGCAGCCGGGCCTCCAGGTTGTCGCCCACTTCGGGCAGGCCGAGCTCCGGGTCCAGCCGCAGCTCGCGGTTGCTGAACTCGCAGCGGCCGGCCTCATGGTGCAGGCGCAGCAGCTTCCACAGCACGGCGCCGGCCACGCCCTTGATCAGGTACTCGTCGTCCAGAAAGACGCTGCTGTCGGCCGCGTAGTAGCGCACGCGCAGCGGCTCGCCGCCGAGCGGGCAATCGGCCGGCTGTGCAAGCGGTGGCGCAGCGCCCTCCTCATCGGACTGCGGTTGCAGCGCGCGCACCAGCGCGGCCGCCTGGCCGGCCAGGGCCACCAGGGCGTCTTCGTCGTCCCAGCTCAGGCGCAGCTCCTCGGGGCTTTCAACAAACAGCACGCCCTGCAGCTGCCCGCCGGTCTGCAGGGGCAGGGCCAGCTGGCTGCCAGGCTCGGCCAGGCCCGGCAGCGGGATCTCACGGCCGAGCTGCGCCGGGTCCAGGCCCTCGCGCACGCGGCGGGCGTAGGCGTACTCCAGCGTGGCGTGGTTGATGCGGATGGGGCTGCCGGTACGCGCGGCCACGCCGATCACGCCCTCGCCCAGCGGAATCTCCGCGCCCACGCCGGAACGCCCGTAGCCGCGGCTGGCCAACGTGACCAGGCGCTCCCGGCTCGGTTCCCAGACCAGCAGCTGGGCATGCGGCAGGCCGAACTCCTGCACCACTGCGTCCAGCAGGGTCTCCACCAGGGCGTCGAAATCGGTGCAGGCGGCCAGGCGTTCGCTGGCGCGGCGCAGCGAGCTCAAGGGGCTGGGCGCGGGCGCGGCGGCTGGGCCGCGCGGGGCGGCCACCTCGGTCACGCTGTCCACCGCATACAGGTCCGCGCCGCGCAGGCGGAAAACCTCGGCCATGCCGGTGTGCGAAGCAATGCCGGCCAGCTTGGCCTTCATGCGTTCGAACAGCGGGCCCTCGCTTTCGGTGCGCAGGAAGCGTGCGCCGATGCGGTAGGTCGCGCCATGCGCGGGGTGCACCACCAGCAGCTCCACCTGCGGATTGGCCAGCACGTTGCGGCGCGTCTTGTTGAAGAACTGGAACGAGAGCGCCAGCTGGCGCGCGCCCACGTATTCCACCTGGGAGACATAGGTGACATTGGGCACGCCATCGCCACCGCAGGTGGCGATCACGCCAGGAATGGCGCCCTCCAGGCAAGGGCGGATGGCGTCGAGGTCAAGCGCGTTCATTGCGCGGCCGCCGGGGCGCCGGCGCCCGGGCCGGGGGTCTGCTCGAACACCGCGCCGATGGTGAACTCGATGCGCAGGCACTCGGCGCCGGCACGCAGCACGGTGTGCGCCACCTCGGCCGGGAAGCCGAGCTGGCCGATCTCGCCCACAAACCCCTGCAGATGATGTTCGGCCAGCGCGGCGTCCTCGGGCTGGCAGGGGCTCAGGCGGGCGTCCTGGCCCTTGAGCTGCAGCGTGCGGTCGCTGTGCGGTTCGCTGAACACCACGGCCAGCTGGCCGTTGGCGGCCAGGTCGGCGCACAGGGCTTCGGCGTGGGCGCAGGGCATCAACAGGCAGAGCCGGCGCCGGTCGGCGGAAAGGCGCGCACCCACGGCGCGCATCAGGTGCGGGCGCAGCTGGGCGTCGCGGCTGCCCACGATGATGGACAAGGGCCGCTGCAGCCACTCGGCCTGCTCGGGGCCGATCAGCGCTTCAGATGAGGTGGCGGACATGTCCGAAGTCTAGGCAGACCCGCTGCCTACACTCGGCCGTCCCCTGCTCTCACCGGTCGACTGCCGCCCATGCCCCACGACGTCAGCCTGATCGCCACCATCGCCGCCGGCTTCGGCCTGGCCATGGTGTTCGGCTTCCTGGCCAACCACCTGCGCATGCCGCCCCTGGTGGGCTATCTGCTCGCCGGCATCCTGATCGGCCCGGCCACGCCGGGCTTTGTGGCCGATGTGGGCCTGGCCGGGCAGCTGGCCGAAATCGGCGTGATGCTGCTGATGTTCGGCGTGGGCCTGCATTTCTCGCTGGCGGATCTGATGGCCGTGAAGCGCATCGCCGTGCCCGGCGCCATCGTGCAGATTGGCGCCGCCACCGCCATGGGCATGGGCCTGGCGCTGTGGTGGGGCTGGAGCCTGGGCGGCGCGCTGGTGTTCGGCCTGAGCCTCTCGGTGGCCAGCACGGTGGTGCTGCTGCGCGCGCTGGAGGCCAAGGGCCTGCTGAAGTCCGTGAACGGCCAGATCGCCGTGGGCTGGCTGGTGGTGGAAGACCTGGTGATGGTGCTGGTGCTGGTGCTGCTGCCCGCCGTGGCGGGCTTGCTGGGCGGTGCCGCACCGGCCGGCGGTGGCAGCCTGCTCGGCACGATTGGCCTGACGCTCAGCAAGGTGGGCGCCTTCATCGCGCTGATGCTGCTGGTGGGCCGCCGCCTGCTGCCCAAGCTGCTGTGGTGGGTGGCGCGCACGGGCTCGCGCGAACTGTTCACGCTGGCCGTGGTGGCGGTGGCGGTGGGCGTGGCCTTCGGCGCGGCCAAGCTCTTCGATGTCTCGTTCGCGCTGGGCGCCTTCTTCGCCGGAATGATGATGCGCGAGTCGGAGTTCGCGCACCGCGCGGCCGATGAATCCTTGCCGCTGCGCGACGCCTTCGCGGTGCTGTTCTTCGTCTCGGTGGGCATGCTGTTCGACCCCGCCGTCATCCTGGCCGAACCGCTCAAGCTGCTGGCCGTGGTGGCCATCATCCTGCTGGGCAAGACCCTGGCCGCCGTGGCCCTGGTGCTGCTGTTCCGCTACCCGCTGAACACCGCGCTCACCGTGGGCGCGAGCCTGGCGCAGATCGGCGAGTTCTCCTTCATCCTGGCCGGCCTGGGCGTGGCGCTGCAGCTGCTGCCAGTGGAAGGCCAGAGCCTGATCCTGGCCGGCGCGCTGATCTCCATCGCGCTCAATGCCGCCCTGTTCGCCGCCGTGGACCCCCTGCGCCGCTGGGTGCTGGCGCGCTCCAGCCTGGCGCGCAAGCTGGAGCTGCGCGACGACCCGCTGGCCGAGCTGCCGCAGAGCACCGATCCGAGCCGCCTGAGCGGCCATGTGGTGCTGGTGGGCCATGGCGCCGTGGGCCGGCGCATCGCCGCCGAGCTGCAGGCCCACGGCCTGCACTTCGTGGTGGCCGAGCAGAACCGCGAGGCCGTGGAGGCGCTGCGCGCGCAGGGCATCAGCGCCGTGAGTGGCGACGCGCAAACCCCCGAGGTGCTGGTGCAGGCCCATGTGGCCCGCGCCGCCATGCTGGTGGTGGCCATCCCCGATTCGGTGAACGTGCGCCAGATGGTGGAGACGGCCCGCACGCTGAACCCCGGCATCCAAGTGGTGCTGCGCAGCCATAACGAAGAGGAAGCCGCACTGTTGCGCCAGGAGTGCCAGGGCGAGGTCTTCCTGGACGAATACGAGCTGGCGCGCGGCATGAGCGCGCACATCCTGGGCCGGATGCGCGGCGCGTCATGAGCCCCGGCACGAGCCCCCTTCGCCTGGTCGGCGCCAACGCCTTGCTCTGGGCCGCCGCGGCCGGCGGTCTCTCGATCGCCGCCCCAGGCGTGGACACCCTGCCGCGCCTGCTGGTGTTCAGCGAGTGCGTGGGTGCCGTCATGCTGGCCGTGGCGCTGCTGATGCGGCGGCTGCCTCGGCTGACCCGACTGAGACCCGCCCAGACCTGGGCCCTGACCGCCGCGCTGGCCATACCGCTTGGCTACATCGGCGGGCACGCGCTGGCGCTGCTGTTCCTGGGCGAGCCGTTCCGCCTGACGGGCACAGGGGCGGCGCGCCTGGCGCCGGTGGTCGTGCACTTGCTGGTAGGGGGCATCGGCCTGCACTACCTGGCGGCACGTGAACAACTGGCGCAGGAAGCGCGGGCGCGCGCCGAGGCCCAGCGCCTGGCCACCGAGACCGAGCTGCGCCTTCTGCGTGCCCAGCTGGAACCGCACATGCTGTTCAACACCTTGGCCAATCTGCGCGCCCTGCTGCGCGAGGACGCCGGCCAGGCCGAACACATGATCGACCAGCTGATCGCCTACCTGCGCGCCACGCTGGCGGCCTCGCGCCACGAAGCCAGCACGCTGGAGGCCGAGTTCGCGCAGCTGCGCGCCTACCTGGAAATCATGGCCCTGCGCATGGGCCCGCGCCTGAGCTACACGCTGGAGCTGCCGCCCGAGCTGGCGGCCACGCCCCTACCGGCGATGCTGCTGCAACCCCTGGTGGAAAACGCCATCAAGCATGGGCTGGAACCCAAGGTCGGCCCCGGCCGCCTGACGGTGCAGGCGCACCTCGACGGCGCCCACATCGAGATCACGGTGCGCGACGACGGCCTGGGCCTGGGTGCCGACGGCCAGTTCCAGCGCCCGCTGGATGGCCCGGCCAGCAGCTATGGTCTGCAGCATGTGCGCGAACGCCTGCGCGCCGCCTACGGCCCCCCGGCCACGCTGACGCTGAGCCCGCTGCAACCCCAAGGCCTGTGCTCCCGAGTGAGGATTCCGTCATGAGCGAAGCCCCAGCCCCACGCGCCCTGATTGCCGAGGACGAACCCCTGCTGGCGCGCACCCTGAGCCGCCTGCTCAGCGAGGCCTGGCCCGGCCTGCAGCTGCTGGGCGTGGCCACGGACGGGCTGCAGGCCATCGAGCTCGGCCTGGCGCACACGCCCGAGCTGCTGTTCCTGGACATCCAGATGCCCGGCCGCAGCGGCCTCGAAGTGGCCGAGGCCCTGGCCGACGACTGGCCCGACGACCGCCCCCAACCCCTGTTCGTCTTCGTCACCGCACACGACGGCTTCGCCCTGCAGGCCTTCGAACGCGCCGCGGTGGACTACCTGCTCAAGCCCGCCACCCCCGAGCGCCTGGCCCTGTGCGTGCAGCGCCTGCAGCAGCGCCTGGCCGAGCGCTGCGCGGCGGCGGCACCGGCGCTTGATGCGCGCGCGGCGCTGATGCAGCGGGTGCAGTCGCTGGCGCCTGCACCGGCACCGGAGGCGGACGCCGAGCGCATCAAGATCCTGCGCGCCGGCGTGGGCAACACCGTGCGCATGATCCCGGTCAGCGAGGTGATCTGCTTCGAGGCCACCGAGAAGTACGTCAACGTCGTCACCGCCCACGGCGAGGCCCTGGTGCGCATGAGCCTGCGCGAGCTGATGGCGCGCATCGAGGACGCCAGCGACTTCCAGCAGATCCACCGCAGCGTGGTCGTCAACACGCGCTGCATCCTCAGCGCCACGCGGGATGAGATCGGGCACTACAGCTTGAGCTTGCGGGGGCTGGAGCGGCCGGTGAAGGTGAGTCGGGCGTTTGGGTATTTGTTTCGGCCGATGTAGGTCGCTTGCTTGCTTTTGCGTTTGTGTAGTCCTGCGAGAGAGCCCGCCGGGTTTTGGCTTCGCCGAAGCCTTCGGCTTTCGTCCCGGCAGCCGACCTACTTTCTTGCTCGTGCAAGAAAGTAGGCAAAGAACACGCGCCCGCTCCGCTGCCCCCGGCCTGCGGCCGGTGATTCCCTGCGCTGCTCGCGTCTTGGGGCGGCAGGGCGGAACGCACTGCGTTCGCTGCGCTCTCTCCGTTTGAACGGCCGCCCTGGGCCAGAGGTGGATGCGCGCTGCGCGCGCGCCCCAAGCCGCTGTGCTGCTCGGCAGCTCCGAAGGGCGAGCAGCCAACAGCCGGACAGCCAACAGCCGGGAAACGGCACCGTGTTTGAAGTCCGGGCTGTTCGGCATTCGGCTGTTGGCTGTTGGCTGCTGCCCCTATGCAGGTGCCGAGCAGCACAGAAATGCTGGGCGGCGTGCGGCACGCACGCCCACCCAACTGACTCGGCCCAACTGTCTGAGCGGAGTGCGCGAAGCGAACGCAGCGAGTTTTGGGCCGGCCCAGCATTTCGCGCAGCGCAGGGAACCCGGCCGCAGGCCGGGCGCCGGAATCGGGGCCGTGTTCTTTGCCTACTTTCTTGCACGAGCAAGAAAGTAGGTCGGCTGCCGGGACGAAAGCCCGGCGGGCGCTCACGCACCCCACCGCGCACCGTTCGACGCGCAAGCCTGATCCGCGTCGATACGAGCCAAAGCCGCGCACGACGCTAGCTCGCAAACGCCATCACCAACCCAACCCCCAAGCCATACGGCAAATGCGACACCGTGCTCGCCAGCAGCGCATCCGAACCCGGCGGCCCGCGCCGCCCCCACAGGCCCCAGCCGAAGCAGGGCAGCAGCACGAACCAAGGCAGGACCGAAGTCGCCAGCCCGAACAGCAGCCCTCCCACCAAGTGATGAATCGGCGCCAGCCCAGCAGGCAGCGCGAACAGCGAGGTGAACAGCAGCGGGTACAGCAGGGCCACGCCGCCGCCACCGATCAGAAAGTGAAAGGCCCAGCCCATCGCCGTCTCGGCCGGCAGCGCCGGTGCCTGGCGGATGTCGGCATGGCGCAGCCGGCCCTCGCGCCAGCCCAGCACCCAGCGGCCGATCAAGGCCACGTTGACGCCGCTGCTCACGCCCACGCGGGCCGCGTAGGTCTCGGTGATGTCCATCAGCAGCGCGCCGAGCAGGCCGCCGAGGAAGGCAAAGACGAAGGGTTCCATTCAGGGGCTCAGGGGCAAAAGACGAGGGATGCAGACCCAGGGGGTGGACGCCGCGCCGCCCGGCAGCTCAGCGCCGGGCGAACGCGGTCGGTGTCCACGGTCTTCAGACCTTCGGGCAGGCGCAGGCCGAGCCGCAGCGGCAGGCCGGGCCGCAGGCGCAATGCGACGGTGCCGCGGTCTGGGCGGCGGGCGTCTGGCAGCCACAGGTGCAGCCGGTGCCGGGGCAGGCGCTGCAGGGGCAGGGGGTGGTGTCGTTCATGGTCAGCTTCCTTTGCGTTGCATCGAGGACGGGATGTCGTCGATGGGCGCACTGTCGGAGGCTTGAGCCGGCAGCCCTAGCGGGGTGCGACGAAGGGTCGGGGGGCATACGGGAAGGGTCGGGGGCGGCTACCGAACGGTGGGGCAGTTGGAGTACTTCGACGGCAAGGCTAACGCCCACCGCTTGCCGCTTGACCCGATCGGAGTGGCCTGCCCTGACATGCCCGCCGGGTGGATGGGTGAGGCGCTCCCTGCGTCGTCGCCTTCTTCAGCCTAGCAATGACATGCTGCTCACGCCCCCCAGAGAGACCAACCAGCTCAACAGCTGTTTCCCCTTCTGCATTGCGTTGGTGCGGATCTGCTCCATGTGCGAGCAAGAGCTCGACCCCCGGGAGATTGACCCAGCTAGCCGCGTTCATGAGAGGTGTGTACCCATACGCACCGAGGTTGGGATCGGCACACGCTTTCAAGAGTTCGGCGAGCACCTTGTTTCCACCATGTGGGCCCGTAGCGATGTACAGGAGGCTTTCGTTTCGGGGGCTAAGGGTGTTGGGATTGCCGCCAGCCTCCAGCCAATCAACAACGTAGCCGTGGTCATCGTGTTCGACGGCCTCGAAGATGTTCGCGGGCTTCTTCGTACACGCAGCGAGAGCTGCGAGCACCAGAAGCACCAATGCAGCGGACCTAAGGCAAGCAGATCGGCTCATCGGCAGGTCTCTGTTCGTTGAAAGTCATCCAGCACTGCCCCACGACGGCTGTGGAATCGAAAAGCGTTCACAGGACACCCCGAGGGGCGAGGTCCGGGTGCTGCGCATAGATCGGGTCAAGCAGTTCGTTCGACAGCCTACCGACGGTCAGTCCGATCGTCTTCTGATAGGCGGGGAAGTCAGCTGGCGGCAACGCTGCTTGCGCATGCGCCAAAGATTCCATCAGGCTAGCTATCGCTGCTTCGAGTGAGTTGGAAATCGCGCTGGCCGCAGCTCTATCCATGGTGCTCGCTTCCTTTCATGCTCTGCTCAATCCCGAAGATGCGCCAACCAATGCTGTTCGCAATTTGAACCTTTGATCGCAGTTACGCCAGTTCCGCTCACACGCTGGGAGCAGCACCGCATGATCCGCTGCGTTTTGAATTTTTCGTCTCCTCATGGCTGGCATGCCCAGGGGGAGCAGGCTCTGAGAGGTCACCCCGAATCGACGCTCCAAGCGCTTGCGCGCGTCGCCCCTGCAGTCACCACTCGGTCGCCCGCCACCACCACTCCCGGACACCCCCCGACCCCCGGTCGCAATCCCTTCACCTGCCGCCCCACCCCCCGCCACAGTCCGTCCCAGCCCCACCCCAGCCCCCACCGGGACAGACCATGGAACTCCTCATCGGCAGCACGCTCGCCCTCTTCGTCGGCGCCGCCACCTCCGCCCTGGGCATGGACCGCGAGCGCGTGTTCTATCCAACGGTGCTGATCGTCGTCGCCAGCTACTACCTGCTGTTCGCCGCCATCGGCAGCAGCGGCGAGCCGCTGTTGCCCGAGCTGGGCGTGGCCGCGCTCTTCATCGGCCTGGCGGTGTGGGGCTGGCGGCGCAATCTCTGGTGGGTGGTGGCCGGCCTGGCCGGGCATGGGCTGATGGATGCGGTGCACCACCTGCTGGTGCACAACCCGGGCGTGCCGCGCAGCTGGCCGGGCTTCTGCATGGCCTATGACCTGGTGGCCGCGGCCTGGCTGGCCTGGTTGCTGGCGCGGCGCGGCTTGCCGGCAAGAGCGCTGAGGCCGGGGATGGCCGGCTGACAATCCGCCAATGGCACAAGGCAAACGGATTTCGGCAGAGATTGACGGCACGGCGCTGGACGCGATCAAGGCGCTGGGCGCGGCCGCCAAGCAGGCGCGGCTGCAGGCCGGCGAGGGCCAGGCGGCGGCTGCCGCCCGGCTCGGGGTGCATGTGCAGACGATCGGCCGCATCGAGGCCGGCGAGCCGGGCGTGGCGATCGGCCACGTGATGGGCCTGCTCGCGCTGTATGGCCTCTCGGCGCGCCTGCACAAAAGCGAGGCTTAAGCCCGCTTCCAGCGCCGCAGCAGCAGCGCATTGCCCACCACGCTGACGCTGCTGAAGGCCATGGCCGCGCCGGCCAGCATGGGGTTGAGCAGGCCGAAGGCGGCGAGCGGGATGCCGATGACGTTGTAGGCAAAGGCCCAGAACAGGTTCTGGCGGATCTTGGCGTAGGTGCGGCGCGAGATGGCGATGGCGTCGGCCACCAGGGCCGGGTCGCCGCGCATCAGGGTGATGCCGGCGGCCTGCATGGCCACCTCGGTGCCGGTGGCCATGGCGATGCCGACATCGGCGGCGGCCAGCGCGGGGGCGTCGTTCAGGCCATCGCCCACCATCGCCACCACGGCGCCGCGCTGGCGCAGCGCGGCCACGGCGCCGGCCTTGTGCTCGGGCAGCACCTCGGCCTCGAAGCGGCCCACGCCCAGCTGCTGGGCCACGGCCGCGGCGCTGCCGCGGTTGTCACCGGTCAGCATCACGGTCTGCACGCCCTCGGCATGCAGGGCTTCGATGGCGGCGGCGGCGCTGGGCTTGAGGGCGTCGCCAAAGGCCAGCAGGCCGAGCAGCTGCAGGCTGCCATCGGCGCGGCGCTCGGCCAGCCAGCTGACGCTGCGGCCCTGGCGTTCCTGCGCCATGGCCAGGGCTTGGTGCGGCGCCAGCTCAGCACCCAGTTCCAGCAGGTAGCGGCGGCTGCCCAGGTGCAGTTCACGCCCGTCCACACGGCCGGTGATGCCGCGCCCGGGCACGGCCTGCAGGCCTTCGGCGCGCGGGGCCACGAAGCCCTGCTGCTCGGCCTGGCTGCGCACGGCCTGGGCCAGCGGGTGTTCGCTGTCGGCCTGCAGGGCGGCGGCGGCGCGCAGCAGGCTGCCGGCGCTGCCTTCGATCGGTTCCAGCGCCAGCAGGCGCGGCTTGCCTTCGGTCAGGGTGCCGGTCTTGTCGAAGGCCACCACGCCGATGCGGTGCGCCAGCTCCAGGGCTTCGGCGTCCTTGATGAGGATGCCGTGGCGTGCGGCCACGCCGGTGCCGGCCATCAGGGCCGTAGGCGTGGCCAGGCCGAGCGCACAGGGGCAGGCGATGACGAGGACGGCCACGGCGTTCAGGATGGCCTGTTCCCACTGGCCGGTGGCCAGGCCCCAGCCGAACAGGGTCAGCGCGGCCAGGCCCAGCACCACGGGCACGAAGACGGCGCTGACCTGGTCGACCAGGCGCTGGATCGGGGCCTTCTTGGCCTGCGCGGTTTCCACCAGGCGCACGATGCGCGCCAGCGCCGACTCGGCGCCCACGGCCGTGGTGCGCACCAGCAGGCGCCCCTCGGCATTGACGGAGCCGCCGGTGACGCGCTCGCCCTCCTGCTTGGGAACGGGCAGGCTCTCGCCGGTCAGCAGGGATTCATCGACCTGGCTGCGGCCTTCGACGATCAGGCCGTCCACCGGCACGCGTTCGCCCGGGCGCACCAACACCACATCGCCCACCTGCACCTGGTCGATCGGCACTTCGACCTCGCCAGCGGCGCCCACCAGGCGGGCCGTCTGCGGGCGCAGGGCCTGCAGGGCGCGGATGGCCTCGGTGGTCTGGCGCTTGGCGCGGCCTTCGAGCCACTTGCCCAGCAGCACCAGGGTGATGACGACGGCGGCGGCCTCGAAGTACAAATGATTCATGCCCTCGTGGCCGGCATGCTCGTTCATCAGGTACAGGCTCAGGCCGAAGGCCGCGCTGGTGCCCAAAGCCACCAGCAGGTCCATATTGCCGGTGCCGGCGCGCAGGGCCTTCCAGCCGCCGCGGTAGAAGCGCGCGCCGAGCCAGAACTGCACCGGCGCGGCGAGCAGCAGTTGAACCCAGGCGGCCGGTGCCCATTCGATGCCGAAGGGCGCCAGCAGCATGGGCAGCACCAGCGGCAGGGTGAGGGCGGCGGCGATGAGGATGCGGGTGCCCTCGCCCAGGCCCTTGCCCAGGCCGCGCTGCGGCGTGGCCGCGCTGGCCGAAGCGGCCGGTGCTGCGGCCGGCACGCTGTATCCCGCCTTTTCCACGGCGGCCACCAGGGCCGCCTGCGCGGCCTGGCCCTGCACCTCGGCACTCTCGGTGGCCAGGTTGACGCTGACCGATTGCACGCCGGGCACGGCGGCCAGCGCCTTTTCCACATGCAGCACGCAGGAAGCGCAGGTCATGCCCTCGATGGGCAGGCGCAGCGTGGGCAGACCGGTTGCGGGGAGGGGCAGGACGGCGGACATGGCGGTTCTCCGGGTTATGGAAACGCTGAACAGGTCCCTGCGGAGCGCGTTTGCGAGAGAACCGGCCGGCTCGTAGGCGGCGCGCGAAGGTCGGGCTCGCTGCCCGACAGCCGAGCGCGCCAACGACCGAGCGGGCCGGTTATCTCGCAAACCCTGCGGGCCATCGACTTTTCGAGCGCCGGCCGGCGTTGCGACCCTCGCCCAGGCCACCAGCCTGGGCCGCGGCTCGCGCCTTGGCCAGCATCCCGAAAAGTCGCGGCGCGCCCGCAGGGACCTGTTCAGCGTTTCCGTGAATGGCCGCCACTGTTGGCCTTGCCCTCAGGGGAAGGTCAAGCGGCTTGGGTCAGGGCCGCGGCGGCGCGCTCGATCAGCGGTTCCACCTCGGCAAAGCGCGGCGCCTGCAGGGCCCTCAGGCGCGCCACGCGCTCCGGGCCGGCCTTCTCGGGCGTGCCGCTGTCGAACGGGGGCTGGGGGTCGTACTCGAAGGCCAGCTGCAGGGTCTGCGCCAGCTCGGCGCCGCAGAGCTCGGCGGCCAGCGTGAGGCCGAAGTCGATGCCGGCAGTGACGCCGCCGCCCGAGAAGCGGTTGCGATCGCGCACGACGCGTTCGGCCACCGGAATGGCGCCAAAGCGCGGCAGGTGGTGGCGCCAGGCCCAGTGGCAGGCCGAGCGGTAGCCCTGCAGCAGGCCGGCCGCGCCCAGCAGCAGGGCGCCGTTGCAGACCGAGGTGACGTAGCGCGCCTGCGCGCCCTGCGCGCGCAGGAAGGCCAGGGTGCGCGCGTCCACCAGCTGGGCGCCGACGCCAAAGCCGCCGGGCACGCAGAGCACGTCCAGCGCCGGGCAGTCCTCGAAGCGGGTGGTGGGCAGGATGCAGAAGCCGGCATCGGTGGGCACGGGCTGCAGGTCCTGCCAGAGCAGATGCAGACGCGCGCCGGGCAGGCGGCCGAGCATCTGGGCCGGGCCGGTCAGGTCCAGCTGGGTGACGTTGGGGAAGAGCAGGAAGCCGATGTTCAGGGTCGTCATGGCAGGGCAGCAAACGGAGGAAGGGTGTGCAGCATCGTCCCGACATGGGATGGCAGCCATGCCTTTGTTTCCATAATTACTGCCATGACCACACACCGCATCTGCCTGCTGATCTACCCCGGCTTCCAGCTGCTGGACGCGGCCGGGCCGCTGAGCGCCTTCGAGTACGCCGGCCGGTGCTATGCCCTGCGGGTGGTGGCGCGCCAGCCCGGCCTGGTGCCCAGCTCGGCCGGGCCGGCCTGGCAGGCCGAGGCCCTGCCCCGCCCCAGCCAGGTGGACACCCTGCTGGTGGCCGGCGGCAACGGCGTGGATGCGGCGCTGCAGGACGCCGGCCTGCGCGCTTGGGCGCGGCGCGTGGCGGCGCGTGGGGCGCGCGTGGCTTCCGTGTGCTCGGGCAGCCTGCTGCTGGCGGCGGCGGGCCTGCTGGACGGGCGCCGCGCCACCACGCATTGGCTGCGCGCCGAGCAGCTGCAGCGCGAGTACCCGACGGTGCAGGTCGAGGCCGACAGCCTCTATGTGCAGGACGGCTCCATCTGGACCAGCGCCGGCATCAGCGCCGGCATCGACCTGGCGCTGGCCCTGATTGCCGCCGACCTGGGCGAGGAGCCGGCACGGCGCGTCGCGCGTGCCCTGGTGGTGTATTTCCGGCGGCCCGGCGGGCAGTCGCAGTTCTCGGAACTGGGCCGGCTGCAGGGCCCGCGCTTCGAGGCCCTGCTGGCCTGGGCGCGCCAGCGCCTGCACGAGCCCCTGCCGGTGGAGCGTCTGGCGGCGCAGGCCTGCATGAGCCCGCGCCACTTTGCGCGCGCCTTCGTGCAGGAAACCGGGCTGACGCCCGCCAAGGCGGTGGAGCGCCTGCGCGTGGAGGCGGCGCGCGCCGCGCTCGAATCCGGCACGGCCGCACAGCTGCAAACCCTGGCGCGCGACTGCGGCCTGGGTGACAGCGAACGCATGAAGCGCAGCTTCCAGCGCGTGCTGGGCGTGGCGCCGGCGCAGCTGCGCGCGCCTTGACCTTGACCGCAGGGCAGGCCCAAGCATGGCGGCTTCAACCCTCTGGAGCCCCGCATGCCCCGCCCTGCCCCGCTGACCCTGTTGTTCCTGCTGAGTGCCCCGCTGGCCGCTGTTTCGGCCACCCCACCCGAGCCCGGCCACTGGAGCCTGGGCCTGGCCGCCGTCAGCCAGGAGTCGCCCTACCGCGGCGTGGCCGCCCGCCGCCACCTGCTGCCGCTGCTCGTCGTCGAGCACCCGCGCTTCGCCATCCAGGGCCCGCAGGCCGACCTGAAGCTCGGCCGCCAGGCCGGCATGGATCTGCGCCTGCGCCTGCGTTGGATCCCCGAGGGATTTGAGGCCGACGATTCGGCCGCGCTGCAGGGCCTGGCCGAACGCCGCGCCAGCGCCTGGGCCGGCCTGGCCACCCAGGGGCGCGCCGGCCCGCTGCGCCTGAGCGCCGAGTGGCTGGGCGACGCCAGCGGCCACAGCCAGGGCCAGCGCCTGCGCCTGGGCGCCAGCACCCATCTGCACGCCGGCGCCTGGCAGTTCGGCCCGCGCCTGGCCTGGACGGCCAGCGATGCCCGCCATGCCCGCTACTACTACGGTGTGCGCCCCGCAGAGGCGCGCGCCGGCCGCCCGGCCTTTGCGCCCGGTACGCAGCAGGGATGGGAATGGGGGCTGCGCGCCAGCCTCGCGGCGGGGCGCCAAGGTTCATGGGCCATCGACCTGGGCCAGCAGCGCGGCGGGCTGCCCTCGGCCAGTCCGCTGATCTCGAACGGTCCACGCACCCAGCTCGGCATCGGCTATCTGCAGCGCTTCTAGGGCTTGCGCTTGCCCCAGGGGCAAGGCTCAGCATGAAGCCTCCTACCCACCGCATGAACGGAGTTCGCCATGCCAAGCTTCCACCTCCCCGACATGAGCTGCGGCCACTGCGCCAGCCGCGTCAGCCAGGCGCTCAAGGCCCTGGACCCGCAATGCCGCATCGACTTCGAGCTGCGCGAGCGCCGCATCCAGGTGCAGAGCGAGCAAGCCCCCCAGGCCCTGGTCGAGGCCTTGCGCGAGGCGGGTTATCCGCCCGCGCCCACCCCTTGAGCTTGCCCCCGTGGCAAGCTTGAAGATCCGCCCGTCCTGCGCCCCAAGGAGAACCCCATGCCCCGCCCGCTGAACATCGGAGAGGCCGCCGACGCCGCCGGCGTCTCGGCCAAGATGATTCGCCACTACGAGCAGATCGGTCTGCTGCCCGAGGCCATCCGCACCGAGGCGGGCTACCGCCAGTACGGGCCGCGCGAGGTATCCATCCTGCGCTTCATCCGCCAGGCGCGCCGGCTGGGCTTCTCCATCGAGCAGGTGGGCGGGCTGCTGGGCCTGTGGAGCCAGCGCGACCGCAGCAGCCGCGAGGTCAAGGCGCTGGCCCAGCAGCACCTGCAGGAGCTGGAGGACAAGCTGCAGGAGCTGCAGACCATGAAGCAGGCGCTGGAGCAGCTGGTGCAGGCCTGTGCAGGCGACGAGCACGCGCACTGCGCCATCCTGGACGGCCTGGCCGTGGCCAGCCCCAGCGCACCCGAGCCGGGCAGCGTGGCCACCAAGCCGATCAAGGCCGCCAAGGCCGCAAGCGCGCCCAAGCCCGCCGCGGGCGACGGCCACTGCGGCCAGCACGAGGCCGCTGCGCACCAGGACCTGATGGCCTGGACGCGCAGCTTTGCGCGCAGCAGCGGGCCGGGCTAGTCCGACCCGGGCAAGCTCAGAGCGTCAGGATCCAGCGCGCCAGCTCGCGCGCCTCGGCATCGCTGACGCGCGGGCGCTCGGACTGGTCGGGCATCTTGGCCTTGTTCCAGTGCGGCCCGCCGGTGCCGGCGCTGCCTTCGCGGATGGTGATCACCATCTGCGCCTCGGCGTCCTTGCGGCCCTTCCAGGCGGCGGCGATCTTCTTGAACGCGGGCGCGGCGCCCTCGTCCTTGAGGGCATGGCAGCCCATGCACTGTTTCTCTTGCGCCAGCTTCTCGCTCGCCAAGGCGGCGTGCATGGGCAGGGCGGCCAGGGCCAGGGTCGTCAGGGTCAACAGGGTCACGGACTTCATCGCACTCTCCTCGACCAGAAGAAGCCCAGACTAGGCCTGCGGCCGCGCGCCGGCCTTGCGTGAGATCAAGTCGGCATCGCGGCGGGCTGCTCGTCCGGCGCGAGGCACAAGCTGGCCGGCAACTCGGAGCGGATGGCGTCCAGCTCGATGCTGCAGGCGCTGGCGTGGCGGTGCCCGCTCAGGGCCAGCAACTCGACGCTGTCGCCGGCCTCCAGCACCAGGGTCAGGCTGAGCTCCAGCTCGTGCAGGCCGCGCTGCCAGGGCACGGTGCCGGTGGCGCCCTCGCGCTGGCCCTCCACGAAGAGCTCCAGCCACATCTCCGGCGCCCCATGTCCGTCGCCCTGGGCGCGGCAGCGCGCCCGCACCACATGGCGCCCGGCGCGCTGCGCCTGCAGCAGCATGCGCACGGTCGAGGCAATCGGGGCCCGGCGCAGACCTTCTTCGACAGCGTGCATGCGACCTCCCTGTCGTCTTGCGGCATCGTCTGGGGCTGACTGTGGCGCCCCGCTTGCCCACAATCACCCCCACAACAGGGGGCACGGCGATGGGCACAAAGCATGCGGCCGAACGAGCGCGCATCCAGGGGCTGCTGGGCCTGGGGCTGGCGCCCCAGGTGTTCATCCCAGCGCTGCTGGAGACGCTGCACGGGCTGATCCCTTCGAGCCGCAACCTGTTCGACTGGACCGACCGCGACGGCCGGCTGCTGCACTACTACTTCGAAGGCCCGATCGACCCGGAGATCAACCGGCTCTATTTCGAGGAGTTCCACAACCGCGCCGAACCGGCCTGCATGCAACCCTACCGCCAGGCGCTGACCGGCGGCCCCAGCGTGCGCGGGGCGGCCGAGCTGGAGCAGGCGGACTTCTACCGCTCGGCCTACTACAACGAGATCTGGCGGCCGCAGCGCCTGCACAGCCGCATCGAGGGCATCGTGCGCGCCGACGACGGCACACCGCTGGGTTCGCTGGTGCTCTACCGCGGCCCTGGCGAGCGCCGCTTCACCCCCGCCGAGGAGCAACTGCTGGGGGGCCTGCTGCCCTATGTGGCGCGCGGCCTGCAGGAAGGCGCGGCGCAAGCCGGGGCCCCGGGCGCCTACCGCCCCTCGCCGGCGGCGCCGGCCTTTCTGTGCCTGGCGGCGGACGGCAGCATCACCCAGCTCTCGGCCGACGCTCCGCGCCTGCTGCTGCAGGCGCATGGCGAGATCACCCCGGACGGCGCGATGCGCCGGCCCCGCTTGGCCGACTACCCCGCCCTGCTGACCCTGTGGCGGCAATGGCAGGGCCCGCTGGCGCAGGCCGGGCGCTTGGAGCTGCACAACGGCTGGGGCCGCTTCGTGTTCGAAGCCTGCGTGCTGCAGCCCCCGGGCGGTGGCGCGGCGCAGCTGCACATCAGCCTGCGCCATCACGAACCCGAGGCGCTGAGCCTGCACCGCGCACTGGCCGGCCTGGACCTGAGCAGCAGCCAGCGCGAGGTCTGCCGCCTGCTGCATGCGGGGCTCTCGCAGGTCGAGATCGCGCGCCGCCTGCAGGTCTCGCCCTCCACCGTCATCGACCATGTCCGGAAGATCCACACCAAGCTGGATGTGCACTCCAGCGGCGAGTTGGTAGCCCTGCTGAACCGGCGGCTTTGAGCGGCCACGGGCACCCGGCCGGCCCACTCCAATAGACTTGCGCAACCGCTTTCAAACGCCGCCCCGCCGCGGCCCGCAGTTCCGCCATGGCCCGTACCCCGTCCCCGAAGAATGCCGCCAAGGGCGGTCCCGTCACGCTCGGCATGGTGGCCGAGGCCAGCGGGGTCTCGCCCAGCACGGTCTCGCGCATCCTCAACGGCACGGCCATCGTCAGCCCCGAGAAGCGTGCCGCGGTGGACCGCGCCATTGCCGAGCTCGGCTTCGTGCCCAACCCGATCGCGCGCGGCCTGGCCGGCGGGCGCACCATGAGCGTGGGCGTGATCACCCAATTCATCGACAGCCCCTTCTACGGCGCCGCGCTGCGCGGCATCGAGGACACGCTGAGCGAGGCCGGCTACAGCCCGCTGTTCGTCAGCGGCCACTGGCAGGCCGAGGTGGAACAGCGCTGCCTGGACACCCTGCGCGGCCGGCGGGTGGACGGGCTGATCCTGCTCAACGCCCGCCTGGCGGACGCCCCGCTCAAGGCCCTGGCCAAGACCCTGCCCACCGTGGTGAGCGGGCGCAGCCTCAAGGGTCCAGGCCTGTACGCGCTGGATTTCGACAACCAGAGCGGCGCGCGCCTGGCCACCCAGCACCTGATCTCACTGGGGCACCGCGAGATTGCGCACATCGCCGGCGACACCACCCACGCCGACGCGCGCGAGCGCCTGGCCGGCTACCAGGAGGCGCTGGAGGCAGCGCGCATCCCCTTCCGCCCCGAGCTGGTGCAGGCGGGCGACTACAAGGAAGAAGGCGGCCGCAGCGCCACCGAGCGCCTGCTGGCCGGGCCGCGCCGCTTCACCGCCGTGTTCGCCGGCAACGACCAGATGGCCACCGGCGCCGCCGTGGCCCTGCACCGCGCCGGCCTGCGCGTGCCCGAGGACGTCTCGCTCGTCGGCTTCGACGACCTGGCCGGCGCCGCCTACCAGACGCCGCCGCTGACCACCGTGCACCAGGCCAGCTTCGAGCTCGGCCGCCTGGCCGCCCAGGCCCTGCTGGACCTGCTGGCCGGCAACAAGCCCACCGTGCAGCTGCCCGAGCCGCGCCTGATCGTGCGCGAATCCACCGCCGTGCCCGGCAACCGGGCGCGCTGAAGGCCTCGGCGCGCAAACGCTTTCAAAACAGGCTTGGGCGACATTTGGGCACTTGCGCCCGTTTGTAACTGAGGCCGATTCAACACACCTAGTAGTTACCCAAATAAACATCAGGGGTCGCTGCCGCTAATCTGTGAAAGCGCTTTCAGCATTTCCGCGCCTTTTCAGACACCCGCCCGATCGTTCGCACCAGGAGACCCTCCGATGAAGTCCCCCGCGCCCACGCGCCACGCCTTGAGCCAGCTGGCTGCCGCCTGCACCCTGTTGCTGGCCCAGCAAGCCCTGGCCCAGCAGGCCCAGCAAGCCACGCCCGAAAAGAAGTCCGAGGTCGAGCAGCTCGACACGGTGGTCGTCACCGGCATCCGCAAGAGCCTGGATTCCTCGCTGGATCTGAAGCGCAAGGGCCAAGGCGTGGTGGATGGCATCGTGGCCGAGGACATCGGCAAGTTCCCCGACACCAACCTGGCCGAGTCGATGCAGCGCATCAGCGGCGTGTCGATCGATCGCTCGCTGGGTGAAGGCTCGCGCATCACCGTGCGCGGCGTCGGCCCCGACTTCAACCTGGTGCTGCTGAACGGCCGCCAGATGCCGGCCTCCAGCCTGCAGGAGACCGGCCCCTCGAACAGCCGCGCCTTCGACTTCGCGAACCTGGCCTCGGAATCGATTGCCGCGCTGGAGGTCTACAAGACCAGCCGCGCCGAGAACCCGGCCGGCGGCATGGGCGCGGTCATCAACATCAAGACCGCCCGCCCGCTGGACAGCAAGCGCATGATCGCCAGCATCGGCGTGAAGGCGGTGAAGGACCAGAGCAACACCCGCCTGCCCGACACCCTGGCCGGCAGCAACGTCACCCCCGAGCTCTCGGGCATCTATAGCGACGTGTTCGCCGACGGCCAGTTCGGCATCGCCCTCTCGGGCAGCTACCAGAAGCGCGACCTCGGCTACAACCAGGCCTCGGTGCCGGGTGGCTGGCGCGCCTTCAAGGGCGACGAGAACAACTGGGGCACCATCCCCCAGGCCGGCACGCCGGGCTCGGAGCGCATCACCAACCGCCCGAAGGCAGGTGACATCTACTCGGTGCCGCAGAACCTGCTCTACAGCGTGAACGGCATCGAGCGCGAGCGCACCAACGGCCAGCTGACGCTGCAGTACGCGCCCTCCAAGGCCGTCACCGCCACGCTGGACTACACCTACTCCGAGAACAAGCTGCAGACCAAGCGCAACGAGCTCTCGGCCTGGTTCAACTTCGGTCCCACCACCACCACCTGGACCGACGGTCCGGTGGCCGCGCCGCTGCTGTACCAGGAAATCATCTCGCCGGCCACCTCGGACGTGGCCATGGCCGGCGCCAACTACGGCACGCGCAACAAGAACGAGTCCACCGGCCTGAACGTGCTGTGGAAGGCCAGCGACAAGCTGCGCCTGGGCGTGGACGCCCACAAGGCAACCGCCATCTCGGCGCAGGACAGCCCCTTCGGCAGCAACGCCGTGCTGGGCGCGGCCATGTTCAACCGCGGCACCACCTCGGTGGACTTCTCGCAGGACTTCCCGGTGCTGAGCATCCAGGGCGCGCCGCTGGATGCCAGCAAGATGCTGGTGACGGGCTCCTCCTTCCGCAACAGCTACATGAAGGCCGAGATCGAGCAGTTCCAGGCCAAGGGCTCCTACCTGTTCGAGGACACCTCCAGCCTCGACTTCGGCGTCAGCAGCGTCAAGGCCAAGAACCGCTCGGCCTACGCCAACGTGCAGCAAGACAGCTGGGGCGGCCGCACCAGCCCGGCCGACTACGCCGACAGCCTGTGGATCCCGCAGCAACTGGCCCCCTACTTCGGCCGCATGCTGGGCTCGAACGCCGGCAACCTCTACAACCAGTTCTTCACCTGGGACTTCGGCGCCGTGCGCGACGCCGCCATCAAGGCCGACGGCAGCGACGCGCTGTTCAAATCCTCGAACCAGTTCACCACCGACCGCCGCACCACCGAAGAGAGCCAGAGCGCCTACGCCCAGTACAACACCGACTGGGAATGGGGCATCCCGATGGGCGCGGCCATCGGCCTGCGCTACGAGCGCACCAAGGTCATCTCCACCGCCCTGGTGCCCACCGCCACCGGCATCAGCTGGGTGGCCAACAACGAGTTCTCCGTCAGCTTCGGCCAGCCCGGCTTCACCACGCTGGAAGGCAAGTACGACTACGTGCTGCCCAACATCGACCTGGAAGCCGAGCTGAACGACAAGACCAAGCTGCGCTTCAGCTACGGTGAGAGCATCGGCCGTCCGGGCTGGGGCGACATCCAGGGCGGACAGACCCTGAACCAGCTGGTGCGCATCAACGGCGGCACCGGCGCGCAGGGCAACCCGGGCCTGAAGCCCCTGCTGTCGAAGAACTTCGACCTCTCGCTGGAGCATTACTACGCCAAGGGCAGCTATGTGGCGCTGGGGCTGTTCCGCAAGAACATCTCCAACTACATCGGCACCGGCACCGTGCAGGCCACGCCGTTCAATCTGGCTACGCCGGCCAACGGCACCCTGTTCAAGGAGGCCGTGAGCAAGGGCTGCCAGGGCACCGACCTGACCTGCATCCGCAACTACATCCTCAACACCTACAACGGCAGCCGTGGTGTGGTGAAGACGGGCGTGGACAGCAATGGCAATGCCACCGGCACCATCGCCGGCCAGTCGGGCGACCCGATCGCCACCTTCGACATCACGGTGCCCTCGAACCAGAAGAGCGCCAGCCTGAGCGGGGCCGAGCTCAATGTGCAGCACCACTTCGGCAACAGCGGCTTCGGTCTTTCGGCGAACTACACCTATGTGCGTTCCGGCCTGAAGTACGACAACAACAGCCTGAAGGAGCAGTTCGCGCTTCTGGGTCTGAGCAATGCCGCCAACCTGGTGGGCTTCTACGAGGACGACCGCTTCAGCGTGCGTGCCGCCTACAACTGGCGCGGCGAGTTCCTGACCGCCACCACCGACGGCAGCGGCCTGCCCAACCCGGTCTACACCGAACCCTATGGCCAGTGGGACCTGAGCCTGGGCTACAAGTGGGACAAGCACCTGAGCTTCCAGTTCGAGGCCATCAACCTGAATGACGGCGTGCAGCGCCTGCATGGCCGCACCAAGGAACAGGTGGTTTACATGACGCAGACGGGACGTCGCTTCATGCTGGGCGCAAGGTACAACTTCTGACCTGCAAGGCCCTTGCCCGCCCCGGCCCACCCGGGGCGGGCTTTTCACCATGCGTTCTGCCCGAATTCAAGACGTTCTGATCCTGGGGGGCGGCTCCGCCGGTTGGCTGGCCGCCGCCCTGCTGGCGGCGGAGCGCGGCCAGGGCGAGGATGCGCTGCGCATCACCCTGGTCGAATCCCCCAACACCCCGCCCATTGGCGTGGGCGAAGGCACTTGGCCGACGATGCGCGACACCCTGCGCCGCATCGGTCTCTCCGAACGCGAGCTGCTGCGCCATGCCGACGCCGCCTTCAAGCAGGGCTCGCGCTTCGTGGGCTGGCGCAATGGCCAGGACGTCTACCACCACCCCTTCAGCCTGCCGCAGGGCCATGGCGAACTGCCCCTGGTGGCCGCCTGGGCGGCGACCACGACGCGCGGCGACTTTGCCGCCGCCGTGGGCCCGCAGCCCGCCGTCTGCCTGGCCGCCCGCGCGCCCAAGCAGGCCAGTACGCCGGACTACGCCGCGGTGCTGAACTACGGCTACCACTTCGACGCCGGCCGCTTCGTACCGCTGCTGCAGCGCCACGCCGTACAGCATTTGGGCGTGCAGCACCGCGTGGCCCATGTGCAGCGCGTGGAGCGCCACGCCGATGGCGACATCGCGGCCCTGCACACCGAGGCCGGCGAGCGCCTGGCGGCCGACCTCTTCATCGACTGCAGCGGCCTGCAGGCGCGCCTGATCAGCCAGGAGCTGGGCGTGCCCTGGGTCTCGCGGCGCGACGTGCTGTTCAACGACCGCGCGCTGGCCGTGCAGGTGCCACATGCCGACCCGCACGGGCAGCTGGCCAGCCAGACCCTGGCCACCGCGCACAGCCAGGGCTGGATCTGGGAGATCGGCCTGCCTACGCGCCGCGGCGTGGGCTGCGTGTTCGCGAGCGACTTCGCCAGCGAGGCCCAGGCCCACGACGCCCTGCAGACCTATCTGGCCCCTCAAGGCAGCGGCACCGCCGAGCCGCGCCTGATCCGCTTCGACCCCGGCCACCGCGCCCGCTTCTGGGAACGCAACTGCCTGGCCGTGGGCCTGGCGGGCGGCTTCATCGAACCGCTGGAGGCCTCGGCCCTGGCACTGATCGAGCTGAGCGTGCAGCAGCTCTGCGACGACTTCCCGTTTGAGCGCGCCGCCATGGACACCGTGGCGCGCCGCATGAACGACACCCTGGACTATCGCTGGGGCTGGCTGGTGGAATTCCTGAAACTGCACTATGTCTTAAGCGAGCGCGATGACAGCGCCTACTGGCGTGCCCACCGCGACCCCGCCAGCTGCCCCGAGCGCCTGCGCGAGCAGCTGCGGCTCTGGGCCCACCGCCCCCCCAGCCGGCGCGACCTGCCCATGGCCGAAGAGCTCTTTCCCTCGGCCAGCTACCAGTACGTGCTGTACGGCATGGGCTTTGCCTCGGCCGGAATGGGCGGCCCGGCCCGCCCTGATGAACTGCGCGCCGCGCAGACCTTGCTGGCCGAACAGCCCGCCCGTACGCAGCGCCTGCTGGCCGCCCTGCCCGACCACCGCCGCCTGCTCCAAGAACTCACCCAGGAACCCTGATGCGTGCCGCCCTGCTCAACAACCTCGACCACCAGGCGCTGCGCCTGCGTCCGCTCACCCGCCAGAGCGCCCCGGCCTTGCCCGGCGCCCTGCCCACCGTGCCGGCCGAGTTCCGCCTGCTGCAGGCGCACTACCCCATCCTGTTCCAGGCCGCGGGCGACAGCTTCCAGCCGGTGGCGCTGCTGGGGCTGGAGCAGGGCCAGAACCTGTTCCTGACCGACACCGGCTGGGACGCCGCCCACCTGCCCTGGGCGCTGGAGCGCCAGCCCCTGCTGGTGGGCCGTGAGGGCAGCCAGGCCGTGGTGCACATCGACCTCGACCACCCGCTGCTGAGCGAGCGCGAGGGCGAGCCCCTGTTCCTGCCCCATGGCGGTCAGGCGCCGCTGCTGGAGCGCCGCGTGGCCGTGCTGCAGGCCCTGCACCAGGGGCTTGAAGAACTGCCGGGCTTCATCGAGGCGCTGTGCCGGCTGGACCTGCTGGAGCCCCTGCACTTCGACGTCGACCAGCCCGATGGCTCGGTGCGGCGGCTCTCGGGCTACCACGGCATCCACGAGGAACGCCTGGCCGCCCTGCCCGGCGCGGCCGTGGCGGCGCTGCACGAGGCCGGCCACTGGCTGCCCATCGCCATGGCCCTGGCCTCGCTGGGCCGGCTGCGCGATCTGGTCGAACGCGAGGCGCGCCAGCGCGGCTGATGCAGCTCCTCGAAGTCACCTGCCCCGGCGAGCTGCCGCCTGGCGCCCTGCAGGGGGCCGAGCCCCAGCTGCTGCGCGGCCTGGTGGCGCATTGGCCGCTGGCGCAGGAGGCTGCGGACCCGGCCGCCGTGGCCGCGCGCCTGCGCGCGCACTGGCGGGGTGCCACCGTGGGCGTGTGGCGCGCGCCGCCGCAGGCCGGCGGGCGCTTCTTCTACACAGACGACTTCCGCGGCTTCAACTTCAGCCGCGAGATCCACCCCTTCCCCGCCGTGCTGGACGAGCTGCTGGCGTTGCAGAGTGCGGCCGCGCCCCCGGCGCTCTACATGGGCTCCACCACGCTGGACACCTGCCTGCCCGGCCTGTGTGCGGAGCTGCCACTGGCGCTGGACGTGCCCGAGCCGCTGGCCAGCCTGTGGCTGGGCAATCGCGCCTGCGTGGCCACGCACCAGGATTGGCCGGACAACCTGGCCTGCGTGCTGGCGGGTCGCCGCCGCTTCACGCTCTTTCCGCCCGACTGCGTGGCCGATCTCTACATCGGCCCGCTCGACCTGACCCCCGCCGGCCAGCCCGTCAGCCTGGTGGATGCGCGCGCCCCCGACCTGCAGCGCTTCCCGCGCTTCGCCGCCGCGCAGGCGCGCGCGCAGGTGGTGGAGCTGGCGCCCGGCGACGCGCTCTACATCCCCAGCCTGTGGTGGCATCAGGTCGAGGCGCTGGAGCCCTTCAATCTGCTGCTCAACCACTGGTGGCGGCGCGGCCCGGCCTGGGCCGATTCGCCCATGCAGGCGCTGTGGCTGGCCCTGGCCACCATGCGCGACCTCCCCGCCGCCGAGCGTCAGGCCTGGCGGGCGCTGTTCGACCACTACGTGTTCGACGCCCCCGAACCCACCCACATCCCCGCCCACGCGCGCGGCCCGCTCGCGCCGCTGGACGAAGCCGGCATGCGCCGCATCCGCGCCCTGCTCCTGAACCGCCTGAACCGGTAAGCACCCCATGGACCACAAGCCCTTTGAAACCTCCACCCCGGTGCGCCGGCTGCTCATCGCCGGCGGCGGCACCGCCGGCTGGATGACGGCCGCGCTGCTGGGCAAGCTGCTCGGCAAACAGTTGCAGATCCAGCTCGTCGAATCCGAGGAGATCGGCACCGTGGGCGTGGGCGAGGCCACCATCCCGGCCCTGCACACCTTCCACGAGCTGCTCGGCCTGGATGAGCCCGAGTTCATGGCCGCCACCCAAGCCACGATGAAACTGGGCATCCAGTTCGAAGGCTGGCGCGCGCCGGGGCAGGACTACATCCACTCCTTCGGCATGACGGGCAAGGACCACTGGAGTGCGGGCTTCCAGCACTTCTGGCTCAAGGCCCAGCGCGAAGGCATCGCCCGCCCCTATGGCGACTACTGCCTGGAGCTGCGCGCCGCCGAGGAAAGCCGCTTCGCCCACCTGCCGCGGCACGGCATGAACTACGCCTACCACCTGGACGCCGGCCGCTACGCACGCTTCCTGCGCGCCCTGGCAGAGCGCCATGGCGTGCAGCGCATCGAGGGCAAGATCGCGCGCGTCGAGCAGATCGAACCCTTCGGTGCCATCCAGGCCCTGGCGCTGGCCGATGGCAGCCGCCTGGAGGCCGACTTCTTCGTCGACTGCACCGGCTTTCGTTCTCTGCTGCTGGGTGAGACCCTGGGCGTGGGCTACGAGGACTGGAGCCACTGGCTGCCCTGCGACCGCGCCGTGGCCGTGCAGACCGCCAGCGTGCGCGAGGCGCCGCCTTACACGCGCTCGATCGCCCACCGCTTTGGCTGGCAATGGCGCATCCCGCTGCAACACCGCGTCGGCAATGGCCTGGTCTACAGCAGCAAGGAGCTGAGCGACGCCGATGCCCCCGAGGTGCTGAAGCAGCATGTGGAGGGCGAGCTGCTGATCCAGCCGCGCCTGCTGCGCTTCACGCCCGGGCAGCGCCACCGCGTGTGGTCGCACAACTGCGTGGCCGTGGGCCTGTCCAGCGGCTTCATCGAGCCGCTCGAATCCACCAGCATCCACCTGATCCAGCGCGCCGCCATCCGCCTGGCCCAGCTCTTCCCGGCCGGCGGCATCCGCGCCGTGGATGTCGAAGAGTTCAACCGCCAGGCCGCCAAGGACATCGAGCACATCCGCGACTTCATCGTGCTGCACTATCACGTGACCGAGCGGGACGACTCGGCCCTGTGGCGGCATGTCCGCACGATGGAAATCCCGGCCACGCTGCGCCATCGCATCGAACTCTTCCGCGAATCCGGCCGCGTGTTCCGGCCGGCGGATGAGCTGTTTGCCGAGAACTCGTGGATCCAGGTGATGCTGGGGCAGGGCATCACGCCACGTGCGTATCACCCGGTAGCGGACCTGATGGGACTGTCCGAGCTGACGCAGTTCCTGGAGGGCATCCACAGCCAGGTGGAACGGACGGTGGCGAGCTTGCCGTCGCATCAGGAGTACGTGGAGCGCTTCTGTGCGCCGGTGCGGGCGAGGGATGCCGCTGTGGCCGCTTGAGCATGTTGTTGTTGCCCAAGTGAGAGCCCGTGGGGTCTTCAACCCCACACCCCGACCCGCATTTCTTTGCTGCGCCAAAGAAACGCGGGGCAAAGAAAGGCGCTCAAGAACACAGTCGCCCTAGGGGCGAACTGTGATGGCGGTGCTTGGGCTCACACTGACACGAGCCCTCTTCTGACTTCGACGGTCAGGACAACGAAGGCGCCCGGGGTACCGGTCGTCCCGGGCACCGCAGACCATGACCTTAGGTGCTCCGAAGAACAGACCCCCAACGGGCACCAAACCTTGTCTTCTGCTGGATGGGGGTCCATTCATCGCAGAGAGCCCGCGATGGTTTGCGGTGGTCTAGTCGGCCGGTACTCCGGCCAGCTTAGCGGGCAGGTTTTCGCAGTCCCAGGAGGGGTCTCGGAGCCATGTGAACCGGACGTGCAATCGCGGCCGACCCTAGGTCGGCTGCGTGCATTCAGCGCCTTTCTTTGCCCCGCGTTTCTTTGGCAAGACAAAGAATTGCGGGTCGGGGTTCGGGGGTGAAGCCCCCGAGGGCCCTCACAAGCAGCGCCAGCGAAGGTAAGGGCGCCCCCACGAAAACCCCCGGTTTCGCCTTCTCGACATTGACAGCACCATCAACAGTCCCTAGAGTCATGAAAGCGCTTTCATTCATCTCATGACCGATCCCAAAACCGCCGCCCCACCCTTGCCCCGCCGCAGCACCCTCGCGCTCGGCCTGGGTCTGGCACTGGGTGCCGGTCAAGCCCGGGCGCAGGCCCCGCAGCACCTCACCGTCGCCGCCTACCCGAAGCTGGACGCCATCGTCAAAGCCGCACTGCCCGCCTGGGAAGCCCAGCACCCCGGCGTCAAGGTGGAGGTGGTGAGCCGGGAGATGAACGACCACCACACGGCGATGGTGACGGCGCTCTCCACCGGCAGCCACCTGCCGGACCTGATGACGCTGGAGGTCGGGTATCTGGGCCGCTTCGCCCAGGGCCACGGGCTGCTGGATCTGCGCCAGGCGCCCTTCCAGGCCGAGCGGCTGGAGAAGCGCTTCGTGCCCTACACCTGGCAGCAGGCCCACAACGCGCGCGGCGAGCTGCTGGCCCTGCCCTCGGACATCGGCCCCGGCACCCTGCTCTACCGCCACGACGTGCTGACGCGCGCCGGCCTCACCGAGCCCGACTTGACGACCAGCTGGCAAGGCTTTTTGGCGGCAGGAAAGCAGATCCGCACCCGCACTGGCGCCTTCCTACTCGCCCATGCGCGCGACATGAAGGACATCCTGATCCGCACCGGCATCCAGCCGGGCGAGGGCCTGTACTTCAGCAAGGACAACCGCGTGCTGGTGCGCAGCCCCCGCTTCGTGCGCGCCTTCGAGCTGGCCGCGCAGGTGCGCCGCGAAGGCCTGGACGCCAAGGTCTACAACTGGTCGAGCGACTGGACGGAGGGCTTCCGCCGCGGCGCCATCGCCACCCAAATGATCGGCGCCTGGCTGGCCGGATTCCTGAACAGCTGGCTGGCCCCCAAGACCCGCGGCTTGTGGCGCGCCGCCCAGTTGCCCGAGGGCAGCTTCGCGGCCTATGGCGGCAGCTTCTACGCCATGCCCGCCAAGGGCGAACCGAGCCGCCGGGCCCTGGCCTGGGACCTGCTGCAGCACCTGACCCTGAACCGCCAGCTGCTGCTGGACGCCTTCCAGGCGCACGACATCTTCCCGGCCCTGGTGGACACCTTCGACGACCCCTTCTTCGACCAGCCCCTGCCCTTCCTCGGCGGCCAGCCGGCGCGCCGCATCTGGCGTGAGGCCGCGCGCAACATCCGCGCCGTCGAGGTGCACCGCCAGGATGCGTTCGCGGACGAGGTCATCAACACCGAGCTGGACAAGGTGCTGGTGCGCGGCAAAGACGTGGCCAGCGCCCTAGGCGATGCCGAACGCCTGCTGGCTCGCCGCGCCCACCGCTGAACGCCATGACACGCTTCTTCATCACGGCGCGCAGCGCGCCCTACTGGTTCCTGGCCCCCTTCCTGCTGCTGTTCGCGGTGTTCGGCCTGTTCCCGCTGCTGTTCTCGCTGGGCCTGGCCTTTGCGCGGTGGGAACCGACCAGCGGCATGGGCGCGATGGAGTGGGTCGGCCTCGAAAACTTTGTCTTCGCGCTGCAGGACGAATGGTTCTGGAAGTCGCTCGGCAACACACTCTGGCTGGGCCTGGCCAGCGCGCTGCCGCAGCACCTGATCGCGGTGCCGCTGGCCTGTGCACTCAACGGCCTGCACCAACGCGCGCGCAACACCCTGGTGGGCATCTACTTCATGCCCTACATCACCTCCACGGTGGCGATTGCCATCCTGTTCAGCTCGCTGTTTTCGACCGACTACGGTCTGATCAACGCGGGGCTGAAGGCCCTGCGGGCGGTGCCGGGGCTGGACTGGCTGCTGCCCGCGCAAGCCATTGACTGGCTGAACGACCCCGACCGCCTCAAGCCCGCCATCGCCACCGTGGTGTTCTGGCGCTTCGTCGGCTTCAACACCGTGCTCTACCTGGCCGCGCTGCAGACCATCCCGCGCGATCTGTATGAGGCCGCCACCATGGACGGCGCCGGGCGCTGGCAGCGCTTCGTCTACATCACCCTGCCGGGCCTGAAGGCGATGCTGCTGTTCGGCGTGACGCTCTCGGTCATCGGCAGCCTGCAGCTGTTCGAGGAGCCCTTCATCCTCACCAACGGCCGCGGCGGCAACGACCAGGCCGGCATGACGAGCGCGGTGTACCTGTATCGCCTGGCCTTCGACTTCAACGACTTCGGCGCCGCCAGCGCCATGGCCTGGCTGCTGTTCGCCCTGCTGGCCCTGGCCACCTGGGCCACGCAGAAGGCCTTCGGAGAGCGCGCATGAAGCCCGACACCATGACCCCGCGCGCCGCCCAACTGCTGGTGGCCTTGGGCGCCGTGCTGATGGCCGCGCCCTTCTACGTGATGTTCGTGTTCGCCACGCAGTCGCGCGCCGAGATCTTTGCCGTGCCGCCACCGCTGTGGTTTGGCGACGACCTGCTGAACAACTTCCGCATCCTGACCGAGCGCATCCCCTTCTGGCGCAACCTGGGCTGGAGCCTGTACGTGGCGCTGGCCTCCACGGCGCTGACGCTGCTGTTCTGCTCGATGGCCGGCTACGCCTTCGCGATGTTCGAGTTCCGCTTCAAGCGGCCGCTCTTTGCGCTGGTGCTGGGCACCATGATCCTGCCCAGCTTCATGAGCATGATTCCGAGCTTCATGATCATGGACCTGCTGGGTTGGATCGACCAACCCCGCGCGCTCTACCTGCCCGGTGCGGCCAGCGCCTTCGGCATCTTCCTGATGCGTCAGTACGTGAAGAGCGCAGTGCCCAAGGAGCTGATCGAGGCCGCGCGCATGGACGGCTGCAGCGAGTTCGGCATCTACGCCCGCATCGTGCTGCCCCTGCTCAAGCCCGCCATGGGCACGCTGGGCCTGATCGCCTTCATCGGCAGCTGGAACAACTTCGTCGGCCCGCTGATCGTGATGCGCACGCCCGAGAACTTCACCCTGCCGCTGGCCCTGCGCCTGCTGCAGAACCCGGTGGACACCGAATGGGGCGCCCTGATTGCCGGCGCCGCCATCGCCACCCTGCCCCTGCTGCTGCTGTTCGCCCTGGCCTCGCGCCAACTGATTGCCGGCCTGACCGCCGGTGCCGTCAAGTGATGTTGTCCCCACAAAAACTCCCCATGTCCGACCCCACCGCCGACCTGCGCTTCCCGGCCGATTTCGTCTGGGGCGTGTCCACCAGCGCCTTCCAGATCGAGGGCGCCGCCCAAGCCGACGGCAAGGGTGAATCCGTCTGGGACCGCTTCTGCCGCCAGCCCGGTGCGATTGCCGATGCCAGCAATGGGCTGGTGGCCTGCGAGCATTACCAGCGCTGGGCCGATGACCTGGACCTCATCGCCAGCCTGGGCGTCAACGCCTACCGCTTCTCGGTCAGCTGGCCGCGTGTACAGCCCACCGGCCAGGGCGACTGGAACCGCGCCGGCCTGGCCTTCTACGACCGCCTGGTGGACGGCATGCTGGCGCGTGGCCTGCAGCCGCACCTGACCCTGAACCACTGGGACCTGCCGCAGGCCCTGCAGGAGCAAGGCGGCTGGGCCAACCGCGCCACCGTGGACCGCTTCGTCGACTACGCGCTCGCCATCGAGCGCCGCCTGGGCGACCGCCTGGCCTCGCTGGTGACGCACAACGAACCCTGGGTGATGGCCGAGCTGGGCCACCACCAGGGCATCTTTGCCCCCGGCGTGAAGGACCGCGCCACCGCGATGCAGGTCTCGCACCACTTGCTGCTCAGCCACGGCCGCGCGCTCAAGGCGCTGCGTGCCCACGGGGCCAAGGCCAAGCTCGGCATCGTGCTGAACCTGGCCCCGATGCACCCGGCCACGCCCTCGCCGGCCGACCGCGCCAAGGCGCAGCTGGAAGACGGCCTGCTGGCGCGCTGGTACCTGGACCCGCTGTGCCGCGGCCGCTACCCCGCCGACGTCTGGGCCAGCCTGGGCGATGCCGCACCCCAGGTGGCCGAGGGCGACCTGGCCGAGATCCAGCAGCCGCTGGACTTCCTGGGCGTCAACTACTACTCGCGCACCGTGCAATCGGCCGATGGCAGCTGGACCAACCAGCAATCCGGCCGCGAGCTCACCGACATGGGCTGGGAGATCTACCCCGAGGGCCTGACCGAGCTGCTGCTGCGCCTGCAGCGCGACTACCCGCAACTGCCCAGCCTGTGGATCACCGAGAACGGCGGCGCCTTTCCCGACGAGCTGAAGGACGGCCGCGTGGCCGATGAAGCCCGCACCCGCTACCTGCAGCAGCACATCGCGGCCGTGCACGAGGCCATGCAGGAGGGCGTGCGCGTGGGCGCCTACATGGTCTGGAGCCTGCTGGACAACTTCGAGTGGGCCTTCGGCTACAGCAAGCGCTTCGGCATCGTGCATGTGGACTACGCCACCCAGCAGCGCACGCCCAAGGACAGCGCGCGCTGGTACCAGCAGTTCCTGCAGCAGCAGAAGAAAGCCTGACCATGGCCGCTTTGAGCCTGCACGGCATCCACAAGCGCTACGGCGACACGCACATCATCAAGGGCGTGGACCTGGAGGTGCGCGACGGCGAGTTCCTCGTCTTCGTCGGTCCCTCCGGCTGCGGCAAGACCACCACCCTGCGCATGATTGCCGGGCTGGAAGACATCAGCGAGGGCGAGCTGCGCATCGACGGCCAGCGCGCCAACGAACGCCGCCCGGCCGAGCGCGGCGCCGCCATGGTGTTCCAGAGCTACGCGCTCTACCCGCACATGAGCGTGGCCGAGAACATGGGCTTCGCGCTCAAGATGGCCGGCGTCAAGAAGGCCGAGCGCGAGGCGCGCGTGCGCCAAGCCGCCGAGACCCTGCGCCTGACCGAGCTGCTGGATCGCCGCCCCGCGCAACTGAGCGGCGGCCAACGCCAGCGCGTGGCCATCGGCCGCGCCATCGTGCGCCAGCCCAAGGTCTTTCTGTTCGACGAGCCGCTCTCGAACCTGGACGCCTCGCTGCGCGTGGACATGCGCATCGAGCTGGCGCGCCTGCACCAGCAGCTGGGTGCCACCATGATCTACGTGACGCACGACCAGACCGAGGCCATGACCCTGGGCGACCGCATCGCCGTGTTCAACGGCGGCCGCATCGAGCAGATCGGTGCACCGCTGGAGCTGTACGGGAAGCCCGCCACCGAGTTCGTCGCCGGCTTCATCGGCGCGCCGCGCATCAACTTGGTGCCGCGGCCTGCTGGCGACGCCCCGGCGCCGCATCGGGCGCTGTGGGTGGCGATGGGCCCGGCCGATGCGGCTTGCGTGCGGCGTGGCGTGCGACCGGAGCATCTGCGTCTGGCAGTGGGCGACGAGGCGGGCGTGCCGGCCCTCGTTGAGCTGGCCGAGCATCTGGGGGACACCACCTTGGTCTACGCGCGCGTGCAGGGGCTGGAGCAACCCTTGATCGTGCGACTGGGGGATGAGGGGCGGGCGATTCAGATGGGGGTCGAGGTGCGGCTGTGTGCGCGGCAGGAGGCGGTGATGGCGTTTGATGGCGCGGGGTTGCGCTTGGGCTGAACTGGCCTGAGCTTCTGGCCTGTCCGGTGTGAGTCGAAAGACCCCGCCGGGACTTCGCCCCGGCAGGCGACTCACTTTCTTGCTCGTGCAAGAAAGTAAGCAAAGAACACGGCCCCGATGCGCAGCCCCTAGGCTTCGCCAAGCGGTCCCCTGCGATGCTCGCCCACTTGGGCCGGCCCGAAACTCGCTACGTTCGCTTCGCTCACTCCGCTCAGACAGTCGGGCCGAGTTTGATGGGAACGCGTGCTGCGCACGCTGCCCAGCCAAGCTGCGCTTCTCGGCAGCGCATAGGGGCAACAGCCCGAACAGCCGAACAGCCAACAGCCGGGAAACGGCGCGATAGGGGCAGTCCGGGCTGTTCGGCTGTTGGCTGTTGGCTGTTTGGAGTTCCCCCTATGCCAAGCCGAGGAGCACAGAAGAGCGGGCCCGCGCGCGTCAGCGCGCCTCGTGCTCTGACTTGGCGCAACTGTCTGAGCGGAGTGAGCAGAGCGAGCGCAGCGAGTTTTGCGCCTGGGCCCGCTCTTCGCGCACCGCAGGGAACCCCTCGCCGCAGGCGAGGGGCGCAGGCATCGGGGTCGCCTTTCTTGGCCTACCTTCTTTGGCGAAGCAAAGAAGGTAGGTCGGGTGCAGGGGTGAAGCCCCTGCGGGCTCCCCCTCAGCCCACCACCAGCGACAAAGCCGACAAGTCCTGATCCCGAGAAGAGCCCCCCACCAGCAAGCGGAACGACCCCGGCTCCACAACCCGCCGCCCCTCCGCATCCACGATCCAGAGCGAATCCACCGCCAGGCTCAGCACCACCTCGCGCCGCTCACCCGCCGCCAGGCAGACCCGCTCCCACCCCTTCAACTCCCGCCGCGCCCAGGTCGCACTGGTCACCTCGTCCTCGACGTAGAGCTGCACCACCTCCACCTGCTCCCGCGGCCCAGGGTTGTGCAGTTCCAGCTGCACGCTCACGGTCTCACCCGCACGGGCTTGCGGGCGATCGAGCGAAGGGGCGCCGTACTCAACGCGCCCGTAGCCCAGCCCGAAGCCAAACGCAAACGCCGGCTCCTGCGTCAGGTCCGCATAGCGGTCGCCATGCTGGCCGCGCACCGCGTTGTAGAAGACCGGCTGCTGGCCCACGTGCACGGGAATGCTGATGGACAGCCGGCCGCTCGGGTTCAGCAGGCCGAACAAGGCCTCGGCCACCGCCTGGCCGCCCAGCATGCCGGGGTTGAAGCATTCGATCAGCGCCGGTACCGCCTGCAGCGCCGGCGGCAACACCAGGGGCTTGCCGTTGATCAGCACGCCGACCCAGGGCTTGCCGAGCGCAGCAAGGCCGGCCAGCCATTCGATCTGGCCGTCCTGCAGCTCCAGCGTGGCGGTGCTCTTGAACTCGCCGTTGTAGGCCACGCGGTCGCCCACCAGGGCGACGATCAGGTCCGCCTCGTCGGCGCTATCCACCAACGTCCAGCCCGCCGGCAGCAGCGAGCGCACGCCGTCGCGCACCGTCACGGTGGCCTCGCGCGGATGGCGATCTCCGCTCGGGCCCACCATCTGCCCGCTGCCCAGGCTCCAGTCGCCCAGCTGGGCGTCGGGGTCGTCGGCGTTCGGCCCCACCACCGCGATGCGGCGCGGGCGCGAGGGGTCGAGCGGCAGCAGGGGCGCGCCCTGCCAAGGGTCGTTGCGCAGCAGCACCAGCGATTCGCGCGCGGCGCGCAGCGCCAGCTCGCGGTGCGCGGCACAGCCCACCTGGGTGCGGATGCGCTCGGGGTCGCTGAGCCCGGCGTCCTCAAAGAGGCCCATGCGGAACTTGAGCGTCAGCACGCGCCGCACCACGGCATCGATCTCGGCCTCCGTCAGCAGGCCGCGCGCCACGGCGGCCTGGGCGCCTTCGAAGAACTCGGGCGTGGCCATGATGAGGTCGTTGCCGGCGCGGATGGCCAGCGCGGCAGCCTCGGCGTGATCCGCGCAGACGCGCTGCGAATTCACCAGATGCCCGAGGTTGTTCCAGTCCGTCACCAGGATGCCCTCGAAGCCCCACTCCTCGCGCAGCACCTCGGTCAGCAGCCAGCGGTTGGCGGTGCTGGGCACGCCATCGATGGCCTGGTAGCCGGTCATGAAGGCCATGGCGCCGCCGCGGGCGGCACGCTCGAAGGGCGGCAGGAAGGTCGAACGCAGCTTGCGGCGGCTCAGCTCAGCCTCGCTGGCGTCGCGCCCGCCCAAGGTTTCGGAGTAGCCGGCGTAATGCTTGGCGGTGGCCAGCACGGCATTGGGGTCGTGCAGGCCCTCGCCCTGGTAGCCCTCGATCATGGCCAGCGCCAGCGTGCCCAGCAGCAGCGGGTCCTCGCCGAAGGTTTCGTTGATGCGGCCCCAGCGCAGGTCGCGCGCCAGGCACAGCACCGGGCTGAAGGTCCACTTCAGGCCGGTGGCGCGCATCTCCACCGCCGTCACGCGCGCCACCTCGCGCGCGAGCTCGGGGTTCCAGCTGCAGGCCAACGCCAGCTGGGTGGGGAAGATGGTGGCGCCGGCCCAGAAGGAGTGGCCGTGGATGCCGTCGTCGGCCAGCAGCAGCGGAATGCCCAGCCGCGTCTGCGCGGCGGCGGCCTGGGCGGCATCGGCATCGCTGCCATTGATGTGCAGCAGGCTGCCGACGTTAAAGTCGCGGATCAGGTCGCGGTAAACGCGCTGGCCATCCAGCTGCATCAGCTGACCGACCTTTTCCGGCAGCGTCATGCGCGCCAGCAGGTCATCCACGCGCGCCTGCAGGGGCAGGCCGGGTTCGCGGTAGGGCGCGTTACTCATCGCTTCTGATAGACCCGCACGTACTCGACTTCCATCTGCTGCGGGAAGGCGCTGTCGTCCACCGCACCGCCCAGGTCGCCCCCGATGGCGAGGTTCAGCAGCAGGAACTGCGGCTTGTCGAAGGGCCATTGCGCCGGGCCGCTGCCGGCGTTGTCGTAGCGGGCGTGCTCCACGCCGTCGATGCCGAAGCGCACGCTCTGCGGCGTCCACAGCATCTGGTAGTTGTGGAAGGCGGAGCAGACGGTGGGCAGTTGCGTGCCGCCGCCCTTGCCCTGGCCGCCGAAGCCGCTGCGCGTGTGCACGGTGGAGAACACATGGCCGGGGTCGCGGCCCAGGTGTTCCATCAGGTCCAGCTCGCCGCCGTCGGGCCATTCGCCCTGGGAACCCAGGAACCAGATGGCCGGCCAGTTGCCCTTGGCGCAAGGCAGCTTGGCGCGGACCTCGAAGAAGCCGTACGTCCACTCGGCCTTGCCGCGGGTGATCAGACGAGCGGAGGTGTAGGGCTGGCCACCCCAATCTGGCTGGCTGGAGAGCGACTCGCGCCGCGCCGTGATGACGAGGCGGCCGTCGCGCACCACGCTGTTCTCGGCGCGCGCGGCGCTGTAGTACTGCAGCTCGTGGTTGAACCAGCCCTCCTTGTTGCGGAAGGTGTCGTAGACCCAGCGGCTGGCATCCGGCAGGCCGGCCTGCTCGAACTCCTCGGCCCAGACGAGCTGGTGGTCGTCGGGGCGCTGCAGCGCAGCCGCGGGCGCCGGAGCGGGAGCGGGAGCGGGAGCGGGAGCGGGAGCGGGAGCGGGAGCGGGTGCAGGGGCCGGCACGGGTGGGGCCGAGGCCGCGCCGCCCCCGCCGCCGCAGGAAGCCAGCAACACAACATGGGCCAGCCAGGCGCTGGGGCGCAAGCACTTCATCCGACACTCCGTGGGTGGTGTTTGTCGCAATCTTAATGAAAACGCTTTCATACTGCTGACGGAAAGGGTATTCACCTAATCACCTTGGGTTATGGAACCATCACGGCGGGCTTGCGTCATGCAAGCGCTTTCATGAAAATCCGGCCATCTGTCCCACACGCCTTGCCGGAGCCGCATGAACACCACCCCCTTTCCCCGCCTGCTGGGTGACATCGGCGGCACCAATGCCCGCTTCGCCTGGCTCAGCCGCCCGGGCGCCGCGCTCAGCGATGTGCGCAGCTACCGCTGCGCCGAGCACCCGACGCTGGAGGCCGCCATCCGCCAATACCTGCACGAGCAGGGGGGCGAGAACCCCGCCGCCTGCGCATTGGGCATTGCCAACCCGGTGGATGGCGACCAGGTGCGCATGACCAACCACCACTGGGCGTTCTCCATCCGCGAACTGCGCCAGGGTCTGGGCCTGCAGCGCCTGGAGGTGCTGAACGACTTCACCGCCCTGGCCCTGGCCCTGCCCGCCCTGCCGGCGCAGGAGTTGCAGCAGCTGGGCGGCCGCAGCCTGAGCGAGGCGGAGCGCACCCGGCCCCACGCCCCGCTCGCGCTGCTGGGCGCCGGTACCGGCTTGGGGGTTTCCGGCCTGCTGCCGGCGGCGGGCGGGCAATTCCTGCCGCTGGCCGGTGAGGGCGGCCATGCCACTCTGCCCGCCTGCGACGACGAGGAAGACGCCGTGCTGCGCCTGCTGCGCCAGGAGTTCGGCCATGTCTCGGCCGAACGGGCGCTGTCCGGCCCCGGGCTGAGCAATCTGGCCTGGGCCGCCGCGCGCCTGCGCGGCGCCGTGGCCGAGCGCCTGGAGCCGGCCGCCGTGATCAACGGTGCGCGCGCCGGCGATGCCGACTGCCAGCATGCCGTGGGCTGGTTCTGCGCCTTCCTGGGTAGCGTGGCCGGCAACCTGGCGCTGACGTTGGGCGCGCAGGGCGGGGTCTACATCGGTGGCGGCATCGCGCCGCGCCTGCTGCCCGAGCTGCGCGCCTCGCGCTTTCGCGAGCGGTTCGAGGGCAAGGGCCGCTTCGCGCCCTTCCTGACGCCCATCCCCTGCTGGGTGATCGACAGCCCGGTCTCGCCCGCACTGCTGGGCGCGGCGCGCGCGCTGGAACAGATGTAACGGCGGGTAAGAGGGGCTGCGGCGCCGGCGCGCACTGCCTAGCATCGGCGCCCTGGGCACACCCGCGCGAAAGCCGGGGTCGCAAAGCTTCCGGTCTACCGCGGCGCAAGCCGCCACGACAGCGGGGCCGCCGCCAGCCCCTTCCCCCCCCCCCGGCTGGCGTCGTTCCCCAAGCACGACCCCCTCGCGGCGTGGCCCGTAGCCGGAGCCTCCTCATGCCGCGTCTGCTTTCCCTGCTGCTCTCCACCCTGCTGGCCGGCGCCGCCCTGGCTGCGCCGCCCGCCAACGTCAAACCGCCCTTCCCGCAGCTGCGCCTGCTGGAAGTGGGCCGCGAGGGCGTGGCCGGCCAGCGCGCCGTCGAGGTGCTGGGCAGCCGCCTGCCCGAGGTGGCCGCCTGGTACGGCAAGTCACCCGAAGAATTCGCCAACCTGCTGCAGCAGGACAAGCGCATGCGCCTGGACGCACGCGGCCGCGTGTTCTTCGTGGAAGAGCTGGAGCAGCCGCTGGCAGCCAGCAGTCCGACGAACGTGCTGGACGGCACGCTGGCCCCGCTGGACCAGACCTTCGCCCTGCACAGCCGCCCCGGCGCAGCCCGCACCATCTACCTGAACTTCAAGGGCGCCACGCTGAGCGGCACGGCCTGGAACAGCAGCGGCACGGCCATCACCGCCCCGCCCTTCGACCTGGACGGCATCCCCGGCAGCTTCAACACCAGCGAGCTGCAGCGCATCCAAACCATCTGGCAGCGCGTGGCCGAGGACTACGCGCCCTTCGACGTCAACGTCACCACCGAAGCCCCGCCGCCCGAGGCGCTGACGCGCAGCGGCAGCACCGACACGGTGTTCGGCACCACGGTGCTGATCACCACGCGCGCCGGCGTGTACAGCTGCAGCTGCGGCGGCGTGGCTTACCTGGGCATCTTTGACGACACCAGCGACTTCTACAAACCCGCCCTGGTGTTCTATGACGCCCTGGGCAGCGGCAACGAGAAGTACGTGGCCGAGGCCATCTCGCACGAGGCCGGCCACAACATGGGCCTGAACCACGACGGCAGCGCCACCGCCGGCTACTACCAGGGCCATGGCAGCGGCGCCACCGGCTGGGCGCCCATCATGGGCGTGGGCTACTACCAGGCCCTGGTGCAGTGGAACAAGGGCGAGTACAGCGGCGCCAACAACGTGCAGGACGACTACGTGGTGATGCAGGGCAACGGCCTGCCGCTGCGTGCCGACGATCATGGCGACAGCGCCGCCACGGCCACGCCCCTGCCCGGCGTGAATGGCGGCGGCGTCACCAGCGCCAGCGCCACCGGCGTCATCGAGCGGCCCACCGATGTGGACGTGTTCAGCTTCAACGCCGGCGCCGGCCCCTTGAGCCTGACGCTGAGCCCCGCTGCCCGCTCGCCCAATCTGGACGCCCTGCTGACCCTGCGCGACGCCGCGGGCACGGTGCTGGCCAGCATCAACCCCACCGAAGCCCTGAACGCCAGCGCCAGCCTCAGCCTGCCCAGCGCCGGCACCTACACCCTGTGGGTGCAGGGCACGGGCAAGGGTGACCCGCTGGGCACCGGCTACACGTCCTACGGCAGCCTGGGCAACTACCAGCTCAGCGCCAGCTACACCACACCGATCGGCAGCGCACCCACGGCCCAGATCGGCGCATCGACCCTGCGCGGCACCGCGCCGCTGACGGTCAACTTCTCCGGCGCCGGCTCCTCCGACCCCGACGGCAGCATCGTGGCCTACGACTGGCAGTTCGGCGACGGCAGCACGGCCGGCGGCGTCAGCAGCAGCCACAGCTACACCCAGCCCGGCAGCTACAGCGCGCAGCTGCGCGTCACCGACAACAGCGGCCTCAGCGCCAGCAGCGCCGTCACCATCACGGTGGACGCACCCGTCGTCCTCATCCCCATGCGCGTGGCGGACATCGCCATGTATCTGCAGGTGGCGCGCAATGGCCAGGCCAAGGCCACGGCCATGGTGAAGGTGCTGAACGGCAGCGGCCAGCCGGTGGCGGGCGCGGTGGTGACGGGCAACTGGAGCGGCATCGTCAGCCGCACCGGCGCCACCGCCACCACCACCAGCAATGGCGTGGCGAACCTGGTGTCGCCCAACACGCGCAGCACCAGCGGCAGCTTCGTGTTCACGGTCACCGGGGTCAGCCTGGCCGGCTACGCCTACCAGCCGGCCACCAACACCGAGACCAGCGACGCCATCAGCCGCTGATCCCCGCGCTCCGGCCCCCTGGCGGGGCCGGAGTGTTTCCGGGTGTTGCTTGGAGTACAACCAGGGGCCCGCCCGCACTGCCCCATGTCCAACGACGCCGCCCTGCCCACCGCGCTGCTCCACGAGCTGCTGGCCCTGCGCAATGTCCTGGACGAAACCGGCGCCTACATCTTCTGCAAGGACCTGCAGGGCCGCTACACCTATGTGAACCAGCTGGTGCTGGACCTGTTCGGGCGCAGCCGCGAGCAGGTGCTGGGCCACGAGGACAGCGAGTTCTTCGACCTCGAACGCTCCAGCCAGCTGCGCGAGCACGACCAGCAGGTCATGCGCACCGGCGAGCCGATCGAGCAGGAAGAGCTGAACTACGTGCGCGAAACCGGTGAGCAGCGCATCTACTGGACCGTCAAGAAACCGGTACGCGACCCCGAGGGCCACATCGTTGGCCTGTGCGGCATCTCCACCGACATCACCGAGCGCAAGCGCATTGAGGCGCAGCTGGCCGAGCAGCACCAGCTGCTGCAGACCGTGCTGGCCCATGTGGATGCTCACATCTACATGAAGGACGACCAGCGTCGCTTTCAGTACGTCAACGCCAAGACGGCCGCCCTGTTCCAGCGCCCGGCGGCCGACATCATCGGCCGCCGGGACATTGAGGTGTTGAAAGCGGAGACTGCCGACGCCCTGTGGGACATGGACCGCCAGGTGTTCGAGTCCGGCCGGCCGCAGAGCGGTGAGGAAACCATCATTGATGCCGAGGGCCGCAGCTCGCACTACTGGACGGTCAAGGTGCCTCTGAAGACGGAAGCTGGGCACCGGGTGCTGATCGGCTTCTCCTCCGACATCACCGAGCTGGTGCGCCTGCGCGAACAGCTGCGCCAGCAGTCCGTCACCGATTCGCTCACCGGCCTGGCCAACCGCCGCCACTTCGTGACCACCGCCGAGACCGAACTCTCGCGCACCCAGCGCCACCAGCGCCGCATCAGCCTGGTGCTGCTGGACATCGACCAGTTCAAGGCCATCAACGACCGCCATGGCCACAGCGTGGGCGACGACGCCTTGCGCGCCCTGGCCGAGGCCCTGCGCCCGCTGGTGCGCCGCGAGGACCTGCTGGCGCGCGTGGGCGGCGAGGAGTTCGCCGTGCTGCTGCCCGACACCCCGCTGGACGCCGCCGCACTGAAGGCCGAACAACTGCGCGCCGCCGTGCAGGCCCTGCGCATCCCCACCCCCCAGGGCAGCCAGTTGCAGCTCAGCATCAGCCTGGGCGTAGCCCAGACCGGCCCGAGCTGCGACGCGCTGACCACCCTCTACGCCACCGCCGACCGGCGCCTCTACCGCGCCAAGCACCTTGGGCGCAACCAGGTGTGCGTCGAAGACGCATCGGAGCCGCCGGCCGAGTTCCGCTGAGCGCCTGACTCCTGCATCCGAAGGGTTGCCGAGAAGCCGCCCCCCGCATGGCCACACCCTAAAGTCGCCGGCCTCTGAGGGGAGGCAAGGATGCGGCGATTCGAGTGGGTGGGGGTGACTCCAGCAAGTTCTGGGAGGTCTGGGCACAGGGGAGCGCGCCGACCACCCCGTGAACCACAAACGCAGCCCCTCGGTTCCGCAGTCTTCATCTCAAGCAGCTGGGTTGACCCGGTCGAGCTGCTGGCGCAGATGCCACTTGGCGGCGGCACCCCCATCGGGCAGGCGGTGGTCTACGCAGCCGAGCGCATCGAAGCGGCGCGGCGCGTCATCGGCGTCCGCATCGGCAACTTCTCCGAGGGCCTGGGCGAATCGGTGCTGATCAGCCACGTGCGAGGGCTCACGGCCCAGGACAGCAAGGTGCTGGGCTGACCGCGCGGGATGAACAGGCCGGCCCGGTGTTCGACCGCGAGCTGGCGGCCAAGCCGGTGGCGGCCGGGGCCGAGGTGGGGGCTATGACGCCGGGGCGGTTGGCAGAGGGATTGGGCACAGAAGCTGAGTTGGCGTGGACACCACTCCGCACAACCGGGCTGGAATCCTGACGCCAGACGTTGTCCGTCGGTCTGTGCGCCCTTCCACGCCTCGTGTCCGCACGCTTCCTGGCGGAGGGCCTGTTCGGGGTCCAGCCACCGAGAATCCAGCCCCCGAAAAAGTTCAGCACGACGGCTGATACGCATGACTTCCCCGCTTTCCCCTTCCAGCCTGCCGCTCAGCGGCGATCCCCGAGTTGACGCCTTGCTTGGCAGCGCCATCGATTGGAATCTCCTGACGCTGCCATCCGGGCGTGCCAGCAACACGATCTACTTCACGTTCGAAATTACCTTTAGCGACTACTCGCAGTCGCCTGATCAAACTCCGTCCATGTTCAATAGCGAGCAGCAAAACGCGGCGCGTCAGCTGCTGGCTCATTGCGGTGCTTTGACGGGAGTTCGGTTTGTCGAAACCTCCGCCGCCGCGCAGGCGGATCTGCATTTCGCAAACTCGGATCTGGAAGGCACGCAGACCACCGGGCTTTGCATGACGAGCGTCCAGACCACTGCTGGCGGCTACTTCGCAGATGCCTACATCTATCTGGATGACACGACATTCCGCAACGCGAACAGCAACCCCAGTCCGGGCAGTGCCGGCTACCAGACCCTTCTGCATGAGCTTGGTCATGCGCTGGGGCTGAAGCACCCCTTCGAAGGTACGAGCCGTCTATCGAGTTCAGAGGACCACAGCGGCAACACGGTGATGTCGTACACCCAGTCGGGCAGCCGCAAGACCAGCTTTCAGGCCTTTGATCAGCTGGCCCTGAACTGGATTTACGGTGGCGACGGACTCAATGGCAGCTGGGGCTTTGGTTCGACCAACGGTCCATCGACGGCCTTCCATGCCGTCGATCGTTCGAACGACAAGGCTGGGCCTGAACTGCTGGGCGTCCCGTCGACCTTCGTGCCCGGCTCGGATCTGGCACTCTATTTCGACGAGCCGATCCAGCGTGGCAGCGGAACCCTGGTCGTGCAGACCAAGAGCGGCGTTCCTATTGCAAGCTTTGATGTCGCCAGCAACCCGGCCCTGGTCTTCAATGGCACCATGCTGAGCTTCAACGCGCTGCTGCTGTACAGAGGCACGGACTACGAGGTACTGCTACCTGCAAGCGCCGTGCTCGACCTCAATCAGAACCCGCTGGCCACCTCACTGCGCCCCGCCTTCAAGTCTCAGATGACGGTCTATCCGCCGGCATGGCCGTCTGGAGGCCCGGGCGATGACAACCTGCGCGGCGGCATCGGCGATGACAACCTGTCAGGAGGCGCGGGCAACGACCGCTTGCAGGGCGGCGGTGGCGCGGATGTACTGAATGGCGGTGCGGGCACTGATATCGCGCAGGGCTACATTGGCAAGCGCTCGGAGTACTGGGTTCTGAAGCAGGGCAGCAACTGGGTGGTGGCCGGCCGCTACGGCAACGAAGGCCACGACACCCTGATCGGCGTCGAGCGCATTGCTTTTGTGGACCTGCACCTCGCCCTGGACCTCGAAGGCGGAGCGGGGACGGCCGTCAAGCTGATTGGCGCCTTGTTCGGCCCCGCCATGGTGCGTGACAAATCCGTGGTCGGCGCCGGCCTGTCCATGATCGACAGCGGCATGGACCGCCTGGCCGTCGCAAGTGCAGCCCTGAAGACGGAGGCCTTTCAGGCTCTCGCCGGCTCGTCTTCGAATGTCGATTTCGTCAACTGCGTCTACCGCAATGTCGTCGGCAGCGCCCCAGACCAGACGGCCCTGCAGCGCTATGTCGCGCTACTGGACGGGGGCTCTGCCAGCCAGGCCGAGTTGCTCTTGATGGCCGCCGACACCAGCGAGAACGCCCTGCGGATCGATTTGGTGGGGCTGGCAGCCAGCGGCGTCGAGTACCTCCCCTGGGGCGGATGAAGCGCCTCTGCGCCACCCTCCTCCCCCTGCTGGCCTCCTGCACCTTCCTGCAGAACGCCGCCCTGCAGGCCGAGTACGAGCGCCTGCAGACGGCCGAGCCGTCGATGCGCAACCTCAAGCACCTGGTCGCCCGCGAGACCTATCTGGTGCATGGCCGCGTGAGCGCCCTGGAGGGTGGCCCTGCACTCACCCAGCCGATGAGCCTGGTGGCCTTCTCCAGCCGGCTGCGCGCACATGAGGCGGTGGATGCAATGCACCACCTGGCCCCTGGCACCCACTACGGGCTCAACCTGCCGCCGGGTGACTACGAGCTGGTGCTGCTGAGCGATTTGGACGGCGATGGGCGACTGGGTACTCATGAGGCGCTGGCGCGGCGCCAGCTGCAGCTGCCGGACGCAGCCAGCGCGCAAAAGGTGATCGGCCAGGTGGACCTGCCCATCGGCCCCACGCAGCCGCCGGAATGGCCGATCGACCTGAAGGCCGAACCCCTGCCCACGCGGCCGCAGTCGCTCTTCTACCCGCCCAACACCCTGCGCACCCTCAGCGACCCGCTGTTCGACCCGGCGATGTCCGCACTGGGCCTGTACCAGCCGGCCGCCTTCATCGAGAAGGCCGGAACGCTGTTCTATGCGCTGGAGGAAGACTTCGGCCACAAGATCCCGGTGGTCTTCGTGCACGGCATCCAGGGCAGCGCGCGCGAGTTCGAAGGCCTGGTGCAGCAGCTCGACCGTCGGCGCTTCAAACCCTGGTTCTTCCACTACCCCTCCGGGGCCAGCCTGAACCAGATGGCCCAGCTGTTTCACGACATCTTTCTGTCCGGCCGCCTGATCCCGCCGCCCGAGGGCATGCCCCTGGTCATCGTGGCGCACAGCATGGGTGGCCTGGTGGTGCGCGAGGCCCTGAACCTGCGTGCCGCCGGAGAGCAGCGACCCATCGGCTTCATCTCGCTGGCCAGCCCCTTCGGCGGGCACCCGGCGGCGGCGGCCGGCGAGCGCAACGGCCTGCTGGTGCTGCCCTCCTGGCGCGACCTGAGCCCCGCCAGCCGCTTCATTGCCGGCCTGCACCGCACGCCGCTGCCGGAGGCGGTCAGCCACCACCTGCTGTACGCCTTCGCCAACCCGGACGCGCTCAAGCTGGGCGAGAACAGCGACGGCGTGGTGCCCCTGTCCAGCCAGCTCAGCGCCAACGCGCAGCGCCAGGCCCGCCAGCAGCGCGGCTTCAACACCACCCACACTGGCATCCTGCAGGATCCGCAGGCCCAGGCCCATGTGTTGGCGCTGATTCACCAGCACTGGAGCCCGGTGCCCGCGGCCCATCAGGCCCTGCTGGAGCGGGGCGGCTTCGAAGAGGAACTGCCGGAGGGCCTGAGCGGGCTGCAGCGCTACCTGCTGCGTCACTATGGCCATTACCTGCGCGGGCTCGCCAGCGGTCAGCTCACGCCGCTGAACCGCTATGACGCCGAGTTCGTCGCCGCGGCCCAGGGGCAACGCGGCGCCACCAGCGAAGGGGCGCAGGCCTGGTTGCGCTTTGCAGCCCGCTACCCCGAACTGGCGCGTTGAGCCGCCACCACGCTGAGCGCAGGCTTTGCCGTTGGCGCCGAAAGCCTCTGGCCGCTAGCCCAGACGCGCCAGCGCCTTCACCACATCCGACTGCGTCAGGATGCCCACCAGGCGCCCGTCCAGCCCCAGGATGGGCAGGTGGTGGTGGCCGCTGCCGGCGAACAGGGGCAGCAGCTCGGCCAGGTGCCGGTCCACGCGCGCCACGCGCACCTCGCGGCTCATCACCTCGCCCACCCGCTCGGGCAGGCCATCACCACGGCCCCGCAGCAGCTGGCGCAGCGCGTCCATGCGCGAACCCAGGCTTTCCGCGGCGGCGCCCTCGGCGCTGCGCAGCACGTCGGCCGGGGTCAGGATGCCGATCACGCCTCCGGCGGCGTCCACCACCGGCAGGGCCTTGATGCGGTGCTCGCGGAAGAGGGACCAGGCCTGCGTGAGCGGGGTGTCGCGCCGCACGGTGATGGGCTGGCGGCTCATGATGTCGCCACAGCGCAGCTGCGTGAGCCGGCGCTGCTGGCCCTGCAGCTGCAGCTCGGCCAGCAGGCCGCGCAGGTCGGCGGGGCTGATGTCCAGCACCTCGGTGTGGCGGGCCAGCACGGTCTGCAAGTCGGCGTCCAGGCCCTGAGCCTCGCGGTCACGCGCGACCGGCTCGGGCCATTGCGGGTGCGGGTAGCGCCGGCCGGTGAGCGGGTGGTAGGCCATGCCGACCAGCACCAGCAGCACGGAATTGACGGCCACGGGCAGCAGCGCGAAGCGCGGGTCGGTGATGCCGCTGAGCACCATCAGCAGTGCCGCCGCACCGCCCGGAGGGTGCAGGCAGCGCAGCACGAACATGGTGCCGATGGCCAGGGCCACGGCCAGCGCGGCGGCCAGCGGTGCGGCCAGACCGAGCTGCATCACGACCACGCCCACCAGAGCCGACAGGCCGTTGCCGCCCAGCACGGCCCAGGGCTGGGCCAGCGGGCTGGCGGGCACGGCAAACACCAGCACGGCGCTGGCCCCCAGCGGCGCCACCAGCCAGGGGCTGGCAGGTGCCAGCCACGCCGTGATGAGCGCGGTGGCCAGCAGCCCGAGCAAGGCGCCCAAAGCGGCCCGCGCGCGCTCGCGCCCATCACCGCCCAGCGCCGCGGGGCGCAGCGCGCGCAATAGGGCTTGCAGGCGGATTCGAATGAGCGGCGGGCTCAGCCTCTCAAACAATCGGCTGGCCCTGGCGGGCCCGCTCGATGCACTCGATCAGACGCTCTTCGGGGTAGGGCTTGCCCAGCAGCAGGGTGACCCCGGCGGCATCGGCCGCGGCCTTGCGGTCATCGGCCGAGGTGATCATGATGACCGGCATATCCGCAATGGTGGGCGTGGCGCGCACATGCCGGGTCAGGTCGAAGCCGTCCATGCCGGGCATCTCCACATCGGTGATCAGCACATGGGGCGGCTCGGCGGCGATGAACTCGATCGCCTGTTCGGCCGATTCGGCCAGCACCACCTTGTAGCCCTGCGGGCTGAGCAGGCGGTTGGTCTTGACGCGCACGACTTTGGAGTCATCCACCACCATGACGATGGTCTCCTGCGGGCTCAGCGGGGTGCGGGGCGCCGAGGTGGCGGCTGCTGTCGCTGCTGCCGCTTCAGCGGCTTCGCGTTCGGCCTGGGCGCGGGCAACGGCTTCAGCAGCTTCACGTTCGGCCTGGGCGCGGGCAACGGCTTCAGCAGCTTCACGTTCGGCCTGGGCGCGGGCAACGGCTTCTGCAGCTTCACGTTCGGCCTGGGCGCGGGCTGCGGCTTCAGCAGCTTCACGTTCAGCCTCGGCACGCGCGGCGGCTTCGGCAGCCTCACGTTCAGCCTCGGCACGCGCGGCGGCTTCGGCAGCTTCGCGTTCGGCCTCGGCACGCGCGGCCGCCTCATCAGCTTCGCGTTCGGCCTGGGCACGCGCGGTCGCCTCAGCAGCTTCGCGTTCGGCCTGGGCACGCGCGGCGGCTTCGGCCGCTTCACGCTCGGCCTGAGCACGGGCAGCGGCTTCGGCGGCTTCACGCTCAGCCTCGGCACGGGCGGCGGCTTCAGCAGCTTCGCGTTCGGCCTCGGCGCGCGCGGCGGCTTCGGCCGCTTCACGCTCGGCCTGGGCACGGGCAGCGGCTTCGGCGGCCTCGCGTTCGGCCTGGGCACGCGCGGCTTCGGCGGCTTCACGCTCGGCCTGGACACGGGCTGCGGCCTCCGCGGCTTCACGTTCGGCCTGGGCACGCGCGGCAGCTTCGGCGGCTTCACGTTCCGCCTGGACACGGGCGGCGGCTTCGCTTTCGGCTTGGGCACGGGCGGGGGCTTCCGTGCTTTCGGTGGTTTGGCGCTGGGCGCGCTGGCGGGCCTCTTCTTCGGCGGCCAGGGCGGCGTACTGGCGCTCCAACTCGGCGATGTCGGCTTCGGTGTCGGCGTCGTGCGCGGCATCGGCCTCCTCGGGCATGGCCATCGAGGGCGGCGCCACGACATTGGGGCCGAGGAGGTCTTTGACTTCCTCCAGCTCCTCGCGCTTCGGATGTTTGGCACGCACGGCGGCGCGCCAGCGCGTCCACCCGAGCCATCCCAGGACGATGGCGATGGCCAGGGCCAGGATCCAGATCAGGGTTTCGTTCATGTTGAAAAAGGCCGCGCCGCCCGACGGGAGCGCGGCTTGAATCTGCGGGAATGCGGCAGCTTAGCCGTGAAGCAGCCGGTAACCCAAGGCCATGGCGGGGCGCGGGCGTCCCAGCTCGGCCTGTCGTTAGGGATTGCTCAGGTCGGCGCGGCCAGCTCCTGCTCCAGGCAGGGCAGGGGCACCGTACCCAGGGCAAGCAGGCGGTCGTGGAAGGCGCGCAGGTCGAAGGCCGCGCCCTGCGCCTGCTCCCAGCTGCGGCGCAGCCGGCGGATGACGATCTCGCCCATCTTGTACGAGAGCGCCTGGCCGGGCCAGCCGATGTAGCGGTCCACCTCGGTGCCGATCTCATGCTCGCTCAAGGCGGTGTGCTGGCGCAGCAGCTGGCAGGCCTGCTCTCGGCTCCAGCCCAGGGCGTGCAGGCCGGTGTCGGCCACCAGGCGGCAGGCGCGCCACATCTCGTAGCTGGCGCGGCCGAATTCCTCGAAGGGGGTGCGGTACAGGCCCATTTCGGAGCCCAGGTACTCGGCGTACAGGGCCCAGCCCTCGCTGTGGGCGGACAGGTCGCCGGCGCGACGGAAAGGCTGGAGCCCGGGGTTCTCGGCTTCGAGCGCGAACTGCAGGTGGTGGCCGGGAACGGCCTCGTGCAGCGTCAGGGCGGGAAGGGAATAGAGAGCGCGCGCGCCCAGGTTGTGGGTGTTGACCCAGTACAACGCCGCCTGGCCGCTGCCCGGCGCGGCGGGCACGTAGCGGCCGGTCGTGTAGAAGGGCGCCATCTCGGCCGGCACGGGCTCCACGCCGAAGGGCTGGCGCGGCAGGTGGCCGAAGTAGCGCGGCAGCACGCTGTCCACGCGCTTGGCAATCCAGCTGGCCTGGGCCAGCAGTTCGTCGCCGCTGCGCGGGTAGAACTGCGGATCGCTGCGCAGCCAGGCGAGGAAATCGCCCCAGTCGCCCGTGTGGCCGCACTCGCGCTGCAGGCGGCGCATGTCCGCGGCGATGCGCTCGACCTCCGCCAGCCCCGTCTCATGCACCTGCTGCGGGCTCATGTCCAGGGTGGTGAACTGGCGCACGCGGGCGGCGTAGAAGGCCTCGCCGCTGGGCAGATCGCGCGCCGCGGTGTTGGGGCGGGCGTGCGGCAGGTAGTCCGTGCGCAGGTAGTGCAGCAAGTGGCGGTAGGCGGGCAGCAGGCGCTGCTCGATGACCGCCACGGCCTCGCGCTGCAGCGCCGGCTGGCCCTGCAGGCGCTCGTGCAGCGCGGCGTAGAAAGGCGTGTCCTCGGCGCGGCTGCAGGCCGCCACGCGGGCCACCGGCTCTTCACGGCCCGCCATGATCAGAGCGGGCGGCATGCGGCCGCTGCGGCGCCCTTCTTCCATCAGCCCGATGAAATCGTCAAAGAGCTGCGGGATCGCCGCCAGGCGCTGCAGATGGGCCTGCAGTTGCGCGGGGGTGTCCAGCGGCTGGTCGCGCCAGAGCTCGGGCAGGTAGCTGTAGAAGGCCGAGTCGCCATCGATGGGCATCAGCACGCCGCCCAGCTCGTGCTCGGTGATCAGGCCTTCGAGCTGGTGTGCGTAGACCGCCGCCTCCACGCGCGCGCTCGCGCTCAGCGCGCCGCGGTCGATGGCCTGCAGCGCCGTGCGCGTGGCGCGCCAACGTGCCAGGCGCGCGGCCCGGCTGGCGCCGTCCATGCGCTCCAGGCGGTGGTCTTCGCTGCGTTCGCCCACCCAGCTGGCCAGGCGCGGGAACTCGCGCAGGCGCCAGGCCCATTCATCGGCCAACAGGGTCTGGAAGGCGGTATCGGCGGTGGCAGGCATGGGCGGCTCAGGGCATCAGCAGGGCCGCGATGCTAGCCGCACGCCGATTTTTTGGATCCAATATTCAGGCAAGCCAGGCTTGCCCGCGGGGGCGGCTCAGCGCGCCGGCCGCTCGGTGCCCTGGCGCCCCTCGGCGCGCGCGTTCAGGTAGGCGTAGAGGTCCATCACATGGGCCTGCACCACCGGGTCGCCCTGCCAGGCCGGCATGCTGAGGGCGCCCGAGCGGCGTTCCAGCACCTCGTCCACCAGGGTCTCGCGCGGCGTGCCACCGCCTTCGGGCAGCAGGTCCTTGCTGTAGCGGCGCAGCACCAGATCCACGAAGCGCTGCGGCCCGAGGTCGCGCACGCGCAGCAGCAGATTGGGCGCGCCGCCGGCGCCATCGGCCCATTCGCCGTGGCAGCTGGCACAGCGCTGCTGGTAGACGCGCCAGCCGCCGTACAGCGAGCCGGCCGCCTGCGCCTGCTGGCGGGCCTGTTCCTTGGCGGGCTGCGTGTTTTCAAACTCGACACGCGGGGCGCTGCAGGCCAGCAGGCCAAGGCCGGCCGCCATCCAGACGGCCAGGCTGCGAACGGTCGGGCGAGGGGTCAGACGAAAGGGCATGGGGCGCTCCGGACATGGGCCAAGGCTCCAAGCATGCGCCAGTCGGGACGCCACCGGCTTGATCTGGCGCAGCCGCGCGCGTCGACCCGCTTGACAGTTCACCGCGCCAACGCGCGCAAGTCCTTGTCAGCAGGGCGTGGCGCGTTGCTTGCTTGCGAAGCCGCACGCAGCCCACAGGAGTTCACATGACCGTCACCCGTCGCCTCTGGTCCCAGCTGACCCGCCACACCCGCCGAGCGCTGGCAGTGCCCGCCCTGGCCCTGGCCAGCGCCACCCTCGTGCTCCCGCAGCCCGCGCAGGCGCTGACGGTGATGCTGAACTTCACGGGCAGCTCGACGACCGATATGTGGGGCGTCACCACAGTCTCGGAAAGCTTCGCCTCCTGGGGCTTCGGCATGTCAATCAACCAGCTGCGCAACGCCACGCTGGCGGCCGTCATCGACGACTTCCACGGCTTTCCCAGTCTGGGCGGCGATGCCAACAGCCCGCTGCCGGTCGGCAAGCAGCTGAACATCGATTTCGAGATCTCCTTCGGCCTGACCGCCCCGACCAGCGGCGATAGCGACTACTACTTCGTCAACATCGGCGACGCCAGCCCCAACCAGGGCTTCTTGGGTCAGGCCTGCTACGGCTGCGTGCGCGGGAACGGCTCGCCGGCGGCTGTCGGCAGCCAGGTCGGCTCCGTGCTGACGGACACCATCGCGGGCCTGCTGCCACTGGCCGACAACGACACCGAGCGCCTGAACCTGCTGGTGGGTACGCTGACGCACGAGATCGGCCACACCCTGCTGCTGGACCACCCGAGCGGCCCGCAGACCAATCCGGGCGAGTCGATCTACTCGGTGATGTCAACCGGCGCGTTTCCCACCAGCATGCCGAACAACCAGCGCATCCTGGACCGCGACTTCTCCTACGCCGAGTTCCAGACCCTGATCCGCACCGTCGGTCTGCGTGACATCCCGACCCATCAAGTGCCCGAGCCCGCCAGCTGGCTGCTGGTGGCCGCCGCGGCGGCGCTGGCCAGCCGCCGACGCAGCACCACGCGTTTGCACTAGGGCCTGTTCACACTACGCGAAGCCCCCACAGGCGGCGCCGGCACACGGCGCCGCCTGCTTGCTTCCGCACGCCAGGCCAGAATCGGCGGTCCTCGCCACACGGATCGCCTGAGCCCTTGCGCGTGCCCACACCCCGCCCCGCCCCAGCACCCGGCCCGCGCCGGCCTGGTACCCGGCACCTGCTGGCCGCCGCTTTGTGCGCGCAGTTCGCACTGCTGGCGCTAGCGCCCGCCCACGCCGAACTGCGCGTCGAGCAGGTCCGGGCGCTGCCGCCCCTGCCCGCGAGCTACGAGCAGGAGCCCTCGCTGGACGCGCGCCTGGCCTGGCTGCAGCAGCGGCTGGCGCAGACCCAGGACCCCGCCGAGCGCTACCGCACGCTGCGCCTGCGGTTCGACGAGTACTTCCTCGCCTACCGGCTGAGTGAAGCCGCTCCCCTCTGCCGCCAGAACCCGCCGCTGCGCGAGGACTTCGTCTACCGCGAGCGCTGCCTGCTGGCCACGCTGCAGTCGGAAGACGAACAAGTTCCGGCCCTGCTCGCGCTGGCCACTGAGGCGCGCACCCTGGGCAAGCCAGCGGCCGCGGCCGAGGTGCTCAGTGGCCTGGCCTGGCGGCAATCGCAGGCAGGCGATATCGCCGGGGCCTTCGAGAACTTCGAGGCCGCGCTCAGCCTGGTGCCGGCCGAGAACGTCCAGCTGCTCAGCGACCTGATGATGGACACCGCGGCCAGCTACATCGTCAACGGCGACGAGGCCTACATCCGCAAGGGCATCGCGCTGCTGGCCAATGCGCGCGAGCAGATGGAACGGGCCCTGAACGATCCGGCCGATCGCAGCGACAAGGACATGCTGCGCGACGCCATCCTGCTCAGCGAGTTCAACCGCGGCATCGCCTACGTGCTGCACCTGGGCGACTACACCCGCGCGCTGGAGCATTTCGACCGTGTCAATGCCGAGCCCAGCGCCTACCGCGCCAGCGCGCTCAGCTTTGCCGCCCTGGCGGCCGCCGAGCTGGGCGAGCATGAGCGCGCCCGCCGCTACGTGGCACGCGCCACGCGCGAGCCCGCCGGGGACTTCTCACCCACGGTGCAGCAGTACCTGAGCTGCTACCGCGACCTGGCGCAGCGCCACTGGCAACCCGGGCATTCGCTCGCCTCCTGCCTGAATCTGAAGCCCGACACCACCACCGAGGTGCAGCTCGACGTCTACAAGCGCCTCTCGCGCAGCGAGGACCCGGCCATCGCCCTGGCCGGCCTGCGCGGCTTGAAGACCCTGTTCCTCGACAAGCTGGAGCCGCAGCTGCGGCGGCGCGGCTCGCAAGCGGCCTCGAAGGCGGAGCTGGCCCGCCTGCAGCGCGAATCGGAACTGAAGAGCGTGGTGCTGCGCCAGCAGGCGGAGCTGCAGCGCGAGCGCGACGCCACGCACACGCAGCGTCAGCAGTTCTTCATCGCCCTCTCGCTGCTGCTGGGCGCGGTGCTGCTGCTGATCGGCCTGCAATGGCGCGCCAAGAAGAAGCTGGCCGAGCAGTTCGAGCACCTGAGCCTGGTGGACTCGCTCACGCAGCTGGGCAACCGCCGCTACCTGGAGCAGCACATCGGCCGCGAGCTCGCCCATCTGCAGCGGGCACGGCGCAGCAACCCCGCGGCCTCGCTCGGGCTCTATGTGTTCGACGTCGACCACTTCAAGTCGATCAACGACCGCCATGGCCATGGCGTGGGAGACAAGGTGCTGGTCACGCTCAGCCGCCGGGTGCAGGCCATCACGCGCGAGACCGATCTGCTGGTGCGCTGGGGCGGCGAGGAGTTCCTGCTGCTGGCCCGGCTCGACTGCCCGGAGCGCTGCGCGCAAATTGCGGCGCGCCTGCTGCAGGCGGTCAATGGCACGCCTTTCGCGGTCGGGGCCGCGGAGCCCATCCCCGTCACCTGCACCATCGGCGCCGTGCGCCTGCCCTTCATCGAAGCGGCCGATGCCCCCGCCTGGACGAACCTGGTGGCCCTGGCCGACCTGGCGCTCTACGAGGGCAAGGCGCGCGGCCGCAACCGCTGGGTGCTGGTGAACAACCAGGCCCTGCGCGACGCCGAGGGCCTGGCGCAGGCGCTGCAGCGGCCGCTGCAGCAGTCGGTGGCAGAGGGGCTGGTCGAGCTCTCCACCGGCTGAGCAGCCGGTGCGGCTGGCGGTCCTCGCCAGCTGTTGCAAGTTCTTACCTGCACCCCTCGGGTAAGGCCCGATATCTGGCATCTGATTGGTATCTACAGTGCATACCACCACGAGATCAGTTGCAGTCCAGACCTCGATGGCCGTGGCAGCCCTACAGGCCGCCGGTCCTCACGCAAGGCGCGGAAGTCTGGAGCGCCACCCCTGAACGGAGTCGTTCATGGCCTCTCGGAACCCGGCCCTGCTGGGCCTGCTGCTGTGCAGCACCGCCGGCACCGCGCTGGCACAAACAGTGGATTGCGGTTCGCTCCCTGTTTGGTCTCCTACTGGTATCTACACATCCCCGCAGCAAGTGCAAGACCAGGGCAAGGCCTACCGGGCCAACTGGTGGAACCAGGGTGCCACCCCGGCGGCGAACTCGGGGCCCTGGCAGGTCTGGACCTTGCAAGGCACTTGCAGCGGAGGGGGCGGGGGCGGCAACCAGGCGCCACAGGCCAGCTTCAGCGTCAGCAGCGAGGCCCTGAGCATCAGCCTGGACGCCAGCACCTCGCGCGACCCCGACGGCACGCTGCGCAGCTGGAGCTGGAGCCTGGGCGATGGCCAGAGCGCCAGCGGCGCGCGCATCAGCCACCGCTACGCCGCGCCCGGCACCTATGCCGTGACGCTCACCGTCACGGACGACTGGGGCGCCACGGCCAGCAAGTCCCAGTCCGTGACCGTGGCCGCCGTGGTGCGCGACCCGGTGAGCGGCAAGTGGCTGCTGCGCGCGGCCGATGTGCGCGCCACCGAGGCCGCGCTGACCGACAGCCCGCTGTTCCGCGCCGTGCAGGCTTCGGTGGCCACGCGCAGCCAGGCCGTGGTGGACGCGGTGCGGCCCGGCGCCAGCGCCAACCCCGAGAACGTGCGCCGCGTGGAGCGCCTGCTGCCCCTCACGCAATGGGACTATCTGTTCCCGCTGCGCGACCCGGCCTACAGCTACACCGGCTTCCTGCAATCCGTCGCCAAGTTCGCCGGCGTCTGCGCCAGCTACGGCGATGGCCGCGACGCCGACGCCATCTGCCGCAAGACCCTGGCGACGATGTTTGCGCACTTCGCGCAGGAGACGGGCGCGCACGACCGCAACCACGCCATCCCCGAATGGCGCCAGGCGCTCTACTTCCTGCGCGAGTCCGGCTGCAACGAGGGCAGCTACGGCTGCCCCTACAACAACGAGTGCCTGCCCAGCACCTGGCAAGGCCAGACCTGGCCCTGCGGCAAGGACGCGCAAGGCCGCTACAAGCAGTACTTCGGGCGCGGCGCCAAGCAGCTCTCGTACAACTACAACTACGGCCCCTTCTCGGACGCGATGTTTGGCGATGTGCGCGTGCTGCTGAACGCGCCCGAGCAGGTCGCCGACACCTGGCTGAACCTGGCCTCGGCGCTGTTCTTCTACGCCTACCCGGCCTCGCCCAAACCCAGCATGCTGCATGTGGTGGATGGCAGCTGGCAGCCCAATGCGGTGGACCGCGCCGCCGGCATCGCGCCGGGCTTTGGCGCCACCACGAATGTGATCAACGGCGGCATCGAGTGCGGGCATGGCTACGAGAAGCCGCAGTCGGTCAATCGCATCGCCTACTACCGCCAGTTCGCCGCGGCGCTGAACGTGCCCATCACCGCGCAGGAGGAACTCGGCTGCGCCAACCAGAAGCGCTTCGAGGTCGGCGGCGCCGGTGCGCTGGACATCTACTGGGACCAGGACTGGTCCTACCGCGCCGACATGCCCGAGGGCAAGGCGTTCGCATGCAAAAGGGTGGGCTACCAGACCGCCTTCTTCGCACTCAAGAGCGGCGACTACCAGCGCTGCGTCGAGAAGTTCTTTGACGTGATCGTCAAGCCCTAAGCCCCATCCAACCCCGCCCTTCAAGCCCCCGTCGCGCGGGGCCGGGGCGAACTCACGCCGGAATTCCCCATGCGACTCAAGCCTCTCGTTGCCTTGCTGCTGAGCAGCGGCGCCCTGCCCGCCCTCGCCTACGACTGCACCGGCCTGCCCGAGTGGAGCGCCAGCGCCATCTACACCGGTGGCAAAAAGGTCCAGCAGGCCAACCTGGCCTACGAGGCCAAGTGGTGGACCCAGAACGACAGCCCGGCCCTGCGCTCGGGCCAATGGGATGTCTGGAAGCCCCTGGGCAATTGCGATGGCGGCACGCCCAACCAGCCGCCCGTGGCCAGCTTCACGCACTCGGCCAGCGGCCTGAGCCTGAGCGTGGACGCCGCCGCCTCCAGCGACCCCGATGGCCAGATCGCCAGCTACGCCTGGAGCTTTGGCGATGGCAGCACCGCCACGGGCGTGCGCGCCAGCCGCAGCTATGCCTCCGCGGGCAGCTACTCGGTGAGCCTGACCGTGACCGACAACAAGGGCGCCACGCACAGCAGCAGCCGCGTTGTCACGGTCAGCAGCGGCGCCAACCAGGCGCCCACGGTGCAGCTCAGCAGCCCCACGGAAGGCAGCAGCGTGCCGGCCGGCACGGTGCTCAGCCTGGCCGCGAATGCAGCCGATGCCGATGGCACGGTCGCCAAGGTGGGCTTCTACGTGAACGGCAGCCTGGTGGGCGAGGACAGCACGGCGCCCTACGCCATCAACTGGACGGCCGCCGGCAGCAGTGCCGAGATCATGGCCCGCGCCACCGACAACCTCGGCGCCAGCCGCGACAGCACCGCGGTGCGCATCAGCATCGGCACCCAGCCCACGGGCCACGAGCGCTGCCGCCCCGATGGCTTGGTCACCAGCCCCGGCACCGCGCCGGCCTACTGCAAGGTCTACGACGAGCAGGGCCGCGAAGCGATGGGCGCCGACAAGCCGCGCCGCATCATTGGCTACTTCACCAGCTGGCGCACCGGCAAGAACGGCCAGCCGGCCTACCTGGCCCACCAGATCCCCTGGGGCCAGCTGACCCACATCAACTACGCCTTCGCCCATGTCGACGGCAACAACCGGCTCTCGATCGGCAATGCGGCCGACCCCAACAACGCCGCCACCAGCCTGAGCTGGCCCGGCGTGGCCGGCGCCGAGCTGGACCCCGCGCTGCCCTACAAGGGCCACTTCAACCTGCTGAACAAGTTCAAGAAGCAACACCCCAAGGTCAAGACCCTGATCTCCGTGGGCGGCTGGGCCGAGACCGGCGGCTACTTCAACGACGCCGGCCAGCGCGTCGCCAGCGGCGGCTTCTACACGCTGACGACGAATGCCGACGGCAGCGCCAATCAGGTCGGCATCAACACCTTCGCCGATTCGACCGTGGCCTTCCTGCGCCAGTACGGCTTCGACGGCGTGGACATCGACTACGAGTACGCCACCAGCATGAAGGACGCCGGCAACCCCGACGACTTCGCCATCTCCAACGCCCGCCGCGCCAGCCTGGTGAAGAACTACGCGGTGCTGATGCGCGTGCTGCGCGAGAAGCTGGACGCGGCCAGCCAGCAGGACCAGCGCCACTACCTGCTGACCGTGGCTGCCCCCTCTTCGGCCTACCTGCTGCGCGGCATGGAGAGCTACCCCGTCACGCAGTACCTGGACTACGTGAACATCATGAGCTACGACCTGCACGGCGCCTGGAACCAGTTCGTCGGCCCCAACGCCGCGCTGTATGACGATGGCCGCGACGCCGAGCTGCAGGCCTGGAACTACTACAGCGCCAGCCAGTACGCGCGCATCGGCTACCTGAACACCGACTGGGCGGCGCACTATTTCCGCGGCGCGCTGCCGGCCGGCCGCATCAACATCGGCCTGCCCTACTACACGCGCGGCTGGAAGGACGTGCAGGGCGGCACGAATGGGCTGTGGGGCACGGCCGCGCAGACCGACCAGACGCGTTGCCCGGCTGGCACCGGCGGCGGCACGGTGCAGAAATGCGGCGCCGGCGCGGTGGGCATCGACAACCTCTGGCACGACCTGGACAGCCAGGGCCGCGAGATGCCGGCGGGCTCCAACCCCATGTGGCATGCGATGAATCTGGCCCAGGGCAAGGCCGGCAGCTATCTGGCCGCCTATGGGCTGACACCGGCCAGCGACCCCGAGGACCGCCTGACCGGCACCTATGCGCGGCACTACGACGCCACCCTCGTCGCCCCCTGGCTGTGGAACGCGCAGAAGAAGGTCTTCCTGAGCACCGAGGACGAGCAGTCCGTCGCCGTCAAGGCCCAGTACGTGGCCGACAAGGGCCTCGGCGGCGTGATGTTCTGGGAGCTGGCGGGGGACTACGCCTATGACACCGCCAAGGCCGAGTACGGCATGGGCAGCACCCTGACCACCCTGCTCTACAACAAGCTCAAGAGCGCGGCGCCCTATGGCAACCAGCTCGGTCGCGCTGCCGGCCCGGCCGAGCGCATCGACCTCGGCTTCAAGATCGACGGCTTCGCGCTCGGTGATGCGAACTACCCGATCAACCCCACGCTGACCCTGACGAACCGCAGCAGCCAGACCCTGCCCGGCGGGACCGAGTTCAGCTTCGATGTGCCCACCGCCATTCCCGCCACGCTGACCGACCAGAGCGGCGTGGGCCTGCAGGTGGTGCAGAGCGGCGCCAACCCGGCCGGGCACAACATCGGCGGCCTGCTGAGCGAGTTCCATCGCGCCAGCTTCAAGCTGCCCGGCTGGCAGAGCCTGGCCCCCGGGGCCAGCGTCGCCATCCGCCTGAACTACTACCTGCCCATGCCCGTGCCGAGCAACTGGAGCGTCAGCTTCGGGGGCAAGAGCTATGGCCTGGTGCAGGAAGCCCGCCGCGGCGCTGCCGCCGCCCCTGCCTCCCTCGCACGTCGTTGAGCCCTCACCCCAAGGAATCCTCATGAACTTCCGCAAGCAACGCACCGCCCTCGCCGCCGCCATCCTGCTCGGCGCGGCCGCCCAGGCCCAGGCCTACAACTGCACCGGCCTGCCCGAATGGAGCGGCAGCGCCATCTACACCGGCGGCCTCAAGGTCCAGCAGACCGGCCAGGCCTACGAGGCCAAGTGGTGGACCCAGAACGAGAGCCCGGTTCTGCGCTCGGGCCAATGGGATGTCTGGAAAAAGCTCGGCGCCTGCGATGGCGCGGGCACCGACACCACCGCCCCGTCCGTGCCCGCGGGCCTGAGCGCCAGCAACATCACAACCAGCAGCATCACCCTGAGCTGGCAGGCCAGCAGCGACAACGCCGGCGGCAGCGGCGTGGCCGGCTACGAGCTGCTGCGCGGCGGCCAGCTGATCGCCAGCCCCACCGGCACCAGCCATACCGACACCGGGTTGAGCGCCGGCACCGCCTACAGCTACACCGTGCGTGCCAAGGACGTGGCCGGCAATGTCTCGGCCGCCAGTGCCGCGCTGCTGACCAGCACCGCCAGCGGCGCCTGCGCCAGCCCGCCCACCACGCCCTCGGGCTTGAACAGCCCGAGCCGCAGCAGCAACAGCATCGGCCTGGCCTGGAACGCCGTGGCCGCCGGCCCCAACTGCACGGTGCAGTACCGCCTGCTGCAAGCCGGCAGCAGCGTGGCCCAGGGCGCGGCCACCAGCGCCAATGTGACGAACCTGAGCCCCGACACCGCCTACAGCTTCAGCGTGCAGGCCTTCAACCAGGCCGGCAATTCGCCGGTCTCCGCCCCCATCAGCGTGCGCACCGATCCACTCGGCCAGGGCGGTGCCAAGAACGTCATCGGCTACTTCGCGCAATGGGGCATCTATGGCCGCAACTACCTGGTGAAGCACATCGACAGCAGCGGCGCCGCACCCCACCTCACGCACATCAATTACGCCTTCGGCAATGTGCGCAACAACCGCTGCGAGGTCGGCCTGACCGTGCCCAGCAATGAGCAGACCGGCGTCGGCGGCGATGCCTTTGCCGACTACAGCAAGGCCTTCCAGGCCGACCAGAGCGTGGACGGCGTGGCCGACCGCTGGGACCAGCCCCTGCGCGGCAACTGGGGCCAGCTGAAGAAGCTCAAGGCCAAGTACCCCAAGCTCAAGGTGCTGATCTCGCTGGGCGGCTGGACCTACTCGCGTGGCTTCTCCAGCGCCGCGCGGCCGGAGAACCGCGTGGCCTTCGTCAAGAGCTGCGTCGACGCCTATATCAAGGGCGATCTGCCGGTCACCGACGGCGCCGGCGGCACTGCCGCGGCAGCGGGTGTGTTCGACGGCATCGACATCGATTGGGAGTACCCGAACGCCTGCGGCCTGGCCTGCGGCCAGCCCGAGGACCGCGCCAACTTCACCGCCCTGATGGCCGAGTTCCGCCGCCAACTGAACGCCGTGCGACCCGGCCTGCTGCTGACCATGGCCGCGCCCGCCGGTGTCGACAAGGTGCGCGCCTTCGACCCCGGCCTGGCCCATCCGTCGATGGACTTCATCAATGTGATGACCTACGACTTCCACGGCAGTTGGGAGAACCGTACCGGCTTCCACTCCGGCCTGTACGGCAACAGCGCCGACCCCTCGACGGGCGACGCGCGCCAGTACAACACCCATGCCGGCCTGCAGGCCTACCTGGATGCCGGCGTGCCAGCCGCCAAGCTGAACCTCGGCATCGGCTACTACGGCCGCGGCTGGACGGGCGTGCCCAACGTCAACAACGGCCTGTTCCAGACCAGCAGCGGCGCCGCCCCGGGCACTTATGAGGCGGGCAACGAGGACTACAAGGTGCTGAAGAACCTGGCCTGGCCCAGCTTCGTCGACCCGCAAAGCCGCGCGCAGTGGATCTACAACGGCACGACCTTCTGGAGCTTCGACACCCCGGCACAGGTCACCGAGAAGATGAACTACGTGAAGAGCAAGAACCTCGGCGGCGCCTTCTTCTGGGAGTTCAGCGGCGATGACCCGCAGGCCTCGCTGACCAAGGCGATCGGCAACGGGCTGAAGTAAGCCCCGCGGCGGGCCCGAGGCGCGGGCCCGCCCGCGCCCGTCATGCGCTCAACTCCCGCCGGTCTTGCCGCGCACCACGTCCGTGCCGCCGCGGCCATCGTCCTCATCGGGCGCCACGGCCTTGGCCTTGCTCGGCTTCGGCGCGGCCGCGGTCTTCGCGGCCGGCTTCGGGGCGGTCTTCTTCGCGGCGGACTTGGAGGTGGCCATGGGTGCGGCTCCGGGCTGGGGGTGCGGACAGCGTAGGAAGCCGCCGACCGGCCAGCAATGGCGGTCTACCCGCAGCCAGATCTGCCGCTCAACGGCGGTAGAGCGTGAGCGGCAGCAGATCGCCGTAGCTGCGGCAGACCGGCGTCTGCGGCTTGGTGCCGGCCTGCGCGCTGGCCAGCGGCACCAGGGTCTCGATGCCATGCATCAGCCCGAGCAGGGTCAGCGCGCGCTGGCCGGGCGGGCCGGGGGCGTAGAAGCGCGTGTCGGCCAGGGTGTCGAGCAGCGCCCCGGTGAACAGGCCCTGGCGCGTCAGCGGGTTCTCGCGTGCGATCTCGTCGCCGCGTGCCGCACTCAGCAGGGTCAGGCCGCGCTCGTTGAGGGCGTGCAGGCGCTGGCCCAGTTCCTCCGGGCTGAGGCTGGCGATCACGTCGTCCCCCGCCAGGGCCGCGTGGCAGGTGTCGATCACCAGCACCACCTCGGCGGCCACCGAGGTCACCAGGCGGCCGAGCTCCAGCAGCGACAGGCCGCTGCGGTCCATGCTGGCGGGCTCCACGTCGTGGGTGAAGAAGTAGAGGTCCTGCTCGCCGGCGAAGCGCGCGCCATGCCCGGCCAGGAAGACCATCAGCACGTCGCGCGGTGCGCCGGCCTGGGCGCTGGCGCGCAGGGGCGCGCACAGGCGCTCCAGCGCCGCCAGCACCGCGGCACGGGTGGCCGCCACATCGGTCAGCAGCTCGCCCTGTACGGCGCTGAAGGCCGGGTTGTGCAGCGGGCCCGCCGCCTGGCCGCGGCGGCGCGCCAGGGCCTTGAACACGGCAATCGCATCCCGATGCGCGTAGCGCAGGTTCTTGAAGCCCTGCGCCTGCGGCGTGCCGGCCACCGCCATCTGCGACACGCCCACGCACAGCAGGTGCAGGCGACCCGGCGCTGGCAGGTCCGGGGCGGCGGCCGGGGCGCTCGCCAGCGCCGGGCCGTCCACCCGGCAGATCAGCGGCACGGCCTTGGCGTCCGCGGTCTCGGCGCAGAGCTTGAAGACATTGCGCCCCGGGCGCAGCGGCAGGCGCACTTCAAACTGCTGCTCGCGCTGGCGGCCGCGCCGGCGCGGCCAGGCGGCGTCGCTGCGCTTGAGTTCCCAGGCAAAGCGCTCGTTGGCCACCACCCATACGCGCTCCAGCGGCGCGCCCGCGCCGAGCTGCTGCACGCTGAAGCGCAACGTCACGCGCCCGCCTTCCACCGCCACGCCGCCGCGGCTCAGCTCCAGCAGCGGCGGCAGCATCTGTGCCAGCGCCAGCTGCGGAATGGCCACGCCGGCACGCCGTGCGCGTTCCTCGCTGCCATGGCGCACGATGGCGGCGATCAGGTCCGGCCGGTAGAAGGCCTTGAAGCGGTCGGCCGGCACAAACAGCGCCTCCTGCTCGCGCCCGCGGTCGATGCAATAGCCGGCGCGCTGCGCGCCGCGCGGGCTGGCGTCGTAGAAGCCGCTGCGGCTCCACAGCAGCCACTCGTCGTCCGCGCCCACGTAGAGGGACAGATCGGCCGGAAAGGTGGCTGCGTCCACGGCCTTCTCGGCCAGGGCGTCCAGGGCCGCCATGGCGTCGTCCAGATGGCCGAGCTGGATCACCGGCGAGAGCTCGCCCGCCACCAGCCATTTCTCCGAGGCGTAGTCGTCCGGGTCCACGTCGCTGGCGCGGGTGGTGGAAAGGCTGCGGCTGCGCAGGTCAAAGCATTGCTGGCGCTGCGGGTGCTGGGGCGGCAGCAGGCGCGGCGGCAGCACGCCGAAGCGCAGCTGCTCGTCGGCATCGATGCCGGGGGCGAAGCAATTGCGCCCGCTGCCCCGCAGCGCCCAGCGCCGCACCGGGAAGCGGCATTCGGTGCTCCAGGCATGCAGGGCCTGGTTGTCCCCGCCGCTGCTCAAGGCCAGGCCCGCGCCGGCCCAGGCCAGCGCGCGCACCGAATCGTCATGGCCGAAGTAGCTGCTGCACAGCGTGAGCGCATCGCCCGCCACCGCATAGGCATTGACCTGCACGCTCTGCAGGCCCAGGCCCTCTTCCTCGGGCATGGGCGGGCCGTTGAAGTAGGCCGCGCTGCCGGGCCGGGCCGGCGGCAGGTCGGCCCCGAACACGGCCACGCCGTCGACGGGCGGCCGCGCCCCGTCCACCTGCAGGCCCACCAGCAGGCCCGTGCCCATCGCGTCAAAGGCCAGCGCCGCGGGCAGCGATTCGGTCAGCGTGCGCGGCAGGGCCTGGCCATCGTGGCGGTAGCTCAGCAGCTGGCCCAGGCGGCCGTCGCGGCGCGGGCTGCCGTAGCCGGCCACCACCGCGTGGCGTGCGCTGCAGGCCAGGGTGCGCACCTGCAGGCCCACCGGGGTGTGGACTTGCCGCTGCACCTGCAGGCCGGCCCGGCGGTCCCAAGCCAGCCAGACCAGCGCCCCCGGGCTGCGCCGTGCCTGCGCGGCCAGCAGCCAGCCGCCGCCCGGCACGCTGCGCAGCGCCAGGCGCAGGCCCTCGCCCCCCAGGCCCTGCAGCCGCGCCAGCGGCACCGGCCAGGGGCGGAAGCGCGCCTGCAGCAGCGCGCGCAGGCCCAGCAGCTGCAGCTGCGTGGCCTCGCCCGCACCCGGGTCGCAGGCCAGCAGCAGCTGGCGGCCGTCCGCGCTGAAGGCGAGGTCCTGCACAAAGCCCGGCCAGGTGCTGGCCGCCTGCAGATTGCCGGTGGCCAGCTCGTAGACCTGCAGCTCGGAGCGGGCCGGCGCGGCGGCGCCCAGCGTGTCGCGCCAGCGGTTCAGCGTCAGCACCACCACCCAGCGGCCATCGGGGCTGAGCGCAAAGCGCAGCAGGTGCCCGGGTTCCATCCCCATCCAGGGGGCGAACCAGCGGTGCAGGGGCTGGCGAGTGGCGAGGTCCCAGACGCGCAGCTCCTGGGCATCGGCGCTCAGCAGGTGCTTGCCGTCGGGGCTGACGGCGAGCTGGTGCACCGGGCCCAGGTGGCCCTGGATGTCGAGCTGGAAGCGGGCTTGGAACGGGGCGGGCTTGGGCACGGCGGCGAAAGCTCAGGCGGCCGAGCCGGCGCCGATGGCCTGGTGATCCGGCAGCGCCAGGAAGGCCTGGCGCGCGGCCCCTTCGGGCAGCGCGGCAGCGCGCTGGGCCAGCAGCGCCTGGGCGTGCGCGCGCAGCGCGGCATGGCGTGGGTCGGCCCCCGTCGCCAGGGTGCGCAGTGCGCAGGCAAAGAGCTCCATGGGCAGGAAGCCGGCATCGGCGGCCAGCAGGTGCTGCACCAGGTCCAGCGGCGTGGCCAGCGCGGCCAGGGCCGCGGCGGGCTGCCGGCGCGCCAGGGCCAATTCGGAGCGCAGGGCCTGCAGGCGCAGGCCCAGCATCGGGTCGTCGTCGGGCCGCAGCTGCCGCGCGGCGGCGGCCAGGTCGGCCTCGGCCGCCGTGTCGTCCCCGCGGCGCAGGGCAGTGGCGGCCCGGTTCAGCCGCACGCTGGTGGCCAACGGGCGCATGTCCAGCGCCTCGGCACGGGTCAGCGCCTGCGCGTACCAGTCGGCGGCCGACGCCGAGTCGCCCCGCGCGGCCGCCAGCAGGCCCAGGTTCTCCAGCAGGATGGCCTCGTTGCGCTCGGCGCCGGCGCGGCGCAGCAGCGCCAGCGCACGCTCGGCGCCAGCCTGGGCGGCATCCAGCTGGCCCAGTTCGCGCTGGGCCTCGGCGCCATTGAGCATCGCCATGCCCTGCTGCGCGGGCTCGCGCAGCGCGCCGTACAGCGCCGCGGCCTGCTCGGCGTGGGCGCCGGCGGCCACAAAGTCGCCGGCCATCAGCTCGGCATTGCTCATGTTCGTCAGCAGCATGGCCTCGCCGGCGCGGTCGCCAATGCGCAGCGCCTGCGCGCGCGCGGCGGCATAAAAGGCCAGCGCCTTGGCCGGCTGGCCCTGGGCCTTGGCCACCACACCCAGATTGCTCAGCACATCGACCTGGCGGCGCACGTCGCCCGCGCGCTCGATCAGGGCCAAGGCCTGCTGCAGCAGCGCCGTGGCCTGGGTGAATTCGCCGAGCTGCCAGTGCACCACGCCGAGCAGGGCCAGGCTGTTGTAGTGCCCGGCGGCGTAGGCGCCGGCCTCGGCCAGCTGCTGGGCCTGGGCCAGCAGGGGGCGGGCCTCGGCGGCATGGCCGGCATAGAACAGGGCACGGGCCTGCAGCAGCAGCGCGTCCACCTGCAGCGGCAGCGGCAGCTCGTCCGGGGCAGCGGGCAGCTCCGGCAGGCTGGCCTGGCGGCGCGCCTGCGCGTAATCGCCCAGGTCCAGCGCCAGCCGGGCGCGGCGCAGCGCGATCTGCGCCCACACACCGGCACACTGCGCGGCGCTGCCCTCCAGCCGCTCAGCCAGCGCCTGCAGCTGGTCGAGCGTCTCGGCGCGGGCGTCGTGGCGGCCCTGCACGTCCAGCAGGGCCTCGCTGTGCAGCAGCAGCGCCAGGCGCTCGTCCACCGCCTCGGCGGGCAACCAGGCCAGTGCCTGCGCAAAGCAGCGCAGCGCGTCCTCGTTGGCGAAGCGGGCCGCCGCCTCTTCGCCGGCCAGCTTGAGATAGCGGCAGGCCGGGCCGCGCAGCTCGGCCCGGCAGAAGTGCTGGGCCAGCAGCGCCGCGCTGCCACTGGCCGTGGCCTCCAGAAAGCTCGCGTACTCGCCGTGCAGCGCATGGCGCGCCGCCAGGGCCATGCTTTCGTAGGCGGCCTCCTGGGTGATCAGGTGGCGGAACAGGTAGCTGAGCCGCGCCTCGTCGGGCGCCTGCGGCGTGAAGCCCTGCTGCTCCAGCGCCTGCAGATCGGCCTCGACCTGGGCCGGCTCGCCCATGCCGGCGTGGTAGGACTGCACGTCCGCCGCGGGGAACAAGCGGCCGATCACGCTGGCGACCTTGAGCACCCGCTGCTGCGGCAGCGGCAGGCGGTCGATGCGGCTGAGCACCAGGCTGTGCAGGCTGCCCGGCAGGGCCAGCTGCGCGGCGCTGGCGGGGTCGAAGGGGTCGAGGCCGCGGTCGTGCAGGTCGTGCAGCAGCTCCTCGGCAAAGAAGGGGTTGCCCTGGGCGCGCGCGGCAATGCCGGCCAGCAGCGCCGGCGGCACCGTGGCCAGCCGGGCCGGGAACAGCGCCGCCAGGCGCGCGCGCAGCACCTGCTCGATCTCCTGGGCGCTCAGGCTCCCGAGCGTGCGGCGCTCGGCATGGTGCAGCTCCTCCAAGCGCTCCAACAGGCCCTGCAGCACCGGCGCGGGCTCGGGCCGGTGGGTCAGCAGCAGCAGCAGCGGCCCGGTGGCACTCAGGCTGGCCAGCTGCAGCAGCAGATCGGCCGAGAGCGGGTCGATGGCGTGCACGTCCTCCAGCACCAGCAGCAGCGCGGCGTCGTCCTCCTCGGCCTCACGCAGCAACTGGCCCAGGCATTGCTGCAGCAAGGCCTCCAGCGCGGCCTTGCGGTCCTTCGGCAGCAGGGCGGCGGTGAAGGGGGTGTCGGGCCAGTCGATGCCCAGCAGGCCACCCAGCAGGGGCCAGGCCTCGGCCTGCGCGGCCGCACAGGCCTGCAGCCGCGCCTCCAGCGCGCGCCGCTGCCGCCGCGCCGGCCAGCTCGGGTCAAGGTCCAGCAGCGCCTGCCAGATCGGCTGCCAGACCCGGTAGGGCGTGGGCACGTCTTCCTGGCGGCAGGCACCACCGCAGGCGATGAACTGCTGGCGCTGCGCCATGCCAAGGGCCTCGACGACCAGCCGCGACTTGCCGATGCCGGGCTCGCCGCTGAAGCACAGCACCTGCCCCTGCCCCTGGCGCGCGATGCCGAGCTTGCGCGTCAGCAGCGCCAGCTCCGCCGCGCGCCCGGCCATCAGCTGCGCCTGCACCCGCTCCTGCAGCCGGATCGGTGCCTGGGTGGCCAGGCCCAGCACCGCAAACACCGGCATGGGCTCGGCCTTGCCCTTGAGCGGCACGGGCGGCCGGGCTTCGAGCCGGAACTCCTGGCCCAGCTGCTGGCGCAGCCGCCCGGAGATCAGCAGCTCGCCGGGCTGGGCCAGCGCCATCAGCCGCGCCGCGGCATTGACTTCATCGCCCAGGGCTCCGAAGGACTGGCGCGTGGGGCCGCCATAGCCGCCCACCCGCAGCGTGCCGCAGGAAAGCCCGATCTGCACCGCATGCGGCGTGCCGCCCAAGGCCTCGCGCAGGGCCAGCGCGGCGCGCACCGCCCGCGCTGCATCGTCTTCATGCACCTGGGCGGCGCCGAAGTTGGCGTACAGGTAGCTGCCCTTGTCGCCCACGCTGAGCTCCAGCACCGTGCCGCCCTGCTGCTCGACGGCGCGGCGGATCTGCGCCACCAGCGCGTCCAGGGCGGCCAGCGCGCCCGGGTCGCGGTCGTAGTCAATCCCCTCGAAGCGCAGGAACAGCGCGGTGGCCGGGCGCAGATCGCTCAGGAACAGGTCCTGCCCGCCCAGTTCGCGCGCGAACACGAAGGGCTGTACCCAGGGGCGCAGCAGCGCCAGCGGCAACTCAGGCAGGGGCCGCGGCGCGCTGGGCGCCGGCGCGGGGTTCGGTGTCCAGCCGGGCTCGAGCAGGAAGAAGCGCTCGCCGCTGGGCGCCTCGCGCGGCGCGCCCTTGGGCAGGCCGAGCTGCACGGCGCTGGCCTGAGCGAGCAGCACCTCGCCGGTCTGGGCCAGGTTCTCGGCGGTGGCGGCGCGCACCACCGTGGCGCCCACCAGCACGTCGAGCCACTGCGGCGGCTGGCTGTCGCGCCCCACCACCCAGCGCCGCGCCGCGCCGCTGGCCATGCCGACCCGGAGTGACAGGCCCCCAAAGCCGGCCATGGCCCGCTGCATGCCCAGCGCCGCCACCGCGGCGCGCGCGCTGGCGGCGCCCTGCGCGGCATCGAACCAGCAGGTGATGGCATCGCCGGCAAAGGCGATGACGCTGCCCTGCTGCGCCTCGACCTCGGCAATCAGCGCCGCGTAGACGGCATTGATCTGCTCCGACAGCGCCTCGATCCCCAGGCGCTCGCCGCTGCGCTGGCTGAGCCGCTCCGTCAGCGCCGTGAAGCCGGCGATGTCCGCGATCAGCGCCGTGCCCTGCACGCGCTCCGGCAAGCTGCCCTCGGGCCCTTCGGCCAGCGCCAGTCGACGATCCTGGGACAGGTAGCTGAGCAGGGGCATGCGAGTGCAGGGGCGCAGGCCAGACGGGCGTCAGGGGCCGGCGCGAACTGCAGCGGCCGGGCTTGGGGGACGGTAGCACGGCAGCCCCGCGCGCTTTGCCCGGGTCATTCTTCCGCTGCGCGCAAGAGCCCATTACCGCCCAAGTGATTTTTCAAAAGGGCCCCGATTCCTAGAGTTCGTTCCCAGCCCAACACGGCTGCCAACCCCACCCAAAACGAACGCAAAGGAAACCCCATGAAAGCCGCCATCATCATCCTGTCCGACCCCAAGCACGGTGGCGAAGACGCCCTGGGCCGCATGTTCAACGGCCTGGCCGCTGCCTACGACTTCAAGCAGCGCGACATCCCGGTGTCGATCTACTTCCAAGGCGCCGGCACCCGCTGGCCCGGCGTGGTGGGCCAGCCCAGCCACCCGGTGCACGCGCTCTTCAAGGCCGTGGAGACGGAGATCGCCGGCGTGTCCTGCGGCTGCGCGGATGTCTTCGGTGCCCGTGAAGACGCCGTCAAGAGCGGCTTTGACCTGATCACCGACAACAGCGTGCCCGGCACCTCGGGCCTGCCCAGCCTGGGCAAGCTGGTGGCCGACGGCTTCACCGTCTTCACCTTCTAAGCCGAGCCCGCCATGGCCTTTGCCTTTCATGAGGGTGAGCGTGCCGTGCAGGCGCGCGCCGGCGAGTCGGCGGTCGCGCTGCGCAATGCGTCGGTGATCACCGACACGGTGATCGCCGGTGCGCGCCCCTTCATCGAAAAGCAGGCCATGACGGCGGTGGCAGCGCGCGCGGCGGACGGCGCGCTCTGGGCCTCGCTGTGGTTCGGCGCCCCGGGCTTTCTGAAGAGCCCGGAGGGCCGCCACATTGAGGTCCACACCCCCGCCGCACAGCGCGACCCCAGCGACCCGGTGTGGGCGCAGCTTCACCCCGAGGCGCCGCTGGGCATGCTGTTCATCGAGCTCAGCACGCGCCGCCGCTACCGCGTCAATGGCCATGTGCACGCACTGCAAGCCGAGCAGATGGTGCTGGCCATTGACGAGGCCTACCCCAACTGCCCCAAATACATCCAGCGCCGCCACCTGCGCGCGCTGGGCGAGGTTCAGAACCTTGAGAACCCGCGCATCAGCCGCGGCACCGAACTGAATGCCGAGGGCCTGGCCGTGCTGGCCCAGGCCGACACCCTCTTCATCGCCAGCGGTGCGCCTGCTGGGCATCTGGACGCCTCGCACCGCGGCGGCCCGGCCGGCTTCGTGCAGGCCCTCAGCGCCACCCGCCTGCGCGTGCCGGACTACGGCGGCAACAGCCTGTTCAACACCCTGGGCAACCTGGCGCTGGACCCTTCCTGCGGCCTGGTGCTGCCGGACTTTGCGGCGGGGCGCCTGCTGCACCTGAGCGGCCGCGCCGAACTGCTGTGGGACCAGCCCGATCCGCAGGGCCTCAGCGGCGGCACCGGCCGCTTCTGGGAGTTCGAGGTGCGCGAGTGGCTGCTGCGCGAACTGCCCACCGCCATGGAGTGGGAGTACCTGGACGCCTCGCCCTTCCTCCCCACCCCCGTCTCCGCATGAAACTCCTCATCCAGGCCACCGTGGCCCACGGCGCCGACGTGCGCGAACTGCGCCTGCGCCACCCCGACGGCCAGCCCCTGGCGGCCTGGCCCGCCGGCGCCCACCTCAAACTGCACCTGCCGCAGGCCGATGGCACCACGCTGGAGCGCCACTATTCGCTGGTCGGCAGCCCGGGCGCCACGCAGGAGTATCGCATCGCGGTGCTGAAGGACCCCCAATCGCGCGGCGGCTCGCGCCAGGTGCATGAGCAGCTGGCGGCCGGGCAGGTGCTGGAGGTCGAAGGCCCGTTCGACAGCTTCCCGCTGCGGGCCAATGCCGGCCGCACCGTGCTGGTGGCAGGCGGCATCGGCATCACACCCCTGCACGCCATGGCCCATGCCCTCAACGCCCAGGGGCGCGACTTCGAGTTGCACTACCTGGCCCGCAGCGAAGACCGCCTGGTGCTGCTGGACGAGCTGCGCGCCCTGCCGCATGCACAGATCCACCTGCACCTGGGCCGCACGCCGCCCGACCTGGCGGGGCTGTTGGGTTCGTTCCAGGCCGGCACCAGCCTGCACGCCTGCGGCCCGGTGCCGCTGCTCAACGCATTGCGCGAGCAGGCCGCCGCCCTGGGCTGGCCGGCCTCAGCCGTGCACTTCGAAAGCTTTGGCGCCCGCGTGGACGCGCAGGACCGCCCGATCCGCCTGCACCTGGCGCAGTCCGGCCTCAGCCTGGACGTGCCGGTGGGGGTGAGCCTGTTGGACGCCCTGATCCAGGCCGACCAGTTCGTCGCCTTCGACTGCAAGCGCGGCGAATGCGGCCAGTGCTGGACCCCGGTGCTCGACGGCGAGCCCGTGCACCGCGACGTCTGCCTGACCCCCGCCCAGCGCGCCGGTGGCCTGTGCACCTGCGTGGGCTGGGCCCGCAGTGCCGAACTGACCCTGGATCTTTGAACCTGGAAACGGCAGTTGGACGCGGTCGAGTGCGCCGTGATGCGGTGCGCTGGCAAGGCGCGACAACGCAGCGGGCTCGTGCCCGCAAGGCGGAGCAACGCGGCCAGCGTGCCGCAGCGCGGTGCAATCGGCCGTGTAGCGCTCTCACCCAGTAGGTGAACTTGTACGTGGGCACTTTTCGCTTCTCCATCAGGACCTTGCTTGCGGCGGCAAGCGGTCAACTGCCGTTTTCAGGTTGAAAGCATGACCCGTGCCCTGAGCGTCGACCGCCTGCACCTGATGACGGTCTACGTGGCGGTGGTGGACGCCAACGGCCTGGCCGGCGCCGCCCGCAAGCTCAACATCTCGCCGCCGGCCGTCACCCGCGCCATTGCCGAGCTGGAACGACAGCTCGGCGTGCGCCTGCTCACCCGCACCACCCGCGTGGTGCGGGTGACCGACGCGGGCGCGCGCTACGTGGAGGACTGCCGGCGCATCCTGGCCTCGCTGAGCGAGGCCGACGCCGCCGTCAACGGCCTGCACCGGGAGCCGCAAGGGCGGCTCACGCTCACCGCCCCCGTACTGCTGGGGGCGCAATTCATCACCGGCATCGTCAACGAGTACCTGCAGCGCTACCCGCAGGTCAGCGCCACCTGCCTGTTTCTGGACCGTGTGGTCAACCTGATGGACGAGGGCGTGGACGTGGCGGTGCGCATTGGCGAGCTGCCCGATTCCACGCTGCAGGCCGTGCGCGTGGGCCAGGTGCGGCGGGTGATCTGCGCCTCGCCCGAGTACCTGGCCCGCCACGGCACACCGCAAGGGCCCGAGGACTTGCCCCAGCACTGCGTGGTGGCGGCCGCGGGCAGCCAGGCGAGCGTGGAGTGGAAGCTCTTCAAGGACGGCCAGGCGCACAGCGTGCGCCTGAGCCCCCGCCTGCTGACCACCACCAACGAAACCGCCCTGTCCACCGCGCTCAGCGGCCTGGGCCTGACCCGGCTGCTGAGCTACCAGGTGCGCGAGCACCTGCAAAGCGGCCGCCTGGTAGAGGTGCTGGCCGACCACGCCCCGCCCCCCCTGCCGCTGCACCTGGTGCACCGCGAGGGCCGCTACGCCTCCAGCAAGGCGCGCGCGTTTCTGGATCTGGCGATCGAGCGGCTGCGGGCGGAGCCGGCGCTGGCGGCGTGAGGGCAGCAGCAGCAGACGCTGCAGCCGGTCAGTGCCGGCCAGGATGGGATAGCGCGCCCCGTTCGTGCTGTTCGAGCAAGGGCAGCGGCAGGTTGGGCGGAACCCGCGCAAACCGCAGAACAGCCAACGGCGCCTGCAGGTAGAGCCAGGCGCTGAACCCCTGCACGTGGGCTTCGACTTCTCGGAACAGGGCTTCGTCAGCAGGCGAGCCGATGGGCGAGATCCAGTCGTTGACCATCGGGGTCTCCATGACGATCAGGCGGCCCTTGACCAGAAAGTACGCCTCGAAATCATCGGTGAGCGGGGTTTTCAGTTGTAAGTGGTCAGGTCCATCGGCAACACGCTCAAGCCCGGTGCGATGACAGGTTCAGGCTGGTAGCCGACTTTCACAGGGCTGGGCCAAGTGACCGCTCCGTGGAGCGGTGAAGCCGGTGGTAGCTCTCTGGGTCGTGCTCTGCGTGCGATCCAGAAGGGACCACTGCACTTTCACTCAGTCCAGCCAGCGTTGGAACTCAATTCGTGTTCCGACTTGAGCCGTGTAACGGTCAGGAGGCTGTGCGTCCCTCTCTGGCTCTCTGCTCCGCTAGACGCCGGTTGCTCTTTGCCATTCTTCTGTCGGCGACGAGCGTGCCGATGCGACCGACCACCTTGTACATGAGATAGCTGACGTACTCCGCCTCGATGTGTTCCTCCTCGGGCATCTCGCCTCTCTGGCGTTCTCGCCAGGAGTCGAAATCGATGACTTCGAAGGATGTGCAGACTAGGGCGCCCTGATCGACTTGTCCCTGAAGGAACTCGCGCAGGGCTTCGGCTGTCTGCAAGCACTCCTCCGTCAATCTGAAGTTTTTGAACCGTCTGACCTGGAAGTCTCGTCGCAGGAGCTGAATCAACTCTGACTCGCCATTCTTAAAGAGCAACTTCACGACGTAGGCGATGTTTCCGCCCACATCTTGACCGTCATGCTTAACGCGCCTTGGGAGCACCACTGCTGTCATGTGATTGCGGAAGAAGAGTTCGATCGGGCTCCAGACCTTCGGGGCCTTTCTGATGACGTACTTGCCCTCGGTAGTGGACAACACCAGCGTTCGCTTCGCGCGCTGGTCTGCGAGTACGGAGTTCATCGCTATCCGCTTGCTGCTTACGGTGTAGTGATCGATTGGCCCGTACTCTTTGTGCCACGTCTCGAAGGGTCGCAATATGAGCGGCGGCCCACCTTGAAAGTCTTCGATTCGGATGAAGTAGCTGTGTCCAACCTTGAGGTAGACGGCGTAGATGGAGACGGCACGGTCCTTGAGGTTCTCAATCACCACCGACGAGACGTACCTGTCGGCGCACTCCGAGCTTTCAGCCACGAGCGCATAGCCCCGTAAGTGCAGTGAGCTTTTCCGCCGGTAGTTCCGCCATGCAATCAACGCCGCTGTTACCGACACGAGCAGTGCGGCTGACGCAATGACCACGGGCGCGGTGACGTGCGCACCTATCGCTGTCCAGATCCGGTTGAACATGATCATTCCCCCCAAGTGCTTCTATGCGTTGAACTCCGTGGCTGGATTCTCCGCACGCTGATCCCGCGACCGCATTGCCGAGGTCTGGGTTCACCGGACACCACCATGCAGTACCCGGCGACACCCCCCGGGGCCAACGGTGTAGCGACCGTCACCGCTCGCGCCGCGATTGCTATCCTGAAAACCAGTCGCTCGGAGCAAAGCGACGCAGGGAGACTGCATGTATTTGAAGCAAATTCGCGCAAGCAACTTTCGCGCGTTCGGAGACGGCATCGCCTCGCCAGTTCTGGATTGGGAACTGTCTCCCGGCCTGAACATCCTGGTCGGGGAGAACGACGCCGGTAAGACAGCGGTCGTCGACGCCATCCGGCACGTGCTATGGACCACCAGCTATGAGTTCGTCCGGCTGTTTGAGACCGACTTCCACATCGACGGCGCGAAACGCGCGACCTCGCTGTTCATTGAGGCGACGCTTGCCGACCTCAGCCCCGACCAAGAGGCCGCCGTTCTGGAGTGGCTCACCCACGAGGCAGACGGGACCAGAAGCCTCATCCTTCATCTGCAAGCGCGATGGATTCCGCCCCAGGACAGCAAGCGTGGGCGCGTTGACGCGGTGACTCGCGCAGGCCGTGGCGGCGTCGGGCTGGAGATTGGTTCGGCCGTGCGGGAGCTGGTTCGGGCGACATACCTGCGACCGCTGCGAGATGCCGAGGCAGAGCTTCAGCCAGGTCGTCAATCCCGGCTGTCCCAGATTCTCGGCGCGCACAAGAGCATCGGCGGCCAGGAGAAGAACGACTTCGTCGTAGCGACGCCCAAGGAAGTCCCGAAGAACCTGGTTGGTCTGATGGCCTTCGCCCAACACCACCTCGGCGAGCACGAGGTCATCAAGGGCGTCGAGAAGGACATCAACGACAACTACCTGAACAAGTTCGCCTTCGCCGGGGACGCGTTGTCTTCGCGGATTCAGATTGCCTCCGAACTGGCCCTGCAGCCCATCCTCGAGAAGTTCGAACTCAGCTTGCTGCCATCGACTGGCATTCATCCCGATGAGCGCTGCGCTCGCGGCCTCGGCTACAACAACGCCCTCTTTATGGCCACGGAGTTGGTGCTCCTGAGGGATGGAGAGGAACTGGCACTTCTCTTGGTTGAAGAGCCGGAAGCCCACTTGCACCCGCAACTGCAGGAGCGCGTCCAACGCCTGCTGGAGCAGAGCGCTACAACGCCGGAGGAGGGCAAGCGAAGGGTTCAGGTCGTCATGACAACCCATAGTCCGTCTCTGGCTGCAAGTGCCGACATAGCCAGCATGACGCTGGTGCACCGGGCCCAGCTTTACAGCCTGGCTCACGACAAGACCAAGCTTAAGAAGAGCGACTACGAGTTTCTGCGGCGCTTCATCGACGCGACCAAGGCAAACATGTTCTTCGCCCGAGGCGTGGCAATAGTCGAAGGTCCGGCCGAGGCGCTGCTGCTCCCAGCGCTGGCAGAAGCGTGCGACCGGTCGTTCTCGCGACATGGCGTATCGGTGGTGAACGTCAGCAACGTAGGCCTGTACCACTACGCACGAATCCTCCAGCGCGCCGATGAGGCGGTGAAGGTGCCGATACCCGTGGCCTGTCTCACGGACCGCGACGTTGTGCCGGACGTTGCCAACGACTTCGTGGTCAAGAGCGGCGAGAAGAAGCGGTTCGAGTCCGATTACAGCGAGGCGGAAGTCAAGGCACTGGTCAAGGCCAAGGAGGACCGCGCGCAGGGCGGCAACACTGTCGTCTGCGTCTCGGACTGCTGGACCTTCGAGTACGACCTGGCGCTCTTTGGATGCGCCGAGCTGATGTTCAAGGCGATTCACCTTGCCAAGCTGGCCGAGTCCAAGGGTGAGCGCCTGGATGAAGAGGACGAAGTGAAGGCCATGGCCGTAGCTCACGACGAGTGGGAAGCGCTGAAGGCTGCCGGGCACAGCGATGAGAAGCTGGCGTCGGTCGTCTACCAGCCGCTTCAGGAGAAGGATGCGTCCAAGGCAGTGGCAGCCCAATACGCCGCTCATCTCGTTGCGACCGGCCAGTATGGGAAGGGTGAAGACCTCTTCAAGCGACTGCCTCCCTACGTTCAGCGCGCTCTGGCTCACCTCACGGGTAAAGGTGCCGCAGCATGACGCTGCCAGTCCTGTCCGATGAAGACATAGACGCTCTTGCCGCTCTGACTGCGGACCTCGACTTCACCGATGCTGAGCGCCGGGCGGTGCTACTTGAAGGCGGGACGCGCGACGTCAACGCGGCTCCTGGCAGCGGCAAGACCACGGTGTTGGCGGCCAAGCTCTTGCTCCTGGCGCGCAAGTGGCCTGACGACCGCCGCGGCATCTGCGTGCTCAGCCACACGAATGTCGCTCGTGAGGAAATCCAGAAACGGCTGGCTGGGACGCCCGACGGCAGTCGACTCCTGGCGTATCCGCACTTCATCGGGACCATCCACGCGTTTGTGAACCAGTTCCTGGCGTTGCCGTTCCTCCGAAGCGAAGGGCTGGAGGTCGATGTCATCGATGATGAGGTGTTTGCCAACCGAGCCATCGGCATGGCAATGAGGAAGGCGCCGCTGCGCGGATGGGCTGCGAACAACGATGGCGTGAAGCCGATGGTTGGCGGCTTGGTCTTCAGGGGCAGCGGGCTGGAGCTTGTCAGCGAGGGAGGGAAGCTGCCCAAGCCGGACTCCAAGTCCTATCCCCTACTGCATGACATCAAGCTGGAACTGACCGCGAAGGGCGTCTTTCGGTACGCCGACATGTTCGCCTTCGCGGAGGCGCTGTTGAAGAAGTCACCCGCCTTGAGGGGCCGGCTGTCCAAACGCTTCCCCCTGGTTTTTATCGACGAGATGCAGGACACGTCATGGGCGCAGGAGGACCTCCTGAACCGTCTCTTCGACGACACGGTAACGGTGCAGCGGCTTGGAGACCTCAATCAGCGAATCCTGGGCAGCGATGAAGGGGCTGCGAACCTGACCTTTCCGAGGGCTCCTGCACTAACCATCAGCACGAGCAAGCGCTTCGGCCCGTTGATTGCAGCTGCGGTTTCCGGCGTTCGAGTCGGCGGGGCCGCCGTCGTAGGCACATCCGCGGACGTTCACCCGCCGATGCTGCTGACCTACGCAACCGCTCGCGTCGGCGAAGTCCTCAACCTGTTTGGACAGAAGGTCCTAGAGCGGTTCAGCGACGAGCAACTCGGCAGCGGCTCCGTTAGGGCGCTCTGCGCGAGAAAGCAAGGTGATGCCAAGGAGGAGCCAGGCAGATCGCTCATCGACTACTGGCCCGGCTACGGCGGGGACGTGAAGAGCTCAGGTTCGAGGTCCGAACGGTTCTGGGCCCTGCTTGCTAGTCCAAGATTGACGGCGAGTGCTGCGTCAACGCTGGTCGATCGGGCGGTTGACGCCAAGCGCGCGGTCCTACTGGTGCTGCGTGCAGCGGGCTCGGAACATGTCTCCACTGTTCGCGATGGGCCCCAACTACTGCGAAGGCTGCAGGAGGCTGGCCAGGACACGGCGCACGTGCGTCTGCTCTGCCGCACGCTTGCCCTACAGGGCACTCTTGGTGCCTCGAAGGCGAGTCGTCTCGAGGTCCCGGGACTGTTCTACCAGGCGCTCAAGGGGTTGCTTCCCTCTGCGCTGTCCTTCGCTGACTTTGCCAAGCTGTCGGTCTTCGAGGAGCCAGAAGACGCGCCAGAGGTCGAACTGGAGCAGCGGCATTGCCGAGTTGAGCACGGCGGCCGTCAGGTCCAAGTGGAAATTGGTTCGATTGCATCCATGAAGGGCGAGACGCACTTAGCAACGCTGGTCCTGGAATCGTTTGGTTGGCGGCCTCGGCGGTTCGACTTAGAACTGGCATTGCCGGTGCTCGCTGGGGTCGAGGCACGCGACGCCAGGATGACCGACCATCAGTTGGCTTTGTTCCGAAATCTTTATGTCGGCATGTCTCGGCCAACAAGTTTCCTGTGCATCTCGGCGAATGAGAGTCGCGTGAGGGAGGACGTCAAGAGGGGCCTTGCCGCTCAGGGTTGGGTGGTCGAGCGCCTTGGGTAGCCGGCTCGCCGATAGCAAGGCGAAAAAAGGCAGCCGCGTCATCTCAGCACTCGGGGACCGACCCGCATTTCGGTGGTGGCCATAGGACTTCTAGCTGCCGTTCAAGAGAAGGGAGCGAATGGCGGCTGCCGCTGCTGAGCAGTTCTTCATGCTGCTCACCACGTTGCCGAACTCGGTGCGCCGGGTGGCGCCGCGTCACAGATCCAGCACCAGCTCCGGCCCCTGGGCCCGCGACACACACACGCACATCCGCTCGCGGCGTTCGTCGGCGCTCAGCACCGAGTCGCGGTGCTCGGGCGTGCCGCCCAGCACCTTGACCGCGCAATCCCCGCAGCTGCCGCCGCGGCAGCCGAAGGGCACGGCCACGCCGGCGTCTTCCAGCGCCTCCAGCACGGTCTGCAGCGGGCTCACCGCCACTTGGTGGCCGCTGCGGGCCAGCGTGAGGGTGAGGGCCTTCTCGGCACCCACCGTCTGGGCGGCGCGGAAGCGCTCGACGCGCAGGCGCTTCGGGTCCATGCCCAGCGCGGCCGCAGCGGCCTGGGCCTCGTCCAGCAGGCCCTGCGGGCCGCACAGATAGAACAGCGCATCGGCGGGCGCGGCGGCCAGCACGGCCGCCAGGTCCAGGCGCTGGCCGGCGTCCTTGGCGTAGACGTGCAGGCCGGCGCCGAACTCGCGCTCCAGGCGGTCCAGGTAGGCGCCCTCGCGGCGCGTACGCACGGCGTAGTGCAGTTCCACCGGCCGGCCGAGCGAGCGCAGGCGCAGGGCCATGGCCTTGATGGGGGTGATGCCCACGCCAGCGGCGATCAGCACCGCCGGGCGTTCGTCCTCGTGCAGGTTGAAGTCGTTGCCCGGCATCCCGCAGTGCAGGGTCATGCCCAGCCGGTAGCCCTGGTGCACGGCCACCGAGCCGCCGCTGCCGCCGTCTTCGCGCAGCACGGCGATCTCGTAGGCGTCGCGCCGCGCGGGGTTGGAGCTGATGGAGTAGCGGCGCGTGCTCAGGGCCCCACTGGCCAGCCGCACCGGCACGTCGATGTGGGCGCCGGCGCGCACGGCGGGCAGCTCGCGGCCTTCGGGGTCGCGCAGTTCGTAGGCGCGCACGCGCGGGGTCAGCTCGCGCACGCCGCTGATGCGCAGGCGCAGCGGGCCTGTGCCCAGCTCCAGCTCGGCCTGGCTGGCCTGGGCGCGCAGGCGCTCCAGTTCGGTGCGCAGCGGCCGCACGGCCTCATTGACCTCGGCCTCGGTGAAGCGCGGGGTGATGTGCTTGGGGCAGTTCCAGTCGTAGGCCTCGACGGTGATGAGCACCGCGCGCTCGGCGGGCTGGGCCACGCCGGGCATGCGCAGACGCGCCAGCAGCTCGGGGTCGTCCTCCACGAAGCGCACGCGGCCCAGCAGCTTGAGGCGGCGCTGCGCGGCGTAGTCCATGAAGAAGAGCGAGACGCGGTCATTGCCCTGCAGGTTGCCCACGCTGATGTACTGGCGGTTGCCGCTCACGTCGGCATAGGCCAGGGTCTTGGCGTCGAGCACCTTCAGGAAGCCGGCCGGGCCGCCGCGGAACTGCACGTAGGGCCAGCCGGTCTCGCCCACCGTGGCCTGGTAGAAGCCGTCGCGGGCGCCGATGAATTCGGCCTCGCGCGCCGTCAGGGTGTCGCGGCGATCGTCGGTCAGGTCCAGCGGTGCATAGGCCTGGCGGCTGCCCATGCGGGTCTGCATGGCGCGCACGCGCTCGGTGAAGGCAAGGTCGGAATAGGCGCGGCTCATCGGGGTCTCCTGATCGAGCCTGCACTGTCGCCGCTCTCCGCGGCGGGGTGAAGGCGCCCGCGCGGCAATGCACTGTGCCGCGGCGCGGAAGAATCGAAGCCGTCAGGCCAGCTGCACGCGGTTGCTGCCGGCGCGCTTGGCGCGGTACATGGCGGCGTCGGCGCTGCGGCCCAGGCTCTCGGCGTCCTGCCCATGCTGCGGGTACAGCGCCACGCCGATGCTGCCCGAGATCTCGACCCGCTGCCCCTCCAGCTCAAAGGGCTGCGCCAGCGCGGCGCGCATCTTTTCGGCCACGGCCAGCACCTCTTCGGCCCGCAGGGCGGGCTGCAGCAGGGCCACGAATTCGTCCCCGCCCACGCGGGCCACGGTGTCCGACTGGCGCAGCGCGTGCTTGAGGCGGCGCGCCACATGGCGCAGCAGCGCGTCGCCGGCGGCGTGGCCCAGGGTGTCGTTGATGGGCTTGAATTTGTCGAGGTCGATGTTGACCAGCGCCAGGCCCTCGCGCCGCCGCCCGGCCTGGCCCAGAGCGACCTGCAGGCGGTCGTCGAACAGGTGCCGGTTCGGCAGCTCGGTCAGCGCGTCGTACTGCGCCTGGAAGCGCAGGCGCTCCTCGCGCCAGGTGCGCTCCAGCGCATTGGCCAGTTGGTCCGCCGCGAACTGCAGCAGCCGCAGCTGCGCCTCGGTGCAGGGGCGCGCGTCTTCCAGCGGCTCGACGACCAGCGCGCCGACGATGCGCCCGCCCAGCCGCAGCGGCGCCCCCAGCCAGGCGCCCTCCGCCGTGCCGCTGCCCTGGCAGGGGCCGACCCCCTGCACCACCTGCCAGGCCCGCTGCAGCGCCCTGGGCTGCAGGCCGCGGGCACCGGCCGGCGGCTCGGCCCCGCCCTGGTAGGCCAGCTGCAGCTGGGCGCTGCCCTCGTCCCGCAGCGCCACCTGCAGGGCGCGCAGGGGCAGCACCTCGCCCAGCAGGCGCTCGATCTGCGGGTACAGGGTGGCGCAGGAGTCGCAGTCGTGCGCGCAGGTGGACAGGCCATGCAGGGCCGCCTGCATGCGCGCGGCCAGCTTGCGCTCGGTGATGTCACGGAACACCACCGTCACGCCGTAGATGACGCCCTGCCCGTCGCGCAGGGGCGCGGTGCGGTATTCCACCGGGAAGCAGCTGCCGTCCTGGCGCCAGAACACGTCGTCCAGCACCTCACGCGGCTGGCCGTCCTGCAGGGTCGAGAAGATCGGGCAGTCCTCGACCGGAAACAAGCGCCCGTCGGCATGGTGGTGGTGGATGGCGGCGTGGCCGTTCTTGCCCACCAGGCAGTCGCCACACCAGCCCAGCAGCCGCGCCGAGGCGGTGTTCTCGATCAGCACCCGGCCCTGCAGGTCAATGACGTGGATGCCATCGCTGACCGAACCGAGGATGTGCTCGTAGAGGGCATCGCTGCCCAGAACAGACAGGGACGGCATGGTCATGGGCGCTCCTGCAGGGCGGGTGGGCCAGTGTGCCGAAACCCGCGCCGTCACGCCATGGTCAGCGCGGGGCGCTGGCGGCGATGCGGCGCCAGAAGCTGGGCAGGGCCCAGGCGCCGGGCCCGCGCACGGCCACCACCACCAGCAGCACGCCCCAGAGCTGGTGCTGCGCCCAGGCGGCCGGGGCGATGTCGGGCAAGCTGAGCACCGCCACGGCATTGACCACCAGCAGGCCCAGCGCGGGCACGCGGTCCAGCAGGCCCAGCACCAGCAAGGGCGGCAGCAGCAGCTCGCCGGCGGTGCCGGCCCAGGCCGCAGCTTCAGGCGGCAGCAGGGGCACGTGGTAGTCGTCGGTGAAGAGCGTCAGGGTGGTCTCCCAATTCCTCAGCTTGGTCAGGCCGGAGGCGAAGAACACCCAGGCCACATGCAGACGGGCCAGCAGCAGCAGCGGCGCTTCGAGCCCCTGCAGCCATTCCAGGCCGTGCAGGGCCCTGCGAATCAGAGCGGGCGCAGCCATGCTCACAGCCCCAGCTCGCTCAGGCCCGGATGGTCATCCGGCCGGCGCCCCAGCGGCCAGTGGAACTTGCGCTCCTCGGGTCGGATCGGCAGGTCGTTGATGGAGGCATGCCGCACCGCCATGAAGCCGTTGGCGTCGAACTCCCAGTTCTCATTGCCGTAGGCGCGGAACCAGTGGCCGGCGTCGTCCCGCCATTCGTAGGCGAAGCGCACCGCGATGCGGTGGCCGTCATGGGCCCAGATCTCCTTGATCAAGCGGTACTCCTGCTCCTTGGCCCATTTGCGCTCCAGAAAGGCCTGGATGTCCGCCCGCCCCTGGAAGATCTCGGCGCGGTTGCGCCAGCGGCTCTCGGGCGTGTAGGCCAGGGCCACCTTGTTCGGGTCGCGCTGGTTCCAGGCGTCTTCGGCGGCACGCACTTTCTGCCGGGCGGCTTCCAGCGTGAAGGGCGGCAGGGGGTGGCGGGGGGCTTCGGGGGTGTTCATGGGCTGCGCAAAGGGGGTGAGGGAGGGCGGTTTAGCGGCGATCCAGAGCATTCAGGCAGCGCGCTTCGCGCTCCAGGTGCCCGGCATGTCCCCATGGCCCGGCAGGGCCTGCACACGCCCCAGCCAGGCCTGCACGGCGGGATAGGGGCTGAGGTCCACCTGGCCCTCGGGCGCCAGGGCGATGTAGGGGTAGACGGCCAGGTCGGCCAGGGTGGGTGCCGCGCCGTCCACCAGCCAGGCCTGGCTGGCCAGCACGCCTTCCAGCACCGCCAGCAAGGCCGCGGTGCGGGCCTGCGCGGCCGCCAGGTCGATCGGGCGGCCGAACTTGTGGTGCAGGCGCAGCAGGTTCGGGCCGTGGGCCACCTCGTTGGCGGCGGTGGAGAGCCAGGCCACCACCTGCGCCAGTCGCCCGGCTTCCCGGGGCCACCAGGCGTCACCGCCGTAGCGCTGGCCCAGGTAGGCCAGGATGGCCTGGCTGTCGCGCACCACCACCGCCCCGTCCACAAGCACCGGCACCTGTCCGAAGGGGTTGAGCTTCAGGAACTCGGGCGCCTTGTGCGCGCCACCGCTGGGCACCTCGGCCTCGTACGGCAGGCCGAGCATCGACAAGGCCAGACGCACCTTGTGCGAATTGCCGGAGAGGGGGAAGTGATAGAGCTTCATGGCGGCTGGGTGATTCAGGGCGGAAAGGAAGATCAGGCGACGGCACGGGCATAGCCCTGCGGCAGGTGCCCACTGAGGTGGCGGTGCGGCATGAGCTTCTCGGCGTTCACGCGCGCCAGCTCGCCGCTGGGCCAGCGCGGCGCGCGGCCTGCGTCGGTGTCGTGGTTGCGGCGTTGGAACTCGGCGGCGAACTCGGGGCGCTGAAGGTCGCGGGCATAGGGGCGCAGCTGGCGCGACAACTGCGCGATGCGCGCCGGGTCGTTGCGACGGCTGAAGCGCGCAAAGCCGCGGAAGCGAAAGGCTTCTTCGATGCGCCGGTTGCTGCAGTGGATGAGCGCATCCATCAACGCGAACACGAGCTCGACCCGGCTGGCCTGCGCCAGCTGGAGGCGCAGCACCTGGCCATCAAAGTGCGCCAGCTCGCCCTCCGCCGCGCGCGCCGCGGGCGGGCTGCCGATGCGCACCCACAGCGCCGCACCGTCCGCGCCCCAGTCCTCGCAGCGCAGCAGCTCCAAGGGCCGCTGCGCGAACTGGCAGAGCGCCAACCACTCGCGCACCGCCTCGGCCAGCGGGCGATCCAGTGCCTGCGGTTCCGGCTCGGCCGCCGTCAGCTCCGGGAATGCCGCCATCAGCGGCAGATCCAGGTGGTTGCTCAAGGGGCTGGAGCAGCGGGCGCTGGCGGCGTCGCGCAGGGTCAGCAGCTCGCGCACCTCGTGCTCATGGGCCTTCTGAATGGCCAGAAAGGCGGTCTGCACGATTTCCGAGCTGGGCGTGTCGGCGTCGATGCGCCACTTGCGCCCGTAGACCAGCTTGAGCGGCCGCGCGGCGGCACCGCGTTCGTAGTTCTCGCGCCCGATCAGGCCCACCTGCAGATAGACCCCGCCGCCATCCTCGGCCGCGAACAGCAAGCTGTGCGCGTCACACGCCACGTCGGCCAGCAGGCTTTGCACGCTGCGGGCGTCGTGGCGGAACTGCAGGTAGTGCTGGGGCACGCAGGCGCATCCGTTGGGCAGGGTGACGGTGGGTGCGCCCGGCATGGTCAGCTCGCCCGCGGCGGGGTTCAGTGCAAGGGGTTTCATCGCTCTGAGAAGTTCAGCCCCAGCGCGCACGGCGGATGCGAGCGCGCTGGCGGCAGGCCGGATTTACAGATCCTTGGGCGCCTTGCCCTTGATGCTGGGCCAGGTCATCTGGGCGTTCTTGATGTTGCCGGGCACGTCTTCCAGCCACTTCTTCTGCACGTCCTTGTTGACGTTCAGGTAGAGCTTGCCGTCCACCACGCGCCAGGCGGTCGGGTCGCCGTCGAGCTTCTTCTCCAGCGCCACGCCCATGGCGCAGAAGCCACCGAAGGCCGGCACGTACTTGGCCGGGTTGGCCGTGAACAGGTCGCGGTTGGCGGCGCTGCTGAAGAGGTAGGTGGCACCCTCGTGCTTGGCCATGAAGCTGGCGTTGCCTTGGGTGGGGGCACCCACGGTTTGGTAAGCCACCACGTCGTAGCCGGAGACGGCCACGCCCTTGGCGTCGACGTTCAGCGCAGAGGTGCTGTGGGTGTCGTAGGCGTGGGCGGTGCTGGGCAGCACGGCCATCAGGCTGGCGGAGGCGATCAGGGTGGCCAGCAGGGTGTGGCGCAGGGTCATGGCGTTCATTGCAAAGGTCCTGTCAATCGTGGAGTGAGTGGGGGCCAGTGCGTCCGTCTCGGGGCACCGTGTCGCTGGGCTTCAGCGCATGGGTTGAACTGTGCGTTTTTGGGCTGCACAGCGGAATCACCGCAGCGCCCAAGAGACTCTTGCGGCGCGCGGAATGGTCGACGTGAAAGCCTGGGCTGGGTGCGGCCCCGGGGCGCTGCGCTTGCGAGGCCGTGACGGCGTTCTTATCCTTCGGCGGGCTGCGCCTCAGGGGCGCGACCCAGGATCCGATCCATGAGCCCCGCACGCCCCCCACGCAAGTCCATCGGCTTGGGCAAGCCTGGCAGCCGCGCGACGCTGCTGCTCGCCCTGCAGCTCGGCATGGGCGAATTCGCCCTGGCCATGAGCCCCACCGAACTCCGGCGCCTGGAGGACCTGGAGCGCGCCCATGAGCAGCAGCGGGAATTCGACCGTCAGGCCGCCGAACGCCAGAACGCGCAGATCCAGCGCGATGCCGAACTTCATGAAGCCCAGGTGCGCAAGCTGCGTGAGCTGCACCAGCGCCTTGAGCGCTGCGGCAGTTGTGCCGAGCGCGCGGCCCTGCAGGCGGAGCTGGAGCGCATCCAAGCCCAGCATGCGGAGGCGATTCGCCTCTACTGCGCCAACGCCGATCAATGGCGCCAGCAGGGGACGGCCGCCGCCGCACTCATCGGCGGCCTGATCCACGGCAGCCCCTTGTGCCAACTCAGGCGCCAGGAAGCGCGCCAGCAGCTGGTCGACAAAGCACGCAGCGGCAAGCCCGAGGATGCGCACCGCCTTGCGCTGTGGACGATCAAGGAGGAGGGGGATGTGCGCCAGGGCTGCACCCAGCTGGAGGCTGGTGTGAGCCAGGGCCATGGCGTCTTCATGCGGGACTACGCGCATTGGTGCCTGGGCAACCGGCAGTCCGGCATCGACGCGCAGCGCGGCGAGCAGTTGCTGCAGCACTGCGCCGACCAGGGCGAGCCGGAGTGCGCGCTGGCACTGCGCAACTACCGCTTCAACCGCGAAGCCTCGGCGCAGCGCGCCACGGCCCGCTCCAGCGCCAACAAAGACTACGCGCGCCGGCCACCGCTGGAGGCGGCCGCCCTGCGGCGCGAGCGGGGCGACGCCGCGCGCCAGGCCGCTCGCGAGGAAGCCCGCTCACACCACCAGGAGCGCCGGGAGCAGGAGCAGGCCCGCGTCTGCGACTTCGAGACGAAGCGGCTGTCCAGCCTGCAGGAGCGGCTCGAAGCCGCCGGCAATGAGCGACAGCGCCTGGTTGCTCAGCGCGCGCTGGAGCGCGGGCAGAAGCGCCAAGAGTCCGCCTGCGCGGGCGGCTGAGCCCGCGCGGCCAGCTGCCCAGTGCCCCTCACCCCAGCGCCCGCTTCACCGCCGGCCGCTGCGCAATTCGCTCCACCCAGGCCTTCACCGCCGGGAAGTCCTCCAGCTTCACCCCCGCATAGCCGGCCGATCGCAGCCAGCCGAAGTGGGCGATGTCGGCAATCGAGTACTCGTCACCGGCCAACCAGGGCGACTCTTGCAGGCGGGCTTCCAGCACGGCCGTGAGGCGCCGGCTCTCGGCCTGGTAGCGCTCAATGCCGGCGGGCATCTTCTCGGGGTGGCGCATGAACCAGCCGGCCTGGCCGAACATCGGGCCCACGCCGCCAATCTGGAAGTACAGGTACTCGAACGCGCGGATGCGCTCGCGCGCAGGCTTGGGCAGCAGGCCGCCAAATTTCTCGGCCAGGTACTGCAGGATGGCGCCGGACTCGAACACCGAGACCGGCTCGCCATCAGGGCCATCAGGGCCATCGGGGTCCACGATGGCCGGGATGCGGCCGTTCGGATTGATCTTCAGGAACTCCGGGCGCTTTTGTTCGTTGGCCGAAAGGTTCACCGGAATGAGCCGGTAGGGCACGCCCAGTTCTTCCAGGGCAATCGGGATCTTGATGCCGTTCGGGGTGGGGGCGTAGTAGACGTCGATCATGGTACGAATGCAGGCAGGAGAGGCGATGGACCACACTGTGCCGACGCAGCCCCGGCGCGGGAATCCGCGCCCCGTCCAACACACTGTTTCAGCCCATGCAAGAGTCTTTCGACCCCGCGCGATTGAAGCCGCTGTACCTGCTGGATCCGGACCTGGTGTTTCTGAACCACGGCTCCTTCGGCGCCTGCCCGGCCGAGGTGCTGGCGGTGCAGCAAGGCTGGCAGCGCGAGATGGAACGCAACCCGGTGGCGTTTCTTGGGCGACGCTCGGCCGAACTGCTGGCGCAGGCGCGCGCGCGGCTGGCGCAGGAACTGGGCGCGGACCCGGCACACCTGGTGTTCGTGCCCAATGCCACGCAGGGCGTGAACACGGTGGCGCGCTCGCTGCCGCTGCAACCGGGCGATGAGATCCTGAGCACCGACCACGAGTACGGTGCCTGCGACAACACCTGGGACTGGGTCTGCGCCCGCAGCGGCGCGCGCCGCGTGGCGGTGCCCATCCCCCTGCCCTTCCGCGCCGAAGAATTCGTGGAACGCGTTTGGCGCGCGGTGACGCCGCGCACGCGCGTGCTGTTCCTGAGCCACATGACGTCCACCACCGCGCTGATCTTCCCGATCCAGGAGCTGGTGCGCCGGGCGCGGGCGGCCGGCATCCGCAGCGTGATCGACGGCGCGCACATGCCCGGCCACCTGCCCCTGGATCTGGATGCCCTGGGCGCGGACTTCTATACCGGCAATTGCCACAAGTGGCTGGGTGCCCCCAAGGGTGCGGCCTTTCTGCACGCGCGGCCCGAGCAGCACGAATTGCTGCACGCGCTCACCATCAGCTGGGGCTACAGCCCGGGCGTGGAGGGGCATACCGGCTTCGACGCCTACCTGGGCCACAGCCTGCTGGAGCGGCGCCTGCAATGGCAGGGCACGCGCGACATTTCCGCCTTCCTCACGGTGCCCGCGGCGCTGGACTTCGCCGCCCGGCACCACTGGCCGCAGGTGCGCCAGGCCTGTCACGCGCTGGCGGTGCAAACCCTGCAGCGCGTGTGCGCGCACACCGGTCTTTCACCCCTGTGCCGCGATGAGGACTTCGGCCAGATGGTGGCCATTCCCGTGCCGCCGATGAACGGCGAGGCGCTCAAGCAGCGGCTGTTCGACGAATTCCGCATCGAGGTGCCGGTGACCCAGCACGGGCCGCAGACCTTCGTGCGGGCGTCCTTCCAGGGCTACAACAGCCCGGCGGATGCGGACGCCCTGGTGGCGGCGCTGCAGACGATTTTCTAGGCCACCGCTCAGGCCCCCGGCCCGCAGTCCAGGCAGCGTTCCACCGGCGGCGGGCCCATGCGCAGGGCGCGCTGCAAGTCGCGCAGCGCGGTGCGCAGCCCCTCTTCCACCACCGGGTGATAGAAGGGGCTGTCCAGCATCTGCTGCACCGTGTCGCCGCGCTGCACGCTCCAGCTGAGCAGGTGGCCCAGGTGCTCGGCGGCCGGGCCGATCATTTCGGCGCCCAGCAGGCGGCCCGTGCCCTTGTCGGCATACAGGTGCAGGCCGCCCTGGTTCTTGCGCATCACCCGGCTGCGGCCTTGGTCGGCAAAGCTGACGCGGCCGGTCTCGAAGGCCACCCCCGCCTGCAGCAATTCGGCGTGCCTGCGCCCGACCGTGGCGATCTGCGGATCGCTGAACACCACGGCAAGAGGGGCCCGGCGCGGGCGCACGCGCACGTCCGGCCAGCGGCCGGCGTTGTCGCCGGCAATGCGGCCTTCATCGGCGGCCTCGTGCAGCAACTGCAGCTCAGCCGTGGCGTCGCCCGCGATGAAGACCGGATGCGCGCCCACCTGGCCGGTGTGCCGATCGAACGGCGGCACGCCGTCGGCGTCCAATGGCAGACCGCTGTGCTCCAGCCCGAGGCCCTGCAGGCGCGGGCGGCGCCCTGTGGCGGCCAGCACCCAATCGACGCGCTCCTCCTGGCCATCGAGCCTCAGCACCACCTCGTCGCCCTCGCGGCGCAGTTCAGGCTGGGGCTGGCCGAGGTGCATGGGGATCTCGGCGCCAAGGAGCTCGCGGCTCAGGGCCTGCAGCACCGGGTCGGTAAGCGGCCCCACGCGCTGGCTGCGGCCCACCAAGCGCACGCGCACGCCCAGGCGGTGCAGGGCCTGCGCCAGTTCCAGCGCAATCACGCCGGCGCCCAGCACCAGCACGGCGCGCGGCAGGTCGTGCCAGTCAAACAGCTCGTCGTTGCGGATCAGGCGCTCGCCCAGGGCCTGCTGCCAGGCCGGGTCGATCTGCGGCTCCGATCCGGTGGCGATGACGATGCGAGCGGCCTTCACCCGCGTGTGGCCGTCCACCTCCAGCACGCCGGGCGCCACGAAGCGGGCGTGGCCGCGCAGGCGATGGGCGGCGGGCCAGCTGTCCACGGACTCGGTCACGAAGCCCACAAAGCGGTCGCGCTCGCTGCGCACGCGCTGCATCACGGCCCGGCCGTCAATCTGCACGCCCTGCACCCGCACGCCGAAGCCGGCCGCCTGCTGCACGGCATGCGCGGCCTCGGCCGCGGCAATCAGCAGCTTGCTGGGCATGCAGCCCACGCGTGCGCAGGTGGTGCCATAGGGCCCACTTTCGATCGCCAGCACGCTTTCCGTGTGCTGGCGCGCGGCACGGTAGGCCGCCATGCCGGCGGTACCGGTGCCGACGATGGCCACATCGACGCTCAGCGCTTGCATGGCGCCATTCCCAGGTAGACCCGCAAGACCGCCCACGCGCGGGAAACGAAGGAGCAATCGGCATCGCCCTGGGGCGGCAGTTCGGTGAAGAAAGGGCTGGGCAGCATGAGGAATCGGCTTCAGAGCAGGGATGCCCGCACTGTGCGCAAACCCGTGTGCAGGCGGAATCCCCGCCAGAGCCAATGCACTGCTGCGCGCAGCGGAACAATCCGGCATGGCTTCCCGGCTCGGCACAATCCCCCGCCACACCGGGAGGCTTTGTGGACCGTCTGCACCAGATTCAAGTGTTCGTGGCCGTGGTGGACGCCAACGGCTTTGCCGGCGCGGCACGCAAGCTGAACCTCTCGCCACCGGCGGTGACGCGCGCCATCAACGAGCTGGAGGCCCAGCTCGGCGCCCGCCTGCTGACCCGCACCACGCGCGTCGTTCGCGTCACCGAAGCGGGCGAGCGCTACGCGGAGGATTGCCGTCGCATCCTGGCCGAGCTGGTGGAGGCGGACGAATCCGTGGCGGGGTTGCACGCCAACCCGCGCGGCCGCCTCACCCTCACGGCACCGGTGCTGTTCGGCGCGCAGGTGGTCACGCCCATCGTGACGGAGTACCTGCGCCTGCACCCGGAAGTGCAGGCGCAATGCTGGTTTCTGGACCGCATCGTCAACATGATGGACGAGGGCGTGGACGTGGCCGTGCGCATCGGCGAGCTGCCGGATTCCTCGCTGCAGGCGGTGCGCGTGGGGCAGGTGCGGCGCGTCATCGTGGCCACGCCGCAGTACCTGAAAAGCGCGCCGCCGCTGCAAGTGCCCGCCGACCTGCAAGCCCACGCCATCGTGGCCGCCAGCGCCGTCACCCCGAACGCCGAGTGGCGCCTGCAGCAAGCGGGAGAGCCCGTCACCATCAAGCTGCAACCGCGCCTGACCACCACCTCCAACGACGCGGCCATTCAAGCCTGCCTGCAGCACTTCGGGCTGACGCGCCTGCTGTCCTATCAGGTGGCGACCTTGCAGGCCGAAGGCCGCCTGCAGACCGTGCTGACGGACTATGAGCCGGAGCCGCTGCCGGTGCATGTGGTGCACCGCGAGGGTCGCTATGCCTCCAAGAAGGCACGTGCCTTCATCGATCTCGCCGTGGAGCGCCTGCGCTCGCACCCCGCGCTGGAGGGCGGCGGCGCCCGCCAGTGACGCGTTCGGATCTGGCCGCCTGCAGCGATTCAATGGGCTGAGGCGCGCCCGGCCTCACCTCAAGAAGAAGGAGCCCCGCGCACGCGGCCACGCGCTCGATTAGCCTGCCGACCCACGCGCCCTGGCGGGTGCATGCCCTTGTCGACATCGGAGGTGAACCGCATGAACGCCCGACAGCCGCAGCTCCCGCTCGAAAGCACCGAACAGCGCACGCGCACCCTGGTGTTCTGGGTCAACGACCAGCGCCATGTAGTCGAGAACCCTGACCCGCGCATGCTGCTGCTGGACTACCTGCGCTCGCCGGAGGTGGGGCTGACCGGCACCAAGAAGGTCTGCGCCCAGGGCGGCTGCGGGGCCTGCACGGTCACCCTGTCGCGCTGGAACCCGCGCAGCGGTCAGGTCGAGCAGCGCGCCATCAATTCCTGCCTGCGCCCGCTGTGCGCGGTGGATGGCATGGCCATCACCACCGTCGAAGGCGTGGGCAAGGTGGCCACCGGCCTGAGCCCGGTGCAGTACACGCTGGCCCTCAACAACGGCACGCAATGCGGCTACTGCACGCCCGGATGGGTGATGAGCATGCACAGCCAGCTTGTGGCTCGGCCGGACGCCCAGCTGACGCAGGCCGAGATCGAGGCCTTGTTCGACGGCAATCTGTGCCGCTGCACGGGCTTTCGTCCCATCCTTTACGCCATGCGGCACTTTGCGGCCGGCTGGAGCGAGGCGGACGAACGCGGCTCGATGCGCTGCCAGCCCTGGCCCGGTTACGACGCCAAGACCGGCAAGGCCGTCATCCCCATCCAGCTGGCGCAGGAACCCAACCCGATCCAGAACCTGCCGCATTGCCCGCCGGTGCCGCTGGACCTGCGGCAGCGCGACAGCAGCTGGCGCCGCGTGCTGAGCCTGGCCGAGTTGGAGCAGGCGCTGCGCGCCCACCCCGGGCCGGACCCGCTGCGCCTGGTGATGGGCAATACCTCCATCGGCATCTACGGCGAACCGGCGCAGGACGTCTGCTACGGCGCCCCCTTCAGCCGCATCGACATTTCCGAGATCCCCGAGCTGCATGGCCGCACGGCCGGCAGCGAAGGCCTGGTGCTGGGTGCAGCCACCACCTACACCGAGCTGCTGGAGTTCCTGGATGCGCTGATGGGCACGGCGAGCGAGGCCCAGCGCAGTGGCCTGACCGCGCTGCGCTACATGGCGCAGCGCACGGCCGGCCGCATCGTGCGCGACGCCGCCAGCCTGGGCGGCAACACCATGCTGGTGGTGCAGCATGTGGAAGACGGCGTGCCCTTTCCTTCCGACCTGTTCACCGCCCTGTGCGGCCTGGACGCCGAGGTGGACGTGGCCTGCCCGAACTGGAGCGCACCCCGCCGCCTGGGCCTGCCGGCCTTTGCCGAGGCCTGGCGCCAGGACCCGGAGCTGCAGCGCGGTGCCATCCTGCTGCGCTACCACGTGCCCTACACCGCACCGCGCGAACTGATGCGCACCTTCAAGGTGGCGCTGCGCGAGATCAATGCGCATTCCATCGTCAACGCGGGCCTGCGGGTGCGCTTCGGCGCCGACGGGCGGGTGGAGCAGGCCCGGGTGGTCTACGGCGGCATCGGCCCCATCGCCTTCCAGCTGCACGAACTGGAGCAATGGCTGCAGGGCCAGGCCTGGAATGCCGCGCTGCTGGCCGGCGGCCTGCAGCGGGTGCGTGCGGCGGTGCGCTCGCGCCTCGAGGCCACGCGCGAGCGCATGGCCGCCCTGCCCGACGAGGGCTTCACCGACGCCTACCGCAGCCATCTGGCCGAGAGCTTCTTCTACCAATTCTTCATCTGGGTGGCTGAGCAGGTGGCCCCCGAAAGCGTGCCGCCGGCCCTGCGCTCGGCCGGGCAATGGCCGCTGGAGCGGCCGGTGTCGCGCGGCACGCAGGCCTACCAGAGCTACCCCGACGAGTACCCGGTCAATCGGCCCTACATCAAGGCCGAGGCCTTCATCCAGGTCAGCGGCGAAGCGGTCTACACCCACGACGAGCCGCTGCCCCGCCATGGCGTGGAAGCCGCACCGGTGCTGGCCATCCAGCCCCTGGCACGCTTCAGCTTCCGCAAGCCCGGCGGCGGCGCGCCGCTGGCCCCTGCCGAGCTGGCGGCCTGGCTGCGTGAACAGCACGCCGACTTCGTGGACCTCGTCAGCGCCCAGGACGTGCCGGGCCGGAACAACCAGGCCTACGGCCAGAACCCGGAAGACCCGCTGATCTGCCAGGACCAGGTGACGGCCTGCGGGCAGGTGCTGGCCCTGGTGCTGGCGCGCACGGCGCAGGCCGCCATCAACATCGCCTACCGCGTGCAGCAGGACTGCGTGGCCTATGCCCCGTTGCCGGACGCCGCCGGCGCGCCGCGCCAACCGCTGCTGAGCCTGGAGCAGGCCATTGAGGCCAAGAACTTCCTGGTGACGGACAACATCTGGGGCATCTCCCGCGACGGCAGCCAGCCGGGCTGGCAGCAGGCCGAGCGCACCGTGCTGAGCTGGCAGGGGCGCAGCGTCGCCTGCCAGGTGGTGAAGGGCGAGCAGATGTCGCGCTGCCCGCAGATGCACTTCTACCTGGAGACGCAATCGGCGCTGGCGACCCCGAACGACAACGGCAGCCTGACCGTCATCTCCTCCACCCAGAACCCCGACACCATCCTCTCGGCCGTCAGCGCGGCGCTGGGCCTGGCGTCCAACCAGGTGGACGTGCAGGTGCGGCGCGTGGGCGGTGGCTATGGCGGCAAGGGCCCGCGCTCGCCCTGGGCCGCGGCCAATGCGGCGGTGGCGGCGCACAAGCTCGGCCGGCCGGTGAAGCTGGCCATGACACGCGAGGCCGACTCCGCCCTGTTCGGCCACGAGAGCCCGCTGTTCGGCCGCTACGCCTTCGCCATCGGCACCGGCGAGGACAAGCCCGAGCACCGCGGCCTGCTGATGGGGCTGGACATCCACTACTTCATGGACGCCGGCAACACCGCCGACTGCACGCCGGTGGTGATGGACTGCGTGCTGCTGCGCGCCGACAACGGCTACTACGTGCCGCACTACGAAACCAAGGGCGAGGTCTGCCTGACCAACCTCATCAGCAACAGCTCCTTCCGCAGCCTGGACGCGATCTCCGGCATCGTCGTGCTGGAAGACGGCCTGGAGGCGGCCGCACATGCCATCGGCATGCTGCCCGAGGAGGTGCGCGAAAAGAACCTCTACCGCCTGGGCGACTTCACCCCCTATGGCCAGGTGCTGGAGTACTGCTACCTGCAGGACGTGTGGCAGTACGCCAAGCAGAAGGTGGACTTTGCGCGCCGCCTGGAGCAGGTGCGCACGTTCAACCGCAACAACCGCTGGCGCAAGCGCGGCATTTCCATGCTGCCCATCAAGTACGGTATGGGCTTCAACGCCACCTTCCTGGAGCGCGGCGATGCGCTGGTGGACATCTTTGACGGCGACGGCACCGTGGTGGTGCGCCATGGCGGCTGCGAGATCGGCCAGGGCCTGAACACCCAGGTGATGCAGTTGGTGGCCGAGGCGCTCAACATCCCCGTCTACCTGATCCGCGTGGGCACCCTGTCCACCCAGGTCATTCCCAACCCCATCTCCACCGGCGCGAGCACCGGCAGCGCCTTCAACGGCGGCGCGGCCCAGAAGGCCGCCCAGCGCCTGCGCAAGCGCCTCGAAGCCTTCTGCGTGGAGCAGCTCAACAGCCGCGGCCGCGACTACTGCCGCCAGCAGCACCTCGACTTCTGGAGCTACGACGAGGGCTGGAACACGCCCTACGATGCCGGCAATGGCCAGCAACGGCTGCTGTGGCAGGCCATCGTGGCGGCCGCCAATATGGCGCGCGTCAACCTCTCCGCCCAGGCCCAGCACAACGAGAGCGGCGGCGAGCGTGCGGACACGAACCTGCAGTTCCACCCGGGCACGCAGGAAACCGCGCAGAACTTCGTCGGTTTCACCTACAGCGTGGGCTGCAGCGAGGTCGAGGTGGACATCCTGACCGGCGAGACCACCATCCTGCGCTCCGACCTCATCTACGACATGGGCAAGAGCCTCAACCCGGCCACCGATGTCGGTCAGCTGGAGGGCGCCTTCGTGCAAGGCATTGGCCGGGTGCTGATGGAGAACGTGGTCTGGCAACCCGACGGCCCGCAGCGCGGCATGAACAACACGCCCAATACCTGGGGCTACAAGATCCCGGCCAGCACCACCATTCCGCGCGAGTTCCACGTCGACCTGTACCCACGCGAACGCTCGGCCGAGGTGCCCGAGAACCCGAACCTGCTGATGTCGGCGAAAGAGGTGGGCGAGCCGCCGCTGTGCCTGGCCGCCACCGTGTACTTCGCGCTCAAGCACGCCATCCTCGATTCACGCAGCGAGCGCGGCCTGCCCGGCTGGTTCCGGCTGGACATGCCCTGCACCGTGCAAACGGTGCGCGAGGCCTGTGCGGTGGAGATCGAGGCGATGGGGCTGTAGGGCGGGTTCAGAGCTCAGGGTCTGAGAGGTCGTGGGGCCAGCACCCGCCGCAGCCCCCAGGCGCCCAGGAGGCCGATGCCCACCGCGGCCAGCCCCAGCGAACCCAGCTCGCCCCAGGGACTCGCCTGCGCATCCGCACGCGCGGCCAGCAGGGTCAACCAGCTGTTGTAGGCCGCATGCAGGCCGATGCAGGGGATCAGCGAGCGCGTGCGCTCATACAGCCACCCCAGCAGCAGGCCCAGCAGGGAGCCGATGACGAACTGGTAGACATTCAGGTGCATCAGCCCGAACAGCAGGGCCGACGCCGCAATGGCCTGGCCACGCGGGTAGCGCGTCAGCATCCCGCGCAGCACCACGCCGCGGAACAGCATTTCCTCCAGCACGGGCGCCAGCAGGCAGACCGCCACCAGACTGGTCAGCGAGCCATCCATCATCAACTCGAAGCCCGCCTGCTCCGCAGCCGAGACCGGCAGCAGCTCCATCAGGAACTCGCCGAGCTGGCCCAACAGCAGCGCCAGCAGCGGCGTGATCATCAGCAGCTGCGGCAGGGTCAGCAGGCCGATCACCCAGGGCGAGGCCTTGCTGGCGTGGAAGAGCTGGCGGTAGCCGAGCCGGGCCAGCGGCATCAGGCCCAGGAACAGCAGGCCGTTGCCCAGCACCATGGCCAGCGGCCAGAGCGCAGGCTCCGGCAGACCCAGCGGGGTGTGCAGCTCCTGCAACAGGGCGTACGCCAGCACCTGAAGCAGGATCAGCGCCAACGCCAGCAGCAGGGCTTGGGGAATGGAAGGGAAGGCTGGTGCTTGCTGCATGGAGTGCGGTGACAGGCGGTGGGGGCCAAGTTGGGGGCGATTGGGGGCCTTCGCTGACGGTGCCGGCTCCTTCGCATCGGGTGTGGCCGACCGCGCGCTGCGCCTCGGTTTGTGCCGTGTGGCCACACGCTGCGCGAGCGGCCACACGTCCAAGCTCGGATGATCGGCTGCGCCGATCAGGCCGCTGCGCGGCCCAACTTGGCGCAGCCGGTCGCCGTCTCATCGACGGTGACCGACTTCGCCAAGTTGCGGGGCTTGTGCCGTGAACCGGCTCGCTGCGCGACCCGGTTCACGTCCAAACCGAGTCGCAGCGCTTGCGCTGCGCGGCGGCTGCGCCGCCGAACCTGGCGAACTCCGTGCCCGTCATTCGACGGTCACGGATTTCGCCAAGTTTCTCGGCTTGTCCACATCCGTGCCTCTGGCGCAGGCGGTGTGATACGCCAGCAGCTGCAGCGGCACCACATGCAGGATGGGCGAGAGCGCGCCGTAGTGCTCGGGCATGCGGATCACGTGCAGGCCCTCGCCGCTCTCGATGTGCGAGTCGGCATCGGCGAACACGAACAGCTCGCCGCCGCGCGCGCGCACTTCCTGCAGATTGCTCTTGAGCTTTTCCAGCAGGGCGTCGTTCGGCGCCACGGTCACCACCGGCATCTCGGCCGTCACCAGGGCCAGCGGGCCGTGCTTCAGTTCGCCGGCCGGGTAGGCCTCGGCATGGATGTAGCTGATTTCCTTGAGCTTGAGCGCGCCTTCCAGCGCGATCGGGTAGTGCAGGCCGCGGCCCAGGAAGAGCGCGTTCTCCTTGCGGGCGAAGGCCTCGCTCCAGGCCACCACCTGCGGTTCGAGCGCCAGCACGGCCTGCACGGCCACGGGCAGGTGGCGCAGGGCCTTCAGGTGATCGGCCTCCTGCGCCTCGCTCAGGTGGCCACGCACCTTGGCCAGCGTCAGCGTCAGCAGGAACAGGCCGACCAGCTGGGTGGTGAAGGCCTTGGTGGAGGCCACGCCGATCTCGGCGCCGGCGCGGGTGATGTAGTTCAGCGCGCACTCGCGCACCATCGCGCTGGTGCCCACATTGCAGATCGTCAGCGTGTGCTGCATGCCCAGGGAGCGGGCGTGCTTAAGCGCGGCCAGGGTGTCGGCAGTCTCACCGCTCTGGCTGATGGTGACGACGAGCTGGCGCGGGTTGGGCACCGAGTCGCGGTAGCGGTATTCGCTGGCGATCTCGACGCTGGTGGGGATCTTGGCGATCGACTCCAGCCAGTACTTGGCGGTGCTGCCGCTGTAGTAGCTGGTGCCGCAGGCGAGGATCAGCACCGAGTCGATGTCCTTGAAGCGCGCCGCGGCGCCGGCACCGAAGAGCTCGGGGCCGATGGTCTCGACGGCGTCCAGCGTGTCGGCAATCGCCTTGGGCTGCTCGAAGATTTCCTTCTGCATGTAGTGGCGGTAGGGGCCGAGCTCGGCCGCGCCGCTGTGCGCGTGCACGGTCTTGACCTCGCGCTCGACCGCCGTGAAGCGGCCAGCCTGGGCATGGCTGATCCAGTGCTTGCCCAGTTGCAGGTCCACCACATCGCCCTCTTCGAGGTAGACGATCTGGTCCGTCACGCCGGCCAGGGCCATGGCGTCGGAGGCCAGGAAGCGTTCGCCCTCCCCCACGCCCAGCACCAGGGGCGAGCCCTCACGGGCGCCGACGACGCGCTGCGGCTCGTCGCGGTGGAACACGGCGATGGCGTAGGCGCCCTTGAGGCGCTGCACGGCCTGCTGCACGGCTTCCAGCAGGTCGCCGTTGTAGAGCTGGTCGACGAGGTGGCAGATCACCTCGGTGTCGGTCTGGCTGTGGAACACATAGCCACGCGCCTGCAGTTCGGCGCGCAGCTCGTCGTGGTTCTCGATGATGCCGTTGTGCACCAGGGCCACGCGGCCCGCCGCACCTTCAGCGGCGTTCGGCCCGGGGCTGAAGTGCGGGTGGGCATTGCGCACGGCCGGCACGCCATGGGTGGCCCAGCGGGTGTGGGCGATGCCGGTGCCGGAGGCAATGCCGTCCTCGGCCGCCTGGGTCTGCAGCTCGGCCACGCGACTGGTGGAGCGGGCGCGGCGCAGCGCGCCGTCCTGATGCACGGCCACGCCGCAGCTGTCATAGCCGCGGTATTCCAGGCGCTTGAGGCCTTCGATGAGGATCGGGGTGATGTTTCTGCTGCTTACCGCGCCAACGATGCCGCACATGGTGTTGTCCGCCCAGGTTTGAAAAGGTGGCGGATGCTAGGCAGTCGGCGACGGCATGTGCTTTCAAAATTTGCATTCATTTGAAATACTCATGCACCTTCTTCTTGGTTCGCACTCTTATTTCAAATGACAGAAGTATTTGATTTATTTATCCACCCAAATGGATGCCATTGACCTGCGCCTGCTCGACCTGCTGCAGCGCGATGCCAGCCTGACCAACCAGACCCTGGCCGAGCGCGCCGGGGTCTCGCCCGCCACCGCGCTGCGCCGCGTCAAGGCCTTGCAGGAGCGCGGCGTCATCGAAGCCCAGGTGGCACTGCTGAACCCGGCCGCCTTCGTGCCCCTGCTCACGGCCCTGGTGGAGATCACGTTGGACCGCCAGGGCGCCGAGCACCTCGAAGCCTTCGAGCGCCGCACGATCGCCTTCGACGCCGTGCAGCAGTGCTACCGCACCTCGCCGGGGCCGGACTTTCTGCTCGTCATCCAGGTGCGCGACATGGACGCCTACGCCGCCCTGGCCCAAGAGCTCTTCACGCAGGACGCCAATGTGCGGAATGTGAAGGCCTTCTTCGCGGTCAAGCGGGCCAAGTTTCGGCCCAGCCTGCCGCTGCCGCCAGCCGCTTAACGCCGCATCACCAGCAAGCCCTTCAGGTACTCGCCTTCCGGGAACACCAGGGTCTGCGGATGGTCGGGCGCGGCGCCCACGCGGTCGACGATGTAGGCGTCGATGCCCGCATCCATGCCCGCGCCGGCAATGATCTTGTGGAACAGCTCCGGCCCCACGCCGCCCGAGCAGCTGTAGGTGCAGAGCAAGCCGCCCGGCGCCAGCAGGCGCAGGCCCAGGCGGTTGATGTCCTTGTAGGCGCGGCTGGCGCGTTCGGCATGCGCGGCCGAGGGCGCGAACTTGGGCGGGTCGAGCACGATGGCGTCGAACTGCCGGCCTTCCTTGATGAAGCCGCGCAGGGTGGCGTTCACATCGGCATCCAACGCCAGGTGGTGGGCGGGGTTGAAGCCGTTGAGCGTGACGTGCTCGGTGGCGCGCGCCAGCGCGGGGCCGGAGGAATCGACGCTGGTCACGTCCGTGGCCCCACCGGCCAGCGCCGCCACCGAAAAGCCGCCGGTGTAGGAGTAGCAGTTCAGCACCCGCTGCGCACCCAGCTGGCGCACCCAGCGGGCGAACTCGCGGCGGTTGTCGCGCTGGTCCAGGTAGTAGCCGGTCTTGTGGCCCTCGGCCACGTCGAGCTTGAGCTTCCAGCTCGATTCATGCAGCTCCACCTCGGTGGCACCCTCACCGCGAACCCAGCCCTTGACCGGCGTCAGGCCCTCCAGCTGGCGCACGCCCGAATCGCTGCGCTCGAAGAGGCGCGTCAGGCCGGTGGCGGCGAGCAGGGCGTCGGCGATCACGCCCTTCCACTGCTCGGTGCCGGCGGCCAGGAACTGCGCCACCAGGGTGTCGGCATAGCGGTCGACGATCAGGCCGGGCAGGCCATCGGCCTCGCCGTGGATCAGGCGCTGGCCATTGCTGTCGATCGCCAGCCGGGCGCGGTAGGCCAATGCGGCGGCGATGCGGCGCTCGAAGAAGGCGGCGTCGATGCGCTCGGCCTCATCGAAGCTCCAGGCGCGCAGCTTGATGGAGGAGCTGGGGCTGTAGGCGGCCCAGCAGAGGAAATCGCCGCCAGCGGATTCGACCCGCACGGTCTCGCCGAAATCGGCCTTGCCCTTGGCGATCGAGCCCTCGAAGACCCAGGGGTGGCGGCGCAGCAGCGAGCGCTCTTTGCCCTCGCGGAGTTTGATGACTTTCATGCCGCCATTGTCCCGCCCGGGCTACAAGCCCGGATCCGCCCTGAGCCGCTCAGGGCAGGCGCGGCAGCTTCAGCAGTTTGGCGTCCCATTCGGCCTTCGCGCTCTGGCGCTGCGCCAGGTCCTTGTAGAAGGTGCCGGAAAGCCGCAGGCCGATCAGGTAGCCGCCACGGTCGTAGGACACATCGGGGAAGGTGGGCACATCGGGTGCGTGCTGCACGATGACGGCGCGATCGGGGTCGCCGGCCACGGGCTGGAAGCGCGTCTTGCCCGGGTTCATCATCTTGCGCATCATGTCCGGCGGACCACCGGCGGACGTGATGTGCAGGAACAGCGAGACCTCGGTGCCCGCCTTCATCGAGCCATTGCTGGCCTTGTAGGTGCAGCCCGTACCCATGCCGCCCGCGTCCTCGGGCTTGCCCTCGGCAAAGCTCACCCCCAGCACACGGCTCAGGTCCGCCGGCTTCAGGGCGCAGGCGGGCGGCGCGGCCTGCGCCTGCAGGGCACAGGCCGCCAGGGCGGCCGCAAACACCAGCGGGCGGCCGCCAGGGGCCTTCGATCCGATCCTCATGTTCAAGCTCCAGGCAATGCGCTGGGGCGCCGCGCCTTGAACACCAAGGCCGCCCCGGGCGGGTTGAAAGCGCGCCATTTTGGGGGGGCGGATCAGGGCTTCGGCTTGGGTTTGGCGCGCGGGTGTGCGGCGTCGTAAGTTTTGGCCAGGTGCTGCCAGTCCAGGCGCGTGTAGACCTGGGTGGTGCGGATGTTGGCGTGGCCCAGCAGCTCCTGCACGGCGCGCAGGTCGCCGCTGGACTGCAGCAGGTGCGAGGCATAGCTGTGGCGCAGCATGTGCGGGTGCACATGGGTGGGCAGCCCGGCCTGCTGCGCGGCCTGGGCCAGGCGCAGGCGCGCATGGCTGGCGCTCAGGCGGCGGCCGCGCTCGCCCACCAGCAGCGCGGGCTCATCCGCCTTGGCCAGCTGCGCGCGCACGGCCAGCCAAGCCTGCACGGCAGCCATCGCAGCCTGCCCGAGCGGCACGCTGCGCACCTTGCCGCCCTTGCCCAGGACCAGGGCCTCGGCGGATTGCAGGTCCAGGTAACCGGCACCGCCGGGCGCCACATCCAGGCCCAGCACCTCGCTGATGCGCAGGCCGGCGCCGTAGAGCAGTTCGATCAGGCAGTGGTCGCGCAGCGCGAGCGGCTCGTCACCGGCCTGGTGCGAGGCCAGGGCCACGGCATCGTCCACACCCAGGGCCTTGGGCAGCGGGCGGCCGGCCTTGGGCGCGCGCAGGCCCACCAGCGGGTCGTGGTCCAGCAGGCGCTGGGCGGCCAGCCAGCGGTAGTAGCCGCGCCAGGCCGAAAGCGTGAGCGCCAGGCTGCGCGGCGCCAGGCCGCCGGCATGCAGGCGCGCTAGCAATTCGCGCGCTGCGGCGGGGCGCAGGCTCAGGGGCGCGGTGCCCAGGGCCTCGCAGCCGGCTTGCAGGCGCTGCAGCGCCGCCTCGTAGAGCAACAGCGAGCGCTCGGCCAGGCGCCGCTCCACCCGCAGATGCTGCAGATAGGGCTGGCTGTGTTCAGGCAGCAGGCTCATCCGCCGGCAGCAAGCGCGCCAGTGCGGCGCTGCTGACCTCGCCCACGCTGACCAGGAACTCCACGCCCATGTCGGCCTGGTAGCGCGTGGCATCGGGCGAGCCCAGCAGCAGCAGGCCGAAGGCCTGTTCCTGGCCCGGGCGGCGCAGCGGAATGAGCGCCAGCGAGGCCACGGGGCCGGCCTCGGCCGCCACCCATTGCGCGGCCTCGAAGCCGTTGTTCATGCCGCAATAGGGTTCGCTCAGGCTGCCGGCAAAGCGCTGCAGGTCTTCGCTGACGGGCGCGGCCCAGGGCACATCGGCAAAGGCCGGTGCGGCTTGGAAAAGCCGCAGCGCGGTCTGCGGGATCAGGAAGCGCTCTTGCAGTTCGCGCAGCAGCAACTCGGGCAGCGCGGCGGGGTCGTGCTCGCGCATCAGCGCGAGGGTCCAGCGCTGCAGCTTCTCGAAGTGGCCGAGGTTCTCGGTGCCGGCGCGGATCATGTCGATGATCTTGCGCTCCAGGCCCTTGATGCGCTCGCGCAGCATCTCGGCCTGGCGCTCCTGCAGGCTCACCGTGCGGTGGCCAAGCGGGTGGCTGAGCTGCACATGCAGCAGCAGCTCGGCGTGGCGCTCGAAGAAGGCCGGATTGGCGGCCAGGTAGTTGGCGATGTCGGCCTCGGTGATGCCTTCGATGCGCGGGTCGTGGTTCATGCTCACAGTTCGATCGATCCTTCAAACACGGTGCTCGCCGGCCCGGTCATGAAGACCGAGCCCTGGCCGTCCCATTCAATGCGCAGCTGGCCGCCACGCGCCTGCACTTCCACCGCCGCATCCAGCAACCCGGCGCGGATGCCGGCCACCACCGCCGCGCAGGTGCCGGTGCCACAGGCCAGGGTCTCGCCGGCGCCGCGCTCGTAGACGCGGATGCGCGCTCGGTCGCGTGCCTGGATCTGCAAGAAGCCCACGTTCACCCCTTGGGAGAAGCGAGACAGCGCCTGCACCTGCGGGCCGAGCAGGGCCACGGGCGCGGCGTCCACATCGTCCACCAGCAGCACCGCGTGGGGGTTGCCCATCGACACCAGCGCCGCCTGCACGGCCACGCCATCGGCCAGGGTCAGCGGCCAGAAACCGCGCGCATCGGGCGCCAGGCCCTGAGGGTCGAAGGGCAGGCTGGCCGGGTCCAGACGCGGCGGGCCCATGTCCACGCGCACGCGACCGTCCTCGGCCAGCACCAACTCCAGGAGGGCATTGACGGTACGCACGCGCACCCGCGGCTGCGTCGTCAACCCTTTGTCGATCACATAGCGCAGGAAGCAGCGCGAGCCGTTGCCACACTGCTCCACCTCGCTGCCGTCGGCGCCGTTGAAGATGCGGTAGCGGAAGTCCGCCGCGTCGCCCGACAAGGCCGGCTCGACCACCAGGATTTGATCGCAGCCCACGCCGAAGCGGCGGTCGCCCAGCGCGCGCAGCTGCTGCGGGCTCAGATCGAAGGGGCGGCGCGTGGCGTCGATGACGACGAAGTCATTGCCCGCGCCGTGCATCTTGGTGAAGTCGAGTCGCATGGGGTCGATTGTCGGCTTCAGTAGAAGGAGGCCTCGCCCGCCGGCCGGGTCTTGAAGCGCTTGTGCACCCACAGGTACTGCGCCGGCTGCTCGCGGATGCGTGCCTCCAGCCAGGCGTTGAAGGTGTGGGCGTCGGCCAGGGCATCGCCGCTGGGGTAGTTCGGCAGCGGCGGCGGTGCGTGCACGCGGTAGCCCTGGCCCCCCGGGAGCATCGTCGTCACCAGCGGCAGCACCACCATGTCCAGGCTGGCGGCCATCTTGGCCGGGGCCAGCAGGGTGGCGGCGGGCACGCCGAAGAAGGGCACGAACTCCGAGTCCTTGGGCCCGAAGTCCATGTCCGGCGCGTTGACGAAGCCATAGCCCTGGCGGATGTACTTGATGACCGGGCGGATGCCGTCATGGCGATCCACAAAGGCATTGCGGCCGAAGCGGCCGCGGCCCTTCATCAGCTGGGCGTCGAACACGGCATTGCTCTGGCGCTGGTAGACATCCACGCCGGGCCGGCTCTGGCCCAGCATCAAGGCCGGCGCGGCCCATTCGAGGCCGGCGAAGTGCGGCAGCAGCCACATCACCGGCTTGTCGCTGCGTTCGGCTTGCAGGATGTCACCCTCGATATGCAGGTACTTGAGCAGGCGCTCGCGCGGCGCGAACCACAGCAGGCCGCGCTCCAGGATCGAGCGGCCCATCCAGCCGAAATGCTCGCGCGCCAGCTGTTCGCGTTCGGTCGCGCTTTTCTCGGGGAAGCAGAGTTCCAGGTTGCGCAGCGCGATGCGCCGGCGCGAGCGCGCCAGCTTCCACAGCAGCGCCCCCAGGCCTTGGCCCAGTGCGGCCAGCACCGGCAGGGGCAGCCAGTGCAGCAGCCAAAGCAAGCCGATCGCGAACCGGGCACCCAGACGACCCATCATGGCGCGCCTCCCAGGTCGAGCGGACGCGGGTTCTTGTAGCGGTTGTAGCCCCACAGGTACTGCTGCGGGGCCTCCAGGATCAGGGCTTCCATCGCACGGTTCACATGGGCCGTCAGGCCCTCCAGGTCGGTGTCAGGTGAGGGCGGCGGGAAGTCGCGCACATGCACGACGAAGCCGCGCCCCCCGCTCAGGCGCTCGCACCAGAGCAGCACCACGGCGGCACCGGTCTGCTGCATCAGCCGGGCGGCCAGGGTCATGGTGTAGGCCGGACGGCCGAAGAACGGCACCCACACGCCCAGCCCTTCCGGCGGCACTTGATCGGGCAGCAGGCCCACGGTTTCGCCCTGGCGCAGGGCCCGCAGCATCTGGCGCACGCCAGCCAGCGTGGCCGGGGCGGCCTTCAGGCCGGGGCGGTCGCGTCCTGCGGCCACCAGATCGCGCAACCAGGGTTTGCGGGCCGGGCGGTACAGCGCCGTCATGGGTGCCCCGGCGCCAAAGCGCTCAGCATAAGCCTGGGCCGCCACCTCAAAGCAGCCCAGGTGCGGCGTCATCATCAGCAAGCCGCGGCGCTGCTCCAGCAGGGCTTGCAGGCGCTCGGCGCCCTCCCAGCGCACCCAGTCCCCCAGCAAGCGCTGCTGCGGGCGCAGCCACAGCCAGGGGATCTCGAACAGCATGCGCCCGGCCGCAGCCACCGCGCCACGGGCTTGCGCTGCGCTGGCCCCGGCAGCACGCGCCTGCGCCCAAAGCCGGCGCCGGTAGGCACTGGACAGGGCGAACGCCAGCCACCCCGCGCAAGCGCCGAAAGCGTGCAACAGCCACAAAGGCCAGCGGGACATCCAGCGAATCAGGAACATGAACGGGTGCAGAATCTCGGGGTCGCCGAGTTAACAGGACAACTTGCGGGGCGGCAGTTCCGGGCAACCGGAGCGAAAAAATGCCGCTAAAGCGTTCGCCGCGACTCCCTCGAAGAATCCGGCAACGCCCGTTGCAACATCTCGAAGGAGTTTAAGAAGTGGCTCAAAGCGATTTCCTCTTCACCTCGGAATCGGTTTCCGAGGGGCATCCGGACAAGGTCGCCGACCAGATCTCGGACGCCATTCTCGACGCGATCTTCAAACAAGATCCGCTCAGCCGCGTGGCCGCCGAAACCCTGTGCAACACCGGCTTGGTGGTGCTGGCCGGTGAAATCACCACGAACGCCCATGTGGATTACATCCAGGTGGCGCGCGACACGATCAAGCGCATCGGTTACGACAACACCGAGTACGGCATCGACTACAAGGGCTGCGCGGTGCTGGTGGCCTACGACAAGCAGAGCAACGACATCGCCCAGGGCGTGAACCACGCCAGCGATGACTACCTGAACACCGGCGCCGGCGACCAGGGCCTGATGTTCGGCTACGCCTGCGACGAGACGCCCGAGCTGATGCCCGCACCGATCTACTACGCGCACCGCCTGGTGGAGCGTCAGGCCCAGCTGCGCAAGGACGGCCGCCTGCCCTTCCTGCGCCCGGACGCCAAGAGCCAGGTGACGATGCGCTATGTGGACGGCAAGCCGCACAGCATCGACACCGTGGTGCTCAGCACCCAGCACGACCCGGAGATGAGCCTGGGCGACAAGATGAAGCCCGAGTTCTACGAGGCCGTCATCGAGGAAATCATCAAGCCCGTGCTGCCCAAGGAATGGCTGCAGGACACCAAGTACCTGATCAACCCGACCGGCCGCTTCGTCATCGGCGGCCCGCAGGGGGATTGCGGACTCACGGGGCGCAAGATCATCGTCGACACCTATGGCGGCGCCTGCCCACACGGCGGTGGCGCCTTCTCGGGCAAGGATCCGACCAAGGTGGACCGCTCGGCCGCTTACGCCGCGCGCTATGTGGCGAAGAACATCGTCGCCGCCGGCCTGGCGCGCCAGTGCCAGATCCAGGTGGCTTACGCCATCGGCGTGGCGCACCCGATGAACATCACGGTCTACACCGAGGGCACGGGCAAGATCCCGGACGACAAGATCGCCGAACTGGTGAAGGCGCATTTCGACCTGCGCCCGCGCGGCATCATCGAAATGCTGGACCTGCGCCGCCCGATCTACGAGAAGACCGCCGCCTACGGGCACTTCGGCCGCGAGGAGCCCGAGTTCACGTGGGAGAAGACCGACAAAGCGGCGGCGCTGCGCGCCGCAGCCGGGCTGTAAGACCCGGCGCCGGACGCGAAGCGGCCGAGCTGCTTCGGACAGCGAGCCGGCTGCGTAGCAGACGGCTTGCTGGCACCAGGCAGCGAAGTACTCCCAGGGCGCCTACAGGCGCCCTGTCTCATTCAAGCTGTATCCAGCACCTCGTCGCCCACGCGCCGGGCCAGGCCGCGGCCCAGCAACTCGCCCAGCACCTGCTCGCACCAACTGGCCGGGCTTGCCACGCCAGCTGGGGCAAAGCGTTCCCACATGCGGCGCAGCAGCGGCACCCCAGCGGCCCAGATCAGTGTGGCCGCCACCGGTTCGCGCCCTACCTCCATCAGGTGGTACTTGACCAGCACGCGCAGCGCATGGCGGGCATGCATGAAGGGGTCGCGCTGCCAGCGGATCAGGCATTCACGCGCATGGCGCAGCGAGGTGGCCACATCCGTGAAGGCCCGGCCATGGCCCGGCACCACGCAGCGCACCGGCAGGTGCTCGATGGTCTCTAGTGTCCACAGCGCCTCCTCGAAGCCGGACTCGCCGACCAGCTCGGGAAACACCACCGCATGGCCACGCTCCCAGAGGGCGTCGCCGCTGATCAGCAGACCGCGCTCGCGCTCGAACAGCATCAGCGCGTGCGGGTCGTGCCCCGGCGCGGCCAGCAGTTCCCACGCCAGGCCGCCGGCCTCGACGATCTCGCCCGCCGCGACGCTGCGCTGCACCTTGAAGCGCGGCAGGTATTGGCCGCTCAGCGCGTGGCTGAGCGCCGCCTCTTCCCAGTGGCGCGCCAAGGCGGCCTCGCCCTCCGGCACCCAGACCTCGGCGCCGAAGGCACGCTGCAGGCGCGCGTTGCCGCCGCAGTGGTCGGAATGCAGATGGGTATTGAGCACCGCGCGCAGGCCCTGGCCCTGCAGTTCTGCGCGCAACAAAGAGACGGTCTGCTCGGAGTGCAAACCATGTCCACTATCAATCAGCAAGGCCCCACTCTCACCTGCTGCGGCGGGGATCAGGACCTGGTTGGATGACAGCCAACCCCTCTCGAAAACCCTGATCCCTTCCAGCGAAGGAAATTCCATCCACCCATTGTGAGGGTGGACCGCGGGAACCGCTGCTCTATTCTGTGCCGCCCCGCAGAATGATCGCGATGTTGAGCATCCAGGAATCCCTGACCGTGCTGGTGGTTGACGACCAGGCCGTGCCACGCCTGCTGGCACGCGCGGCGCTGGAGTCGCTCGGTCACCGCGTGCTGGAAAGCGCCGACCCCGAGGGCGCCGTGCGCCTGTTCATGCAGTCGCGCCCGGACCTGATCCTGCTCGACGTGGAAATGCCCGGCCACGACGGCTACTGGGTGGCGCGCCAGATCCGCGCCGCCGAGCAGGGCGGCTGGACGCCCATCCTGTTCCTCTCAGGCCGCAATGGCGACGAAGAAGTCTGGCGCGGCATCGAGGCCGGCGGCGACGACTTTCTCAGCAAGCCCATCACCACCACCCTGCTCAGCGCCAAGCTGCGCGCCATGCAGCGCCTGCTGGTGATGCGCGCCAAGCTGCTGGAGCGCTCGGAAGAACTGCGCGCCGCCAACGCCCAGCTGCGCGAACTCAGCACCCACGACGCCCTGACCGGCCTGTGCAACCGCCGCGCCATCGACGAGCGCCTACACCAGGAAATCGCCGCCTGCCGGCGCGAGGGCCAGCCGCTCAGCCTGGCCCTGCTGGACATCGACCACTTCAAGCGCTTCAACGACAGCGCCGGCCACGTGGCCGGCGATGCCTGCCTGAAGCAGGTCTCGCAGTTGCTGACCGACGCCTGCCTGCGCCCGCGCGACCTGGCCGGCCGCTACGGCGGCGAGGAGTTCGCGCTGATCCTGCCGCTCACGCCGCGCTCCGGCGCCATGACCTACGCGCGCGCCCTGCTGCGCACGCTGGCGCGCGCCGCCATCCCGCACCCCGACTCCCCGGTGGCGCCCAATGTCACGCTGTCCGGCGGGCTGACCACCTGCGTGCCCGACGAAGCCACCACCGCCGAAGGCCTGTTGCTGCGCGCCGATGACGCGCTGTACCAAGCCAAGGCCAAGGGCCGCAACCGCTTCTTCAGCTACGAGATGCAGCTGGACACCGAGGAACAGCTGCATCAGAACAGCCGCCTTTGAGCGCCGGCTGGCGCAGCGGCCAGGCCTGCGCCACGCCGAACAAGGCCTCGAAGAAGGCAAAACCCAGCAGCAGCGGGCTCAGGCCCTGGGCCACCGCCCACAGCTCCCAACTCAGGAAGGCCACGCGCGTCAGCAGGTCCAGCCGCCCCAGCAGCACCGAGGGCCGCCAGACCCGCAGCCCCGCCCACACCAGCACCAGGCTGCCCAGCAGCGAGCCCAACAGCAGGTGCAGGGCATCGGGCGCGGGCAGCTGACCGGGCAGGCCCAGCTGCTGGTGCAGCTCGCCCAGCTGTGCCAGCAGCAGGCTCAGCGTCCAGGGCGTGGCCAGCGGCCAGGTCACGATCAGGTCGTACAGCGCACTGGCACGCACCCAGCGCAGGTAATGAACTTCGGTCAAGACGGATCCTCGAAACCACAATGGCCGCCCAGTCTCAGCTTCAAGCCAAGTTGAATGTCAAGCCCGACCCTGTCCGATCTGCGCCGCCATGCCGTGGCGCGCAGCCTGTTCGCACCCACCACGCTGATGGAAGCCGTGCGACGCCTGGGCGGCTTCGTGCAGGCCGACCCACTGCGCGCCCCGGCGCGTGCGCAGGACCTGACGCTGCGCCACCGCGTCAAGGCCTACCGGGCCGGAGACCTGGAGCGCCGCTACCCGCGGCTGCCGCTGCAAGAAGACTTCTTCATCAACTACGGCTTCCTGACCCCCGAGCTGCGCGCGCACATGCATCCGCGCTCGGCCCGGCGCGTGTGGGACAAGGCGCGCTGGAAGCTGGCCGACTCCGTGCTCGCCGAAGTGGCGCGCCTGGGCGAGGCCCACCCCGCCGACGTGGACGCCGCGCTGAACCATGGCAGCGTGAAGAACTGGTTCGGCGGCAACAGCCGGCTCAGCACCGAGCTGCTCGACGGCCTGCACTACCGCAGCCGGCTGGATGTGGTGCGGCGCGACAACGGCACGCGCTGCTATGCGCTGGCCGCCCCCTGGCCCGAAGCGCCCGACCCGCAGGCCGCCATGGATGCCATGGCCGACGCGCTGGTGCAGAAGTACGCCCCGCTGCCGGCCGGCAGCCTCTCCACGCTGATCAGCATGCTGGTGTCGGCCGCCCCGCAGTGGCAGGCGCTGCGCGCCAGCACGCTGGCACGCGCCAAGGCGCGCCTTGCGCAGGCCAAGGTCGAGGGCACGGACTGGTACTGGCCGGCCGACGAAGACCCGGCACGCGGCTGGCGCATCCCGGCCAAGGTGCGCCTGCTCGCGCCCTTCGACCCGGTCGTCTGGGACCGCCGCCGCTTCGAGCGCCTGTGGGGCTGGGCCTACCGCTTCGAGGCCTACACCCCGGCGGCGAAGCGGGTGCGCGGCCACTACGCCCTGCCCCTGCTGTGGCGCGACGCGGTGATCGGCTGGGCCAATCTGAAGGTCGTGAAGGGGCGGCTGCAGCACGAGCTGGGCTTCGTGGCGCAGCGCCCGCAGGAGCCGGCCTTCGGGTCTGCGCTCGAAGCCGAACTGGCGGCGATGCGCGAATTCCTCGACCTCCCCCAGTGAGCCGCCATGCTGCTTGACATCGGCCCGCTGCGCCGCGACCGCGCCTTCGCCCTGCTCTTTTTCAGCCAGCTGGTGTCCGGCCTGGGCACCATGGTCAGCTATGTGGCCGTGCCCTGGCAGCTCTACGAGCTGACGCATTCGAATGCCCAGGTCGGGCTGCTCGGCCTGGTGCAGCTGATTCCGGTGCTGGGCTGCGGCCTGGTGGGCGGCGCGGTGGCCGACCGCGTCGACCGCAAGCGCCTGCTGATGGTCTGCGAGGCCCTGATGGGCCTGTGCCTGGCCGGCCTGCTGGCCAACACCCTGGCGGGTGAACCGAGCGTGTGGCTGATCTACGCCCTGGTGGCCGTGTTGCAGGGGGCCAGCGGCTTCCACCGCCCGGCGCTCGAAGCCCTGACGCAGAAGCTGGCGCAGCGCGAGGACTACGCCGCCGTGGCCACGCTCAGCTCGGTGCGCGGCACCCTCACCATGGTGGCGGGGCCGGCGCTGGCGGGCCTGATGCTGGCCGGCTGGGGGGCGCAGGGCGCCTACCTGTTCGATCTGCTGAGCTTCGTGCTGGCGCTGGCCTTCATCGCTTTCATTCCACGCGCCCGCATTGCCATGCCCGAGCCGGATGGCGAGCGCCCGCATCTGCTCGCCGACTTGGCCGCCGGCCTGCGCTTCGCCTGGGCCCGGCCCGAGCTGATGGGCACCTACATCGTCGACATCATCGCCATGGCCTTCGCCTTTCCGGTCGCGCTCTTTCCGGCCATGGCGGCGGCCAGCGGCCGGCCGGATGCGGTGGGCTGGCTGCTGTCGGCCATGGCGGTGGGCGCCCTGCTGATCGGCCTGTTCAGCGCCTGGACCGGCCGGGTGCGCCGCCACGGCCGTGCCGTCGTGCTGGCCGCCGGGGTCTGGGCGCTCGGCATCGTCGCCCTGGGCTTCGCCCCGGGCCTGCTGGCCGCCCTGCTCTGCCTGGCCCTGGCCGGTGCGGCCGACATGGTCAGCGGCGTGTTCCGCAGCACGATCTGGAACGAGACCATCCCGAACGAGATGCGCGGGCGCCTGGCCGGCATCGAGATGATCAGCTACCTCACCGGCCCGCTGATCGGCAATGCCCGCGCCGGCTTCATGGCCGACGCCTGGGACGTGCCGATCGCGATCTGGAGCGGTGGCCTGGTGTGCCTGGTGGCCGTCGTGCTCACCGGGATCGGGCTGCCGCGCTTCTGGGCCTATCGCAGCGCCGCCAAGTCTTTGTAGGCCGCCGGCACGTTCAACCCCGGGTGCACCCAGTCGAACAGCACATAGCCGCGGAAGGCCGGCAGCTGCAGCTCGGCCACCGTCTGCTCCAGGCTCAGGCCGCGCGCGAGCGCGTCCTTCACGCCGGCCTGCACCGCGGTGAGGTAGTCGATGTGCCAGCGCAGGCCCTCGCGCCCCATCGGCACGCCGTGGCCGGGCACGACGGTGGCGTCGGCGGGCAGGAAGTCGTAGACCTTCTGCAAGGTGGCCAGGGTCTGCAGCAGCTTGCCGTCCAGCAGCCAGGGCAGTGCGGGTTTGGCGGCGATGACCGGGTTGCCGGCCCACATCGTCTTGGACTGCGGGTCCCAGACGAACAGGTCACCGCCGGTCTGCGCGAAGCCGAAGTCGTGGATCTCGACCTGGCGGCCGCCGAGGTCCAGCAGCAGCTTGCCGCCGGCGGGCACCAGGATGTCGGGCGCGCGCGCCTGGATGGGCTCGATGCCACGGCCTTGGCCGAAGTGCTGCAGCATGAAGGCCTTGTCCTGCTCCAGGTGCGTGGCGATGAAGCGCGCGGTGTGCTCGTGCTGAACCAGCCGGGTTTCGGGCGGCAGGAACATGTTGCCGAAGCTGTGGTCGCCATGCGAGCTGGTGTTGACCGCATAGAGCAGCGGCAGCTTGCCGGCCTTGGCGCGGGCGAGGGCACGCACCTGGTCGTGCAGGCGGCGGTTCAGCATGGTCTCGATCAGCAGCGCCCCGCGTGTGCCGACGATCAGGCCGCCGCTGGTGGCGGCCGCGCCGCCCTGGGCGTTCAGTGCGGCGGCGTCGGCCGCGAGGTGGACGAACACGCCGGGAGCGAGCTGCTGGCTCAGCATCTGCACCTTGTTGCCGTCCCAGATCGGTTCATGGGCCAGCGCCGGGCCGGCGCTCAGTGAGACAAGGGCCAAGCCGAGAAAGCCGGACCGCAACGTGCGCTTGAGGAACATGGGGAACTCTCCGTGGAAGCACCGGCCGAGCCGGCATGGGGTGCACTCTAAGAATCAAGATTGCAAACCAAGCATCACAATCTGCAAGATGGATTTGCAGAAATGAAAGGCGAACACCCGATCTGCCTGGACGACTGGCTGCTGGTGGCCGAAGTGGCTGCGCGGGCCAGCCTGGTGCAGGCCGCCGCCGCGCTGGGCATCAGCCATGCCACCGCCTTTCGCCGCCTGGGTGCGCTGGAGCGGGCCCTGGGCGTGCGCCTGTTCGAGCGACGTGCCGGGCGCTACCGGCCCAGCGCGGCCGGCGAGGCCCTGGCCGAGGCCGGCCGTGCCATGCGGGCCCAGGCCGACGCCACCTTGCTGCGCGTGCAGGGGCAGGACCAGCGCCCGCGCGGCCTGGTGCGCCTGGCCAGCACCGAGGGGGTGATCGGCGGCCTGCTGCTGCCCCTGCTGCCGGCGCTGCGCCAGGCGTTGCCGGAGATCCAGCTGCAGGCCGCGGCGCGCAACGATTTCCACAACCTCTCGCAGCGCGAGGCCGACCTGGCGCTGCGCCCCGCGCCGCAGCCGCCGCCGCACCTGATCGGCCAGCGCATCGGAGCGCTACGCCACGCCATCTATGTGCAGCGCACCCAGGCACGGCGCTTTCAGCGCGCGCCGCTGGCCGAGCAACCCTGGCTCTCGCTGGACGATTCGGCCGCCGGCAGCAAGGCCCTGCAGTGGCTGGCGCAGCAGCTGCCGCTGGAACAGGTGGCGCTTCGCTTCTCGGGCCTGCTGATGGTGCGCGCCGCCTGCCTGCAGGGCCTGGGCCTGGCGGTGCTGCCCTGCTTTCTGGGCGATGCCGAACCCGGCCTGCTGCGCCTGGGCGAACCCCTGGCCGATTGCGATTCCGAGCTCTGGCTGCTCAGCCACCCCGAGCTGCGCGAGACGGCGCGCGTGAAGGCGGTGCGGGCGCATCTGCTGCAGGCCCTGGCCGCCCAGCAGGCCCTGCTGGCCGGCGAGCGGCCGCAGGACTGAGCGCTGGTTCAGTCCAGGCTGGCCAGAAAGGCATCCCGCTCGCGCGACAGGGCCACGCCCTCGCCGCCGCTGGTGGCGCTGGCGGCGTAGGCATGCGCCCAGCGCACGGCCGCCTCACGGGCGGCGGCCACAGCCGCGGCGTCGCCCCGCTGGGCGCAGCGCGCCATCTCGCGCCGGTACATCTCGGCCACCGAGATCAGAACGCCCTGGTAGGGGCAGCCGTCCAGCATCACGCGCTCGGCCTCGGCCAGGCGGCCCTGGGCTTCGAGCACGGAGGCGGCGCGGGCCCATTCGGGCCGCTCGTCGTCCTCGGGCGCCTCGGCTTCGGCCGGCGCGGCCTCGAACTGCAGGCTGTGCAGCAGGGCCTCGGCGAGATCACCCGCCTGGCTGGCCGCCGCGGGCGTGGCGGTGGCGCGGGCCCGCACGGCCCAGCCCTCGTCAAGCGCCAGCAGCAAATGCATCTGCTCCAGCGCCTGCTCGCCATCGGCAATGCCGCGCACCGCCAGGCCCAGCACCGGGCCGCACTGCAGGCGCAGGAACTGCGGGGCGGGGTAGTCGGCGCGGGTCTGGGCCTCGATCTGGTCCAGCAAGGCCTCCAGGCCCGCCGGGGCGGCCAGGCGCTCCAGGCTGATCTGTACCGAGTTGTCGGGGTGCAGCAGCAGCAGGCGGCGGCTGTCGTCCAGCGCGTGCCAGCCGGTGGGCAGGGCCAGCACGGCCTTCAGGGCCATGCTGGCCACCCAGGCGCGGCCGTTGGCCTCGTCGGCGGCACGGATGGGCGGGGCAAAGCCGCGCCCCTGGTTCAGCCAGGCCTGCTGCAGCGGGTGCTCCTGCTGCAGGGTGGCCTGGCCGCCGGGCAGGGCGAACTGGCCGACATCGGCCACCGGCGCATCGGCCGGGGCCTGGTGCACCGCGGGCGCCGGGGCCAGGGGCACGCTGGGGCCTTGCGGCGCGGCGAGCCGGAAGCTGCGCAGCACCTGCTGCCAGGCCTGCCAGGTCTGAGCCTGCAGCTCCTCCGGGCCGGTGAGGCTGAGGTGGATGAGCCGGCCGCCGTCTTCCGCGAAGGCGAAATGGGTCTGCATCGGCCCCATGTCCGATTCGGGCGCGCACTGGCCCAGGATGGCGGGCAGGCTGCCCAGCTGGCCGGGCCCGAGCGTGCGCAGGTCCACGCCATGCTGCTCGATGAGCCAGCGCGCCCAGTCCTGCACCGTGCCGTCGTCGAAGGCCGGGCGGGCGGCGGCGGTGAACACCAGCGCGGCGTAGGGCGCATGCGCGCCGGCCAGGCCGAAGAGCTTGCGGGCATCGGAAAAGTCCGGCTCCTCGTCAGGCAGCTCCAGCGGCTGCCAGTTCTGCGGCAGCTCCACGAAGAAGCCCAGGTTGGCGATGCGGGAGGGGAACTCGCGCTCAACGAACGGGGGAGTGCTCATGACGATGCGTGGGGAGTGATTGGCGCCATGATGCGCGGCCCGGGTTTCAGCCGCACTTCGCGCGCAGCGCCCCGGCCGTAACGTTTGAAACCTGCGGCGCCCGCCGCCTGCCACCCGCCATGCCCCCTGCTGACCCCCTGGACTGGGCCCGCCCCGCCCCCGACGCCTTTGCCAGCGGCCAGGCCGCCGCGCCCGGGCGCCGCAGCGACGGCCAGCTCGCGGCGGAGCTGCTCGTGGAGGAAGCCCCGGTCACCCTGGTGTTCAACGACGAGGTGGCGCTGACCCTGATGGCCACGCCGCTCGACGCCGAGGCCCTGGCGCTGGGCTTCTGCCTGAGCGAGGGCCTGGTAGAGCGCCCCGACGAAATCCTGGACCTGCAGGCCCTGCCGGCGGGTGCCGGGCTGTCGGTGCTGATCCAGCTGCCCGAGCCGCGCCTGCAGACCCTGCGTGCGCGCCGCCGTTTTGGCGCGGCGCCGGGCGGCTGCGGGCTGTGCGGCATCGAAGACCAGCGCACGCTGCTGGCCCTGCCCACGCGGGCGCTGGCGCCGCTGCAGCTGGCCGAGGGCGCGATCGAGCGCGCGCTCGCCGCCCTGCCCGGCCGGCAGGCGCTGAACGCCCGCACCGGCGGCGCCCACGCGGCCGCCTGGGCCAGCCCGCAGGGCGATCTGCTGGAACTGGCCGAAGACGTGAGCCGCCATTGCGCGCTGGACAAGCTGATCGGTCGCCTGGCGCAGCGCCCGTTCGACCCGGCCAGCGGCTTTGCCCTGCTCACCAGCCGCGCCAGCTTCGAGCTGGTGCACAAGGCCGCGCGCGTGGGCCTGCCCTGCCTGGTGACGATGAGCGCCCCCACCGCGCTGGCGCTGCGCGCCGCCCAGGCGACCGGCCTGCAGCTGTTCGCCTTTGCCCGCCCGGGGCGCTGGACGCGCTACCACCCCTGATCCGCACCGGGCTCAGGGCCTTGCCGGCGCCCGCAGGCAGCTCGGGGTGGAGCCGATCAGGCGGTTGAGCTCCCGCATGCCGGCCCAGTCCTCGCGGTAGCGCGCCGGGCGCAGGCTGTCGCCTTCCTGCAGACCCTTGGGGCCGCCCGGAAAGCTGAGCAGGGCGGCGCGCAAGGCCTGCACGCGCTGCGGATGCAGGCGGTGGCTGACGCCCCACGGCGGCTTGGGCAGGACCTGCGAGGCGTAGATCACACGCAGGCTGTCGCGCGTCACCAGGCCCTCGCGTTCCAGCCGCAGGCGGATGCTGCCGGCCACCGCCGCGGCCTGCGCCAAGCCGCCGGAGACGGCCAGGATCGAGCCATCGTGCCGGCCGGAGAACTCGGCGCGGTAGTCGCGCCCCAGCTCCAGCCCGGCCTCGCGGCGCAGCAGGGCCACGGGCAGCTTGTAGCCGCTGGCGGAACTCTCGTCGACGAAGGTCAGCGTCAGATCGCGCAGCTGCGCCAGTTCGCGCACCGGCGAGGCCGCGGGTACGACGATCTCCATGCGATAGCCCGAGAGCTGGCCGTCCGCCCCCACCGGCTGTGCCAGCGGCAGCAAACCGCCACAGGCCACCTCTTCCTCCACCGCCCCGGTGTGCATCAGCACCAGATGGGCCTGGTGGGCGCGAAAGGCCCGGCTGAGGTCGCGCGTGTCTCGGGCGAGCAGGAACACCGTCTTGCGCCCGAGCTGGCGCTCGATGTGCGCGCGCAGCGGCTCCAGGTTCGCGCGCACCGTCACCAGGCCCGGGCCGGAGCCGCTCAGGCCCACCACCCCGATCACCAGCGTGGGCGGGTCCAGCCATTCGCGCGCCTGGCGGGGCGGGTCGGCCACGCCGTCGCCGTCGGCGTCACACAGGCCCGGGCCCAGGCTGGGGGACTGGCAGCCAGCCGCCCATGCCGTGCCGGCCGCCAGGGCGAGCAGCAGGCCCAGGGCCAGGCTGTGCCACCCACTCGCCGTCGCTTGCGCAGGCTCCGCCATCCTTTTGCTCCTTGTGCGGCTGGCCATGTTGGCAGGAATTGATCCAAGCGATGGTGGCCGCGGCGCGCGCCCCGGACAATCCCGCCCATGAATGACGCCCTGACCTGGACCGACGCCCTGGCCCTGCAACAGCCGCAGATCGACCGCACCCACCAGGAGTTCGTCGAACTGCTGAACACCCTGGCCGCCGCCGTGCAGCCCCAGCCCGGTGCCGGCGCCCTGCCCGCCTTCGACGCCCTGCTGGCCCATACCGAGCAGCACTTCGCGATGGAAGAGGGCTGGATGGCCGCCACCGGCTTCACGCCCGAGAACTGCCACAGCCGTCAGCATCAGATGGTGCTGGAGCTGATGCGCGAGGTGCGCAGCTGCGCGATCGACAACGGCGAATGGGAACCGCTGGCCCGCCTGGTGCCGGCACTGGCCGAATGGTTCCCCCAGCACGCCGAAATGATGGACGCGGCACTCGTGTTCACCATGCAGCAGCTGGGCTTCGACCCCGCCCAGCCGCACGCCGTGGCAGCGCCCAGCGGCGCCGTGGCCGGCTGCGGCAGCTGCGCCACCTAGGGTTTTCCCGTATTTTGAACTGACCCCAGGGTTGGCCCTGGGGCCGGTTCGAGCGTCCCACCTTCGGGGGGCCTGTTGCGGGCGGCGCGCATGGGCTAGCGTGCGTCCCCATGTCCCTGTACACCGCAATGCACGGTCCGGCCGCCGGCAGTGGCCTCGGCCCCAGTCCCGCCACGCGCCTGGCCCACAAGGCCTGGCGCCTGCTGCACACCGATGCCGGCGCGGCCTACGAGCTGATCGAGGAGGCCCGCGTGCGCGCCGAGGACAGCCAGGACGCGCTCGGCCAGGCCTGGGCGCAGCTGGTGCGTGGCTTTCACCGGCTGTCCTTCGCCAGCCCGTCCGCCGCCGCAGCCGAGCTGAGTGCCGCACGCACCCGCTTCGTGCAGCTGCAGGAACGTGGTGCCGAGCTGCTGGCCGTGGCCGGCCTGGCCCGCGCGCTGTGGCGCCAGGGCCAGGTGCAGCGTGCCGCCGACCTGCTGCACCCGCTGCGCGACGAAGCCCTGCGCACCCTGCGCCGCGAGCAGCTCGCCATCTACCTGAATGCGCTCGCGGGCTGCCACTCGGCGCGGGGTGAGTCGGAACAGGCCATGGCCTGCATGGCCCAAGCCCTGCGCGAGGCCGGCCCCAAGCGCGGCCTGGGCTACGACGTGGCCCTGCACGCCAATCTTTCGCACGAGCTGCTGGAGCTCGGTGACCTGCACGAGGCCCTGCGCCAGATCGAGCGCGGGCTGGAGCGCATCCACCAATGCAGCCATGGCCGCGCCCACACCGTGCTGCTGGTGAACCGCGTACTGGCATTGACCGGCCTGGGCCGTGCCCGCGAGGCCTTGCCCGATGTGCACGCCATTGCCAACGCCCAGCCCGATGGCAGCGGCCGCGGCCTGCTGCCCATGCACTTCGAGGCCCTGGCCCTGTGCGCGCTGCGGGCCGGCACGCCGGAGCTGGCGCAGGACCTGATGGCGCGCGTGAACCCCGCCGCCCAGTTGCCGGACGACCGCCTGGAGCTGGGCATGGCGCAGGCCCTGGCCACCCATCTGCGCGGCGACACCGCCGGCGCCCTGGTGCGCCTGCAGGTGCTGCAGGACGCCTGCGAGCGCGCGCTGGGCGATGCGCGCCCGGGCATGCGCCTGCGCTGCGACCTGGCCGAGCTGCGCGCCGAGCTGCTGGAAGCCAGCGGCGACGCCGCCGCCGCGCTGGCCGCGCTGCACAGCGCGCGCGCGCTGCAGGCCGAGCGGGCGGCGCG
>NZ_JAEDAK010000030.1 GCF_016093275.1 Inhella proteolytica
GCGGCATCATCAAGGTCGGCGAAGAAATCGAAATCGTCGGCATCCGCGACGTGCAGAAGACCACCGTCACCGGCGTGGAAATGTTCCGCAAGCTGCTGGACCAAGGTCAGGCTGGCGACAACGTCGGTATCCTGCTGCGCGGCACCAAGCGTGAAGACGTCGAGCGCGGCCAAGTGCTGGCCAAGCCCGGCTCGATCAAGCCGCACACCCACTTCACCGGCGAGGTCTACATCCTCTCCAAGGAAGAGGGCGGCCGCCACACCCCGTTCTTCAACAACTACCGTCCGCAGTTCTATTTCCGCACCACCGACGTGACCGGCTCGATCGAGCTGCCGAAGGACAAGGAAATGGTGATGCCGGGCGACAACGTGTCGATCACCGTCAAGCTGATCGCCCCGATCGCCATGGAGCAGGGCCTGCGCTTCGCCATCCGCGAGGGTGGCCGCACTGTCGGTTCGGGCGTCGTGGCGACCATCATCGAGTAATAGCCAGTTTCGCCGCAGGGGCATAGCTCAATTGGCAGAGCGTCGGTCTCCAAAACCGAAGGTTGGGGGTTCGAGACCCTCTGCCCCTGCCACGGCAAACTGATTGATCCGAAGGCTCGCAAGAGTCGCCAGCCAGCCCGCTGTGGTTTTGACCCGGCGGGCTTTGCTGCTGTTAGCCCGGCAGTTCCGAAATTCAAATGTCGATGTCCATGACCCAAGTCGAAACCGTCACCTCGGGTGCTGACAAGGCCAAACTGGCCGCAGCGCTGCTGCTGGTGCTCGGGGGCCTGGTGGCCTACTACCTGCTCGGCCCCAAGGGCGCGCTGGTGCAGTGGTCGGCCCTGCTGGCCTTGCTGGCTGCTGCCGTGGTGCTGTTCTTCACCAGCGAATCGGGCAAGTCCCTGATCGGCTATGGCCGGGACAGCTGGCGCGAAGTGAAGAAGGTGGTCTGGCCGACGCGCAAGGAATCCCTGCAGATGACGGGCTATGTGTTCGCCTTCATCATCGTCATGGCCTTGTTCCTGTGGCTGACCGACAAGACGCTGGAGTGGGTGCTGTACGACCTGATCCTGGGCTGGAAGCGCTGAGAAGGAAGACAAGATGAGCGAAGCAGTTACCGCCGAGTCGCCGAAGCGCTGGTACGTGGTGCATGCCTACTCGGGCATGGAAAAGGCCGTGGAGCGCAATCTGCGCGAGCGCATTGATCGCGCCGGCATGCAGGACAAGTTCGGCCGCATCCTGGTACCGACCGAAGAAGTCGTCGAGCTGAAGAACGGCAAGAAGGCCATCACCGAGCGTCGTTTCTTCCCCGGCTATGTGCTGGTGGAGATGATCATGGACGACGAGAGCTGGCACCTGGTCAAGCACACCAGCAAGGTCACCGGCTTTGTGGGTGGCGCACGCAATCGCCCGGCGCCGATCTCGGAAGCCGAGGTCATGAAGATCGTCAACCAGATGCAAGAGGGCGTGGAGAAGCCGCGCCCCAAGTTCGAGTGGACGGTCGGCGAAGTCATCCGCGTCAAGGAAGGCCCGTTCGCGGACTTCAACGGCGCCATCGAAGAAGTCAACTACGACAAGAGCAAGGTGCGCGTGTCGGTGACGATCTTTGGTCGCGCGACCCCGGTCGAGCTGGACTTCAGCCAGGTCGAGAAGGTTTAAGGGTCCGTCGGCACCCGGCGGGCTCGTTCCGCCAGCCGATCGCGATAGCCCACCGCGCTTTGTGGGCATGAGGAGCCAGCCGCAGTTCGGGCTGGCGTTTGTACTCGGGATGGCCTTGGTGGCCATTCCTCAGGAGTGAAACATGGCAAAGAAAATTGTCGGCTTTATCAAGCTGCAAGTTCCGGCCGGCAAGGCGAACCCTTCGCCCCCGATCGGTCCCGCGCTGGGTCAGCGCGGTCTGAACATCATGGAGTTCTGCAAGGCGTTCAACGCCAAGACGCAGGGCGTGGAGCCGGGTCTGGTGCTGCCGGTGGTCATCACCGCCTTCGCCGACAAGAGCTTCACCTTCGAGATCAAGTCGCCGCCCGCGACCGTGCTGATCAAGAAGGCCGCCAAGATCGAGAAGGGCTCGCAGCGCCCCCACCTGGACAAGGTTGGCAAGCTGAACCGCGCCCAGCTGGAAGAGATCGCCAAGGTCAAGATGAAGGACATGAACGCCGCCGATCTGGATGGCGCGGTCCGCATCATCGCGGGCTCGGCTCGCTCGATGGGCATCATCGTGGAGGGCGTGTGACATGGCTAAGTTGACCAAGAAGCAAAAGGCGCTGGCCGGCAAGGTCGAGACGACCAAGCTGTACCCGCTGGCCGAGGCCCTGGCCCTGGTGAAGAGCCTGGCCACTGCCAAGTTCGACGAGTCGATCGACGTCGCCGTCCAACTGGGCGTGGACGCGAAGAAGTCGGACCAAGTGGTTCGTGGCGCCGTCGTGATGCCCAACGGCATCGGCAAGACCAAGCGCGTGGCCGTGTTCGCCCAGGGCGCCAAGGCTGAGGAAGCCAAGGCCGCTGGCGCCGACGTGGTCGGCATGGAAGACCTGGCCGAGCGCGTCAAGGCGGGCGACATGCCCTTCGACGTCGTCATCGCCTCGCCCGACACCATGCGCGTCGTCGGTACCCTGGGTCAGATCCTGGGCCCGCGCGGCCTGATGCCGAACCCGAAGGTTGGCACCGTCACCCCCGACGTCGCCACCGCGGTGAAGAATGCCAAGGCCGGTCAGGTCCAGTTCCGTGTGGACAAGGGCGGCATCATTCACGCCACCCTGGGCCGCCGCTCGTTTGACGACGAGAAGCTGGCCGGCAACCTGCGCGCCCTGCTGGACGCCCTGAACAAGGCCAAGCCGGCCTCGAGCAAGGGTGTCTACCTGCGCAAGGTGGCGGTGTCGTCGACCATGGGCGTGGGTGCCCGTGTCGACGTCGCATCGATCAACGCTCAAGCTGCGGCTTGAGTTTGAAGTGGTGGGCCAGCGGCCTTAGGTCGCTGGGTCATCCAAGACCGTTGGTGCCCTTCGGGGCCTAAATCAGGGTTGCAAAACCCGGCGCCAACGTAGATGGCGAACCCGCCGACGAGGAAATTCCCGATGTGTGTTCACGCAGATCGGGGCTCCAAGACGGCAAGGTCGCTGAAACCGGTGCGGTCCGAGGGCGCGAGCCCGAAGACCGTGATGTGAGGAGAAGACCTTGAGTCTGAATCGCAACGAGAAGGCTGCCGTCGTCTCGGAAGTGGCCGCGCAAGCTGCCAAGTCCCAGACGCTCGCGATCGCCGAGTACCGTGGCCTCACCGTGGAAGCTCTGAACAAGCTGCGCGTCGACGCGCGTGCCAAGGGCGTGTACCTTCATGTTCTGAAGAACACCCTGGCCCGTCGCGCTGTCGCCGGCACCCCGTTCGAGCCCGCGGGAGACCTGATGGTCGGTCCGCTGATTTACGGCTTTTCTGAAGATGCCGTCGCCGCCGCCAAGGTGGTGGCCGACTTCGCCAAGAGCAACGACAAGCTGGTCCTGAAGGGTGGTGCCTACAACGGTAAGGCCCTGGACGTCAACAGCCTGAAGACCCTGGCGTCTGTGCCCAGCAAGGAAGTCCTGCTGTCGCAGATCGCCGGTTTGCTCAAGTCGCCCGTGCAGCGCACCGCTGCCGTGCTGGCGGCGCTGGCGGCCAAGCGTGGCGAGGGTGCCGAAGCGCCCGCCGCCGCCGCTTGAGCAGCAGCATCTGTTTTTTCAATTTCAATCGATTCGTAGGAGCCCCAAATGGCATTCGATAAAGACGCATTCCTGACCGCCCTGGACAGCATGTCCGTGATGGAACTCAATGACCTGGTGAAGGCCATTGAAGAGAAGTTCGGCGTGTCCGCCGCTTCGATGGCCGCTCCGGCCGCTGGTGGCGGCGGCGCTGCTGCCCCGGCCGCTGAAGAGAAGACCGAATTCAACGTCGTGCTGACCGACGCTGGCGCCAACAAGGTCGGCGTCATCAAGGCCGTGCGCGAGCTGACCGGCCTGGGTCTGAAGGAAGCCAAGGACCTGGTCGACGGCGCGCCCAAGACCGTGAAGGAAGCCGCTCCCAAGGCCGACGCCGAAGCCGCTGTCAAGAAGCTGATCGAAGCCGGCGCCAAGGCCGAGCTGAAGTAATTCGATCGGTGCTCGGCTACTGCGCCGGGCCACCTCGCTCCTGAGATGCTCGCCGTACCTGGGTACGGCTGCGCCTCTCGAAGCGATCTGGCTCCGGCTCGCGAGGCCGCTCACCGACCGAATTGCACAGGGTCGAACTCCGGAAACGGGGTTCGGCCTTGTGTCCTTTTCGAAGAGTCCCTCCGAAAGAGCTCGCGATGCCTACAATCGCGGGTTTTTCCGAAGGTTCTCTGATCCGACTGCAGAGAACGGGTTTGGTCGAGCCTGTGGCGCAATGCCATGGGTTGTCTGCCAGCGGCGGGTAGTGGCCCGTCACCGAACCTCGAATGCAATGTTCGAGACGCCAGTCGTCCGGCGCGTGGCCTGATCCTCCACCGCCCAACTCCCTCGGAGCTTTCATGGCGCAAGCAACCCCTTACAGCTACACGGAGCGCAAACGCATCCGTAAGAGCTTCGGCCAGCGCGACAGCGTGCTGGGCGTCCCGTATCTGCTGACGATGCAGAAGGACTCCTACAAGGCTTTCCTGCAGAAGGACGTCCCCCCCGCACAACGCAAGCCCGAGGGCCTGCAGGCTGCCTTCCTGGCGGCCTTCCCGATCGTCTCGCACAACCAGTTTGTCGAGATGCGCTTCCTGGAATACAACATCGCGCGTCCGACCTTCGACGAGCGTGAGTGCCAGCAGCGTGGCCTGACCTTCGCCGCCGCCGTGCGCGCGAAGCTGCAGATGATCATCTATGACCGCGAGACCTCGACGCCGTCGAACAAGCAGGTCCGCGAGATCAAGGAGCAAGAGGTCTACATGGGCGAAGTGCCCCTGATGACCGACTACGGTTCCTTCATCATCAACGGCACCGAGCGCGTCATCGTCTCGCAGCTGCACCGCTCGCCGGGCGTGTTCTTCGAGCACGACAAGGGCAAGACCCACAGCTCGGGCAAGCTGCTGTTCTCCAGCCGCATCATTCCTTACCGTGGTTCCTGGCTGGACTTCGAGTTCGACCCGAAGGACATCCTGTACTTCCGTGTCGACCGTCGCCGCAAGATGCCGGTCACCATCCTGCTCAAGGCCATCGGCCTGAACCCCGAGCAGATCCTGGCCCACTTCTTCTCGTTCGACAACTTCCGCCTGATGGATACGGGCGCGCAGATGGAGTTCGTGGCCGAGCGCCTGAAAGGCGAAGTGGCCCGCTTTGACCTGACTGACAAGGATGGCAAGGTCATCGTCGAGAAGGATAAGCGCGTCACCGCCCGTCACATCAAGCAGCTGGAAAGCTCGGGCACCCAGTACATCTCGGTGCCGGAAGACTTCCTGGTGGGACGCCTGGTGGCCAAGAACATGGTCGACCCGGACACCGGCGAGATCATTGCCAAGGCCAACGACGAGCTGACCGAATCGCTGCTGAAAAAGCTGCGGGCCGCCGGCATCAAGGAACTGCAGTGCCTGTTCACCAATGAGCTGAGCGAAGGCGCCTACATCAGCCAGACCCTGGCCCTGGACGAGACGGCCGATCAGTTCGCTGCCCGCGTCGCGATCTACCGCATGATGCGCCCCGGCGAGCCGCCGACGGAAGACGCCGTCGAGGCCCTGTTCAACCGCCTGTTCTACAGCGCCGACACCTACGACCTGAGCCGCGTCGGCCGCATGAAGTTCAACGCCCGCGTGGGCCGCGACGCGACCGTGGGCGAGATGACCCTGTCGAACGAGGACATCCTCGACGTCGTCAAGATCCTGGTCGAGCTGCGCAATGGCCGTGGCGTGGTGGATGACATCGACCACCTGGGCAATCGTCGCGTGCGTTGCGTCGGCGAGCTGGCCGAGAACCAGTACCGCTCGGGTCTCGCGCGTATCGAGAAGGCCGTCAAGGAGCGTCTGGGCCAGGCCGAGACCGAGTCCCTGATGCCGCACGACCTGATCAACTCCAAGCCGATTTCCGCGGCGCTGAAGGAGTTCTTCGGGGCGAGCCAGCTCTCGCAGTTCATGGACCAGACCAACCCGCTGTCCGAGATCACGCACAAGCGTCGCGTCTCGGCCCTGGGCCCGGGTGGTCTGACCCGCGAGCGCGCCGGCTTCGAGGTGCGCGACGTGCACCCGACCCACTACGGCCGCGTCTGCCCGATCGAAACGCCGGAAGGCCCGAACATCGGTCTGATCAACTCGCTCGCTCTGTTCGCGCGCCTGAACGAATACGGTTTCCTCGAGACCCCGTACCGTCGCGTGGTGGACAGCCAGGTGACCGACCAGATCGACTACCTGTCGGCCATCGAGGAAGGCAAGTACGTCATCGCCCAGGCCAACGCCTCGCTGGATGCCAATGGCCGCCTGGTCGACGAACTGGTGTCGGCCCGTGAAGCTGGCGAATCGGTGCTGTTGAGCCCCGAGCGTGTGCAGTACATGGACGTGGCGCCGGCGCAGATCGTGTCGGTGGCCGCCTCGCTCGTGCCCTTCCTGGAGCACGATGACGCGAACCGCGCACTGATGGGCGCCAACATGCAGCGCCAGGCCGTGCCGACCCTGCGTCCCGAGAAGGCCTTCGTGGGCACGGGCGTGGAGCGCGTGGCCGCCAAGGACTCGGGCACCGTGGTCGCGGCACGCCGCGGCGGTGTGGTCGATTACGTGGACACGAACCGCATCGTGATTCGCGTGAACGACACCGAGACCGTGGCCGGTGAGGTGGGTGTCGACATCTACAACCTCATCAAGTACCAGCGTTCCAACCAGAACACCAACATCCACCAGCGTCCGATTGTCAAGCGCGGCGATCGCGTGGCCGCCGAGGACATCATTGCCGACGGCGCCTCGACCGACCTGGGTGAACTGGCTCTGGGCCAGAACATGCTGGTCGCCTTCATGCCCTGGAACGGCTACAATTTCGAAGACTCGATCCTGATCTCCGAACGCGTGGTGGCCGAGGACCGCTACACCTCGATCCACATCGAGGAACTGGTGGTGATGGCTCGCGACACCAAGCTGGGCAGCGAAGAAATCACGCGCGACATCCCGAACCTGAGCGAGCAGCAACTGGCCCGCCTGGATGAATCGGGCATCGTCTACATCGGCGCCGAGGTGAACCCCGGCGACGTGCTGGTGGGCAAGGTCACGCCGAAGGGCGAGACCACCCTGACGCCGGAAGAGAAGCTGCTGCGCGCCATCTTCGGCGAGAAGGCTTCCGACGTGAAGGACACCTCGCTGCGTGTCGATCAGGGCACGCAGGGCACCGTCATCGACGTGCAGGTCTTCACCCGCGAAGGCATTCCGCGCGACAAGCGCGCCCAGCAGATCATTGACGACGAGCTGAAGCGCTTCCGCCTGGACCTGAACGACCAGATGCGCATCGTTGAGGCCGACGCCTTCGACCGTATCGAGAAGCTGCTGATCGGCAAGACCGCCAACGGCGGCCCGAAGAAGATCGCCAAGGGCACGGTCATCACCAAGGACTACTTGGTCGAGGTCGAGAAGCACCACTGGTTCGACATCCGCCCGGCGGATGAGGACCTGGCGAATCAGCTCGAATCGATCAAGAACAGCCTGGAGCAGACCCGCCACAGCTTCGACCTCGCCTTCGAAGAGAAGCGCAAGAAGCTGACGCAGGGTGACGAACTGCCCGCCGGCGTGCTCAAGATGGTCAAGGTCTACCTGGCCGTCAAGCGCCGCCTGCAGCCGGGCGACAAGATGGCCGGCCGTCACGGCAACAAGGGTGTGGTGTCGAAGATCGTTCCGGTCGAAGACATGCCCTATATGGCCGACGGCACGCCGTGCGACATCGTGCTGAACCCGCTGGGCGTGCCTTCGCGCATGAACGTGGGTCAGGTGCTGGAAGTCCACCTGGGCTGGGCCGGCAAGGGCATCGGTCAGCGCATCGGCGACATGCTGCAGCGCGAGGCCAAGGTGGCCGAGCTGCGCCAGTTCCTGGACAAGCTCTACAACCAGAGCGGCGGCCGCAAGGAAGACCTGAGCGCGCTGACGGATGACGAGGTCAAGGCCATGGCCCAGAACCTGTCGTCCGGCGTCACCTTCGCGACCCCGGTGTTCGACGGCGCCAAGGAAGAGCAGATCCGCGCGATGCTGCATCTGGCCTACCCGGAAGAGATTGCCCAGAAGAAGGGCCTGACCGCGACGCGCACCCAGTGCATGTTGAGCGATGGCCGCACCGGCGAGCAGTTCGAGCGCCCGGTCACCGTGGGCTACATGCACGTGCTGAAGCTGCACCACCTGGTGGACGACAAGATGCACGCCCGCTCGACCGGCCCGTACAGCCTGGTGACCCAGCAGCCGCTGGGCGGCAAGGCGCAGTTCGGTGGCCAGCGCTTCGGTGAGATGGAAGTGTGGGCACTGGAAGCCTATGGCGCCTCGTACGTGCTGCAGGAAATGCTGACCGTGAAGTCTGACGACGTGAACGGCCGCACCAAGGTGTACGAGAGCATCGTCAAGGGTGAGCACTCGATCGACGCCGGCATGCCGGAATCGTTCAACGTGCTGGTCAAGGAAATTCGTTCGCTCGGCATCGACATCGAGCTCGAGCGCAACTAAGCCAAGGACAGGAGAGAGACATGAAAGGTTTGCTGGACCTGTTCAAGCAATTCACGCCCGACGAACACTTCGACGCGATCAAGATCGGCATTGCCTCGCCGGAAAAGATTCGCTCGTGGTCGTTCGGTGAAGTGAAGAAGCCCGAGACCATCAACTACCGCACCTTCAAGCCCGAGCGTGACGGCCTGTTCTGCGCCAAGATCTTTGGCCCGATCAAGGACTACGAGTGCCTGTGCGGCAAGTACAAGCGCCTGAAGCACCGTGGCGTGATCTGCGAGAAGTGCGGCGTCGAAGTCACCCAGACCAAGGTGCGCCGTGACCGCATGGGTCACATCGACCTGGCTGCCCCCTGCGCCCACATCTGGTTCCTGAAGTCGCTGCCCTCGCGTCTGGGCCTGGTGCTGGACATGACGCTGCGCGACATCGAGCGCGTGCTGTACTTTGAAGCGTATGTCGTGACCGACCCCGGCATGACCCCGCTGAAGAAGTTCGGCATCCTCACCGAGGAGCAGTACGACGTCGAGCGCGAAAAGCATGGTGACGAGTTCGTCGCCCTGATGGGTGCCGAAGGCATCCAGCGCCTGCTCGCCGACATGGACCTGGACGTTGAGATCGACAAGATCCGCAACGACATGACCGGCTCCGAGCTGAAGATCAAGAAGAACTCCAAGCGCCTGAAGGTGATGGAGGCCTTCAAGCGCTCGGGCATGAAGCCTGAGTGGATGGTCATGCAGGTGCTGCCGGTGCTGCCGCCGGATCTGCGTCCGCTCGTCCCCCTGGACGGTGGCCGCTTCGCGACCTCGGATCTGAACGATCTCTACCGCCGCGTCATCAACCGCAACAACCGCCTGGACCGTCTGCTGGAGCTGAAGGCGCCCGAGATCATCGTGCGCAACGAAAAGCGCATGCTGCAGGAGTCGGTGGATTCGCTGCTGGACAACGGCCGTCGCGGCAAGGCCATGACGGGCGCCAACAAGCGCCCGCTCAAGTCCCTGGCCGACATGATCAAGGGCAAGGGCGGCCGCTTCCGTCAGAACCTGCTGGGCAAGCGCGTCGACTACTCGGGCCGCTCGGTCATCGTGGTGGGTCCGACCCTGAAGCTCCATCAGTGCGGCCTGCCCAAGCTGATGGCACTGGAGCTGTTCAAGCCCTTCATCTTCAGCCGTCTGGAGGCGATGGGTATCGCCACCACCATCAAGGCGGCCAAGAAGGAAGTCGAATCCGGCACGCCGGTGGTGTGGGACATCCTGGAAGAGGTCATCAAGGAGCACCCGGTTCTGCTGAACCGTGCGCCGACCCTGCACCGCCTCGGCATCCAGGCCTTCGAGCCCGTGCTGATCGAAGGCAAGGCCATCCAGCTGCACCCGCTGGTTTGCGCGGCCTTCAACGCCGACTTCGACGGTGACCAGATGGCCGTCCACGTGCCGCTGTCCATCGAAGCGCAGATGGAAGCCCGCACGCTGATGCTGGCCTCCAACAACGTGCTGTTCCCAGCCTCGGGTGAACCCTCCATCGTGCCTTCGCAGGACGTGGTGCTGGGTCTGTACTACGCGACCCGCGAGCGCATCAACGGCAAGGGTGAGGGCATGGTCTTCGCCGACCTGCCTGAAATGCTGCGCGCGCTGGACAACGGCGTGGTCGAGATCACCGCCAAGGTCAATGTGCGCCTGGTCGAGTACCGCAAGGGCGAGGACGGAGAGTGGATCCCCGAGCCGAAGATGGTCGCCACGACCGTCGGTCGCGCGCTGCTGTCCGAGATCCTGCCCAAGGGCCTGCCCTTCAGCAACATCAACAAGGCGCTGAAGAAGAAGGAGATCAGCAAGCTGATCAATGCCTCCTTCCGCCGTTGCGGCCTGAAGGAAACCGTGGTGCTGGCCGACAAGCTGATGCAGAGCGGTTTCCGCCTGGCCACCCGCGCCGGTCTGTCGATCGCCATCGACGACATGCTGGTGCCGGCCGAGAAGTACACCCTGATCGAGGCCGCCGAGAAGGAGGTCAAAGAGATCGAGCAGCAGTACATCTCGGGTCTGGTGACTGCCGGTGAGCGCTACAACAAAGTGGTGGACATCTGGGGCAAGGCCGGTGACGAGATCGGCAAGAAGATGATGGACCACCTGAAGGTCGAGAAGGTGCAGGACCGCAACGGCAAGGACGTGCCGCAGGAGTCCTTCAACTCGATCTACATGATGGCCGACTCGGGCGCCCGCGGTAGCGCCGCCCAGATCCGTCAGCTGGCCGGCATGCGCGGGCTGATGGCCAAGCCGGACGGCTCCATCATCGAGACCCCCATCACGGCGAATTTCCGTGAAGGCCTGAACGTGTTGCAGTACTTCATCTCCACCCACGGTGCCCGTAAGGGCCTGGCGGATACGGCGCTGAAGACCGCGAACTCGGGTTACCTGACGCGTCGTCTGGTGGACGTGACGCAGGATCTGGTCGTCACCGAAGACGATTGCGGCACCGACAACGGCATGGCCATGCGCGCCCTGGTCGAAGGCGGTGAAGTGATCGAATCGCTGCGCGACCGCATCCTCGGCCGCATGACGGCCATTGACGTGCTGCACCCCGAGACCCAGGCGGTGATCGTCAATGCCGGCCAGATGCTGGACGAGGACACCCTGGACGCCGTGGAAGCTGCGGGCGTGGACGAGGTCAAGGTTCGCACGCCGCTGACCTGCGCGACCCGCTACGGCCTGTGTGCCAAGTGCTACGGCCGCGATCTGGGCCGAGGCGGCCTGGTGAACGGCGGCGAGGCCGTGGGCGTGATCGCTGCGCAGTCGATCGGCGAGCCGGGCACGCAGCTGACCATGCGGACCTTCCACATCGGCGGTGCCGCTTCGCGTGCCGCGGTGGCGTCTAGCGTGGAAGCCAAGTCCGAAGGCCTGATTGGCTTCAACGCCACGATGCGCTACGTGACGAACGGCAAGGGCGAGCTGGTGGTGATTTCGCGTTCCGGCGAAATCGTCATCTCCGACCAACACGGCCGCGAGCGCGAGCGCCACAAGGTGCCATACGGCGCCACGTTGAACGTCAAGGCCGACCAGCCCGTCAAGGCTGGCGCCGTGCTGGCCAACTGGGATCCGCTGACCCGCCCGATCATCACGGAATTCGCCGGCAAGGCGAAGTTCGAGAACATCGAGGAAGGTGTGACCGTGGCCAAGCAGGTCGACGAAGTCACCGGCCTGTCCACCTTGGTCGTGATCGACCCGAAGCGCCGTGGCGCTGCCAAGGTCGTGCGTCCGCAAATCAAGCTGCTGGACGCGCAGGGCCATGAGGTGAAGATCCCCGGTACCGACCACTCGGTGACGATCGGCTTCCAGGTCGGCGCGCTGATCCAGGTGCGTGACGGCATGGATCTGGCCCCCGGCGAAGTGCTGGCGCGTATTCCGGTCGAAGGCCAGAAGACCCGCGACATTACCGGCGGTCTGCCCCGCGTGGCCGAGCTGTTCGAAGCCCGTTCGCCCAAGGACAAGGGCGTGCTGGCCGAGCAGACCGGCACGATCTCGTTCGGCAAGGAGACCAAGGGCAAGGTCCGTCTGCAGATCACCGACCCGGACGGCAAGGTCCACGAGGAACTCGTGCCCAAGGAGAAGAACATCCTGGTGCACGAAGGCCAGGTGGTCAACAAGGGCGAGCCCATTGTCGACGGTCCGGCCGATCCGCAGGACATCCTGCGCCTGCTGGGTATCGAGGAACTGGCGCGCTACATCGTTGACGAGGTCCAGGACGTCTACCGACTCCAGGGCGTGAAGATCAACGACAAGCACATCGAAGTGATCGTGCGCCAGATGCTGCGCCGCGTGCAGATCGCCGATCCGGGCGAGTCGAGCTACATCTCTGGCGAGCAGGTTGAGCGGTCCGAGATCCTCGGCACCATCGACCGCCTGCGCAGCGAAGGCAAGATGCCGCCGACCTACACCGACGTTCTGCTGGGCATCACCAAGGCCTCGCTGTCGACCGATTCCTTCATCTCGGCGGCTTCCTTCCAGGAAACCACGCGCGTGCTGACCGAAGCGGCCATCATGGGCAAGCGCGACGAACTGCGCGGCCTGAAGGAAAACGTCATCGTCGGCCGACTGATTCCGGCCGGTACCGGCATGGCGTACCACAAGGCCCGCAAGGCCAAGGAAGAGATGGACGAAACCGAGCGCAAGGCGATCGCTCTGCAGGAGGCCGAAGAACTGGCCGCCGTGCAACTGGCAGCGCTGGACGCACAGCACCCGGGCGACGCCGAGTAATCGGCTGCCTCAGGGCAAAAGGGCGGCGGCCTTCGGGCTGGCCGCCCTTTTTTATGAGTGCTCTTGCTGCCAGGCGGCCCAGCCGGCTTCAGGCGTCTCGATCAGGATGCCACGCGCCAGCGCCCGCTTGCGCCAGTGCAGCAAGGCTCGGTCGCGGCTCCAAAGCCGGATCGGCGCTTCCGCGCAGGCCAGGTCCAGGAATTTCTGGTCATCCGGGTCGCGGCAGCGCCAGGGGGCCGGATTGGCGGGAATGGGCCGCAGGGTGCAGAGGCGTTCGGGGGCATGCAGTTCCGGCTGCGGCACCCAGCGGGGCTCCCATGGCCGGGTGCGCACATGGGCGAGTTCGTCCAGCATGGGCTGGCTTGCCCACCACTGCAGTCGCCCTTGTTGCAGCGCCGTCGCCAGCCCCTGCAGGGCCGGCTGCCGGAACAACCACAGCTCCAACAGCACGTGGGTGTCCAGCAGCACCCGCCATGGCAGGGGCGCTGACGCGGCTTCGGGCGTGCCTGCAGCCAGAGGATCGGAACTCAAGCCTTGCATCTCAAAACTCGCTGGCTATAATCGCCGGCTTTTCTTCGGGTTGGCCGAGGTGCTTTCGCACGTCGGTGAAACGCGGAGTGTCGTTGACTTCAAACGGGAACAAGTCAAACCATGCCAACCATCAATCAGCTCGTGCGCCAAGGCCGTCAGGCCGAGGTCACGAAATCCAAATCTCCTGCGATGCAGAACTGCCCGCAGCGTCGTGGCGTCTGCACCCGCGTGTACACCACCACCCCGAAGAAGCCGAACTCGGCTCTGCGTAAGGTGGCCAAGGTGCGCCTGACCAACGGTTTCGAGGTCATCTCGTACATCGGCGGTGAAGGTCACAACCTGCAAGAGCACAGCGTCGTGCTGGTGCGCGGCGGTCGTGTGAAGGATCTGCCGGGCGTGCGCTACCACATCGTGCGCGGCTCGCTGGATCTGCAGGGCGTCAAGGACCGCAAGCAGTCGCGCTCGAAGTACGGCGCCAAGCGTCCCAAGAAGTAATCAGGTCGGCTCCAACGGAGCCATGGCGGTGGCACCAAGTGGTGCGCCGAGTAAGTGGAAGGCCCCTATCTGGCCGTCCGCGGTTGCGCAAGCAGCCAACTGAAGAGACAAAGGAAGAGAAATGCCTCGTCGTCGCGAAGTACCGAAGCGCGAGATCCTGCCGGATCCGAAATTCAACAGCGTGGACCTGTCCAAGTTCATGAACGTCGTCATGGAGTCGGGCAAGAAGGCCGTCGCCGAACGCATCATTTACGGTGCACTGGAGCAGGTCGAGAAGAAGTCGGGCAAGGATCCGCTCGAGGTCTTCACCACTGCGTTGAACAACGTCAAGCCGATGGTCGAAGTGAAGTCCCGCCGCGTGGGCGGTGCGAACTACCAAGTTCCCGTGGAAGTTCGCCCGGTCCGCCGCGTGGCCCTGGCCATGCGCTGGTTGAAGGAATCGGCGCGCAAGCGTGGTGAGAAGTCGATGGCCCAGCGCCTCGCCAATGAACTGCTGGAGGCCGCAGAAGGCCGCGGCGGCGCCATGAAGAAGCGTGACGAGGTTCACCGCATGGCGGACGCCAACAAGGCGTTCTCGCACTTCCGCTTCTAAACTTCAGCCCCTTCGGCCGCCTCGGGTTACTACCAACCCGCAGGCGGCTCACGCATTTCGGAGCAAACCATGGCCCGCAAGACCCCCATCGAGCGCTATCGCAATATTGGCATTAGCGCGCACATCGACGCCGGCAAGACCACCACGACCGAGCGCATCCTTTACTACACCGGTGTGAACCACAAGATCGGTGAGGTGCACGATGGCGCCGCCACGATGGACTGGATGGAGCAGGAGCAGGAGCGTGGCATCACGATCACTTCGGCTGCCACCACCTGCTTCTGGAAGGGCATGGACCTGTCCTATCCCGAGCACCGCTTCAACATCATCGACACCCCGGGCCACGTCGACTTCACTATCGAGGTGGAGCGTTCGATGCGCGTGCTCGACGGCGCCTGCATGGTCTATTGCGCCGTGGGTGGCGTGCAGCCGCAGTCGGAGACCGTCTGGCGCCAGGCCAACAAGTACAAGGTGCCGCGTCTGGCCTTCGTGAACAAGATGGACCGTACCGGTGCCAACTTCTTCAAGGTGGTCGACCAGATGCGCACCCGCCTGAAGGCGAACCCGGTGCCCATCGTCATTCCCATTGGCGCCGAAGAAGGCTTCAAGGGCGTGGTCGACCTGCTCAAGATGAAGGCCATCATTTGGGATGAGGCCTCGCAGGGCATGAAGTTCGAGTACCACGAGATCCCCGCCGAGCTCGTCGAGGTGGCGAAGGAGTGGCGCGAGAAGATGGTCGAGTCGGCCGCCGAGGCCAGCGAAGAGCTGATGAACAAGTACCTGGAAACGGGTGACTTGAGCGAGGAAGAAATCAAGCTGGCGATCCGTCAGCGCACGATCGCGACCGAGATCCAGCCGATGCTGTGCGGCACCGCCTTCAAGAACAAGGGTGTGCAGCGCATGCTGGACGCCGTCATCGACTTCCTGCCCTCGCCGGTGGACATCCCGCCCGTGGCTGGCACCGATGACGACGAAAAGGAAGTCACCCGCAAGGCCGACGACAACGAGAAGTTCGCTGCCCTGGCCTTCAAGCTGATGACCGACCCCTACGTCGGCCAGCTGACCTTCGTGCGCGTCTACTCGGGCGTGCTGAAGTCGGGCGACTCCGTCTTCAATCCGATCAAGGGCAAGAAGGAGCGTATCGGCCGCATCTTGCAGATGCACGCCAACCAGCGCGAGGAAATCTCCGAGATTCTGGCCGGCGACATTGCCGCCTGCGTGGGTCTGAAGGAAGTGACCACGGGCGAAACCCTGTGCGATCCGGATGCCCTGATCACGCTGGAAAAGATGGTCTTCCCCGAGCCGGTGATCTCGCAGGCTGTTGAGCCCAAGACCAAGGCCGACCAGGAAAAGATGGGCGTTGCCCTGGGCCGTCTGGCCAAGGAAGACCCGTCCTTCCGCGTGCGCACCGATGAAGAGTCGGGTCAGACCATCATCTCGGGCATGGGCGAGCTGCACCTGGAAATCATCGTCGACCGCATGAAGCGCGAATTCGGCGTGGAAGCCAACGTCGGCAAGCCGCAGGTGGCCTACCGCGAAACCATCCGCAAGTCGGCCACCGACGTGGAAGGCAAGTTCGTGCGTCAGTCGGGCGGCAAGGGCCAGTACGGTCACGTCGTGCTGACGATCGAGCCGCAGGAGCCGGGCAAGGGCTTCGAGTTCGTCGACGCCATCAAGGGCGGCGTGGTGCCGCGCGAATTCATTCCGGCGGTCGAGAAGGGCATCATCGATACCCTGCCGAACGGCGTGCTGGCCGGCTTCCCGGTGGTCGACGTCAAGGTCACCCTGACCTTCGGTTCGTACCACGAAGTCGACTCGAACGAAAACGCGTTCAAGATGGCCGCCTCGATGGGCTTCAAGGAGGCCTGCCGCAAGGCCAGCCCGGTGATCCTGGAGCCGATGATGGCCGTGGAAGTCGAAACCCCGGAAGACTACGCCGGCTCGGTAATGGGCGATCTGTCCAGCCGCCGCGGCATGGTCCAGGGCATGGACGACATGGTCGGCGGTGGCAAGGTCATCAAGGCCGAGGTGCCGCTGAGCGAGATGTTCGGCTACTCGACCACCCTGCGCTCGATGTCGCAAGGCCGTGCCACGTACACGATGGAGTTCAAGCACTACGCTGAAGCTCCGAAGAACGTGGCCGACGCGATCATCACCGCGCGCTCGAAGTAATTCTCCCCATGGTCTGCGGGCCGCTCGCCACCGGTGCCCGTCCCGGTGGATTCCGGGCGGTCCGACAGACCTAAAACCCCAGACGGGCCTCAGTTCTTTTTTGGAGCAAGAAATGGCAAAAGGTAAGTTCGAACGCACCAAGCCGCACGTGAACGTGGGCACCATCGGTCACGTGGACCATGGCAAGACCACGCTGACGGCAGCGATTGCGACCGTTCTGTCGAAGAAGTTCGGTGG
>NZ_JAEDAK010000031.1 GCF_016093275.1 Inhella proteolytica
CCGCGGCCGCACGCTCGCGCTGCGCCCGCTCCAGCGCCGCCAAGCGCTCGCGGTCGGCACGCTCGCGCGCCAGGCGCTGGGCCTGCTCCAGCGCGGCCTGGCCCTCCCGGGCGGCGCGCACGGCCTCCTCGCGGGCCTGCGCCAGGCGCTGCGCCTCCCGTTCGGCCTCGGCCACACGCTCGCGCTGCGCCGCCTGCGCCTGCGCGAGCTCCTGCTGCGCTTGCTGCTCCCGCTCGCGCGCCAGCCGTTCCGCCTCGATCTGCAGCAGCCGGTCCAGCCGGGCCTGGGCCAGCTCGCTGGCGTGGCCGCTCGGGTAGCTGCGGATGAACTCGGCCAGACGCTCCACGTCCTGGCTGCGCCGGACCTCATTCCAACGGCCCATCTCCTCCTCGAAGCGGCGCTCCAGCTCGGCGTCGTTGAGCGGGGCCCGCTTCTGCGGGAACAGGATCACCGACTGCTCCAGCGAGGTGCTTTCCCAGGGGATCTGGCGGTTCTTGGAGCCCAGGCGCACGTTCAGGCGCACGCGCTTGAAGGCGTCCTCCAGCGTGGTGTCGGGCACGGCCAGCTCGCGCACCAGGTTCAGGGTGTAGAGGCTGTTGCTGCCCGTGCCGTCGTAAGCCACATGGCCCGGCGCCGTGGAGTAGGCCAGCAGGCTGCCGGAAGGGGCGTCGAAGGGGCTGAGCCCGCGCGCGGGCGGGCGGTAGCTGCCGGCGAAGGGGTCGTCGCGGCAGGCATCGAGGATGGCGATCAGGCTGCGGTCGCGCGCCTGGTCCATGTAGCGGATCAGCTCGCTGGCATCGACGGTCTGCCGCGGCACGTCCTCGGCGCGGCGGACCTGCGCGTCCACCGGCACCAGAAAGTTGCGGTTGTCCATCTGCAGACCATGCCCGGCGTAGAAGAACACCGCCAGCCGGATCTGCGGATCGCGCAGCCGGCGCCCGAAGCCGGCCAGCGCCTGCGCCAGGGGCTCGCGCGCCTGGTCCAGCCGCAGGTCGACCTCGAAGCCCGCGCGCTGCAGCAGTTCCGCCACCGCGCGGGCGTCGTTGCGCGGATTGGCCAGACCCTGTTGCGGGTAGGCCGCATTGCCCACCACCAGGGCCACGCGCGGCGCGTCGGCCCGCGCAAGCCCCTCAGCCACCCAGATCAGCAGGCCCAAGGCCAGCGCCCGCCCTATCCCTTGCCCCATGCCCGCACTCCCCGCTCACTGCCCGAGCGCCAATTCTTGCCCGGCCCCCCTGCCGGACGCCAATCCTTGAAGCGCTTCAAGGACGCGCACCGGAGCGCTGCCTACGCTGGCGGCACCTTCCAAAAACTCGCGCAACCGAAAGGCGCCCTATGAGCCGAGGACTCACCAGCCAGACCGCTCGCAACATCTTTTACGGTGGGACGGTCTTCTTTGCACTGCTGTTCGCAGTGATCGTGTTCCACACCGAGCAGCGGATCCCGCAGCGCTCCAACGTCGCCGAGCTCACGCCGGCGGTGGTGCGGGGCAAACACATCTGGGAAACGCGCAACTGCATCGGCTGCCACACCCTGCTGGGCGAGGGCGCGTACTTCGCGCCCGAGCTGGGCAATGTGTACACCCGCCGCGGACCGGACTTCATCAAGGCTTGGATCAAGTCCCAGCCGACCGGCGCGCCGGGCCGTCGCCAGATGCCGAACTTCCATCTGAACGACCAGCAGCTCGACGACCTGACCGAGTTCCTCAAGTGGACGAGCAAGGTCAACACCGAGCAGTGGCCGCCCAACATTGAAGGCTGAAACCACCATGGCAACGACACAAATCAAGTATTCGTCGCAGGCCGTCTCGCGCCTGTACTTCATGGGCGCGATCGGGCTCTTCCTCGGGCAGATCCTGTTCGGCGTGGCGCTCGGCCTGCAGTACCTGGTCGGCGACCTGCTGTTCCCCGCCATCCCCTTCAACATCGCCCGCATGGTGCACACGAACCTGCTGATCGTGTGGCTGCTGATGGGCTTCATGGGGGCGGCCTACTACATGGTCCCCGAGGAGGCTGAGACCGAGCTCTACAGCCCGAAGCTGGCCATCATCCTGTTCTGGACCTTCCTGGTGGCCGGCGCGCTGACCATCCTCGGCTACCTGCTGGTGCCCTACGCCACGCTGGCGGCGGCCACCGGCAATGACCTGGTGGCCACCATGGGCCGGGAGTTCCTGGAGCAGCCGCTGCCGACCAAGCTCGGCATCGTGGTCGTCGCCCTGGGCTTCCTGTTCAACATCAGCATGACGGTGCTCAAGGGCCGCAAGACGGCCGTGAGCATGGTGATGCTGATGGGCCTGTGGGGCCTCGCGCTGATGTTCCTGTTCAGCTTCGTCAACCCCAGCAACCTGGTGCGCGACAAGATGTACTGGTGGTTCGTCGTCCACCTCTGGGTGGAAGGCACCTGGGAGCTGATCCTCGGCGCGATGCTGGCCTTCCTGCTGGTCAAGACCACCGGCGTGGACCGCGAGATCATCGACAAGTGGCTGTACCTGATCATCACCTTCGCCCTGGTCACCGGCATCCTGGGCACCGGCCACCACTTCTACTTCATCGGCCTGCCCGGCTACTGGCAGTGGATCGGCTCGGTCTTCAGCGCGCTGGAACCGATCCCGTTCTTCATGATGACCCTGTTCGCCTTCAACATGGTGCAGCGCCGCAAGCGCGAGCACCCGAACCAGGCGGCGGTGCTGTGGACGGTGGGTTGCGCGGTGATGGGCTTCCTGGGTGCCGGCCTGTGGGGCTTCATCCACACCCTGAGCCCGGTCAACTACTACACCCACGGCAGCCAGATCACCGCGGCGCACGGCCACCTGGCCTTCTACGGCGCCTACGTGATGGTGGTGATCGCCTTCATCAGCTACGCCATGCCGATCCTGCGCGGCCGTGAGGCCAACCCGCGCCGCGCCCAGAGCGTGGAGATGTGGAGCTTCTGGGTGATGACCATCGGCATGGGCGTGATGGTGCTGGCCCTGACCGGTGCGGGCATCCTGCAGATCTGGCTGCAACGCATCCCCACCGAAGGCGCGATGGGCTTCATGCAGACGCAAGACCAGCTGCGCTTCTTCTACTGGATCCGTCTGGCCGGTGGCGTGGGCTTCCTGGTCGGCCTGCTGATGTGGCTGAGCAGCTTCTTCATCACCGCGCGTGAAGAGGACGAGCCGGTGGGGGAGCTGGCGCGGGCCTGATGCGGCGCTGAGATCTCTGCTTGATTGAACAAGGCCCGGCTTGCCGGGCCTTGTGCTTTTTGGCTGGCGCGGATCGCTGCGTGCCTGTGCCAGACTCCGCGCCCCGAACACAGACCGCTTTGACGGCGCGTTACAGATTCCTTTTGCACCGCTGGGGAGACTGCGTCCGCACTTCGCAACTTCCCTGGAATCGTGATGAGAAACACCGCCCCACAGCGCGCCGCCCTCCTGCTTGTTGCCGCGCTGATGACCGGCCCCGCAGCCGCCGAGGACATCGGTCGCGAGCTGCGCCGCGGCGAGAGCGCCGAAGGCAATTACCTGGAGCTCGGCCTCGGTCTGCGGGCCGCCAACGGCCCCAAGCGCCATGGCCTCGACGCAGACCCGCTGGGCTTGGCGGCCATCATCAACGGCTGCTTCCAATGGAAGGGCGTCTTCATCGAGAACCATGCCGAGGACGCCCATGGTCTGGTGCTGGGTTACGGCCTGGTGGAGCAGCCGGACTGGTCGCTGGACCTGCTGCTGACCTCCAAGCACCAGCGCACACGCCATGAAGGCGCGGCCTGGCGCGTGCTGGACACCCAGGCCGACCGGGTGGCCGGCCTGCGCCTGTCGGGCACTGCCGGCGCCGCCGTGTGGCAGTTCAACGCCTGGAAGGATGTGAGCGGCCGCCACGATGGCTTTGGCGCCTCGGCCCAGCTGGGTCGCGCCTGGCAGCATGGCAACTGGAACCTGCATGCGCTGGCCGGGCTCAACTACAGCAGCGCCAAGGTGCTCGACTACTACCACGGCGTCAGCGCCCAGCAGTCGGCCGTGACGGGGCTCGCGGCCTACCGCGCCGGCGCCGGCTGGGGTGGGGCGGCCGAGGTGGGGGCCAGCTATCCGCTGGCGCGTGACTGGGTGCTGCGTTCCACCCTGCGCGCCATCCGCAACCCCAGCACCGTCCGCGACAGCTCGCGCTGGAGCGACCCGAAGCGCACGGCCACCAGCCTGCTGCTCAGCGTCAGCCATGTCTTCTAAGCCGCTCCTGGCCACGCTGGTCCTGCTCGCCGTCATGGTCTTCGCGCGGGCCGAGGCCCCTCTGGCCACGCTGGAGCTGGCCCCGGTGCAATGCGTGGCCCTGCACCGCGGCCAGAGCTGCCATTTCGACGCCCGACTGCGCTGGCAGGCGCGCCAGCCGGCGCGCTACTGCCTGCATCGGGGCGGTGCTGCCGAGGCCCCGCTGCATTGCTGGCCACTGGGCAGCGAGGGCCAGCTGGAGCTGCCCATGCAGGCCAGCAGCGATGTGCTGCTGGAGCTGCGCCGCAGCCCCGACGGCCTGCTGGTTGCGCAGGGCCGGGTCGAGATCGCTTGGGTCTACCGCAGCGAGCGCCGGGCCCGCGGCAGCTGGAGGTTGTTTTGAGCGCCCCCGGGTCTGGACGACGCCCAGCCCGCCCTCCAAGGGGGTTGAGGAACTTGGGGCGGCCCTGCGTGTCCTCATGAGCGCGCACATCCTGCTGGTCGAGGACGACCGTTCGCTGGCAGAGTGGATCGCCGACTACCTGAGCGCGCAGGGCTTTGTGGTCAGCTGTGCCAACCGTGGCGACACGGCGCTGCAGCTGATCGAGCAAGACCTGCCGGACCTCGTTGTGCTTGACCTGCATCTGCCCGGGCTGGACGGCTTTCGCGTCTGCCAGGCCATGCGCCGCTTCAGCCGCCGCCCGGTGCTGATGCTGACCGCCAGCGACAGCGAGGCCGACGAGGTGCGCAGCCTGGAGCTGGGCGCCGACGACTTCCTGAGCAAGCCGGTGCGCCCCCAGGTGCTGCTGGCGCGCGTGCGCGCCCTGCTGCGCCGCGACGCCCAGGCCGCGGCCCTGCCGGTGCAACTGCGCACGGTGGGTGCGCTGCGCCTGGACCTGGCCTCGCGCAGCGCCTCCTGGCAGGGGAAGGCGGTGGGCCTGAGTTCACAGGAATTCGATGTGCTGGCGCTGCTGGTCGAACACGCCGGCACGGCGGTGACGCGGCGCCGCCTGATCGAAGTCCTGCGTGGCATCGACTACGACGGCTTCGACCGCTCGGTGGACATGACGCTCTCGCGCCTGCGCCGCAAGTTCGGCGATGACCCGGAGGCGCCGCAACGTTTCAAGACCGTCTGGGGCGTCGGTTACCTGCTGGCCCCCGAGGGCTGGGCGGCATGAAGCGGCCACGCTCCGGATGGGGCAAGCGCCTCGGCAGCACCCTGGCGGCCGGCCTGCTGCTGGCCTGCCTGGGCCTGGGCCTGCTGATCGAGTTGCTGCACGAGCGCCTGAGCAGCACACCGGCCCAGCCCGAGGTCTGGCCGCAGAGCACCGCCGTCGCCCAGGCCCTGGCTGCGGTGCTGAACCGCAAGGACGGCGAGCCCCTGCCGGCCGGGCTGACCCTGCTGCCCCTCGACGCCCTGCCCCTGCCGCCCGATCTGCGCGGCGACTTCGAGCGCGGCCAGCCCCTGCTGCTGGAAACCGAACGGGGCCTGCACCTGCATCTGCGCCTGCCCGATGGCGAGCGCCTGCTGAGCCTGCAACTGCCGCCCGAGGCCCGGGCACGCGACGACGGCCAGGGCCTGAGCCTGGCCCTGACCCTGCTGTTCTATCTGGGCCTGCTGGGCTTTTTGCTGCTCTGGCTGCGCCCCTTGCTGCAGCGCCTGGAGCGCCTGCGCCAGGCCGCGCGCGGCTTTGGGCAGGGCGAGCTGGAACGTCGCGTCGAACCCAGCGCCGGCTCCTATATCGCCGAGATCGAGGCCGAGTTCAACCGCATGGCGCAGCGGATCCAGACCCTGATCGAGGACAACCGCCTGCTGGGCAACGCGGTCTCGCACGATCTGCGCACGCCACTCGCCCGCCTGCGCTTCGGCATCGAGGCCCTGGGTGAGACGCAGGACGCGGCCGTGCGTGAACGCTATCGCCAGCACCTCAGCCGCGACATCGCGGCCATGGAGTCGCTGGTCGAGCTGCTGCTCGGCTACGCTCGGCTGGAGCAGCTGCGCACACAGCGGCCCGAGCAGCCGCTGGCGCTGCGAGCCCTGATCGAGAGTACGCTGGCCGCTGCGGCCTGGACGGGCGGCGGTCCGCAGCTGCAGCTGGACGATCTGCAGGATCTGCAGGTGTGCGGCGACCCCCATGCCCTGCGCATGCTGCTCGACAACCTGCTGCAGAACGCCTTCCGCTACGCGCGCACGACGGTGCGCATCTCGCTCAAGCCCGAGGGTGACGCGGCTCTGCTTGGCGTCGAAGACGACGGCCCCGGCATAGCCCCGGCCGAGCGCGAATCCGTGCTCAAGCCCTTTGTGCGCGGCGGCGACGAGCGTGCCGGCCACGGCCTGGGTCTGGCCATCGTGGCCCGCATTGCGGACTGGCATGGCGCGCGGCTCGCCATCGATGCCGCGCCGCAGCTGGGCGGGGCGCGCATCACGCTGCGCTTTGCAGCGCGGGGCGACGCGGGAGCAGAGCGCCCCACTTGATCCAGGCCATGGCAGCCGCGGTCGCAGGTGGGCAGCATCATCCGCACGTCCACTGAGCTCCATGGCTGCGCCCCTGATCCAACCCACCCCCCTCGACCCGCCCGCACCGGAGCTGCGCGGCGACCTCGCCATGTGGCTGCTGATCGGCATCGAGATGCTGACCTTCGGCCTGATGTTCGTGGTGTTCGCCGTGGCCCGGGCCCGCCAGCCCGCCGTGTTCGCCGAGGGCCAGGCCGTGCTGCACCTGGGTGCCGGCGCCCTGAACACCGCCGTGCTGCTGGTCGGCAGCTGGGCCGTGGCGCGCGGCGTGCACGCGCTGCGTGCCGGCCACACGCGCGGCGGCGTGGCCGGCCTGGCCGGCGGTGCGCTGTGCGGCCTGCTCTTCCTGGTCAGCAAGGCCCTGGAATACGCCGGCCTGCCGGGCGGCGAGCAGGACCTGTCGGAGAACCCCTTCTTCCTGCTCTATTTCATGCTGACGGGCTTTCACGTCATGCATGTGCTGGCCGCGCTGCTGATGCTGGCCACGCTGGCCTGGCTGGCGCGCGATGGCCGCTGGAGCCGCGGCGACGCCCACGCACCCGAGACCGTGGCAGCCTTCTGGCACATGGTGGACCTGATGTGGATCGTGCTCTTCCCTCTGGTCTACGTCTTGCGGTGATGCCCCCCCCGAAGCGCCTACGGCGCCTCCCCCCAGGGGGCGCCACCAGCGGCCCGGCAAAGCCGGTTCCGCGGTGGCACTGGGTCACGCCTGCGTCATGTCGAGCATGGACCCGAACACACGGAAGGCCATGAAATGAGATTTTTGCGCCTCGACTTCGTCGGCCTGGGTCTGCTGCTGGCCACGGCGCTGACCTGGGCGGTCGGTGAATCGGGCTGGCTGCGCAGCGCGGGCTCGTCCTCGGCCACGTTCGTCCTAGTGCTGGCGCTTGTGAAGGGCGCGGGCATCGCGCTGGACTTCATGGAGTTGCGCGAGGCGCCGCGGCTGTGGCGCTGGTTCGTGCTGGGCTGGCTGCTGCTGGTGATTGGCTTGATCGTCGGGGTGCGGCTGCTGGCCGCGGCCTGATCTGAAGCGAATCCGGGGCGGTGCCCGGGCGGCTCAGCCGCGCACCCGCACCATCCCCGTCATCTCCGGGTGTGGCCCGCACACATAGGGGTAGTCGCCAGCCTTCTCGAACACCCGCTCCCAGCTTTCACCGGGCAGAAGGCGCTCGCTCTCGGGCATGTCGCGGAACAGCATGGAGTGGCTGGTGCGCTTCTCGTGGTTGGTCCAGCGCACACGCGCGCCGACGGGGACCACCAGCTCGGCGGGCTGGAACTGCATGTCGCGGATCGCGACCTCGTGCGGCTCCGCCGGGGCCTGCGCGTGGGCAGGCCCCAGGGAACAGACCGCCAGCCAACCGAAGAAGGGGCGGCGCTGCATGGTCTTACTGCTTCGCTGCGGTGAGATCCGCCTTGGCGTCGAGGCCGAGGGTGTAGCCCAGCGACACCTGGTGGAAGCGCCCGGCGGCGTGGTCGTCGTGGATGGCAAAACCGAAGTTCACGGTCTTGCCCGGCGCCAGGGTCACATCGCCTTCGCCGCCGCTGAGCTTGCGGGTGAAGACGACGACCCATTCATCGCCCTTCTTCTCGCCCTTGGCGTCCACCAGGGCCTTGCCGCCTTCCATGACGCGCTTGTCGGCCACATGGCCGTCGAACTTGCCGCCCTTGCTGGTCCACTGGATCAGGTCGTAGAACTTGCCGCCAGCCAGATTGCCCTCGGCCACGTACTTGGTCTTCTTGTCGTCCTTGCCCTCGGGCATGGTGCGGGCGTCGGCGTGGCAGGTCTCCCAGCAGCCACTGAGGTTGGCGCGGGTGATCTTGTTGTCCTCGAACATGACGGCCAGCTTGACGGCGTTGTCCTTGTCCATCTTCTCGCCGCCGCTGCTGGGCGGCTGCTTCCAGCTGAAGCGCAGGTAGAGGTTGGCGCCGTCGTGCGCGGCCTGCACGCTCACCGGAATGGCCGGTGCCTTGCCCTTGATGGGATGGGGCTCGTTCTTCTGCCCTGTCGCCATCTTCTTGCCCATGTCGGCGGTTTCCTCGTGGTGGCAGCTGGCGCAGCTCTCGCCCTTCTTGAGGGCGCGGGCGCCGCCGTGTTCGCTGCCCTTGGTGATCCACTCGATCGGCGAGGCACCGGGGTAGAAGACGGTGAATTTGGCGGCCGGCACCTTGCTCCAGTCGGGCGCGGCGGCTTGGGCGACGCCGCTGGCCAGCAGCAGGGCGGCAGCGATGGCATTGAGTTTGTTCATCATGGCGCGGGCTCCTTATTCCTCGTCCTCGGGCATGTTCTTGGGCTTGTGGTGAGCGATGCCCTTGTGGCAATCGATGCAGGTCTCGTTGTTCTTGGCAGCCAGCTCGTGGCTCTTCTTGGCGCGGGGTTTCTGCTTTTCCTTGTCCATGCTGGTCAGGGTGTGGCAGTTGCGGCATTCAAGGGAATCAGCGGCCTTCATGCGCGCCCACTCGCTCTGCGCCAGCTGCAGGCGCTTGGCCTCGAACTTTTCGCGCGTGTCGATCGTGCCGACCAGCTTGCCGTAGAGCTCGCGCGAGGCCTGGATCTTGCGCTTCATCTTCGGCCACCACTCCCTGGGCACATGGCAGTCCGGGCAGGTGGCCCGCACGCCGGTACGGTTGGTGTAGTGGATGGTGTTCTCGGAATATTCCTTGTAGACGTTGTCACGCATCTCGTGGCAGCTGATGCAGAAGGCTTCCTTGTTGGTCATTTCCACCAAGGTGTTGAAGCCCCCCCACAGCACCACGCCGGCCACGATGCCGGTGATCAGCAGGAAGCCGAGTGAGAAGCGGCTGGGCGTGCGCAGGCCGCGCCAGAGGCGTTTGATCACGCCGGGTTGGTCCGAAGAGGCCACAGCCGTCTCCTTGTCGTTCTATCGTCGTCAGGTGGCGGCCCCGGCGCGCGGCTGCGCACCGGGGCCTGTCTCATCAATACACGTCGTGCTGGGTGTTGAAGACGTTGAACTTGCCGGTCGGCGTGACGATGCGCGGATCGGTGATCACCTTCTTCAGCTTCAGCGTCTTGTCGTCATAGATGACGATGGCGCTCTGGTCGGTCTTGCCGCCCCACAGGCTGATCCAGACCTCGTCCCCGCCCTCGTTGAACTCGGGGTGGGTGGCGCGGCGCAGGGCCTTGGTCTGCGGCAGGCCGCTGTCCTTGGCCACGTCCAGCTTCACCGGGGCCTTGTTCAGGTCCTTGAGGTCGTAGACGTAGACGGCCTCGGCGTTCTCACGCTCGGGGTTCATCGGCATGTCGGCCCAGAGGTGGGTGGACTTGGGGTGCGTCTTGACGAACAGATTGCCCGCGCCGCCGGTCTTCAGCTCCTGCACGACCTTCCAGTTGTGCGCCTTGAACTTGGCGAACTTCTTGTCCTCGCTCGGCGTGGAGATCAGCGTGATCACCGCGTCGCCCAGGTGGCCGGTGGCCCAGACGGGACCGTACTGCGGGTGGATGAAGTTGGCGCCGCGGCCCGGGTGCGGGATCTTCTTGGTGTCCACCAGCGCGGCCAGCTTGCCGGTCTTGGTGTCCACCGCGGCGATCTTGTGCGAGGCATTGGCCGCGACCAGGAAGTAGCGCTTGCTCATGTCCCAGCCACCGTCGTGCAGGAACTTGGCCGACTCGATGGTGGTGGTCTTGAGGTTCTTGATGTCGCTGTAGTCGACCAGCATGATCTGGCCGGTTTCCTTGACGTTCACCACCCACTCGGGCTTGGTCATCGAGGCCACGATGGAGGCCACGCGCGGCTCGGGGTGGTACTCGCCATCCACGGTGTTGCCGCGGGTCGAGACGATCTTGATCGGCTTGAGCGTCTCGCCGTCCATGATCGAGTACTGGGGCGGCCAGTAGGTGCCACCGATCAGGTACTTGTCCTCGAAGCCCTTGAACTTGGAGGTGTCGACCGAGCGCGCATCCGCACCCAGCTTCACCGTGGCCACGGTGGTGGGCGTCTCGTACCAGAGGTCGATCAGCGTCACCAGGCCGTCGCGGCCCACGGTGTAGACGTAGCGGCCGGAGGCCGAGAGGCGCGAGATGTGCACCGCATAGCCGGTGTCCAGCACCTGCCAGATCTGCTTGGTGTCGCCGTCCACCAGCGCGAGCTTGCCGGCGTCGCGCAGCGTGATCGCGAAGACGTTCTTCAGGTTGATCTTGTTGAGCTGCTTCTTCGGGCGCTGGTCCACGGGCACCAGCAGCTTCCAGCTGGCTTCCATGTCTTTGAGGCCGAACTCGGGCGGCACATCGGGCGTGCGCTGGATGTAGCGCGCCATGACGTTGATCTCATCCTTGGACAGGATGTCGTCGTAATTGACCATGCCGCCTTCGGTGCCCAGCGAGATGATCTTTTCCAGGCGGCCGGTGCCCAGCTTGAGCGTGCCCCCCTCCTGGACATTGCCGTCCTTGTCCTTCTTGGACCAGTGCGGTTCCAGGTTCTTGCCGGTGGCACCCTTGCGGAGCACGCCGTGGCAGCCCGCGCAGCGTTCGAAGTAGATCTTCTTGCCGAGCTCGATCTCGGCGGGGGTCATTTCGGGCGCACCCGTCTGGGCCTGCGCCCCCACCGCCAGCAAGGCGCCCAGGGCCAGCGTGGACAGTTTGGGAGACAACATGCTTAGCACTCCTCATCAAGGGCCGATGCAATGCGGCCCGGCAGCACGGATCCATCGAACCAGGATGGGCTCGGCGGGGGCTGCTTTCCTCGCTTAGAGCGCCGCCATGGTTCCCGTTGCGGGGCTGCGCTTCCTTGAAGTGGTTCAAGCGGGTGCGGGCTGTGGCTTTGGCGCCATCAGGAGTTGGGGCTGGGGACGCTGAATCGGACTTGCTGCCCATTCGCTGCAGCCCTCGGGGGCTTCACCCCCGAACCCCGACCCGCATTTCTTTGCTGCGCCAAAGAAACGCGGGGCAAAGAAAGGCGCTCAAGAACACAGTCGCCCTAGGGGCGAACTGTGATGGCGGTGCTTGGGCTCACACTGACACGAGCCCTCATCTGACTTCCACGGTCAGGACGACGAAGGCGCCCGGAGTACCGGTCGTCCCGGGCAGCGAGGACCATGACCTCGGAGCGACGAAGAACAGACCCCCAACCAGCTTCAGGCCAAGCCAAACCGCTCGTTGGGGGTTCATTCATCGCAGAAAGCCCGCAATGGTTTGCGGTGGTCTAGACGGCCGGTACTCCGGCCAGCTTAGCGGGCAGGTTTTCGCAGTCCCAGGAGGGGTGTGGGAGCCATGTGAGCCGGACGTGCAGTCGCGCGCCGCCCTAGGCGGCGTGCGTGCATTCAGCGCCTTTCTTTGCCCCCACTTTCTTTGGCGCAGCAAAGAAAGTGGGGTCGGGGTTCGGGGGTGAAGCCCCCGAGGGCTCTCACGCAAGCACCCAAACCTCCATCAAGCGGCCCTCACCCCACACACGGCATTCGCCCGCGCACTCACCCGCAGCGGCCCGCTGCCCGCCCCCAGCCGCTCCCGCACCCGCTCGCGCAGCTCCCGCAGCTCGTCCGCCGCCATGGCCTCGAACTGCGCGCGCACGGTGTTGCTGCTGGCCGCGCTGCGCCAGTAGTCGTCGAAGTCGGGGAACTCGCGCTCCACCGTGAAAGTGGTGGTGCGCACCTGCTGCAAGCCGGCGGCGCGCCACAGCGCCTCGGAGGCCTCGCGCGTGGAGATGGACACGCTGGGCGGCAGCTTGGCAGGCGTGCCACGCCGCTGCAGCTCGGCGCCGATGGCGGCGAGCGGGAAGCCGCCATTCAGGATGTCCCAGTGGTAGGCCGCCACCGTGCCCCCGGGGCGCACGGCGCGCAGCATCTCGGCCAGGCCGGCTGCGGGCTCGGGCACGAAGAACAGCACCAGCGCCATCACCGCGGCGTCCTGGCTGGCGCTGGGCACTGGCAGCTGCATCGCATCGCCCTGCAGCCACTGCACCGGCGCGGGCGCGTTCAGGCGCTGGCGCGCGTAGGCGAGCTGGGCGGCGCTGGGGTCGATGGCCTGCACCGCGGCCGGCGCGACCCTTTGCAGCAGCAGCTCGGTGAAGGCGCCGTTGCCGCAGCCCACGTCCAACCAGCGCCCGCCCGGCGCCACGCCGATCCAGTCCAGAAAGGGCTCCCCCACCTTGACCGTCCAGCGGCCCATCAGGTGTTCGTAGGCAGCGCCATCGTCAAAGCGGATTTCGTCTGTGGACATGGGGTTCTCCTGGGTGCGGGCATCGTAATCAGCAGGTGTTGACGACGAGCAAGGCAGCGCGCAAATGCCGCGGCGCTTGATCCGCTTTAAGGACGCGAGGGCAGCCCCTGCCTAGTCTGCAGGGACCGATTTCAAGCCCGAGCCGCCATGCGCACCAGCCCCCTGCACGCCGTTGCCCCGATCACCACCGCGGCACCGAGCTACCTGCCCCAGGCCGACGAGGTGAGCCTGTTCGAGCAGACCTTCGCCGCCCGCCTGCCCCTGCTGCTGAAGGGCCCCACCGGCTGCGGCAAGACCCGCCTGGTGGAGCACATGGCCGCGCGCCTGGGCCGCCCGCTCATCACCGTGAGCGGCCACGACGACCTGGGCGCCGCCGACCTGACCGGCCGCTTCCTCATCGAGGGCGGCGACACCGTGTGGGTGGACGGCCCACTGACCCGCGCCGTGCGCAGCGGCGCCATCTTCTACCTGGACGAGGTGGTGGAGGCGCGCAAGGACATCACCGTGGTGCTGCACCCGCTGGCCGACGACCGCCGCCAGCTGCCGCTGGACCGCAGCGGCGAGCTGCTGGAAGCCGCACCCGGCTTCATGCTGGTGCTCTCCTACAACCCGGGCTACCAGCACCTGCTCAAGGGCCTGAAGCCCAGCACGCGCCAGCGCTTCGTGGCGCTTTCGCTCGGCTACCCCGAGCCGCAGCTGGAAGCGCGCATCGTGCAGAGCGAGAGCGGCTGCAGCGTGGAGGTGGCGCAGCAGCTGGTGCGCCTGGCCCAGGCCCTGCGCCGCCTGACCGACCACGACCTGGAAGAGACCGCCAGCACCCGCCTGCTGGTGATGGCCGCGCGCCTGCAGGCCGGTGGCATGGCTCTGCCACAGGCGGCGCGTGCGGCGGTCATCGAGGCGCTGAGCGACGACGCGCAGACGCTCGCGGCACTCGCCGAGGTTCAGCATGCCGTGCTCGGTGGCCGCTGAACCCAGCGCCCTGCACGGCAAGACGCTGCAGCGCCGCCGCCGCGCGCTGCAGATCGGCTTCTTCGCGCTCTTCCTGCTCGCGCCGGCACTGAACCTGCTGCGCTTTGATCTGCACGAGGCCCAGCTCTGGTTCCTGGGCCAGCGCTGGACCCTGGGCATCGACGCCTTCCGCGCCGGGCAGATCACGGCCAACGAGGTGGCGCTGTCGATCTTCCTGCGCGGCATCCTGCCGGCCGTGGCGCTGGTGGTGGGCTTTCTCTACGTGGCCTACCGCTGGGGCCGGCTGTACTGCGGCTGGCTGTGTCCGCACTTCAGCCTGGTGGAGGGCCTCAATGCCCTGCTGGCCAAGGCTAGCGGCAAGCTCAGCCTGTGGGACCGCGAGCGCCTGCCCGGCGCCCAGCCGCAGAAGCGCTGGTGGCCCGCCTTCATCGCCACCGCGCTGCTGTTCGGCTTCGTCTGGGCCATCACCCTGCTCACCTATCTGCTGCCCCCGGCCGAGATCTGGGGTGGCTTGCTGACGGCCAGCCTGACGCCCAACCAGGCGCGCTTTCTGTTCATCGCCTGGGGTCTGATCAGCGCCGAACTGCTGTTCGCCCGCCATCTGTTCTGCCGCTTCGGCTGCGCGGTGGGCTTCTTCCAGAGCCTGGCCTGGATGGCCAACCCCAAGGCCCTGGTGGTGAGCTTTGCGCGCCCGCGCGCCGCCGAATGCCGCGGCTGCGAACCGCAGGCCGACGCCTGCGAACACGCCTGCCCGATGCGCCTGCGCCCGCGCCAGATCAAGCGCCTGATGTTCAGCTGCGTGCAATGCGGGCAATGCCTGCAGGCCTGCGCGGGATCCCATGCAGGGCGCGGCGGCAACCCCAACCTCGTCTGGACCGTGGGCGTGGACGCACTGCGCGAAACCCTGCGTCAGCGCAAGGAAGGCAACTGATGGAAGAGTGGATCGGCGCGAAGTGGGACCGCTTCGTCACCCAGCGCGCGGCGCAGGAACACGCGGCCGCGGCGGTGCACCTGCACGAGATGCAGCGGCCCTTGACCCTGCTGCTGCACGCCGGCGGCGGCCGCGCCCGCCTGGCCCAGGCCGCGCCGGTGCGGGTGGGCGGCGAGCGCGGGCTGTGGCAGCGCCTGGCCGGGGCCGGCACCCGCGCGCCC
>NZ_JAEDAK010000032.1 GCF_016093275.1 Inhella proteolytica
GGCGCCGCTGCGCGACGCCCGCAGCCGCGCCGAGCTGGCCGCGCAGGCCGAGGCCGCCGAGGCCGCGCTGGGCCGTGCCCAGGCCCGGCTGGCCGCCGCCGCCGCAGCGCTGACCCTGGCGCAGAAGCAGGAGCAGCGCAGCGCCGCCCTGGGTGCGCAGGGCTTCGTGGCGGGGGCGCAGCATGAGGATGCGGCCCTGGCCCTGAAAGCCGCCGAGGCGGAGCAGCGCAGCGCGCAGGCCGAGCGCCATATGGCGCAGCACGCCCTGGAGCAGGCGCAGGCGGCGCTGGGCGCCGTTCAAGCCGGCGCCGCGCGGGGCCGGGTGGACGCCTTCGAGCTGCGCGCACCGGTGGCCGGCCAGGTGCTGCGCATGCACCAGTCCAGCGAAACCCTGGTGGCCCTTGGTGCGCCGCTGATCGAGCTGGGCGACCTGGCGCAGCTGGAGGTGGTGGCCGAGCTGCTGAGCACGGACGCGCTGCAGGTCCAGCCCGGCCAGCCGGTGCGCATCGAGCGCTGGGGCGGGCCGGCGGTGCTGCAGGGGCGGGTGCTGCGGGTCGAGCCCGGCGCCTTCACCAAGGTCTCGGCCCTGGGCGTGGAGGAGCAGCGGGTGCGCGTGCAGATCGGCCTGGTCAGCCCGCCCGAGCAGCGCCGCGGCCTGGGCGATGGCTACCGCGTGGGCGTGCGCGTGCTCACCCAGCAGCGGGCCGATGTGCCGCTGGTGCCGGTGAGCGCCGTGTTCCCCCTGCCGGGCGCTGCGGCCGGCCGCCATGCGGTGTTCCGCTTCGAGGGCGGGCGCGCGCACCTGCGCGAGGTGAAGCTGGCCGGCCGCAACGAGCGCGAGGCCTGGATTGGCGAAGGCCTGAAGCCCGGGGATCGGGTGATCGTCTACCCGCCGCAGGGTTTGGTGGCGGGGGCGCGCGTGACGCCGCGCTAGGCGTCTGCGTGAACGTCTAGGCCAGGCGCAGCCGGTTGCGGCCGGCGTGCTTGGCCTGGTAGAGCGCGATGTCGGCCGCCTGCACCAGCTCGCGCGGTTCCTCGGCCGGGGCGCCGTTGCCCACCCCGCGCAGCGCCAGGCCGATGCTGATGGTCAGCCGCAGGCCGCCATGCACACGCTCCCAGGGGTGCTCCATCACGGCGCTGCGCAGGCGTTCCAGCACCGCCTCGGCGTCGCGCGCGGGCGGGCCCACCAGGCCGATGAGGAACTCCTCGCCGCCCCAGCGGGCCAGCAGGTCGGCGCTGCGCAGGCGCTGGCGCAGCAGCTGGGCCAGCTCACGCAGCACGGCGTCGCCTACGGCGTGGCCGAACTGGTCGTTCACGCGCTTGAAGTGGTCGATGTCCAGCATCGCCACCGCGAACGGCGTGTCGGGGCTGGGGGTCTGCTCCCACATCAGCGGCAGCGCCTGCTCGGCGTGGCGGCGGTTGGCCAGGCGGGTCAGCACGTCCTCGCGGGCGGCGCGGTCGCTGCGCGCCAGCTGCTCGCGCAGGGCCTCGTGCTCGCGCTCCAGCGCCAGCACGCGTTCACGCTCGCGCTCGGCATCGGCGCGCGCGTGTTCGGCACGCGCCATCGCCTGGTCGACCTCCTGGCGGATCAGCAGCACCTCGGTCTGGGCCAGTTGCACGGTGCGGATGGCCAGGCGCTCGGCCCGCATCAGGGCCTCCAGGTCGGCCAGCGCGGCCTCGTGCGCGCCGGCGGTCTTGTGGCATTCGTAGAGCAGGCGCAGCGCGCGGCGCTGCAGGCGCGGCAGGATGGCGTCTCCGCGCAGCTGCAGCAGGCTCTCGGCCGCGGCAATGGCTTCGGCGTGCTGGCCACGGCCGCGCGCCAGCACGGCGCGGTGCAGCCGGGTGCTGATGGCCAGGCCGGCGAACTCGTGCTCCTGCGCGGTCTGGTCCAGGTACTCGATCAGCGGCGCGGCACGGTCCCAGTCCTGCCCCTGCAGCAGGGCCTCGACGAGGTTGGAGAGCGCCAGCGCGATGCGGTACGGATTGCCCTGGGCCTGCGCGCAGGCCACCGCCTGCTCGGAGAGCAGCTGCGCCATGGCCTGCACCACCACGGCCTGCTCGGTCTCGCCGTCGATGACCAGCTCCTCGTACTCGTAGAGCGTGAAGAAGGCCTGGTTGTTCAGGCAGGCGAAGTCGAGCTCGGGCAGGCCATGCTGCAGCGCAATCTCGCGCGCCAGCTGAGTGGTCTCACGGGCCTGCGCGGGGTTGTCCAGTGCGGCATAGGCATTGCCCAGCCGTGCCAGGGCCCAGCCTTCGCGTTCCGGATCTTGCAGCCGGCGTGCCAGGTTCAGCGCGGAGAGCGCCTGCTCCAGCGCCTCTCGCCCCAGCGACAGCAGCGAGTAGGCGAGCGACAGATTGCAGCGCGCCTCGCACAGCGGGCCCAGCGCCTCCTGGCGCTCCAGCAGGTGCACGGCCTCGCTGGCCACGCGCACACAGTCTTGCGGCCGGCCCAGGCGGGCGTAGGCGCGCGCCAGGTCGTTCAGCACGCGGGCCCGCTCGGGGCCGCCCTGGGCCTGCGGCAGCAGGGCTTCGAGCCGCAGGGCCGCAGCGCTGTGATTGCCCTGCTGGAGCAGGGCTTCGGCGCTTTGGCACTCGCTGTCTTGCATGTCAGGCTTGGATGAATTCCCGCAGGTCGGCAGCCAGACGGCGGCGGCTTTCGGCATGGATGTACATCATGTGCCCGGCCGGGAACTGCGCCATGCGGATTTGCCCCTTCAGGTGCGGCCGCAGGGCCATGTGCGCCAGGCTGTGCAGCGCGGCGTCGGGCGGGGTGGCGAGGTCGAACTGGCCGCAGGCCACATACACGCGCAGGCTGGGCTGGTGGTGCAGGGCCTGGCGCAGCAGCTCGCCGGTGTGCAGGTACTTGTTCTCGAAGCCCTTGTAGCTCCAGCTCTTGTAGAGCGGAGCGAGCAGGTGGTAGGGCGCATCGCCCATCCAGCCCAGGCGCTCGTGCAGGGTGCGCTCCAGCCCCACGCGGTAGGCACCGGCCAGATTGGTGTAGCTCGGGTCGTCCTCGGCCTTCTCGCCCACGTCGTCGCGGTCGTGGCCGGTGAAGCGGCTGTCCAGCCGGCCCACCACCAGGCCGCGGCCGCGCAGCAGCTGCTTGAAGAAGCGCTCGTCATCCACGCGCAGATGGCAGCGCAGCAGGTAGTCGGCATCCAGCCCGGTCAGCTCGGCGGCCTGCGCGGCCACTTCGCGGGCCTGGGCCTCGCCCAGGCGGTCGCCCAGCAGCAGGGCGCTGGCGTAGGGCCCGAGCGCAAAGGCCTGGGCGCGTTCGATCAGCGCTTCCACGGTGAGCGCCTGCAGCGCCGGCGCCAGGGCCTGGTGGTACCAGGCGGTGGCGGCGTAGGTGGGCAGGAAGCAGAGGTAGGGCAGGTCGTTGCCGCGGTCGAAGCTGAAGGTCTGGAAGTCCATCGCCGGCGAGACCAGCACCACGCCGTTGAGCATCAGCTCGCACTTTTCCTGCAGCTGGCGCGCCAGCGCCGCGGCGCGCGTGCTGCCGTAGCTCTCACCCAGCAGGTACTTGGGGCTGCCCCAGCGGCCCTCGCGCGTCAGGTAGCGGCGCATGAAGTCGGCGATGGCGTCGAGGTCGCGCTGCACCTCGTGGTACTCGGTGGCCTTCTGGCCCTCGACCATGCGCGAGAAACCCGTGCCCACAGGGTCGATGAAGACCAGGTCGGCGTGCGTGAGCAGGCTGTCCTCGTTGTCCACCAGCGCGTAGGGCGGCTGGCCGCAGTCGCCCAGGGCATCGCTGTGCACACGCTGCGGGCCCAGCAGGCCCAGGTGCAGCCACACGCTGCTGCTGCCCGGCCCGCCATTCAGCGAGAACAGGATCGGCCGGTTGGGCGGCGCATCCAGCAGCGTGTAGGCGGTGTAGAAGACCTGCGCCTTGACCGGTTCACCCTGCAGGGTGCCGTCCTTGAGTTCGGGTTCGCGCAGCAGCAGGGTGCCGGCGCTGGCGCGGTAGCGCAGCGTGCGCGCGCCGATCTGCAGGCTGTGCTCGCGCTCGACGCGGGACTCGGTGGGGGCGGGCGCGGGGGCATCGGCCATGGCGATGAGGGGGCGGGGTGAAGGTGGGCCCAAGTGTGCCCGAGCGGGTGCACGGCCTGGCCGCTTGCCCCTGCGGACTTGTGCTCAGAACTTGTAGGCCAGGCGCACCCCGCCCCAGTGCCGCCCGCGCACCTGGATGGGGGCGGCGCATTCCTTCAGCACCATGTACTGGCCGCCACCCAGGTCGCGCCGGTAGGTCTGCAGCAGGAAGGGCTCGGTGTTGCGCGCGCTGGCCAGGCCGGTGCGGTCGTTGAAGATGCGCCGCCAGCGGCTGTTGGCGGTGTTCCACAGCGGGTCGCCCGGGCGCTGCGGCTGGCTGAGCTTGCGGTTGTGCATGGGCACGTAGCCGTTGCGGTCCACGGCGATGCAGAACACCACCTTGTCGCTCAGCTGGAGCAGGCGCTCCTGCACGGCCGGGAAGAGCTGCTCGGCCAACGCCGAGAAGGGGGCCAGGTGTTGCTGCGGGTCGCTGCCCGGCAGCGGCTGGTAGCGCTCGCTGAACAAGTCCTCCGGGCTGATCTGGCCCTGCCGCAGCGCCCCTTCGAGCAGCGCGGCAATCTCGGCCGCGGCGCCCTGCGCGGCTTCGATGTAGGGGCTGTCATCGGTGCGCACGCCGCTCTCGGCAATCGTCTCGATCAGCTGCTCGCTCATGGTCAGGAAGCCATCGGCATGCTGCAGCGCGCGCTGCAGGCCCCCTTGGGTGCGCGCCAGCTCGCCCTGCAGGGCATGGGCCTGGCCGTCCAGGCGCTTGGCCACGGCTTCGGATTCCTGTGCCGCCACCGCCATCGCCGCGACGTCGCGGTCGATGCCGGCCATGGCGGCATGGATGCCTTGGGCCTGCCCGGACTCTTGCGGCGTCAGCTCTTCGCGCAGGCGCTCGATGCGGGCGTCGAGCTGCTGCACGGAGCCGACGATGCGCTTGCTGGTGGCCTCGACGCGTCCGGCCAGGTCCTTCACGGCATCGGCCACCACGGCGAAGCCACGACCGGCTTCGCCGGCGCGCTTGGCCTCCACCGTGGCGTTGAAGGCCACCAGCCGGGTGTTGAGGGCCACCTGGGTGATTTCCTGGGCCGATTCACTCACCAGGCGCAGCGCGGCGGCGATGGCCTGCACCTCGCCGGCCAGCTGCTGCAGGGCCTGGGCGGCGGTCTCGGTGGTGTGCTGGCTCTGGGTACTGCCGGCCACGATGCGCTGCTGCGCCGCGCAGACGGCAGCCAGGCCTTGGCCCAGCTGCTGCAGGGCTTCGTGCTGGCGCTGCACGGCCAGCAGGGTGTCGTCCACCACCCCGCGCACCTCGGCTGCGCCCTGGCCCAGGGCCGAGGCGTGGCGCCCCAGGGTGGCAAGCGTGGCGTCCAGCCGCGGCGCGCTGCCGGGCGCGGGGCTTGGGGAAGGCTCGACGGCCGGACGGGGGCTGCGAAAACTCAGTGCCACGATGCGGTCTCCTCGGCGCTGCGGATCCACCCGCAGTCTGCTGGAGGTTTACCGCGTGGAGCCGATTGCCGCCCCCGAATGCGTCAAGCTTTTCGCATCAGGGTGCTCTTGCCGAACAGCGATTCGATCAGATCGACGGCCAGCAGCGCGGTGCGGTTCTTCTCGTCCAGCGCGGGGTTCAGCTCCATCACGTCCAGGCTGGCCAGGCGGCCGGTGTCGGCAATCATTTCCATGCACAGCTGGGCCTCGCGGTAGCTCGGGCCACCCGGCACGGTGGTGCCCACGCCGGGGGCGATGGCGGGGTCGAGAAAATCGACGTCGAAGCTGACGTGCAGGTGCGTGTTGGCGTCCATCGTCGCCAGCGCCAGCTCCATGGCCTGGCGCATGCCCATCTCGTCGATGTAGCGCATGTCGAAGACTTCGAGCTCCTGCTCGTGCACGAAGCGCTTCTCGCCTTCGTCGACGCTGCGGATGCCGATCTGGCGCACCCACTTCGGGCTGATGGCGGGCTGGGCGGCACTGAAGCCGCCGATGCCCACCAGCTCGGGCGCACCGAAGCCGCACAGCGTGGCCACCGGCATGCCGTGGATGTTGCCGCTGGGCGTGAGCGCCGAGGTGTTGAAGTCGGCATGCGCGTCCAGCCAGAGGATGCGCAGCTTCTTGCCGGCGGCGCGGCAGTGGCGGGCCACGGCGCTGATGGAGCCGATGCCCAGGCAGTGGTCGCCGCCCAGCAGGATGGGCATGCGGCCGCCCTGCAGCTCGGCGTACACGGCGTCGTGCACGGCCTGGTTCCAGGCCACCACTTCGGCGAGGTGGCGGTAGCCGTCCACCGGCGGCAGCCAGGGGTTGTGCGGGCCGCTCAGGTTGGCGCAATCCTTCACGTCCACGCCGCGGGCCTGCAGGGCCGGGCCGATGCCGGCCACGCGCAGGGCCTCGGGGCCCATGGAGGCGCCGCGCGCGCCGGCGCCGATGTCGGTGGGGGCCCCGATCAGGGACACGGAACGGATCTGGGTCATGGTGCTCTCGGGGGTCAAAGCGCGCATTGCGCGGTGGTCTTGAGGTCGTATTCGTGTTCCAGCACCGCCCAGGCTTCCTCGGCGGTTTCGACGAAGCGGAACATGCGCTCGTCGCCCGGGCTGATCATTCCGGTCTCCACCAGGTAGTCGAAGTCGACCAGGCGGCTCCAGAACTCCCGGCCGAACATCAGGATCGGCCGGGCGCGGCATTTGCCGGTCTGGATCAGGGTCAGCGCCTCGAACAGCTCATCCAGCGTGCCAAAGCCGCCAGGGAAGCACACCAGCGCCACCGAGCGCATCAGGAAGTGCATCTTGCGCAGCGCGAAATAGTGGAAGCGGAAGCAGAGTTCGGGCGTGATGTAGGGGTTGGGGTGCTGCTCGTGCGGCAGCACGATGTTCAGGCCGATGCTCTTGCCCTTGGCGTCGTAGGCGCCGCGGTTGCCGGCTTCCATGATGCCGGGGCCGCCGCCGGTGACGACGTAAATCGGCTGGCCGCAGCGCTGCGTCTCGCGCGTGACGATCTCGGCCAGGCGGCGCGCTTCCTCGTAGTACACGCTCATCGCCACCGCCTGTTCGGCGCGGCGCTCGAAGGTGGGGTTGCCCGACTTCTGTGCTTCCAGCAGCGCGGCATGGGCCTTGGCCGGATCCTGGATGCGGGCGCTGCCGAACATCACCAGGGTGGATTCGATGCCTTCCTCCTGCTGCACCAGCTCGGGCTTCAGCAGCTCCAGCTGCATGCGCACGGGGCGCAGTTCCTCGCGCAGCAGAAATTCTTCGTCGGCAAAGGCCAGCCGGTAGGCGGGCGTGGCGGCCAGGCGGTCGCCCGGGGGCGGCGCGGCACGGCGCAGCTCTTCTTCGGCGCTAGGAAAGTTTCGTTCTTTGAGGTCGCGACGCGGGGACATGGTCTCCTCCTGCTGGTTTCGCGTAGAAAGCGCGCAGCATATTCGCTGAGCGGAGAAAGATTATTTCGTCTCGCGCGGTCCACAGACCGGGCAGGCCGGGTCGCGCGCCAGCACGATCTGCTCGGTGCGGGTATGGCGGGCGTTGAAGAGCCAGAGGTGGCGCGCCAGGCCCGAGCCCAGGCCGGCGAGCAGCTTCAGGGCTTCCCCCGCCTGCAAGGTGCCGGCCAAGCCCACCAGCGGGGCAAACACGCCCTGGGTGGCGCAATTGGCGTCCTGCACCGGGGCATCGGGCGGGAACAGGCAGGCGTAGCAGGGGCAGCCGGGGTCGGCCGGGTCCCACACCGAGGCCTGCGCATCCCAGCCCACGCCGGCGGCCCACACCAGCGGCTTGCCGGCGGCCACGCAGGCGGCATTGATGGCCTGGCGGGTCTTGAAGTTGTCGGTGCAGTCCAGCACCACGTCGGCGGCCTGCACCCAGGCGGGCAGGCTGGCGGCATCGGCGCGCGCCTGGATGGCGTCGAACTGCAGCTCGGGGTTCAGACCCAGCGCCGCCGCGCGGGCCGAAGCCACCTTGGCCTGGCCGACACGCGCGTCGCTGTGCGCGATCTGGCGCTGCAGATTGCTGAGCTCGACCGCGTCCGGGTCCACCACCGTGAGCCGGCCCAGGCCGGCGCTGGCCAGGTAGAGCAGGGCGGGCGAACCCAGGCCGCCCGCGCCGATGACCAGCGCATGGGCCTGCAGCAGGCGCTGCTGGCCCTCGATACCCAGCTCATCCAGCAGCAGGTGGCGCGCGTAGCGCAGCAGCTGGCGGTCGCTGAGGTCGGCGGCGTCGGGCAAGTTACTTCTTCGCGGCCTCGGCTTCGGCCTTGCGTTCCAGCGGGGCCTTGGAGAGCACCACCGGCTTGCCCTTGAGCTGGTTCAGCGCCTGCTGCAGCGGCCAGTCGGCATCGCCACCAAACTCGGGCAGGGGCTTGAGCGGTTCATTGCGCTTGGCCAGCTCTTCCTCGACGCGGCGGCGCTCGGCCTCGCGTGCCTTCTGGTCTTCGGCCTCGGAGCTGCCGCTCGGGTTGGCCAGGTGCTTCTCCAGATCGGCCTCGCGCATGCGCAGCGCGCCGATCACATTGCCCTCGGCGGTTTCGTCGATCGCCAGATCGGGCAGGATGCCCTTGGCCTGGATGGAGCGGCCGCTCGGGGTGTAGTAGCGCGCGGTGGTGATCTTCAGCGCGGTGTCGGGGCTGAGCTGGCGCACCGTCTGCACCGAGCCCTTGCCGAAGGTCTGGGCGCCGAGGATCAGGGCGCGCTTGTGGTCTTGCAGTGCACCGGCCACGATCTCGCTGGCCGAGGCCGATCCTTCATTCACCAGCACCACCATGGGCAGGGTCTTGAAGACGGCGGGCAGCTTCTTGATCAGATCCGGCTGGCCACGGCGCAGGTAATGCTCGGGCTGGGCGCGGTAGCTGAACTTCGATTCGGCCAGCTGGCCGTTGGTGGAGGTGACTTCCACGCCGGCCGGCAGGAAGGCGGCGCTGACGGCGATGGCGCCTTCCAGCACGCCGCCCGGGTCATTGCGCAGGTCCAGCACCAGGCCCTTCAACTTCGGGTCTTGCTGGTAGAGCTCGTTCAGCTTCTTGGCGAAATCCTCGACCGTGCGCTCCTGGAAGGCGGCGATTCGCAGCCAGGCGTAGCCGGGCTCGACCATCTTGGCGCGCACCGACTGCATGCGGATCTCTTCGCGCACGATGGTGACCGGGAAGCTCTTGTTCTCGGCCTTGCGGTAGATGTTCAGGTGCACCTTGGTCTGGGGCTCGCCGCGCATGCGCTTGACGGCCTGGTCCAGGCTCAGGCCCTTGACCGGCTGGTCGTCGATGCGGGTGATCAGATCGCCGCTCTTCAGTCCGGCGCGGAAGGCGGGCGAGCCTTCGATGGGCGAGACGATGCGCACGAAGCCATCTTCCATGCCCACCTCGATGCCGACGCCGACGAACTTGCCCGAGGTGCCTTCCTTGAATTCCTGGAAGCTCTTCTTGTCGAAGAACTGCGAGTGCGGATCCAGCCCGGTGACCATGCCGGCGATGGCGTCGTTGATGAGCTTTTTCTCATCCACGGGCTCGACGTACTCGGCCTTGACCATGCCGAACACCGCGGCGAGCTGCTGCAGCTCTTCCAGCGGCAAGGCCGCCTGGGCCCCGCGGGCATTGGCACTGAATTGGAGGGTGGTCAACGCACCGGCCACCGCACCGACCGCCATCCAGCCGGCTACTTTCAATTTGGCACCCATCTGCGCCTCACTCGATCTAAAGCGGCCGCAAGGCCGCGAACAACTGTCAATCCAGTATAGGCAGCACCCCGAGGGGCTGACTGCCAACTAGGCCCGTATTCCAGGGTAGTTAATAGGGTCCCGGGCGCTTCAGGCAGTGCCGAAGGTCACCACATGGTCCACCTGGGCCTTGATGCCGATCCACTCGCCCACGTGGTGGTCGTGGTGCGAGGGCACGGCGGCCACCAGGCGGGTGCCGTCGGCCAGGCGCAGGGTGTAGAGGAATTCGGCGCCGCGGAACACCTTGTGCTCGATGCAGGCCTTGACCGGCGCGGCGTCGTCGTGCACCACGTCGTCGGCGCGCAGCAGCACTTCGCAGCGTCCGCCCGGGTAGGCGCCGGGCAGCGGGCAGTCCTGGGCGTTGTCCAGCAAGCCCAGCGGTGTGCGCACCTGCTGGCCTTCCAGCTGGCCGGGCACGAACACGCCGTGGCCAATGAAGTCGGCAACGAAGCGCGTGGCCGGGCGGTGGTAGACGGTGTAGGGCTCGTCCCACTGTTCCAGCAGGCCCTGCTGCATCACGCCCACGCGGTCGCCGATGGCAAAGGCCTCAGCCTGGTCGTGGGTGACGAACAGGGCCGTGGTGCCGCTGGCCTTGAGGATGGCGCGCAGGTCCTGCGAGAGCGATTCGCGCAGGTCCACGTCCAGGCTGGAGAAGGGCTCGTCCAGCAACAGCAGGCGCGGTGCCGGCGCCAGCGCGCGCGCCAGTGCCACGCGCTGCTGTTGGCCGCCGCTGAGCTGATGCGGCATGCGCTTGGCGGCATGCTCCAGGCCGACGAGATCCAGCATCTCGTGGATGCGCGCCTGGCGCGCCGCCGGCTTGTGCGCACGCAGGCCGAAGCCGATGTTCGCGTCCACGGTCAGGTGGGGGAAGAGCGCGAAGTCCTGGAACACCAGGCCGATGCGCCGCTGCTCGGCGGGCAGTTGCAGGCCGCTGGCGGCGTCGGCCAGCAGCTCGCCCTCCAAGCGCACGCGGCCACTGTCCAGGGTCTCCAGGCCGGCAATGGCACGCAGCAGCGAGGTTTTGCCGCAGCCGGAAGGGCCGATCAGCACCCCCAGCTCGCCACGCCCCAAACCGAGGCTGACCCCCCGCACGGCCGCCACCTTGGCGCCGCGCTGGCCGTATTGCAGGCCCACTCCATCCAATGCCAGGAACATGGCCGCCATGATAATGAGCGCCTGCAAATGCTCCTTGTTCTCATTCGCGCCTGATGCTTTTGCTCCTTGTCGTGTTGGCCGGGCTTTTGCTGGCCCTGCCGGTGCTGACGGTGCTGGGCTCCTGGCTGGGTCTCGATGCCCAGGGCTGGGCGCAGTGGCAACACCTCATGGACACGGTGCTGCCGGGCTATCTGGGGCAGTCGGCCCTGCTCTCGCTCGGCGTGGCGCTGGGCAGCCTGCTGGTGGGCGGTGGCGCGGCTGCGCTGGTCAGCCTGTGCCGTTTCCCCGGCCGGCGCTTCTGGGATGCCGCGCTGCTGCTGCCCATGGCCATGCCGGCCTATGTGGCCGCCTATGCCTACACCGACGCGTTGCAGTTCAGCGGCAGCATCCAAACCGCCTTGCGCGCCGAGTTCGGCTGGCGCGGCGCGCTCTGGGGTGACGTGCGCAGCCTGCCTGGGGCGGTGCTGCTGTTCAGCGTCTGCCTCTACCCCTATGTCTACCTGCTCACTCGCACCGCGCTGAGCGAGCGGGCCGGCCCGCTGATGGAAGCCGCGCGCCTGCTCGGGGCCGGCGCCTGGCGGCGCATGCGCGAGGTGGCGCTGCCGCTCGCCCGCCCGGCCCTGGTGGCGGGCGTGGCGCTGGTGCTGATGGAGACGTTGGCCGACTACGGCGTCGGCAGCTACTTCGGCCTCAGCACACTGACGACCGGCGTCTACAAGGCCTGGCTGGTGCAGGGCGACCGTATCGGCGCGGCTCAGCTGGCCTCGGTGCTGCTGATGGTCGTCACCGTCTGCCTGCTGCTTGAGCAGCGTGCCCAGGCGCAGTTGCGCTTTGCCGGCAGCCGCACGCAGGCGCGCGCCGAGGATTCCGAGCAGGGCTATCGCCAGTTGCAGGGCGGTGCCGGCTGGCTGGCGCAGGCCGCCTGTGCGCTGCCCGTGCTGCTGGGCTTCGTGCTGCCGGCCGGCTGGCTGCTGCGCATGGCCTGGCAGCACGCGCAGTACGGTGAGATGCCCGTCTCGGCCGAGCGCTACCAGGCCTGGGCGCTGGCCAGCCTGAAGCTGGCCGGTGCGGCGGCCCTGTTCACCGTGTTGCTGGCGCTCTTCCTGGCGCTGGGCCAGCGCCTCGGGCGTGCGCGTGGCTGGCGGCGCTGGCTGGCCGCCGGGGTGGCACGCCTGCTGGGCCTGGGCTACGCGGTGCCGGGCGCGGTCATCGCCGTCGGGCTGCTGCTGCCCATCGGCTGGCTGCAGGCGCGCTGGCCGCAAGCCGCGCCGCTCTTCACCGGCACCTTGCTGGCCCTGCTCTGGGCCTTTCTGGTGCGCTTCGGCGGCGTGGCCCTGCAGTCCATCGAGGCTGGCTACGCGCGCATCCCCACCAGCATGGACGAAAGCGCGCGCATGCTGGGCGCCAGCCCCTGGCGCCTGGCCTGGGAGGTGCACGCGCCGCTGCTCAGCCGCGCCACATTGGCCGCGGCCCTGCTGGTGTTCGTGGACGTGATGAAGGAGCTGCCCGCCACCCTGGTGCTGCGTCCGTTCGACAGCGACACGCTCGCCGTGGTGGCCTATCAGCTGGCGCGCGACGAGCGCCTGGCCGAGGCCGCGCTGCCGGCCTTGGCCATCGTGGCCGTGGGCCTGATCCCGGTGGCGCTGCTGTGGCGCGCGATGAAACTCAAGTAGGGGCTGGCCCCGCCAGTAGGAATCGAACCTACATCTGACCCTTAGGAGGGGCCCGTTCTATCCATTGAACTATGGCGAGGGCGCGGCGCAAGGGGCGGGAGTTTAGGGCCGCGGCGAGGGGGTCAACGCGGGTGCCGGTCCTGCGGGCTCAGGTAGCTGTCGAGCAAGGCCTGCAGGCTGCCGTCGGCCTGCATCTGCGCCACCGCCTGGTCATAGCGCCGTACCAGCTCCAGCGACAGGGTCCGTTTGCTGAAGGCGTCGCCCACTTGCTGGGTGGAGATCACGGCGCGGGTGTGGGCCACGCGCTCCTGCAGCGCCAGTTGGCGCAGTTCCCGCGTCGCCGTCCACTCGTCGGCGATCAGGCCGTCGATGCGCCCAAGGTCCAGCATGCGCCAGAGCGCGCTGCGGTGCGGGCTGATGACCATATGGCGACGGAACTCGGGGTCCTGTGCCAGCTGATCGAACTCCGCCCCGTAGCTCACGTCCACCTGGGCGCCGAGGCGGAACCCGGTCGTGCGCAGTGTCAGCAGGGATTCGCGGTCCCAGCGCGCCAGCGCGTCCTGGCGCACGTACAACAGATTGCGTGAACTGCGGTTGGGCGCCGAGAACCAGGCGAACGCCTCGCGCTCGGGGCGGCGCAGCGTGCCCATCAGCACGTCCAGCTGGCCCTGCTCCAGGTCGCGCAGCGCGCGCGCCCAGGGCAGGCGGATCCAGACCAGCTGGCAGCCCATGCGGCCGAAGGCGGCGCGGGCCAGATCGACCTGCAGGCCACCCAGGCTGCCGTCGGGCCGCTGGAGGCTGAAGGGTGGGTCCTCGGTCCAGCGGATGCGCAGCTTGCAATCGGCCTGTGCCGAGGCGGCCAGCACCAGGGCGCCGCCCCAGGCCCACAGCACGGCCCTGATCCTTCTGCACAAGCTGTTTGCTGACACCCAGTCTCCCGATCCTGGGCGGTCGGGTGACCACCGGGGCTTCATCCTAGCCAGGGCGCCCTCCGGTGGGGACTATTTGCGCGCCGGCGGTACGTCCGTGCAACTGCCGTGCGCCACCTCGGCCGCCATGCCGATGCTCTCGCCCAGCGTGGGGTGCGGGTGGATGGTCTTGCCGATGTCCACCGCATCCGCGCCCATCTCGATGG
>NZ_JAEDAK010000033.1 GCF_016093275.1 Inhella proteolytica
ACTCCTGACGCTGGGACACGATGCTCTTCTCCGTCCAAACCATGGGCTTCTTCCAGAGGCTCAAACACCTCGAAAGCGTTACCCATGTCCCGGAACACCCGTTACCTATGTCCCGGTTCCGAACACTGCGCCAAAGAAACGCGGGGCAAAGAAAGGCGCTGAATGCACGCAGCCGGCCTCGGGCCGGCCGCGACTGCACGGCTGGTTCACATGGCTCCCACAGCCCTCCTCTGCCTGCGAAAACCTGCCCGCTAAGCTGGCCGGAGTACCGGCCGACTAGACCACCGCAAACCATCGCGGGCTCTCTGCGATGAATGGACCCCCAACGAGCGTCGAGTAGGCAATTGCGCTGGTTGGGGGTCTTTTCTTCGGAGCGCCGAGGGTGATGGTCTGCGGTGCCCGGGACGACCGGTACCCCGGGCGCCTTCGTCGTCCTGACCGTCGCAGTCAGATGAGGGCTCGTGTCAGTCTGAGCCCAAGCACCGCCATCACAGTTCGCCCCTAGGGCGACTGTGTGGGTTGGCGCCTTTCTTTGCCCCGCGTTTCTTTGGCGCAGCAAAGAAATGCGGGTCGGGGTGTGGGGTTGAAGACCCCACGGGCTCTCACGAAAGCGAGCCAACCCCTTACACAGCCAGCCCCATCAGCCTGCAGCTCCGCACTACAGCCGCACCAACTCCACGCGCCGGTTCTTGGCGCGGCCGGCCTCGGTGCGGTTGTCGGCCACCGGCACCTGGCTGCCCTGGCCCACGGCGCGCAGGCGCGCGGCGGCCACGCCGCGCTGCACCAGGTAGGCCACCACGGTCTGCGCGCGCTGCTGCGAAAGCGTCAGGTTGGCCTTGGCGTCGCCCACGTTGTCGGTGTGCCCCTCGATCGACAGGCGCAGCTTGGGGTCGCCCTTCAGCAGCGCCAGCACCTCGGCCAGCAGGGGTTCGGCACCGGGCTGCAGGGTGGCGCGGCCGGTGTCGAACTGCAGGCCGTACAGCGCCACATTGCCCTGCGTCTTGAGCGCCTGCGCCATCTCGCTGGCGTTGAATTCGAGCTTCTGCTGCATGGCCGCCACCTCGACGATGGTCAGCTGGTAGCGCGAACCGCCATGGTCCACATTCATGTGCACCCAGCGCTCACCGCCGCCCGGGCCGCTCATGCGGTACACGGCGCCGTAGTCATTGCGGTAGACCAGCGCACCACCCAGGCGGCGGAAGGCGTTCTCGTAGTTGCGGATCAGCTCGATGGTGCTGGGCTGGCGCGCGCCGTCGCGCAGGCAGTAGTCCACGAACCAGAAGCGCCCGGCCTTGGTTTCGCTGCGCTCGGCGCTGAGCGCGAACTCGAACTCCTGGTAGTCGAACTGCTGGCTGTTGTCCAGGAAGAAGCCCGGGAAGCGCTTGATCTCCGGGTGCTCGCTGGTGTCGTCACCATCGCCCGGCTCGCGGGCCAGGCACAGGGGGGCGGTGGCGGCCAGCAGGGTCAAGGCCGCGAGGTTTCTGAGGAAGGTTTGGCGAATCATGGTGAAGCCATGGGGAGTGACGCAGGCCCGCCGCGCGGGTGGAAGCGGCGCATTCTGGAAAGCGCGGGCCCGCGCGTGAATGGCCCGTATGGCCCATGCGGCCGGGCCCCGGCGCCAGAACAATTCGCTCCACCCTGTTTGCGCATCCCCTGACCCATGCGCTTGCTCTCGCTGCCCTGACTTGCTACACCCGCAGCCTCAGCCCAGCCAACGGAAACCACCATGCCCACCCTGCGTCCCCTTTCCGCCGCCCTGCTGCTGCTGGCCCCCGCGCTGGCCGCCGCCCAAACCAGCAAACCCGCCCAGGTGGTGAAGCCGCCGGTGGCCCAGGCCTGGCTGGACCTGGCCACCCACCACAGCGACATGCCCGGCATCGCCCAGATGATGGGCGGCGGCATGCCCAGCCTCGGCAGCCTGTTCGGCAAGAAGGGCGACCAGAGCCGCGGCAATGTGTTCGGCCAGACCCAGAGCATGGGCTTCTCGGCCGCCGGCCAGTACCTGGACGTGAGCGTGCACACGCGCGCCAACCCGGGCTTGAGCGAGGCCCTGCAGGCGGTGCCACCGGCCTCGCAGCTCAGCCCCACGCTGCAGCTCATCGCCCCGCAGCCCGTGGCCGAGAAGCCGCCCGAGCCGGTGCGCGACGACGAGCCCAGCGAGCCCAAGTACGAAAAGCCCAAGGGCAAGCTGCTGCTGTACTGGGGCTGCGGCGAGAAGGTGCGCGCCGGCCAGCCGCGCGTGCTCGACTTCGCCAACATGAACCTGGAGGACGTGCAGCGCATCATGGTGGCGCGCGGCAACACGCCCAAGGGCGCGCGCAGCCAACCCGGCGTGCCCGCCTGGCCGAACAAGCAGGACGACCGCAAGGTGCCCGCCGGCGCCAGCCTGAATGGCGAGCATGGCTTCAGCGGCCAGGGCATCCCGGAAGGCTTCAAGTTCGAGCTGCGCCCCGAGGTGGACTTCATGGCTCCGCTCAAGCCCCAGCGCAGCCCGGGCGCTGAGGGCGCCACCCAGGTGCGTTGGGAGCAGCTGCCGCATGCGCGCGCCTACTTCCTGAGCGCCATGGGCGCCAAGCCCGGCGCGGCCCGCGACGAGGCCGAGATGGTGCTGTGGAGCAGCTCCGAGCTGCCCGACACCGGCTTCGCCCTGCACGACTACCAGACCCCCGGCGGCATCACCCAGCTGCTGAAGGACAAGGTGCTGCTGCAGCCCAGCGTCACCGAATGCGCCATCCCCGGCGGCATCTTTGGCCAGGGCGCCGAAGGGGGCGCGGGCATGCTGCGCATGAGCGCCTACGGGCCCGAGCAGGCGGTGGCCTACCCGCCCCGCCCCACGGACCCCAAGCAGGCCTGGGAGCCGCAATGGGCCGCGCGCGTGCGCACCAAGTCCACCTACATGGGCATGCTGGGCGTGCAGATGCCCACGCAGGGCGAGCAGCAACCGGCCCCCGAGGTCAAGAAACCCAAGGTCACCGACGTGCTCAAGGGCCTGCTGGGGCGCTGAGCTCGAGCTGGGAGAGCCCGGCGTCCAGGGCCCGCAGCCACTGCGGGTCCAGGTCGCGCTGGCACATCACGTGGCGGGTGGGCGGCGCCACCATGCCGGGCAGCACGAACCACTCCAGCGCCTGGCCCTCGGGGCCCAGCTCCTTCAGCATCTGCACCGCCTGGTGCTCGTCGCTGAACATGAACTCGGCATGGCCGCGCAGCAGCATGTGCAGCTGGCGCGGCGGCGGCGCAGCCACGCGCAGCACCACCGGCCCGCGCTGCTGGATCCATTCGTCCAGCGGCCCGTAGGAGGCACCGTCCGTCAGCAGCAGGCGCTGGCTGCGGTCCGTCACCAAGGCCTGCGCGCTCGGGTACTGCTTGAGCCGTTCGGCCAGCGCCCGCGTGGCGATGAACACCGAGGGCGACTCCCGAAAGATCGGGTTCGAGAACCAGGCCTGCGCGGCGCGCTCGGGCGTCATGAACACGCCCACCAGGCAGATCGGTTCGCGCCGGTTCAGGATGTCGTGCAGCGAACGCTTCAGCGGCGCCAGGCGCAGCGGCGGCATCTCCAAACTCGCCGGCCAGGCCTGGCGCAGCCGCTCCAACAGGGTGCCCGCCGGCTGGCCCTTGGCATCGGCAAAGCTCATCGGCGGGATGTCGAAGTAATGCAGCTCGCGTGGCGGCATCTGCGGCCCGGCCGGCTGCGCCTGGCCCGGGCCGGCCAGGCCGGCGAGCAAGAGCGGCAGGAGCAGGGCGAGGCGGCGGTTCACGGCGGGGCGGGCGGCAACGGCGGAAGTGGAGGCAAGTGTGCGCCCGGCGCCGCCCCGCGCGCCTGCGGGCCTTCCGCAAGGCCCCCCGAAGGCGGTGCCTTCAACCGGTGCGCTGCGGCAGGGCGCTCAGCAGGGCCCGGTACAGCGCCAGGTCCTCGGCACCGAAGCAGCAGAACTGCACCTCCAGGCCCTTGGCATGCCCGCGCACCGTGCCCACCGCGATGGCCGCCGCCCGCGCCGGCGGAAAGCGGTAGATGCCGGTGCTGATGCAGGGGAAGGCCACCGAGCGCGCGCCCAGTTCGCGCGCCACGCGCAGGCTTTCGCGGTAGCAGCTGGCCAGCAACTCGTCCTCCCCCGCCAGCCCGCCCTGCCACACCGGCCCCACCGTGTGGATGACCCAGCGCGCCGGCAGCCGAAAGCCCGGCGTGGCCTTGGCCTGCCCGGTGTGGCAGCCGCCGAGCTGGCGGCAGGCCTCCAGCAGCTCCGGCCCCGCCGCCCGGTGGATCGCCCCGTCCACCCCGCCGCCGCCCAGCAAGCGGCTGTTGGCGGCGTTGACGATGGCGTCAACGGCCAGGGTGGTGATGTCGGCTTGGAGGGCGAGCATGGGTGGGGCGTTTCTACCTCGGGGCGAGGGGCTCGCCCATCCCGCTGTTGGGGCCGCTGGATTCCCGACGAGCAGGCCTTCGGCTGGCCCATGGGGAATTCGCCACCCCCACGGCTCCCTCACGAGCGCCGATCCGCGGCGGGACCCCGTCAGGCCGCTTGGGCCGCCCGCCAGGCCTTGAGTGCAAGCACAGCACCCGCCGGATGCAAGGCGGCACTGGCCGTCTCGGGCAGCAAAACCACCAGCGCGAGTGTCGGCTCGCCCAGGAAATAGAAGGCCAGCGCAAACATCAGCAGATGCCCGAGCAGAGACAACTGCCAGATCCACAGGCGCTGACGCGCCGAAAACCGGCCAATGGCACCCAGGTAACGGAACTGCCCCGCATAAATGCCCAGGCAAGCCACCAGCAGCGGCGGCCAGGCGGACTTCATGGCGAGGGTGAGCGCCAGCGCCATGAATGCGAAGAACATCACCAGCGAGCTGCTGAGAAAGCCCAGCGCCCAACGCGCCAGGCGCTCCTCGGGGGTGGATGCATTCCGTTGACGCGCAAACTGCATTTGGTTTCTCTGGCGGGTGGATTCAATGAGTCAGCCAGGGGAGCTGGTCTGGGTCGGTCAAGGACGCCAGGTGACCGGCGCCGCAAAACGACGTTCAGTCAACTCCTGAGTTAAGCCGCGTGCCAGAGGCACTTCGGCTTGAATGATTAGTTAGCCGTCTCAGTGGCCCAACTCGATCGACACGTGAGCGACTGATCGTGGTGAGAATGCAGTTTCGTACTCGGAGAATATTTTGGCGAAGGAGTCACTGCCGCGATTCTTCGTATTTGTGACGTATACCAGCAAGTCTGGCTTGCGGCCAATGGAGTGAAGGGTTTTGAGGACGGCAATCCCCTCAACAATTACTGGGCGAGGTACTGCGAGGCGCTGGGCGATAAGTCGCTCAATTTGGTCGGTGTGGTAAGCCAAGCCCGCGCCCTGGAGCAAGAAAAGATCTGTCTCGACGAGGGCGACGTTGAAGTACCAAGCCAGGAAACGACCAAGCGTCGTTTTTCCAGAACCGTCCCGGCCATCTATTGCGATGAGCTTGCCGGGTAGATTGACGAGATGCGGCGCAAGTTGTTCTGCCGCTGTATCGAACGACGCCGGTCGAATTGGCAAAGATGGCTAACGTTTGAATTCAGCGGACCAGCCAGCGCAGCTGGCGCAGGTCCGCTGCAATGAAGGGTTGGGCATCACGCTTCTTCATTGCTCAGTTGCTTTTGCCAATATTGATCAGCTTCACTACAGGCCGCAAACATTGAGAGCATGGTGGCCTTCCACCATGCTGCCGCTTCTTGAATAACAGCTAGGTCTTGATTGCTTAATGCCAATGAGGCGGCAGACTTAGGATGGGTTACTCGATTTCTTACCTTTGCAGCCTTGCGCATAGCCTGCCACCCTGAACTCTTGATATCAGGCTCAAAGGCCGCACCGTGATTGCGGACGTACATGCGAATAGAAAACAGAAGACTTTCGGGAAAGCGCAGGAAACTCTCCTTGGTCTGTGGCTCACCCTTCTCGTTGATCGTGTAGCGCTCTTCACGTAGCAATGCGAGTTCGCTTTCAGTCAAAAACTCGGTTGCTTGAAGGGAGGCTAAGGTTACTGCGCGAAGTTGATATGAAAGCCCTTCCATGAGAGCGAAGTTCGCACGAATGAGGGCGCGCTGCGCATAGGGAGTGTTGCTCTGTTTGCCATACGCCACTGCGGCGTCTTGATCCGCACTGAGAGCAGCCCAGAGATCCTTTAGTTCGGCGACGGCTTCAGCGCGATTCATGATGCCCAACGTTTGAATTCAGCGGACCAGCCAGCGCAGCTGGCGCAGGTCCGCTGCAATGAAGGGTTGGGCGTCATGTGCAGGTGCGCCGAAGAGTCACCAGTACGCAATAAAAACAGCCCGCGCTCGCTGCGCCGAGCAATCCGCCGATACCTGTAGTGGCGAATGCGGGAAAAAGTGAGAGCTCTTTGGACTGCTGTGCGGCTTGAATTGCAAAGAGCAGCAATATTGGGAGTGCTCCGACTGCAAAGCCAGCTGAAACAACCGATGTTTTGTTGAAGCGTCCCGCTCTTTGCAGTGCCACGCAGATTGGCAACCCAAGGAAAATAACATGTGCCGCCGACACTACTGCCGCACAAACAAAGTAAAAAATCGCGTTCCTAATTGTCAGATATGGGTCCGTGAGCGCCAATACCAATATGAAAATAGTTGCTGGCGCAAAAGACGCTCCGACAGCAGAGATTGCAGTGGCAATGACTCTCTTCATGACGCCCAACGTTGGAGTTCAGCCGACCGAGCCAGCGCAGCTGGCGCGGGTCGGCTGCAACGACTGGTTGTGCAGAGCCCGTGTAGCCGAAGGCACGGACAGGCGAAGGGCGCAAGCGCCTGACGACGGCGCAAGCCGCTGAGCGCCAACAAGGGCGGCAGGCGTTTCCTGGAAGCAGGCCATTGTTTGCAAACCACTCCCCCCGAATCTTCTGTTCTACACGCCAGCCGTTGAACTGCTTGGCCGGGCTGCCTCACTCGCGCGCGAACCGGCCGTCCGAAACGCTCGTCCGAGTTTCGCGCGACGCGCCGTTTCCAACTGCGGCACGCAGACCAAAAACTGCTCCATTAGCCGCTGCACAACGTGTTCTAGGGCGACAGCCGCCGCCGGATAAGACCGCATGGTGCTGCATAAGAAGGTCTCCTATCGATCCTGCAAGTGGTTGATCCGAATGATGTTTCATCGGTATCAGCTCAGCGTCAACTGCCACTAAAAGCCCGCGAAAAGCGGACGCAGCCTACCGGCTCGCGAAGACCCACGCGAGCGCCCAGTTGGAGGAGCCCGGCATCTCCCGACTTGGCTCCACCCATGGCTCCTCGGCACCTCGCCCATGGCCCATGCAGGCGATGCCCGCCTGGCGCCCGCTGCGCACCATGGCCGGCATGCGCCACCTGCTCCTCATCCTGCTGCTCATCGGCCATTCGCTGCTGGCCTTGCCCGCCCAGGCCGAACCCCCAGCCCTGCTCAGCCAGACCGGCCTTTGGGCCCCCGGCACCCAGCAACCCGCCCCGGGGGTGCGGCCCTTCACGCCGCAGCATGTGCTGTGGTCCGACGGCGCCGACAAGCAGCGCTGGATCCGCCTGCCGCCCGGCACCCGGGTGGACGCCCGCCAGCCCGACGCCTGGCAGTTCCCGGTTGGCACCCGGCTGTGGAAGGAGTTCCGCCACGGCGGGGTGGCGGTGGAGACGCGCTTCATGGAGCGCACGGCGCGCGGCTGGGCCTATGCCAGCTACCGCTGGCGGCCCGATGGGCGGGACGCCGAGCGCGTGCGCCCCGCGGGCGAGACGGTGGCGCTGGCCGTCGCACCGGGCGGGCGTTATGACTTCCCCTCCACCGGCGACTGCCTGGCCTGCCATGCCGATGCGCGCAGCCCGGTATTGGGCTTCAGCGCACTGCAACTGGGGCCGCAGCTGCCGGCCTTCATGCAGGCCGGCCTGATCGCCCACGCGCCGGCGCGCTGGCGCACGGCACCACCGTCCGTGCCGGGCGCCACGGCGGTGGAGCGTGCCGCGCGCGGCTATCTGCACGCCAACTGCGCGCATTGCCACCACAGCACCGGCGTACCGCGCCCGCTCCGCCTGGCCCTGGATGTGGAGCGCCCCGCACCCCCAGCGCCCCACCTGGACGAGGTGCTGCGCCGCATGGGCACGCGCAACCCCTATGTGCAGATGCCGCCGCTGGGCACCCGGCACATCGACCCGGCAGGCCTGGCCCTGCTGCGCGCCTGGGCAAATGAAAGAGCCATGGCCCGCGATGGCTCCTCGCCGCCGCGCTGATGGCTCGCTCGGGCGATGTGCCACCCCAGCCTTCGCCCGAGCATGAAGCCATGTTGTTCCTGCCGTTCTGGAGTTCCCGCATGACCCGCTTTGCACCCCTCACTTCCCTGCTTTCCGCCCTGCTGCTCAGCCTGACTGGCCCCACCCTGGCTCAGGGCAACCCGCCCACCGCCAAGGCCCCCAAGGTCAGCACCGCCCAGGTGCTGCGCGGCGCCTACCTGATGAAGACCTCGGCCTGCATGGACTGCCACACGCCGCTGAAGATGGGCCCCAACGGCCCGGAGCCGGACATGAGCCGGCTCTACTCCGGCCACCCGCAGGGCACCCAGCTCAGCCCGGCGCCGGCGCTCACCGGTTCGTGGATGACGGTGGCCAGCGACACCATGACGGCCTGGGTCGGCCCCTGGGGCACCAGCTTCACCGCCAACCTGACGCCCGACCCCGAGACCGGCCTGGGCCGCTGGACGGAGAAGGACTTCATCCAGACCATCCGCACCGGCCGCCACCTGGGCCGCGGCCGCCCGGTGCTGCCGCCCATGCCCATCCCCGTCTACAGCCAGATGACGGACGCCGACCTGAAGGCCATCTATGCCTACCTGCGCACCATCCCGCCCATCCGCAACCAGGTGCCCGACCCGTTGCCGCCTGCAGCCCCTGTGGCCAGCCAGCCCTGAACCGATGCACGGGAGCCGCCGCATGAACACCGACCTGCTTGCCAACATCACCTGGGCCGCCCTGGCTGGCCCGCATGCCGCGCATGCGCTGGGCACCGGCCAGGCGCGCCGCTATCGGCCGGGCTTTGCCGCGCTGATGGGCTTTGCCGACCCGCACCGGCCCGAGCTGGGCGCGCTGCGCAGCCACGCCAGCGCGGGCGAGCGCCTGTTCTGCGACGGCTGGGCCGGCGCGCTGCCGGCCGAGGGCTGGCGGCTGGAGTCGGAAACCGCGTTGGCGCGCATGGTGTGGCAGGGGCCCCTGCCCGTGGTCGACCCGGCCCATGCCGGCCTGGCCTTCGAGCGCCTGGGCCCCGCGCAGGCGGCCGAGGTGCAGGCCCTGGTGCAGGCCGCCGCGCCCGGCCCCTTCGGCCCGGAGGGCCTGCAGCTGGGCGACAGCCTGGGCCTGCGGGACGCCCAGGGCCGGCTGGTGGCGATGGCCTGCGAGCGCCTGTTTGCCGGGCCCTACCGCGAGATCGCCAGCGTGGCCACGCACCCCGACGCCCGCGGCCGCGGCCTGGCCTCGGCGCTGGTGCACGAGCTGGTGCAGCGCCAGCGCGCGCGCGGTGAGCTGCCCTTCCTGCATGTGCGCTGCAACCACGCCAGCGCCATCCGCCTCTACGAGCGCCTGGGCTTTCGCACCGCGCTGGTGACGCCCGCGCGCGTGCTGGTAGCGCAGTGAGCAACGGCCGCCGCGTGCAGCGCGCGCCGCGCGTCGGCATGGGCGCGGCCGCCGGGGACGGTGTGCAGGGTGCGGGGGCGGTTCAGAGCCCGGCGTGAAAGCGCGCCGCCGCCTGGCCGCGCGAATCCACCCCCAGCTTGCCCAGGATGTTGGCGACATGGCGCTTGACGGTGTGCGGGCTCAGCTCCAGCCGGCGCGCGATGAGCTTGTTGCTCTCGCCCGCGGCCAGCAGGGCCAGCACCTCGTGCTCGCGCGCACTCAAGGGTTCGTTCGGGCCGGCGCCCGCCGGTGCCGGCGCCAGCGCCGGCGCCGGCAGGGGGGCCGCCGGGCCGGCCGGCGCGGCTTGGCCGCACAGGGCCTGCAGCTGCGACTGTTCTTCGGG
>NZ_JAEDAK010000034.1 GCF_016093275.1 Inhella proteolytica
AGCAAAACCCCCCGCATGTTACTGCGAGGGGTTTTGGGGATTAATAGCCTGACGATGTCCTACTTTCACACGGGCAATCCGCACTATCATCGGCGCTGAGGTGTTTCACGGTCCTGTTCGGGATGGGAAGGGGTGGGACCACCTCGCTATGGTCATCAGGCTTGACTTGTCGGCCGGAAGTTTTTTGTCTTCCGACCCAATTCGTAGAGTCAAGATTGTATCTTGAGCAAAATCAGCTTTGGATTGCGTTGGCAGCGTTGAAGAACGACTTATGCACGCCCTGACAGATGTCAAGGTTATAGGGTCAAGCCTCACGAGCAATTAGTACTGGTTAGCTTAACGCATTACTGCGCTTCCACACCCAGCCTATCAACGTCCTGGTCTCGAACGACTCTTCAGGGGGCTCAAGGCCCCGGCAGAACTCATCTTGAGACGAGTTTCCCGCTTAGATGCTTTCAGCGGTTATCTCTTCCGCACTTAGCTACTCGGCAATGCCATTGGCATGACAACCGATACACCAGCGGTGCGTCCACTCCGGTCCTCTCGTACTAGGAGCAGGCTCTCTCAATTCTGCAGCGCCCACGGAAGATAGGGACCAAACTGTCTCACGACGTTTTAAACCCAGCTCACGTACCTCTTTAAATGGCGAACAGCCATACCCTTGGGACCGGCTACAGCCCCAGGATGAGATGAGCCGACATCGAGGTGCCAAACACCGCCGTCGATATGAACTCTTGGGCGGTATCAGCCTGTTATCCCCAGAGTACCTTTTATCCGTTGAGCGATGGCCCTTCCATACAGAACCACCGGATCACTTAGTCCTAGTTTCCTACCTGCTCGACTTGTCAGTCTCGCAGTCAAGCACGCTTATGCCTATGCACTATCAGCACGATTTCCGACCGTGCCTAGCGTACCTTCGAACTCCTCCGTTACGCTTTGGGAGGAGACCGCCCCAGTCAAACTGCCCACCATACACTGTCCCCAACCCGGATCACGGGCCAAGGTTAGAACCTCAAACACACCAGGGTGGTATTTCAACGTTGGCTCCATATGATCTAGCGACCATACTTCAAAGCCTCCCACCTATCCTACACAGATCTGTTCAAAGTCCAATGTAAAGCTACAGTAAAGGTTCATGGGGTCTTTCCGTCTTTCCGCGGGGAGATTGCATCATCACAAACATTTCAACTTCGCTGAGTCTCTGGAGGAGACAGTGTGGCCATCGTTACGCCATTCGTGCAGGTCGGAACTTACCCGACAAGGAATTTCGCTACCTTAGGACCGTTATAGTTACGGCCGCCGTTTACTGGGACTTCGATCAAGAGCTTGCACCCCATCAATTAATCTTCCAGCACCGGGCAGGCGTCACACCCTATACGTCGACTTTCGTCTTTGCAGAGTGCTGTGTTTTTAGTAAACAGTCGCAGCCACCGATTCTCTGCGGCCTCATTGGGCTCCCCAAGTAAATGGTTCACCTACTAAAGGCACACCTTCTTCCGAAGTTACGGTGTCAATTTGCCGAGTTCCTTCTCCAGAGTTCTCTCAAGCGCCTTAGAATACTCATCTCGCGCACCAGTGTCGGTTTGCGGTACGGTCGTCAATAGCTGAAGCTTAGTGGCTTTTCCTGGAAGCAGGGTATCACTCACTTCGTCTGCAAGCAGACTCGTTATCACCCCTCATCTAAGCCCGGCGGATTTGCCTACCAGGCACGACTACAGGCTTGAACCGGGACATCCAACACCCGGCTGAGCTAACCTTCTCCGTCCCCACATCGCACTATTGATCGGTACAGGAATATTGACCTGTTTCCCATCAGCTACGCATCTCTGCCTCGCCTTAGGGGCCGACTCACCCTACGCCGATGAACGTTGCGTAGGAAACCTTGCGCTTACGGCGAGGGGGCTTTTCACCCCCTTTAACGCTACTCATGTCAGCATTCGCACTTCTGATACCTCCAGCAGGCTTCACAACCCACCTTCACAGGCTTACAGAACGCTCTCCTACCACGCACATTGCTGTGCATCCGCAGCTTCGGTAACTGGCTTAGCCCCGTTACATCTTCCGCGCAGGACGACTCGATCAGTGAGCTATTACGCTTTCTTTAAATGATGGCTGCTTCTAAGCCAACATCCTGACTGTTTTAGCCTTCCCACTTCGTTTCCCACTTAGCCAATTTTGGGGACCTTAGCTGGCGGTCTGGGTTGTTTCCCTCTTGTGTCCGGACGTTAGCACCCGGTGCACTGTCTCCCAAGCTGTACTCATCGGTATTCGGAGTTTGCATAGGTTTGGTAAGTCGCCATGACCCCCTAGCCTAAACAGTGCTCTACCCCCGACGGTAATACTTGAGGCACTACCTAAATAGTTTTCGGAGAGAACCAGCTATCTCCAGGTTTGTTTAGCCTTTCACCCCTATCCACAGCTCATCCGCTAGTTTTGCAACACTAGTCGGTTCGGACCTCCAGTGCGTGTTACCGCACCTTCATCCTGGCCATGGATAGATCACCTGGTTTCGGGTCTACACCCAGCGACTAATTCGCCCTGTTCGGACTCGGTTTCCCTACGCCTTCCCTACTCGGTTAAGCTCGCCACTGAATGTAAGTCGCTGACCCATTATACAAAAGGTACGCAGTCACCCTTGCGGGCTCCTACTTTTTGTATGCATGCGGTTTCAGGATCTATTTCACTCCCCTCCCGGGGTTCTTTTCGCCTTTCCCTCACGGTACTTGTTCACTATCGGTCAATTACGAGTATTTAGCCTTGGAGGATGGTCCCCCCATCTTCAGACAGGATTACACGTGTCCCGCCCTACTTGTCGCGTACTCAGTTCCACAGCAGGCATTTCTCATACAGGGCTATCACCTTCTATGGCCGGGCTTTCCATCCCGTTTTGATATGCGTGCTGCTAAATTACGCAGGCTCCTCCGATTTCGCTCGCCACTACTTTCGGAATCTCGGTTGATGTCTGTTCCTCGAGCTACTGAGATGTTTCAGTTCACCCGGTTCGCCTTGCATGCCTATGTATTCAGCATGCAATACCGCTCGCGCGGTGGGTTTCCCCATTCGGAAATCTCCGGATCAAAGCTAATTTGCCAGCTCCCCGAAGCTTATCGCAGGCTATCACGTCCTTCGTCGCCTGTAATTGCCAAGGCATCCACCACATGCACTTAGTCACTTGACCCTATAACGTTGACATCGCTGACTGCAATGTCGTCAAGGACTCGATCGATTCAGAGTTCGATCGTATGCGTTCGCCGTTCTATCAACTATTCTCGATCTTGCGATCATCGAATGTCTGTTGACGCAATCCAATGCTATGAAGCTTTCGCTTCACAGCGCTGATTTCGACTCTACGAATTGTTAAAGAACAGCAGACGGGCCATCGGCCCTCTCTGGCAAACATCAGCAACCGCCTCTGGGTCGCTCATGTTTGCCAACTGTGTGACTTGACGCTTGCGCGCTTGAAGGTGGTGGAGGATGACGGGATCGAACCGACGACCCCCTGCTTGCAAAGCAGGTGCTCTCCCAGCTGAGCTAATCCCCCGGATCCGATCTGCATCGCAACCGTGGTGGGTCTGGTTGGATTCGAACCAACGACCCCCGCCTTATCAAGACGGTGCTCTAACCGACTGAGCTACAGACCCACGCGTTCCTTTGCATGAGCCGAGCCTCGTTCAGCCGGCCCTTCTTGGCCAATCGCTCTCGCAATCGACTCTAGTCACTGCTGTTGTCATTGCAGCCAATAAGTGTGGACACCCGATATCGAGTTTTTGGACTCGGCTCTCACTCACCAGCGAACTGATGAATCGGCTTCGTCTAATCTAGAAAGGAGGTGATCCAGCCGCACCTTCCGATACGGCTACCTTGTTACGACTTCACCCCAGTCACGAACCCTGCCGTGGTAATCGCCCCCCTTGCGGTTAGGCTAACTACTTCTGGCAGAACCCGCTCCCATGGTGTGACGGGCGGTGTGTACAAGACCCGGGAACGTATTCACCGCGGCAAGCTGATCCGCGATTACTAGCGATTCCGACTTCACGCAGTCGAGTTGCAGACTACGATCCGGACTACGACCGGGTTTCTGGGATTGGCTCCCCCTCGCGGGTTGGCAGCCCTCTGTCCCGGCCATTGTATGACGTGTGTAGCCCTACCCATAAGGGCCATGAGGACCTGACGTCATCCCCACCTTCCTCCGGTTTGTCACCGGCAGTCTCATTAGAGTGCCCTTTCGTAGCAACTAATGACAAGGGTTGCGCTCGTTGCGGGACTTAACCCAACATCTCACGACACGAGCTGACGACGGCCATGCAGCACCTGTGTTCTGGCTCTCTTGCGAGCACTCCCAAATCTCTTCAGGATTCCAGACATGTCAAGGGTAGGTAAGGTTTTTCGCGTTGCATCGAATTAAACCACATCATCCACCGCTTGTGCGGGTCCCCGTCAATTCCTTTGAGTTTCAACCTTGCGGCCGTACTCCCCAGGCGGTCAACTTCACGCGTTAGCTTCGTTACTGAGAAGAAACCCTCCCAACAACCAGTTGACATCGTTTAGGGCGTGGACTACCAGGGTATCTAATCCTGTTTGCTCCCCACGCTTTCGTGCATGAGCGTCAGTACAGGTCCAGGGAGCTGCCTTCGCCATCGGTGTTCCTCCGCATATCTACGCATTTCACTGCTACACGCGGAATTCCACTCCCCTCTACCGTACTCTAGC
>NZ_JAEDAK010000035.1 GCF_016093275.1 Inhella proteolytica
CCGGGCTGGACTGGGGCCCTGCACTGGCCGACGCCGACGCCGCGGCCCTGCGCGCGTGGCAGCAGGCGGTGCTGACCCTGCGCCGCGCGGCGCCGCCCGCCCTGCCCGCACCGGCCGCGCGCGGCGGCTTGATGGACCTGAGCGCGCGCGAGCGCGAGGTGCTGGAGCGCATTGCCGCCGGCGACAGCAACAAGCTCATCGCGCGCCGCTTCGAGCTGAGCCCGCACACCGTCAAGCGCCACGTCGCCAACATCCTGCACAAGATTGCCGTTGATTCACGCGGCCAGGCGGCGGCCTGGTTTCGTGAGCATGGCCCATGACCTCGAGCCCCCCCGTGTACAGCTTCGCCCGCACCAAGATCCAGCCGCCGCGCCTGCGCGCCGACCTGCTGCCGCGCCCCGCGCTGGCGCAGCGTCTGCAGCAGGGCCTGCAGAAGGGGCCGCAGCAGGCGCGCCTGAGCCTGCTGGTGGCGCCGGGGGGCTTTGGCAAGAGCAGCCTGCTGCTGCAGGCCCTGGCTGGCCTGCAGCTGCGTTGCGCCTGGCTGGCCTGCGAGGAGGCCGACACCCTGGGCCGCTGGGCCAGCAGCCTGGTGGCCGCGCTGGAGCCCTTCGATTTGCCCTGGCGCCAATCGCCCGAGGCGCTGATTGCCCAGCTCGAAGCGCCCGAGGGGCCGCGCGCGCTGCGCGATGCGCTGGTCAACGCGCTGGCCGCCAGCGAGGGGGCGCAGGGCCTGATCGTGCTGGACGACGCCCACCATCTGCAGGACCCGCGCCTGCTCGACTTCCTGGCCGGCCTGCTGGAGCGCTTGCCCGGCAGCTGGGGCCTGGCCTGGCTGGGGCGCAGCGAACCGCCCTGGTCGCTGGCGCGCTGGCGTGCCGCCGGCGAGTTGCTGGAGCTGCGCCAGGACCGGCTGCGCTTCAGCCTGGCCGAGATCGAGCAGCTCTGCCAAGCCGCCGGCCAGGGCCAGGCCGAACAGCTGCTGGCGCGCACCGAGGGCTGGCCGGTGGGCGTGAGCCTGGCGCTAGGCAGCGAAGGCGGTGGCAGCGGCCCGCTGCGCAGCGAGCGCCATGTGCTGGACTACCTGCGCCACGAGGTGCTGGACGCGCTGCCGCCGCCGCTGCGCGAGTTCCTGGTGCAGTGCTCGGTGCTGCCCGAGCTCAGCGCGCTGCGTTGCGCGGCCGTCAGCGGCCAGGCCGATGCCGAGCGCTTCCTGGACGAGATCGAACGCCGCGGCCTGTTCTTTCAGGAGGTGGAGAGCGCCGAGCGCACGCTGCGCCTGCACGACCTGTTCCGCGACGCGCTGGCGCTGGAGCGCCGCCGCCTGGACCCCGCGCAGCAGCGCGCGCTGTGGCAGCGCGCCGCGGCCGGCGAGAGCGACCCGCAGCGCCGCTTCCACTACCTGCTGCAGGCCGAGGACCCGGAGGCCGCCATCCAGGCGCTCAGCGCCGCCGCGCCCACGCTCATCACCGCCGGCCTGAACGACGCCGTGCAGCGCATGGTGGGCCAGGTGCCCGCCGCGGCCGCGGCCCAATCCCCCGAGCTGGCGCTGCTGCAGGGCCTGATCGCCTGGGAGCGCCTGGAGGTGCCGCGCATGCTGGAGCAGATGCGCCGCGCCGTGGCCCTGTACGCCGCGCGCGGCGACGCCGCCGGCCACGAGCTGGCCTGCGCCTATGCCGCCCTGGCGCTGAACGGCCTGAGCCCGATCGGCGCGCCGCAGCTGGACCCGGCCTTCGCCATCACCGTGGGCCCGCACACCGCGCCGCGCACCCGCGTCATCCACGCCCTGCACCAGGCCTGGCACGCCTTCGACCTGGGCGACTGCGAGGGCACGGCGCGCCACTACCACGCGGTGCTGGATGCCCTGGCCGGCGAGCGCGAGCCGGCGCTCTGGTACCAGGTGCTGCCCGGCCTGGCCCTGCTGGGCGTGCGCCCGCTCGAAGCCGTGCTGGAGCGCTACGCCGAGGCCGCGCTGCGTGTGGCCGGCGACGACTACCCGGCCCTGCGCGCCGTGGCCTTGACGATGCAGGGCGGCGCGGCGCTGTGGCGCGGCCAGCTGGCCAGTGCGCGCACGGCGCTGGACGAAGCCGCCGACCTGGCCGCCTGGACCAACCGCCCCCACAACGTCTGCGTCTATGCGCTGACGACCCGCCTGGTGTGCCGCACCGCTCAGGGGGAGTTCACCGCTGCGCAGGCCGATCACCTGCGCGAGCTGCAGCAGATGGGCGGGCTGGAGCACCGGCCCAACTGGTACCTGCGCTGGTTCGAGCTGCGCTGTGCCCTGCTGGCCGACGACTGGGCCGCCGCCCAGGCCATTGCCCAGGCCCTGCGCCCCATGCTGCCGCCGACCCTGCGCGAAAGCCACACCGGCGTGCAGCTCTGCATCGACGCCTACAGCGCCTGGCTGGCGGGAGACGGCGCCCGCGCCACGACCCTGCTGGACGAAGCCCTGAACCTGTACGGTGAGCTCGACGCGCAAGGCATTGCCAGCGCCCTGCGCGTGCAGCGCGCCGCCCTGCACCTGCAGGCCGGCGAGCCCGAGGCCGCGGCGCAGAAAGTGCGCGAGCTGCTGGCGCTGCAGCGCCGCGGCGGCTACGTGCTGGGCGCGCGCATGGGCGGGCCGCGCCACCTGGCCGCGCTGGCCGAAGCCGGCCTGCCCCTGCAGCCCGAAGAACAGTCGCAGCTGCAGGCCCTGTGCGGCCAAGCCGCGCCGGCCGGCCCGGCGGCCCCCCTGCCGGCGCCGGCGCTGGCGCCGGCACCGGCGGGCGCCGGCC
>NZ_JAEDAK010000036.1 GCF_016093275.1 Inhella proteolytica
GCGCGTCTTCACATCAGGGTCCGCTGCCATTCAAGGCCGCAGCAATGACCGTTTGTAGTTACCCCAGTCCGCACTTGCTCTGCGCTCAACAAATGGGCCACGAACGCGAAGGAATTCAAAACCCATTTCCTTGATGAATGGCTGCGCCATTCATCAGGGCTGGATATTGCTTGCAATCAGTGGGGAAGCCCTTGTGGTTTGAATTCAGCCGACCGGCCAGCGCAGCTGGCCAGGGTCGGCTGCAATGAAGGGTTAGCTATCACGCGTCCTTGAGCGCCTGAAGCGCTAGATAGCCGAAGGACTTCCCGTGCCCCTTTAGATTTGCCGACACGACCATTGCGGACGTAACATCTTGGAATGCCTCAACCTCAATCAATTCGTTCGAGTTTCTGTCCGCAATAATGGAGAACTCGAAGAATCGCTGATCCTTTGTTAGCCAGATTCCAGCGAATAAATCTCCACCTTGATCAGGTGTCGACGATAGCCGCACAAGCATTCCACTATCTGGCGCAACGCCATGTTGAGTGAGCAAATTCATCAACCAAGGGCAAGCGCCAGCGGCGGGAAGTGTTTTGGCCCGCTGAATCTCTGCGACGACCTCTTCGATCTGCTGAGCAACGCTTCGCTGCAACGACATGATGGCTAACGTTTGAATTCAGCGGACCAGCCAGCGCAGCTGGCGCAGGTCCGCTGCAATGAATGGTTAGCCAGAAACTTCATTTAACTAGAGCGGCATCCGGTAAAGAAACCGACCATTTATGGAATAAACCTCAGTGCGCCTAGCATCAATTGGAACAAGACATCGGCCCTTGTCAACAAAGGCCATGTCAACAGTTACGTGCAACTCGCCGCGATCGGCTTCAAGCAACCTGAGTTGACATTGAGCACTTGCTTGCCCGCACAAATTGGCTGCGCGCTTCTTGCTTTGCTCAAGTACCTTTTTCTGGACGTCATTCGCAGGCTTCGCATCATCTTGCGGATCGAAACAACTGAGACCCTCGGCCTGCGCAAAGTTGGCAAGCGCCGCCATTAATAAGCTTAGATAGAGGGCTCGCATGAATTGTGGCTGGCTAACGTTCGACGTAAGGGGCCTGCCGCAGGCAGGTCCCCTTGACGGAGGGGTTAGCCGTCGCGTTCATTGCTTGACCCCTCTACGGAAGTCCTCATAAGAGGTCCACGTGGGATCTGGCGCTGCGTGAATCTCAATGGGAAACGCAGGCTGACCCCGCAGTGCGATGTTGAGCTTTGCAATGAATTCGTCTTCAGACTTAGCGTAGTAAATCCACTCTCGAAGATTCTCGCCAGTAGACACGAGAACCAGTTTGGCCTTCGAGTTGGCTTCTACCGCTGGCCCTAAGAAGTCTTCCAACAGATCCATCCGTTGCCGCTCGCGCTGCTCGGGCATACCGGAGCTGGATTGATACCGCCAAACGAGGATGACTCGATCGGGATAGGCGGCGCGAGAGAAACCAGCAGGGAACTCGCTCAAGTAGCGGAAGATGATTGCTCGGCCCGTGGACTCTTGCTTGGACGTGACCAATGACCACGCCTTCTCCGGTTCCTCGGCGTGTGCCAGACTGACCATGACTGCGAGCGACAGTGCGACAAGCGTGTGGTTCATTGGACGGCTAACGTTGAAGCTGAGCCGCGAGCGGCGGCTTGCCGACGCGAGTCGGCTCGAGCGACTGGTTAGGTTGCATTCTGACCTCTCGCCCGACGCGACCAGAAGCCTGTGGCCATGGCGCCAATTGAACTACCTGCAACCGGCGCCCACAAGCTGCCCCACGAAAGGACGACTTGCAAGAGCGTCACAGCATTCCGGTGCGACAGCGCGGTTATGCCGCTGAACACTACATAGCCCGCAACATATATGCCGCCGAGAAGTGCCCCCAAAAGAGCCGCCGTGCGCCACGTGCCCGCGACTAGACCCAAGACTGAGCCACCCACCAAGAATGAAACGAAAAGGGCTGAAGCTGACAGGACGAGCACGTAGGTATCCAGAGAGAGCCAAGTGCTTTCATCGTCGACGGCCGGCAGCTCAAACGTGGATAACCACGAACCAAGGTACCCACGAAAGGCCACGGTGCCTACAAATACCGACGCAAAGATGGCGATGCGGAGGATTCGGTGTTTCATGAAACCTAACGAATGAAAGGGACTTCCCCGTCCCGAGCGGCCCGCAATAAGCGGGAAACGGCAACGAGTGCCACGATGGGGTTGCGAAATCTCATCAACTGACTCGAAAGGGGAAGTCCATGGCCATTGTGTGC
>NZ_JAEDAK010000037.1 GCF_016093275.1 Inhella proteolytica
CGCTCAACAAATGGGCCACGAACGCGAAGGAATTCAAAACCCATTCCCTTGATGAATGGCTGCGCCATTCATCAGGGCTGGATATTGCTTGCAATCAGTGGGGAAGCCCTTGTAGTTTGAATTCAGCCGACCAGCCAGCGCAGCTGGCGCAGGTCGGCTGCAATGAAGGGTTGGCCATCACTTTCTCGTGATCCACGCATAGGAAGTCGAAGTGCTAAGAAATTTGATTCGATCTCGGGTCTTAGTAATTCGGCACTCGAAAGAGTCAATGTCCCAGCCATTGCCTAGACCGTAGGACGCCTCAATGAGGGTATCGCACTCAAATTGAAGATTTCTCCGCCAAGACACATCTGCCTGGCGAATGGCATCTTGAATTCGCTGACGTGCTGCTTGAACTTGCTCAGGCGGGCGGCCCGACATATCCACAGGGGTTGCGGATTCGACAAGAAAGGTCACCTTTTGCTTTAGCAGTTTGTCAAGTTCACGGTATTCCTTCCCGAGACACTTGGATGCCTCTAAGTGAGAAAGGTCATGAAGCGCGCAAGCCGTGAATTCCTGTGCTACTGCCGATTTGGCGAAGTAGAAAGAAAACAACGCTAAGAAAATTCGGGCTAGGGAGCGAGTGCTCATGATGGCCAACGTCTGAATTAAGCGGACCAGCCAGCGCAGCTGGCGCAGGTCCGCTTGAATGATGGGTTGTGCAGAGCCCGTGCGGCCGAAGGCACGGACAGGCGCAGGGCGCAAGCGCCCGAAGGCCACGCGAAACGCTGAATGCCAATAAGGGCGGCAGGCGTTTCCTGGAAGCAGGCCATCGTTTGCAAAACCGCTCCCCTCGAAACTATTGTTTTACACACCGGCCGTTGAACTGCTTGGCCGGGCTGCCTCACTCGCGCGCGATCCAGCCGTTCGAAAAGCTCGTCCGAGTTTCGCGCGACGCGCCGTTTCAAGCTGCGGGACGCTGACCAAAAACTGCTCCATTAGCCGCTGTACAACGTTTGAATTCAGCGGACCAGCCAGCGTAGCTGGCGCAGGTCCGCTGCAATGAATGGTTAGAACTCATATATTGCTCCCATCGAGTTTTAGTCCGCAATGCATGCATTTTCTGGCGAAGTCGTTATACGCCCAGCTAGAAAGCGAATCCTTACCGAAGCGCTTGAAGTGAAATCTCTCGCCACACCTCGGACAAGGGAATGGCCTAACAAAGAAACTCAGAAAAAAGCCAATAAATGCCCAGAGGAAGAATAGCTGGTATATGGGCATGACGGCCTGCCTAATGCTCAGGGGAAGCACCAGAGAGCTTGCGCCGAGAAGAAAGACCATGAGCCAAGGAAAATGGCAAATGAACCTCAGCAAGCGCAACGACCTGAGTTTTTCCAGAATTTCAGCGGAGCTTTTAGGAGTGAGCGCCATACTGAGTTCTAACGCTTGAGTTCAGCCGAGAGCGTAGGCGCAGCCGGAGCGAGTCGGCTGCAACGAGAGGTTATGCAGCAGTGCTGCAAAGGAGAAATAGATGCCGAAGAAGCAAACGCACAAGCCAGGCGACCTTCGTGTTTGGTGGGTGCCGCAAGTGCCTATGAAGGCGTTTTATGCGCCTGTTGATAGCGTGGCGATGGGCGCAAAGCTACTCGAAGTGCTGGCGAACTACGACATCTTTCAGTTCGAGAACAACGTGAAGCCGGACTACTGCAACGCGGGCGGACTGCAACGGTGGTGTGCTGACAGCGATGGCGAAGGCGCGCCCGGTTGGGAGGAGTGGTATGACGAAGAGACCGGGGAGGAAGACCCGGAGGAATGGCTGAAGCAACAGGTTGCAGATGGCCTGACTGTTGGTGCTGCATAACGAATGAAAGGGACTTCCCCGTCCCGAGCGGCCCGCAATAAGCGGGAAACGGCAACGAGTGCCACGATGGGGTTGCGAAATCTCATCAACTGACTCGAAAGGGGAAGTCCATGGCCATTGTGTG
>NZ_JAEDAK010000038.1 GCF_016093275.1 Inhella proteolytica
CAGCCGGCGCCGGGCTGCCCAGCTGGGCCGCGGCCTGCGGCACGCCCGAAGCGGGCGGCGCGGCGGCGGGCTGCGTGGCGGCGGCCGGCGGCGTCGGGGCAAACATCGACGGGCGGCCGTTGTGGCGTTGCCAACCGTCCCACAGCAACAGCAGGGACATGGAGAACACCACCCAAAGCACGGTGCGGCGGATGTCGGTCATGGGTCTTGGCTTGGGGAAGAGAAGGAGGGAGGCCGCCGCAGGCCGGTGAACAAGCGCGGCGGCTGGGCCGGAACGGGGTCGTGCCCGCCCAGGCAGAAAGGATTGCAGCGCAGGATGCGGCGCGTGGCCAGGTAGCTGCCGGCCAGGCCGCCATGCGCTTCCAGCGCCTGCAAGGCGTAATTGGAGCAGCTGGGGCTGTAGCGGCAGCCGGCATTGAGCCAGTGGCTGAACAGCAGCTGGTAGGCGCGCACCAGCGCGCGCAGGCCGCGCTGCAGCAGCGAGGCCGGGGCCTTCACGGCGCCACCACCTTGGGCTTGGCCGCAGCCGGCCGCGGGTTCAGCGCGCGCCGCCACAACAGCTGCAGGTCTTCGCGCAGGGCCAAGCGCAGCGGCTCAGAACGGGCGCTGGGGAATTGCTTGCGGTCGATCGGGCTGCGCAGGCGCAGCACCCACAGCCCGGCCGGCAAGGGCTGGGCGCCGCCCAACTGTTCGGTGAGGCTGGCACGCCCGAGGCGCTTGACCAGATTGCGCGTCACCGCGCGCCGGGCCAGCCGCTTGGGCACGACCAAACCGAGCCAGCGGCCGCTGGGGTTTTCACCGAGTCCATCCACAACCCTGTGCCCATCCGGTGGGCAGGCTGTGGACAACTTGTGCGCAGCCGGTTGAGAAGGCGCATCGGCCAGAAAATGCAGGGCGAACCAATGCGAACGAGCGCGGCTGCCTGCTTGCAGTACGCGCTCGAAATCGGTCGCCCGGAGGATGCGGCCCAGCTGGGCAGCCCTGGGATCGGGAGCGACCATTGCCGCCCCGCAACGTCGGCTGAAAGCCGACTTAGACGCCCAGGCGCTTGCGGCCCTTGGCGCGGCGCGCGTTCAGGACGGCGCGGCCACCGCGGGTAGCCATGCGGACCAGGAAGCCGTGAGTGCGGGCGCGACGAACCTTGGAGCCTTGATAAGTGCGTTTCATGGTGAATCACCTTCTGCGTCGTGGTCTGCACGCACCAGACGATCTGGCGGGCACGGACGACGGGATTGACAAGCCGCGCGCCGCCAGCGGCCCCAGTTCATGGAGCAGGCCCTTCGGCCCGATGGCAACGCGCTAGGAAATGCCGAGCAGGGGTTTTGCACACCCGTCCGGCGAAAAGCCCGCGATTACACCAGCAAGTGCGCAGCCCCGTCAAGCCGCCCCAGCGCGCCCAGCCACCGGGCGGGCCAGTACCCGCTGTGGATAAGCCTTGCCAGAACGGCCCGGACGCATAGAATCCGCGCCCTTCAAAAGAGACTTATCCACAATGTCCGCAGACGCCCTGACGGGTCTGACCGGAACCACGGGGGGCAGCGCCGCGGCGCTGGCTGGGCCCGTGCCGGTCCCGCCCGCCGACCCCTCCGACCTGCCCGAACTGTGGCAGCGCGGCTGCGAGCGCCTGGCCACCGAACTGCCCGAACAGCAGTTCAACACCTGGATTCGCCCCCTCCCCGCCGCCGAGTTGTGCCGCGCCGAGGACGGCCTGCGCGCCCGCCTGAGCGTGCCCAACCGCTTCAAGCTGGACTGGATCCGCGCCCAATACGCCAGCCGCATCGAGACCCTGCTGGGCGAGCTGGCCGGTGAGCCCGTGCGCCTGGAGCTGAGCGTGGCCGCGCAGCCGCCGCGCACCCTGCCGGTGCGCGCGCCCCAGCCCGGCGGCAGCGCGCCGCACGCCGCCGCCCCCGCGGCCCACCCCGCCCAAC
>NZ_JAEDAK010000039.1 GCF_016093275.1 Inhella proteolytica
CTTGATGAATGGCTGCGCCATTCATCAGGGCTGGATATTGCTTGCAATCAGTGGGGAAGCCCTTGTAGTTTGAATTCAGCGGACCAGCCAGCGCAGCTGGCGCAGGTCCGCTGCAATGAAAGGTTAAGGCGCATTGTCACTCGCCCCACACAATCTTGATCGGCTCAGAACCTTCCGGCACATAAACCATGAAGTGATTTCCAGGCTGTTCATCGAGTCCATCGAAGAATACAACCCACCGTCTTTTTGATTTGTCGAAACACACCGAGGTCTGCTGAAATAGTGCGAGATTTACTCGTTGTGAACTTGCTGCAGTAGACGCAAGAGCTATTGCCTTCAAGTGGGTGAGGCGGGTCTTATCAGTAACCGGAGTAGTGCGGCCTAAAGCACAGTCCCATGGAGCGGAGGATGCTGCCAAACCATACTCTGGCACTAACACTAGCGCAGCAGAAACAACGATCGCTGAAGCGACAGCCCGCACAATATGCGCCTTAACGTTTGAATTCAGCGGACCAGCCAGCGTAGCTGGCGCAGGTCCGCTGCAATGAAGGGTTGGGCGTCATTCGCCAAGCCTTATCAAAATTTTGCGGCAGGAAATTTGGATGCAACCGTCCGCCAAATAGATGTATGTGACGCCACCTTCGGACGGCCTCCAGTAGTTGATGTTTCCAGCGGAGAAATTACTCTCCAATCGCTCGAAGTCAACAATCTTTGATGCGTGAGTAACGCCTTCAAAATCAATCTCAGCTGCCACACGCTTGGATGAGTCTTCCGAAGGGAAGAACTCCACCTCGACCAAGACGCGCTTTGCGCAGTAGTCATATGACATACGCCGCAGCCTTGCATCATGAAGCTCAATTTGTTCTGGATTCATGTGACCACTGTTCGCCTATGACGCCCAACGTTTGAGCTCAGCCGACCAAGCCAGCATAGCTGGCGCGGGTCGGCTGCAGCGATAGGTTATGGCGCGGCGCGCACAATGACTCGTCGTTGATCTTTTCGCCACGTGACCGCACCACTCCGCGCTGTATCACAAGATTTATCTCCCGCTTGTAAATAGGTGCACCAACCTGATTGCGACAAAGATAGTCAATTCGGGCGGTAAATGTTCCGCTCAACCAATCAGCCAATGCGGGATCAGGTAGGTTTGGGAATATGGATTTCAATGGAATACCGCCACCGCACCGATAGAGGCCGGTCAGCCAAATCTTGTCATCCAGAAGCTTGAACTGCCCAACAGGTCCGCCAATTGCGGAACAACTTTCTGCTCGGCGCGCGCTACGAAGCTCTTCCGAATCTGGTAATTCCAGCCAGCAGCATTTTTCTGGAAAGATCTGTCCCGCTTTTGAGTCAATGACAAGCTGATCGTGAAGGGGTTCTGTTGCTGAAGCCACAGGCATCAAGTACCAGAGAGCCAACAAGATTGCGAATTGCAGGAGCCTATTCATCTCGCGCCATAACGAATGAAAGGGACTTCCCCGTCCCGAGCGGCCCGCAATAAGCGGGAAACGGCAACGAGTGCCACGATGGGGTTGCGAAATCTCATCAACTGACTCGAAAGGGGAAGTCCATGGCCATTGTG
>NZ_JAEDAK010000003.1 GCF_016093275.1 Inhella proteolytica
GCCGCGCACACCGCCCTGGCGCCGCAGGCGCGCGAGGCCCTGGTGCTGGGCGCCGGCCTGGCCGGTGCGGCCTGCGCTGCCGCCCTGCGCGCCGAAGGCCTGGCGGTGACGGTGCTGGATGCCGCCGGCGCGCCGGCGCAGTGCGCCAGCGGGAACCCCGGCGGGCTGTTCCACGGCAGCGTGCATGCCGACGACGGCCCGCACGCGCGCTGGAACCGCGCCGCCGCGCTGCGTGCCGCGCAAGGGCTGCAGGGCCTGCCCTGGGTGCAGCACGGCCTGCTGCGCCTGGCCGGCGATGCGAACCCGGCCGCGCTGGCCGAACTGCTGGCCCGCCAGGCCCTGCCGGCCGACTACCTGCAGGCCCTGGACGCCCAGGCCGTGGCGGGCCTGAGCGCCCTGCCCCTGGCCCAGAGTGCCTGGCACTACCCCGGCGGCGGCGCGCTGTGCCCGGCCGACTGGGTGCGCAGCCGCCTGGAGGGCTGCACGCTGCGCCTGGGGCAGCACGCCCAGACCCTGCAGCGGCAGGCACCGCACTGGCGGGTGCTGGACGCGCAGGGCCGCGAGATCGCCCGCACCGAGCTGCTGGTGCTGGCCTGCGGCCACCGCCTGCCCGAGCTGCTGCGGGGGCTGGACCCCGAGCTGGCTGACTTGCTGCAGCCGCAGCGCGGCCAGGTGAGCTGGCTGGATGCCGGCGCGCCGGGTGCGCGGCCGCGCCTGCCGGTGGCGGGCGGCGGATACGTGCTGGAACTGCCGGACGGCCGCCTGGTGTGCGGCGCCACCAGCAGCCTGGACGACCCCGACCCGGCATTGCGGGAGGCCGATCACCAGCACAACCTGGCGGTCTGGCAGCGGCTCTGCGGCGTGGCGGATGCGGGCGAGCGGCCGCTACAGGGCCGCGTGGGCTGGCGCCTGCTGGCACCCGACAAGCTGCCCCTCATCGGCGGCCTGCCCAGCGGCGCGCCGCGCCACCGCGCCACCCAGGCCGCGCACTGGCCGCGCCACCCGGGTCTGGTGGTCTGCGGTGCGCTGGCCTCACGCGGCATCACCTGGGCGCAGCTGGCGGGCGAACTGGCCGCCGCGCTGGCGCTGGGCCTGCCGGCGCCAGTGGAGCGCGGCCTGATCGACGCCGTGGACCCGGCGCGATTCGCCGTCCGAAAGGTGCGTCAGTCCTGAGCCAGACGCTGCAGCGCCGCCACGTCCAGCAGCTCGATCTCGCCATAGTGGCGGCGCAGCAGGCCCTGCGCCTCCAGCTCGCCCAGTGCCTTGTTCACGGACTGCCGGCTCACACCCAGCATCAGCGCCAGATGCTCCTGGGCCAGGCGCAGGCGCGGCTGCGCGCTGCGGCTGCCATAGGCCTGCGCCTGCAGCAGCAGGCGCTTGGCCAGCCGGGCGGCCAGGGGCAGCAGGGCGATGTCTTCCAGCGCCTCGAACATCAGGCGCAGCTTGGCGCAGGCCAGCTGCGCCACCTCACGCCACAACTGCGGCTGCGCGTCCAGCGCCGGCGCCAGGTGCGCGGCCGGCACGCGCCACACGCGCGCGGCCCCTTCCGCCACGGCGTCGTGAGTGCGCGCCTGGCCGTCGATCAGGGCGATCTCGCCGAACCACTGCACCGGCTCCACGCGCGCCAGCAGGGCCTCGCGGCCGTCGGCGCGCAGGCTGCCCACGCGCAGCGCACCTTCGAGCACGCAGCACAGATCGGCCTCGGCATCGCCGCGCCGGAACAGCAGCTGCCCCGCGCCCAGGGCCAGCTCGTGGCCATGGGCCACCAGCAACTGCTGCAGGGCCGGGCTGCAGCGTGCAAACCAGGCATCCCGGGCAAGGGTTTCAACCAGCGCCATTTGTCGGAATCCGGACAGTCAAGGGCAGGTGCGAAACCTAGCATGCAGACCTCTTGACCTGGAGCAAGACCATGGCCTCGCCCTTCCGCCCCGCGCTCGACCTGCTGGCGATGTACGCCGCTTACCACCGTGACCGCCGCAACATCGCCACCCACTTCATCGGCATCCCGCTGATCGTCTACGCCCTGGCCATCCTGCTGGCGCGGCCGGGCTTCGAGCTGGCGGGGCTGGCGCTCACGCCCATCCATCTGGTGTGGCTGTTCAGTGCGCTCTGGTACCTGACGCGCGGGGAGCTCGTGCTCGGCGCGGTCACCAGCCTCGTCAACCTGCTGCTCACCGCCCTGGCCCTGCCGGTGGCCACGCTGGCCACCCCGCAGTGGCTGGGCTGGGGCATCGGGCTCTTCGTCGTTGGCTGGGTGATCCAGTTCATCGGCCACAAGTACGAGGGGCGCAAGCCGGCCTTTGTGGACGATCTGGTCGGTCTGCTGGTCGGGCCGATGTTCGTGGTGGCGGAAGCGCTGTTCGCGCTCGGCTGGGGCAAGCCCCTGCTGGCCGCCATCGAGGCCCGGGTGGGCCCGACCCGCAGCGGGCCGGCCGCCGTGCAGGCCGGATGAACGCGCCCATCTGGGTGCTGGGCGCCGGGGCCATCGGTCTCTTCGTGGGGGGCCGCCTGGCGGCCGCCGGCGCCGACGTGCACTTCATCGGCCGCGCCCGGCTGCGCGACGAGATCGCCCAGGCCGGCGGCCTGCTTCTCACCGATCTGGAAGGCCCCGAGCACCGGCTGGCCGCGCTGCAGTGGCATGAAGCGGCGCCCCCCGGCGTGCCGGGGCTGGTGCTGCTGTGCGTGAAGTCCGGCGCCACCGCCTCGGCCCTGGCGGACCTGGCGCTACCCAGCGGCACGCCGGTGCTCTCACTGCAGAACGGCGTGGACAACGCCCGGCTGGCGCAGCAGGCGGCACCGCAGGCGCGCGTGCTGGCGGGCATGGTGCCTTTCAACGTGGCCCATGTCGGCCCCGGGCACTGGCACCGCGGCAGCAGCGGGCAGCTGGCGGCGCAGGAAGACGCTGCACTGCAGCCCTGGCTGGCGCTGTTCGAGCGCGCCGCCCTGCCCTTGCAACTGCACCGCGACATGAGCGCCGTGCAGTGGGCCAAGCTGCTGCTGAACCTGAACAATCCCGTCAACGCCCTCTCCGGCCTGCCGCTGCGCGCGCAGTTGCTGGACGCCGACTGGCGCGCCTGTACCGCGGCGCTGATGGCCGAGGCCTTGCAGGTGCTGCGCGCCGCGGGCATCCGCCCGGCCCGCCTGACGCCCCTGCCCCCGGGCTGGCTGCCGGCGCTGATGCGCCTGCCCACGCCCCTGTTCGAGCGCCTGGCCGCCCGCATGCTGCGCATCGACGCCCAGGCGCGCTCCAGCATGGCCGACGACCTCGCCGCTGGCCGCCCCACGGAGATCGACGCCCTGTGCGGCGCCGTGCTGCGCCTGGCCCAGGCCCAGGGCCTTCAGGCGCCCCGCCAGCGCCTGATGGTGGAACTGCTCTCCGCTCCCCGGCCCCAGCCGCTCAATGCCCAGGCCCTGCGCCAGCGCCTGAGGGCGTGACCGTCTTCACGCCGCGCGGCCCGAGTTTGTAAGCAGGCGTAAGAAGCCTGGCGGCACGCCGGGGGTCGCCAGGGGCGCCGCCACAATCCGGCGCTTTTTCCACTGCTCAGGGAGAGGGTATGAACACCCCCGTGAAGGCCGCGATCGCCGTGGCCGTGTTGGCCGGTCTGTGGGCCGGTGCCACCGCCTACAGCGGCGGCCGCGTCAAGACCGAAATGATCTTGCAGGCCGAGAGCCTGCGTGCCCACACCCAGTCGCCCATCCGCATCCGCAAGGTCGACTACCAAAAGGGCTTCATGGGCGCCACCCGCACGCTCGAACTGGAGTTCGGCTGCGGCCCCGAGCAAGGCGGCAAGGACAAGGTGCACACCATGGTCTGGCAGGACCAGATCCAGCACGGCCCGCTGCCCGGCTTTGGCGGCTTCGGCGCCGCCCGCATCGACAGCAAGCTCGTGCTCAGCGACGCCGACCGCGCCGAGCTGAAGAAGCTCGGCATGGACGAAGTGCCCGTGAGCCTGCGCACCAGCGTGGGCTTTGACGGCGCCAGCAACAGCCGCCTGCTGGTCTCGGCCTTCACGATCAAGCCCGATGCCGAGATGAGCCTGAAGTTCCAGGGCCTGGACGCCAATCTGCAACTGAACAAGGACGGCAGCGCGCGCTACACCGGCAAGCTGCCGGGCTATGTGATCGAGTCGCCCACCAAGGGCTTCAAGGCCGTCATCGAAGGCGCCGAGTTCGAGGGCGAGGGCCTGGCTCCCACCTGGTGGGCGCTGAACGGCAAGGGCAAGGGCGTGATGAAGGCGATGCGCTTCGAGGCGCCCGGCCCGGACGGCCAGGCGCGCACCCTGTTTGCCTGGACCGATGTGGCCTATCAGCAGGACGGCCGCCTGGCCGACCAGCTGTTCAGCGCCGAGTTCAATCTGCAGGGCAAGGCCGAGGTCGCCGGCGTCAAGCTGGAGTCCATCGGCATGAAGGGGCGCATGCAGCGCCTGCAGGCCCAGGGCTGGACCGACTTCGTGCGCGGCGCCTGGAGCCAGGGCTGCCAGAGCAGCAAGAACCCGCAGGCCGAGGCCGAACGCCTGATGGCCCCGCTGCTGGCCCTGCTGCCGCACAACCCCTCGATGAGCGTCGACGAGATCAAGCTGACGATGGGCGGCCGCAGCGCCGAGTTCAGCTACTCGTTCGGCACGCAGGGCGTGACGGCCGAGGACCTGAAGGCCCCGGCGCTCGCGCCCGTGCTGATGAAGAAGGCCCAGTTCAAGATGGCCGGCAAGCTGCCGCTGGGCTTCATCGAGCAGATGCTCAAGGCCAGCGGCAAGGACATGCCGCCTGAAGTGCTGAACGCGCAGCTGGACCAGGCGGTGGCGCGTGGTTTCGTCCGGCGCGAGGGTGAGCTCATCAGCGCCGAGATGGAGATGAGCGGCGGCACGATGAAGGTCAATGGCAAGCCCATCCCCCTGCCGGGCATGGGCCCGCAGCCCGAACTGGCGCCGCCCCCGGGCGAACCGCAGGCGCAGTAAGCGTCTCTGACCCTTGGAAGGCGGCCTGCGGGCCGCCTTCTTTCTTTCAGAGCGGCAACTTCGCCAAGCCGGGCTCGGGCTGCCAGCGTGCGCCCAGCCGCGCCGCCCGCCCGGCGCAGCGCTGCAAGAAGGCCGCCAATCCCTGCGCCTGCACGGCCTGCAGCGGCCCGCCGGTGTGCGGCGCAAAGCCCCAACCCAGCACGGCCCCGACATTGCCCTCGGCCACCGAGCCCAGCACACCCTCGTGCAGGCAGCGCAGGGCTTCGAGCATCTGCACGTCCAGCAGGCGCTGGGCCAGTTCGTCCATTTCCCAGCTGGCGGGCTTCGCATGCCGGGCCAAGCCGGACCAGAGGTTTTTGCCGCCCTCGTAGTCGTAGAAGCCCTGCCCGGCCTTGCGGCCCACACGACCGGCGGCCACCAGCTCCTGCACCAGCGCCAAGCCGGGGTGCGGGGCCGGCGCGGCGGCGCCCAGATCAGTGCGCGTCTGGGCGTCCACCGCCAGGGTCAGGCTCAGGCTCACCTCGTCGTGCAGGGCCAGCGGCGGCATGGGCATGCCAGCGTGGCGCCCGGCGGCTTCCACCACCGCGGCGGGCACGCCTTCCAGCACCATGGCGCAGGCTTCCAGCAGGTAGGTGCCGAAACAGCGGCTCGTGTAGAAGCCGCGGCCATCGTTCACCACGATGGCGGTCTTGCCAAGCTGGCGCGTCAGGTCAAAGGCCAGGGCCAGCGCAGCCTCGCCGGTGCGCGGGCCGCGGATGATCTCCACCAGCGGCATCTTCTCCACCGGCGAGAAGAAGTGGATGCCCACAAAGCGCTCGGGCGCGCTGCTGGCCTGGGCCAGCGAGCCGATCGGCAGCGTGGAGGTGTTGGAGCCGAACACGGTGTCGACGTCCAGATGCGCCTCGGCCTTGTGGATCACCTCGGTCTTGACGCTGCGCTGCTCGAATACCGCCTCAATCACCAGGTCGCAGCCGCGCAGGGCGACGAAATTGGTCGTGGGCTCGATGCGCGCCAGCACCGCCTGGCGCTCGGCCTCGGGCAGGCGCTTCAGTTGCTGCTCGGCACGGGCCTTGCCCTGCTCCGCCAGGCTTTGCTGGCTGTCCAGCAACACCACTTCGATGCCGGCCTTGGCCGCCACATGGGCAATGCCCGCGCCCATCATGCCGGCGCCGATGACGCCCAGGCGCTTGACGCGCCGCGGCGGCAGGGCCGGCCGCGCCGCGCCATGCTGCACCTCGCGCTGCTGGAGCCACAGGCCCAGCAGGGCGCGCGCCGGGGCGCTGGTGGCACAGGCGGCGAAGTAGCGGCTTTCCAGCTCCAGCGCGGCGTCCATGCCCAGCAGGCCGCCTTCGAACACGCAGGAGAGGATGTGGGTGAGATTGGGCAGCTGGGTGCCACCCTTGTCGCTGGCCATCGAGGGCGCGATGGCCCAGAGCTCGCCCTGGCGGGCCGAGCCGCCACTGGGGTAGCGCCAGCCCTTGCGGTCCCAGGGCGGCTCGGGCTGCGGATGCGCCAGCGCCCAGGCACGCGCCTGGGCCAGCGCGTCCTCCGCGCTCGCGGCAATCGCTTCCAGCAGCCCCGCTTCCAGGGCCTGCGCCGCGCGGATGCGCGTGCCTTCCAGCAACCAGGGCAAGGCCGTGGCCTGGCCCACCAGGCGCGGCAGGCGCTGCGTGCCACCGCCGGCCGGCAGCAGGCCCAGGCGCACCTCGGGCAGGGCCAGCACGGTGTCCGCCAGACCGATGCGGGCATGGCAGGCCAGCGCGATCTCGAAGCCCGCGCCCAGGGCCTGGCCGTTGACGATGGCCACCACCGGCTTGCCGCAGCGCTCCAGCCGGCGCAGCTCGGCCTTGAAGGCCATCGTGGCCTCGAAGGCCTTGGGCGCGCTGTCCAGGGTGCGCAGCAGCTCGATGTCGGCGCCGAGCAGGAAGTCCGGCTTGGCGCTGGCCAGAATCAAACCGCGTACATCTTCAGCGCTGCACACCCGCTCGACCACCGCGGCAAAGGCCTCGCCCAGCGCAGCATCGAACACATTGGCCTTGCCCGGGTGGTCGAACCGGGCCAGCAGCAGGCCGTCGTCCAAAAGTTCGGCGTGGATCATTCAGATCCTCTCGATGATGGTGGCAATGCCCATGCCGCCGCCCACGCAGAGCGTGACGCAGGCGGTGGCCAGGTGGCGGCGTTCCAGCTCGTCCAGCACCGTGCCCAGCAGCATGCAGCCGGTGGCGCCGAGCGGGTGGCCAAGCGCGATGGCGCCGCCGTTGACGTTGACGCGCGTGGGGTCCAGGCTCAGGTCGCGCATGGTCTTGAGCGGCACGGCGGCGAAGGCCTCGTTGATCTCCCAGAGGTCGATGTCGGCCGCCTTCATGCCGGCCTGGGCCAGAGCCTTTCGGCAGGCCGGCGTGGGGCCGGTGAGCATGATGCTGGGTTCGGAGCCGATGACGGCCGCGGCGCGTACATGGGCACGCACGCGCAGCCCGGCGCGCTGGCCACCGGCCTTGGAGCCCACCAGCATCAGCGCAGCGCCATCCACGATGCCGCTGCTGTTGCCAGCGTGGTGCACATGCTGGATCGCCTCGACCTGCGGATAGCGGCGGCGCGCCGTGGCGTCGAAGCCCATCGCGCCCATGGCGGCGAAGCTGGGCTTGAGCTTGGCCAGGCTCTCGACCGTGGTGTCCGGCCGCACGGTCTCGTCGCGCTCCAGCATCAAAAGGCCGGCAATATCGTGCACCGGCACGAGGCTGCGCTTGAAGTTGCCGGCTGCCTGCGCGGCGGCGGCGCGCTGGTGCGAGCCGGCGGCGTAGGCATCGAGCTGCTCACGCGTGAAGCCTTCCAGCGTGGCGATCAGATCGGCGCTGATGCCCTGCGGAATGAAGCCCAACGCCTGGTTGACGCGCGGGTCCAGCACCCAGGCCCCGCCGTCGCTGCCCATCGGCACGCGGCTCATGCTCTCCACGCCGCCGGCCACCACCAGCTGCTCAAAGCCGCTGGCCACCTTGGCGGCCGCCAGGTTGATGGATTCGAGGCCGGAGGCGCAGAAGCGGCTCTGGGTGACGCCGGCCACCGTCTGCGACCAGCCGGCGTCCAGCACCGCGGTGCGGGCGATGTCGGCTCCCTGCTCGCCCAGCGGGGTCACGCAGCCCAGCACCACGTCGTCCACCAGGGCGGTGTCCAGGTGGTTGCGCTGGGCCAGCGCCTGCAGCAGGCCACGCAGCAGCCACACTGGGCTGGCCTGATGCAGGCTGCCGCCCGCTTTGCCGCGCCCGCGCGGGGTGCGCACGTGGTCGTAGAGATAGGCGTCGAAGGCGGTCTTCATCTCGTGGGCCTTACATGGAGCGGGAAGCCAGCTCTTTCATGATTTCGTTCGTGCCGCCATAGATGCGCGCCACGCGCGCGTCGGCCCAGAGCTCGGCGATCGGGTACTCCAGCATGTAGCCGTAGCCGCCGTGCAGTTGCAGGCATTCGTCCAGCAGCTGGCAGGCCAGGTCGGTGGTCCAGGCCTTGAGCAGGGCGGCGCGGGCGGCATCGAGCTCGCCCTTCAGGTGCGCCACCAGGGCCGCATCCACGGTGGCGCGCGCAGCAATCACCTGGGCCTGCACCTCGGCCAGCTTGAAGCGGGTGTTCTGGAATTCCCAGATCGACTTGCCGAAGGCCTTGCGCTCCTTGGTGTAGGCGAGTGCCTCGGCCAGGCCGCGCTCCATCGCGCCCACGGCCTGCAGGGCGATCAGCAGGCGCTCCTGCGGCAGTTCCTGCATCAGCTGGAAGAAGCCCTGCCCTTCCCGCCCACCCAGCAGGTGGTCGGCCGGCACCCGCAGGTCGTCGAAGAACAGCTCGGAGGTGTCCTGCGCGTGCATGCCGATCTTGTCGAGGTTGCGGCCGCGCTTCAAACCGGGCACCGGGTTGCCGGCCGCGTCCTCAGTCTCCACCACCAGCAGCGAGACACCCTTGGCGCCCTGGCTGGGGTCGGTCTTGCAGACCACGATGATCAAATTGGCGTTCTGGCCGTTGGTGATGAAAGTCTTGGAGCCATTCAGCACGTAGTGCTCGCCGTCGCGCCGGGCATGGGTCTTGACGCCCTGCAGGTCCGAGCCGGCGCCCGGCTCCGTCATGGCGATGGCGCCGATCAGCTCGCCCTGCGCCATGCGCGGCAGCCAGCGGCGCTTCTGTGCTTCGGAGCCATGGTGCAGCAGGTAGGGCGCCACGATGACCGAGTGCAGCGGCCCGCCAAAGCCGGAGATGTTGGCGCGCGCCTGCTCCAGCGCCAGCACGGCCTCGTGGCCGATGTCCCCGCCGCCGCCCCCATATTCCTCGGGCATGCCGGCACACAGAAAGCCCTGTGCGCCGGCCTCGCGCCAGGCACTGCGCGGCATCAGGCCAGCGGCGCGCCACTCAGCCTGATGGGGCACCCAGCGCTCGGCAAAAAAGCGCGCGGCGGCGTCGCCCAGGAGCTGGTGCTCCTCGCTCAGCCAGGGGGATGGGAAGAGCGGGAGCATCGCGGCGGTCTCCTGGGGGTCAGTCGAAGTTCAAGGTGCGCACGCCCTCGGGCGCGCCGATCAGCGCCACCTTGGCGCGGTGGCGCGCAAAGATGCCCACCGTGACGACGCCGGGCCACTGGCTGACCTCGGCCTCCATGGCCAGCGGGTCGCTGATCTTCAGCCCGCGCACGTCCAAGATGTGCTGGCCGTTGTCGGTCACGCAGCCGGCGCGCACGGCGGCCTGACCGCCCAGGGCGGCAAAACGGCGGATCAGCTGGGGTGCGGCCATGGGGATGATTTCCACCGGCAGCGGGAAGGCGCCCAGCACGTCCACGCACTTGCTGGCGTCGGCAATGCAGACGAAGCGGGCGGCCAGGTCGGCGACGATCTTCTCGCGCGTCAGCGCGGCGCCGCCGCCCTTGATCATGTTCCCGCGCGGGTCGATCTCGTCGGCCCCGTCGATGTAGGTGGCAAGCGACTCAACCTGGCCGGCTTCCAGCACCGCAATGCCGGCCGCGGCCAGGGCCTTGGTGGAGCGCTCCGAGCTGGAGACCGCGCCCGCCAGCTTGATGCCGCTGGCGGCCAGGGCCTCGATGAACAGATCCACCGTCGAGCCGGTGCCCACGCCCAGCACGGAGCCGGGTTCCACATATGCCAGCGCGGCCTGAGCCACCTGGCGCTTGAGTGCGTTTTGGTCCATGGGCCGGGATTGTGGCCCGGCCCCTGCGCGCTTCCTGCCCGCTCAAGCGGGCACGAAGGCCCCGTGGAAACCCAGAGGCACCCAGTAGGGCAGCCAGACGGTGGCCAGCGGACCGGCGCTGAGCGCCTCGGCATCGAACACGGTGCAGAAGCTGCGCTGGCGCGCCACGTCGAAGCCCGTGCCCAGCAGCCAGCCCTGGCCCTCGCGGCGGCTGCCGGGCTTGGGCACCAGCAGCTGCTCCTCGATCACCACCTCGCTCGGGAACACGAAGCGCTCCACGGCGCCGCGCTCCAGGTCCAGGCGCTGCACCGCGTTGAAGCCCCAGCCGGGTGCCCGGCCATGCCGCGCGGGCGCATAGACGTAGCGGTAGCGGCGCGCCACCACGCGCGGGTCCACCTGCGGGAACTCGGTGGTCTCTTCGCGCTTGACCAGGTCCAGGCGCTGGCGCGGCAGGTCGATGCGCAGCAGGCGCGGGCCGCTTTCACCAACACTGGACGGGCGCTGGCCCTGCACCACCGAGTTGAAGCGGCCATCGAGGAACTCGTCGATGTCGCCATGCACATAGTCCAGCCGGATCACGCCCTGACCGTCGTCCCAGGCATTGCCGAAGTGGAAGACCAGCTCGGCCGGCATCTGCAGCTGGGCACGCACGCTCAGGTCCGCCTTGTCGATCACCAGCACCCGGTTGCCTTGCTCGGCCTGCCAGCGCATGGCACCCACCATCGAGCGGCCGGCCTTGACGGCGGCCAGGTCCAGACGCAGCGGCGGCAGCAGGAAGACCAGGAAGCGCTCGGTGATGACGAAGTCATGCAGCATGGCCGGCACAGCCATGTCCAGCAGCTTCCAGCGCTTCAGGCCGCCCGCGGCATCGATTTCGTAGATCACCAGCTTGCCGCCGAAGCTGCCGAAGTTCCACAAGCGGCCGTCGGGCTCACGTTTGGGGTGGGCGCTGAAGGGCATGCCCTGAAGTTCGGGCGCCCAGGTCTGCAGGCCCTTGGTGTGCAGGGACTGCGGGTCGAGCTCGGTGGCCGAGCCGCCCTCCCACAGCGCATACAGGCGCCCGCCCTGCAGCATCACGCTGGTGTTGGCGGTGTTGACGTCGTCGCTGCGCCGCAGGGGCCGCTTGGCCGGCACGGCGGTACCGAAGGCCGGCAACAGGAACTCGCCGGCCTCCTGCTCGGCCACGAACTTGGGCGTGCGCACGAAGCGCGCCTGGTGGCTGAAGCCCTGCGCACCCAGCTGCCAGGCCTGCACCAGGCCGTCGCCATCGAACCAATGGCGGTAGCGCTGGCCGGCGCGCTCCATCAGGCCCGGACCATTGCGGTACAGGGTGCCGCGCAGTTCAGCGGGCCAGCGGCCCTGCAGGCGCAGGCCCTCGGCCAGGCGGTCCTGCCCATCCAGCCAGCCGCGCAGCGGCTGCAGCTCGGGCGCGCTGCCGAAGGGCGTGCGGACCAGGCCATCGCCGGTGGCCCAGGCGGGCGCCAGGGCGGCCACGGGCAGGGCCGCGGCGGCCTGCAGAAGTGAGCGACGCGTCAGCATGACCCGGCCTCAGTTCAGCTTGATCTGGTGCTTGGCGCTGCCGCTGAGCACGAGCTTGGCGGCCTCGAAGCTCGGCGGGCCGAAATTGCCCGCGGCGTTGTTGCTGAAGCCGTAGGGCTCGGTGGGCATGCCGATGACGTTCATGTCCAGGCGCTTGTTGTCGTTCAGGTCGTGCACCACGCTGAGGGCCAGCATGGCGCCCTCAGGCAGATCGTCCAGCTGCAGCTTGATTTCGGTGCCCTCGACCTTGGCGCGGGCGCTGCGCAGGGGCTTGCCCTTGAGCCAGAGCTCGGCCTGGTCGTACACCGCCACGAGCACATGGCCCTCGGTGCGGTTCAGGCCGGTGACGGTAAGTTCCAGGCTGGCAGCCTGGGCCAGGCCGGTGCTGGCCAGCAGAAGGGGAAGAACGAGGCGCTTGAACATGGGGACTCCATGGGGGTTGGGTTGCGATGGCCGCCATGGTGCGAAAACGCAGCGCCGGCGCCCACGGTCCTGCGACCAATGGGGCCGGCGCGGCGCGAACGGAGCGCCAGGCGCGTCAGCTGCGCTGCAGCTCCATGACGTTCGGGCCCTGCTTGAGGGTGACGCTGCGCGGCTGCTCGCCCTCGCTGGCGAAGCTCAGCGTGGCGTCCACCTCGACGACGTAGACCTCGCGCGGGCCGCTGGCCTTGAGCGTCACCACCGGCTGGCCGGGCACCTGGCCGCGCAGCTGGCCCTGTTCGTCCACGAACACCTTGATGGCGAAGCGCGCCGACTTGTATTCACCCACCAGCGCCTGCCGTTCACTCGGGCTGAGCGCGTACTCGGCGCGCTGCGGCAGGTCCGCCGTGCGCGGCCAGCGCTCGCCCTGGCCGTCGGCATCGGCGAAGTACTGCATTGCCACCACCTTGCCCTGGGCATCGCGCTCCAGCTGCAGCTGTGCGACGGTGTTGCTGAAGGCGAAGCGGTCCTTGCCCAGGGGGATGAGCTTGAAGGGCTGCGAGCCGCTGCGGGTGCTGGTCAGCACGCCGCCCTGCACGCGCAGGGTGCGGGTGTCCCGGCCATCGGGCGAGTAGATGCCCTCATAGGCTTGCAGGGCCTTTGCGTCCACCGCCACCGGCTGGATGGCCGGGTAGGGCTTGCCCATGGCCTTGGCGCCCAGTTTGCGGGCGATCAGGTCCAGGTTGATGCCGGCGCTGTCGGAGTTGGACAGCAGGGCCACCGTGAGCTTGTGCTCCGGCTGGTAGACCAGCAGGGTGCTGAAGCCGTGGATGCCGCCGCCGTGCTGCAGCATGGGCTGGCCGCGCAGGCTGTCGGTACCGATGCCGAAGGCGTAGCGCGCCTTCACGGCGGCCCCTTCGGGCGTGACCATGCGTTGATAGGTCTCGGGCTTGAGCAGCTGGCCGCCATGCAGGGCCTGGTTCCAGCGCCACAGCGCTTGCACATCGCCCACCAGGGCGCCGGCGGCATGGGGCTGCGTCATGCTCAGCACGCCCGCCACCGAGAGGGCGTCAGCCCCCACCTTGGAATAGCCCTGCACCATGCCGGGCACCAGACCCTGCTCGCCGGGGTAGCTCACCGCAATGCGCTGGGGTTTGAGCAGGGCCGCGTCGAGCGCCTCGTGCCAGGCCTTGCCGCTGATGGCCTCGATCACCGCGCCCACCAGCACATAGCCGGAATTGTTGTAGCGGAAGTCGGCGCCGGGGGCGAAATCGACGGGCTGGTCCTTGAAGACCTTGACCAGCTCCACCGTGCTGAGCTGCTGGCGGATCGGGTTGTGCATGTAGCCGGGGATGCCGGTGTAGCTCTTCACGCCTGAGCTGTGGTTGAGCAGCTGGGCCAGGGTGATGGCGCCGCCGTTCGGGTAGTCGGGCAGGTACTTGGACAAGGGATCGTCCAGCTTGGCCTTGCCCTCATCGATGAACTTGAGCAGGGTGGCTGCGGCGAACTGCTTGGTGATGGAGCCCAGGCGCATACGGTGCTCGGGCTTGAGCGGCACGCCCAGCTCGACGGACGCCATGCCGCGTGCGCCCTGGTAGAGCAGCTGATCGCCCTGGGCCACGAGCAGGGTCAGGCCGGGGCCGTCCTTCTTGATGCCCTGTTCATCCAGCAGCTGTTCGGCATAGGCCGCCAGCTCCTTCGCCGGGGGCGCGGCCAGCACGGGCGCCAACAGCGCAGGTGAGAGGGCCAGCAGGAGGGCGGAGCGCAATGAGATGTGCATGGTCGAGTGGGTGCCGGGTTTGGAAAGTCGTGCATGCTGCCCGAGCACCGGCCGCAAGGCGAGCCGCGACCGACTGAGCGGCATTTGTGCCGACCGGGCTGCAGCCCGGGCCGACGGAGCGGTGCCAGAATCCGCGCCCCCTGCCCTCCCAGAAGTCCCGCCGTGTTCAAGGCCCTGACCCTCTACCGCCTGCCCGCCCATGCCCAGCCCGACCCCGCGCGCCTGGACGAGCAGCTGGCCGCCCTGCCCTTCACCCCCTGCATGCCCACCCAGCCCCTGTCGGTCGGCTTCGTGCCGCCGCGCGGCAAGGCCCATGGGCCGCTGGCGGAGTGGGTCAACGGCCATCTGTTGCTGAAGCTGCAGTTCGAGCAGCGCCTGCTGCCGGGCTCGGTGGTGCGCGAGCGGGTGGACGAGCTGGCCGAGAAGATCGAGCAGGAAAGCGGCCGCAAGCCCGGCGCCAAGCGCCGCCGCGAGCTCAAGGACGAGGCCATGCTGGACCTGCTGCCGCTGGCCTTCACGCGCCAGACCTCGCTGCGCGTCTGGATCGCACCGCAGCTGGAGCTGCTGGCCATCGACAGCACCACCGCAGCGCGCACCGATTCGGCGCTCAGCCTGCTGACCAAGGCCATCCCCAATCTGGCCCCGCAGCCACTGATGACGGCCGAAAGCCCGGCCGCCTGCATGCGCGCCTGGCTGCTGGATGGCGTGGCACCGGCTGGCTTCGGCATCGGCCGCGACGCCGAGCTGCGCAGCGCCGACAGCCAGAACGCCAGCGTGCGCTACACCCGCCACGGCCTGGACGGCCAGGACGTGCAGCAGCACCTCACCGAGGGCAAGCAGGTCAAGAAGATGGCCCTGCAGTGGAAGGACCGCCTGGAACTGGTGCTGACCGACACCCTGCAGCTGACCCGCCTGAAGCTGGACGACAGCGTGTTCGACCAGGACGGCGCCACGCAGAGCGAGCAAGACCCTTTCGACGCCGACATGCTGCTGGCAACCGCCGAGCTGTCGGAGCTGCTGCCCGCGTTGTTCGAGGGCCTCGGCGGCGTGACCGACGGCCTGGGCGCCGCAGCGCCTACGCCTGTGTTGGCAACGCAAGCGCCCTCGGACGAGAAGGCGCCCTGGGACTGAGAGGCCGGCGGCTGGCGGGGCTCAGGCCGCTTCCAGCGCGCCCAGCCGCGCGGCCGTAGCCTGCGCCTGCACTTGGCGCGGCGGCAAGCTCTTGAGCCGGTGGTCGCTCCAGACCTGGCGCCAGCGCCGTGCCCCCGGCGTACCGTTCCACAGGCCCAGCGCATGGCGCATCGCCAGCGCCCAGGGCTGCCCCTGCTGCCAGCGGGCGTCCAGATAGGCCATCCAGGCCTCTTCCACCGCCCCGCGCTCCGTGGCCGGCGCATGGGCACCGAAGAAACGCTCGTCCCAGGTCGCCATCGCCCAGGGCTCGTGATACGCGTGGCGCCCCACCATCACGCCGTCCACCGCTTCGAGCTGGGCGGCGATGGTCTCGTCGTCCTTGATGCCGCCATTGATGGCGATGGTGAGCTGCGGGAACTCGCGCTTGAGGCGGTGCACGATCTCGTAGCGCAGGGGCGGGATCTCGCGGTTGTCCTTGGGGCTGAGCCCGTCCAACCAGGCATTGCGGGCGTGCACGATGAAGACTTCGCAACCCGCCGCGGCCACGGTGCCGACGAAATCGCGCACGAACTCGTAGCTCTCCTGACGATCGATGCCGATGCGGTGCTTGACCGTCACCGGCAGCGTGGTCACGTCGCGCATGGCCTTGACGCAATCGGCCACCAGGGCGGCCTCGCCCATCAGGCAGGCGCCAAAGGCACCGCGCTGCACGCGCGGGCTGGGGCAGCCGCAGTTCAGGTTGACCTCGTCATAGCCCCAGCGCTCGGCCAGCCGCGCGCATTGCGCCAGGTCCTCGGGCTCGCTGCCGCCGAGCTGCAGCGCCAGCGGGTGCTCCACGGCGTCGAAATCCAGGTGACGCCCCTGGTCGCCATGCAGCAGCGCGCCGGTGGTCACCATCTCGGTGTACAGGCGGGTGTGGCGGGTGATCAGGCGATGGAGGACGCGGCAATGCCGATCCGTCCAGTCCATCATCGGCGCGACGGACAGGCGCCAGGGCGAAGCAGTCATGCAGGGCAAGGGGCTGGGGACAGCCCGCGATTATCGAAAACCCGCAGCCCGCCAGCGCTCAGGGCAGCTGCGCCTGACGCAACAGGGCGTGCACATGCCGCACCGGCAAGGCGTAGCTGATGCCGGTGGGACTGCTGAGCGCGGCCTCGCGGCTTTTCGTCAGCACCATGTTGATGACCCCGATGACGGTGCCGTTGGCGACATCGAACAGCGGCCCGCCGCTGTTGCCGGGATAGGCCACGGCGTCGAGCTGGTAGATGTCGAAACTGCCCTCACGGATCTGGCGGATCGCCCGTTCGTTGAGCGCCTGGGCGCTCGGTTGGGGCAAGGCAATGCCCGTGACCGAGGCCACGATGCCGCGGTGCGTGACATGGCTAAAACCCAACACGCCGCCTACGGGAAAGCCCATCAGTGCGATTTCGGTGCCTTCGCGCACCAGCGCCTCGGGCGCCAGTTTCAGGCTGCCGGGCAAGGGCGCGCCCTCCACCTGCAGCAGCACCAGATCGTGCGCACGCGCCAGCGCCACGGTCCGGACCTCGCGCTGCTCCCAGCGGCTGCCCCCCTGCCAGGCCTGGATGACCACGCGGCGCTCGGAATCCAGGGCATCGGGGGGCGGCAGCACATGGGCATTCGTCACCACGAAGCGGCCTTGCTCCACCACGAAGCCCGTGCCTCGGAAGCCGAAGCGCGGGCTGTCAGTCAGGGAGTGCGTGCCCACCAGCACCACGCCCGGCTTGCTGGCCTCGATGAGCTTGGGCAGGGCCTGGGTCTGAGCCAGGGCCGGCACAGCCGGCCCAGCGGCCAGCGCAAACGCCAGCGCCATCAGTTCACGTCGTTGCATGGTTCGGATCCCTCTGGCCTGCCCGACCTCAGAGCTGCTGCAGCAGCTGACGCACTTCGGCCTGGCCGGGGTACTGATCGCCCAGCTTGAGCACACCCTGCAATTCGCCGCGCGCCTCGTCCGGCTGCTTGGCGGCCATCAGCAGGCGCGCCAGCGCCACACGGCGGGCCGGGTTGCCGGGCTCGACGCCCACCACGCGGCGCTGCACCTGCAGCGCCTGCTCGTGCTTCCCTTGGCTGGAGAGCAGCTGCGCCTGGGTGTCGAGGATCTCGACATCACCCGGCCGCAGGGCCAGCGCTTCCTTCAGCTGGGCTTCGGCGTTGGCCAGATCGCCGCTGCGCATCAGCACCCAGGCCAGGTTGTTGCGCGCCACGGCATTGCCCGGCTGTCCCTTGACGACCTGCTCGTACTGCAGGCGCGCCGGCTCGAAGGCGCCACGCACCAGGGCCAAATTGCCCAGGTACATGCGGAAGCTCCAGTCCTCGGGGTGATCGGCCAACCACTGGCGCTCGAAGGACTGGGCATCGCCCTCCTTGCCGCCTGCCACCAGGCTGCCGTGCAGCTTGCCGGCCACATCGTTCATCTGCCCGCCACGCTCCAAGGCGCGCTTGTAGGCGGCACGGGCGGCATCCCAGTTGCGCTGGCTGGTTTCCAGGTCGCCTTCCAGGGCGAAAGCAAAGGCCTCGCGGCCGGGCTGGCTCTGGATCTCCTTCAAGAGCCGGCGCGCGCCGGCCACATTGCCCGTCTCGCTCTCCAGCGCCACCAGGGCACGCTGGGTGTCGATCCGACCAGGCTGCAGGGCCTGCGCGCGCTTGGCAGTGGCCAACGCGGCGGGGTAGTCCCGTTGCGCCACTTCGACCTCGACCAAGCGCATCAAGGCCGCGGCCGAGCTGGGCTTGAGCTCCGCCAGGCGCTTGAAGCTCAGCGCCGCCAGCTTGTAGTCGCGCTGGCGCATCTGCAGTTGGCCGATCAGCTCAATCAGCTGCGGCTCATTGGGCAGGGCCGCCGCGGCATCCTGCGCAGCTTGCAAGGCAGCGGCCACATCCTGGCGCTGCTGCACGGTGCGCACCCAGGCCAGCTGCGCAGGCACCGATTTCGGATGCTCCTTGGCAATCTGGCGTGCCGCCGCGAGCACGTCTTCCGCGGGCTCCTGGGCCAGCTGACGTGCGTTGAGCCAGGCCAGCTTGGCCTCCACCAGGGCCGGATCGGCCTTCATCACGGCCGCGAAGCGCGCCACGCTGTCCTTGGCTTTGCCCTCGACTTGGTCCAACCGAGCGAGCTGCTGCGCGGCGGCGAGCAGCTTGGGATTGGCCTTGAGCGCCTGCTCCCACAGGGTGCGGGCCTTGGGGCGGTCGCCCTGCATCAGGGCCACGGAGGCGCGCATGGAATCGGCCGAGCCGGGCTGCAACTTGGGCGCCGCCTGGTCGATGGCCTTGAGGGCGCCGGCAAAGTCGTTCTTGCGCACCAGGGTCGCGACGATGGCGACATCGGCCGCCGGGTTGTCCAGCTCGGAGGCAATGTCCTGCAGCTGGCTCAGGCCCTTGTCGACGGAGCCGGCGTTGGCCTCGCGCATGGCCAGCAGGATGCGACTGCGCGAGTCCTGCGGATTGAGCTGCACCGCCCGGCGGAAATGGGCCTCGGCCTTGCGCACCTCGCCCATGCGCATGAGCGCTTCACCCGCCAGGGCTTGCACGCGGGCATCGTTGCTCGAATCCGGCAAACCGCTCAGCGCTTCCAGGGCGGCGCGCGCTTCGTCGCGGCGCAGGAAGGTGTGGGCCAGCAGCACGCGCACGGCTGGTGTGTCGACACCCCGACCGAGCAGGCGGTTCAGATGCGCCTCGGCGGGCAGGTAGTTCTCGCGCTGGAATTCGATGTGCGCGGCCAGCATCAGGGCGCGCGGGTCATCGGGCGCGATCTTCAGCAATTGTTGGATCTGCTCGAAGGCAGGGCCGAGTTCGCGCGCTTCCAGGGCCAGCGCGGCGCTGAAGTACAGCACCTCCCCGTTCTGCCCCACCAGTTTCTTGAGGGCATCGAGGCGCTTGCGTGCCTCGTCCAAGTCGCGCTCGGTCATCAGGGCCGTCAGCAGCGCACCCTGGGCACCCATGTTGCGCGGGTCGGCATCCACCGCGGCGGCATAAGCCTGACGGGCCTCGGGCAGCGCTCGGCGCGCCACGGCATGGTCGCCTTTGAGGCGCCAGGCCTCGGCCAGCTTGGGGTTTTCTTTCAGCAGGGTGTCGACCAGCGCCAGGCCCTCATCGACCTGGCCCTCGGCCATCAGCACACGCGCCCAGGCCAGCCGGGTCGACACCCCTTGTGGCTGCAGCTGCAGTGCAGCCTCAATCAGCGCGCGAGCCTGATCGCGCTTGCCCAGCGCACCCTGCGCGGTGGCCAGCGCCAGCTTGAGCTCGGCCATGGCCGCCGGGTCCTTGAGTTGGACCGTGCCATACAGCTCAAGGGCCTTGCGCGCGTCCCGCTTGGCAATCAGGGCCGCAGCATGCAAAGGCGCCACTTCCTCCGGCGCCGCACCCAGGCGGCTGGCCTTGGAGAACTCGACCTCGGCGGCATTGGGGTCGCCGGATTCCAGCAGGGTCTTGGCCAGCAGCAGGCGGGCGTCCTTGCGATCGGGCTCCTGCTCCAGCACGTTCTTCAGGTGAATGGTGGCAGTCTTGTGGTCCCGCTTGGCCAGTGCGGCGCGCGCAGCCCCCAGTTCCTCAGCCGGGTCCTTCTGGCCACAGGCCTGCAGCACCACAGCCAGGGCCAGCATGGCACCCACCCGCGCCACCCGGCGCGCCTTGTTTCCGCTCGTTTGCACCCAGATTCCTTCCGTTGTCACTGCCGGCGCAGGCCGGTCTTTGCCGCTTACTTGATCTGCAAACGGGCCATCAAATCGTAGAGCGTGGGACGGCTCACGCCGAGCAGCTCCGAGGCCCGCGCGATGTTGCCGTCGCAGCGCGCCAGGGCCGCCACCACGGCCTGACGCTCGGCGCGCTCACGCACGGTGCGCAGGTCGAGCTCGATGCCGGGCTCTTCCGGGTTGCCCGGGTCCAACCCCAGGTCGGCCGCAACGATGCGGTCGCCGTCGGCCATGATGCTGGCACGCTTGATGAGGTTCTGCAGCTCGCGCACATTGCCCGGCCAGCTGTGGCGTTCGAGCGCGCGAATGGCATCGTCGCTGAGCGTCGGGGCACGCCGGCGCTGGTCCGCCGCCATGCGCTTGAGAAAGGCGTGGGCGAGCAGCACGGCGTCGCCATGGCGCTGGCGCAGCGGCGGGATCTCCACGACGATCTCGGCCAGGCGGTAATACAGATCCTCGCGGAAACGACCATCGGCAATCAGCTGCTTGAGGTTCTGGTGCGTGGCGCCCACCACCCGCACATCCACGGCGATCTCCTGCCGCGCGCCCAATCGCTCGATCGAGCGCTCCTGGAGGAAGCGCAGCAGCTTGGCCTGCAGGGACATCGGCAGGTCACCGATCTCGTCCAGCATCAGCGTGCCGCCATGGGCGACTTCGATCTTGCCCGGCGTGGCCTTGGCGGCCCCCGTGAAGGCGCCCTTCTCGTAGCCGAACAGCTCGCTCTCCAGCAGGTTCTCCGGGATGGCCGCGCAATTGATGGCGACGAAGCGCCCCTTGCGACCGGCCGCCTCGTGCAGGCCCTGAGCCAGCACCTCCTTGCCGGTGCCACTCTCCCCCAGCAGCAGCACGGTGGCGTCCGAGCGGGCCACCTTCTCGATCGTGCGGCAGATGCGCAGCATGGCGTCATCGCGGGTCAGCAACCCGCCCAGAGCACCGGCCTGCTCGGCGCTCAAGCGCCGGTTTTCGTCCTGCAACTCGCGCATGCGCAGGGCGCGCTCGACCGTGAGCGACAGCACGTCGGGATCCACCGGCTTGGCCAGGAAGTCGTAGGCGCCCAGACGCACGGCGCGCAGCGCATTGGTCTGGTCGTTCTGACCGGTCAGGACGATGACCTTCACATAGGGGTCCAGCTCCAGCAGGCGTTCCAGCAGCTTGAAGCCTTCGGTGACGCCGTCCTGATCGGGCGGCAGCCCCAGGTCCATCGTCACCACGCCGGGCTGCACCTTGCGGAACTGCAGCAGGGCGCTGGCGGCATCGCTGGCGGTGTGGGCCTCGAAGCGATCAAGTGACCACTTCAGCTGCTTCTGCAGCGCAAGGTCGTCTTCGATGATCAGCAAGGAGGCGGGGCGAACGTCAGAGCTCATGCAAGGGCGCGATCGGAGAGGCCGTTGGACGGTTGTTGATGGAAGAGGGGCAGCAGGAAGGTCACGCAGGTGCCTTCACCGGGTTGGCTCACCACATCCATCTTGCCACCCAGTTCACGCACGTACTGCAGGCTCTCGTAAGCACCTATGCCCATGCCCTGCTGCTTGGTACTTTGGAAGGGCTTGAACAAGCGATCGCGGATGAATTCCGGACTCATGCCGCAGCCTTCGTCCACCACCTGCACGCGCGCCGACGAACCCTCGGCTTCGATGCGCAACAGCACGGACTGGCCCTCGGTACTTGCATCGAAAGCGTTCTGCACGGCATGCCCGATGACGCGCTCGATGCGGTCTTCATGGCCGCGGGTCGCCACCGCTCCATGGAGCTCCAGGCGGAGCTCACGCCCGCGCTGCTGCGCCACCTGCTGCAGCCGTTGCGCAATGGGCGCCAGGGCCACGCCGCTGGTGAGGCCAGTGGGGCGCTCACCTTCGCGCAGCTGCAGCATCAGCTGCCGCATCTTTTCCAGCGCGTGCTCGACGGTTTCCAGCATGTCCTGGCGGAACTCGGGGTTGTCGCCGTGGCGCTGCGCGTTCTTCAGCATCAGCGAGAGCTGGGTCACGATGTTCTTCAGGTCGTGCACGACGAAGGCCGACATGCGGTTGAAGGCATCGAACTTGCGTACCTCCAACAGCTGCTCGGTGGCGCGCAGCATGGCCAAGTAGCCACCCGCCTGCGAGGCGGCGGTCTTGAGGAGGTCCCGCACCTCCCAATCCAGCTCCAGCGGTGCGCGTGGGGTCAGAAGCACCACAAAGCCGATCGTTTCCCCCCCGGCCTGCAACGGCACCAGCAGGCGCGCCTGGGTCTCCAGGCTCAGCCATTCGGGCGGCGTGGCCTCGGCATCCACACCGCGCCCCTCTCGGGCCGATTGCAGATCGACGATCCAGGCCGTGGCCTTGAGCTCGCGCAGGAACTCGGAGTCGGCTGGCTCCATGTGCTGGCGGCGCTCGAAATTCCAGTGTGCCACCTGCTCGTAGCGCTGCCCTGAGGCATCCAGCAACCAGAGGCCACCACCCGGGCTTTCGATCAACCCTGCCAGCGACTTGATCACGGCCAGCCCGGTGTACTCGGGAGAGCTCTGCGTGCTCAACGCGGCCGTGAAGCGCAGCCATTCCTGGCGGTAGTCGTAGCGGTAACGAAAGAAGTGCTTGCTGAACAGCACCCGGAAGCGTGCGCGCGCTGAACCGGAGAGCAGCAAGGCGGCCATCAGCAGAATCGCCGCCACCAGGATCAGCACCTGCAAGGTGGGACCCCAGGCCCCCCCGGTGTAGCGCACCCAATAGCCCAGCAAGGCGACCACCATCAGGTACGCCCCGACCAGCAGCAGCGCCGCCGAGTGAAAGGCCGCGCTGCGCGACACCTGCAGGCGCGACAGCAAAGCGATGCCGCGGCCAATCCCCAACATCAGCAGCGGCAGGCCCAGGGCATGAACCGCCGGGCGGGAGGCCAGCAATTGCGGATCCAGCGAACCCAGCAGGGTGGCGTCGGCGAACAGGTAGAGGTCGAAGCCGAACACGGTCAACAGCGCCAGGCAACTGGGCTTGGCCAGCCAACGACCGTCCTCGGTGACATTGAAGTAGACCTGCTCGACCAGCACCAGGCCCATCACCGCCACCATCAGGCCGGAAATGCCTTGCAGCCAGCTGCCTTCGCGCCGCGTCAGCCAGTCGGCATCGGCCAGCCACAGGGTGACAAACGCAATCAGCAGGACGCCCAGCACCGACAGCGTCAGCCAACTTCCCTGCGGCCTCCAAAGCACATGGCCCAGCAGGGTCAACAAGAAACCGAACCAAGCCAGCAGACGGAGCCAGTCCAGCAGCGCGGAGGCCTGTTCGAGTTCGAAGCCAAGCTGTTGCAGGCCGTGCGTCAGGGCCCACAGCGCCGAGGCACCCAAACCTGCCAGCAACCATCCGGCGCTGTGCAGGTTGTGCAGTTCGCGCTGGCGGAACACCCGCCACGCAAATGCCAGCAGGCAAACCAGAAAAGCGCAGGCCGCCACGAGGGCGGCCGCAGCGCTCAAAGGCATGGCATCCAGGCTCAAAAGGCGCGCCTATTCATCCGTCAGCCCCTCACCGAGCGGCCGAGTTCGCTGGAGCGGTCAGCGGGCACCCCGCCCGGTCAGCACCACCGCCACCGTCTCGATGAGCACATGGAGATCAAGGAACAGGCTGTGGTTCTTCACGTAATACAGGTCGTACTGCAGCTTGGCGGCGGCATCTTCCACCGTCGAGCCGTACTCGTAGCGAACCTGCGCCCACCCCGTCACGCCCGGCTTGACCGAATGACGTACGGCGAAATAAGGGATCTTCTCGATCAGCTCTTCAACGAAGTACTGACGTTCCGGACGCGGCCCCACCAGGCTCATCGAGCCACCCAACACATTGAAGAGCTGCGGCAGCTCATCGATGCGAGTGCGGCGAATGAACTTGCCGACACGCGTGACGCGGTCGTCGTTCTTGGTCGCCCAACGCGGCTTGCCATCGCGTTCGGCGTCAGCGCGCATGCTGCGGAACTTGGTGACGAAGAACGGCGCACCATTCAGACCCACCCGCTCCTGGCGGTAGAAAACGGGGCCGCGCGATTCCAGCTTCACGGCCAGAGCGGCCAGCACCATCAGCGGCGCGGTCAGCAGCAACAGCAGGCCGGAAAAGACCACGTCGAACACCCGCTTGATCGCACTGCGGAAGGCCCCCTGATTGAAGCCGTCTCCGAAGATCAACCAGCCCGGATTCACATGCGCCAGGCTGATCTGCTGCAGGTTCTTCTCGAAATGGGTGGCCACGTCAAGCACGCGAATGCCATAGACCTTGCAGTCCAGCAATTCACGCATGGGCATGTTGCCGCCCCGACGGTCCGTAAGAGCCACCACGATCTCATCCACGCCCAGGCGCAAAGCCGTGTCGGAAATACCCTGTTCGGCACTCACCAACTGCTCTTGGGGCACCGCGATCTCGGTTTCGTTGCTACCGGCATAGAAGCCCACGATCTGGGCGTGCGGGTCGGCTGCGCGCAGGCTGGCGGCGACGCCCTGAGCGGTCGCCCCGGCGCCCAGCACCAGGATCTTGCTGCGCCCTTGCGAGGGGTTGGCAACGTGCGACGCATACACGCGGTGCAGCACCACCGCAGAGACAGCCAGCATGGCGGCAGCGGTGACCGCCCCGCCCTGATCCAGCGAGTTGGGCAGCAATGCCGTCAGCGCATAAGCGATCGGCAGCGCCAGCAGCAGCGCCACCAGGGCGCGTGCGCAGGTTTCAGTGAGCGAGCGCTTGGCGGCAGGCTGGTAGAAACCGGTGGCGCTGTTGATCAGGAAGATGAAACCGGCAAGCGACAGGCCGTGCGAGGCCGCCACGGGCAGCGCCTGCAACGTCGCCACGCCTTGGCCCACGGCCACCAGCAACAGAACGGCGACGATCAGTCCGACGTCGAAGCCGATTTGCATGATCGTGCGACGGCGAAGGTAGTGGTTGAAGATGCGCACCATGAAAGCCCCTTGGCATTCGGTAGCGCAGCCAATCGAGAGAGCTCGATGCGCAGCCACCCATGCGTTTCAAAAAGTGGCGCGATCATGCCCTTGCGCATAGGGGTTGAAAGCCCCCTGTTTGGGTGCTGAATCGCCCAATCAGGGGGGACAGTGAACCAGTTCACACGCAGCAATCATGCGTCGCTTAGTGAAATGGCGAAATAAATGAAAAAGCCCGCCGAAGCGGGCTCTCGAATCGTCGCTGGGACGATTAACGAATCACGGCGACTTGCTCGCGTGCGCCACCCTTGTAGGTGAACAGGGTCAGAGCGCCGTTCTTGATATCACCCTTGGCATCAAAGGCGATGGTGCCGGTGACACCCTTGTAATCGGAGGTCTTGGCCAGCACCGGCAGGTATTTGGCCGAATCCACCGAACCCGCCTTGGCCATCGCGTCCGCCATCACCATCACGGCGTCGTAAACATAAGGCGCGTAGATTTGGACTTCGATGTTGAACTTGGACTTGAAACGGGCCTTGAAATCGTCCATCGACTTCTTCGCCTCACCCTCAACACCGCCGGCTTCGGCGCAATACACCTGACCATCGGCCATGGTGCCGGCCGACAGCTTGGGCAGTTCGCCGCTGCAAATACCGTCGCCGCCCATGAACTTGGCATTGATACCGAGTTGCTTCATCTGACGCAGCATCGGGCCAGCCACCGCATCCATGCCGCCGAAGAACACGACGTCCGGATTGGCAGCCTTCAGCTTGGTCAGGATGGCCGAGAAGTCGGTGGCCTTGTCGTTGGTGAACTCGCGGCCCACCAGCTTGCCGCCCGAGGACTTCACGCCCTTCTCGAACTCATCGGCCACGCCCTGGCCATAAGCGGTGCGGTCATCGATGACGGCGATCGACTTGCCGTTCAGCGACTTCACCGCGTACTTGCCCAGGGTGCCGCCCAGGTGCACGTCGTCAGCCACGACGCGGAAGGCCGTCTTGAAGCCCTGGCGGGTGTACTTGGGATTGGTGGCCGACGGGCTGATTTGCGGAATGCCTGCGTCGCTGTAAATCTTGGAGGCGGGGATGGTCGTGCCCGAGTTCAGGTGACCCACCACGCCGTGCACCTTGGAGTCCACCAGCTTCTGGGCAGCAGCGGTGCCCTGCTTCGGATCACCGGCGTCGTCTTCGGCCAGCAGCTTGAAGACAGCCTTCTTGCCGCCGATCATCACGCCCTTCTTGTTCAGATCCTCAATGGCCAGACGGGCGCCCAGTTCGTTGTCCTTGCCCAGGTGGGCAATACCGCCGGAGGTCGGGCCGACGTGGCCGATTCGCACCTCAAGAGTTTCCTGCGCCATCGCCACCGAACCCATGGCCACCAAAGCCGCAACGGCCACCTGATTGAACCTGATTTGCATGAAATGTCTCCGACAAGGAATTACGGGACTGAGGCTCAGTCCCAAAGCGGCGCAGACCATACCGTAATTCGCACCCGCCTTGCTAGGGGAAATCTTGGGGCGATCCGCGGCCTCCACAACGGCAGCAACCCGGCTCGGTTGACCGCCCGACCGACTGGGTCAGACCTCGCCCTGCCACTGCGCCAATGAAGCCAGCAGCCGGGGCATCAAGGCATCCAGCAACTGCTGCTCAAAGCGGGGCGTCAGCTCGACCACCACCTCGTGCACCAGGCCAGGCAATTGATCGATCAACCAGGCATCCAACTGCTCGCCCAGGGTGGGGTCGATGGTCGGTGCGGCGGCCCGCCGCGCCACCTGCACGACGTCGGTCAATACCGGCAGTTCGATGTCAGATTTGTCCCGCATGGCACTCATGCGGTCTCGGACTCGAAGTGCTCCGGCGTCAAGCCCTGCGCGCGATAGGCCTTGAACTGACGACGCCCCTGTTGGACGTCCTCAGGCTCCCGCCCGACCAGTTCGAAGACGAACTGCCAACGCGCCAGTTCGGGCGGCACATCTGCCGTGAGGTTGAGCAGGGCCGTGCAGTCGGCATCCGCCGCGAAGCCCTTGCTGAAGCGCAGCGGGCTGCGCCGTCTCAGCGCAGGCGAAGCCTGGACACCCGCATGCGCGGCAAAACCCGGCAGGCTCCAGAGCCGCTGCGACAGCACGCGCAGTTCCGCCTCGTCGCCCACCACCCAGACTTTCAGGTCCTGACGCGCCGCCTTGCGGAGCAACCGGGCCGCGAAGCCCGGTCGATCCGCAAGACCTGTGTAGAAGCGCACCGCAGGCACGCTGCTACTCCGCTCAGCGCGCCTGCGACAGCAGGAAGTGCGTCAGCAGGCCCACCGGACGACCGGTCGCGCCCTTGGCCGCGCCGCCCTTCCAGGCGGTGCCGGCGATGTCGAGGTGCCCCCAGCGATAGGCCTTGGCAAACCGTTTCAGGAACATCGCCGCCGTGATGGATCCACCAGCACGCGAACCGACGTTGGCGACATCGGCAAAGTGCGTCTTCAGGCCCTCTTCGTACTCGTCGTCCAGCGGCATGCGCCAGCACAAGTCGAGCGCCTCCTCACCCGCGCGGGTGAGCGAGCTCGCCAGCTCGTCGTCGCTGGCGTACATGCCACTGCGCACGCCACCCAGCGCGATGACGCAGGCGCCCGTCAGCGTCGCGACGTCCACCACCACGCTGGGCTTGAAGCGCTCGGCATAGGTCAGGGCATCGCACAGGATCAGGCGTCCTTCGGCATCGGTGTTCAGGATCTCGATGGTCTGACCCGACATCGAAGTCACGACGTCACCGGGCTTGACTGCGCGACCGCTGGGCATGTTCTCGCAGGCCGGGATCAGCACCACCAGGTTCAGCTTCGGCTTGAGTTCGACGACCGCACGCAGGGTGCCGATCACCGAGGCTGCGCCACCCATGTCGAACTTCATCTCGTCCATCTCGGCGCCAGGCTTGAGCGAGATGCCGCCGGTATCGAAGGTGATGCCCTTGCCGACCAGCACCACCGGAGCCTGGCCCCGCGGCGCGCCGTCGTAGCGCGCCACGATGAAGCGCAGCGGCTCGTCGCCCCCCTGGGCCACCGCCAGGAAGGAGCCCATGCCGAGGCGCTCCACCGCCCGCTTGTCCAGCACCTCAACCTTCAGGCCATGCTTGCGGCCGAGGTCGCGCACGCAGTCGGCCAAGTGCGTAGGCGTGCAGTGATTGGCCGGCCGGTTGGCGAGTTCGCGCGCCAACTCGATGCCCTCGCCCACCGCCTGGCCTCGCTCGAGCCCCACCCGGGCGGCCTTGGCTTCGACCTTGTCCACCAGCAGGCTGAGCCGTTCGATGCGCGGATCGTTCGATGCGCTCGGCTTGGTCAGTCGGTATTGGTAGCCCTGCTCGCGCACGGCCAGCACGGCGTGCTCGATCAAGCCTTCGTCAACCGCGCCGCAGCCCACGAAAGCCACGGCCACATGACCGACGTTGCGACCCTTGAGCTGGGCCAGGGCAGCGGCCAAGGCGGCACGGGCGGCTTTGACCGACGGCTTGCCCGTCGCGCTCAGCACCAGCCGCGGCGCCTTCACGCCGGCCGCACCCACGAGCATCAGCGCCTTGCCGGCCTTCCAGTCGAAGTCGCCGAGCTTGAGCGCGCCTTTGATGGCTTGCGCCACGGCAGGGTCCAGCTGCGCGGGCACAGCCTCTCCACCCAAGACCACCACCAAGGCATCGGCGTTGGCGCCGGACAGTTTGTCAATAGAAATGGTTTGAATTCGGGCGTCCATAATTACGCAACTGAATAAAACTTGCTCATGTTATTCGATACCTCGTTTCGTAGCGATTTGGCACGCAACTTCGGAATCAGTTTGGTGGTGCTGGCCACCATCGTGCTGACGTACGCGCTGATTCGCACGCTCAGCCTTGCAGCCGGCGGCCGCGTGGATCCGGCTGATGTGCTGCTGGCGCTGGCCTTTGCCGGGCTGACGCAACTTCCGGTGGTGCTGGCCCTGGCCTTGTTCATCGCGGTCGTATCCAGCGTCGGCCGCCTGTACAAGGATTCGGAGATGGCCGTCTGGCTGGCCTGCGGGTTGCCGCTGCGCCGCTTTCTCGCGCCTGTCCTGCGCATGGCCTGGCCGGTGCTGCTGGGCCTGGCCGCCTTGCAGCTCTGGGTTTCACCCTGGACCCAGCGGGAAACCGTGCAGATGCGCGAGCGCTACGAGAAGCGCAGCGACCTCTCGCGCGTGGCCCCTGGTCAGTTCCAGAGCTCGCGGGACGGCAGCAAAGTCTTCTTCATTGAGCGCGACACCGACACCCCGGGCGTGGGCCGCAATGTGTTCATCCTGACGCAGAAGCCGGGGCAGGAATCGGTCACCACGGCCCAGCACGGCCGCATCGAATGGGATGGCGCCGACCGCTACCTGCTGCTGGAAGCGGGCCAGCGCAGCGAGACCGACCAGACCGAACAACGCTTTGCACAGGCACGCTTCCAGAGCTACCGAGTCATCGCCGACCGCCAGGTGACGCGCTCGCTGGATGAACTCCCGCCCAAGGCCATGGGCACGCTGGAGTTGTGGCGCTCGCCTGACCCGCGCCATCGGGGCCAGTTGGTCTGGCGCGTGGGCATGGTGCTGGGTGCGCTGAATCTGGCCGTGCTGGGGCTGGGGCTGGCGGCAACCAACCCGCGGCGGCCCAACAACTGGGGCCTATTGGCCGCGCTGCTGGTGTTCATCATCTACTTTCAGCTGATCAACCTCACCGAAGGCTGGGTGGCGCGCGAAAGGATGCGCCCGGCGGAGGCCTTGTTGGCCGTGCACGGCAGCGTGGCCGCACTGGCTCTGGGTTTGCTGATGCTGCGCGATGAGGCGTTGCGTCTCTTTGCCTGGCTGCCGCGGAGGGCCGTGGCGTGAAGACCGTGCGTCGTCTGCTCTACCGGGACATGGTGCTGGCGGTGATGTTCGTGGCCGTCGGCTTTCTCGCCCTCTTCTACTTCAACGCCTTCACAGAAGAGATGGATCGCCTGCGGCGCGGCCAGTCGCTGGCGCAGGGTGCGCTGCTCGCGCTGCTGGAGATGCCTGCGCTCTTCTACGAGGTGTTCCCGATCGCCGTGCTGATCGGCACCATCTTTTCATTGGCGCGGCTGGCTCAGTCCAGCGAATTCACCATCCTGCGCACCGGCGGCCTCGGGCCCGGTCGGGCACTGGGCCTGCTGGCCATCCCGGCGCTCGGCTTTGCGGCCTTGACCTTTGTGATGGGCGACCTGGTCGCCCCCTTGGCCGAACGAGCCTCCGAGAGCTTCCGCGCCGAGGTGTCGGGCGGTGTGCTGCAGCGCGCCGGCGGCGCCTGGCTGAAGGACCGGCTGGCGGACGAGGAAGGTCAGGAGCGGCTGTACACCGTGCACGTGCGCGGTGCGGCCCTCGACGGGCGGCTGCAAGGCGTACGGATCTTTCGCTTCGACACCGAGGGCCGCTTGCTGGAACGCTGGGAGGCGGATCAGGGCAGCGTGGACAGCCGCGGCACATGGCAACTGGATCAGGCCCGGCGCACGCGCTGGCCCACGCAGGAAGCGCAGGCCATCGAAACGCTGGCGCCCGCCGACCTCAGCTGGCAGAGCCACCTGAGTCTGGGAGTGGTCAGCGCCGCGCTGCTGAAGGCCAACACCATGTCCACCTCGGAGCTGTTCCTCTACACGCAACACCTGTCCGGCCAGGAGCAGTCGGCACAGCGCTATGCCATCCAGTTCTGGCGCAAGGCGCTGTACCCGTTCGCCTGCCTTGTGATGGTGGCGCTGGCCCTGCCCTTTGCCTATCTGCATGCGCGGGCGGGCGGCGTCAGTGCCAAGGTCTTTGGCGGAATCATGTTGGGGATCAGCTTCGTGCTGCTGAACAACCTGTCGGGCCACCTCGGTCTGCTGAACAACTGGACGCCCTGGGCGGTGGCTGCCGCGCCCAGCCTGCTTTATCTGGGCCTATCGATGGCAGCCTTCACCTGGTTGGTGCGCTACCGATGAAGCGTGGTCTCCTCCTCGTCGCCCACGGCGCCCGCAACCCGGCCTGGGCTGCACCCTTTGAGCGGCTGCGCGAACGCCTGCAGCTTGAGCAGCCCGACCGGGCCGTAGCCCTGGCCTATCTGGAGCTGATGGAGCCAGCCCCCGCGCAGGCGCTGCAGCAACTCGCTGCAGCGGGCGTCGGACGCGTGGAAGTGCTGCCCATGTTCCTGGGGGGTGCCGGCCACGTGCAACGGGATCTGGCCCCGCTGCTGGAGGCTGCCCGCGCGAGCCTGGGCATCGAGATCCAAGTGCATGCCGCGCTCGGTGAGCAGCCCACCATGCTCGACGCCATGAGCCAGCTCTGCCTGCGCCTGCTCGAGGCCGGAGGCACGCCATGAACCTGCAGCAGTTCCGCTTCGTCGCCGAGGCCGCGCGCCGCAACCTCAATCTCACCGAGACGGCCAAGGCCCTGCATACCTCGCAGCCCGGCGTATCCAAGGCCATCCTTGAGCTCGAAGAGGAATTGGGCGTCGACATCTTCTCGCGTCACGGCAAGCGCCTGCGCCGTATCACCGAACCGGGCGAGCGTGTGCTGCGCTGCATCGACGTGATCCTGCGCGAGGTCGGCAATCTGCGCCGCATTGGCGAAGAATATTCAAGGCAGGACAGCGGCACCCTGTCCATCGCCACCACGCACACCCAGGCCCGCTATGTGCTGCCGGCCCCGCTGGCACAGCTGCGCCGGCAGTTCCCCAAGCTGCAGATCGGTCTGCATCAGGGCAACCCGCGCCAGGTGGCGCAGATGGTGCTTGACGAGACCGCGGTGCTGGGCCTAGCCACCGAGTCGCTGGAGGAGTTCGCGGATCTGGTGTCGCTGCCCTGGTACGAATGGCAGCATGTGGCGGTGCTGCCGCGCGGGCATGAACTGGCCGACTGTGAATCCATCAGCATGGAGCAGCTCGCGGCGCAGCCCCTGGTGACCTACCACCCCAGCTTCACCGGCCGCACCCGCATCGACCGCGCCTTTGGCGCGCGCGGCCTGCACCCGCAAGTGGTGCTGGAAGCCATCGACGCCGACGTGATCAAGACCTATGTGCGCTTTGGCCTGGGCGTGGGCATCGTGGCCGAAATGGCCATGCGCGACGACCCGCCCGACGGCGATCTGGTCTCGCGGCCGCTCGGCCATCTGTTCGGCAGCAATGTGGCGCGCATCGCCTTCAAGAAGGGCGTGGTGCTGCGCAACCATGTGCTGGTCTTCACCGAGCTGCTGTCAGACCGGCTCTCGGCTCCGCTGCTCAAGCGCGCGCTGGCTGGCGAAGCCAGCCACTTCGACCTCTGATCAGGCGTCCGGCTCGGGGCTGCGCGTGCTGGGCTGCCAGGCCGACGACGCGGTGTTCGGCCAGGTGGCGGCCTCACCCAGCAGCTGATCCACGCGCTTGGCCCCCTTCGCCGCCACCTCCGCCAGGCTGACGATGTTCTTGATCTGGTCCAGCGTGGGCTGGGCAGCGGCCGTGCGCACGTAGAGATTGCCACGCTGCGTCAGCATCACGAAGGGCTGCCCCTGCGCGACGAGATCCTGGCTGGCCAGGGCCAGCGCATCCGAGAGCGCGTCATCGCACCAGGCGGCCGCCACTTCCTTGGTCACCGAACAGACCGAGAAGCGCGCGCGTGCCAGCTTGGACTTCCAGTTCTCAATCTGCTGGAACATCACCAACCAACGCATCTCTTCGGGTGTGTCGGTGTCGATGCGGGTCTGCAGCGTGTCGGTGTAGGCCTCGAACACCGCCTTTTCGAGCACATCGCGCAGCTCGCGCTCGATGGCCATCATCTGCAGCTCCGGGTGCACCCCGAGCTCCCAGCGCAAGCGCAGTTCCTGGCCCTCGATGTAGGCCCGCTGCGAAGGCCCCCACTCGATGCGCAGATGCCCAAGCGGGTTCTTGGGCTCGTCGATCAGAAATCCGTCGCCCTCCTCGTTCTGATCGAAACGCGCCTCGCGCGCCTCCGCCCAGTCGGTGATGGCCTTCCACGCAGCCGCATTGGCGCGCAGCTTCATCCAATGCTTGACCTGTTTGATTACCATGGGTCTGCACACGCCACCGGAGCCAAAGATGCTGGAAGTCTATTCGTGGGCCACGCCGAATGGGCACAAGGTGCACATCATGTTGGAAGAGTGTGGTCTGCCGTACCACGTGCATGGCGTGGACATCGGCAAGGGCGAGCAGTTCGAACCCGAGTTCCTGCGCATCAGCCCGAACAACAAGATCCCGGCGCTGCGCGACCCGGATGGCCCGGATGGCGAGCCCATCACCCTGTTCGAATCGGGTGCCATCCTGCTCTACCTGGCTGGCAAGACGGGGCGCTTCCTGCCGGCCTCGGTCAGCGGCAAGTACGAGGTGCTGCAGTGGCTGATGTTCCAGATGGGAAGCGTGGGGCCGATGCTCGGCCAGGCACACCACTTCCGCATTTACGCGCCCCAGAAGATCGACTACGCGATCGAGCGCTACACGAACGAGGCCCGGCGGCTGTACACGGTCATCAACAAGCGGCTCGCCCACAGCCCCTACATCGGAGCGTCCGAGTACTCGATCGCCGACATGGCCGTCTGGCCCTGGCTGCGCTCCTGGCGCAACCAGGGTGTGGAGATGGCCGACTTTCCACACCTCAAGGGCTGGTTCGACGAGATCGACAAGCGGCCGGCGGTGCAGCGCGCACTGACGGTGCTATCCGAGCGGCGGCGCCCGGTGCTGGACGAGCAGGCCCGCGAGATGCTGTTCGGCAACACCCAGTACAAGCGGCGCTGAAGCCATGCGTTTGCGCGCCCTGTTGCTGGTCCTCCCCACGCTGGTGCAGGCCCAGGAAAGCGCGGAGCTGGACCGTGTGACCATCACCGTGGTGCGCGGCCAGCTGCGCTCGGTGCATGGCCTGGAGCGCTCGGAGTTTGCGCAGGCCATTCCGGGTACGAGCCCGCTGGCCAGCATGGCGCGCCTGCCTGGCGCCTACTTCCAGGCTGCGGACAGCCTGGGCAACTACGAGTGGTCGGCACGGTTCGCGCTGCGCGGCTTTTCTCAAAGCCAGCTCGGCTTCACGCTGGACGACGTGCCGCTGGGCGACATGTCCTACGGCAACCACAACGGCCTGCACATCAGCCGCGCTATCGCCAGCGAAAACCTGGCACGCGCCAGCCTCTCCCAGGGCACCGGCGCGCTTGACACCGCCTCCACCAGCAACCTGGGCGGCACGGTGCAGTTCTATTCGCTCGACCCCGCGCCCGAGGCGCGTGTGCAGGCGCGCCTGAGCCTGGGCTCGGACCAACGCCAGCGCCTGCATCTGCGCGGCGACACCGGCCAGTCCGATTGGGGCGCGCTGGGCCTGAGCCTGACCGAGCACCGTGAGGACAAATGGAAGGCCCAAGGCCGGCAGCGCCAGCGCCAATGGAATCTGAAATGGCTGAAGGAAGGCACGCAATGGCGCGCCAGCGCCTTTCTGAACAGCTCGGACCGGCGCGAGATGGACTACCAGGACTTCTCGCTCGACATGCTGCGCCGCCTCGGCCCCGACTGGGACAACTCCTACCCTGACCTCGACGCCGCGCTGCGCGCGTCGCGCGAGCTGTGCGGCAACGGCAGCAAGCCCTATGTCACGCAGTGCGACGACGCCTACTTCGCCGGCAGCGGCCTGCGCAAGGACACGCTCGGCGGGATCAGCCTTGAATGGCGCCCGACGGCGAACGGATTGCTGCGTCAGGTTGCCTACGGGCATCGCAATGAGGGCGCCGGACTCTGGTTCACCCCGTACACGCCCTCACCCGACGGCACACCGCTGGCGCTGCGCGCCACCGAGTACCGCATTGCCCGCCGCGGCTGGCTGGGCAGCCTGGATTGGGAGACCGCAGCGCACCAGTGGCGCGCCAGCCTTTGGCTGGAACGCAACCACTTCGACCACGCGCGGCGCTTCTATGCCGTCAGCCCGGCGGCGCTGCCCGATCCGTATCAGTTCCCGCGCAACGCCTTTCGCACCGACTGGGATTTCGACTTCGACACCGACACCCTGCAGTACTCCCTGGCCGACACCTGGAGCCTGGCGCCGAACTGGAGCCTGGGCCTGGGCTTCAAGGGCATGCGGGTGGTCACCGACGCCGCACTCGCCACGGGCAGCGACCGTCCGGTCGGTCGTGTCGTCTCCGACCGCCCTTTCCTGCCCCAGGCCGGCCTCGTGCACACGCTCGGCCCGACCGACGAACTGTTCGTCTCCTTCGCTCGCAATGCGCGGGCCTTCCAGGCCGCCGCGGCCGGCACCACGCCCTTTGCCACCACCGCCGCTGGCTTTCAGGCCATCAAGGACCGCCTGCACCCCGAGTCATCGGACAACTGGGAGCTCGGTTGGCGCCGCCACGGCGCGCGCCATCAGGCCTCGCTCGTGCTGTACCGCGTGCACTTCCGCGACCGCTTGCTGAGCGTGCAGGCCGGCAGTGCGATCCAGGGCAACCCCAGCGTACTGAGCAATGTCGGCGATGTCCGCGGCAGCGGCCTGGAGGCCGCGCTCTCAGCACGCCTGAGCGGTCCGTGGTCCGCCTACGCCAGCCTCAGCCTGGCGCGGGCTCGCTACCTCGACGATGTGATCAGTGGCAGCGCCCGCGTGCCCACGCAGGGCAAGCGTGTGGTGGACAGCCCCGAGCGCATGCTCAAGGCCGGGCTGGGCTACCAGCAGGGCCCGGTCAGCCTGAACCTTGGCCTGGACGCGATCTCGCGCCGCTACTACAGCTACACCAACGACGCCAGCGTGCCCGGGCAAGCGCTCTGGCACGCACAGGCGGCCTACCGCTTCGGCACGGTGGGCGCACTCCAGGGTGTGCGACTGAGTCTGGCGGTGCAGAACCTCGGCAATCGCCGCGGCATCGCGACGCTAGGCTCGAACGGCTTCGTCAACAACGACCCGCTCGGCCAGGCGCAGACCCTGTTGCCAGGCGCGCCGCGCCAGTTGAGCCTGGGCCTGGAGGGCAGCTTCTGAGCGGAAAGACTTGGCCCGACGGGAGGGACTCGAACCCCCGACCTGCTGCTTAGAAGGCAGCTGCTCTATCCGGTTGAGCTACCGTCGGTTTGAATGAGGAAGGGGCTCCGTGGAGCCCCTTCGCATTGTGCCGTGCGGCTCAGGTCCGCATCAGGTCAACAGGACGTTGATGATGGCATTGCCGATGCCCATCAACGCGGCACCCGAAATGAGGCCGGCGCAGATCGGCTCCAGACCTTCAACCCACAGGCGGTGGCCGGGCGTGCCGGCGGTCTTGTGCTTGCGGCCCAGCAGCCAGAACACCAGTGCGCCCACGAACATGGCCAGCGTGCTCTCCGGCGGCAGCACCACACCCAGGCCGATGGCCACGGCCGAGAGGCCGAACTTGCCCTTGGTCTTGATGCGCAGCACCTCGATCACCAGCGCGGCCACCGCAGCAAAGCCCATCGACAGCACCGCCGAGGTCGGCAGGCCCTTCAGGCCCTTGGCGATGATCTCAGCCACGCCCTTCCACTGCAGCGCGGCGGGCATCGCGAACTGGTCGCTGACCAGGGTCGTGACGCTGCGCACGCCGTTCGCATCGGGCGGCAGGAACAGCAGGAAGAACAGCGGAACGCAGAACAGCACGCCGGCCAGGTTGCCGATCACATGGCCCACGGCCTGGTGACGCGGCTTGCCGCCCAGCATGTAGCCGGGCTTGATGTCGGACAGCAGGTTGGCGGCGTTGGAGGCGATCTCCGAGGTCATGGCCGCGGGCAGCAGGTTGGAGCCCGGGTTGCTGCGATCGATCGCGCCCATGGTGAACTGGGTGATCTTGGCCAGCGAGCCGGTCGGCGTCCAGGAGGTCAGCGCCATCGAGTTCGTGCAGATCAGGGTCAGCACAAAGATCAGCGGCAGCGATACCAGGGCGATCCAGAACGGCACGCCGAAGAACAGATGGGTCACCCACGAGCCGAGCACCGAGAACAGCGGCACGCCGATGTAGCTGATCCACATCGGCACCTCGATGTCCTTGAGCACGTCGCTGCCCTTGGCACCGTCCTTCTTCTTGCCCAGACTCTTGAACGCCGAGGTGAAGATTTCCGGCTTGGCCGCCAGGCTCACCATGGCACCTGTCACCATCATCGTGACGCCCCACCACAGCGACCACTGGTTGACGATCTCGGCCCGGTTCAGCGGAATTGCCTTGCCATCGGCGGCGATGCGCGGCGCAATGTCACCCAGCTGGATCATCAGCGGAGCCAGCACACCGAAGTTGATCAAGGCGCCCAGCAGGCAACTGGTGGCAACGGCAATGCCCATCAGGCCGCCCACGCCCAGCATGGCGGCGTCCAGCGTCAGGCGCAGGCCGAGCTGGCGGATGTCGGTCCCCAGGATGGTCGGGATCCAGCCCTCGGCCTTGGCGGCCCAGCTGTAGTAGTACTGGTCCAGGCGCTCCTGGAAGTGCCAGGGCTCCTTCATGCCGGCCCACTTGTCCATGGCCAGCAGCTTGAACTGCACCAGCTTCATCCAGCCATCGCTGACGATGGCCTGGTAGAGCGCCGTCAGGCCGCCGACGACACCCAGCAGCTTGGCCTTGAACACGCCTTCGCTGCCCTCGCCGTGGTAGAGCGAATCCAGCACCACCCCGCAGGCCCGGCCTTCCGGGAACGGGGCCTGGTCTTCGTTGATGAACTTGCGCTTCATCGGGAAGGCCAGCAGCACGCCGATGGTCGAGACCACGAAGATCCACACCATCAGCTGCCACCAGTTCGGGATGACGCCGGTGACCAACATATAGGCCGCCAGGCTGGAGAACAGCGGCGACACCACATAGCCGGCCGCGGTGGCGATCGACTGGGTGCAGTTGTTTTCCAAGATGGTGTAGTCCCGCGCCATGCCGCTGGCGGCGATGGCACGGAACAGCGCAAAGGCCAGGATCACCGAAGTCAGACCGACACCGATGCCGATGCCGGTCTTGGCACCGATGTACAGACCCGTGGCGGACAGGATGCCGCCGAGCAGAAAGCCGGTCAGGCCCGAGCGCAGGGTCAGCTGCGCCATGTCGGCCTTGTAGACGTTCTCCAGCCACCAGCGGTCTTTTTGCTCGCGGCTCCAGGTCTGGACTTGCTCGTCGGTCAGGTGCAAGAGGGCCATGTTGTCCTCAGGGTTAATCCGGGGTTCGGATCGCGCATGCGAAAAGAGGACCTTGTGGGTCCTCTTGGCATCAACGCAACGATGAATCGAAAATTTTGGTCGGGGCGAGAGGATTCGAACCTCCGACCCTCTGCTCCCAAAGCAGATGCGCTACCAGACTGCGCTACACCCCGACGAAGCCCGCCATTGTAGGGGGCTTCGCCACACGCACCCGTTCCAACTCATTCCGGCGCTTCGTGCAGCTGGCCATCCGCGCTGATAAAGGCTCCCCGCACGCGCTGGCCGGGCTCCATGGCCCGCAGCGCGCCCAGGTAGCGGCCCATCTGCTCCAGGTACTCGGGAACCTGCAGGGGCGCCGGATGCAGCTTGTAGTCCAGCACCCACCAGCAGGGCTGCCCATCGGGTTCGCGCCGGCACACCAGCCGGTCCAGCCGGATCTCCCGGCCCTCGTCCGGCAGGGCAACTTCATTGCCTGCCCAGAGCAAGCTCTCAGCCGCCAGCCAGGGCGCCAGCGCGGCCGATCCCAACACGCCCTGGACCCATTCGGCCAACGCCTTCTGGCCACGCGCATCCAGGCCGTACATCTGGCTGCTAGAGGCCAGCCACTGGGGCAACTGGCTGCGCGGCGCGCCGGGCTGAGTGGCCCACTCCATGACGCGGTGAAAGGCCTCGCCCAAGCTGGCGGCCCGCGGGTCATCGGCCGCGCCCGGCACCGCCTCGGCGGGCGCTTCGGGGCGTGGTTGCAGCGCGGGCAAGATCGGCAACGCCGGCGCCGCCAAGGGCCGGCTGAGCGGGGGCGCATCGGAGGCCTGCCATGGCAGTGCCAGGCCACTGCCGGTCACCAGCGCCCAGGGGCTGCTGGCAGGGCCGCTGCGGGCAGAGGGCGTCCGGCTCAGGATGAGCTGCCGGCGCGCGCGCGTCAGCGCCACGTAGAGGCCATTGAGCTCCTCACGGCGTCGCTGGGCCAGCTCTTCCTCCATGGCCGCTGCCAGCGCGGGCGGCGGGCGTGATTCGCTGGCCAAGAACGCCACCCGGCTCGGCTGCGGCTGCTCCACCGGCCACTCGATGAGCAGGGTGGTGCTTTGCGCCCGTGCCGGTGCGGCATCGGCGTCCACCAGGATCACCGTGTCCGCTTCCAGCCCCTTGGCACCGTGGATGGTCAGCAGCTGCACGCCCTGCCCGCTGGCGCGCACCGGCACCTTGATGGGACGCTGCCTGAGGGCGCGCACGAAACCGTACAGGCTCCAGTAGCGCCCGCCATCCAGGTTCAGCGCTTGGTCCAGCAGGGCATCAATGCCCGCCCAGCGCGGCGCCAGCAATGCGGCCGGCAGGCGCGCCGCCACGCGGGCCTTGAACTGCCCCTCCGTCAGCACGCGCTGCAGGGCCTCGAAGGCCGGCAGGGCCGGCAACTCGGTGCACCAACGGGCCAGCAGCTCGCGCGCCGGCGTAAGCCCCAGGGCCTCGGCCTGCTCGGGTGGCAGCGCCAAGAGGGTGGGCAGCCAAGCCGCCCCCGCGGCGGCAACCTGCAGGCCCATCAGCGCCGCCTCGTCCACGCCGAACAGCGCACTGCGGAGCACGCGCGCGAGCGCCAGATCATGCTGGGGCGACGCCAGCAGTTCGCACAAGGCCAGCAGGTCCTGCACCTCGGGCTGCTCGGCCAGCACCTGCTCCTCCGGGGTTTCGTGCGCGATGCCCAGCGCGCGCAGGCCTTCGGCCACGGCGGCCAGGGCGTCGCGCCGCCGCGCCAGCACCATCAGCTGCTTCGCTTCATGGCCCTGCTGCAACAGCTGCGCCAGCACGCCCGCCACGCGCCGCCCCTCGGCACTGCGGCGCGCTTCTTCCGCTTCGGTGCGGGCGCGCTCCAGGCTGGGGCGCCAAACGTCCGGCTCTGCGTTCTCCTGGGCCGCGGCTTCGGTGACGGGCGCATCCAGCAACCAGATCGAGCCCTCAGCCGGGCTGTCGCCGCTGTGCGGGCGAAAGCCGGCGTACGCCCCCGCATCCTGAAGGCCGCCGAACACGGCATTCACCAACGCCCGCACGGCGGGGCCGTTGCGACGGGTGTGATCGCAGGCCAGCCGCTGCCCGCCCAAGCCTTGGACGACAAAGCGAGCCGCGGCCTCGAACACGCGCGGCTCGGCGCGGCGGAAGCGGTAAATGCTTTGCTTGGGGTCGCCCACCAGGAAGAGCTGCAGGCTGCGGCCACCGCCGGCACCGGCATAGGCCGAGAGCCAGGCCTGCAGCGCCTGCCACTGCAGCGGGCTGGTGTCCTGGAACTCGTCGATCAGAAGGTGGCGGACCTGCAGATCCAGCTGCTGCTGCAACCAGCCGCTGGCACCGCTGTCGGCCAGCAAGGCCGTGGCGCCGCGCTCCAGATCGCCCATGTCCACGCAGCCACGCTCGCGCTTGAGCGCCGCGAACTCCTCGGCCTGCGCGCGGGCCAGCGCCGCCAGTGCTTCGTGATCGCGGGCGGCATGCCATTGCTGGCGGTCGCGCTGCAGCTGCTCCAGCTGGGCCGTCAGCTCCGCCAGACCCGCCACCTCGCCCAGCTTGCGTGGGCTGCCCGTCTGCGTGAAGAGTGCCTGCCAGGCCCGCGCAAAGCCGGCCTGCGCCTGCGGCTGGGCCAGCGCATCCACCAGGCCCTGGGCCGCTTCCTGCGCCTTGACCTTGCCCTGCCCCAAGACGCGCGCCAGCTCCTGCAGCGCCGGCTGCAGGCGCGGCCAGGCGTGCAAGGGATCGTCGCCCCCACCGCCTGGATAGGGCACGGAGTCACCCAGCACCGGGGTGCCAAGTTCCAACTCGACCCGCTTGTCGAGCGCCGCCTGCAACCATTCCGCCAGGCGCCTCGGGCCATGACGGGCGGCCAGCGCCAGGTAGTGCGCCTGCAGCGCCGGGTCGCGCCGCACGCGAGCGCGCAGGCGCCGGCCGAGCGCCTGGTCGAGTTCGCTGCTGTCCTCGATGAGGCGCAGCTCGGGGGCCAGCCCGAGCGACTGCAACAGCGTCAGCGGGGCGCCGCGCAGCAGCTGCGCAAACCAGGCGTGGAAGGTGTGCACCTCCACCGGCCGGCCCCGTTCGAGCAGACGCGCCTGCAGGCCTTGCAGCGCGGGCTCCAGTGCCTGCGCCTGGGCGTCCTCCAGCCCCCGCTGCTGCAGGGCCCGCAGGCGCTCCTCACGGCTGCAGCGCGCAAACTGATCCAGCCACTCGTCCAGGCGCCCGCGCATCTCGGCCGCAGCTTTGCGCGTGAAGGTGATCGCCACGATCTGCTGCGGCTCGGCGCCTTCCAGCAGGGCGCGCAGCATGCGCGACACCAGCATCCAGGTCTTGCCGGCGCCGGCGCAGGCCTCCACCACCACCGAACCCTGGGGCGAGCAGGCGCGGGCATAGAAGCGCTCGGCGGCCACGGGCGCGCCGTCAATGCGATACCCGGCCGCGTTCATGGCGAACTCCAATCGTCGCGCCGGCACAGACCACGTGCCTCGCAATGGGCACAGGCCGCGCCCTCCCCCAGGGCCACCAGGGGTGCGCCCGCATGCAGGGCCAGCAAGTCATCGGCCAAACCGTCACGCAGCCGGGCCGCGCTGCGCGCCACTTCGGGGTGAGGCAGCAGCGCCATCTCGCCCTGAGCATCCAGGCCGAGATAAGCCGCTTCGTCGAGCGGCTCGCCGAGATCCTGCAGCAGCGCCTGGTAGAACGGCAGCTGCGTGTCTTCCTGCGGCTCGCGCAGGCGCTCCTTGAGCCCGCTGACGGAGCCGGTCTTGTAGTCCAGCAGGCGCCGCTGGGGGCCGCTGTCGATGCGATCGGCCACACCCACCCACTCCACCGCATGGAGCGGAGCCTCGGGCCACGGCCGGCTGCTCAGGGCGCGCTCGCGGTCCTGCACCTGGGCGCCGCGTGCCAGCTCCGCACACCACCAGCGCAGATACGGCTCGCGCCAGCGCTCCAGCAGGGCCAGCAGGCTAAGCGCATCGGCATCCGACAGCCCCAGCTCCTCCAGGCTGCGCGCCACGGCGGCCTGCCAGCGCGCCGGCGCCTGCTCGGGCCCAAAGAGCTCGGCATGCAGCAGCGCCAGCACGCGGTGCAACCAGGCGCCCCAGTCGCGGCCGTCGGGGTCCAGGTCGAGCTCCTCGGCCACCGCCAAACCCAGGCGACGCTGAGCAAAGAAGCGATAGGGGCAGACGCGCAGCGCCTCGGCCGCGGCGGCACTCAGGCGCGTGGGCAGCCAGCCGGGCGTGGCCGCCTGCGCGCGCCCGATGGGCACGGGCGGCAGGCTCAGGCGGGCACGGTCGTCGGCTTCGTCCGGCAACGGGGGCCACAGGGCCAGCAGGCGCTGGATGGCCCAGCCCCACTCCAGTGCCGCCCCTGCTTCCGACGCCGCCCGCAGCAGCAGCACCTGCGGCGCGCGCAGCAGATGGCACACCGATTCCCATTGCTGCTGCTGGGCCGCGGCGCGGTGCGGCAGCCCCAGCTCGGCAGCTACGGCGTCCGGCAGCAGGGCGGGCGCCACCCGGCCCAGCGCCATCGCGTCTTGATCGCAGCCGGCCAGCAGCACCCGGTCGAAGGGCCGCAACAGCGCACGCGCCAGCGGCGTGATGACGAGTTGGGGCCGCTCGCTGCGCTGACCGCTGCCCACGGCATTGCGCAATCGTTCATCCACCCAGGCCAGCCACTCGCCGGCATCAACGCGCAGCTCCAGCAGGGCCTGCTCGGCCGCACTGCCGGGCCAGGGGTTGCGGGTCAGCCACAGGGCCTCACCGAGATCGCTCAGCCCCGGCAGGCTGCCAAGACGTTCGTCCAGCTTGCAGCGTTCGCGCAGCAAGTCGCGCAAGCCCAGCAGCCACAGGCTCAGGCTGCGCGGCGCCCCGTCCAGGCGCGCGAGGCTTTCCCTTGCCAGCTGCCAGGCCACGCGGGCCGGCTCGGGCAGGCGCGCCGGTGCCAGCCCGCGCCACTGGGCACAGCCATTGCGGCGCGCCCAAGCTTCCAGGGCATCCACATCGGCCGCAGTCACAGCCGCAGGGGCCAGTGGGCCCTTCATCCAGGCCAGCAACTCGTCCATGCTGCCCCCATGGGCCGCCCGCAGCAGGTGCATCAGGGCAGCCGCTGGCGCCTGGGCGGACAGGGTGGCGCCGGTTTCATCGGCCATGCGCAGGCCATAAGGCGCCAGCAGGGCCAACACCCGCCGAACCAGCGAGCGGTCCAGCGCGATCAGCGCCGTGCACTGCCCCTGGGCAGCCCCCTCCAGGATCTGCTGCGCACAACGTGACGCCATGTCCTGGGCATCGGGCGCGATGGCCTGCCTCACGCGCGGCTGTGCCGCGTGCAACCACGCCATCGGAGCGCCGTCCGCATTCAGCACCCAGTGGGGCGCGCCGCTGTGGCTCAGCACCGCACGCGCCAGCGGATCGGCTTGGGCGACTTCAAGCAGGATCCAGGCCTTGGCCGGGTAGTGGAACAAGGCGTCGGTGGCCGGCGCGGGAGCCGTCTGGGCCCAGGCCAGGGCCACCTGCGCCAGCAGGCTCTCCCAAGCCGGCGCGCCAGCGGCCTGCAGGGCTTGAAAGCGCTGGCTGGCCAGCCGCCACCAGGCCTCACGGTCCGGCGGCGCCTGCTCCGCTGCGCGGGCCACGAGGGCCTGCGTCAGCTCCACCAGGCGCTCGCACATCAGGCTCAAACCCCGCGGACCGCCGGGCAAATCCTTCACCTGCAGCCCTTGCGCCAGCAGCAGCTGACGGGCCACCAGGGCATCCGTGGCAGCATCGCCACTGGGTTGTCCGGGCGCCGGCAGGGAGCTGGGGCCCAGGGCAGAAGCCAGGCTGCGTGTGGTTTCGATGCGCGGCGCCCAGCCCGCGCCAAAGGCCTTGCGGGCCAGGGGCAGTTGCTGAACAAAGGGCAGCAACAGCACGGCGTCGCGCGGCGCAATCTCCGCTTCCTGCAGACGCCCCCGAACCCATTGCGCCAGCTGGCGCCAAAACGTTTCCACTCCGGCCGGTTCCGGCCAGGCCTGCCAGCCCTGCACCCTCTCTCCTTGCGGGCCGCTCAATGCCCCTGAATCGGCCTGCGGATCCAGTACCTGTAGGCCTTGTGTAAGAATCATTCTGCCCTCGGCCATGGGGCTCGCCCGGCTGCAGTGGCGCGGTGATTTGGCGCGGTCGATGACCGTTTTCAGCCCCTTCCAGACTAGGAACCCCCTACATGAGCAGCGACCTGATCAAACACGTCTCCGACGCTTCGTTCGAAGCCGACGTGCTCAAGTCCGGCACCCCGGTGCTGATCGATTACTGGGCCGAGTGGTGCGGCCCTTGCAAGATGATCGCCCCCATCCTGGACGAGGTCAGCAGCGCCTACGAAGGCAAGCTGCAGGTCGCGAAGATGAATGTGGACGAGAACCGTGAAGTGCCGGCCAAGTACGGCATCCGCGGCATCCCCACGCTGATGCTCTTCAAGGACGGCCAGCTGGCCGCCACCAAGGTCGGCGCGCTGTCCAAGCAGCAGCTGACGAGCTTCCTGGACGCCCACCTATAATTTGCGTCCACGGGCACCGCAGCAACGCGGTGCCCGGCCCCCTGCAGCCCCCCGGCATTCGAGGCGCGGCGCAGGTTTCTCCCCCAAGTTCCCTCCGACCTTCCGTTGTTCCGCCGCAGGCCCCAGGCTTGCCCCGGCTCTGCGTGAGCAAGCCGCCAGGACCGATAGGACCCTATGCATCTCTCCGAACTCAAGGACCTGCACGTCTCCGCCCTCATCAAGATGGGCGAGGCGCTGGAGATCGAAAACGTCACGCGTATGCGCAAGCAGGAGCTGATGTTCGCGATCATGAAGAAGCGCGCCAAGGCGGGCGAGCAGGTCTTCGGCGACGGCGTGCTGGAAGTGCTGCCCGACGGCTTCGGCTTCCTGCGGTCGCTGGACACCAGCTTCATGGCCAGCACGGACGACATCTATCTGTCGCCCAGCCAGATCCGCCGCTTCAACCTGCACACCGGTGACATGGTCGAGGGCGAGGTGCGGGTGCCGAAGGACGGCGAGCGCTACTTCGCGCTGGTCAAGGTGGACCGCATCAACGGCCTGCCGCCCGAGGACAGCAAGAACAAGATCATGTTCGAGAACCTGACGCCACTGTTCCCCAAGGAACAGTTCAGGCTCGAGCGCGAGGGCATCAAAGGCGAGGAAAACGTCGCCAGCCGCATCATTGACTTGGTCGCCCCCATCGGCAAAGGCCAGCGCGCCCTGCTGGTGGCCCAGCCCAAGACCGGCAAAACGATGCTGATGCAGCATCTGGCCCATTCCATCGTGGCCAACCACCCCGAGGTGCACCTGATCGTGCTGCTGGTGGACGAGCGCCCCGAGGAAGTGACCGAGATGGTGCGCACCGTGCGCGGTGAAGTCATCAGCTCGACCTTCGACGAACCGGCCGCCCGCCACGTGCAGGTCGCCGAAATGGTGATCGAACGCGCCAAACGCCTGGTCGAACTGAAGAAGGACGTGGTGATCCTGCTCGACTCGATCACCCGTCTGGCCCGCGCCTACAACAACGTGCTGCCCAGCTCGGGCAAGGTGCTGACCGGTGGCGTGGACGCCAACGCCCTGCAGCGCCCCAAGCGCTTCTTCGGCGCGGCCCGCAATGTCGAGGAAGGTGGCTCGCTCACCATCATCGGCACCGCCCTGATCGACACCGGCTCCAAGATGGACGAGGTGATCTACGAGGAATTCAAGGGCACCGGCAATTGCGAGATCCATCTGGATCGCCGCATGGCCGAGAAGCGCGTCTACCCCTCGATCCTGATCAACCGCAGCGGCACCCGCCGTGAGGAACTGCTGCTCAAGCCTGAGATCCTGCAAAAGACCTGGATCCTGCGAAAGCTCCTCTACCCGATGGACGAGATCGAGGCGATGGAGTTCCTGCTTGAAAAGATGAAGGCGACGAAGAACAACCACGACTTCTTCGACCTGATGCGGCGAGGGGGCTGAGACAGGACCGAGCAAAGCCCTGAGGGCTTTGCGACGCCTGTCGAAGGACACGCCGCGTCTCGCGCGGCGAGTCTGGAGAGCTGCTTGCAGTACGTCTCTCAGACTCCGTCTATAATCGCCGGCTTTTCGCCCCACACCCCGGAAAAGTGCGCCCGCCGTTGAGAGGGGCGTGGCTCTCCACCTACTTCTGAGGTACCCATGAAAGAAGGCATTCACCCCAATTACCGCGACGTCTGCTTCGTGGATCTGTCCAACGGTTTCAAGTTCGTGACCCGCTCGACGGTTACCACGAAGGAAACCATCAAGATGGAAGACGGCCGCGAGCTCCCGCTGATGAAACTGGAAACCACCAGCGAGTCGCACCCCTTCTACACCGGCACCCAGAAGAGCGTGGACAACCTGGGCGGTCGCGTCGAGAAGTTCCGCAACAAGTTCGCTCACCTCAAGAAGTAAGCCAACCCCTGTTGCCCCAAGAAAGCAGCCTGCGGGCTGCTTTTTTGTTTGTGCCGAAACGGCAGCCTGCGGGCCGCCCTTTTGTTGGCATCATCCGCCGCCGTGACCCCCGCATCCCCTGCCCTCGTTGCCCAAGCCGGCGCCCGTCCGCTCTCGCGTTGGGCCCTTCTGCTGATCTGCCTGGCCTATCTGCTTCCCGGTCAGCTGAGCCGTGAGCCATGGCGCCAGGGCGATCTGGCGAGCTTCGGTTTCATGGCGGCGCTGGCGCGTGGCGAATCCTCCTGGTGGACTCCCACCCTGGCCGGCCTGGCCACGCCCGACGGTGCGCTGCTGCCTTACTGGCTGGGTGCAGGCAGCATGCTGGCCCTGCCGATGTTGGATACCGCCCTGGCGGCGCGCCTGCCCTTCATCTTGCTGCTGGCGCTGGTGCTGGCCCTGGTCTGGTACGCCACTTTCCACTTTGCGCGCACCGAGGCCGCGCAACCGGTGGCGTTTGCCTTTGGCGGCGAGGCCAACACGCTGGACTACGCGCGCGCCCTGGCCGATGCCGCCCTGCTGGCCCTGATCGCCTCGCTCGGCCTGCTGCGCATCGGGCATGAGGCCACGTCTGCGCTGCTGCAGCTGGTGGGGGCGGGCCTGTGGCTTTACGCCATGGCGGCCGCTCCCTACCGGGACCGCCGCGCCCAGGGCCTGGTGGCGCTCGGTCTGCTGATTCTTTCCCTCAGCGGCGCGCCCTTCGTGGCCCTGCTGCTGGCCCTGGTGGGTTTGCTGATTTGCCAGTACTCGCGCTTCGAAGGCGCCAGGCGCCTGCGCTGGGGGCTTGCCCTGGGCATGCTGACGGCCGGTGCTGCGGCCTTCATCAGCCATGCCTGGACGTGGCGACTGGACGCCTTGCAGGCCGGCAACCTGCTGCAGCTGCTGCTCTGGTTCCTGTGGCCGAGCGGCGCGCTGACGCTGTGGACGCTGTGGCGCTGGCGTGGCCACCTGGGTTTTCGGCACATCGCCGTCCCCCTGAGCCTGGCCGCGGTGGGGCTGCTGGCCTGCCTGTCGATGGGCGGAAGTGACCGCGCCCTGCTCGTCGCCCTACCCGGCTTGGCCGTGCTGGCCAGCTTTGCATTGCCCACGCTGAAGCGCGGCGCGAGCGCCATGCTGGACTGGTTCTCACTGTTCTTCTTCAGCGCGGCGGCCTTGTTCGTCTGGGCCTACTACCTGGCCCTGCACACCCCCTGGTTTCCGAAGCTGCTGGCCAATGTGCAGCGTCAGTCGCCGGGATTTCAGGCCGAATTTGAAGGGCTGGCCCTGCTGCTGGCAGTGGCGGGCACCTTGGCCTGGTTGACGCTGGTGCGCTGGCGCTCTAGCCGCCAGCGCGCCGCGCTATGGCGCAGCCTGGTGCTGCCGGCCGGTGGCCTCGTGTTGTTGTGGCTGCTCTTCATGACGCTGCTGCGCCCGGCCGCTGACCGTGCGCTGGGTCATCAAAGCCTGCTGTCGCAGTTGCAGCTGGCCATTCCGGCTGAGGCCGACTGTGTGGCCGCACCCGGCCAGTCGCTGGATGTGCTTTCCACCCTGCAGGCGCTGGGGAAGTGGCGTACGGACGGCCGCACCCCGCTCGCCAGCAGCTCCTGCAGCTGGGCGCTGTTGCGCCTGCCGCGCCGCGTCAGCTACCAGCCGCCGGAAGGCTGGGAGGCCGTGCGCCAGATCGAACGTCCGGCGGACCGCGGCACCTGGTACTGGGTGTTGCGGCGCCGCTGACTCAGGCGCTGCGCACGCGATTGGCGGGCCAGCACAGGCTGAATCGGGACCCGCGACCGACCTCGGACTCGATGCGCAGCTGGCCGCCATGGCGCTGGCAGATGTGCTTGACGATCGACAAGCCCAGGCCCGTGCCTCCGGTCGCACGCGAACGCGAACCGTCCACCCGGTAGAAGCGCTCCGTCAGGCGCGGCAGGTGCTCGGCGGCGATGCCCGGACCGTTGTCCTGCACGCTGAGCTGCAGCCCCCCGTCTTCCAGGCGCTCCAGGCTCAGGCTGATGCGCCCCTGCGGCGGCGTGTAGCGCACGGCATTGCTCAAGAGATTGGTCAGCGCGCTGTGCACTTCAGAGTCCACGCCCGCCAGCGCCAAGCCGGTGCGAGCCTGGGGCCAAACGAACTCATGGCGCCCCGCCGACAGCCCCTGCGCTTCGGCCTGCACCAGGTCGAGCAGGTCGTCCAGGCTCCACCAGGCATCCGCCGGCGGCCGCGGGCTGCCTTCCAGCCGGGCGAGTGTCAGCAAGTCATCCACCAGAGACTGCATGCGCTGGGACTGCTGCCGCATCAACTCCAGCACGCGCGCGCGCTCGCCCTCCTGCAGCGGCAGGGTGGCCATGGTCTCGACAAATCCCGTCAGTGCCGCCAGCGGCGTGCGGATCTCATGCGAAACGTTGGCCACAAAGTCGCGGCGCATGGCCTCGGTACGCTCGCGCTCGCTGACATCCTGGCTCAGCAGCAGGCGGGCGCCCTCGCCGTAGTGGCGCAGCGTCAGCGCCAGGCTGCGGCCGTCGTGCAGGGGCACGGTCAGCATCTGCTGGTACTGGTTGGATTGCAGGTAGCGCACGAAGTCCGGGTGCCGCACCAGATTGGTGATGCGCTGCATCAGGTCGCGCTCGGGGTGCAAGCCGAAATGATCCGCAGCCTGGCTGTTCAGCCAGACGATCTGCTCATTGGCGTCGAGCAGCAACACGCCGTTGGGCGAAGCCTCGATGGCCGACAGGAAGTTCTGCAGGCGCAGACGCTCGCGCTCGGAATCACGCCGCGCGCCATCGAGCAGACGTTCGATGCGGTAGATCAGTTCGGCAAACGCCCCGCCCAGCACGGGGGCGGCCCGCTCGCGCGGCTGCCGCAACCAGGCCAGCAGGGCGCGCACCCGCCAAGTACCCAGCAGGCCCCAGCCCAGCGCCGTGATCGCGGCGGCCAGACTGGTGCTCAGCCAGGCGGAGTCCGCCACACCAGGGAGCTGCAGCGGCAGCAACACGGCCAGGGCGAGGATCAGCAGGGCCAGGCCTGCCTGCAGGCCGCGCATGGGCTCAGCGAAGCGTGGCGGCGAGGCGCTCGGCGCATCGCTGGGCCAGCGCGGCGTCAGCGGCTTCCACCATCACCCGCACCAGGGGCTCGGTGCCCGAGGGGCGAATCAGCACGCGACCGCGCTCTCCCAGCTCCGCCGTCACCTCGGCCTGCACCTGAGCGAGCTCCGGATTGGCGCGCCAATCCTGGCCAGGCTGCAACCGCACATTGATGAGAGTCTGCGGGAAGAGCTGCACATCACCGAGCTGCTCGGCCACCGAGCGCCCCGAGCGCACCACGGACTGCAGCACGAGCAGCGCGCTGACGATGCCATCGCCGGTGGTGTGCTTGTCCAGCGCCAGCAAATGCCCGGAGCCTTCACCGCCCAGTTCCCACCCGCGTGCGCTCAGCTCTTCCAGCACATAGCGGTCACCCACCTTGGCGCGCACGAAGTCGACCCCCGAGCGCCGCAGGGCCACTTCAACCGCCATATTGGTCATCAGGGTGCCGACGGCACCGGGCACCCGGAGGCCTTGCTGCAGGCGATCCCGCACCATCAGATACAGCAGCTCATCACCATTGAACAGCCGGCCGCTGGCATCGATCAATTGCAGGCGATCGGCATCTCCATCCAGGGCCACGCCGTAGTGCGCACCGTGCTGGTGCACGGCCTGCTGCAAGGCTTGCGGCGCGGTGGCGCCAAACCCGGCGTTGATGTTGTAGCCATCCGGACTGCAGCCGATCGCGATGACTTCGGCTCCGAGCTCATGCAGCACATCGGGCGCAACGTGGTAGGCCGCGCCGTGGGCGGCATCGATGACGATCTTGAGCCCGCGCAGCGAAAGATCTGCCCCGAAGCAGGACTTGCAGAACTCCACATAGCGGCCTCGAGCATCGGCGAGCTTGCGCGCCTTGCCCAGGTGCCGGCTGTCGACGTAGGCCGGCGGTTCCGTCAACGCTGCCTCGACCTCCAGCTCCCAGGCATCCGGCAACTTCTCGCCTTTGGCAGAGAAAAACTTGATGCCGTTGTCCTCGAAAGGGTTGTGTGACGCGCTGATCACCACGCCCAGATCCTGGCGCAGGGCGCGCGTCAGGTAGGCCACGCCTGGCGTGGGCAGCGGGCCGGTCAACAGCACGTCCACCCCCACCGACACCAAGCCTGCTTCCAACGCGGACTCGAGCATGTAGCCGGAGATGCGCGTGTCCTTGCCGATGAGCACGGCCGGCCGCGCCTGGCTGCGCTTGAGCACCTGACCGACGGCCTGGCCCAGGCGCAGGGCGAAGTCAGCGGTGATGGGGGCCACGCCCACGGTGCCGCGAATGCCATCCGTGCCGAAATACTGACGACTCATTGTGTGGATCCTGTGTTGGATTTCATGGGATTGATTGTCCGTGCAGGGGCTGCAAGGCCTGCCAGGTGCGCAGGGCGTCGACTGTCGCGGCAACGTCGTGCACACGCACGATGCGGGCCCCTTGGCTCACCGCGGCCAGCAGTGCAGCCAGGCTGGCCGGCAGACGCTGCTCCACGCTGCGGCCCGTCAGCCAGCCGAGCGTCGATTTCCTGGACCAGCCCACCAGCAAAGGAGCTCCCAGCCCATGCAACTCGACCAAACGGCGGCCCAGCTCCAGATTCTGTTCTGGCGTCTTCGCAAAGCCGAAGCCCGGATCGAGCGCAATTTGCGCGGGCTGCAGGCCATGCGCCCGCAGCACACGCATGCGCTCACCCAGGAACTCTCGCACCTCCGTCACCACGTCGGCATAGGAGGTGAGCGCCTGCATGGTGCGGGGCTCCCCGCGCATGTGCATCAGGCAGACCCCGGCGGCCGGGTAGCGCGCGAGCACTTCGACGGCGCCTTCTTGCTGCAGCGCCTGGATGTCATTGATGACATCGACCCCCGCGTCCAGCGCCCGCTGCATCACCTCGGGCTTGCAGGTATCGACCGACAGCGGCATCCCCCAGCGCGCCAGCTCCATCAGGACCGGCTGCAGTCGCCCCCACTCCTGTTCGGCCGGCACCGGTTGGGCTCCCGGGCGACTGGACTCCGCCCCCAGGTCCAGCAGATCGGCTCCTTCCCGCAGCAGTTGCTCGGCATGACGCAGCGCCGCACGGCTGTCCAGCCACTGGCCGCCGTCCGAGAACGAATCTGCCGTCAGGTTGACGATGCCCATCACCCGGGCTTGCGTCAGGTCGATGTTGAAACGGGTGGTTTGCCAGTTCATGGAATCCAGGGGCAAGGGCATGGCGCAAAACAAAGGGCCCCGCAGGGCCCTTGCTCATGCACGGAGCGGTCAGACCGTCGCCGTGGCACTGCCCGTGACCGGCGGTGCGGCACCATCACCACCCGCGGTCCCGCCGGTGCCACCGGAGGACTCCTTCGGCGGACGCGGCGGACGGCCCTGCATGATGTCCTCGACCTGCTCACCATCGATGGTTTCCCACTCGAGCAGCGCCTTGGCCATCGTGTGCATCTTGTCCGAATGCTCTTCGATCAACTGACGGGCACGGCTGTACTGCTCGTCGATGATCTTGCGCACCTCGGTGTCCACCTTGCGCATGGTCTCTTCGGAGATGTTCTTGGTCTGCGTCACCGAGCGACCCAGGAACACTTCCCCTTCGTTCTCGGCGTAGACCATCGGACCCAGGCTGTCAGTCATGCCATAGCGCATCACCATGTCGCGGGCGATGGAGGTGGCCCGCTCGAAGTCGTTGCTGGCGCCGGTGGTCATCTGGTTCATGAAGACCTCTTCGGCGATACGACCGCCGAACAGCATCGCAATCGTTGAGAGCATGCGGATCTTGTCGGTGCTGTAGCGGTCCTTTTCAGGCAGTGACACCGTCACACCCAGCGCACGACCGCGCGGGATGATGGTGACCTTGTGCACCGGATCAAGCTTGGGCAGCAGCTTGCCGATCAGCGCATGGCCCGCCTCGTGATAGGCGGTGTTCCTGCGCTCCTCCTCGTCCATCACCATGGACTTGCGCTCGGCGCCCATCAGGATCTTGTCCTTGGCGCGCTCGAAATCGATCATTTCCACAATGCGGGCATTGCGACGCGCGGCAAACAGCGCCGCCTCATTGACCAAGTTGGCCAAGTCCGCACCAGAGAAGCCAGGGGTGCCGCGCGCAATGATTTCGGCCTTCACGTCGCCACCCAGCGGCACCTTGCGCATGTGGACGTTCAGGATCTGCTCGCGACCGCGAATGTCCGGCAGCGTCACGTAGACCTGGCGGTCGAAGCGCCCCGGACGCAGCAGGGCCGGATCCAGGATGTCGGGACGGTTGGTGGCAGCCATGACGATGACGCCGAGATTGGTCTCGAAACCATCCATCTCGACCAGCATCTGGTTCAGGGTCTGCTCGCGCTCGTCATTGCCGCCGCCCAGGCCGGCACCACGATGGCGACCGACGGCGTCGATTTCATCGATGAAGATGATGCACGGTGCGTTCTTCTTGGCTTGCTCGAACATGTCGCGCACGCGCGCCGCGCCCACACCAACGAACATCTCGACGAAGTCGGAGCCCGAGATTGTGAAGAATGGCACCTTGGCTTCGCCCGCGATGGCCTTGGCCAGCAGGGTCTTGCCCGTGCCCGGAGGGCCGACCAGCAGCACGCCGCGCGGAATGCGTCCACCCAGCTTCTGGAACTTCTGCGGGTCCTTGAGGAAGTCGACCAGTTCCTTGACCTCCTCCTTGGCTTCGTCGCAGCCCGCCACATCAGCGAAGGTGGTCGAGTTGTTGTTCTCGTCCAGCATGCGCGCCTTGCTCTTGCCGAAGCTAAAGGCACCGCCCTTGCCGCCGCCCTGCATCTGGCGCATGAAGTAGATCCACACACCGATCAGCAGCAGCATCGGCCCCCAACTCAGCAGCAGGGTCATCAGCAGGCCCTGCTCCTCGCGCTTTTCAAAGCTGAACTTGACGTTGTTGCGGATCAGGTCGCCGGTCAGGCCACGGTCGGAAAAGCCGCCCTGGACCCGGATGTCGCGCCCGTCATTGGTCTTGGCGATGATCTCGACACCACCCGGGCCTTCGATCAACTTGGCCGCACCGATGCGGCCCGCATTGACCTCGACCAGGAATTCCGAGTACTGCATCTGCTCGCCGCGGGCATTGGCGCGATCGAACTGCTTGAAGACGGTGAAGAGCACCAGCAGGATCACTGCCCAGACGGCGATCTTCGAAAACCAGGGGTTGTTCACTTCAATCCTTCCAAGCGCCGGGTTTGCCCCGATGCGGAGCGTGGCACCTGCGCGCAAGTGGGGGCCATTCTAGGGAGTTCAAGTCCTCAGCGCGCCGCCCGCTTGAGGCGCATGCCCACCAAAAAGGTTTCTGCCGACCGATCGCGGCTGGCCTTGGGCTTGATCGGCTTGACGACCTGAAAGTTCTGCCGGAACAGCTCGACCAGTTGGCTGTAGCCACTGCCATGGAAGACCTTGGCCACCAAGGCCCCCTCGGTCTTGAGGTGCTGCTTGCAGAAGTCGAGAGCCAGCTCGATCAGGTGCTCGATGCGCGCCGCATCGACGTTCTCCACGCCCGAGAGGTTGGGCGCCATGTCGGACACCACCAGGTCCACCGCGGCACCGCCCAGGGCCTGCGCCAGTTGGTTCGCCACGGCCTCCTCACGGAAGTCTCCCTGGATGAACTGAACGCCCTCGACCGGCTCGAAGTCGAGCAGGTCCAGCGCCACGATGCGGCCGTTCAGCTCCCCCACTGCGGCCCCGCCCTGCCCGGCCACCTTGGGAGCGAAACGCCGGCGCAGGTACTGGCTCCAGGCGCCCGGTGCGGCGCCCAGATCCACCACCAACTGGCCGGGTTTGATCAGCCCCAGCTGCTCGTCGATCTCCTTCAGCTTGTAGGCCGCGCGCGAGCGGTAGCCTTCTTTCTGCGCCAGGCGCACATAGGGATCGGTGACATGGTCATTGAGCCAGGCCTTGTTGACTTTCTTGCTTTTGGTCTGAACTTTCATCGCACCACGATAATCCGCGAATGACTGCTTTGATACTCAATAGCGCCCAGCGCCGCGAATTGCGCGCCCAGGCCCATCATCTGGAACCGGTGGTGATGATCGGGGCCGACGGCCTCACTCCTGCGGTCACCAAGGAAGCCGACGCCGCGCTCAACGCCCATGGCTTGATCAAGGTGCGCGCCATGATGGATGACCGCGCAGCCCGTGAGGGCGCCTTCGTGACGCTGTGCGAGACCCTCGATGCCGCGCCGGTCCAGCACATCGGCAAGCTGTTCGTTATCTGGCGCCCCATCCCTGAGAGAGTCAAGGCGCCGGACGACAAGGCCAAGGCTGCGCCGCGGATCGTCAAGGTGGTCAAGGCCTCGAAGGGCAAGTTCCAACGGCCCCAGGTCAAGAGCCTGCGCGTGATGGGCAACGAACGCGTCACGGCCGGCGGCATCGTCAAGCGTGCCAAGCCGCGCATGCAGAGCAAGAAGGGCGGCTGAGCCTCAGGCTCAACGCGTCTTCCAGGCCAGGACCAGCACGGTTGCACCCTTGGCCGCAAAGGCGGCCATGCTGACGCCGTGCAGCCAGACGAAGCTGCCCTGGCCTTCTGCCTTGGCCTGCTGCATCAAGGGCTGCAGCACGTCGAAACCCACTACGGTCAGAAAGACCGCCAGTAAGGGCAGCAGCAGCGCCGCATTGAAGCGCAGGCGCTCATGGTGCGCCTGGCGCTGCAAGCGCTGCTCGATCAGCAGCAGCAGCACGCCTAGGACCAGGCTGATGCGCGCATCGAGTAGGAACAGCCTCGCCACATAGGCGCCGGCCTCGGGCCGCGCCAACGTGGCAAAGGCGTTTGGAGCTGCAAGCAGCCCCACCGTCAGCAGCTGGCCAGCCCAAAGGGCTGCCAACAGCGAGCGCGCCCGCAACGCCTTAGACGTAGCGCACCTCGACGATCTCGTAGCTGCGCTCGCCGCCCGGCGCCTGATAGCTGGCCACATCACCGGCTTCCTTGCCGATCAAGGCCCGCGCGATGGGCGAGCTGATGGAGATGCGTCCGGTCTTCAGATCGGCCTCGTCGTCACCCACGATCTGGTAGGTCACCTCGTTGCCGCTGCTCTCGTCCGACAGCAGCACGGTGGCGCCGAACACCACCTTGCCGCCGGCATCAAGCTCCGCCGGGTCAATGACTTTGGCGGCCGCAAGCTTGCCTTCGAGCTCCTGGATGCGGCCCTCGATGAAGCCTTGCTTGTCCTTAGCCGCGTCGTATTCGGCGTTCTCGCTCAGATCACCCTGGGCGCGCGCCTCGGCGATGGCCTGAATCACGGCGTGGCGTTCCACGGTCTTGAGGCGGTGCAACTCTTCGCGAAGCAGCTCGGCGCCGCGCTTGGTCAGGGGAATGGTGGCCATGGTTGTTCTCGGGTCAAAAGCAAGCCGCCGCACCCGGCAAGCCAGGAGCGGCGGCGATGGACAGGCTCAAATTTTAGGCGAGCTCGGCGTGCAGCTCCTGCAGGGAACGCACCAACAAGCCTTCCTGATGCTTCATGCCTTCAACTGCCGCCTCGCAGCCTGCCATGGTGGTGTAGTAGGTCACGCGGTTGGCCAGCGCGGCCTGGCGGATGTAGCGGCTGTCGGCAATCGCGGTGCGGGTCTCGTCCACGGTGGTGAAGACCAGCTGGATGTCCCCGCCCTTGATCGCGTCGGCGATGTTGGGGCGGCCCTCCTTGATCTTGTTCATCATGCGCACGGGCACGCCGATGGCTTCGATGGCCGCCGCGGTGCCGCGGGTCGCGATGACGCCGAACCCCAGCTCGTGCAGATCCTTGGCCAGGGCCACGGCGCGCGCCTTGTCGCTGTTCTTCACCGTGATAAGAACATTGCCCGAGCGTGGCAGGCGCGAGCCAGCACCGATCTGGCTCTTCAGCATCGCCTCGCCAAAGGTCTTGGCCGCGCCCATCACTTCGCCGGTCGAGCGCATCTCGGGGCTCAGGATGGGGTCCACGCCGGGGAACTTGTTGAAGGGGAAGACCGCTTCCTTGACGCTGTAGTAAGGCGGCGTGATCTCGCGCGGCGCGGTGCCGCCCAAGCCCTTCTGGTCCTTCAGCTTGACGCCGGCCATGCAGCGCGCGGCGATCTTGGCCAGCTGCTGGCCGGTTGCCTTGGACACGAAAGGCACAGTGCGCGAGGCACGCGGGTTCACTTCCAACACATAGACGGTGCAGGCGGACAGGCCGCGCGCCACGTCGCCCTGGATGGCGAACTGCACATTCATCAGGCCGACGACCTTGAGCGCCTTGGCCATCGCCGCGGTCTGCCGGCGCAGCTCGTCTTTAACATCCTCCGCCAGCGTGTAAGGCGGCAGCGAGCAGGCGGAGTCACCACTGTGGATGCCGGCGGCCTCGATGTGCTCCATGATGCCGCCAATCAGCACGTCCTCACCGTCGCTGATGCAGTCGACATCGACCTCGACCGCATCCTCCAGGAAGCGGTCCAGCAGTACCGGTGACTTGTCGGAAACACGGACCGCCTCGCGCATGTAGCGCTCCAGATCCTTGTCGCCGTGCACGATCTCCATCGCACGGCCGCCCAGCACATAGCTCGGGCGCACCACCAGCGGATAGCCGATCTCGTTGGCCAGCGCGATCGCAGCCTCTTCGGTGCGTGCAGTGCGGTTAGGCGGCTGCTTGAGGTCCAGTTCATGCAGCAGCTTCTGGAAGCGCTCGCGGTCCTCGGCGACATCGATCGAATCCGGCGTGGTGCCGATGATGGGCACGCCCGCACGCTCCAGGTCCAGTGCCAGCTTCAGCGGGGTTTGACCGCCGTACTGCACGATCACGCCCACCGGCTTTTCCTTCGCGACGATCTCCAGCACGTCTTCGAGCGTCACCGGCTCGAAGTAGAGGCGGTCGCTGGTGTCGTAGTCGGTCGAGACGGTCTCGGGATTGCAATTGACCATGATGGTTTCATAGCCATCCTCGCGCATCGCCATCGCCGCGTGCACGCAGCAGTAGTCGAATTCGATGCCCTGGCCGATGCGGTTCGGGCCACCGCCCAGCACCATGATCTTCTTCTTGTCGGTCGGCTCGGCTTCGCACTCCTCGTCGTAGGTCGAGTACAGGTAAGCCGTCTGGGTGGCGAACTCGGCCGCACAGGTGTCCACGCGCTTGTAGACCGGTCGGATGCCCAGCTCATGGCGACGCGCGCGCAGCTCGTGCTGGTTCGTGCCCAGCAGCGTCGCCAGGCGGCGGTCCGAGAACCCCATCTGCTTGTAGGCGCGCAGCGTGGCGGCATCCAGCGATGCCAGGTTGCGGCCACTCAGCGCCTGCTCGGCACGCACGATCTCCTCGATCTCCCGCAGGAACCAGGGATCGATCGAGGTCTCGCGCTGGATTTCATCGAACGGCATGCCCACGCGGAAGGCATCCGCCAGGTAAAGGATGCGATCCGGCTTGGCCTCGCCGATCTGCTCGGTGATCTCCTCGCGATCGGTGCTGCGCGGAGTCAGGCCGTCGATGCCCGTCTCCAGGCCGCGCAAAGCCTTTTGGAAGCTTTCCTGGAAGCTGCGGCCCATCGCCATCACCTCGCCGACCGACTTCATCTGCGTGGTCAGGCGCTGGTCGGCCATCGGGAACTTCTCGAAAGCGAAGCGCGGAATCTTGGTGACGACGTAGTCGATCGAGGGCTCGAACGAGGCGGGCGTGGCGCCGCCCGTGATGTCGTTCTTCAGCTCGTCCAGCGTGTAGCCGACGGAAAGCTTGGCGGCGATCTTGGCGATCGGGAAGCCCGTGGCCTTGGACGCCAGCGCCGAGCTGCGCGAGACGCGTGGGTTCATCTCGATGACGATCATGCGGCCATTGGCCGGGTTGATCGAGAACTGCACATTCGAGCCACCGGTGTCCACGCCGATCTCGCGCAGGATGGCGATCGATGCGTTGCGCAGCATCTGGTACTCGCGGTCGCTCAGGGTCTGCGCCGGAGCAACGGTGATCGAGTCGCCGGTGTGGATGCCCATCGGATCGAGGTTCTCGATCGAGCAGACGATGATGCAGTTGTCGGCGCGATCGCGCACGACCTCCATCTCGTACTCCTTCCAGCCGAGAAGGCTCTCCTCGATCAGCAATTCCTTGGTCGGCGACAGGTCCAGACCGCGCTTGCAGATCTCCTCGAACTCCTCGGGGTTGTAGGCAATGCCACCGCCACTGCCGCCCAGCGTGAAGCTGGGGCGGATGACCATCGGGAAGCCGGAACCGCCGATCTCGTGCTGGATGCGGCGCTGCACGGCCCAGGCCTCTTCCATCGAGTGGGCGATGCCAGACTTAGCCGAGCCAAGGCCGATCTTGGTCATCGCATCCTTGAACTTCTGGCGGTCCTCGGCCTTTTCGATCGCGTGTTCGTTGGCACCGATCATCTCGACGCCGTACTTCGCCAGCACGCCATGGTGGTGCAGGTCGAGCGCGCAATTCAGCGCCGTCTGCCCCCCCATGGTGGGCAGCACGGCGTCAGGCCGCTCCTTGGCGATGATCTTCTCGACCACTTGCCAGGTGATGGGCTCAATGTAGGTCGCATCGGCCATCTCCGGGTCGGTCATGATGGTCGCCGGATTGCTGTTGACCAGGATGACGCGGTAGCCCTCTTCGCGCAAAGCCTTGCAGGCCTGGGCGCCGGAGTAATCGAATTCGCAAGCCTGACCGATGACGATGGGGCCGGCGCCGATGATGAGGATGCTCTTGAGGTCGGTACGCTTGGGCATTCTTCTTATTCCTTGGCCATCAGGGAGACAAAGCGGTCGAACAGGGTGCCGATGTCATGCGGCCCTGGACTGGCTTCGGGGTGCCCCTGGAAACTGAAGGCGGGCTTGTCGGTGCGGGCGATGCCTTGCAGGCTGCCGTCGAACAGGCTGATGTGGGTGGCGCGCAGATTCGGCGGCAGGGTCTGTGCGTCGACCGCGAAGCCGTGGTTCTGGCTGGTGATGGAAACGCGGCCGGTGTCCAGGTCCTTGACCGGATGGTTGGCGCCATGGTGGCCGAACTTCATCTTGAAGGTCTTGGCGCCGCTGGCCAGCGCCAGGATCTGGTGGCCAAGGCAGATGCCGAAGGTCGGCAGCCCGGTCTCCACCAGCGTGCGCGTGGCCTCGATTGCGTAGTCGCAGGGCTCGGGGTCGCCAGGGCCGTTGGAGAGGAACACGCCGTCCGGTTCGAGATCGAACACGCGGCTGGCGGGGGTCTGCGCGGGCACCACCGTCACGCGACAGCCGCGCGAGGCCAGCATGCGCAGGATGTTGCGCTTGACGCCGAAGTCGTACGCCACGACGTGGAAGCGCGAACGGGCCGGTTTTTCAAAGCCACCCTCCAGGCTCCATTCGCCCTCAGTCCAGACTTCCTCTGCGCTGCGGCTCACGACCTTGGCCAGATCCTGCCCAGCCATGCTTACGGCTCCGCGCGCGCGCCCCAAGGCCTGCTCCCAATGCGCTTCCGTGACCGCTTCACCCGGCGCCAGGGCCCAGAGACAGCCGTTCTGGGCGCCCGTCGAGCGCAGGATGCGCGTCAGCCTGCGGGTGTCGATGCCGGCAATACCGACGCAGCCATTGGCGCTGAGGTAGTCCTGCAGCCTTTGCTGGCTGCGGAAGTTGGACGCTGCGGCGGGCACCTGTCGCACCACCAAGCCGGCAGCGTGCACCCGGTCACTTTCCCCATCGGCCTCGTTCACCCCATAGTTGCCGATGTGCGGGTAGGTCAGCGTGACGATCTGGCGGCAGTAGCTGGGATCGGTCAGGATTTCCTGGTACCCAGTCAGCGCGGTGTTGAAGACCAACTCGCCCACCGATGAGCCCTGGGCTCCGATCGAGTGGCCGAGAAAACGCGAACCGTCGGCAAGGACCAGCAGACAGCTGGCGGCGGGAGGGGTGGTCGGCGAAAGCAAAAGCGCAGCTCCTTCTTTGAGCGCGCCCCGCCTGCCCTGGATGTAGCGGCCTGAATGCGGAGATCGAGGGGGTCTGGGTTCGAGGCGCGCTGTTTTAGGGTAAACCTGAGGAGTATAGCCCGGAGATCGCCAGCCTCAGGCGTCGGGAAGCACGAATCCGGCGTTGAACTGGCCGGGCAGTCAGCCCAGCCTTTCCCATGGTCAGTCCCGATCAAAAACCGCGATGCTTTCAACGTGGGCGGTGTGCGGGAACATGTTCACCACGCCGGCTGCGCTGCAGCGGTACCCCGCCAGGTGCACCAGCACGCCCGCATCCCGCGCCAAGGTAGCCGGATTGCAGCTCACGTAGACGATGCGTCGCGGCGGGCTCCAGCCAGGGGCAGTGGCGGGGTCTTGCACGGCATCGGCAACTGCCTTGGCCAGCGCGAAGGCACCTTCGCGCGGCGGGTCCACCAGCCATCGGGCCGCAGAGCCATAGGCCGCGAGATCGGCAGGCGCCAGCTCAAAGAGATTGCGCGCCTCGAAACGGGTCTTGCCCGCCAGGCCGTTGTGCCGCGCGTTTTCGCGCGACCGGGCCACCAACGCCTCACTGCCCTCGATGCCCAGCACCTCGCGCGCCTGGCGCGCCAGCGGCAGAGTGAAATTGCCCAAGCCGCAGAACCAGTCGATCACCCGCTCCTCGGGCTGCACCTCCAGCAGGCCAAGGGCCCGATGCACCAGCACCCGGTTGATGTCGTGGTTCACCTGCGTGAAATCGGTCGGCTTGAAGGGCATCTCGACGCCGAACTCGGGCAGGCGATAGCTCAGTGGCGCCACGGCTTCGTCCAGCAGATGCACGCTGTCCGGCCCCTTGGGCTGCAGCCACCATTGCACGCCATGCTGCGCCGCGAACTGGCGCAAGGCCTGCTGGTCGCTTGCGCTCAAGGGCTCCAGATGCCGCAGCACCAGGGCGATCACGCTGTCCCCCATCGCCAATTCGATCTGAGGCAGTCGCTCGCACGCGTCCATCGACTGAATGAGCGCGCGCAGCGGCATCAGCAGAGCGCTGACCTCCGGGGGCAGAACCGGACACACCTGCATGTCCGCCACATAGCGGCTCTTGCGCTCGTGAAAGCCCACCAGCACGGTGCCCTTCTTCGCCACATAGCGCACCGACAGGCGGGCTCTTCGGCGGTAGCCCCAGGCCTGCCCCTCAATCGGGCGCAGCACCCGCTCGGCCCGCACCTTGGCGAGGTGCGCCAGGTTGTCTTCCAGGACACGCTGCTTCACTGCGATCTGCGCCGCCGGGTGGAAGTGCTGCATCTTGCAGCCGCCACAGGCTCCGGCATGCAAACCGAAATGCGGACAGGCCGGCCGCACCCGCTGCGGGCTTTCACGCCGCAGGGCGCTGATGACGCCCTGCTCCCAGTTGTTCTTGCGCCGCCCGACCACCGCACGCACCGTCTCACCCGGCAAGGCGCCTTCGATGAATACCACCTTGCCGTCGGCACGCCGGGCCACGCCCTGTGCCTCCAGATCCAGCGATTCGACTTTCAGCCACTCGTCTTGATTGCTCATCCGGCAATTATCCGGACCGGGCGCAATGGCCCGGCCAGGAGCGTGTGGCATCGCTAAAAGAGAGCGTCCGGCTGCACGCCCTGGCGGATGAGGCTGCGCTTGAGCTTGCCCAGCGCCTCCACCTGGATCTGCCGGATGCGCTCGCGGGTCAGGTGCAACCTCCCGGCCACGGCATCCAGGGTCTCGGGTTCGCGCGCAAACAGGCCAAAACGAGCCTCCAGCACCTCGCGCTCGCGCTCCGTCAGCTCGCCCAGGCCCTGGGCCAGCAATTGCTCGACCTCCTGGAGCAAGCGCACCTGCAGAGGGTCGAGGTGGCTGGCGTCGCCCACATGGTCCACCATGGACTCATGCGCCTCGCCCTCGCGGTCCAGCGGCGCATCGAGTGAGGCGGGAAGCTCCAGATGGGCCAGCAAAGCCTGCACCTCGGCGATGGGGCGGCGCAGCAGCTGCGCCAGGTCCTCCACGCGAGCCTTGCCGTCCTGCACGCCCGGCAAGGCCTCGATGGTGCGCCGCGCACGCAGCAGGGCGCTTAGTTCGCGCACGACATGCACGGGCAGGCGCACCAACCGGGTCTGGTGCATCAAGGCGCGGTCAATGGCCTGCCGAATCCACCAACTCGCATAGGTCGAGAACCGAAAGCCCCGCTCCGGCTCGAACTTTTCGATGGCATGGATCAGGCCGAGGTTGCCTTCCTCGATCAGATCGCCCAGGGGCAGGCCGCGTCCGAGGTGATGCTTGGCGATGGACACCACCAGGCGCAGGTTGTGTTCCACCATCGCCTGCCGCGCGGCGAAGTCGCCGGCACGGGCCCGCACTGCCGTGGCGTACTCCTCTTCCGCACTCAGGAGCCGCGTGCGGCGGATCTCACGCAGATAGATCTGCAGGGCATTGCCGCCACTCTCTCGCGCATCGTCCGACGCACCGAACCCCTCACCCGCCTCGGCATCGGCTTCGTTCGTTCGCGGTCGGCGCGCCGGCATGGAACCTCCAAGGCCCCGCCGCGCGAGGGCTGGAAATCAGCGCGGCGGCAGCAATTTTGCCGGGTCCACCGGCTTGCCCTTGCGGCGAATTTCAAAGTGCAGCTTGACCTGATCGGCATCCGAACTGCCCATCTCGGCAATGCGCTGCCCCTTGCGCACCAATTGGTCTTCCTTCACCAACACCGTCTGGTTGTGCGCGTACGCACTCAGATAGGTTTCGTTGTGCTTGATGATGACCATGTTGCCGTAGCCACGCAGGCCGGAGCCGGCGTACATCACGCGGCCATCGGCCGCCGCCAATACGGCATCCCCCGCCTTGCCGCCGATGCCGATACCCTTGTTGCGCTGCTCGTCAAAGCTGGCGATCAGGGCCCCCGGCGAGGGCCAGGCCCAGCCGATCTCGCCTTCCCCATTGGCCGAAGCGGCAGTGGCCGGCGGCACCACCGGCACAGGCGCAGGCGCGGGCACCACGGCACTGGCGGCGCCCGCCGCGGGCAGAGGCAGCGTGCTTGGCTTGCCGTCCGCGCCGCGGGCATCCAGCGGCTTGGTCTCGAGCTTGACCGCGGAGGCAACCGGCCGGCTGGACAAGCCGTCCGCCGGCGCTGCCGCCGTTGCAACGGCCTGCGGTGGCACCGTCCGGAGCACCTGCCCCACCTCGATCAGGTTGGGGTTGTCCAGCGCGTTCCAGCGCGCCAGGTCGCGCCAGCTCAATCCGTGATCCAGGGCAATCCGCAGCAGGGTGTCGCCCTGCTTGACCACATAAGTGCCCGGTCGCGCCGGCTCAGCGCTTGCCGAAGCACGCGGCTCTGCGGTGTGGGCACTCGTCGACTGGCCATCAGCCGGCGCTACGGTGCGGTCTTCAACCGGGGCGCGATGCGGCTTCGGTGCCGCGCAGGCAGTGAGCAGAAGGACGGCAGCAAGCGAAGTGAGGCGCAGGACTTGCACACGGCAAGGCAGGGAGACCAAGATCATGCAAACGGTGAGACTTCGCAAAAGGTGCCGGAGCGGCGGAGGGAACGCTGCGGATTCGAGCGTCAGACCAGAACGCCAGATTTTAGAGGGACGAAGGAAACGCCCTCGCACTCGGTCAGCCGCCATTCCTGCGGCCCTTCAGCGCCGCGCACCCGGTCGACCACCATCAGACGCTGGCCACCCGCCCCCCGTGCGACCGGCGCCACCAAGCGGCCGCCCGGCGCCAGGTGCTGGAGCCAAGCCTCGGGGATCGCCTCACCACCCGCCGCCGCGATGATGGCGTCATAGGGGCCGACGCCCAGGCGACCCAGGCTGCCATCGGCCAACAGCAGCTGAAAGGAGCACAGCGGCAACTCCGATTTCAGGGCACTGAGGCGCGCTTGAGCACCGTGATGCAACGCGGCAATCCGCTCCACCGAGGTCAGGCGCTCTGACAACAAGGCCAGCAACGCCGCCTGATAGCCACAGCCCGTACCGATTTCCAGCACACGGCCCAGGCGCACCTCTGCACCGCCGCGAAGACGGCCCGGAGCCTCCGCCAGCAACTGCAGCATGCGGGCCACCACCGAAGGCTTCGAAATCGTCTGGCCGTGACCGATCGGCAGGCTGGTGTCCTCATAGGCCTGAGGCACGAATGCCGAATCCACGAATCGGTGGCGTGGCACGCGCTCAAACGCACTGAGCACAAAGTCGTCTGCCAGCTTCAGCTGGCGCAGGCGCTCCACCATGCGCATCCGCACGCCGGGGGAGTCCAGGCCGATGCCGCTTGGGGGGCGCAAACGGGCGCTGTCGCGCGTGGCCTCATGCAACAGGCGCTGCGGGCGCAGCACGCCGCCGGGCGCCCGCCTGCTCATCGAGGCGCCACAGACGCCAGGCGCCCCTGCCAGTACGCGAGCCGCTGGTGGTGCGTCAGGTCCACTTGCAGGGGCGTGATGGAAATCGCACCGTTCTGCACCGCATGGAAATCCGTGCCCTCCCCCCCTTCACGCACCTCGCCCGGCGGGCCGATCCAGTACATCGCCTCCCCGCGCGGGTTGACCTGGCAATGGGCGCCGGAATTGGCATGCCGCTTGCCAAGCCGCGTGATGCGCCTGGGGAGCGTGTCGGCATCGCTGCGGTTCGGGATATTCACGTTGAGCAGGAAGGGGTCGCCCAGCGGCTGGCGAAGCACCTCTTCCACCACCGCTCGCGCCGCTCGCGCCGCGGCATCCAGGTGCGCCCAGTCGCGCTCGACCTGCGAGAAGGCAATCGCCGGGATACCAAACAGATAGCCCTCGGTAGCCGCCGCCACGGTGCCGGAGTAGATGGTGTCGTCAGCCATATTGGCGCCGTTGTTGATGCCTGACAGCACCAAGTCCGGTCGCCACGCGTCGAGCAGAGTCGTCAACGCCAAGTGCACGCAGTCAACCGGCGTGCCATTGACGAAGCGGAAGCCGTTCATGCCGCGGTGCACCGACAAGGGGCGATGCAGGGACAGTGAATTGGAGGTTCCGCTGGCGTTCTGTTCCGGGGCGATCACCTCGATTTCACCCAGGCCCTGACAAGCCTGCACCAAGGCGGCCAGCCCGGGGGCAAGGTAGCCGTCGTCGTTCGCGATAAGGATGCGCATCCGGCCATTCTAGAAATGCCCGGCGATTGCCCCGCGCTTGGGGGGGAAGGAGCCCAACACCTCCGGGTAGCATCACCAGCCCACCCCGCACCCACCCATGGCCGTCAAAGTACTCATCCTCGAAGACAACTCGGTCGCGCGGAGCTTTTTGTGCAAGGTGGTTCGCGAGAGCTTCAGTGACGATCTTGAAATCGTTGAAAGCTCCGATCTGGAATCAGCTCGGCGCGAGATCCAGCTGGCGCGGGCGGGAAACCCCTTCCGGCTCTATCTGATCGACCTTGAGTTGCCGGATGGCAGCGGCATGGAATTGCTGCAGGAGCTCAACCGGGCGCCCGGCTTGAAGATCGTCAGCACGCTCTACTCAGACGACGAGCATCTCTTCCCGGCGCTCCAATTGGGCGCTGGCGGCTACCTGCTGAAGGAAGATCGCTTCGAGGTGCTGGTGGAAGAGTTGCAGCGCATCGTGCGCGGCCAGCCGCCCTTGTCTCCCGCCATCGCTCGGCGCTTGCTAGGGCATTTCCGCCCCGGCTCCAGTGGCGACAGCGGCCCAATGGGCTTGAACAGCGGCTTCGGCAGCTTCTCTTCTGCGTCCCGCCCCACGCCGCTCGATCCCGCAGATGACGCCAACCGTCTGAGCGCGCGCGAAAACGAGGTGCTGACCTATCTGAGCAAGGGCTTCACCGTCAAAGAGATTGCCAACCTCATGGGTGTGAAGTGGTTCACCGTGAACGACCACATCAAGGCCATCTATCGCAAGCTCAGCCTCAGCAGCCGCGCCGACGCCAAAACCTAACCCGCCGCAAACGGATCGCGAAATAAAAAACGGGCGCCAGAGGCGCCCGTTCTTCTTGGATCTTGGGGTGGCTGATGGGACTCGAACCCACGACGACAGGAATCACAATCCTGGACTCTACCAACTGAGCTACAGCCACCGTCGAAAGCCAAGCAGTATAGCAAGGAATCAGGGACTGGAAGCCGCTTTCGCTGGTGAGGCCAAGATTTTTGCCTTGTACCCCGCCTTCAACGCTTCCAGATAAGCAAGCCCTTCGGCATTGGCCAGCGCCTGCGCGTACTGTTGCTCCGCCTGCTTGGCCGGAACCTCCTGCTCGCTCGGCGGCTTCACAGCGTTCAAACGCACCAGCAAGTACCCGCCCGTGCCAAGGTCCACACCAAAGGGTTTGGCCAGACTGCCCGCAGACGCAAGCAGGATCTTGTTCAGGGCCTCACGCGGCAGACCGTGCGGGTTCATGCGCGAGACAGTGACCGTGGTGTCATAGCTGAGCTCTTCCGCCTTCTGCGCCAACAGCGCTTCCCCAGCCTTCTTGGCCAGCGCAGCGGCGCGCTCCATCAACAGCTGTTCGCGCACCGCTTCCTTCACCTCATCGAGCGCGGGCGCCGCAGCCGGCACGTGCTTCAGCACGCGCGCCGAAACCAGCTGCTGAACGCCGGTTTCCACGGCTTCCGTGTTGCGCTTGGTCTTCAGAGATTCCGGAGCGAAGACAGCTTCGATCAACTTGGGCGAAGCCAGCGGGCCCTGCGCACCCGCGGCGGGAACGCGCCCCAGCTCGGCTTTGCGCAGCTCAAGCTGGAACTTCTCCGCCACGGGCTGCAGTGCATCCGCCTGCTCGTAGACCGCGTTGCTGAACTGCTCGGAGAGCGTCTGGAACTCCTTCTTGGCCAGTTCGCTGCGCTGCTCCGTCTCCAGCTCGGCGCGCACATCCTCGAAGCTGCGCACATCCCCGCCGCGGATGTCGCTGACGGTCACCAGATGCAGGCCGAACTCGCTGCGCACGATGGGGCTGATCTCTCCCTTGCCAAGTGCAAACGCCGCATCCGCGATGGCCTTCACGTTGAAGTCCCGGCCAATGAAGTCCAACTCGCCGCCGGACGCCGCGGAAATCTCGTCCTGCGAATGCTTGCGAGCCAGGGCCGCAAACTGCTTGGGATCGCTACGCAGCAGGGCTTGCAGGGCCTCGAGCTGCGCACGCGCAGCGGCCTCCTGCTCTGCCTTGGCACCCGCGTCGAGCTTGATCAGGATGTGGCTGACTTGTCGTTCTTCCGGGGTGCTGAAGCGCTTGCGGTTCTGCTCGTAATACGTCTTCAGCTCGCCCTCGTTGACCTGCACACGCTGCTTCAGGGCCTCGGCATCGAGCACCAGGTATTCGATCTGCGCGCGTTCGGGTTGCATCCAGCGCTTCTGCGTGGCGGGCAATTGGTAGTAGGTCGCGACGTCGGCATCGCCGAGTTGGACCTGGTCCCGGTAGGCCTGAGCCTCCAGGCGCTTGACGCTGATGTCACGCTGCTGGAGCAGCGCATCAAATGCCAGCTTGCCGCCCAGCTTGAGGGAGCGCGGCAGCATGTCGGCCGGAGCGAGGACTTGCTGAAGACCGAGGTCCTGCCGCAGCCGCTCCGCAAACCCTTCCGAGCTCATGCCCTGCGCGGCGAGCAAGGCCTTGTTGGGCTGCCCTTCCGGCGTGCGCAAGAAGGCGTAGGTCGGCGAGCGTCGAAACACCGAGGCCACCCGACCGTCGGCAGCCATCAATTGCTGCTTCTGCACCGCGGTCTCCAGCGCGCGGCGGCTGACGAGCCCTTCCAGCGCCTGCTGCCGGGCCTCCGGGCTGTCCAGCAGCTTGGGGTCCATCTGCGGGTTCTCGCGCCGCATGCGCTCCGCCTGCTCACGTGCCGCGTTGTCCCAGTCGCCCTGCGTGATCTTGTGGCCGTCGACCGTTGCCACTTTCAGCCCCACGCCATCCGAGAAGCTCGAATAGCCCTGTACGCCGAGCGCCACGAAGGAGGGCAAGATCAGTACCAGCAGGATCAGCTGCAACCAGCGGCTGTGGGTTCGTACAAAGTCAAACATCCAGCTTCCTCAGGGGGCCAACAGCCCGCAAACGAACAAAAGGCGAACCGAGGTTCGCCTTGACTCCAACAGGGGCGGCCATTGTAGGGAGCGCGGCCTGACTGCTGGACGACCGATGCCGTCGGTGGTGGGTGCTGACGGGCTCGAACCGCCGACCTACTCCGTGTAAGGGAGCCGCTCTACCAACTGAGCTAAGCACCCGACGGGTCGAACTCCTTACTTGATCGCGTCCTTGAGCGCCTTGCCCGGACGGAACTTAGGCGTCTTGCTGGACTTGATCTTGATGGCATCGCCGGTGCGCGGATTGCGGCCCGTACGCGCCGCGCGCTTGGTAACGCTGAAGCTGCCAAAGCCCAGCAGCGACACGGTGCCATTCTTCTTTAGCGTGGTCTTGATGCCGCCAATCATGGCCTCCAGCGCACGCTGGGCCGCCGCCTTGGACAGATCCGCCTGCTTGGCAATGTGTTCGATCATTTCCGACTTGTTCACGCGAAGGTCCCTTATAGGCAGTGTCTTGAATCGTTGGATGCGCACGGCCTGAGCAGCGTGCGGGGCGCGGATTCTAGGCGCAGGCCGCTCACTCGACGCGAGCTCGAATTTCCGGCAACGCCTTCTGCAGGTAATACACCATCGACCACACCGTCAGCACCACCGCCACGGCCAGCAGCCACTGGCCCCAGAGCCGGGTGTCGACGAGCCCAAAGAGCCGCCCATCGAACAGCAGGAACGGGATGGCCACCATCTGGGCGGTGGTTTTCAGCTTGCCCACCATGTGCACTGCCACGCTCTTGGCCGCACCGATCTGTGCCATCCATTCCCGCAGTGCCGAGATCGCGATCTCGCGACCGATGATGACCAGCGCAAACAAGGCGCTGACCCGCTGCAATTCGAGCAACACCAGCAGCGAGGCGCAGACCAGAAACTTGTCGGCCACCGGGTCCAGGAAAGCCCCGAACGAAGAGGTCTGATTCAGCCGACGTGCCAGGTAGCCGTCGAGCCAGTCGGTCAACGCCACCGTCACGAAGAGCACGGTAGCGATCAGGTTGCGGGTCGGCGCGTCCAGGGGAAGATGAAACACCCCAACGATCAGCGGAATGGCGACGATGCGCGCCCAGGTCAGCAAGGTGGGGATGGTGAAGAACATCGGAGGATTGTGCGCCAGCGCCCTGGCGCCTCAATCGAGGCTGCGCGGCTTGAAGCGGCGCTCATCGTCGAACAAAAAGGTTTCGGTGAAGACCCAGGGGCCCGGCAGGTGGCGCATGTCACCAAAGGGCGCCGCGCGCATCAAGGCGTGACGCGCTAGCTCGATCGTGTCCTTCGCTTGGCGCGGCTCGCGCAGCACGCTGATGCGCTTGATGTGTCCATTGGCCTGCAGCTCGATCTGCAGCACCGGCACCGCCAGCAGCACCGGCGGTGCCTTGCTCCGGTACACGCCGCTCGGATTGGCGAGCAGCAAGCGCTCGGCGACTTGCCGCTTCAACTCGGCCCAGCTGCGCGCCGGCACGGGGGGCGGCAGCACGGGGGCTGGGCTGACGGTGAGCGCGGAAGCTGCCGGTTGGGGCGGGGCTGCGGAAGGCGTTGGCGGCGCGCCGTGGCCCGCGGCCGCCGGCTCAGGGCCTTTCTGGCGCGTGCCCCCACACGCCGCCAGGGTGAGCAGCACCGCCCGGCGCCCCCAGCGTTCAACGGAAAGCCCGGTAGATCTCTTGGGCGAGTTCACGTGAGATGCCTTTCACACTGGCCAGCTCTTCGACGCTGGCGGCCTCCACGCCTCGCAGGCCGCCAAACCGCTGCAGCAGCGCGGTGCGTTTGCGCGGCCCCACTCCCGCAATGTCTTCCAGGCGCGAACTGCGCAGGCGCGTACTGGCGCGCCGCGCCCGCATGCCGGTGATGGCAAACCGATGGGCTTCATCGCGAATCTCCGCCACCAGCATCAGGGCGGCCGAATGCGGCGGCAAGCTCAGCTTGGCGCGGCCATCGGCAAAGACCAATTCCTCCAGACCCACCTTGCGGCCTTCGCCCTTTTCCACACCCACGATGCGCCCAAGGTCAATGCCCAGCGCCTCGAACACTTCGCGCGCAATCTTGACTTGGCCTTTGCCGCCGTCGATCAAGACGACATCGGGCCAGCGCACCTCGCCCTCACCCTGGCCCATTCGTTCGTAGCGCCGCATCAGCACCTGGCGCATGGCCGCGTAGTCGTCGCCCCCCTGAATGCCGGCGATGTTGTAGCGCCGGTACTGCGAAGACTGCATGGCGTGCTGTTCGAACACCACACAGGAGGCGACCGTCGCCTCGCCTGCGGTGTGGCTGATGTCAAAGCACTCGATGCGCAGCGCGGCCAGGTCGCCCTGATCAAGACCCAGCACCTCGGCCAGCGCACGGGTGCGCGCCTGCTGGGAACCTTCCTCAGCAAGCAGGCGCTGCAGCGCCAGCTCGGCACCTTGAATGCACATGTCCAGCCAGATGCGACGCGGGCCGCGCGGCTGGTCCTGCAGCACGACGCGGTGCCCGGCCTGTTGGCCGAGCGCCTCCGCCAAGGCCGGGTCCACGGTCTCATTGACCAGCACCAGCGGCGGCACCTGGGCGCCCAGGTAATGCTGAGACAGGAAGGCCTCCAGAACCAGCTGCGCCTCCCCTTTGACCTGATCGCCTTCTTCTTCCGTGCTGACGCGCGTTCCCTCTTCGACCTGGGCGGGGAAATGGCTTCGATCCCCCAGGTGACGGCCACCCCGCACCATGGCCAGGTTGACGCAAGCGCGCCCGCCACGCACCCGCACAGCCACGATGTCGACATCTCGCTCGCTGCCCGAGGCACTGCTGGCCTCCACCGCCTGCTGCTGCAGCACCTGGGCCAGCGAAGCAATCTGGTCGCGCAGTTCCGCCGCACGCTCGTACTCCAGCGCCTCGGCGTGTGCAGCCATGCGGCGCTGCAGCTCCCCCATCACTTCCTCGGCACCGCCGCGCAGAAAGGTCGCGGCACGCTCGACATCCCGGCGGTAGTTCTCGGCATCGATCAGACCGACGCAGGGCGCCGTGCACCGCTTGATCTGATGCAGCAGGCAGGGGCGCGAGCGGTGGTTGAACACGGCGTCCTCGCAGGTTCGCAAGCGAAACACCCGCTGCACCAGCTCGATGGTTTGCCGCACGGCCAGCCCGTTCGGGTAGGGGCCGAAATACTGGCCGCGCCGATCCACCGAGCCGCGGTAGTAGCTGACGCGCGCGAATTCATGCGCCGTGAACCGCAGGTAGGGATAGCTCTTGTCGTCTCGGAACAGGATGTTGAAGCGCGGGTTGAGCGACTTGATGAGCGTGTTCTCAAGCAGCAGCGCCTCGGCCTCCGTCCGCACCACGGTGGTTTCGAGCTTGGCAATCCGCGCCACCATCAGGCCGATGCGGGTGCCCTGGTGATCACGCTGGAAGTAGCTGCTGACTCTGCGCTTGAGCAGCTTGGCCTTGCCCACGTAGAGCACCTGCCCGCGCGCGTCCAAAAAGCGGTACACACCCGGCAGCGCGGGCAAGGCCGCCACCTCGGCCAACAGGCGTTCTCGCAACGGCTGCGCAGCAGCCACCAAGGCCGCGGACTCGGCCGATTCACGTTGCTCGGCACTGAGCCGCTCGGCATCCCAGGTCTGCAAGGCCTGCGCCCCAAGGTCCTGGGGATCTGCCGCGACCGGCTCCATGGGTTTGCTAGACATGGCCGCATTTTGCGAGCTGGCCTCATGACAATGGCGCATGCTTTGGGATCTCTTCTGCCGCGTCATCGACAACCACGGTGATCTGGGCGTCACGCTGCGACTGGCCCGCAACCTGGTCGAGCGGGGGCAGCAGGTTCGTCTTTGGGTCGACGATGCCCGCGCCCTGGCCTGGATGGCCCCCGTTCCGAGCAAATGCATCACCATCCATGCCTGGCCGGAGTCGGAATGGCCCGTTGCAGCCGTGGGCGATGTGGTCATCGAGACCTTTGGCTGCGCATTGCCCGAGCCCGTGCAGGCCCGCCTGGCGCGCACGCCACCGCTGTGGCTGAACCTCGAATACCTCAGCGCGGAGCCCTACACCCTGCGCTCACATCGCTTGCCATCGCCGGTGATGAGCGGTCCCGCCAGGGGCCTGAGCAAGACCTTCTGGTACCCCGGCTTCGTGCCGGGCAGCGGGGGCCTGCTGCGCGAGAAGGAGCTGGCACAGGCGCAAGCGGAGCATGACCGTGCAGCCTTTCTGACGGAGTTGGGGCTGCAGCCAAGAAGCGGCGAACGGCTCGTCAGCCTGTTCTGCTACCTGCATGCGCCTCGCCAGGCCCTGCTGGATCGCTTGTCGGCCGAGCCGACGCTGCTGATTGGCATGGGGACCTGTGCCGAGGGACTGGAAGCCCGCGGGCAGCTGCGCATACGACACCTGCCCTGGCTGGACCAGGCCACTTACGACCGCTTGCTGTGGAGCTGCGACGTCAATGTGGTGCGCGGCGAGGATTCCTTCGTGCGCGCCCAATGGGCCGGCAAGCCCATGCTCTGGCACATCTACCGCCAGGACGATGACGCCCACGCCGCCAAGCTGCAGGCCTACCTGGACATCCGCTGGCCCGACCGCACGAGCCCTGTACGGCTGCTCTGGCAGGCTTGGAACGACCTTGGACCCGTGGCTGAGCTGGACATCCCTTCAGACCTGCAGGCGTGGAATGAGGAAGCTCGAAGCTGGCGCACTGAACTCAGCCGACAAACCGACTTGTGCGACCAATTGCTCGCCTTTGCCGAGACAGCCTCCCCCGGAAGCCGTGCCGCGCCGGGTTAGAATTGAGGGCTTTGCGCCCGCTGTCGCCCTGAGCGGACCTTATGGGCGCGCCACCCGCGAATGGAACGCGCCTGCGGCGCGCGCCCGCCTCAACCGCTGAAGATCCCACCATGAAACTCGCCCAAGAAATCCGTGCCGGCAACGTCATCATGCAAGGCAAGGACCCGATGGTCGTGCTGAAAACCGAATACAGCCGCGGCGGCCGCGGTGCCGCCACGGTGCGCATGAAGATGAAGAACCTGCTGAACGGCGCCGGCGCCGAGGTGGTCTTCAAGGCCGACGACAAGATGGACCAGATCATTCTGGACAAGAAGGACTGCACCTACACCTACTTCGCCGATCCGATGTACGTGTTCATGGACAGCGAGTACAACCAGTTCGAAGTCGAAGCCGAGAACATGGGCGACACCGTGCAGTACCTGCAGGACGGCATGGAAGTGGAAGTGGTGTTCTACGACGGCAAGGCCATCTCGGTCGAACTGCCGACCACCATCGTGCGCGAAATCGAGACCGAGCCGGCCGTCAAGGGCGACACCTCGGGCAAGGTCATGAAGCCCGCCCGCATCGTCGGCACCGGCTTCGAGATCTCGGTGCCGCTGTTTGTGGAGTCGGGCGACAAGATTGAAATCGACACCCGCACGCACGAGTACAAGAAGCGCGTCTGAGCCGCCTCTGACCCCCACGAACAAGGGCGCCATCGGCGCCCTTGTTTGCTTTCGGGAGCACAAAAAAAGGGGCCCGAAGGCCCCTTTCCCGTCAACACAGGTCTTTACTTCTTCGGGGTCACGGTGCGCGTACCAACGACCTCGATCTCGACGCGGCGGTTCTTCGCCTTGCCTTCCTTGGTCTTGTTGTCGGCCACCGGGCTCTTCTCGCCCTTGCCCTCGGTGTACACGCGGTTGGCCTCGATGCCCTTGCCGGTCAAGTAGGCCTTCACGGCTTCGGCACGGCGCACCGACAGCTTCTGGTTGTACTCATCGGAGCCGTCACTGTCGGTGTGACCCACGGCGATGATGACCTCCAGGTTGATGGCACCCATCTTGGAAGCCAGATCGTCCAGCTTGGCCTTGGCTTCGGGCTTGAGCACCGACTTGTCCACATCAAAGAAGGCGTCGGCCGCGTAGGTCACCTTCTCGACGATGGGCTTGGGCGGAGCCGGCGGCGCCACCGGAGCTGGTGCGGGCGGCTGGGCAGCGGGCATGGCCGGCGCGGGCGGCGGAGCCGGCGGGGCCGGCGGCGGCTGCAGGGCGCCATCGCAATCCTGGTTCGGGAATGCCTTCAGACCCTTCAGGTTCTCAACCTTCTTGGCCGCCGTGGCCGGCGTCCAGAAGTTGTTGCGCCAGCAATGCTCGCTGGTGCCGTTGAGCCAGACAAGCTTGCCATCGCCGCTCATCCAGTTGTCATTGACTTGAGCCTGAGCGCCAGCCTGGGCAAAAGCGGCCAAGGCCAGAAGCGAGGCCACGCGGGTCAGTTTCTTCATTCGTTCTCCTCTCAAGGGTGGGGCGATCAGCCCGAACTTGGTCAGGTCAGCCGCGGATTGGGAGCCCGCCGGCATGGATGGATTCACAAATTGCAAAAACCATTCTGCCACCCGGCTATTCCAGCGAAGCATTGTGCGGGTGGGTCCCGCAGCCATGTGACGCTGTTGCACATGAGAGACAAGCCCGCAACCCTAGAATCGCCGGCTCTTTTGCCTCCCATTTCACTCGGGCGCAGCTTGCGGTTTGTGCACGCCTGAGCGGAAAAGCCGGTTACCAGAATGACGTCCCAATTCGCCAAGGAAACCCTGCCCATCAGCCTCGAAGAGGAGATGCGCCGCTCCTACCTCGATTACGCGATGAGCGTGATCGTGGGGCGCGCCCTCCCCGATGCCCGGGACGGCCTGAAGCCAGTGCATCGGCGCGTGCTGTTCGCCATGCACGAGCTGAACAACGACTGGAACCGCCCGTACAAGAAGTCCGCCCGTATCGTGGGCGACGTCATCGGTAAATACCACCCGCACGGCGACAGCGCGGTGTACGACACCATCGTGCGCATGGCGCAGGATTTCAGCCTGCGTCACATGTTGGTGGATGGCCAGGGCAATTTCGGTTCGGTGGACGGCGATAACGCAGCAGCCATGCGGTACACCGAAATCCGGCTGTCGAAGATCGCCCACGAAATGCTGGCCGATATCGACAAGGAAACCGTCAATTTCGGGCCGAACTACGACGGCTCGGAAAAGGAACCCCTGGTCCTGCCGACCCGGCTGCCCAATCTGCTGGTGAATGGCGCAGCGGGTATTGCCGTGGGTATGGCCACCAACATCCCGCCCCACAACCTCAACGAGGTGGTGGACGCCTGCATGCACATGCTGCGCCACCCGGACGCCACGGTGGACGAGTTGATGGGCTTCATCCCGGCGCCTGACTTCCCCACCGCCGGCATCATCTATGGCCTGGAAGGCGTGCGCGAGGGCTATCGCACCGGCCGGGGCCGCGTGGTGATGCGTGCCAAAACGCATTTCGAGGACATCGACCGCGGTCAGCGCCAGGCCATCATCGTTGACGAGATTCCGTATCAAGTTAACAAGAAGACCCTGCTGGAGCGCATTGCCGAGCTGGTGCAGGAAAAGAAGCTCGAAGGCATCTCGCACATCCAGGACGAGTCGGACAAATCCGGCATGCGCGTGGTCATCGAGCTCAAGCGCGGTGAAGTGCCCGAGGTGGTGCTGAACAACCTGTACAAGCAGACGCAGTTGCAAGACAGCTTCGGCATGAACATGGTGGCCCTGATCGATGGGCAGCCCAAGCTGTGCAATCTGCGCGATCTGATCTCGGTCTTCCTGGAGCACCGCCGCGAGGTGGTGACCCGCCGCACCGTGTTCGAGCTGCGCAAGGCGCGCGAGCGCGGCCATGTGCTGGAAGGCCTAGCGGTGGCGCTGGCCAACATCGACGAGTTCATCCAGATCATCAAGAACTCGCCCACGCCGCCGCTGGCCAAGGCCGAGCTGATGGCGCGCCGCTGGGATTCGAGCCTTGTGCGCGAGATGCTGGTGCGCGCCAACAGCGAGAACACCGGCGGCGCCGCCGCCTACCGGCCTGACGGTCTGGAGCCGCAGTTCGGCTTGCAGACTGACGGCCTGTATTCGCTCTCGGACACCCAGGCCAGCGAAATCCTGCAGATGCGCCTGCAGCGCCTCACCGGCCTGGAGCAGGACAAGATCGTTGGCGAGTACAAGGACGTCATGGCGCAGATTGCCGATCTGCTCGACATCCTGGCCAAGCCCGAACGCGTCACCGCCATCATTGGCGACGAACTTGGCACGCTGAAGGCCGAGTTTGGCCAGACCAAGCTGGGCGAGCGCCGTTCGGTGATCGAGCGCAACGCGCAAGAACTGGGCACCGAGGATCTGATCACCCCCACCGACATGGTGGTCACGCTCAGCCACACCGGCTACATCAAGAGCCAGGCTCTGAGCGAATACCGGGCGCAGCGCCGCGGCGGCCGCGGCAAACAAGCCGCCGCCACCAAGGAAGACGACTGGATCGACCAGCTGTTCATAGCGAACACGCACGACTGGATCCTGTGCTTCACCAACCGTGGCCGCGTGTACTGGCTGAAGGTCTGGGAAGTGCCGCAGGGCAGCCGCAATTCGCGCGGCAAGCCCATCGTCAACATGTTCCCGCTGCAGCAGGACGAAAAGGTGTCGGTGGTGCTGCCGCTGTCGGGCGAGTTCCGCAGCTTCCCGGAAAGCCACTTCATCTTCATGTGCACCGCCCAGGGCACGGTGAAGAAGACCTCGCTGAAGGAATTCAGCAACCCGCGCAAGGCCGGCATCATTGCGGTGGACCTGGATCCGGGCGATGTGCTGATCGGCGCCGCGCTGACCGATGGCCACCACGACGTCATGCTGTTCAGCGACGGTGGCAAGGCGGTGCGCTTTGACGAGGATGATGTGCGCGCCATGGGCCGCCAGGCGCGCGGTGTGCGCGGCATGCAGCTGGAAGACGGCCAGTCCGTCATTGCCATGCTGGTCGCGGAAGACGAGACGCAATCGGTGCTGACCGCGACCGAAAACGGTTTCGGCAAGCGCACCAGCATCGTCGAGTACACCCGACATGGCCGCGGCACCAAGGGCATGATCGCCATCCAGCAAAGCGAGCGCAACGGCAAGGTCGTGGCCGCCACGCTGGTGCGCCCCGAGGACGAAATCATGCTGATCACCGACAAGGGCGTGCTGGTGCGCACCCGCGTCGCCGAGATCCGCGAACTGGGCCGTGCCACCCAAGGCGTGACCCTGATTGCACTGGACGATGGCAGCAAGCTCAGTGGGCTGCAGCGCATCGTCGAGAACGACGCCGGCGACGGCAGTGAGCCCAACCCTGCCGCCGACGCCAACGAGGCTGGCGACGCAGGCGAAACCAACGGAGAAACCGCATGAACGCCCCTTCCCTCGTCCTGGCCGCGCTGCTGATCAGCGCCAGCGCCCTCGCTCCCGCCCAGGCGCAAAGCAAGAAGGAACTGGCCGCCAAGATCGTCACGCTGCAGAAGGCGCAGCACGAGCAGTTCGGCATGAACCTGGCGCAGGCGCCGATCCAGCAACTGGTGCAGAACGCCGGTCAGGTGCTGCGCGCCCGCGTGCCTGCCGACAAGCGCGAGGCCACCGGCAAGGCCATGGACGATGAGCTGCGCGCCTACTTGAAGGACGTCGGCCCGGCGCTGCGCGCCAGCGCCGTCAAGCACGCCGGCGAGCAGCTGACGGCCAAGCTGGAGGCCGATTTCAACGAGGCCGAGCTCAAGCAGGTGCTGCAGTTCCTGGAGTCACCGGCCATCCGCCGCTACCACCAGATGGGCGCCGAGTTGAACAACACCGTGGCGCAGAAGGTGCTCGGCGACAACCGCAGCCTGATCGAGGCGCGCGCCAAGGCCCTGGATCAGAAGCTCGCTGAGTTGCTGGGCGTCAAGCCGGCCGGCAACGCCCCCGCCGCCAGCGCCACCAAGCCCTGAATGGCCGCGGCGCGCCCCTTCAATTTCTCGGCCGGCCCGGCCGCCCTGCCGCTGCCGGTGCTGGAGCGTGCGGCGGCCGAGATGACGGACTGGCAGGGCAGCGGCATGTCCGTGATGGAGATGAGCCATCGCGGGCCGGAGTTCCAGTCCATCATCCGCAAGGCCGAGGGCGATCTGCGCCAGTTGCAGGGCCTGCCCGAGGACTTCGCCATCTTGTTCATGCAGGGCGGCGCCCTGGCCGAGAACGCCATCGTGCCGCTGAACCTGGCCCACAAGGGCCGGGTGGATGTGCTGGTCACCGGCTCCTGGTCGGCCAAGAGTGCCAACGAGGCGGCGCGTTATGCCGATGTACAGCGTGTCGTCGACACCCAACCCGGTGGCTACCTCGACATCCCGCCCGCCAGCACCTGGGCCCTGCGGTCCGATGTGGATTACGTCCACCTGTGCTCGAACGAAACCATCGATGGGGTGGAGTTCGCCGAACTGCCGGACCTGCAGACGCTGGGCTGCCAGGCCCCCCTGGTGGTGGATTGCTCGTCCAACCAGCTGTCCCGCCCGTTCGATTGGTCGCGCGTCGGGCTGGCCTTTGGCGGCGCCCAGAAGAACATCGGCCCGGCCGGGCTGACGCTGGTCTATGTGCGGCGTGAGTTGCTGCGCAGCCCGCTGCCGGCCTGCCCCACCGCCTTCAGCTTCGAGACCGTGGCGCGCGAAGGCTCGATGTTCAACACCCCGCCGACCTACGCCATCTACCTGGCGGGTCTGGTGTTCGAGTGGGCGCTGGGCTTCGAGTACGCCGGCCTGCGCGGCCTGGCCGCCTTGGAAGCCCAGAACCGCGACAAGGCCGCCCTGCTCTACGGCTTCCTGGATCGCTCGGCCCTGTTCTTCAATCCGGTGCGGCCGGACGTGCGTTCGCGCATGAACGTGCCCTTCTTCCTGCGCGAATCCGGCCTGACGGACACTTTCCTGGCGCAGGCCGGGGCCGCCGGCCTGCTGCAATTGAAGGGCCACAAGAGCAAGGGCGGCTGCCGCGCTTCGCTCTACAACGCCATGCCGCTGGCGGGCGTTCAGGCCCTGGTTGACTTCATGCAGGACTTTGAACGCCGCCATGGCTGACACCCAAGACCAGGCCCTTGCCGGGCTGCGCACCCAGATCGACGCCGTCGATCGGGAAATGCTGGACCTCCTGAACCGGCGTGCCGGCCTGGCCCAGAAGGTGGGCGAGATCAAGAAGCACCAGGGCAGCCTGGTCTTTCGCCCGGAGCGCGAGGCCGCCGTCATCGCCGGCCTCAAGCAGCACAACCCGGGGCCGCTGAAGAACGACAACATCGCGCCGATCTGGCGCGAGATCATGAGTGCCTGCCGGGCGCTGGAGACCCCTACCCGGGTCGCCTACCTGGGCCCGGCCGGCACCTTTTCCGAGCAGGCGGCGCTGGGCTTCTTCGGCTCCAGCATCGTGCGCGTGCCCTGCAGCAACATCGACGAAGTCTTCCACGTCACCAGCGCGGGGGCGGCGGATTTCGGCGTCGTGCCGGTCGAGAATTCGACCGAGGGCGGCGTGGCCCGCACGCTGGACCTGCTGCTTTCGACGCCGCTCTTCATCGTGGCCGAGACCAGCCTGTTCGTGCGCCACAACCTGCTGCGCGCGCAAGACAGCCTGGAAGGCATCCAGGCCGTGTGTGCGCACCCGCAAGCGCTGGCGCAATGCCAGGGCTGGCTGGCCCAGCACCTGCCGCACGCCGAACGGCGCCCGGTATCGAGCAATGCCGAAGGCGCCCGCCTGGCCGCGCAGGACACGAGCCTGGCCGCCATCGCCAGCACCCGTGCCGGCAGCGAGTACGGACTGCACCTGGTGGCCCCGGCCATCCAGGACGACGCCCACAACCGCACCCGTTTCGCGGTGCTGACCCAGCCCGAGCAGCACCCTAGCCCGCGCGCCAGTGGCAACGACTGCACCTCGCTGGTGGTGTCGGTGCTGAATAGACCCGGCGCCCTGCACGATCTGGTGCTGCCACTCAAGCAGCACGATGTCTCCATGACCCGCTTCGAGTCGCGCCCGGCGCGTTCGGGTGGCCAATGGGAGTACTACTTCTACATCGATCTGCAGGGTCATCCCGACGATGCCAAAGTGGCCGCAGCCCTGAAAGAATTGCGCGCCAACTGCGCCTTCTTCAAGGTGCTGGGCACTTACCCCCTGGATACCCACTGACCGCATGTCGCGCATCCTCAGACCCCAATTCCAGCAACTCGGCGTGATCGGCTGCGGGCTGATCGGCGGCAGCTTTGCGCTGGCCGCCAAACGCGCCGGCCTGGTCAAGCGGGTCATGGGCTATAGCAAGTCCCCCAGCACCACCGAGGCTGCCAAGCGCCTGGGTGTCATCGACGTGGCAGCCGAGTCTGCACTGCTGGCGGTGTCGGGTTCGGATCTGGTGCTGGTGGCCGTGCCGGTCTCGGCCACTGAGGCCACGCTGCGTGCCATTCGCCATCTGGTGCAGATCCAGCCCAACACCCTGTTCATGGACGTGGGCTCGACCAAGGCCGACGTGGCCATTGCCGCGCAGAAGGTGCTGGGCGATCTGGCCGGGCAGTTCGTGCCCGCCCACCCGATTGCCGGCAAGGAACTGGCCGGCGTACAAAACGCCGATGCCCAGCTTTTCCAGGGCCGTCAAGTGGTGCTGACGCCGCTGCCCGAGAACGACGCCGGCACGGTGCAGAAGGCCGCCGGCGTGTGGGCCGCGCTGGGCTGCAAGGTGTTGCGCATGACGCCCGAGAACCACGATGCCGCCTACGCGGCCGTGAGCCACTTTCCGCACCTGCTTGCCTTTGCCTATTTCCAGTCGGTGATGCGCCAGCCCTCAGGCCGCGAGTTCATGGAACTGGCTGGTACCGGCTTTCGCGACTTCACCCGCATCGCCGGCGGTGACCCCAATGTCTGGCGCGACATCCTGCTGGCGAATCGCGACGAGGTGCTGCACCAGTCGCAGCGCTTCCGTTCGGTGCTCGATCGCTTCGAACATTGGCTGAAGGAAGGCGACCGCGACGCCATCGAGACCCTGCTCAAGCAGGTCAGCGAAGCGCGCAACAAGTGGTCCCCGGCCTTCTTTGACGCCGAGGACGGCGAGCCCTCCTCCCACTTCTGACCCCGGCGCGCCCCGCGCCGCTGCCCATGCTGAAGATCCCCTTTCTGGACCTGCCACCGCTGCGCGGTGCTGCCGGTACCGTCCGCCTGCCCGGCTCCAAGAGCATCTCCAACCGCCTGCTGCTGCTGGCCGCCTTGGCCGAGGGCGAGACCCGCATCGAGCAGTTGCTGGATGCCGACGACACCGCCGTGATGCTGGAAGCGCTGCGCGCGCTGGGCTGCGCCTGGCACCGCGGCAGCGATGGCAGCGTGACGCTGCGCGGCCTGGGTGGGCACCTGCCGGTTTCGGCAGCGGACTGCTTCCTCGGCAATGCCGGCACCGCCATGCGCCCCCTGGCCGCGGCGCTGGCCCTGCTGGCCGCGCGTGACGGTGGCCGCTACACCCTGCGCGGCGTGCCGCGCATGCACGAGCGGCCCATCAGGGACCTGGTGGACGCGCTGCGTGGCCTGGGCTGCCAGATCGAAGACCTGGGCCAGCCCGGCTACCCGCCGCTGGCCCTGTGCGGCCCCAGCCCCTTGCGCCTGGCCGAGCCGGTGCGCGTGCGCGGTGACGTCTCCAGCCAGTTCCTGACCGCCCTGCTGCTGACCCTGCCCCTGGTGGCGCAGCAGGATGTGGTAATCGAGGTCGAGGGCGAGCTGATCTCCAAGCCCTACGTCGAGATCACCCTGGCCCTGCTGGCGCGCTTTGGCGTGCAGGTGCAGCGCGAGGGCTGGCAGCGCTTCATCATCCCGGCCGGCAGCCGGCTGCGCTCGCCAGGCCGCCTGGTGGTGGAAGGTGACGCCTCGGCAGCCTCCTACTTCATCGCGCTGGGCGCGCTGGCCGCCAGCGCGGAACCGGTGCGCATCGAAGGCATCGGCCGCGATGCCCTGCAAGGCGACGTGCGCTTTGCCGATGCCGCCGCCGCCATGGGTGCCGAGATCCGCTGGCTGGACCATGCGCTGGAAGTCAAGCGGGGCCGCTGGCCGCTGCAAGGCATCGAACTGGACTGCGTGGCCATCCCCGACGCCGCCATGACCCTGGCCGTAATGGCCCTGTTTGCCGACAGCCCGACCCGGCTGACCGGCATCGCCAGCTGGCGCGTCAAGGAAACCGACCGCATCGCCGCCATGGCCGCCGAGCTGCGCAAGCTGGGCGCCCACGTGGCCGAAGGGCTGGACTGGATCGAGGTCCAGCCCCTGCCCGCCCCGGCCTGGCAGCGCGCCGCCATCCACACCTACGACGACCACCGCATGGCGATGTGCTTTTCGCTTGCCGCCCTGCACCCGCTGGCCGGCGCGCAGCCGCAGGCGCTGCGCATCCTGGACCCGGGCTGCGTGGCCAAGACCTTCCCGGACTATTTCGAGACCCTCTTCAGCCTGGTGCAGGCGGATCCGCACGACGTGCCGGTACTGTGCATCGACGGCCCGACGGCTTCCGGCAAGGGCACGCTGGCCGATCAAGTCGCCCAGCGCCTGGGCTATGCGGTGCTGGATTCCGGCGCGCTCTACCGCGCCACCGCACTCGCCGCACAATGCGCCGGCGTCTCGCTGCAGGACGAAGAACGGCTGGCCAGCCTGGCGGCGACCCTTCCCCTGCATTTCGACGGCGGGCGCTGCTTCCTGGACGACGAGGACGTGACCGACGCGCTGCGCGCCGAGGCCGTCGGCCAAGGCGCCTCCACGGTGGCGGCCCTGCCCAAGGTGCGCCAGGCCCTGCACCAGCTGCAGCTGAGCTTCCGGCGCGTGCCCGGCCTGGTGGCGGACGGGCGCGACATGGGCACGGCGATCTTCCCGGACTCCGAACTCAAGGTCTTTCTCACGGCCAGCGCCGCCAAACGCGCCGAGCGCCGCCATAAGCAATTGATGGAAAAGGGCTTTTCCGCTAATATCACGGGCTTGCTCCGGGACTTGGAGGAGCGGGACGCGCGCGACAAGAATCGCAGCGCCTCGCCCTTGAAGCCCGCGCAAGACGCCCGCTTGCTCGACAACTCGGATCTGGACATCGAAGCCTCGGTGAACCAGGTTCTGACGTGGTGGAGCGAAGGGCGGCCCTTCCCGGGCTGAGACCGCCCGGCGCACCGCGCCCCAGCCTCAACCTTTCGAAGAGCAACCGCCGTCTGCGGTCGGCCCCTGGCAACAGGGGCGGGCCGCAGGCTTCTTTACCTCCGGGCGGGGTTTCAAAACCTCACCCGTGTGACCTCTCCAGCCCCGCAGCAGCCCTGCGGACCCAGGAAAACCCATGAACCAAACCCAAACTGCCGCCGCGGCTGAATCCTTTGCCGCGATGTTCGAAGAGTCCCTGCAGCGCAGCAACATGCGCTCGGGCGAAGTCGTGTCCGCCGAAGTGGTGCGCATCGACTACAACTTCGTGGTGGTGAACGCCGGCCTCAAGAGCGAAGCCTATGTGCCGCTCGAAGAGTTCAAGAACGATCAAGGCGAGATCGAAGTCCAAGTTGGTGACTTCGTCTCGGTGGCCGTGGACGCCGTCGAAAACGGCTACGGCGACACCATCCTGAGCCGCGACAAGGCCAAGCGCCTGGCTTCCTGGCTGAGCCTGGAGACCGCACTGGAGTCCGGCGAGTTCGTCACCGGCACCGTCAGCGGCAAGGTCAAGGGTGGTCTGACCGTCATGGTCAACGGCATCCGCGCCTTCCTGCCGGGTTCGCTGATCGACACCCGTCCGGTCAAGGATCTGAGCCCGTTCGAGGGCAAGACCATGGAGTTCAAGGTCATCAAGCTGGACCGCAAGCGCAACAACGTCGTGTTGTCGCGTCGTGCCGTGGTCGAGGCTTCGATGGGCGAAGAGCGCGCCAAGCTGCTGGAAACCCTGTCCGAAGGCGCCATCGTGAACGGCGTGGTCAAGAACATCACCGAATACGGCGCGTTCGTTGACCTGGGTGGCATCGACGGCCTGCTGCACATCACCGACATGGCCTGGCGCCGTGTCCGTCACCCGAGCGAAGTGGTGACGGTCGGTCAGGAACTGACCGCCAAGGTGCTGAAGTTCGACGCCGAGAAGAACCGCGTCTCGCTGGGCATCAAGCAACTGGGTGACGACCCCTGGATGGGCGTGGCCCGCCGCTACCCGAACAGCACCCGCCTGTTCGGCAAGGTCACCAACATCGCCGACTACGGCGCGTTCGTGGAAATCGAACCCGGCATCGAAGGCCTGGTGCACGTTTCCGAGATGGACTGGACCAACAAGAACGTCGCCCCGACCAAGGTCGTGACGCTCGGCCAGGAAGTCGAAGTCATGGTGCTGGAGATCGACGAAGACAAGCGTCGCATCTCGCTGGGCATGAAGCAGTGCCGCGCCAACCCGTGGGAAGAGTTCGCCGAGAACTTCAAGCGCGGCGACAAGGTCAAGGGTCCGATCAAGTCGATCACCGACTTCGGCATCTTCATCGGCCTGGCCGCTGGCATCGATGGTCTGGTGCACCTGAGCGACCTGAGCTGGAACGAGACGGGCGAAGCTGCTGTGCGCAACTTCAAGAAGGGCCAGGAAGTCGAGGCCGTGGTGCTGGCTGTGGACGTCGAGCGCGAGCGCATCTCGCTGGGCATCAAGCAGATGGACAGCGACCCGTTCACGAACTACACGGCCGTCAATGACCGTGGCGCCACCGTGACCGGCAAGGTGCAGACCGTGGATGCCCGCGGCGCTGAGATCCTGCTGGCCGACGACGTGACCGGTTACCTGCCCGCCAGCGAGCTGAGCCGCGACCGCGTCGAAGACGCCCGCAACCTGCTGAAGGAAGGCGACGAAGTCACCGCCCTGATCATCAACGTCGACCGCAAGTCGCGTTCGATCAAGCTGTCGATCAAGGCCAAGGACGACGCCGACTCGCAAGAAGCCATGAAGGCCCTGTCGGCCACCAGCGAGCGCGAGAACGCCGGTACCACCAGCCTGGGCGCCCTGCTGCGCGCCAAGCTGGACAAGGGTGGCAACTGAGCATCAACAAGTCTGAGGACTTGACCTGAAGCAGCGTCCGCCTCGGCGGACGCCAGCTATCCTCTCGGGCCCGCGCCGACCCCCGTCGCGGGCCCTTTTTCTTGTCTTCCGCCATGACCCGCTCCGACCTCGTCACGCTGCTGGCCGAACGCTTCCCGCAGATCACGCAAAAAGACACCGAGTTCGCGGTCAAGACCATCCTGGATGCGATGAGCGATGCCCTGGCCCGCGGCCACCGCATCGAGATCCGCGGTTTTGGCAGTTTTTCCGTCTCGCGTCGCCCGCCGCGCATGGGTCGCAATCCGCGCACCGGCGAGCAGGTGCCCATCCCCGAGAAGCTGGTGCCGCACTTCAAGCCCGGCAAGGCGCTTCGCGAGGCCGTCGAAGCCCGCGGCGTGGACGGCCTGGACAGCATCAGCAAGGCCTGACCCCATGCGTGCCCTGAAGTGGCTGCTGCGCGCCTTCCTGTTCTTCGCGCTGTTCGCGTTCTCGCTGAACAACCAGCAGACCGTGACCGTGCACTGGTTCTTCGGCTACTTCTGGCAGACCCCTCTGATCTTCGTGGTGCTCGTCAGTCTGGCCGCCGGCATGGCACTGGGCGTGTTGGCCATGACGCCGGCCTGGTGGCGCCAACGCGCCCAGGCACGCCGTCAGCAGCTGGTGCGTGAGGCCCAGCTGAGCACCTTGCAAGAAGCCCCCCAGGGCGTGCGCGATGGACTTTGACCCCCGCTGGCTGCTGCTGATCCTGCCCGTCGCGTTCGCGCTGGGCTGGCTGGCCTCGCGCCTGGACCTGCGCCAGGCCAAGCGCGACCCGCGCGAAGCTCCGCAGGCCTACTTCAAGGGCCTGAACCTGCTGCTCAACGAGCAGCACGACAAGGCCATTGATGCCTTCATCGAAGCCGTGCAGCTCGATCCGGATACGGTGGATCTGCACTTCGCACTCGGCAGCCTGTTCCGCCGCCGCGGCGAGACCGAACGCGCCGTGCGCGTGCACCAGCACCTGCTGCACCGCGGCGACCTGCCCGAGCTTGAGCGCGCCCGCGCCCAGCATGCGCTGGCGCAGGACTTCTTCAAGGCCGGCCTGTTCGACCGCGCCGAGGCGGCCTATCTGGCGCTCAAGGGCACCGCCTTCGAACCCGAGGCCGACCTGGCCCTGCTCTCGCTCTACGAGCGCTCGCATGATTGGGAGCGCGCCCAGGCTACCGCGGAGTGCCTGGAAGCGCGTGGCATCGGCTCCTTTGCCACCCAACGCGCGCATTACCTGTGCGAACAGGCCCTGCAGGCCGAGAGCGATGGCCAGCGCGAGCGCGCTTACCAGTTCCTGGCTCAGGCGCTGGCGCTCGCCCCCAAGCACCCGCGCGCCCTGCTGCTGCGCGGCCAGTGGCTGCTGCGCGATGGCGACGCCCATGCCGCGCTGACGCAGTTCGAGCAGCTGGTGCAGCTGGCCCCCGAAAGCTTCAACCTGGCCGCGGCCGACTACGCGCGCGCCGCCTACCAGGCCGGCCAGTCGCGCCGCGCGCTCAAGACCCTCGATGAGCGCTACGCCCAGGCTCCCGCGCTGGCCCTGGTGCTGGCCCAGAACCTCATTGAACCGGAGCACCAGCGCGAGCGCTTGGCCGAGCATCTGCGCCAGCAGCCCGGCTCGCTGGACGGTGCACGCCGCCTGCTGGCCCTGGTGAACGAGCTACCGGACGCAGTGGCGCCCCAGCTCAAAGCCGCACTGGATCGCGCCGCCAAACCGCGCACCCGGCACCGCTGCGCCGCCTGTGGCTTCGAATCCGGCCACTACTTCTGGCAATGCCCGGGCTGTCTCAGCTGGGACAGCTTCCCGCCCCGCCCCGTCGAAGAACTATGAACGCCCCACGCCAAGACCGCTTCGTGATGTGCATGAAATGGGGCACGAAGTACGGCCCCGAGTACGTCAACCGCCTCTACGGCATGGTGGCACGGCACCTGAAGGGGCCGTTCCGCTTCGTCTGCCTGACCGACGACAGCCGCGGCGTGCGCCCCGAGGTGGAATGCTTTCCGCTGCCCGAGCTGGAGCAGCAAGCCAGCAAGCGCGACGGCGGCTGGCGCAAGCTCAACAGCTACCGCAAAGACCTCTACGGCCTGCAGGGCCAGGCCCTGTTCCTGGATCTGGACGTGGTGATCGTTGACGACATCACGCCCTTCTTCGAGCAGCCCGGCGAGTTCCTCATCATCAAGGACTGGAAGCGCCCCTGGCGCGTGACCGGCAACTCCTCCGTCTACCGCTTCACGCTCGGCGCCCACGCCGACATGCTGGACTACTTCGTCGCCAACCAGGCTGAAGTGCGCCGCAAGCACCGCAATGAGCAGGAGTTCCTCAGCCACTACCTGCACGCCCAGGGCAAGCTGAAGTACTGGGACAAGCGCTGGTGCGCCAGCTACAAGTACCACTGCATCCCGAACTTCCCGCTCAACTACTTCCGCCCGCCGCACATCCCGGCCGGCGCGCGCATCCTCATCTTCCACGGCGTGATGAACCCGCCCGATGCGCTGGAAGGCCGCAGCAACGGCAACTGGCGCCACGCCCAGCCGGCGCCCTGGATCGCGGAGCACTGGAAAGAGTGATGCCAGCCCGCCCCTGGCTCAGCGTGCTGCTGCCGGTCTACAACGTCGAGCCCTATCTGCGGGCCTGCGTCGAATCCCTGCTCGCGCAGCTGGATGAGGGCGCCGAGGTGCTGCTGTATGACGACGCCTCGACCGATGGCTCGGCCGCACTGCTGCGCCAGCTCGACCAGGAGCACCCGGGCCGGCTGCGCCTGCTGGGCGCGCCGCAGAACGGCGGCGTGAGCCTGGCGCGCAACCGCCTGCTCGACGCCGCCCGAGGCGAATGGATCTGGTTCATCGACGCTGACGACTTCCTGGAACCCGGCGCCCTGGCCAGCCTGCGCGAAGCCCTGCGCCAGCCGGGCGTGGACCTGGTGCTGTGCGACTTCCGCGACGTGCGTGCCAAGCCGCGCCTGCGCCACCGGCTGCGCGGCGAGCACCACAAGCGCACCCACACGATGCCGGCGCGCCAGCCCTGTCGTGATGCCTCGCTGATCCTGGCCGGCATGTTCCTCCAAGCGCACCTGCACCTCTGGACCAAGGTGGCGCGGCGCGAACTTTGGGAGGGCCTGCGCTTCCCGGTGGGCCATTGCTTCGAGGACATCGCCGTGCTGCCGGCCCTGCTGCTGCGTGCCCGCTGCGCGTACTACGTGCCCGAGGTGTGGATCGGCTACCGTAAGCGGCCGGGCAGCATCCTGGCCAGCAACAGCTTGGCCAAGACCGACGACATGCTGGACGCGCTGAATGGCCTGGCGGCGCTGATCGACGCCCAGCAGCCCCCGCTGAACCGGGAAGCCCGCCTGGCAGCCGCCCACTTCGTGGCCAAGACCTTCGTTATCGCCAGCCATTACGCCGCCCGCCAGCAGGACCGCAGCCGCCTGGTGCGCTACCTGGCGCAGTTCGAGCGGAACGCGCCCGTGCCGGCGCCCGAGCTGCTGCGCTTTTATGTGGCGCGGGGCTGGTGGTGGCGCGCGCTGCGCCTGCGCCACTGGCTTCGTCAAGCCCGCCTTGCCGCGGGCACGCTCTCCCATGCCTGACCGCATCCTGACCCTGAGCGGTGGCGACTGGGCCCGACTGCCCGGCGCCGCCGCATCCGCCGAGCTCATCACCGCCCTGGAGGACGGCAAGGTGCTGTTCTTTCCGGACCTGCGCTTTGACCTGCGCGACACGGAGCGGCGCTTCCTGGACCCGGCGGTGCGCAATCCGAAGTCGCGCAACATCAGCCTGCGCGCCGACGGCAAGCTGTCCGGCGCCCTGGGCAGCGAGGCCGACCAGGCCGAGCTGGCCGCCCTGCTGGCACGTTTTCGCGCCCAGGCCTGCAGCCTGATCGACGCCCTGGCGCCGCAGTACAAGCCGTACTTGCGCCTGGCGCCCACCAGCTACCGGCCCAGCCAGGTCGAGTCGCGTGCGCAGTCCTGGCGCGCCGACGACCGCCGTCTGCATGTCGACGCCTTTCCCTCGCGCCCGAATTACGGAGAACGCATCCTGCGCGTGTTCACCAATGTGAATCCGCAGGGCCAACCGCGCGTGTGGCGCGTGGGCGAAGGCTTCGAGGCCATCGCCCGCCAGTTCGTGCCACGCGCCAGGCCCTACCGCCCCTGGCAGGCCAGGGCGCTGCAGCTGCTCAAGGTCACGAAGAGTTACCGCAGCGAGTACGACCACCTGATGCTGCAGCTGCACGACGGCATGAAGGGCGACGCCGACTACCAGGCGAACTGCCCGCAGCAGACCCAGCCCTTCCCGGCCGGCTCGACCTGGGTCTGCTACTCCGACCAGACCTCGCATGCCGTGATGGCCGGCCAGTACATGCTGGAGCAGACCCTGCACCTGCCCGCCGCCCGACAGGTGAACCCGCAGGCCAGCCCGCTGGCCATCCTGCAACGCGTCACCGGCCGTCCCTTGGTATGAGTGAACCCGCCAAGACCCGCACGCACACCTGGGTCATCAACCTCGATCGCTCGCCCGATCGCCTGGCCAGCATCTCGGCCCAGCTCGACGGCCTGGGCCTGGCCTGGACGCGCCAGCGCGCCGTGGACGCGCGTGCCTTCACGCCCGAGCAGCAGGCCTTGCTGGATGTGCCGGCCTACCACCGCAAGCATGGCAAGCAGCCGGTGCCGGGCGAACTGGGCTGCTACCTCTCGCATGTCGATGTGATGCGCGCCTTTCTGGCCAGCGACAAGGAGTTCGCGCTGATCCTCGAAGACGATGTGCAGCTCGGTGCCGAACTGCCGGCCGTCATCAAAGCCCTGGAGCAGCACCCCGGGCGCTGGGATCTGGTCAAGCTCTCGGCCGTGCATTCGGGCACGCCGCAGTGCTACCTGCAGCTCACGCCCAAGACCCAGCTGGCCGTGATGCTCTCGCGCTGCACCGGCTCCAGCGCCTACCTGCTGAACCGCCGCGGCGCCGAGCGTTTCCTGGCTGGCCTGCTGCCCATGCAACTGCCCTACGACCATGTGTTCGACCAGGGCTGGGTGTTCGACCTGAAGATCCGCCTGGCCGTGCCGCCGCCCTGCGGGCACGACCAGGAAGTGGCTACCACCATCGTCATGCCGGCCAAGCGCAAGTTCCACTGGACACGCCGCCTGCCGGCCTTTGCCTACCGCGCCGGCAACGAGCTGCGCCGCCTGCTGTATGGCCTCCGCGAAACGGTGCGCGAGCGCCGCCAGGGCGCGGCATGAGTGGCCCGCCCCCGGCCCGCGACGAACTCAAGCCTACTGCGCGCCGGCTCTGGACCTTCTTCAAGCCGCACCGCCGCGGCTTGCTCGCGGCCTTTCTGGCCTATCTGGGCGCGGCGGCCACTGAACCCTTGATCCCGCACCTGCTGAACCTGGTGCTGGACCAGGGCTTTGCCGCCACCGCCAGCTTCCCGCTCTGGATGGTGCCGGCGGTGCTGATCAGCCTGTTCGCGCTGCGCGGCCTGTTTGGCTTCCTGGGCCAGTACCTGCTGCACTGGACCATCGGCCGCACCGTGCTCGACCTGCGCCGCGCGCTGATGGACGCGCTGCTGCGTGCCGATGCGCGCGCCTTCACGCAGATGCCGGGCGGCGCGGCGGTCACCAAGGTGGTGGCCGACCCCCAGCAGGCCGTCAGCCTGCTGGCGCTTTCGGCCGTGGTGCTGCTGCGCGATGGCCTGCCCGCCATCGCCCTGCTCGGCTACCTGCTCTACACCAACTGGCAACTCACGCTGCTGACCCTGGCCACCCTGCCCGCCCTGGCGCTGGTGCTGCGCAAGGTCAACCGGCGCGTGCGCAAGGTCGGCTCGGTGGCCTATGACGCGCAGATCCAGCTCTCCGGCGTGGTGGACGACGTGGCGCGCGCCTGGCGCCTGGTGCGCAGCTTCAACGCCGAGCCGCACGAGCGCGCCCGCTTTGCCGAGACCGCCGGCCATCTGCGCCGCCAGACGCTGAAGCAGGCGGCGGCGAACGCGATGTCGCAGCCGCTCTCACAGCTGATCAGCGCGGCCGGGCTCTCGCTCATCGTCGCGCTGGCGCTCTACCAAGGTCGCCAGACCGGCGTGACGCCGGGCGAGTTCGCTGCCTTCGTCACCGCCCTGCTCGGCCTGATGAGCCGAGCCCGCCACCTCACCGATGTGGCGCAGCCCATCACCAACGGCCTGATCGTGGCGCGCGGCAGCATGGAGTTGCTGGACACGCCGGCCGAGCAGGACCCGGGCCGCGGCGAACTCCCCGAACCGGTGCGTGGCGAGATCCTCCTGCAGGACCTGCGCCTGAGCTACCCCGGCGGCGCCGGCCCGGCGCTGGACGGCCTGAGCCTCCAGGTGCAGGCCGGCCAGACCGTGGCTCTGGTGGGCCCCTCGGGCGCAGGCAAAAGCAGCGTCATCCACCTGCTGCAAGGCCTGGCCCAGCCGGATGCCGGCAGCATCCTGATCGACGGCGTGGACAGCCGCACGCTCAGCCTGGCCGCGCTGCGCCGGCAGTTCGCCGTCGTCAGCCAGGACATCGTGCTGTTCGACGACAGCCTGCTGGCTAACGTCTGCTACGCGCAGGTGCCGGATCCGGCCAGGGCCGAGGCCGCGCTGCGCGACGCCGCGCTGTGGGACTTCGTGCAGACCCTGCCCGAGGGCCTGCAGACGCGCATCGGCGCCAACGGCAGCACGCTCAGCGGCGGTCAGCGCCAGCGCTTGGCGATTGCGCGCGCGCTCTACCGGGATGCGCCGATCTGGATCTTCGACGAGGCCACCTCGGCCCTGGACACCGAGAGCGAACGCGCGGTGCAGGAAGCCCTGGCGCGCCACCAGGGGCACAAGACCTTGATCTTGATCGCGCACCGGCTCTCCACCGTGCGCCATGCCGACCGCATCTTCGTGCTGCAGGCCGGCCGCGTGGTGGAAGCCGGCACGCATGCCGAGCTGCTGGCCCTGGGCGGCAGCTACGCCGCCCTGGTCAGCCTGGCGGCGGAATGAGCGGCTCGGCTTCGCTTTCCGCCGGGTAGGCGGCACGGCCCTGCTTGGGCCAGGGGGTTTCGGTTGGTTGCTCGGGCCAGCCGAAGAAGCGCTGCACATCGGCCCGGCGCCGCAACGTGTCCACCATGCCGAGCAGGATCAGCTCGGTGGTGTAGCCGGGCTCGAACAGCAGGTAGCTGGAGAGCACGGTGCCGCGCGCATCGGCGCCCTGCCCCGTCACCCCCACCGTGCCCAGCAGCGCACGCATGGTGGCGGGCAGTTCGTGCTGGTGCAGGCCGGCCAGTTCGTCCAGGCGCCGGCTCGGCGCGATCACCAGCACCTCCAGCGGGCGCAGCGGCGTGGCTTCGCGCGCCTCCGGCGGCAGCAGGGCCAGGGTCTTGTTGATGCGCTGCAGGCGTTCGATGTCGACCGAAAGCGCATCCAGGAAGATGTTGGACAGCGCATGGCCGGCGATCTGCGCCATGCTAGGGTGGCCGGTGGCCGGCAGGCGCAGGTCCGGTGCCTGCCCGGCTTCCTGCATGCGCCCAGCACCGATCACCAGGATGCGCTCGGCGCCCAGATGCACGGCCGGCGAGATCGGTGCGTTCTGGCGCATCGAGCCGTCGCCAAACCATTCCTCATGGCCCAGCAACTCCAGCTTCTGGGCCGGGAAGATGAAGGGAATGGCGCTGGAGGCCATCAGGTGCTTGTGCGTGATCTCGGTGTCCACCGCCATGCGCTGCGAACGCATCCACGGCTCCACCGTCTTGGCAGACTGGTAGAAGCTGACGTGGTAGCCGGTGCTGTAGCTGGAGCCGGTGACGGCCAGTGCATGCAGATGCCCTTCGCGCAGCAGCTGCGGCAGCCGCTCGAAGCGCACGGCGCGCTTGAGCAGTTCACCCAGTGGTTCGTTGTCCAGCAGGCTGCGCGGCTGCGTCTTGCGCCAGCGCTGGATGGCCCAGCCCAGCGTCATCATGGTGACCCAACGCCCGCCGGTGCGCATCACACCAAAGGGGTCGGCCCGGTAGATCTGCTCGACGTGCAGGCGCGACCACATGCGCACCAGTGCGTCAACGGCGAGATCGAAATGGTCGGCCTCGCAGGCCAGGGTGCAGGCATTGATGGCCCCGGCCGAGGTGCCGGCAATCACCTGGAAGGGGTTGCCCTTCACGCCGGCATCGCGGCGGATCTGCGCGATCGCCTGCAGCACCCCCACCTGGTAGGCGGCGCGCGCGCCGCCGCCGGTGAGGATCAGGCCAGTGGTGGGCGGGTTCTGGGCAGACACCGAGGCAGCTTATCGGTACACCAGCTGGGCTGGCAGGCCGATGTGCTGCAACTCCAACAGTGCGGCATCGCTGGGCCAGTGCAGCGAGGCCGCGCCCAGCTCCACATCCGCCGCCACACCCGGCAGCTGCAGGCTCCAGCGGATGGGCAGGCCACGCTGCACGCGGCCCTCTTCATGCGCCACGGTCTGCGGCGGGTGGCGCAGTACCCAGGCCTTCAGCGCCGCCACCTGGGCCTCGCTGGGCCGTGGCAGCTCCACGCGCAGCGCCTTGGCGAAACGGGCGCGCGCACCGGCCAGGTCCAGCACCTGCTGGGCATTGGCGCGCAGGCCGCCGCTGAAGCGGTCGAAGCGCACATTGGCCTGCACCAGCACCAGGGTGTCCTCGGTCAGCAGCTCCTTGTGCTGGTCGTAGAGCTCGCCGTTGCAGGCCACCTCCAGCACGCCGCTGCCGTCGTCGAGTTTGAAGATCGCCACGCGACCCCGTGCGCCATTGATGACGCGCAGGTCCGAGACGATGCCGGTGATCAGCGTGGGCTCGCGGCTGTCCTCCAGCTCGTTGAGCTGCTTGGGCACCAGGCGGCGCACCTCGGCGGCGTGCTCATCGAACAGATGGCCGCTCAGGTAGAAGCCGATCGCCGCCTTCTCCAGGCTCAGGCGCTCGCGCACGCCCCAGGGCTTGGCCTCGAGCAGATCGGGCTCGCTGGCCGGGGCATCCGCGAAGTCGAACAGGCCGCCCTGGGCGGCATTGGCCTCCAGCTGCTCGGCATGCTGGAAGGCCAGGCCGACGGACTCCAGCACGCGCTCGCGCTCGGTGTGCAGGGTGTCGAAGGCGCCGGCCTTCACCAGGGCCTCGACGACACGCTTGTTCACCGTGCGGCGGTCCATGCGGGCGCAGAAGTCGAACAGGCTCTTGAAGGGCCCGCCCTCGCGGCGCACGCGCTCGATCACTTCGATGGCACCCGCGCCCGTGCCCTTGATGGCCCCCAGGCCGTAGCTGATCAGCTTCTTGCCCAGCGGCACGAACTTCAGCTCGCTGCGGTTCACGCAGGGCGGCTGGAAATCGATGCCGAAGGCCTTGGCGTCGGCCAACAGGATCTTGAGCTTGTCCGTGTTGTCCGATTCGATCGTCATGTTGGCCGCGAAGAACTCGGCCGTGTAGTGCACCTTGATGTAGCCGGTGTGGTACGCCAGCAGCGAGTAGGCAGCGGCATGGCTCTTGTTGAAGCCGTAGCCGGCGAACTTCTCCATCAGGTCGAAGACCTCGTCGGCCTTCTCGGTGCTGATGCTGAGCTTGGCCGCACCGGTGCGGAAGATCTCGCGGTGCTGGGCCATCTCCTCGGCCTTCTTCTTGCCCATGGCACGGCGCAGCAGGTCGGCGCCGCCCAGGCTGTAGCCGCCCATCAGCTGCGCGGCCTGCATCACCTGCTCCTGGTACACGAAGATGCCGTAGGTCTCGTTCAGCACCTGGCCCAGCAGCTCGTGCGGGTACTCGATCTTTTCCTTGCCGTTCTTGCGCGCGCAGAAGCTCGGGATGTTCTCCAGCGGGCCCGGGCGGAACATGGCGTTCAGCGCGATCAGGTCCTCCAGGCGCGTGGGCTTGGCCTCGCGCAGCATCTTCTGCATGCCGCTGGATTCAAACTGGAACACCGCCTCGGTCTTGCCGTCGCTGAAGAGCTTGTAGGTCTTGGCGTCGTCGATCGGCAGGTTCTCGTAGGCGAAGTCGGGCTTGAGCTTGTCGCAGATGTACTTCTTGGCCAGCTCCAGGATGGTGAGCGTGGCCAGACCCAGAAAGTCGAACTTCACCAGGCCGATGGCCTCGACGTCGTCCTTGTCGTACTGACTCACCGCCGAGTCGCTGCCGGGCTGCTGGTAGAGCGGGCAGAAGTCGGTGATCTTGCCCGGAGCGATCAGCACGCCCCCGGCGTGCATGCCGATGTTGCGCACGATGCCCTCGACCTGCGTGGCCAGGCCCAAGAGCGTGGCCACCTCCTCTTCCGCGGCCTCACGCTGTTCCAGCTCGGGCGCCTCCTGGCGCGCGTAGATGATGCTGGTGTCGGGCTTTTCAGGCACCTTGGCCAGGGTCACGGTCTTGCCCGGCGGTGCCGGAATGAGCTTGGCGATGCCGTCCACATGCCCGTAGCTCATGCCCAGCACGCGGCCCACGTCGCGCAGCGCCGCCTTGGCGGCCATGGTGCCGAAGGTGGCGATCTGGCTCACTGCATCGCGGCCGTACTTGTCCTTCACGTAGTCGATCACGCGATCCCGGTTGCCCTGGCAGAAGTCGATGTCGAAGTCGGGCATCGAGACGCGCTCAGGATTCAGGAAGCGCTCGAACAGCAGGTTGTAGGCCAGCGGGTCCAGGTCGGTGATGGAGAGCGCGTAGGCCACCAGCGAACCCGCGCCCGAGCCCCGGCCCGGGCCCACCGGGCAGCCATTCGCCTTGGCCCAGGTGATGAAGTCCGCCACGATCAGGAAGTAGCCCGGGAAGCCCATCTTGATGATAGTGGCCAGCTCGAACTCCAGGCGCTCCACATAGCGCGGGCGCTCGGCCGCGCGCTTGGCCTCGTTCGGGTACAGATGCTGCAGCCGGGCCTCGAGGCCCTCGAAGCTGAGCTGGCGGAAGTAGTCCGCCATCGGCATGCGCGTGCCGTCCTCCAGCAGCGGCGTGGGGAAGTCCGGCAGGCGCGGCTTGCCCAGCACCAGCTCAATCGAGCAGCGCTCGGCAATCGCCAGCGTGTTGGCCAGCGCCACCGGAATGTCGGCAAAGCGCGCCGCCATTTCGGCCTGGCTTTTGAAGTGCTGGTCCGGCGTGAAGCGCTTGACGCGCTTGGGGTTGTCCAGGGTCTCGCCCTCAGCAATGCAGACACGTGCCTCGTGGGCGGTGAATTCCTCCTCCTCCAGGAACTGGATCGGGTGCGTGGCCACCACCGGCAGGCCCAGGCGGCTGGCGAGCAGGCAGCTGGCGCGCAGCAGGCGCTCGTTCAGCTGGCCCTGCACGCGCTGCAGTTCGACGTAGAAGCGCCCGGAGAAGGCGGCTGCCAGTTCCTGCGCGATGGCGTCGGCCTTGGCGGTGTCACCCGCCTGCAGCGGCGCAGCCAGCGGACCGCTGGCAAAGCCCGAGAGGCAGATCAGCCCCCCGTTCAGCTCGGCCAGCCACTCCCGCTTCAGGCAGGCCTGGTTGCGGATCACATTGCCTACCCAGGCGCGGCTGAGCAGCTCGCACAGGTTCAGGTAGCCCTGGCTGTTCTGCACCAGCAGCAGCACGCGCGCCGGCGCCTGCGGCGGCGTGCCGGGCAGCTGCGCCCCCTCGGGCTCCAGCCAGCAGTCCGCCCCCAGGATGGGTTTGACGCCCTTCTTGCGCGCGGCCTTGTAGAACTTGACCGCGCCGAAGAGGTTGGCGAGGTCGGTGATGGCCATGGCCGGCTGGTTGTCCTTGGCAGCGGCCTTGACGGCGTCGTCGATGCGCAAGGTGCCGTCCACGACGGCGAATTCGGTGTGGGCGCGGAGATGGCAAAACGTCATCGCGGCATTGTGCCGCCGGGGTTCAGCGCAGGTCGCCCGCCAGGCTGGCCAGGGTCTCGGCCGGGAGGCTCAGGTGCGCCGGGTAGTTCGTGTGGTCGCAGCCCAGGCGCACGGCAGCGCCGGCAAGAATGGCTTCGCGCTGCGCGGCGCTGAACTCGAAGCGCAGGAAGTGCACCGAGGAGGTCTTCTCGGGCGTCTCGCGTTCCAGGTCTTCGTCGGCGATGGCGTAGACCCGCGCGTGCCCTTCCACCTCCACGAACATCCTGTCCTCCACACCCACCAGCCGCGCCAGCTCGCGCTTGCGCTCGTGCGGGTCGGGGTACTCCAGCAGCATCGTCGCCTTCCAGTTCGTGCCATCGGGCACCAGCGGGGCATAGGCGTCGATCTCGGCCTGGATGCCCTCCTCCTCGAAGATCTTTTCGATGCGCAGCATCTCCTGGATCTGGTAGCGGATGGTGCGTTCGTCCTCGAACTGCAGGTTCATGTGCTCGCCCAGGGGCACGCTGCGCCGGCGGCGGTGCGCAATCAGCTCCGGCCGCAGGGTCTTACGGGCCTTGCTCCAGGCTTCCAGGCTTTGCAGGGAATCGGCGGTGATGGACATGGGCTCACTCCACGCCATAGGCGCGGCGCATCAGGGTCAGCGGGTGGGCCAGGGCCTTGGCCGGCGTGCCGGCCTGTTGCATGCCCTGGGCAATGTGGTGGCCGGCCAGCGCGCAGTCACTGCTGATGACATCGGGCTCATCTTTGGCCATGGCCTTGAACACGGGCTTGCCGATCTTCAGTGCGTCCAGGTGGTGCGCCGTTTTCACACCATAGGTACCGGCATGGCCGGAGCAGCGCTCGACGGTGTTGAGCTGCACGCTGACGCTCTGGCCGATGAGCTTGAACATTTCCTCGGTCTTGCGCCCGATCTTCTGCACCCGGCCGTGGCAGGCGATGTGGTAGCTGACCCGGCCGAGCGCGGTCTTGAAGTCCAGCTTCAGCAGCCCGTCCTTGTGGCGGGCCATCAGGTACTCGAAGGGGTCCCAGACCGCCGCCTTGACGGCCTGCACCGCCGCTTCTTCGGGGAACAGATGCGGCAGCTCCTGCTTGAACATCAGCGTGCAGCTGGGGATGGCCGAGAGGATGGCGTAGCCCTCGGCCGCATAGCGGGCCAGCACAGGGATGTTCTTGTCCTTGTGCTTCTCGACGGACTCCAGATCGCCGAGCTCGAACTTGGGCATGCCGCAGCAGGCCTCCTTCTCGACGATGACGTAGGGGATGTCGTTGTGCGCCAGGATCTTCAGCAGATCGTGGCCGATGCCGGGCTCGTTGTAGTTCACATAGCAGGTGGAAAAGATCGCCACCTTGCCCGGCGTGCGCTCGCCGTTGGTGCAGACCTGGGCGGGCGATTTCGCGGCGCCCCAGCGAAAGCGTTGCGTGGCCAATTCGGGCATCCAGGCCTCGGGGTGCACGCCAAGAAGTCCGTCCATGGCCTTGCGCGCCAGGCCAGTGCGGTTCACGGCGTTGACCGTCTGCACCACGATGGGAATGCCGGCGAAACTGCCATGCACATCGGTGCTAGCCAGGAAGCGCGCCCCGGCCCCCACCTCGCCCCGCTTGAACTGGATCGCCTTGGCGCGCAGCATGGTGTGCGGGAAGTCGAGGTTCCAGGCGTGCGGCGGCACGTAGGGGCATTTGGTCAGGTAGCAGAGGTCGCAGAGGTAGCACTGGTCGACGACCTTCCAGTAGTCCGTGCGCTTGACCTCGTGCAGTTCGCCGTCGCTGGTCGCGTCCACCAGGTCAAAAAGGGTCGGGAAGCTCTGGCACAAGCTCACACAGCGGCGGCAGCCGTGGCAGATGTCGAAGATCCGCCCCATCTCGTCCAGGCAGGCCTGCTCGTCGTAGAAGGCCGGGTTCTTCCAGTCCACCGGGTGGCGGGTCGGGGCTTCCAGATTGCCTTCGCGCTTGTCCATGCCGCCTCCTTGCAAAAGCGGCGCCCGCAGGCGCCGCACTCCGATCAGCTCGCATCTTCAGTCGACCAGTTGCTCCAGCGCCTTGGCGTAGCGGTTCGCGTGCGAACGCTCGGCCTTGGCCAAGGTCTCGAACCAGTCGGCAATCTCGTCAAAGCCCTCGTCGCGCGCCGTCTTGGCCATGCCCGGGTACATGTCGGTGTACTCATGGGTCTCGCCGGCAATGGCCGCGGCCAGGTTCTGGCGCGTGTTGCCGATCGGCAGCCCGGTGGCCGGGTCGCCCACCTGCTCCAAAAACTCCAGGTGCCCGTGCGCGTGGCCGGTTTCGCCTTCGGCGGTGGAGCGGAACAGCGCCGCCACATCGTTCTGCCCTTCCACATCGGCCTTGTTGGCGAAGTAGAGGTAGCGCCGGTTGGCCTGCGATTCACCGGCGAACGCGTCCTTCAGGTTCTGCTCGGTCTTCGATCCTTTGAGTCCCATGTCTGTCTCTCCAAGGTGAACGGAAGAACCGCCAGATGGCGGAGCGCGATGACGCTACCCCAATCGCCGCACGGCCACCAATAAGGGTTCGCAATAGTTCGGATAGGAGGCCGCTATGCGCGCGGCAGGCCCGCGCCGGGGGCTGTGCTACAGTCTTGGCCTCTTCTGTGGGGGGGTAGCTCAGCTGGGAGAGCGTCGCGTTCGCAATGCGAAGGTCGGGAGTTCGATCCTCCTCCTCTCCACCACAAGTTCAAAGCAAAAGGGCCTGGTCATCGACCAGGCCCTTTTGCTTTTCAGCCGCTTTGCAGAACGCAGTAGCGGGCGTCGGGGCCGTAGCCAGCCAAGCCCCTTTGCATCTCGCCTTCTTGCGGTTCCAGCACCCGGTAGCCCAGGCGCTGCCAGAAAGGCAGCGAGCCCTGCACGGCCACCAGGGCGGAGACCTGCAGGCCCCACAGCCGCTGGGCTTCGGCCCATGCGTGCCGCACCAAGCGCGGGCCCAGGGCCTGGCCCTGGCACAGCGGTGAAACCGCCAGATCGTGCAGGTACAGGCAGTCGGGCGAGAGCGCCGGCTCGAATTCACCGTGCAGCGGGGTGATCTTGCCGAACCGGCTCGGGTAGCCCACGAGGTAGGCCGCCAGTTCGCCCGGACGCGCCGTGTCGTCGACGCACCAGGCGGTCTGCGGGCTCTGGCGCAGCCGGGCGGCGAATACCGCCTCGGTTTCGTTGAAGCCGGGGCCGTAGCAGGCCAGCTGCACGCGCAGCAGCGCGGGCAGGTCGGCCGGCCGCAGCGCCCGGATCGGGCTCAAGCGGCGGCGCGGCGCGCCTTCACGGCCGCGGCCAGTTCGCGCAGCAGGGGTTCGGTCTGGGCCCAGCCCAGGCAGGCGTCGGTGATGGAGACGCCGGGCTTGAGGCTGGTCTTGGGCTGGCCTTCCACATGGTCCTGGCGGCCGGGCTGCAGATGGCTTTCGATCATCACGCCGCAGATGCGGCGCTCGCCGGCGCTGATCTGGCGCGCCACGTCGCGGCCCACCTCGATCTGGCGTTCGTACTGCTTGCTGCTGTTGCCGTGGCTGCAGTCCACCATCACGCTCTGGCGCACGCCGGAGGCGGCGAGCACCTGGCAGGCGGCTTCGATGCTGGCGGCGTCGTAGTTGGGCGTCTTGCCGCCGCGCAGGATCAGGTGGCAGTCGTCGTTGCCGCGGGTTTCGAAGATGGCGGCGGCGCCCATCTTGGTCATGCCCATGAAGGCGTGGCCGCTCTTGGCGGCCAGCACGGCGTCGGCAGCGATCTTGACGCTGCCGTCGGTGCCGTTCTTGAAGCCCACCGGGCAGCTGAGGCCGCTGGCGAGCTGGCGGTGGCTCTGGCTCTCGGTGGTGCGCGCGCCGATCGCCCCCCAGGCGATCAGGTCGGCGATGTACTGGGGCGAGAGCAGGTCCAGGAACTCGGTGCCGGCGGGCAGGCCCAGTGCGGTCACGTCCAGCAGCAGGCGGCGCGCCAGGCGCAGGCCTTCGTTCATGCGGAAGCTGCCGTCCAGCAGGGGGTCGTTGATGTAACCCTTCCAGCCCACGGTGGTACGGGGCTTCTCGAAATAGACCCGCATCACCACCACCAGCTCGCCGGCCATGTCGTCGGCACAGCGCTTGAGCAGGCGGGCGTAATCCAGCGCCTGGTCGTGGTCGTGGATGCTGCACGGGCCGACGATGGCGATCAGCCGGTCGTCCTCGCCGCGCAGCACGCGGCCGATGTCGGTGCGGGTGCGCTCCACCAGGTTCAGCTCGCCCTCGCGCACCGGCAGTTCGTCCAGCAGCAGGGCCGGGCTGATGAGGGGGCGCACGGCGCGGATGCGGGTGTCGTCGGTGCGGGTGGCGTCGAAGGTGGCGTCAATCGAGCCAGCTTCAAGGTCGCGCACGGGGTTGTCGAGGTTCTTCATGGGGGCTGCAAGAGAGAATCCGGCCGATTGTTGCCCAGGCCTTCCCTCTGATGTCGCTGATCCCCTACGCCCTCGCCCGCCCCGCCCTGTTCGCTCTGGACCCGGAGCACGCCCACGAACTGACCCTGGCGAACCTGGAGCGCTTCCAGCGCACGCCGCTGGAATGCAGCTGGGCACAGCCGCGCGTGGAAGACCCGGTGAGCCTGGCCGGCCTGCGCTTCCCGAACCGCGTGGGCCTGGCCGCCGGCCTGGACAAGAACGGCCGTGCCATCGACGGCCTGGGGGCCATGGGCTTCGGTTTCATCGAGGTCGGCACCGTCACCCCCAAGGGCCAGCCGGGCAACCCCAAGCCGCGCATGTTCCGCCTGCCCGAGCACAAGGCCCTCATCAACCGCCTCGGCTTCAACAACGAAGGCCTGGAGAGCTTTCTGGCCAACGTGCAGCGCAGCACGCGCTTCCGTGCCAAGGGCGGCATCCTGGGTCTGAACATCGGCAAGAACGCCGCCACGGCGATCGAGGACGCGGCGAGCGACTACCTCAAGGGGCTGGAGGGCGTGTACCCGCATGCCGACTACGTCACCGTCAACATCTCCAGCCCCAACACCGCGAACCTGCGCAGCCTTCAGAGCGACGCAGCGCTGAAGGCCCTGCTGGATGCCCTGATGACCAAGCGCGAGGAGCTGGCACGTCGCCTGGGCCGCAAGGTGCCGCTGTTCGTCAAGATCGCCCCCGATCTGGAGGACAGCCAGGTGCAGGTGATCGCCCAGACTCTGAAGGACTGCGGCGTGGACGGCGTCATCGCCACCAACACCACGCTGGCGCGCGACGCCGTGGCCGGCCACCGCCATGCCGCCGAGGCCGGCGGGCTTTCCGGTGCGCCGGTGCTGGCGGCCAGCAACCGCGTCATCGCCCAGCTGCGCGCGGCGCTGGGCGCGGGCTACCCCATCATCGGCGTGGGCGGAGTGCTGAGCGGGGCGGACGCCCAGAGCAAGCGCGCCGCCGGCGCCGATCTGGTGCAGATCTACACCGGGCTGATCTACAAGGGTTCCGCCTTGGTGCGCGAGGCGGCGCTGGCATTGCGGGGCTGAGGGTGCGCCCTGGGGCGCGGCGGCTGAAATCTGTGTCACCGTAGCGGCTCCAGGCCGCCACGATGAGCCCCACCGCCCCGCTTTCCGATCAAGTCCATTCGGTCCTGCGCGCCAGCAAGCTGTTCGGCGCGCTGGCCCCTGCGCATCTGGACCTGCTGGTGGGGCAGTTGCGGGTTGAGGCCGTGGAGGCCGGCAGCCATGTGTTCCGCGAGGGCGAGGCCTCGGACAGCCTGGTGATCGTGCTGACCGGGCGGCTGCGCGTCACGCGGGTGGATGCGCGCGGCAATCTGCTGCTTTACAACGAGCTCTGCCCGGGTGAAAGCCAGGGCGAAGCCGGCCTGATGCTGGGCCAGCCGCGCCCGGCCAACCTGATCGCGCTGCGCGATTCGCACATCGCCCGGCTGGACCGCCAGGGCTTCGAGGCCCTGCTGCGAGCCGAGCCGATCGCCTTCAACCACCTGTTCTCGCAGGCGCTGTTCCATTACCTGCGCCACATCCAGCAGCTGCAGGAACGCCGCCGCGCCCAATGCGTGGCCCTCGTGCCGCTGCACCCGGGCGAGGAATCCCACGCGCTGGCGCAGGACCTGCTGAGCGCTCTGGGCGTCAGCGGCCGCCTCCTGGAGCCCGGCGAAACCGGCTTTGACCTGCTGCTGGCGCAGCAGCGCATCGAGCAGCTGGAGACCGAGGCCGAGGTGCTGCTGATCCGCGCCGAAGCCCAGCCCAGCGCCTGGACGCGCTTTGCGTTGCGCCAGGCCGATCAGGTGGTGTTCGTCTCCAGCCCCAGCCACAGCCCGCTGCCCAGCGCCTTCGAGCGCAAGCTGCGCGAGGAGCCGGGCTTCGAGTTCAAGCGCCAGCATCTGGTGCTGCTGCACGGGCCGGACACCGTGCGCCCCAGCGCCCCGGCGCCCTGGCGCAAGGAGCGCAGCGCCATCGAGCGCGTGCTGCTGATGCGCCGCGGCCAGCGCGGCGATGCCGAGCGCCTGGCGCGCTTCCTGACCGGCCGCGCCGTAGGCGTGGTGCTGGGCGGCGGCGGCGCGCGCGGCTTTGCGCACCTGGGCGTCATCCAGGCACTGGGCGAGGCCGGCATCCCCATCGACCTGGTGGGCGGCAACAGCATGGGCGCGCTGATCGGTTCGCAGTACGCGCTCGGCCATTCACTGGCCGAGATCCGCGGGCGCATCGTCGAGTTCGCCGCCGGCGGCGAGCGGCCCACCGTGCCGGTGGTCTCGCTGCTCAGCGGCCGGCGCATGGAACGCGACCTCAAGCAGCTCTGCCAGCTGGGCAATGCCGAGGCCCAAGTGGATGGGCTCTGGCTGCCCTTCTTCACAGCCGCCTGCAACCTCAGCCGCGCCTGCACCACGGTGCTGGACCAAGGCCCGCTGTGGCGCGCCGTGCTGGCCAGCAACAGCCCGGCCGGCCTGCTGCCGCCGGTGCTCTACAACGGCGACCTGCTGGTCGACGGCGCCATCCTGGACAACGTGCCGGTGGAGGCCATGCGCCAGCGCCTGGGCACGCCGCTGGAGCGCCGGCGCGGCAATGGCACGGTGATCGCCATCGATGTGGACGTGCGTGAGCCGCTGAGCGTGGCCGAGGACGTGGACCGGCTCTCGCCCTGGGCCAAGCTGCGCGGCCAGAAGAGCAACGGCCAGCCCCTGCCTGGCATCGGCGAGATCCTCTACCGCGCCGGCCACATGGGCGGGCTGACGCAGCGCGGCAAGACCATGGGTCTGTCGGACTTCTACCTGGAGCCGCCGGTCTCGGACTTCTCGCTCATGGCCTACAAGCGCGCCGAGGAAGTGGTGCAGCGCGGCTACGAGTACGCGCGTGCCGAGATTGCCCGCTGGGACCTGAGCCGCATCTTCGAGTGAGCCGCCCCGCCCCCCAGACCCTGCCCCTCAGCCAGGCCCAGCAGGAAGTCTGGCTGGACCAGCGCGCCTGGCCGGCGAGCCCGCATCTCTGGGTGGGCGGCACCACCATGCTGCGCGGGCGCATCGAGCTGCCGCGCCTGCAGCAGGCGCTGCATCAGCTGGCCGCCGAGCAGCTGGCCCTGCGCCTGGTGCCCCAGCCCAGCCGCGAGGAGCAACTGCTGCTGCCGGTCTATGAGCCGGTGCTGCGCGAGCTGCCCGCCACGCCCGGGCTGCCGCCCGAAGAGGCCTTGCACCAGGCCTGGATCGCCGCCACCGCCCAGCCCTGCCCGCTGGGCAGCGCCCCACCGTGGCGGGTGGACCTGATGCGCTTCCCCGAGCACCCGGAGCTGCTCGGCATCCTGCTGCTCTCGCACCACCTGATCATGGACGGCGCGGCCACCGCGCAGTTCCTGCGCCGCTGGGGCGAGCTCTACAGCGCGCTGGTGCACGGCGAAGCCGCGCCGCCCGCCGATGGCGAGGTCTACCGCGAACAGATCGAGGGCAGCGCCAGCTACCGCCAGGGGCCGCAATGGGCCGCCGACGCCGCCTTCTGGCGCAGCGAGCTGCCCGAGGCCCCGCCGGTGCTGCTGCCGCGCCGCCAGCAAGACGCCACCAGCCCCTTGCCCCCGGCTGCCCTGCTGCACCACGCCCTGCTGCCGCGCAGCCAGTACGCCGCCTGGGGCGCGGCGGCGGCGCCGGTGGCCCAAACCGAGTTCGCGCTGGTGGCCGCCGCGCTGGCGCTGTACTTCGCCCGCGTGCAAGGCTTGAGCGAGGTGGTGATCGGCGTGCCGGCGCTGAACCGCAGCGGGCGCGCGCACCGCGCCGCCATCGGCATGTACGTGGGCGTGCTGCCGCTGCGCATCCCGGTGGACGCGGCGCAGACCGGCCTGGAGCTGATGGCCACCGTGGGCCGCCAGCTGCGCCGCGCCATGCGCCATGCGCGCTATCCCATCAGCGCGCTGGCGCGCGAGCTGCAGCTGATGCGCGCCGGCCGCGACGCCCCCTTTGACCTGCTGCTCAGCTTCGAGCGCCAGGACTACGACCTGCGCTACGGCGCCGCCCAGCTGGTGGCGGCGCGCCAGCGCTTTGCCGGCTTTGCGCGCTACCCGCTCTCGCTCACGGTGTGCGATTTCGGCGCCTCACGCGACATCGAGCTGGTGTTCGAAGGCAGCCGCGCCCACCTGGAGCCGCGCGAGCTGGACCTGCTGGCGCGGCGCCTGCGCGGCCTCTTGGAACGCCTGGCCGCCGAGCCGCAGCGGCCCGTGGGCGAACTGCCGCTGCTGGACGCCGCCGAGTGGCGCGCGCTGATTGAGGGCCCGCACCGCGACCTCGCCAGCCTGGACCCGGCCCCCAGCTTTATCCAGCGCTTTTGCGAACAAGCCGCCCTGCACCCCCTGAGCTTGGCCCTGGTATGGGACGGCGGCGCGCTGCGCTTCGGTGAACTGGCCGCCCAGGTGCGCCAGCTCGCCGGCGCCCTGGTACGGCAGGGCGTGCAGCCGGGTGATCGGGTGGCGCTGGCGCTGCCGCGCTCGCCCGAGCTGGTGCTGGCCCTGCTGGCGGTGGCGCGCGCTGGCGCGGCCTTCCTGCCGCTGGACCCGGACTGCCCGGACGCGCGCCTGGAGCAGATCCTTGAGGACGCCGGCGTGCGCCTGCTGATCGCCCCGGCCGAGCCGCGCTGGGCGCGCTTTGGCGTGCCAGTGCTGCACCTGCCCGCGCGGGGCGACGACGCGCACCTGCCGCCGCTGCCGCAGGAAGGCCAGCTCGCCTATGTGCTCTTCACCAGCGGCAGCAGCGGCTGGCCCAAGGGCGTGGCGGTGAGCCATGGCGCGCTGGCGCGGCGCCTGGGCTGGCTCTCACGCGTGTGGGACATCACCCCGGCCGACCGCAGCCTGCAGGGCACGCAGTCCGGCTTCGATCCGGCCTTGATCGAACTGCTGCTGCCGCTCATCCACGGCGGCTCCGTGGCCCTGCCGCCGCCGGGCCGGCAGGCACCGGAAACCTGGGCCGCCTTCGCGGCGCGCCATGGCTGCACGCTCTCGGCCCTGGTGCCCACCACGCTGCAGCGCCTGCTCGACGGCCTGGAGGCCCTGCCCGAGGCCGAGCGCGCGCGCATCAAGCTGCGCGTGGCCTGCTGCGGCGGCGAGGTACTGGCGCCGGCGCTGGCCGAGCGCTGGCTGCGCCTCACGCGCGCCCAGCTCTGGAACGTCTACGGCCCCACCGAGGCCTGCATCTTTGCCAGCGCCTGGGCCTGCCGGCCCGACGACCCGGCCCCCGTGCTGCCCATCGGCGCGCCGGTGGACGACACCCGGCTCTACGTGCTGGACGCCCAGCGCCAGCCCCTGCCCTTCGGCGCCGTGGGCGAGCTGTGGATCGGCGGCCGCACCCTGGCCGAGGGCTACCTGCACCGACCGGAGCTGGACGCCGCCGCCTTCGCGCCCGACCCCTTCGTGCCGGGAGGACGCATGTACCGCAGCGGTGACCGCGCCTGGTGGGACGGCGAGGGCCGGCTGCAGTTCGCCGGCCGCGCGGACCGGCAGGTCAAGCTGCGCGGCTACCGCATCGAGCTGGCCGAGGTGGAGACTGCGCTGCTGAGCCTGCCCGGCGTGCGCGAGGCCTGCGTGCAGCCTGTCGAGGTGGGCGGCCGGCGCGCCCTGCAGGCCTGGCTGAGCCCGGCCGATCTGGACCTGCACACCCTGCAGCTGGGCCTGCGCACCGCGCTGCCCGACTACATGCAGCCCACCCACTGGAGCCTGCTGCCCGCCCTGCCCCTGTTGCCCGGCAGCGCCAAGGTGGACCTGAAGGCCCTGCCCCAGGCCGAGGCGCCACGCGCCCACCACCACCGTGCGCCCGCCAGCCCGCTGGAGCAGGCGCTGCTGGAGCTGATGCGGCAGGCCCTGCAGGACCCCGAGCTCGGCCTGGACGACGACTTCTTCGAGTACGGCGGCGATTCGCTCGCCGCGCTGGACCTGCTGCTGGCGATCGAGAAGCGCACCGGCCTGCACCCCACGCTGCAGATGCTGGCCCAGGCCCCCTCGGTGGCCGCCCTGGCCCAGGCCCTGATGCTGGCCGGCGACCCGGCACTGCGCGCCGCCGCCGCGCCCAGCGAGACGCAGCTGGCGCTGGCGCTCTCGCACGCCGATGAGCCCGAGGCCGACACCCTCTACCTGGCCGCCAGCGGCCATGGCGACCTGCTGCGCTTCCAAACCCTGGCCCAGGCCCTGGCGCCCCAGCTGAACGTGCAGATGCTGCAGCCGCCGCGCCAGCTGCCGCTGCACAGCATGGCCGACCTGGCCGAGGCCTATGCCCAGCACATCGCCGCTCAGGCCGGCGGCCGGCCGGTGCGCCTGGCGGGCTTTTCGGTCGGCGGCGTGGCGGCGCTGGAAACCGCGCGGCGCCTGCGCGAACTGGGTGTGGCCGTGCAGTCGGTGGTGCTGATCGACTCCGTGTTCCCGCGCTGGCTGTTCCGCCAAGGCTGGCTGTGGAAGGCCATGGGCTGGGCCACGCGCCGGCTCTGGCTGCAGGAACTGACGATGAATGGCCGGCGCCTGGGCGCGATGTTCAACGACGCCGGCCTGGTCGGCCAGGTGCTGGCCCTGAAGGACTACCGGCTCGCCCCCTACCCGGGTGAGGTGCTGCTGATCCGCACCAGCGGCCTGGCGCGCTGGCAGCGCTGGCTGTTCGGGCCCTGGCAACGCAGCCTCAGCGGCAGCCTGCGCGTGCAGGAAGTGGAAGGCCTGCACGGCTCGATCTTCGAGCCGGGCCGGGTGGGCGGGCTTGCACAATGCCTGCTCCGCGCCCTGCCCCCGCCCGCTGCTTGAGTCCGCCCCGTTCCCACCACCGCCGTCTTCTTGCCCTCGCCGCCCTGCTGATTGCCCTGCTGGGGCTGGCGCTGGCCTGGCAGTTCAGCCCAGCGCGCGCATGGCTGGATCCGCTGCGTCTGGTGGCCCAGGCCCAGGCCCTGGCGGCCGACATGGGACATGGCGTGCTGCTGGCCCTGTTCGTGCTGGCCGGCTGCCTGGCGGTGCCGCTTTCCCTGCTGGTGCTGCTGGCCGTGCTGGCCCTGGGTCCGCTGCCCGGCCTGCTGTTCAGCCTGGCGGGCGGCAGCCTGATCGCCGCGCCCAGCTTCGCGCTCGGCCGCTGGCTGGGCCAGCGCGCGGTGGAACAACTGGCCGGCCCGCGCGTGCAGGCGCTCAACGCCCTGGTGGCGCGGCGCGGCCTGCTGGCCGTGGTGGCCGTGCGCCTGGTGCCTGCGGCGCCGTTTGCGGTGGTCAATCTGGTACTGGGCGCCACGCGGGTCGCCTGGGCGCCCTTCCTGCTCGGCAATGTGCTGGGCATGCTGCCCATGGCGGGCATGACGGCCTGGCTGGCGCCGCAGATCCTGGCGCAGCTCCAGCACCCCAGCGGTGCCGGCTGGGCCTTTGTGGTGGGTGTGCTGGTGTTGGTGGCGGGTGCCACCTGGGGATTGAAGCGATGGGCGAGAAGCCTTTGAGACTGTGCCTGGTGCGCCATGGCGAAACCGACTGGAACCGCGCCCAGCGCCTGCAGGGCTGGACCGATGTGCCCCTGAATGCCGAGGGCCGGGCGCAGGCCCTGGCGGCCGCGCGCGAGCTGGCCGGCGAGCGCTTTGACGCCTGCTACAGCTCCCCCCTGCAGCGTGCCCGCGCCACCGCCGAAGCGCTGGCGCAGCCCCACGGCCACGCCCTGCGCCTGGACGAACGCCTGCGCGAGCGCCACCTGGGCGAGTTGCAGGGCCTTTTGAAGGCAGAGATCGATGCGCGCCATCCTGAGCTCAGCCGGCTGATGCAGCAACGCCGCCCCGGCTATGCCCCGCCCGGCGGCGAGACCCTGGCGCAGTTCCGCGCCCGCGTCGAAGCCTGGCTGGCCGATCTGGTACGGGCCCATGCCGGGCAGCAGGTGCTGGCCGTGAGCCATGGCGGGGTGCTGGACGTCGTGCACCGCCTGGCCACGGGCGGCGACTTCGACGCGCCGCGCGGCGTCACACTCGGCAACGCAGCGCTGAACTGGTTTGTCTGGCGCCAGGAGCGTTGGTGGGTCGAGGCCATGGGCCTGGACGATCACCTCGATCAGAGCCTGGACGAAAGGACGGTTTGAATGTCGTACGCCTACCAGATCAGCGCCCCCGGTGGCCCCGAGGCCCTGCAGCGCGTCGAACGCGGCCTGGGTGCGCCCGGCCCGGGCGAGATCCGCATCCGCCACCGCGCCATCGGGCTGAACTTCATCGACGTCTACCACCGCACCGGCCTCTACCCGTTGCCGCTGCCGCATGCGCTGGGCATGGAGGCGGCCGGCCTCGTCGAGGCGGTGGGTGAAGGCGTCACGCACCTGCAGCCGGGCGACCGCGCGGCCTATGCCAGCAACCCGCCCGGCGCCTATGCGGACGTGCGCCTGATGCCGGCGCAGAACGTCTGCCGCCTGCCCGAAGCGATCACCTTCGAAGAGGCCGCCGCCAGCATGCTCAAGGGCCTGACGGTGCAGTACCTGCTGCGCAAGACCCTGCCCGTGCAGGGCCTGCAGGCGGGCGATTTCCTGCTCTGGCATGCCGCCGCCGGGGGCGTGGGCCTGATCGCTTGCCAATGGGCGAAGCACCTGGGCCTGAAGCTGATCGCCACCGCGGGCTCGGACGAGAAATGCCAGCTCGCGCTGGACCACGGCGCGGCCCACGCCATCAACTACCGGCGCGAGGATTTCGTCGCCCGCGTCAAGGCCATCACCGAGGGCCGCGGCGTCAAGGTGGTGTACGACTCGGTTGGCCAGGACACCTTCGAGCGCTCGCTCGACTGCCTGCGCCCCTTCGGCCTGATGGCCTGCTTCGGCAATGCCAGCGGGCCGGTGGCGCCCATTGCGCCCGGCATGCTGGCCGCCAAGGGCTCGCTCTACCTGACGCGCGCCACCCTGTTCACGCACCTGAGCTCGCGCGAATCCACCCAGGCGATGGCGGACGAGCTGTTCGAAGTACTGGCCAATGGCGCCGTGCGCGCCCCCGTGGGCCGGGTGCGGCCGCTGAGCGAGGTGGCGGACGCGCACCGCGAACTGGAAGCGCGCGCCACCACCGGCTCCACCGTGCTCATTCCCTGAGGGGCGGAGAGCCTCTCAGCCATGAACGCCCTGCTCCAAGGCTTCGGCATCGGCCTGGCCATCGCCGCCCCTGTAGGGCCCATCGGCATGCTCTGCATCCGCCGCAGCCTGAACGAGGGCGCGCGCCTGGGCCTGGCCACCGGGCTGGGTGCGGCCACGGCGGACGCCCTGTACGGCCTGGTGGTGGCCAGCGGGCTCACGCTGACGGGCTGGCTGCTGAGCCACGGCAGCCTGCTGCGCGCGTTGGGCGCGCTGCTGCTGGTGGCGCTGGGCCTGGGCGTGTGGCGGCGCCTTCTGCAGCCGCCGGCCGCCGCCGGCGCCACGGCCCCGGCCCGCAGCACCTGGGCGGCCTTTGCCGGCACCCTGCTGCTGACCCTGGCCAACCCCGCCACGCTGGTGAGCTTTCTGGGCGTGGTGGCCGCGCTGGGGCAGCCGGGCCAGGGGGGCTCGGCCTACGCGCTGGTGCTGGGGGTATTCCTGGGCTCGCTGGCCTGGTGGTGCTTCCTGGTGGCCCTGGTGCGCGCCACCCGCCACTGGCTGCCGGCCTGGGCGCTGCGCGCCATCGATGTGCTGACCGGCGCCCTGCTGGTGGGCACGGGGCTGTGGGTGGCCTTCAGCCTGCTCAAGCCGTAGGACTCTGCGGCCCCAGGCTGCGGCGCAAGCGCTGAAGCTGCTCGCCCACCTCGGCGAAATCGCCGCTCAAGGCCTTGAGCTCCGGGCTGTCCGCGCGCTCACCGGCGGCCAAGGTGGCCACGGCATCGGCCACCACACGCAGGGGCTGCAGCACGCGTTGGCGCAGTTGCTGCAGCGCGTAGGCGCACAGCAGCAGGCCCAGCAGGCTCAGCCCCAGGCCCAGGGCCTTGGTGGTGGCGCCCAGTTGCCGGCCTTTCTGCAGCTCCTGCTCGGCCACCTGCACCTGCAGATGCATCAGTGCGGCCAGGGTCTGGTTCAGCGGTTGCAGGGCGCGCGCGTAGCGCTCGGCGGCGGCGGGCGCGGCTTCCAGCAGGCGCTGCAGCTCGGTCAGGCGGCGCTGGGCGTCGCGCATCAGCTCGGCTTCCTCGGGCGTCAGCCAGGTGGTCTGGTAGGCCGCCCAGGGGCGCCGCAGGCGCTCGAAGGCCTGCGCCACGGCGACGCTTCGGCCCTCCGAGGGCCGCTCCGGATCGATGACGCGCGGCAGCTCCACATTCAGGATCTGGCTGACGGCATGCAGGTCACTGAGCGGCCGCACGCGGTCGTCCACCACGGTCTGCAACCCTTGGCCGAGCCGGTGCGTGCTGAACACCAGCGTCGTGCAGCTCAGCACCAGGGCGCTGGCAAGCAGCAGCAGAACCCTGCACAGCGTGCGCTGCACGGAGCGATCCAGATCGTGTTGCATCACCACCATCTTTTGCCCTCCCCGCCGGCGTGGAAAGCGCCGGCGCGTGCAAAGGTAGCAGAGCCAGCACCCGCCTGCGGCTACGCTCGGCCCATGCCCACGCGTTGCGCCCCCCTCGTGCTGCTGGCCCTGGCCGCTCCGGCCGCGGCGCTCGATCTGCAGGAAGTGCTGGCCTGCGACGACGGCGCCGAATGGCCGCCCTTCACGCATTACCTGCGCGATGCGCAAGGCAAACCCAGCAGCGAGCTGGGCGGCTTCTCGGTCGAGGTGCTGCAGCAGATCCTCGGCCAGGCCGGCATCAAGCTGCGCCTGGAGCTGCTGCCCTGGGCGCGCTGCCAGCGCGAGGTGGAGAGCGGCCGCTACCTGATGGCGCTGAACGCCAGTTACAGCCAGGAGCGCGACGCCCGCTACTGGCTCACGCAGCCCTACTACCGCACCACGCACAGCTACTTCTATTCCCGCCGCCACTTCCCGAAGGGCCTGCCGATCACGCATCTGGCCGATCTGGCGAACCAGCGGGTGTGCGGCGTGCGCGGCTACAACTACGAGGCCTACAAGGTGCCGGTGGAGAAGATCGACTTCGGCGCGCGCGACTTCGCCGCCGTGGTGGCCAAGCTGCACCTGGGCCGCTGCACCATCGGGCTGGAAAAGCTGGAGATCGTGGCCGGCTACCGGATCACCGGCAAGGACCTGCTGGCCGACCCCGACCTGGGCCATGCGCAGGTGCCCGAGCTGCCGCCGGGCGAGTTCCACATGATGGTCTCGCGCCAGCACCCGCAGGGCGAAGCGCTGCGCGACCTGCTCAACCGCGGCCTGAGCACCCTGCGTTCAAGCGGGCAGCTGCAGGCGCTGCAACGCCGCCACCTGCCAGGCGGGTGATGATCCGCGGCCGGGGGCGGCGCGGAACATGCGTTCTGACAGGCCCGCCCCCTGCACCCAGAATGCGCGGCTTCGCGCCGCGCGCCCCCTCCACCCCCGCCCACTGGAAACCCGCATGAACCTCATCCAACGCGTCCAGGATCTGCTGCTCAAGCCCAAGGACACCTGGCCCGCCATTGCCGCCGAGCCCGCCAGCGTGGCCTCGATCTACAAGAACTGGGTGCTGATCCTGGCGGCCATTCCGGCCGTGGCCAGCTTCATCGGCCTTTCGGTGCTGGGTGTGGGGGCGCTGGGCTTCAGCTACCGCGTGCCGCTGCTCACCGGCCTGCTGCAGGGCGTCATCGGCTATGGCCTGAGCCTGGCCATGGTGTACCTGGTGGCCCTGCTGGTGGATGCGCTGGCACCCAGCTTCGGCGGCACGCGCAACTTCCTGGCCGCGCTGAAGCTGGTGGCCTATGGCTGCACCGCCGCCTTCCTGGGCGGCATCTTCAGCCTGCTGCCCTCGCTGTCCCTCCTGGGCCTGCTGGCCGCGCTGTACTCGATCTATCTCTTCTACACCGGCCTGCCGGTGCTGATGCGCAACCCGGCCGAGAAGTCGATCGCCTACACCGCCGTGGTGGCCATTGCCAGCCTGGTGGCTGGCATCGTGTTGGGCGCCATCAGCGCCGCCGTGCTGCCCTCGCCGCACTGGGGTGGCCGCGGCGTCACGCTGAAGACCCCCGAAGGCTCGGTGAGCGTGGACACGGCCAAGCTGGAGGAAATGGCCGAGAAGATGGAAAAGGCCGGCAAGCAGATGGAAGCAGCCGAGAAGGCCGGTGACGCCGACGCCGCTGCCAAGGCCCTGGGCGCCATGATGGGCGCTGCCGGCGGCGGCAAGCCGGTGGACCCGGCCAGTCTCAAGGCCCTGCTGCCTGAAAGCCTGAACGGCCTGCCGCGCGTGGCCGTGGAAGCGCAGAGCGGTGCGGCGGTGGGCATCGGCATGGCCAGCGCCGAAGCCACCTATCGGGCTGAGGACCGCGAGATCGAGCTGCGCATCGTCGACTCCGGCGGGATGGCCGGCCTGGCCGCAGTGGCCGGCTGGGCCCAGATGACGGTGGACCGCGAGACCGAGACTGAGATCGAGAAGGTCTTCAAGCGCGGCAAGCACACCGTGCGCGAGCAGTTCCACAAGGACGGCTCGGGCGGCGAAATCAGCATGGTGCTGGCCAATGGCATCGTCGTCGAAGCCCAGGGTCGCCATGTGGATGCTGCCGCCCTGCGCAAGGCATTCGATGCGGTGAACCTCGGCCAGCTCGAAAGCCTGCAGCGCCCTCAGTAAATCGGCAAATCAGCCGGCCCAGGGGTTGGCGCCCAACTCCAGGCGGCCGAACAGCCAACCGGTCTTCAGCCCCGCCAGCGTGGCCACGTTCTGGCCATGCACCCAGCCCAGGCGCCCGAGCGGGCCCATCAGGCGGTCGCGCAGCCAGGGCAGCACCGGCTGGGCCGACTGGAACATCGGCGTGAGCGCGCGGCTGGCCTGGCTGTAGTAGTTCCAGTGCGCGCGGCGCCGCCGCGCGTAGTGCTCGAAGCGTTGCGCCCAGTCCTGGCGTGGCTGCTCGCGCCACTGCTGGCACAGCACCAGCGCATCCACCAGTGCCAGGTTGGCGCCCTGCCCCAGCTGCGGGCTCATGCCGTGGGCGCAATCCCCCAAGGCCAGCACGCAGCCATGGTGCGGCCGCTCCAGGCGCACATGGGCATAGCGCGCCGGGCGCAGCTGACGCGGGTCCTTCAGGCCCTTGAGCAGGGGTTCGCATTCGGGCAGCAGCTCCACCAGCGGCCGCTTCCAGGCAGCCAGGTCCAGCGTGGCCATGTCCTGCGGCAGCTCGCTCAGCGGCAGGCTCCAGAACAGATTGACGGCCGGCCAGACGTCGGCCGATTGCCAGGCCCGGCCCACCGGCATCAGGCCGAGCATCTGGCGCGCGGCGCGAAAGCGCTGGCGCAGCTCGATGTCGGGGAACTCGGCCGGCAGGGGCAGCAGCGTCCACAGCGCGCCCCAGGGGAAAGGTTCGACGCGCTGGCGCACCGGCAGCAGGCGGCGCAGCGGCGAGAAGCTGCCATCGGCCAGGATCAGCGCGTCAAAGCGGCCCAGACTGGCGCCGCCCTCGCCCTTGAGCTCGACGCCACGCGCGTCCTGCTTGAAGGCGCGCACCGTCACCCCGGTCTGCCAGTCCACACCGCGTTCACGCAGGCGCTGCCACAGCAGGCCCATCAGCACGCCGCGCTGCAGGCCCAGGCCGAAGGCCTCGGGGTGGAAGCGGTGGTAGCTCATGTCCAGCACCACCTCGCCCTCGGCGGTGTCGCCCAGCAGGCCATCCAGACGCGCGCCATGCTCCAGCGCGGGCTCCAGCAGGCCCAGGTACTCCAGCACGCGCTGGCCGCTGGGTTGCAGCAGCAGGCCGGCCCCCACGCGTGGGTCTTGCGGGCTCGGGTCCGGCAAGGTCTCGAACAGCGTGACCTGCACGCCCAGCTGCGCCAGGCCGATGGCGGTGGCGCTGCCGGCCACGCCGGCGCCGACGATGGCGACGCGGCTCATGGCAATCAGCCCAGGGCGGCGATGACCTCGGGCGGCGCCTGCACCAGCTCGATCAGCACGCCCTCGCCGCTGACCGGGAACTGCTCATTGCCCTTGGGGTGCACGAAGCAGATGTCATGCCCCGCCGCGCCCTTGCGGATGCCGCCCGGCGCAAAGCGCAGGCCCTGGGCCTCCAGCCATTGCACCGCCACGGGCAGGTCGTCCACCCACAGGCCGATGTGATTCAGCGGCGTGGCGTGCACGGCGGGCTTCTTCTCGGGGTCCAGCGGCTGCATCAGGTCCACCTCCACGGCATGGGCACCCTGGCCCAGGGTGCAGATGTCCTCGTCGACGTTCTCGCGCTCGCTGCGGAAGGTGCCGGTCACCGGCACCCCGAGCAGGTCGACCCAGAGTTGCTTGAGCCGGCCCTTGTCCAGACCACCGATGGCGATCTGCTGCAGGCCGAGGATCTTGAAGGGGCGGGAGGCGTTCATGGGTTTGAAAAAGCAACAGTGTGTTGAAGCAAGGGCTGGCCCAGGGTGTCATTCAGGCGCAGGCGCAGTTCGGCTGCGTCCCAGTCCACATCGACCACCCCGTAGTGGTTGACGCGCACCGGTTCGCCCAGCCGGACGGGGTCGTCCTCCTGGACTCCCGCCCAGGCATGCGTGATGCCGCTGCTGGTCAGCTCCCAGTGGGGTGCGCCGCTGTCTGCCTCCACCCGATAGAGCGCACCGAAGTGGCGGTCGCCGCTCATCATCAGCGTGGCGCGCGCGGGGTGCGCTTCCAGCAGGCGCAGCAGGCGCTGCAACTCGTGCGGGAACAGGCCCCAGCGTTCGTAGCCATGGCCCTGGGCCAGCACCTGGATGCTCGAGTAGAGGAAGCGCACCTCGACCGGCTGCGCCAGCTGCGCGGCCAGCCAGGCCCACTGGCCCTCACCCAGCAGGGTCAGGTCCGGCTCGGGGTTGGGTTCGTAGCGCTCGCGCCCCTTGGCACCCCGTTCACGGCTGGGGCGCCAGGGGCTGCGGAACCAACGCGTGTCCAGCATCAGCACCTGCACGCGCCGGCCCGGTGGGCCGAATACGGCCTGGGTGTAGAGGCCCTCGCGCTGGCGCCGCGGATCCTGCGCCGGCACCTGGAAGGCCTCCAGGAAGGCGGCCTTGGCCTCGTGCTTGTGCTCGAACTCGGCGCCACCGTCGTTGCGGCCGTAGTCGTGATCGTCCCAGATGGCCAGGTGCGGGCGCGCCAGCAGGGCACGCACCGCCGGCAGGCCCAGCGCCTTGGCATAGGCCGCACGCAGGCGCTCCACGCTCCAGCCCGGCCCGCTGGCGTAGACGTTGTCACCGCCAAAGAGATGGACGTCGGCCTGCTCCCGCAGCACCGCGTCCCAGATGGGCTGCGGCGCGTCCTGGTTGGCACAGGAGCCGAAACTGAGCCGGAAGTCCGGCCGCGCCGCCGCCTGCAGGGGCGAACCTGCCGCCGCCAACAAGGCCGCGGCGGCACGGCGGCGCGTCCAGCCACTCACCTTTCGAAGCGCAAGATGGGCTGATCCACGCTCAGGCTCTCCCCCGGCTTGGCCAGCACCTCGGCAATCGTCACGTCCTGGGCGGCGAAAAGAATGTTCTCCATCTTCATGGCCTCGATGACCGCCAGGCGCTCGCCGGCCTGCACCTTCTGACCCACGCCGGCCGCCAGTTGCACCAGCAGGCCGGGCATGGGCGAAAGCAGGAAGGCCGAGGTATCGGGCGGCGCCTTGTAGGGCATCAGGGCCTGCAGCTCGGCATGGCGCTCGCGCAGCACGGTGATCTCGACCTGGCGACCGTCGTGCTGGATGCGGTAGGCCAGTGGGTTCTTGGCCGTGCCGCGCTCCACCTGGGCGGTGAAGGGCTGGCCGTTGCAGCTGCCGGTCAGGCGCACGTCGATCAGGCGCGAGTGGCACTCGATGTCGTACACCCGGCCGTCCACCTCGCAGCGCGCGCAGCCCGGGCGGCCGGCGATCTCGGTGACGCGCACCTTCTGGCGCAGCTGGTTGCCCTCGCCCAGGTGGGTGATGGCCACGACCTTGTTGTCCAGCCCGACCTCATGGCCGAGCATCTGGCCGCTGATGCCCACCGCCCGCTCGCGCGTCTTGCGGCGCACAAAGGCGGCCAGCGCGACGAGGAAGTCGGCATCCTCGTGCTGCACCGAATCGGCCGAGAAGCCCTTGGGCCAGTGGCGGGCGATGAAGCCGGTGTCGAAGTTGCCGCTGCGGAAGTCCGGGTGCGCCAGCAGCGCGGCCTGGAAGGGGATGTTGCTGGCGATGCCGCGGATGACGAAGCCGTTCAGGGCCTCGCGCATGCGCTCGATGGCGTCGTTGCGGTCGGTGCCGTGCACGATGAGCTTGGCGATCATCGAGTCGTAGTGCATCGGGATCTCGCCGCCCTCGAACACGCCGGTGTCGACGCGCACGCCGAAGTCCAGGGTGGGCTCGCCCTGCACCAGGTCGGCAGCCGGGGGCTGGTAGCGCACCAGGCGCCCGGTGCTGGGCAGGAAGTTGCGGAACGGATCCTCGGCATTGATGCGGCACTCGATCGCCCAGCCGTCACGCTTCAACTCGTCCTGCTTGAGCGTCAGCGGCTCGCCGGCGGCGATGCGCAACATCCACTCCACCAGGTCCAGGCCGGTGATGCACTCGGTCACCGGATGCTCGACCTGCAGGCGGGTGTTCATCTCCAGGAAGTAGAAGCCCTGGTCCTTGCCGACCACGAACTCCACCGTGCCGGCGCTCTGGTAGCCCACGGCCTTGGCCAGGGCCACGGCCTGCTCGCCCATCGCCTTGCGGGTGGCCTCGCTGATGAAGGGCGACGGCGCTTCTTCGATGACCTTCTGGTGGCGACGCTGGATCGAGCACTCGCGCTCCCACAGGTAGAGCGTGTGGCCGTGGGCATCGGCCAGCACCTGGATCTCGATGTGGCGCGGCTGTTCGATGAATTTCTCCATGAACACGCGGTCGTCACCAAAGCTGTTCTTGGCCTCGTTGCGGCAGCTGACGAAGCCCTCGGCGCATTCCTTGTCGTTCTGCGCCACCCGCAGGCCCTTGCCACCGCCGCCGGCGCTGGCCTTGATCATCACCGGGTAGCCAATGCGCTGGGCAATGCCCACCGCCTCCTCGGCGGTGAGGATCGGCTCGTTGTGGCCCGGGATGGTGCTCACCCCGGCCTGCATGGCCAGGCGCTTGGAGGCGATCTTGTCGCCCATGGCCGCGATGGCGCCGTGCTTGGGGCCGATGAAGACCAGGCCTTCTTCCTCGACCCGGCGGGCGAAGTCCTCGTTCTCGCTCAGGAAGCCATAGCCGGGGTGGATGGCCTGGGCGCCGGTCTGCTTGGCGGCGGCAATGATGGCGTCGGCCTGCAGGTAGGAGGCGCGGCTGGGCGGCGGGCCGATGCAGACGGCCTCGTCGGCCAATTCGACATGGCGGGCACGGGCGTCGGCTTCGGAATAGACGGCCACCGTCTTGACGCCAAGGCGTTGGGCGGTCTTGATGACGCGGCAGGCGATCTCTCCGCGGTTCGCAATCAGGATCTTCTTAAACATTCGGTTCTCCCGCGGAGAGATCGCCTGCTCGCCCGGCTGCGCCGGCCGGCAAGCAATTTGTCGCTGACGCGACCGCGCCTGCGGCGCGACCACCGCGGTTGGCAATGAGGATCTTGTTGAACATGGTGGTCGTCCTCTTCAGAGCGGGATGTTCCCGTGCTTGCGCCACGGGTTCTCCAACTTCTTGTCCTTCAGCATCTTGAGCGAGCGGCAGATGCGCTGGCGCGTCTCGTGCGGCTGGATCACGTCGTCGATGTAGCCGCGCTCGGCCGCCACGAAGGGGTTGGCGAAGCGGCGCTTGTATTCGGCCTCGCGCGCGGCGAGCTTCTCGGGGTCGTTCTTGTCCTCGCGGAAGATGATCTCCACCGCGCCCTTGGCGCCCATCACCGCGATCTCGGCGTTGGGCCAGGCGAAATTGACGTCGCCGCGCAGATGCTTGGAGGCCATCACGTCGTAGGCACCGCCGTAGGCCTTGCGGGTGATGACGGTGATCTTCGGCACCGTGGCTTCCGCATAGGCGTAGAGCAGCTTGGCACCGTGCTTGATGATGCCGCCGTACTCCTGGCTGGTGCCGGGCATGAAGCCGGGCACGTCCACGAAGGTGACGACCGGGATGTGGAAGGCGTCGCAGAAGCGGACGAAGCGCGCGGCCTTGATGGAGCTCTTGATGTCCAGACAGCCGGCCAAGACGAGCGGCTGGTTGGCCACGATGCCGACGGTGGCACCCTCCATGCGGGCAAAGCCGGTGACGATGTTCTTGGCGTACTCGGGCTGCAGTTCGAAGAAGTCGCCGTCGTCCACCACCTTGGTGATCAGCTCCTTGATGTCATAGGGCTGGTTCGGGTTGGCCGGCACCAGGGTGTCGAGCGAATCGTCGCGCCGGGTCGCCGGGTCACCGGACGGCCGTACCGGTGGCTTGTCGCGGTTCGAGAGCGGCAGGTAGTTGAAGAAGCGCCGCAGCATCAGCAGCGCCTCGACGTCGTTCTCGAAGGCCAGGTCGGCCACGCCGCTGCGGCCGGTGTGGGTGGATGCACCGCCCAGCTCTTCGGCCGTCACCTCCTCGTGCGTCACCGTCTTCACCACCTCCGGGCCGGTGACGAACATGTAGCTGCTGTCCTTCACCATGAAGATGAAGTCCGTCATCGCCGGGCTGTAGACCGCGCCGCCCGCGCAGGGGCCCATGATCAGGCTGATTTGCGGAATCACGCCGCTGGCCAGCACGTTCTTCTGGAACACATCGCGGCATAGCCGCCCAGCGAGGCCACGCCTTCCTGGATGCGCGCACCACCGCTGTCGTTCAGTCCGATGACCGGGGCTCCGACCTTCATCGCCTGGTCCATGACCTTGCAGATCTTCTCGGCATGGGCTTCGGAGAGCGCCCCGCCGAAGACGGTGAAGTCCTGGCTGAAGGCGAAGGCCAGGCGGCCGTTGATGGTGCCGTAGCCGGTGACCACGCCGTCGCCGGGAATGTGGTTGGCGTCCATGCCGAAGTCCACGCAGCGGTGCTGCACGAACATGTCCCATTCTTCGAACGAGCCCTCGTCGAACAGCAGTTCCAGGCGCTCGCGCGCCGTCAGCTTGCCCTTCTTATGCTGGGCGGCAATGCGCTTCTCGCCGCCGCCCAGGCGCGCCGCGGCGCGCTTGGACTCCAGCAGTTTCTGGATGTCATCCATGGGTCTTCTCTCCTAGGAATTCATTGAGCAGGGCACGAGCCGCCGTGGAAGCGGCCAAACGGCCGGCGCGTACATCGTCTTTCAGCTTGGGCCAGTGCGCGGCCACGCCAGGGTGTGCGGCAAAGGCCAGCCGCAGCCCCTCGTCGATGCGCTCTTGCAGCCACGCCAGGTCCTGCGCATGGCGGCGCGCCTCGAACTGGCCGGCCTCGCGCTGGTGCGCGCGGTGGCGCTGCACGGCGGCCCAGAACTCGGCCACGCCCTCGGCACTCAGCGCACTGCCCTGCAGCACCTCGGGCAGCCATTGCGCGCCATGGGCCTGGTTGTGCAGGCGTAAGCTGGAAACGATCTGCGCCCGGGCGCGCATGGCGGCATTCGGATCCAGGTCGGCCTTGTTGATGAAGATCAGGTCGGCCAGCTCCATCACGCCCTTCTTCAGGGCCTGCAGGTCGTCGCCGGCATTGGGCAGTTGCAGCAGCGCAAAGCAATCGGTCATGCCGGCCACGGCGACCTCGCTCTGGCCCACACCCACGGTCTCGACCAGGATCACGTCGAAGCCCGCGGCCTCGCACAGGCGCATCACCTCGCGCGTGTGCGAAGCCACGCCGCCCAGGGTGCCGCGGCTGGGGCTAGGGCGGATGAAGGCGTTCGGCTCGATGGCGAGCTTCTCCATGCGCGTCTTGTCGCCCAGGATGGAGCCGCCCGAGACCGAGGAGCTCGGGTCCACCGCCAGCACGGCCACCGTCAGGCCCTGCCCCACCAGGTGCAGGCCGAGGGATTCGATGAAGCTGCTCTTGCCCACCCCGGGCACGCCCGAGAGACCCACGCGGATGGCGCCGCCGCTGTGCGGCAAGGCCTCGGTCAGCAGCGCATCGGCCTGAGCACGGTGTGCCGGCAAGCTGGATTCGAGCAGGGTGATGGCCTTGGCCAATGCGCGGCGGCGCGCCGCGGCGGGGCCCTCGCGCAGGGCGGCGACGCCGATCACGGGCGCGGCTCCCAGCGGTAGCTGCACTCCAACTCGTCCTCGGCCACACCGGCGAAGCCATGGCGCTGGTAGAAGCGGTTGGCGGCGCTGCCGCGCAGCGCTTCCAGTGCGATGCCCGCACCGGCGGCGGCCGCCTCCTGCTGGGCCTGCCCGATCACCCAGGCGCCGACGGCCTGGCCCTGGGCCTCGGGCTCCAGGTACATATGGCGCAGATGCCAGGGCTGCTGGCCCTTGCGCAGCGTCAGTAAACCGACGCGCGCACCGTCCCGCATGACCCAGCGCATCGCCTCGGGCTCAAACTGACCCAGGAAGCGCGCCCGTGCCCGCTCGGGGTCGAAGCGGCCCAGGGCCTCCAGCGCCGGCCGCATGGCGCGAATGCGCAGCGCCAGCAGGGCCTCGAAGTCCTCGGCCGCCACCGGGGCAAAGCCCAGCTGCGTCATGCGGTCAGGGCGTTGCGGATGTGCTGGAGCACGTCGCGGGCAGCATCGGGAATCGCGGTGCCCGGCCCGTAGATGCCCTTGACGCCCTGGGCGTAAAGGAAGTCGTAGTCCTGCGCCGGGATCACGCCGCCGACGAAGACGATGATGTCTTCACCGCCCTGCTCCTTGAGCGCCTGCACGATGGCCGGCACCAGGGTCTTGTGGCCGGCGGCGAGCGTCGAGACGCCGACCGCGTGCACATCGTTCTCAATCGCCTGGCGGGCGCATTCCTCGGGGGTCTGGAACAAGGCGCCAATGTCGACGTCGAAGCCCAGGTCCGCGAAAGCCGAGGCAACGACCTTGGCGCCACGGTCATGCCCGTCCTGGCCAAGCTTGGCGACCATCACGCGCGGGCGGCGGCCGTTCTCTGTTTCGAAACCGGCCACCTCGGCCGTCAGCTTCGTCCACTCGTCGGGTTCGGTATAGGCGCCGGCATAGACGCCGCTGACCTTGTGCGTGTCGGCGCGGTGGCGGCCCCAGACGGATTCGAGTGCGTCGCTCACCTCGCCCACGGTGCAGCGCACGCGCATGGCCTGGATGCTGAGCGCCAGCAGATTCCCTTCGCCGCTCTTCGCGGCTTCGGTCAGCGCGGCCAAGGCGGCCTGCACGGCGGCGGCATCGCGGCTGGCTTTGATCTGCGCCAAGCGGGCCACCTGGGCCTCGCGCACGCGCACGTTGTCGATTTCCAGGATCTCGACCGGATCCTCCTTGGCCAGCTTGTACTTGTTGACGCCGACGATGACGTCGGCGCCCGAATCGATGCGCGCCTGCTTCTGCGCCGCGCTGGCCTCGATCTGCAGCTTGGCCCAGCCGCTGTTGACGGCCTGCGTCATGCCACCTTGGCGCTCCACTTCCTCGATCAGCTCCCAGGCCTTGTCAGCCAGGTCCTGGGTCAGCTTTTCCATCATGTAGCTGCCGGCCCAGGGGTCGACGACCTTGGTGATCTGGGTCTCTTCCTGCAGGATCAGCTGGGTGTTGCGAGCGATGCGAGCGCTGAATTCGGTGGGCAGCGCGATGGCTTCGTCAAAGCTGTTGGTGTGCAGGGATTGCGTGCCGCCGAAGACCGCCGCCATGGCCTCGATGGCGGTACGCACGACGTTGTTGTAGGGGTCCTGCGCCGTCAGGCTCCAGCCGCTGGTCTGGCAATGGGTGCGCAGCATCAGGCTCTTGGGGTCCTGGGCGCCGAAGCTTTTCATGATCCGGCACCAGAGCAGGCGCGCGGCGCGCAGCTTGGCCACTTCCAGATAGAAGTTCATGCCGATGGCGAAGAAGAAGCTCAGGCGCGGCGCAAAGGCGTCCACCTGCAGCCCACGCTTCACCGCCGTGCGCACGTACTCCATGCCGTCGGCCAGGGTGAAGGCCAGCTCGATCGCCTGGTTGGCGCCGGCCTCCTGCATGTGATAGCCGCTGATGGAGATGCTGTTGAACTTCGGCATCTCGGCGGCCGTATGGGCCATGATGTCCGCAATGATCCGCATCGAAGGTTCGGGCGGATAGATGTAGGTGTTGCGGACCATGAACTCCTTGAGGATGTCGTTCTGGATGGTGCCGCTGAGCTTGACCGGACTGACGCCCTGCTCTTCCGCCGCCACCACGTAGGAGGCCAGCACCGGCAGCACCGCGCCATTCATGGTCATGCTGACGGAGACCTTGTCGAGCGGGATGCCGTCAAACAGGATCTTCATGTCCTCGACCGAGTCGATCGCCACGCCGGCTTTGCCCACATCGCCCACCACGCGCGGGTGGTCGCTGTCGTAGCCGCGGTGGGTGGCCAGGTCAAACGCCACCGAAACGCCCTGCCCGCCGGCGGCGAGTGCCTTTCGATAGAAGGCGTTGCTCTCTTCCGCCGTGGAAAACCCGGCGTACTGGCGGATCGTCCAGGGCCGCACCGCATACATGGTGGCCTGGGGGCCGCGCAGGAAGGGCTCGAAGCCAGGCAAGGTGTCGGTGTGCGGCAGACCCTGCACATCCGCCGCCGTGTAGAGCGGCTTGACCGTGATGCCCTCGGGCGTCAGCCAGTTCAGGCGCTCCACGTCGCCACCCGGCGCCGACTTGGCCGCCGCCTTCTGCCATTGCGCCAGGGTGGCGGGGTTGAACGCGGGCGGGGTCTTGTTTTCGGACATGGCGGGCCTATCGAACTCCAAATCGGCCGGCATCATAGCCGGGACGTCATTCATAATTATGAATTCAAACCTGAATCCGGCCTGACGCCCCGCCATGTCCACCCCCGCCGCGCAACTCGCTCCCCGCGCCTTGTATGAGGAGGTGGCGGAGCACCTGCGCCAGCGCATCTTCAACCGCCAGCTCGAGCCTGGCGCCTGGGTGGACGAGCTCAAGCTCTGCCAGGAACTCGGCATCAGCCGCACCCCGCTGCGCGAGGCGCTCAAAGTATTGGCCACCGAAGGGCTCGTCACCATGAAGGTGCGGCGCGGCGCGTACGTGACCGAGATGAGCGAACGCGATGTGCGCGAGGCCTACCAGCTGCTCGCCCTGCTGGAGAGTGACGGCGCGGCCAGCCTGGCCGCCAAGGCCAGCGCGGACCAGATCGCCGAGCTGGACGCCCTGCACGCTGACCTGGAGCGCGAGTACCCGCAGCGCGACGGCTTCTTCGCCGCCAACGAGCGCTTCCACCTGCGCCTGCTGGAGATGGAAGACAACCGCTGGCGCCAGCAGATCGTGACCGATCTGCGCCGGCTGATGAAACTGAACCGCCACCACTCCCTGTTCCAGCAGGGCCGCTTGGCGGAATCGCTGGCGGAGCACCGCCAGCTGATGGAGGCGCTGCGGCAGCGCAATGCGGACGCCGTACGCAGCACCATGCTCACGCATTTCCGAAACGGACTTCGCGCCGCCGAAGGCCCGGTGCCGGGCACCCCGGCACTGCCTCCTTCTTAAGAACGAGGTCGCCCCGCCCCAACCCGCAAAGAGGCGGTGAATGCGCCGCACTGCGTGGAAGACTGGGCAAACCAGCATCCTTTTCCTGGTGCTGGCGGCCGAAAGCCCTACTAGGATCCCCCTCAAATGAGGGTCCGATGGCCTTGATGCCGGCCTGGAACGAGGGGTTCGCTGTACCGACCTACTGGTTTGTACGGGGATGAACCAGAAACCTTTAGAAACTACTAAAGGTCCGTCCGGGGCGTCCGATAAGCCGAGAACGACCACTGCCATTCGGTAGCCGCAGGCCTGTATTTGCAATCAGGCTGTTGCGGCCTCTTGAGAAAAGAACGATGCCAACTGCGAGATCCAAAGCGAAAGCCGGCTGGCCATCCAGGGGATGGACATGACCGACCGCCCATCGCATCTTTCTTTCTGCACACCCCTGCCCCAAGCAGCGGTGTGCATTGGCATTGCTGAACTGCTGGTTTTCCTTTGCCGCCAGCCCAAGCGGGACGCCGCCTGGGCCTCTGAACTTTTGAGCAAGTGAGCGCACCATGGCATCTCTGATCACCGGCCTGACCACAGACCAAATCGCCGGTCTGACGACCACCATCCTGTCGCGCCTCACCACCGAGGACTGGGCGGCCTTCAACACCGAGCAGGTCCAGGCGCTCACCACCGAGCAGGTGGGTTCGCTTACCAGCTTCGCGTTCCGCTACCTGAACACCGAGCAGTTCGCGGCCTTCCAGACGGAAGATCTGCAGAAGATCAGCACCACCTCCGTGGCCTCGCTGCGCACGGACATGCTGAACGCGCTGGGCACCGAGCAGTTCGGCGCCTTCACGTCCACGCAGCTGCGCTCGCTGACGACCACGCAGATCCGCAACCTCGAAACCGAGGATGTGGCGGCGCTGAGTTCGGACCAGCTGACGGCGCTGCTGACCAGCCAGACCCGTGCGCTGACCACCGAACAACTGGTCTCGCTGAGCACCGAGTCGCTGAACGCCTTCAGCAGCACGCAGTTCGGCGCCTTCACCTCGACCCAGATCAAGTCCTTCACCACCGAGCAGGTCTCGGCCCTGGAGTCTGGCGACCTGCGCGCGCTGGGTTCGGGCGGCTTCCGGGCCCTGAGCAGCGAGCAGGTCGGCGCACTGAGCACCGACAGCATCGTGGCCCTGACGACCCAGCAGATGGGGGCGCTGACCACGGGCCAGGCGGTGGGTCTGACGACCGAGCAAGTGGCCGCCATTGCCACCGATGACCTGCGGGCCATCACCACCAGCACGCTGCGCGGGCTCGATACCGCCCAGATCGGCGCGCTGGATACCGCCCAGATGGGCGCCCTGCTGACCACCCAGGTGCGCGCGCTGACGACCGAGCAGGTCAACAGCCTGACCACCGAGGACTTCACCGGCCTGACCTCGGTGCAGTTCGCCGCCCTGTCCACCACCCAGGTCTCCGCCTTCAGCACCGAGCAGGTCGCGGCCATCGAGACCGATGACCTGCGGGCGCTGGGCACCTCGGGCTTCCGGGTGCTGAGCAGCGAGCAGATCTCGGCCCTGTCCACCGAAAGCATCGTCGCCATCAGCACCTCGCAGGCCGGTGTGCTGACCTCGCAGCAGGCCACCGGCCTGCGCACGGACCAGGTTGCCGCGCTCGCCACGGACGACCTGCGCGCCCTGACCACCTCCACCATCCGCACGCTGAGCACCGATCAGGTCAGCGGGCTGGACAGCGCCCAGGTCGGCTCCCTGACCACCACGCAGGTGCGCACGCTCACCACCGAGCAGCTGACCACCCTGGCCACCGATGAGCTGAACGCACTCAACACCCAGCAATTCGCGGTGTTGAGCACGGTGCAGGTCAAGGCGCTGAGCACCGAGCAGATCAACAACCTGGAATCGGCCGATGTGGCCGCGCTGGGCACCACTGGCATCCGGGCGCTGGCCAGCGACCAGATCGCCGCCCTGAGCACGGAAGGCATCCAGTCCATCAGCACCCAGCAGGCGGCTTCGCTGACCTCGACGCAGGCGGCGGGGCTGAGCACCGAACAGATCTCGGTCATCGCCACCGATGACCTGCGCGCCCTGTCCAGCGCCGCGCTGCGCTCCCTCACGAGCGAGCAGTTCACCGGCTTCGACAGCGCCCAGCTCAGCGTGCTCACCAGCGCCCAGGTGCGCAGCCTGACCACCGAGCAGCTGGCCACCCTGACCAGCGACAGCCTGAACGCCTTTGGCACGGCCCAGTTCGCCGCCCTGAGTTCGGCCCAGTTGCGCGCCCTGTCGACCGACCAGCTCAGCACGCTGGAGTCGGCCGACCTGGTCGCCATCGGCACCGCCGGCATCCGCGTCTTCACCAGCGATCAGATCGGCGCTCTGTCGACCGAGAGCATCGTCGCCCTGACCTCGATGCAGGCCGCATCGCTCACCTCGGCGCAGGTGGCGGGCCTGAGCACCGAGCAGATGGCCGCCATGGCCACCGATGACCTGCGGGCCCTGAACAGCAGCGCGCTGCGCCAGCTCAGCACCGAACAGGTGGCCGCGCTGGACAGCGCCCAGGTGGGCGCCCTCACCACGGCGCAGGTGCGATCCCTGACAACCGAGCAGGTTGCCAGCCTGAGCACCGAAGACCTGAACGCCTTCAGCTCGCAGCAGTTCGCGGCGCTGAGCACCGGCCAGGTGCGCGGCTTCAGCACCGAGCAGGTCGCCAACCTGGAGAGCGAAGACCTGCGTGCCCTGGGCACCGCCGGCCTGCGCGTTTTCACCAGTGAACAGATCGGCGCCCTCAGCACCGACAGCATCGTCGCCCTGACCTCGATGCAGGCGGGCTCGCTGACCTCCGCCCAGGTCGTGGGCCTGAGCACCGACCAGATCGCTGCCTTCGCGACCGATGACCTGCGCGCCCTCAGCAGCTCGGCACTGCGCAACTTCAGCACCGAGCAGATCGGCGCCCTGGACACCGCGCAGATCGGCGCGCTGGCCACGACACAGGTCCGCAACCTGACGACCGAGCAGCTCGTCAGCCTGAGCACCGAGGACCTGAACGCCCTGAGCTCGGCCCAGTTCGCCTCCCTGAGCACCACCCAGATCGGCAAGCTGAGCACCGAACAGGTGGCCGGCCTGGAGACTGAAGACCTGCGCGCCCTGGGCACCGCGGGCTTCCGCGTGCTGAGCAGTGAGCAGATTGCCGCGCTCTCGACCGAGAACATCGTCGCCATCAGCACCAGCCAGGCGGCCGCGCTGAGCTCGAGCCAGGCCACCGGCCTGAGCACCGAGCAGGTCTCCGTGATCGCGACCGATGACCTGCGGGCCATCACCACGACGCCGCTGCGCAACCTGAGCACCGAGCAGATCGGCGGCCTGGACACCGCCCAGATCGGCTCCCTGACGACCCTGCAGGTCCGCTCGCTGACCACGGCGCAGCTGGCCAGCCTGGGCACCGAGGAGCTCAATGCGCTGACCTCGGCCCAGTTCGCTGCGCTCAGCACCACGCAGATTAAGGCGCTCAGCACCGAGCAGGTGGCCGGCCTGGAATCGGATGACCTGCGGGCCATCGGCACCGCGGGCATCCGCGTGTTTGCCAGCGATCAGATTGCCGCCCTGTCCACCGACAGCATCGTCGCCCTGAGCTCGCAGCAGGCTGCGGCCCTGACAACCGCGCAAGTCACCGGCCTGAGCACCGACCAGATGGCGGCGTTCGCCACCGACGATCTGCGTGCCCTGGGCAGTGCGGCTCTTCAAGAGCTCAGCACTGAGCAGATCGCCGCCCTGGACAGCGCTCAGATCGGCTCGCTGACCACGGCCCAGGTGCGCAGCCTGGGTACCGAACAAATCGCGGCGCTGAGCACCGAGGATCTGAACGCCTTCAGCACCTCGCAGTTCGCCGCCATGACGACGACGCAGGTGCGTGGCTTCAGCACCGAGCAGGTGGCCAACCTGGAAAGCGAAGACCTGCGTGCCCTCGGCACGGCCGGTCTGCGCGTCTTCAGCAGCGAGCAGATCGGTGCGCTGAGCACCGACAGCATCGTCGCCCTGAGCTCGATGCAGGCGGCTTCGCTGACCTCCAGCCAGGTGGCGGGCCTGAGCACGGAACAGATTGCGGCCATCGCCACGGATGACCTGCGCGCGCTGAACAGCTCGGCCCTGCGCAACTTCGACACCGAGCAGATCGGCGCCCTGGACACCGCACAGATCGGTGCCCTGAGCACGGTGCAGGTGCGCAATCTGACGACCGAGCAGGTCACCAGCCTGAGCACCGAAGACCTCAATGCCCTCGACTCGGCCCAGTTCGGCGCACTCAACACCGCGCAGATCAAGAGCCTGACGACCGAGCAGGTGGCCGGCCTGCAGACCGAAGACCTGCGCGCCCTGGGCACCGCCGGCTTCCGGGTGCTGAGCAGCGAGCAGATCGCCGCGCTCTCGACCGAGAACATCGTCGCCATCAGCACCAGCCAGGCGGCCGCGCTGAGCTCGACCCAGGCCACCGGCCTGAGCACCGAGCAGGTGTCGGTAATCGCCACGGATGACCTGCGTGCCATCACCACCACGCCGCTGCGCAACTTCAGCACCGATCAGGTGGGCGGCCTGGATACGGCCCAGATCGGCTCCCTGACCACCCTGCAGGTCCGTGCGCTCAGCACCGAGCAGCTGGCCAGCCTCAGTACCGACCGTCTGAATGCGCTGACCTCGGCCCAGTTCGCCGCGCTCAGCACCACGCAGGTCAAGGCGCTGAGCACCGATCAGGTCTCCGCCCTCGAGTCCGATGACCTGCGGGCCATCGGCACCGCCGGCATCCGGGTGTTCGGCAGCGAGCAGATCGCGGCCCTGTCGACCGACAGCATCGTGGCCATCACCACGATGCAGGCGGCCACGCTGACCTCCGCGCAGATCACCGGCCTGGGCACCGACAAGATCGCGGCCCTGGCCACCGATGACCTGCGCGCCCTGAGCAGCTCGGCCCTGCGCGCCTTCAGCACCGAGCAGGTGGCGGCGCTGGACAGTGCCCAGATCGGCGCACTGACCACGGTGCAGGTGCGGGCGCTGTCGACCGAACAGGTTGCCAGCCTGAGCACCGAAGACCTGAATGCCTTCAGTACCACCCAGTTCGCGGCGCTCACCAGTGCCCAGGTGCGCGGCTTCAGCACCGAGCAGGTGGCCAACCTCGAAACCGACGACCTGCGTGCCCTGGGCACGGCCGGCCTGAAGGTGCTCAGCAGCGAGCAGATCGGCGCCTTGAGCACCGAGGGCATCGTGGCGCTGACCTCGATGCAGGCGGCCACGCTCACGTCCAGCCAGATCGAAGGCCTGACGACCGAGCAGGTCGCCGCTCTGGCCACCGATGACCTGCGGGCCCTGACGAGCTCGGCCCTGCGCAATTTCGACACCGAGCAGATCGGGGCGCTGGACACCGCGCAGATCGGCGCCCTGACCACGGCACAGGTCCGCAACCTGACGACGGAACAAGTCGCCAGCCTCAGCACCGAAGACCTCAACGCCCTGAGCACCCTGCAGTTCGCCGCCCTGAGCACCGCTCAGATCAGCGGACTCAGCACCGAACAGGTGGCCGGTCTGGAGACCGACGACCTGCGTGCCCTGGGTTCGGCCGGCGTGCGCGTGCTGAGCAGCGAGCAGATCGCAGCCCTGAGCACCGAAGGCATCGTCGCCCTGAGCAGCCAACAGGCCGCCGCGCTCACCTCGGCTCAAGTGGCCGGACTGAGCACGGAGCAGGTGGCTGCCATCGCGACCGATGACCTGCGTGCCCTCTCGACCTTGGCCTTCAAGTCGCTCAGCACCGAACAGGTGGCGGCGCTCGACTCGGCCCAGGTGGCCAGCCTGAGCACGGCGCAGCTCACCACGATGAGCTCCGAGCAGCTCGGCGCGCTCAGCACCGAGGACATCGTGGCGCTCAGCACCACGCAGTTCGCGTCGCTGACCAGCAAGCAGATGCTGGGCCTGAGCACCGAGCAGGTGGCGGCAATCGCGACCGATGACCTGCGTGCCATCGGCTCGTCCGCCCTGCGCGGCTTGAGCAGCGAGCAGATCAGCGCGCTGGGTACCGATCAGGTCGCCGGCTTCACGACCAGCCAGCTCGGCGCACTGACCAGCACCCAGGTGGTGGGCTTCAGCACCGATGCCCTGCAGGCCCTGAGCACCGACCAGTGGCGCTCGATCAGCAGCAGCTTCATCGGCGCGCTGGGCTCCGACCAGATCGGCGGCCTGGCCACCGATGACCTGCGTGCCCTGAGCACCAGCGGCCTGCGTGCGCTGAGCTCCGAAGACTGGGGCGCCTTCAACAGCGACCAGATGGCAGCCTTCACCAGCAGCCAGCTGAACACGCTGACCAGCGCCCAGATCATCGGCATCAGCAGCGAGGACATCGGCGGCATCAGCACCGACGCCCTGGTCGGCATCAGCACCGCGGCCTTCCGTGCCCTGACGACCGACCAGATGGAAGGCCTGACCAGTGACCAGTTCGCGGCCTTCAGCACCACGCAGATCAGCGTGATGACGACGGCACAGATCGTGGGCCTGGATTCCGGTGACGTGTCCGCGCTGACGACCGACCAGGTGCGGGCCTTCACCACCAGCCAGCTGAGCAGCATGACGACCGAGGACTTCGCCGGCTTCGGCAGCGAAGACATCGCGGCCTTCGTGACGGCGCAGATCCGCGGCATAACGACCGATCAGATCGTCAGCATGACCACCGATCAGATCGTGGGCTTCGAGACGGCAGACCTGGCGGCGATGAACATGTCGCAAGTGCTGGCCTTCTCGACGGAGCAGAAGGATGCGATGACCACGGAGCAGACCAACGCCCTGTTCCTGGCCACGCCGATCATGCTCGACCTGGATGGCGACGGGATCAAGACCACGGCCGCCGCGGGCGGGGTGAACTTCGACCTGTTCGGTGACGGCAAGACGGCCCAGTGGGGTTGGGCGGCCGGCGGTGACGGCTTCCTGGTGATGGACCGCAACGCGGACGGCCTGATCAACAACGGCCGCGAACTGTTCGGCTCCGGCACGCGCCTGGAAGACGGCAGCCGGGCGGCGGATGGCTATGCCGCCCTGCGCGAGCTCGACACGGATCGCGACGGTGACGTCGACGGCAACGACGCCGCATTCGGCCAGCTCAAGGTCTGGGTGGACGCCGACCATGACGGCCAAACCGACGCGGGCGAGTTGAAGTCGCTGGCGGATCTGGGCATCGCCAGCTTCGATCTCAATGCCGCCAAGGGCACGGAGGTCGACAACGGCAACCTGATCGGCCTGGTGTCAAGCTACACCAAGACCGATGGCAGCCAGTCCACGATGGCCGACGTCTGGTTCGCGAAGGACCGCGAGGCGCCGCCGGCAGGCGAGCTGCTGGCACCGGCGACCGATGCGGTCCCGCTGCCGGGGGCCGGTGCGGGCGAAGGCGCTGCGCCGGATCCGACCGGAGCCGCGGCCGCAGCCACGTCAAGGCCAGCGGAAGACCTGCCGCCGATCGTTCCGCCGCTGCACAAGCAGTTGGACGACGACGAGCTGAACCGACCGCCCACGCCGCTGTTCTAAGCGCACCCCAGCGCACCCTTTGCGCGACGCCGGGCCCACACCCTGGGCCCGGCCCCGAACCCCCGCCTCGGCGGGGTTTCTTTTTTTCCGCGCCCGCGCAGGAAAGCCGGGTCAACCCGGGGCGCTTCGGAGCCTTGAGGCCGTCAGGGCGTCTGCACAATGCGCCCGATGAACGGCAGCGCGGCAAGCAAGACCTTGTGCATCGAGGGGTGGCGGGGTATCAACCACTCGATCGGCATGGTCAACCAGAACCAGATCCTGGAGTGGCTGAAGCTGCCGGGCTGGCAGCTCTACCACCGCGACGCGCCCTACTTCCTGCCGCACTGGAGCCGCAGCAGCTTGAGCGCCGGCTTCAGCGCCGAGGAGCAGGCCCTGATCGACGCCGTGCCGCCGCCGCCCGAAGGGCAGCTGCTGGATGGCTGCTACCGCATCGCCTCACCGATCCGCCTGGGCCGGCCCGGCAGCGCGCGCCGCACGGGCACCTTCGTCGTCACCGAGGTGGGCGACCTCGCCTTCGAGCCCGAGCCGCTGGACACCGACCTGCTGACCCAGGGCGACGATTTCGTCGTCACCCCCAGCCACTGGGCGCGTGAACGCCTGGTGGAGCGCGGCTTCAAGGCCGAGGCCATCCGGGTGGTGCCGCATGGCTACAAGACCGATGTGTTCCAGCCGCTCAGCCCGGCCGAGCGGCTCGAGGCGCGACAGCGCGTCGGCATCGCCGCGCACGAGATCGTGCTCTGCAACGTCGGCGTCAGCACCTGGAACAAAGGTGTCGAACTGGCGGTGCTGGGCTATGTGCAACTGCGCAGCGAGGGTTTCCCGGTGCGCCTGATCCTGAAGGACCACAAGGGCCTGTATGGCCTGGGCGTGGAGCGGGTGATGGGCGAGCTGATGCAGCGCGAGCCCCTGCTGCAGCGCGCCGACATCCAGGCCGGCATCCTGGTCATCTCCAGCAGCCTGAACCTGCACCAGCTGCGCAGCCTCTACGGCCTGGCCGATGCCTATGTCTCGCCCTACCGTGCCGAGGGCTTCAACCTGCCGGTGCTCGAAGCCATGGGCTGCGGCACCTGGGTGATCGTGACCGGCGGCGGCGCCACCGACGACTTCGTGCCGCCCGCCCTGGGCCACCGCCTGGCCAGCCGCCCCGGCCGCCTGGCCAATGCCCCGGCCGGCCAGGGCCGCTTCATGGCGCCGGAGGTCGAGGACCTGGTGCAGGCCCTGCGCACCGTGGCCGAAGGGCGGGTGCCGCGCGGCCCCGAGCAGGAGGCCGCGCGCCAGGCCCTGGCCGAGCGCTACAACTGGGGCCGCGTCACGGCCGAACTGGCGGCGCTGTTCTGATGCCTTCGCTCAGCTTCACCCTCCCAAACGAATCCCTCGGCTTTGTCGAGGCCATGCACCTGCGCTTTCCCCCGGCGCAGCTGGATGCCGTGCTGGACCTCTCCGTCTGGGCCAGCCGGGCCCTGCACCCGCAGGCCTGGGAGCCGCTGCGCTGCCGGGTGGAGCGCAGCCTGGAAGGCTGGGTGGCGCGCCTGAGCCGACCGGAGAACTTCCACCAGTTCCGCGTGGAACTGCACCACCAGGGCCCGGTGCAGCCCGAGGCCCTGCTGCAGACCCTGCAGCCCACGCCGCTGGAGCTGCTGAAGCCGCAGCTGCAGGGCAAGCACATCGTCTTCCTGGGCTGCGCGCGCCAATGCGTGGCGCAGGTCGACCCCAGCATCGACCGCGTGGCCGAACTGGGCGCGCTGTTCGGACGCTGGCAGCTGCTGGTGTTCGAGAACGACTCCACCGACGGCACGCCCGAGCGCGTGGCGCAGCGCGCCGCCAGCCTGCCGATCGAGCTCCTGCAGCAGCCCGGCCTGGCCGCCGCCCTGCCCCAGCGCACCCTGCGCCTGGCGCTGGCACGCAACCGCCTGCTCGACCGCGCCCGTGCGCTCCAGCCCGACTACATCTGCTGGCTGGACATGGACGGCCTGGCCGGCCCGGGCCAGCCCAGCACCGAATCCTTCCTAAGCAATTTCCAGTTCGAACCCTGCTGGGACGCGGTGTTCCCGGTCAATGCCGGCCCCTATTACGACATCTGGGCGCTGCGCCACCCGGTGCTCTGCGATTACGACTTCATGCAGCAGGGCGCGGTGATGGACGCCGCGCTGGGTCTGCCGCTGGCGCGCCACTTCGCGGCCAGCCATCTGCAGGTGGACTGGCGCCAGCTGCAAGGGTGGCTGCCGGTGGATTCCGCCTTCGGCGGCATGGGGCTCTACAAGGCCGCCGCACTGGACGGCGCGCGCTACAACGGCTGGGCTGAGGGCCGCGAGACCTGCGAGCACGTGCCCTTCCACGCCGCGCTGCGTGCCGCCGGGCGCCGGCTCTACCTGAACCCGCAATTCGTCGTGGCCTCGCACGGATGAGCGCGCTGCTGATCGACCCCCGTGACGGCCGCCGCATCGAGGTCGGTGCCGACGAGAGCCTGCTCGCCGCCGCCCTGCGCCAGGGCTGGAACGTGGCCTACAGCTGCCGCACCGGACGCTGCAGCAGCTGCCGCGCGCGCGTGGTGGCGGGCGAGACGCGCGCCCTGCAGCCCGAGCTGGGCCTGAGCGCCGCCGAGGCCGCCGAGGGCCTGGTGCTGAGCTGCGTGCGCACCGCCTGCGGCGAGGTGCAGGTGGAGCTGCCGCTGCTGCGCGGCCCTGCCCTGCCCCCGGCGCGGCTCTGGCCTTGCCGCATCGCCAGCCTGGAGCGCCTGGCCGAGGACGTGCTGCGCGTGCAGCTGCGCCTGCCACCCAGCGCCGCCTGGCGCCATGAGGCCGGCCAGTTCGTCGACCTGATCGGCCCGCAGGGCCTGCAGCGCAGCTACTCGCTGGCCAACGCCAACGGTTCGCTGCTGGAGCTGCACATCCGCCGCGTGCCCGAGGGGCAGTTCAGCGCCTGGTGGTTCGAGCAGGCCAAACCCAACGACCTGCTGCGCCTGAACGGCCCGCTCGGCACCTTCGTGCTGCGCGAGCTGGAGGGGCAGGACCTGATCCTGCTGGCCACCGGCACCGGCTACGCCCCGGTGCAGGCCATGTTGCAGGCGCTGGACACCTTGCCGGCCGTGCAGCAGCCGCGCTCCGTCACGCTCTACTGGGGCGGCCGCCAGCCGGCCGATCTGTACGTGGAGCCTGCCTGCACGCACCCGCGCTGGCGTTACGTACCGGTGCTGTCGCGCGCGGGCTCGGATTGGGGCGGCCCACGCGGCCATGTACAGCAAGTGCTGCTGGCCGATGCCCCGGACTGGGCGCACTGCACCGTCTATGCCTGCGGCAACCCGGCCATGGTGGACGGTGCGCGCGCGCAACTCACGGCGGCCGGCCTGCCGTCGGACCAATTCCATGCCGATGCCTTCGTGCCCTCGGCGCCAAGGAGTGCCACCCCATGAAAGCCGTCATCCTGGCCGGAGGCCTGGGCTCGCGCCTGAGCGAGGAAACCACCCTGCGCCCCAAACCGATGGTGGAGATCGGCGGCCGGCCAATGCTCTGGCACATCATGAAGCTCTACTCCCACCACGGGGTGAACGACTTCATCATCTGCTGTGGCTACAAGGGCTATGTGATCAAGGAGTACTTCGCCAACTACTTCCTGCACATGAGCGACGTCACCTTCGACATGCGCAGCAACCGCATGGACGTGCACCAGCACCGCGCCGAGCCCTGGACGGTGACCCTGGTGGACACCGGCGAGGACTCGATGACCGGCGGCCGCCTGCGCCGCGTGGCGCGCTACCTGCAGAACGACGAGGCCTTCTGCTTCACCTATGGCGACGGCGTGGGTGATGTGGACATCAGCGCCACGATCGACTACCACCGCCAGCACGGCAAGCTCGCCACCCTGACCGCCACCACCCCGCCAGGCCGCTTCGGCGCGCTGGAACTGCGCGAGGGCCGCGTGGCCAGCTTCCGCGAAAAGCCGCAGGGCGATGGCGCCGTCATCAACGGCGGCTTCTTCGTTCTCTCGCCCAAGGTGATCGACCTGATCGAAGCCGACCACACGATCTGGGAGCAGGAACCGCTGCAGCGCCTGGCCGCCCAAGGCGAGTTGATGGCGCATGAACACAAGGGCTTCTGGCTGCCGATGGACACCCTGCGCGACAAGCAGCAACTCGAAGAGCTCTGGGCCAGCGGCCGCGCGCCCTGGAAGGTCTGGGCATGAACGCCAACTTCTGGGCCGGCCGGCGCGTGCTGCTGACTGGCCACACCGGCTTCAAGGGCGGCTGGCTGGCGCTGTGGCTGCAGCAGCTCGGCGCCGAGGTGCATGGCCTGGCGCTGGACCCGCCCACCGAGCCCTGCCTGTTCGAGGCCGCCCAGGTGGCCCAGGGTCTGGCCAGCGACAACCGCGTGGACCTGCGCGACGCCGCTGCCGTGCTGCGCACGGTGCGGGCCTGCCAACCGGAGCTGGTGCTGCACCTAGCCGCCCAGCCGCTGGTGCGCGCCTCCTACGCCGACCCAGTGGGCACCTACGCCACCAATGTGATGGGCACTTTGCACCTGCTCGAAGCGGTGCGCCACACGCCCAGCGTGCGCGCGGTGCTCAACGTCACCACCGACAAGTGCTACGAGAACCGCGAATGGCCCTGGGGCTACCGCGAGAACGAGGCCATGGGCGGCCATGACCCCTACAGCAGCTCCAAGGCCTGCAGCGAGCTGCTCAGTGCGGCCTATCGGAACAGCTTCCTGGCCGAGCACGGCGTGGCCCTGGCCACCGCGCGTGCCGGCAATGTGATCGGCGGCGGCGACTGGGCGGCCGACCGCCTGGTGCCGGACCTGCTGCGCGCCTTCGAGCGTGGCGAGCCCGCGCTGATCCGCCGCCCCGCCGCCGTGCGGCCCTGGCAGCATGTGATCGAACCCCTGAGCGGCTACCTGCGGCTGGCCGAACGCCTGCTGCAGGATGGTCAGGGCGTGGCCGAGGGCTGGAACTTCGGCCCCGAGGACCGCGACGCCCGCACCGTGGGCTGGATCGTCGAACACCTGGCCGCGCTCTGGGGGCCGGAGGCCCGCTGGACCCTGGAAACCGAAGGCCACCCGCATGAGGCCCATACCCTCAAGCTCGACATCTCCAAGGCCCGCGAAGGCCTGAACTGGCGGCCCCGCTGGGGCTTGCAGCAGGCCTTGCAGCGCACCGTGGAATGGCATAAAGCCTGGCGGGGCGGCGCCGATGTGCGCGCCCTGTGCCTGCAGCAGATTGACGAACACCAACGCACCCATGACGAGCTCTCCTGAAGCCCTGCGCGCGCAGATCGCCACCCTGGTGCGCCAGTACGCCGAAATCGCCCACGCCCCCAAACCCTTTGTGCCGGGGGAATCGCCGGTGCCGGTCTCTGGCAAGGTCATCGGCGCACGCGAGCTGGAGCTGATGGTCGAGGCCTCGCTGGACGGCTGGCTCACCACCGGCCGCTTCAACGCCCTGTTCGAGCGCAAGCTGGCCGAGTTCTTGGGCGTGCAGCACCTGATCACGGTGAACTCGGGCTCGTCGGCCAATCTGGTCGCCTTCTCCACGCTGACCTCGCCCAAGCTCGGCGCGCGCGCCATCCAGCCGGGCGATGAAGTGATCGGCGTGGCCGCGGGCTTCCCCACCACCGTCAACCCGATCCTGCAGTTCGGCGCTGTGCCGGTCTTCGTGGACGTGGACCTGGCCACGCACAACATCGACGCCAGCCTGATCGAGGCGGCCATCACACCCCGGACCAAGGCCATCATGCTGGCCCACAGCCTGGGCAACCCCTTCAACCTGGATGTGGTGACGGCCCTGTGCAAGAAGCATGGCCTGTGGCTGGTCGAGGACTGCTGCGACGCCCTGGGCGCCACCTACCGCGGCCAGCTGGTCGGCACCTTTGGCGACATCGGCACGCTGAGCTTCTACCCCGCCCACCACATCACCATGGGCGAAGGCGGCGCGGTGTTCACGAACAACCCTGAGCTGCGCCTGATCGCTGAATCCTTCCGCGACTGGGGCCGCGACTGCTACTGCGCCCCCGGCAAGGACAACACCTGCAACAAGCGCTTCTGCTGGAAGCTCGGCCAGCTGCCCGAGGGCTACGACCACAAGTACACCTACTCGCACCTCGGCTACAACCTCAAGATCACCGACATGCAGGCCGCCTGCGCGCTGGCCCAGCTGGAGCGCCTGCCCGAGTTCATCGCCACCCGCCGCCGCAACTTCGCCTGGCTGAAGGAACGCCTGCAAAGCTGCGCCGAATTCCTGCACCTGCCCGAGGCCACGCCGCAAAGCGAGCCCTCCTGGTTCGGCTTCCCGCTGGTGCTGAAGCCCGAGAGCGGCATCAAGCGCCTGGATCTGCTGAACTACTTGGAGCAGCACAAGATCGGCACGCGCCTGCTATTCGCTGGCAACCTGACGCGCCAGCCCTACATGATCGGCCGCAACTTCCGCGTCAGCGGCAGCCTCACGAATACCGATGTGGTGATGAACCAGACCTTCTGGCTGGGCGTCTACCCGGGCCTGGGTGAAGAGCAACTGGAGTTCATGGCGGCGCGGCTGGAAGAGTTCCTCGGGGTGGGCTTCTGAGCATGCACACCGAGGCGCTCGCCCTGCCCGGCTGCCAGCTGGTGCATCTGGACCGCTTCGAGGACGCGCGCGGCTGCTTCGTCAAGACCTACCAGCGCGCCGCCTTTGAGGCCGCCGGCATGGAGCCGCTGGAGGGCGAGAGCTTCTACACCGTCTCGCGCCAGGGCGTGCTGCGCGGCATGCACTTCCAGATACCCCCGGCCCAGCACGCCAAGCTGGTGCACTGCCAGGCTGGCCGGGTGCTGGATGTGTTCATTGACCTGCGCCGCGGCTCGCCGCACTACGGCCAGCACCAGGCCATCGAATTGAGTGGCGACACCGGCCTGGCGCTCTACCTGCCCGCCGGCATCGCGCATGGCTTTCTCACGCTCTCCGAACAGGCCTGCATGAGCTACCAGGTCTCCAGCCCGCACAGCCCGGCGCACGACGCCGGCATCCGCTGGGACAGCTTCGGCTTTGACTGGCCGATCGCGCAGCCGGTGCTTTCGGAGCGCGACCAGCGCCATCCCGCGCTGGCCGATTTCGATTCGCCCTTCGCATGAAGGCCCTGATCACCGGCGCCTCCGGCTTCGTGGCCACCGAACTGGCCGCGCAGCTCAGCCGCGCCGGGCACCGCTGCTTCGGCCTGAGCAGCGGCAGCCGGCCGCTCGCCCACCCCGAGCATTTCGAGCAGGTGCTGCCCTTCGAGCCCGATCGCCTGGCCGAGCAGCTAACCACACTGCAGCCCGATCTGGTGTTCCACACCGCCACCCGCTTCGTGGCCGAGCACCAGGCGCAGGACCTGCAGCCGGTGCTGGAAGCCAATGTGCTGTTCGGCTGCCAGCTGCTCGAAGCCATGCGCCAGGCCGGTGTGCGCCGGCTCGTCAACTGCTCCAGCCACTGGGTGCACTTTGAAGGCGCCGCGCCGCGGCCCTCGAACTTCTATGCGCTGAGCAAGCAGATGTTCGAAAACGCGCTGGCTTACTACGGTGACGCCTTCGGCATCGGCAGCACCACGCTGATCCTCGGCGACAGCTACGGCCCGGCCGACCCGCGCGGCAAGCTGGTCAGCGCCCTCATCGACGCCGCCCACAGCGGCCGCGAACTGGCGCTCTCGCCCGGCCAGCAGGTTCTCAGCCTGACCCATGTCTGCGATGTCGCTGCCGCCTTGCAAGTCGCTGGCGAGCGCCAGCTGCAAGCCAGCGAGCCGCTGCGCGAGCAGTTCACCGTCAGCGGCGAGCTCATTCGCCTGGTCGACCTGATCGAGGTCGTGCAAGCAGCCACCGGTCGCCCCCTCCACGCCCGGCTCGGCGCGCGCCCCTACCGCTTCCGCGAGGTGATGCAACCCAGCCTGAACGCCGCCCCGCCCCTGCCCGGCTGGCAGGCCCGCATCCCGCTGCGGGACGGCCTGCGCGAGCTGGCCGCCCTCACCCAAGCCCCGGCGCCATGACCCTGCCCATCACCCTGATCGGCATCGACACCGATCCCGTCTCCCGCACCCTGACCCGCTACGCGCTGGAGCGCACGCGCGAGTGCCTGGACGTGCAAGAGATCCTGTTCTTCGGTGCCGAGCCCCTGCACATCGGCGAGCGCTTCGTGCGCATCGAGCGCTTCCCCTCGATCGACGCCTACAGCGAGTTCGTGCTCAAGTGCCTGTGGCCCTTCATCCGCACCGACTACATCATGATCGTCCACTGGGACGGCTTCGCCACCCGGCCCGAGCTCTGGCAGGACCGCTTCCTGGACTACGACTACATCGGCGCGCCGTGGATCTGGGGCGACGAAAACCGCCGCGTCGGCAACGGCGGCTTTTGCATCCGCAGCAAGAAGCTGCTGCTGGAATGCGCCGATGTGCGCGTGCGCCGCCACCCAGAAATTGAAGGCGGCGGCGGGGCCGAGGACGTGGTGATCTGCAAGCTCTACGGCGCCCATTTCGAAAGCCGCGGCCTGCGCTTTGCGCCCATTGAGGTGGCACGTGAGTTCGCGCTGGAATACGGCGACGAGCGCGAGACCTTTGGCTTCCACGGCCCCTGGGTGATGCCGCTGCGCCTGGACGAATCCGTGCTCCTGAAGTACCAAAGCACCCTGCTGGCCAAGCTGAAGAACGCCGAGGTCAAGCCCCAGGTGCTGGCCAATTGCCGCGCGCGCGGCTACATGCGCTTTGCCGCCGCCCTCGAAGCCGCCTGAGGACCGCCCCGCCATGACCCAGCTCAGCCTGATCACCCATGTCTACAACGCCCAGGCCGCCGTGGACCGCCAGGTGGCCGGCTGGCGCCAATTGCCGGCCGAGCTGCGCGCCGAGCTGGAGTTCATCGTCGTCGACGACTTTTCGGATCAGCCGCTGACGGTAGACCGCGGCGACCTCAACCTGCGCCTCTTCCGGGTCGACGACGACATCCCCTGGAACATGCCCGGCTGCCGCAACCTGGCCGCCCTGCAGTCCGACTCGCCCTGGCTGCTGTACTTCGATGTCGACAACGTGCTGGCCCCGGCGGACCTGGCTCGCCTGGTGGGCGTGCTGGGCCGCCTGAACCCGCGCACGCTGTACGTGTTCCGCCGCGTCTTCCAGGGCCAGGAGCTGGAGCCGCACATCAACAGCTTCCTGATCCGCCGCCAGGGCTTCTTCCGCACCGGCGGCTACGACGAAGACTTCTCCGGCCACTACGGCTTCGAGGACGTGCTGTTCCGCCAGCTCTGGCGCCAGCAGGTCGGCCCCGAGGTGCTGCTCACCGACATGGCCTTCGAGCAGATGGAGCTGCAGACGCAGGGCATGAGCCGCGACACGAAGCGCAACCAGGCGCTGATTCAGTACAAGGCGGCGATCGGGTGGCCGAAGGCGAAGAACCTGGTGCGTTTTGGCTGGACCGAGGTGGGGGCCGCGCCCGTCAGCACTTAAGTCCGCACCAGGCCCAGCGTCTGCAACTGCGCGCGCAGCTCCGCGGCGCTGGACCACGGCAGGATGGGTGAATTGCCGCGCTCGTCCGGCGGCTGGTCGGGCAGGCGCTCGGACCAGCCGCCGCAGCCCACCAGGGGCAGCAGCGGGCGGCGGTGCAGCCAGGCCAGGCAGACCTCGGAGATCGTGCCCGCCCGGCCGCCGATGACGATGCAGGCATCGCCCGAAAGCGCCATCAGCAGGTTGCGCGCATCGCCCATGCCGCAGGGCACCACCACGGTGGCGGGCCAGTCGGGCTCGGGCATGGTGCCCTGCGGCACGATGCTGAGCACGGTGCCGCCGGCCTCCACCGCCCGCTGGGCGGCCACGCGGGTGGCAGGGCTGCCGCAGCCGCTGACGACGGTGATGCCCAGCGCGGCCAGCAGCGCACCGGCCTCGGCGGCGCGCTCGTAGGCCGGGGAACCGGGTTCGGCACTGCCGAGTACGCTGACCTGGGGGGCACGGAAGGGGAGTGGCATCGGTCTGGTTCCTGAAGCTTGGGGAAGGCGACGGCCAGCTTGCCAGAGGCGGCAGCGCCAGCCTTTCGGCATGCCGAACCGGCCCCTGTGCCCGGGGATGGCGGCCTACGACAATCCCCCCATGCAGTTCGACGACATCGCCCAGGCGCTCGACGCCCTGGGCGCCCGCCCCCTCCACCGCGCCCGTGTGCTGCGCCATTGGCTGCAGGCCATCCCGCTCACGCAAGGCCGCCGGCCGCTGGACCAATTCCTGCCCAAGCCCCTGTTCGAGGCCCTGCCCGCCCTGATGGCCGAGTGGCAGGGCCTGGTGCAGCTGCACACGCGCGAGCCGGCCGGCGATGGCTCCGAGCGCCTGCTGCTGACGCTGCGCGACGGCCAGTCGGTCGAGGCCGTGCTGCTGCCTGAGCGCAGCAAGGCCTGGGGCCTGTGTGTCTCCAGCCAGGTGGGCTGCGCGGTGGGCTGCGGCTTTTGCATGACGGGCACCGGCGGCCTGATCCGCCAGCTCGGGAGCGCCGAGATCCTGGCTCAGGTGGCGCTGGCGCGCACGCTGCGGCCGGTGAACAAGGTGGTCTTCATGGGCATGGGCGAGCCCTCGCACAACCTCGAGGTGGTGCTGCAGGCCATCCAGGTGCTGGGCCAGGAAGGCGGCATCGGCCACAAGAACCTGGTGTTCAGCACGGTGGGCGACGAGCGCGCCTTCGAGCGCCTGGCGCAAGGCGTGGTGAAGCCGGCGCTGGCGCTTTCGCTGCACACCACCAAGGCCGAGCTGCGCGAACAGCTGCTGCCGCGCGCGCCGCGCCTGAGCCCGCAGTGGCTGGTGGAGCAGGCCGAGGCCTACGCGCGCGCCAGCGGCTACCCGGTGCAGTACCAGTGGACGCTGCTGGACGGCGTGAACGACGAAGAAGAGGACGCCATCGTCGAGCTGCTGACCGGCCGCTTCGGGGTGCTGAACCTGATCCCCTACAACCAGGTCGAGGGCCTGCCCTTCCGCCGCCCCGACCCCGAGAAGAGCCGCGCCCTGCTGCGCCGCCTGCACCAGCGCGGCATCCTGACCAAGCTGCGCGATTCCGCCGGCCAGGATGTGGAGGGCGGCTGCGGCCAGCTGCGCGCGCGCATCCAGGCCGAGCGGCCCGTCAAATTTCAGAGGACAAAGTCGAGCGCCGTGTCGCCTTCGACCTGAGCGTGGGCGCCAAAGCGGCGCTCGTGCACCCACAGGCGCAGGCCCGCGGCCGTGCGTTCGGCCAGCACCACGGTGCTGCAGCGCGTGCCATAGACCCCCTGGCCATCGGGCCCGGCGATGTGCACGAAGGCGCTGGAGAGCTGGCGCTCGCGCAGCCGGCCCACGCCGGTGTCGGACAGCTCGGCATCGGGCGCGGGCTGGCGGTCGGCCAGGGCGGCGAGCAAGGCTTCCAGCAGGCGCGCCGGTTCGGGCTCGGTCTGCAAGGCCTGCTCCAGCTGTCCGCGCAGGCGCTGCAGCTTGGGCCAGGGCGTGTTCAGCGCGGCGTTGGAAAGCCCATGCAGCCCCGGCGCCAGCGCCCCGCCCTCGGCGCGGTTGCTGAGCCAATGCGCCTGGCCGGCCGGCAGGTCGGCCCAGAGCAGGTTGAAGCCGGCCCGCGGCACCTGGCGCAGTTCGTCCAGCGCCTGGGCGGGCCGTTGCAGCGCCTCCAGCACCAGCTCACCACGCGAGCGTGCAGCGGGCGGCGGCGCCACCTGGGGTTCGCGCACATTGGTCACCAGCGCCAGGCGGCCGCTGCGGTGCAGGGCCAGCCAACTGCCGCCGGCCTGCAGGTCGCGCCCGCCCAGCAGCGGGGTGTCAACCCACCAGCCCAGCGGCGCGCTGGGGCGGGCATGGAACTCGTCGCGGTTGGCGGCCAGCACCCAGGGGTAGCGGGGGTGGCAGGTCAGGGCGAAGGCGGCCAGGCACATGTTTCGGCGCGCCGGTGTCAGGCCGCGGGCCGCAGCGGCAGGTAGACGCGGAACTCGGCGCCCTCGCCGGGCCGGCTGTCCACCTCGATGCGGCCGCCATGCTTGTCGACGATGCGGCGCACGATGTCCAGCCCGAGCCCGCTGCCCTCGCCACTGGCCTTGGTGGTGAAGAAGGGTTCGAAGATGCGCTGGTGCAACTCGGGCGGGATGCCCGGACCGCTGTCGCGGATGCGCACCAGCAGGTGCTCGCCCTGCAGGCCCAGCCCGAGCTCCAGCCGGCCGCGGTCCTGCATGGCCTGCAGCGCGTTGTGGATCAGATTGGTCCAGACCTGGTTGAGCTCATCGGGCCAGCAATGCAGCGGCGGCACGGGCTCGAAGTGGCGCACCAGCTCCACGCCGCGCTTGATGCGGTTGTGATACAGGGTCAGCACGGTCTCAAGGCCCTCGCGCACATCGGCCAGCACGCGCGGCGCCTCGCCGCTCACGCGGGAATAGCTCTTCAGCGCGAACACGATCTTGGCCACCTGCTCCACCGCCGTGTTGATGTTCTGCGCGCCACTGAGCAGGGTGGCCAGGGCGGCCGCGCTGTCCAGCACATGGGCGGCCAGCGGGTGGCGGCACAGCGGCAGCACGGGCCCCAGCTCCAGCGCGGGGTTGATCTGCACCAGGCGCCCGGCCATCCAGTGGCTGCTGGCCACGCCCTCGGCCTGCAGCGCCGCGGCCAGCTCGCGCACGCGCTGGCGTTCGGCGCGCGTGCTTTCCAGGGGCCGGGCCTGGCGCACCTGGCCCACCAGGTCCAGGTACGCCTGCAGCGTGGCCGCATCCAGCTGGCGCAGCAAGTCGGGCAGGCCGCTCAGCCATTGGTCCAGCGCCATGGCCATGGCATTGCCGCTGCTCTTGACGGCGGCGATCGGGGTGTTGATCTCGTGCGCCACGCTGGCCACCAGCTGGCCCAGCAGGGCCATCTTTTCGGACTGCAGCAGCTGGCTCTGAGTGCGGCGCAGGCCCTCCAAAGCCTGCTCGGCGGTTTCCTTGGCGGCCAGGGTGGCGGCCTCGCGGCCGGCCAGCAGGTCCAGGTTGTCCTGCAGGGCACGCGCCAGGTCACCGATCTCGTTGCGGCCCAGCGCCGGCAGGCGCGTGTGCGGCGCCGCCTTGCTGGCTTCGATGGCATCGAGCAGCTGGCGCAGGCGCCGCACGATGAAGAGGTTGGCGTAGATGAGCACCCCCACCACGCCCAGCGCCATGGCCGCGAACGCGAATACCGAGACGGCGCGCTGGCGGCGGATCAGGCTGCCGAGGTCCGACCCCAGCGCGCGCACCGAGGCCTGGGTGCTTTGGTTGAAGCTGGCGGCTGTGGCCAGGAAACGGTCCGACAGCGAGCCGTTGACGGACAGCCGGGTCTCTTGCAGATAGGAGAGGCGCACCTGCTCCAGGCGCAGACGCAACGGGTTTTCGGCCGCGCCCAGCAGGGCCAGCAGCTCGTGGGCACGCTGCCGGAAGCCGGCCGGCAGCCCCTGGTTCGGCAGGCTGCGGTCCAGGGCCTGCACTTCGGCGCTCACCCGCGTCAGCAGTGCCTGCAATTCGACGGGATCGCCGAGCTGCGCGCCCGTCACCGTGGCCACGCTCAGCTCGAACAGGCGCTGGCGCACGCGCAGCACGGCCAGTGGCGCCCCGGGCCCGTCGTCCTGGCTGAGCTGCTGGCGCAGGCTCTCCAGGCGCCGCGTGGCGCCGGCCTGGCTCTGCTCCAGCACCAGGCGGCGGCGCGCAATCTGCTGCAGCTGCGCGATGTTGCTGCGCAGATTGCCCAGAAAGCCCTGCAGGGTGCGCAGCTCGGGGTCGGCGTTGCCGGCCGCGCTCAGGGCCTGCAGGGTCTTGGTCAGGTCGTTCAGGTCCTGCTCCAGCCGCACGCCGGCGCTGTCGATGGCGGCTTCCGAGCCGGCCCGGGTCAGCGTGGGCACCTGGGCCACGACGTTCTGCGCCTGCGTGGCCATGCGCTGCGAAAGCTCGAAGCGGTTCAGGTCCACGCCGGTGATGCGCGTCAGGGCCGTCTCCACCTGGCCCAGCGCATGCAGCAGCACCAGGGCGATCACGGCCGCCAGGCTGGCGATCAGCAGCAGGATGGTGAGCAGCTGGGCGCGCAGGCCCAGGGGGTGCAGATCGAAGCGGGGCGGGCGCACGGCGGGGTCGGTCAGCGACAGCTCGGCTGCTCGCCCACGCTGCGGTTGAGCTCGCGCATGAAGCCCCAGTCGCGCCGGTAGTCCGCCGCGCGGAAGCGCGAACCCGACTGCAGCACATGGTCCGGGCCGTCGTAGGCCACCAGGGCCTTGCGCAATTGCTCCACCAGCTGCGGGTGCAGGCGGTGGCTCACGCCCCAGGGCGAGTGCGGCAGCAGGGGCGAGGTGTAGATCACGCGCAGGCTGTCGGGGTCCAGCAGCTTCTGGCGCAGCAGGTCGGTGCGCACGGCGCTGCCCACGGCCGCGGCCTCGTACAGGCCATTGGCGACGCCCATGATGGAGTTGTCATGCCGGCCGCTGAAGTTGACCTGGTACTCGCGCCCGGCGCGCATGCGGAACTCACGCTCCAGCAAGGCGCGCGGCAGCTTGTAGCCGCTGGCCGAGCGCTCGTCCACCAGGGTCAGGGTGCGCGCCTTCAGGTCTTCCACGCGGCGCAGCGGCGAGTCCGCCGGCACGACGATTTCCATGCGGTAGCCGGCCAGCTCGCCATCGGGCTCAATCGGCTGCGCGATCGGCACGTAGCCGCCGCACACCACCTCCTGCTCCACCGAGCCGGTGTGCACGTTCAGCAGGTGCACGCGCTGGGCGTGGAAGGCGGTGATGAGGTCGGCGTAATCCCGCGCAATGAAATAGCTGACGCGACGCTGCAGCTGGCGCTCCAGGTGCTGGCGAAAGGGTTCGGCACGGGCGGCGCGGGCGGTCATGTCCGAGGTCGGCACATCGGCCATCACCAGCGGGTCGGGGTCGATCCATTGGCGCGGGTCCGCCGGGGCGTCGGCCTGCAGGTCGCCGTTGGCATCGCACAGGCCGGGCCCGAGCCGGGCGGCGGGCGGGCAGTCGGCGCCCTGCACGCCCAGCGGGGCCAAGCCCAGCGCCAGCAGCGTGCGGCGCGTCAGCGCTTCAGGCCTCATGGCTGACCCGGTTGCGGCCCTCGTGCTTGCTGCGGTACAGCGCCGCGTCGGCACGCGCCAGCAGGGCCGGCACCTCATCGCTGGGCCGCAGGGTGGCCACGCCGAAGCTGCTGGTCTTGTGGCCTACCACCGGAAAGGCATGCGCCGCAATGCTCTCGCGCAGCTTCTCCGCCAGGGCCAGCGCGCCGGCCGGGCCGGTGTCAGGGCAGAGGATCAGGAACTCCTCGCCGCCCCAGCGCCCCACCAGATCGGTGCCCCGCACCCCCTGGCGCAGCAGGTGCGCGAGCTCCGTCAGCACCTGATCGCCCACCGGGTGGCCGTGCTCGTCGTTCACGCGCTTGAAGTGATCGATGTCCAGCAGGATCAGCGCCAGCGCATGCTCGGCGCGGCCGGAGCGCCGCCATTCCTGCTCCAGCGCCTCGTCCAGCCGGCGGCGGTTGGCCAGGCCGGTCAGCGCATCGGTGCTGGAGAGCCTCTGCAGCTCCCGGTTCGCCGTCTCCAGCTGCGCCGTGCGCTCGGCCACCTTGGCTTCCAGTTCGCGGTTCAGGCGCAAGAGCTCGGCATTGCGCAGGGCCAGCTCGCGGCCCTGGCGGTAGGCGTGGCGTGCGGTCTGCAGCGTCAGCACCAGGTCTTCGTTGTCGAAGGGCTTCTCGATGAAGCGGTACAGCGCCGCCTCGTTGATCGAGCGCTTCACGCCTTCCAGATCACTTTGCCCGGTCAGCATCACGTTCAGCGTGTGCGGCCAGCGCTGGTGCACCTGCACCAGCAGCTCGTCGCCGCGCATGCCGGGCATGATGAAGTCCGACAGCAGTACGCTGCAGGCCAGGCCCTCGGCGTCGAGCTCCTCCAGGATTTCGAGCGCCTCGGCCCCGCTCTCGGCAATCTCGACCCGCGTGCCCGGCTCCAGCCGCGCCACCAGCAGGCTGCGCAGGCTGCGCAGCACGGTGTGGTCGTCATCCACACAGAGCACCACATCGCTGGTCATTGCATCCCCCTCCGGCACCACTGTGCCCCAGGGCCTGCGGCAGCATGCCGATGGAAACCCTAGCCATTTCGACGTGCCGGCCGCCGGCCGCCACGTTCAAATGGGCGGCTCGGAATCCACCCATGAACTTACTCGCCCCGCTTGCCACCCTGATGCTTGGCGCCAGCCTCGGCGCCCAGGCCGGCTGTTCGCGCCCGCTGGAGGTGCCGGTCGCCCCGATCGGCCTGATGGTCACGGTGGATCAGGGCCAGATCGGCGGTGCCTTCGTCGAGCTGCTGCAGGAGGTGGGCCGTGCCCGGGGCTGCCAGTTCCTCTTCGAGGCCGTGCCGCGCGCCCGCCAGGAAATGCTGTTCCTGGCGCGCCGCGCTGACGTGATGCTGCCGGCCCAGCGCACCGAACGCCGCGACCCCTTCGGCCAGCATGTGGCCCTGCTGCAGGTGCGCCCCACCCTGGTGGCGCTGCGGCCGCTGCCCGCGGCCGTGCAGAACCGCGCCAGCCTGCTGAAGGACAGCAATCTGCGCGTGGTGGTGCTGCGCGGCGTGGACAACGGCACCGCCTACCTGGAACTGCTGGAGCAACTGCGCGCCCAGGGCCGGCTGGTGGTGGAGGCCGACACCGGCGGCGTGGTGCGCGCGCTGCGCGAAGGCCTGGCGGATGCGGCGCTGATGAACCCCGTCATCGTGCAGGGCCAGCTGATGCAGATGCCCGAGCTGCGCGGCTTGCAGAGCCAGCTGCAGGCCCAGCCCCTGCAGGACCTGGACTGGCACCCCAGCGGCTTCTACTTGTCGCTGGAGCGGCTGCCCGAGGCCGACCGGCAGCTGCTGGCACAGGCCCTGGGCGCCCTGCCGGCCCGCCAGCGCCTGTGGCAGCTCCTGCGCGAGCGCTACCGCGGCAGCCTGCTGGAGGCCGGCTATCGTCCGCTGCCCGAACCGCTCACTCCATGAAGCTCTGGCCCGCCCTGTTCCTGCTGACCGCACTGCCGCAGTCCGTGCTGGCCGGCTGCTCGCGGCCCATCCAGGTGCCGGTGGGGCCGGTGGGGCTGAGCGTGGTCGTTGAGGGCGACCAGATCAGCGGCGCCTATCCGCTGCTGCTGCAGCAGCTCGGCGCCGCCCAGGGCTGCCGCTTCGTGTTCCAGCCCGTGCCGCGCGCCCGCCTGGAGCGGCTGTTCGAGACCGGTGCGGCCGACCTGATCGTGCCCGCCACCCACTCCGAGCGGCGCGACGCCTACGGCGAGTTCGTGCCCCTGATCCTCAGCCGCGCAGCCGCGGTCTCCCTGCAGTTCCCGCGCCCGCCGCTGCGCTCCGCGGCCGAGCTGCTGGCGCGCAAGGAATTGCGCGTGGTGGTGGTGCGCGGCTTCGATTTCGGCGCGCCCTACCAGCGCCTGGTGGAGCAGCTGCGTGAACAGGGTCGCTTGCAACAGGAAGCGGATGTAAGCACCCTGCTGCGCGCACTGCAGCAAGGCCATGCCGACCTGGCCGTTCTGGCCCCGACCAACATCTACGGCGTGGCGCCCCCCGGTGGCAAGTCCCTGGACGCCCACCTGCGCGTGGAGCCGCTGGACGACCTGCCCTGGCGCGAGGCCGGCATTTACCTTTCGAAGCAATCGCTCAGCCCGGCCGACCGCGACCTGCTGCGCCAGATGCTGCAGGAGGCCGAACGCAGCGGCGCCGTCTGGCGCGCCCTGAGCCTGGCTTACCCGCCGCAGGCGCTCGATGGCGCCATGAGGGCGCGTTAGGAGTCGTCAGGCGTCGTTAGATGTCTGCGGGGCCGTAACCGATGCGGCCCGCGCCGCTGCGCAGCCCCAGCCAACCCTGGGCCAGGGCGGCCTGCTGGCCCACCGCGTCGTCGGCCGCCAGCCAGATCGCCACCCGCCCCGCCACCGGCGCCGGGCTGCGCCGCCAGTACACATGGCGCTGCAGGCCACCGGCCTGCTCACCCAGCCAGACGATGGCCAGGCCCTGGCTCATCAGGCCCTGGCGCGACAGTGCATTGCCCGGCGCCGCCCGCGCCAGCAGCTCGGGCAGGCCCAAGGCCTGCGCGCGCAGCAGCCGCTGCCGGATCAGGGCCCGGTGCAGGCCCTGCTGGCGCTGACTCGGCCGCACCATGGCGGCCGAGAGCAGGCCCACGCTGCGCGCGCGCTCGGCCGGCCAGCCCAGGTTGAGCGCGTAGTTGTCGGCGTCCTCGGCCAGCGGCAGCGTCAGCGCGGCATAGCCCAGCAGCTGGCCGCCCTGCGCCACCACCCAGCTCTCGCCCCGCTGCCCACAATGGGTCTGGAAGAAGGATTCGGCGCCGCCGAACAGGCGGAACAGGCTGGGGTCGGGCAGTGCGGCCAGCACGGCCTCGTGCAGCCCGTGTAGCGCCGGCACATCGCCGGCCTGGGCCACGCGCAGCTGGCAACCGGGCGGCAGCTCCAGGGCGGCTTCAGGCGTCAAGGTCTTCCTCCAGCAGCTCGGCGTGATGCACCAGGCTCAGCGGCGGCAGCAGCTTCAGGCGCCGCGCCAGCGGCATGCGCAGCTGCAGCGCAAAGCGGCTCAGGGTTTCGATGGGCAGGCTGGCCGGCGCGCGGCCCTCGCGCAGGATCTGCTCGGCCTTGTAGGCGGCGAACTGGCCCACGCTGCGGTAGCGGCTCACCAGGCCCAAGAGCGCACCGGCCGCCACCTGCTGCTCGGTGCTGGCCAGGCTGGGCAGGCGCAGGGCCTCGGCCGCCGGCAGCACCACGGCCTTGAGCTGGGTGGTCAGAAAGGAATCGGGCGGCAGGTAGAGCCATTCGGCGCCGGCGTGCTGCAGCTCGGCCAGCAGACCGGGAGCGCTGGCGGCCAGGGGCTTGCCGGCGCCGTCGCTGGAAAGCGGGCGGCTGATGAGCTCGATGCCGCGCGCGGCTGCCCGCAGGGCCAGCTCGTCCAGCACGGCGCGCGAATTGGGTTCGTTGGCGCTGTAGAGCGCGCCGATGCGGCGCACGGCCCGGTAGGAGCTCAACAGGCCGAGCTGCGCCGTCACCGGTGGCAGATGGCTCACGCCCGTCAGTTTGCGGCCCGAACTGGCCAGGCTGGGCACGATGCGCGCCCCCACCGGCGAAGCCACCAGGCTGAAGACGATCGGCACTTCCACCAGATGGCGCGCCGGGTCCGCCCCCTTCCAGGGCCCGGCCACACCCAGGGTCACGGGCGAGCCCCAGCAGTGCACCAGGTCCGGCCGCGCGGCGCGGATCTCGGCCACCACCGCGGGCAGGCGCGCGGGGTCGAGCGCGATGTCGCGGTGCGTGAACTCGGCCGCCAGGCCGCGGGATTTGAAGTGCTCGACGAAGCCCTGCTCCACATCCGTCCAGCCGCGGTAGGTAACGAGCCAGATGCGCCAGGGCTTGGCCGCCTGGGCCAGCGCCGGCAGCAGGGGCCAGAGCAGACGGGCGCGCGCCTTCATGCCCGCTCCCAACGGCCGGCACGCGCCAGCACCCAGGCCCCCGCCAGCAGCACCAGCGCCGCCAGCCCCAGATAGGCACCACCCAGGCCCCAGGGCCCCACCAGGGCCGCGGCCGCCAGCGGGCCCAGCGCATTGCCCAGGCGCTCCAGCAGGCGGTAGAAGCCGTACACGGCGCCCGGCCCATGGGCCTGCAGCTCGGCCGCGCACAGCTGCGCCAGCCAGCTGCTCTGCGCAGCGATCGACACCCCCTGCCCCGCGCCCAGCACGGCCATCGCCGCCATCACCGGCCACAGGCCGCCGCCCGCCAGCAGGGCCAGCGCGCCCACGGTGGACAACAGCAGGCCCAGCCCCACCAGCCGGCCCAGCGGCCAGCCGCGCTCGGCCGCGCGCGTGCCCAGCGGCAGCGTGGCCAGCAGGCACAGCGCGTACAGCATCTGCGCCCGCCCGGCGGCGGCGGCCGTTTCGCCCCGGGCCGCCAGCAGCAGCGGCACCAGGTAGAAGCAGCCGCCCGCCAGCAGCAGCTTGGCTGGCAGCGCCGCGGCCAGGCTGATGCCGCGAAAGCCCGGCTGGCGCAGCAGGCGGCCGAGATCACCGAGCGACAGCGGCGCGCCGGCCGGCGCCTGCCCCGGTTCGCGCGGCAGGCCGAGGCAGGCCACCCAGGCCAGCAGCGCCCACAGCGCCGCCAGCGCAAAGGCGCCGCGCGGCCCCAGGTAATCGGCCGCCAGGCCGCCCAGCGGCGGCCCGCACACGCCCGCCACCATGATGGCGCTGACAAACCCGGCAAAGGCGCGCGTTCGCTCTGGCGCGCTGCTGTGCGCCACCACCAGGCCCTGCCCGGCCACGAACACCAGCGCAAAGGCCAGGCCCCCCAGCGCGCGCCACAGCAGCAGCGCCGCGGTGCTGGGCGCCAGCGCCGCGCCCAGCAGGGCCAGCGCGCCCAGCGCCGCGCCGCTGGCCAGCGCGCGCCGCCGGCCCAGGCGCTCGCTCCAGCGGCCGAGACCCGGCTGGCCCAGCGCCACCATCAGCATGAAGACGACGATGGGCAGGCCCGCCACCCAGTGCGAGCCACCCTCGCCCAGGCTGCGCGCAAAGCCGGGCAAAAAGGCGCGCGTGAACTCCTCGGCCAGCATGAAGAGCAGCAGCGGCAGGCGCAGGCGCGCCAGCACCTGGCCATCGCCCACCGCCTGGCGTGCCAGCGCCGCACGCTGCAGCTCGCGCACCACGAAGGCGGCCACCACGGCCACCACGGCCAGGTCCAGCAACAGCTCGCGCAGCGTGCGCTGCAGCGGCTCGGGGCTCACGTGCACTTCCACCTGACCCAGGCGCTGCCCGCCCGCTTCGATACCCACCACCTGCGCCGGCTGTGCCACGGCGCTGCCGCTTTCGAAACGCAGCACGCCCTGGGCATCGCGCAGGCCCAGCCAGGCCAGCTCGGGGTGCTGCTCGCGCTGCGCGGCCAGGTAGTCCTCCACCCCCACGAGCTCGGGCAGCGCCATGCCGTGCTGCAAGGCCTTGCCCACCAGCTGCGCCACCGAAGCCCCCACCACCTCGGCCTTGCGCTCCAGCGCCGGCATCAGCGTGGCCTGCACGGCGCGCTGGTTCAGGCCATAGGCCAGCAGCAGCGCGGCCAGCAGGCCGGCCGGCACGGCCCAGCTTTGCAGGCGCGGCAGCCAGCTAAAGACGAGGCTGAGCAAGGTGCCCACCAGCGTGGCCAGCAGGCCCACCTGCAGCAGCTGGGCGCGCAGGCCCGCCAGGGCCTGGCGTTCCGCCGCCAGGCCGTACACCACCAGCACCTGGCCCACGGGCAGATCAAAGGCGGTGCGCAGGGTCTCGGCGCGCACAGCCGCGGCGCCGGCCTGCCAGGCCTGGCCCAGCCGCGCGGCCTCGGTGCTGAACAGCACGCGCCCGCCGGCGTCCAGCACATGCAGCGCGGTGATGGCTGCATCGGCCCGGCGCTCGCGCACCAGCAGGTCCGGCACCGCGGCGGCCGATTCCAGCGGCAGACCCAGCGCCAGCGTGGCCTGCAGGCCCTCGCGCAGCGCCGCCGCCGGCACGCCCATGCGGGCCTGCGCCGCGGCTTCCAGCGCGCGTTCCAGCTTCAACAGGCTGAGCCAGCCGCACAGCGCCAGGCCCAGCGCGCACACCAGCGCCGCCACCGCGGCGTGGCGGAGCCAGGAAGGCATCGAGGGCGAGGGTTCTTGCGGGGCGTTGGACAAGGCGCTGCGCAGGGAGTGCGAGCTATCGTAGCGACGCAACTTCCAGCCCCCCATGCCTGAAAGCCCCCGCGCCGCGCCGCCCCCGTTGGACCCCGACGCCACCGTGCTGCGCCCGGCCGCGCCCCCGCCGTTGACCGACACCCAGGCCACCGAACGGCTCTCCCGGCCGGTGTTCGACGACGACGCCACCCTCATTCGCCCGGCCAAGCCCAACCAACCACTACCGCCCCTGCCGGCGCAGCCGCAGCTGCCCCTGGCCCTGCCCCCCGGCTACCGCCTGCACGAGTACCGCATCGACGCCCTGCTCGGCCAGGGCGGCTTCGGCATCACCTACCTCGCCACCGACGTCAACCTGAATGCCAAGGTGGCGATCAAGGAATACCTGCCGGCCCAGTTCGCCCAGCGCGCGCAGGACAGCACCGTGCGCCCGCGCGCCACCGCCTGGCTGCCCACGCTGCTGGAAGGCCTGGAGCAGTTCCTGGTGGAGGCGCGCACCCTGGCCACCTTCCGCCACCCGAACATCGTGCGCGTGGCGCGCTTCTTCGAGGCCAACCGCACCGCCTACATGGTGCTGGACTACGAACGCGGCCAGACCCTGCACCAGTGGTGGCGCGAGGCTGGCAAGGCCCCGCGTAGCCGCCTGCTGCCCGGCCGCGGCCATAGCGAACGCGCCCCGCTCGAAGAGGCCGAGCTGCTGCTCCTGCTGGCCCCGCTGCTCGACGGCCTGGACCTGGTGCATCGCAGCGGCGTGCTGCACCGTGACATCAAGCCCGACAACCTCTGCGTGCGCGAGGAAGACGGCAGCCTGGTGCTGCTGGACTTCGGCGCCGCCCGCCCGGCGCGCGGCATGGAAGTGCCCGATGCCCCGCAGGTGCTGACCCCCGGCTACGCCCCCATCGAGCAGTACAGCGGCCTCAGCCAGGGCCCCTGGACCGACCTCTACGCCCTGGCCGCCACCCTGTACTGGATGGTGACGGGGAAGCGTCCGCTCGAAGCCCCGCTACGCCAGGCCAAGCCGGATGCGCACCAAAGCGCCGAGCAACTCGGCGCCGAACGCTGGAGCCGCGAGTTCCTGCGCGCCATCGACTGGGGCCTGCAGCTCAAGCCCGAAGACCGCCCGCAATCCGTGGCCGCCTTCCGCCAGGCCCTGTTCGCCGCCCATTCCGGCAGCTTGGGCCTGCAGGAAGCCCTGGCCGCCGGCACCGCCGCTCCGGCCGCACGCGCCGGCTGGCAAGGCCCGCGGCGCTGGAGCCCCGCCGCCTGGCCCTTCGCCTGGAAGATGGGCGCCGCCCTGGTGCTGGCCGCCCTGCTGCCCATGAGTCTGAGCGGGCTCTACAACTACCGCCAGAGCGTGGCCGCGCTGGCCGCCGCCGAGCAGCGCAGCCTGGAGCAGCTGGCCAGCGCCACCGCCGGCCGCCTGGCCCAGCTGCTGCAGGACAGCCGCCGCGTCGCCGCCTTCCTGGCCGAGGACGCCGAGGTCCAGGCCCTGCTCGAAGCGCCGCCGCTGGAGCAGCCACCCGACGCCCGTGCGCTGCTGCTGCGCCGCCTGGCCAGCCTGGTGGCCACCAACCCCGACCTGCACCTCATCACCCTGATGGACGGCAAGGGCGAGGCCCTGGTCTCGACCGCACCCGAGGTGGTGGGCGGCAATTACGGCTTCCGCGACTACTACCGCCAGGCCATGGCCGGGCAGGCGGCGACCACCAGCATCATCATTGGCGCCGTGGCCGGCCGCGCCGGCGCCTACCTGGCCCAGCCGGTGCGCTCCCGCGCCGGGCCGGTGGTCGGCGCGGTGGTGCTGAGATTGCGCGCCGAAACCATCGGCAGCCTGGTGGACGCCGCCCGCACCCCCAGCCGCGAACCCTTCCTGGTGGACGGCGACGGCGTGCTCATCCACCACCGCGACCTGGCCCTGCGCTTCCGCAGCCTGGCACCGCTCTCAGCCGAACAGCAGGCCGCCATCAAGGCCGACCAGCGCTTCCGCCGCGACCGCGTGGCCGACCTCGCCATGCCCGACCTCGCTCGCGCCCTGGTGGGCGCCCGCCGCGAGGGCCACGCCAGCTACACCTCCACGGTGTCCAAGACCGAGGAAGTGGCCGGCTTCGCCCCGGTGGAGGGGCACGACTGGGTGGTCGGCGTCACCGAAACCCACGACAGCTTCGAAGCCCCGCTGCGCCGCGTCTTCCACCAGGTGCTGCTGGGCCTGGCCGCCGTCGGCCTGCTCTCCGTCCTCGTGGCACTGGCCTTCGCCCGCAGCATCGTCCGCCCGATACGCCGATTGACTGAGGCCGCCGAAGCACTGAAGCGTGGCGATTACGACGCCGCGCAGGTGCGGGTGACGCGCAGTGATGAGATTGGCTTACTCGGGCGGACGTTCAACGTGATGATTGATGTGTTGCGGCAGAGGGAGAGGGAGAGGGTTTTGAGGAATTCGGAGCGGAGGTAAGCGACAGCTGAATTGGACCGCAGTTTGAAAGCCTCTTGCCCGCTCATGCTCACGACCTTCATTCCCGAGCTGAGTGCCCACTTGCGCTGCACGGTTGCGCACAGTTGAATCGAATATCAGGAATTCTTAATTCTCGATTTTCACAAAATTCTAAACCTTCGCAAGCCAGCGACAAGGCCAGGCACTTTGGACAATAGACATACGTCACCAAACCAACCGATCAGCATATGCACAAGAGCACGATCATACGAATATCAGCAACACTCGCCATTTTTTCCCTGCACGGCACATGTGCTGCGATGGCACCCGACTATGTTGGCATCGGCGGGCTATTTCTAATCGCGGCGGGTGTGATTGGACTGATTTTTGCTGCAATTGGTGCTGCTTTGGACTACAAGCGGATCAGGGGCGGCATCATTGGTTTCGGCGTCTTTGTCGGCATCGCAGCAATCGTTATTCAAAGTCTGATGCGGCAGAGCGCCGAGTTTCATGAAGACTTGAAAGAAATGGACGCTGAGAAACAGGCGGCATTGACGCGAAGCCTTGAAGCCCTCAACACTCGGTGCCTCAATGAGGAAAAATTTACTCTCGTTCGGAAAATTGATGCCGGATCCAAAATATTCCTTGATCTTCCCCCGGGCCAAAAATCACCCACCGCAGATAGCACTCCACTGACGCCCGATTCGGAGAAAATGAAGAACCAAAGGAGAAGATTCGGTTATTCGTTTCCGCCAAGCTCAACATATCAATATCACGATCCAATAGCCTGGATTGAAACCGCAAATCAACCAAAAGTTGTTGCGAGTCTAGCCAAGACGGATTTTATCGAGTACAGAAACTGGGGATTTATCCCCCAATCCGCAGAATATGGACGCATTGAACGACTGGCACCCAAACAGCGCTGGCTAAAGGAAGGCCTTGAGGACCTAGCCATTGCCCACTCAAAAAAATACCCATCCTCCTCCGGGCACCACGAAGAATGGCCTGACGAGGATTTCGCATTTCCAATTCCCGTACCTCAGCACAAATCCACATACATTTTCACCGTTGAGGACATTTCAACCATGGAGGACCGTTCCCTTTGGATTGCACGAGGTCGAATTCGATTGACCAATGCGGCCACATCAGAAATTCTTGCTGAATACATAGGATTTAAATCCCTTCTTAAGTCGAAAGCGGAGTGCCCTAGCGCATTGAAGGACTCGGTGATGTACGACGGAAGCTGGGATCTCCTTAAGTACTTTTTCAGTCGGATAGTGGAAGAGTGAGGGGGGTGCCGGGGTCAGCGCTTTGCCTTTTTGCCCCACCAAAGGATGAATGCAGCGAATCCACCACCCATTCGCCGCACCAGTTGCGGCGATTGACTTGCCTCTGCGGAGATTGCAGCCCACAATCTCCGCATGAAACGCGGCGATTACACCTACATCTGGCAGGCTAGTGACTGGCCGCAGTGGCAGTTCGACTGGGCCGCCCTGGCCCAGCCCCTGACCGAAGTCAGCCGCGCCCAGGGCCTGATGCTCGGGCGGCTGGCCGATGTGGGCCTGGCCCTGCGCGACCAAGCCAGCCTGGCGGCGCTGACCGAGGACGTACTCAAGACCAGCGAGATCGAGGGCGAGCGGTTGAATGCTGAATCGGTGCGTTCGTCGATCGCGCGCCGGCTGGGCGTCGACATCGGCGCCCTGGCGCCGGTGGACCGGCATGTCGAGGGCGTGGTCGAGATGGTGCTGGACGCCACCGCCAACAGCAGCGCGTTGCTGACGCGCGAGCGCCTGTTCGGCTGGCACGCGGCGCTGTTCCCAACCGGCTACTCCGGCCTGGCCCGCATCACGGTAGGCGGCTGGCGCGACGACGCCACTGGCCCGATGCAGGTGGTTTCAGGAGCGCTGGAGCGCCAGCGGGTGCATTACGAGGCGCCGCCGGCCGCCCGGCTGGAGCCGGAGACCGCCCGCTTCCTGGCCTGGGCCAACGCCGACACGGCGGAGCCGGCGCTGATCAAGGCCGGGCTGGCGCATCTTTGGTTCGTCACCCTGCACCCCTTCGACGATGGCAACGGCCGCATCGCGCGCGCGCTGGGTGATCTGTTCCTGGCCCGCGCGGATGGCAGCCCGCAGCGCTTCTACAGCCTGTCGGCCCAGATCCAGCGCGAGCGCAAGGGCTACTACGAGATGCTGGAGCGCACGCAGAAGGGCTCGCTCGACGTCACCGAGTGGCTGGCCTGGTTCCTGGCCGCGCTGCAGCGCGCGGTAGAACAGGCGCAGCTGGGACTGGATGCCGTGCTGGCCAAGACCCGCTTGTGGCAACGGTGGAACGCGCCCGGCGCAGCCGCATTGAACGAGCGCCAGGCCAAGGTGCTGAACCGCCTGCTCGACGGCTTCGAGGGCAAGCTGACCAGCAGTCGCTGGGCCGCCATCGCCCACTGCTCGCCCGACACGGCGCTGCGCGACATCTCGGACCTGCTGGCCCGGGGCGTGCTGCGCAAGACGGCGGCCGGCGGCCGCAGCACGAGCTACGAGATCAACCAGCCCACGCGATAGCGAGCCACCCCAACAACAGCAACAGTCCTCGGTCGCCCCAGATCAGGAGGGCGGGGCACCCTGCGCAGGGAAGTAAAAGGCGGAATCCGCTGCGCCGGCGGCGCAGCGGAGGGGGACATGGACGGAGCAGGGTGCCCCGCCCTCCTGATCCCGCGCCAGCCCCACGCAAGCAGCAAAGAAGCAAAGCCAAGACAAGCAAGCCAACCCAAGCCCCCGGAAAACCCACCCTTCTCCGCCCTCTGAGCCCCGCCGAGCGGCGGCATCATGCCGGGATGAACGCTCCCCGCCCCAAGCGCGCCTTTCTTACCGGCATCACCGGGCAGGACGGCTCCTACCTGGCCGAATTCCTGCTGGAACAGGGCTACGAGGTGCACGCCATCCTGCGCCGCAGCTCGGTGTTCACGTCCACCCGCATCGACCACATCATTCACCACGAGCGCCTGCACACGTACCACGGCGATCTGGCGGATTCGAGCAATCTGCATTCGCTGCTGAACCGCATCGAGCCCGACGAGATCTACAACCTGGGCGCGCAAAGCCATGTGGCGGTGAGCTTCGAGGTGCCGGAGTACACGGCCGAGGTGGACGCGCTGGGCACCATCCGGCTGCTGAATGCGGTGAAGGACCTGGGGATGCGCCCGCGCTTCTACCAGGCCAGCACCTCGGAGCTGTTCGGCGGCCTGCCGGGCACGGCGCCGCAGAGCGAGACCACGCCCTTCTACCCCAAGAGCCCCTATGGCGCGGCCAAGCTGTACGCCTACTGGATCACGGTGAACTACCGCGAGTCCTACGGGCTCTACGCCTGCAACGGCATCCTCTTCAACCACGAGAGCCCGCGCCGCGGCGAGACCTTCGTGACGAAGAAGATCAGCAAGGCGGCGGCGCGCATTGCGCAGGGGCGCCAGCAGGTGCTGGCGCTGGGCAACCTGGACGCCAAGCGCGACTGGGGCTATGCCAAGGACTACGTGGAAGCCATGTGGCGCATGCTGCAGCTGGAGCAGCCCACCGATTTGGTGATTGCCTCGGGCGAGACGCATACCGTGCGCGAATTTGCCACGCTGGCCTTCGAGGCCGCCGGCATCGAGCTGGATTGGCAGGGCGAGGGCGTGCACGAGCGCGGCATCTGCCGCCGCAGCGGCCAGACCCGCGTGATGGTGGACGCCAAGTACTTCCGCCCCGCCGAGGTAGAGCTGCTGTGGGGCAACCCGACCAAGGCGCGCGAACTGCTGGGCTGGCAGCCGCGCACCTCGTTTGCCGAGCTGGTGCAACTGATGGTGGCCTACGACCTGAAGTTCGACGACTACGGCGGCGACGGCGTGGTGCCGGCTGGGGCGATGCGCCAGGGGCCACAACCATGATTCTGGTGACGGGAGCCACTGGCTTTCTGGGCAAGCAGGTCTGCGCCCTGCTGGAGCAACAAGGCCGACCGTTTGTGCGCGCCTCGCTCAGCCTGGGCACGGATTTGCGCGACGCCGCCGCCACCCAGGCCCTGTTTGAGCGGGTGTTCTCGGGCCAGGCGCAACGCCAGGTCATCCACTGCGCGGCCTTTGTGGGCGGCATCCAGTTCGGGCTGAAGCACGCGGCCGAGCTGTTCCACCACAACCTGGCCATGACGTTGAGCCTGCTGGAGGCCTGCAAGGCGCACGGCGTGCAGCGCATGGTCAACCCCATCAGCAACTGCGCCTACCCGGCCGCGGCCACGCTATTCAAGGAAGACGAGTTCTGGGACGGCCCGCTGCACGACTCCGTGCTGGTGTACGGCTTTGCCCGCAAGGCCAGCTGGGTCGGCGCCTACGCCTACCACCAGCAGCATGGGCTGGACGTGCTGAACCTGATCCTTTCCAACATGTACGGCCCGGGCGACCACTTCGAGCCCGAGCGCAGCCATGCGCTGGGGGCGCTGATTCACCGCATCCATGAAGCCAAGCGCCAGGGCGCGCCCGAGGTGGTGGTGTGGGGCAGCGGCACGCCGGTGCGCGAGTGGCTGCACGTGGAAGACGGCGCCGAGGCCCTGGTGCGCGGCCTGGACGCCCCGCCCTGCGTGGAGCCGGTGAACATCGGCGTGGCGTCGGGCATCAGCATCCTGGACATGGCGCAGCTGATTGCCGACGAGCTGGGCTACCCCGGCCGGCTGCGCACCGACCCCACAAAACCCGACGGCGCGCCCTACAAGACCGTGGACGGCAGCCGCGGCGAGGCCCTGCTGGGCTGGCGCCCGCAGCGCGAGTTCCGCCAGGGCGTGCGCGACACCATTTCTTGGTATTTGAAGAACCACCATGCATGAAGTGATCCACGAGGGCCTGGTGCTGGCCCGCCACATCCCGGCCAGCGAGGCCTGGGGCGAAGGCCTGAAGTTCTTCAGCCCTGACAGCGACTACATCCAGGTGGGCAGCTGGGGCTATGCCGCCGGCAAGGAGCTGCTGGCCCACAGCCACAACGAGGCCCACCGCGACGTGGCCTGGACGCAGGAGGTGCTCTACATCCGCCGCGGCCGGCTGCGCGCCCGGGTGTACACGCCTGACGACCAGCTGCTGACCACGCTGGAGGCTGGCGAGGGCGATGTGCTGGTGCTGCTGCGCGGCGGCCATGGCTACGACATCCTGGAGGACGGCACCCAGGTGCTGGAGATCAAGAACGGGCCGTATCTGGGACCCGATGTGGACCGCAGGCGTCTGGCATGAAGCTGCACCTCGGCTGCTGGCACCGCCAGATCCCCGGCTTCGTGCATGTGGACCTGTGCGACATGCCGCATATAGCCCACCAGCACCGCATCGACCAGCTGCCCTTCATTGCGGACAACAGCGCCGAACTGATCTATTGCAGCCACGCCTTCGAGTATTTCGACCGCCAGCAGGCCGTAGTCGTGCTGGCCGAGTGGCGGCGCGTGCTGGCTCCCGGCGGCGTGTTGCGCTTGGCGGTGCCGGATTTCGAGGCGCTGATCCAGGTCTACCGGCAGACGGGTGCGATCGAGCGGGTGCTGGGGCCCCTGTACGGCCGCATGGAAATCCAGACGGCCAGCGGCCCCGAGTGCCTGTATCACAAGACCTGCTACGACGAGCGCTCGCTTAGCACGCTGCTGGAGGCCAACGGCTTCACCCAGCCGCGGCTCTGGGACTGGCGGGCCACCGAGCACGCCGGGGTGGACGACCACTCCCAGGCCTACTTTCCCCATATGCAGAAGGACTCCGGCATCCTGGTGTCCTTGAATGTTGAAGCGATCAAAGCATGAGCCAGCAAGCCTTCATCCCCCAGATGCGCCCGCTGTTCGGCGCCCCCGAAAAAGAAGAGCTGCTGCGCTACCTGGACGAGGACGGCTTCTTCACCGAGTTCGAGCGCACCGCGGCCTTCGAGCGCGCGATTGCCGAGTTCACCGGCGCGAAGCACTGCATCGTCGTCAACAACGGCACCGTGAGCCTGAGCTTGGCCGCGCTGGCGGTGGGCGTGGGCCCGGGGGACGAGGTGATCTGCCCGAACTACACCATGATCGCCACGCCCAATAGCGTGCACATGCTGGGTGCGAAGCCGGTGTTCGTGGACGTGGAGGCGGACACGCTGATCCTGCACCCCGAGGCGGTGCGCAAGGCCCTCACGCCGCGCACGAAAGCCATCATGCTGGTGAGCGCCAATGGCCGCGCCCCGTCTGCCGCGGCGGGCGGCAGCGAGGCCTTCGAGGCCCTGGCGCGCGAGACCGGCGTGGCGCTGATCGAGGACGCCGCGCAGAGCCTGGGCAGCTGGTACCCGGACGGCCGGCACATCGGCCGCGCCGGGGCGATTGGCTCCTTCAGCTTCAGCGCGCCCAAGATCATCAGCACAGGCCAGGGCGGCGCCCTGATCACCGACGACGACGCCTTGGCCGACAAGCTCAAGCGCCTGAAGGACTTCGGCCGCGCGCGCGGCGGCACGGACATCCACGACAGCATCGGCTTCAACTTCAAGTTCACCGAGCTGCAGGCCTGCGTGGGCCTGGCGCAGATGCGCCAGCTGCCCGAGCGCCTGCCGCGCAAGAAGGCGATCTGGCAGCGCTACTGGGACGGCCTGCAGGGCGTGCCCGGCGTGCAGCTGTTCGCGCACGACACGCAGCTCTGCACGCCCTGGTTCATCGACGGCCGCTTCGAGCGCCGGGAGGAACTGGCCGCGCACCTGAAGGCGGCCGGGATCGGCACGCGCACCATGTACCCGCCCATCCACCAGCAGAAGGCCTACGACTTGCCGGGCAGTTTCCCGGTCAGCGAGGCCATCGGCCGCGAGGGCCTGTGGCTGCCTTCGATGATCCAGCTGGAGGATGCGCAGGTGGACCGCATCTGCGCCGAAATCCGCCGCTTCTACGGCGCCTGAAGCCGTGTCCGCCCGCCCCGAACTGCGCGCCATGAACGCCACCGACGCCCTGCTGCAACTGCCCCAGGAAGCGCTGGAACGCGCGCTGCTGGCCCGCTTCACCGAAGAGAAGCTGCTCGATCTGTTCAGCCAAGGCGCACTGTTCGGCACCGTGCACACCTGCATCGGCCAGGAGCTCAGCGGGGCGCTGGTGGGCCGGCATCTGCGCGCGGGCGACACGGTGTTTTCCAACCACCGCTGCCACGGCCACTTCCTGGGCGTGCACCGCGATGTGGAGGCCTTGATTGCCGAACTGATGGGGCGCAGCACCGGGGTGAGCGGCGGCATCGGCGGCAGCCAGCACCTTTGCCGCGAGGGCTTTCATTCCAACGGCATCCAGGGCGGCATCGTGCCCGTGGCCGGCGGCCAGGCCTGCGCGCACAAGCTGGCCGGGGGCGAGGCGGTGGCGGTGGTCTTCATCGGCGACGGCACCCTGGGCGAAGGCGCGCTGTACGAGGCGCTGAACCTCGCCAGCAAGTGGGAGCTGCCGCTGCTGGTGGTGCTGGAGGACAACGGCTACGCCCAGAGCACCGCCCAGCAGGAAACCCTGGCCGGTGGCATCCAGGCCCGCGCACAGGCCTTCGGCATCGAAACCGCCGAGGCCGACACCTGGCACCCCCTGGAGCTGGATGCGCAGCTGGAGGCCTTCATCCAGGCCATGCGGCAAGACCGCCGGCCGCGCTTTCTGCACCTGCGCACCTTCCGCCTGAAGGCGCACAGCAAGGGCGACGACACGCGGGCGCGCGAACTCGTCAGCCCCTTCGAAGAGCGCGACCCGCTGAACCAGCTGCTGGCCAGCGGCCGCGCGGAAGCCCTGGTGGAGCGCCTGCGCGCCGAGGTGCAGCAGGCGGCCGATGCCGCCGCCCAGGCCCCGCACGCCACCGCGCCGCGCCTGCCCGCAGCGCCCACGGCCCAAGCCTGGCAGGCCGCCGAGCTGGGCGCTCCGCGCCGCCTGGTGGCCGCGCTGAACGAATCCTTGAGTGCGCTGCTGGACGAAGACCCGCGCGTGCTGCTAATCGGCGAGGACATCGAATCGCCCTACGGCGGCGCCTTCAAGGCCACCAAGGACCTGAGCGCCCGCCACCCCGGCCGGGTGCGCAACACGCCGATCTCCGAGGCCGGCATCGTCGGCCTGGGTTCCGGCCTGGCCCTGCAGGGCTGGCGCCCGCTGGTGGAAATCATGTTCGGCGACTTCCTCGGCCTGGCCTTCGACCAGCTGCTGAACCACGCCGCCAAGTTCCGCGCCATGTACGACGAGCAGGTGCGCTGCCCGCTGGTGGTGCGCACGCCCATGGGCGGCGGGCGCGGCTACGGGCCCACGCACAGCCAGAGCATCGAGAAGCACTTCCTGGGCATGCCGGGCCTGCGCGTGCTGGCGCTGAACCCGCTGACGCGGCCGGATCAGCTCTACCCCGCCCTGCTGCAGCAGGACGACGCCTGCCTCGTCATCGAGAACAAGCTGCTCTACGGCGAGCTGCTGGGCGCCCCGCTGCCCGCGGGTTGGGAGCTGTTGCACAGCGCCGGCGCCTTCCCCTGCGCCTGGCTGCGCCCGCGCGCCGCGCGCGTGGACATCACCCTGCTGGGCTACGGCGGCATGACGCCGCTGCTGCTGCAGGCCTGCGAGCGCCTGTTCAACGAACACGATCTGATCGCCCAGGTGCTGGTGCCGATGCAGCTCTACCCCTTCACACCCGCCCAGTTGCACGAGCCGCTGGCGGCCGCACCGGCCCTGCTGGTGGTGGAAGAAGGCCAAGGCTTTGCCGGCTTTGGCGCCGAACTGATCGGCCAGCTGGCGGAAGGCGGCGCCCTGCCCCGGCGCTGCCGCCGCCTGCACGCGCCGCCCACCTGCATCCCCGCCAGCGGGCCGCTGGAAAAGGCCCTGCTGCCTTCGGTGGATGGCGTGCTGGCCGCGGCGCGGGAGCTGTGTGCATGAGCGCGCCCTATCTGCAGCGCACCCCGCGCATCAACACCAACGACGACCAGGTGCAGCTGGTGGCCTGGCGCGTGGCGCCGGGCGATTACGTGGAAGCCGGCGAAGAAATGGCCGACGTGGAAACCACCAAGGCCGTGGTGGCCGTGGAGGCCGAGCGCAGCGGCTATCTGAGCCCGCTGGTGGCGGTGGGCGAGATCGTGGCCGTGGGCGCGCCCCTGGCCTGGATTGCCGACACCGCCGATGCGGTGCGGAGCGTGCCGGAGGCCGAGGCGGTGGAGCCTTCAGTGGAACCGGCGCCAGCGCCGGTCTCCGCACTCAGCATCACGCCCGCCGCGGGCGGCATTTCACTGTCGATCCAGGTGCCAGCCGCTGTGGCGACGGCACCGGCCACCGAGCTGGGCAGCAGCCGCCTGTCCCCCGCTGCCCAACGCCGCGCGCAGGAGCTGGGCCTGGGCGCCGAGCAACTGGCCGGGCGCGGCCTGCTGACGCTGCGAGACATCGAAGCGCTCGCCAGCCCGGCGCCCACCGCGGCCGCAAAGCCCGTGGCGGGCCCCGCGCCCAGCGGCGGCCAGCCGCTCAGCCTGGCCAAGCGCGCCGAAGCCGCGGCGCTGCAGCTGGGCGCCCAGGGCGGCGTGGTCAGCCACCTCACCGTGCAGTTCCCGAGCAGCGGCATCCGCCGCCGCCTGGAGCGCGACGGCCTGTTCGACGGCCAGCCCCTGCCCCTGATCCTGTACGAGCTGGCGCGCCTGCTCGGCCAATGGCCGCAGCTCAACGCCTGGTGTGATGGCGAGCGCGTTTACCCCCACCCCGAGCTGCGCATCGGCCTGGCGCTGGACCTCGGCCAGGGCCTGAAGGTGGTGCAACTGCCCGGGCTGGAACGCCAGCTGCCGGCGCAGATCCATGCCCTTGTGCAGGAGGCCGCCCAACGCTACCTGGACCAGCGCCTGCGCCCCGAGGAGCTGGAGGGCAGCAGCTTCAGCGTCACCGACCTCAGCAGCCTCGACGTGCTGCAGTTCCGCCCGCTGATCAACGGCCGCCAGTCGGCCATCCTGGGCATCGGCGGCGACAGTCAGGCCCCCGGCTGGCCCATGAGCCTGACCCTGGCCTTCGACCACCGCTGCAGCAACGGCCGCGAGGTGGGCCTGTTTCTGCAGGCCCTGCGCGAACGCTTGCTCGCCTACGCCGAGCCCGAAACTGCCCCCGCTCCGGCTGCTGACGCCGGCGCCAGCCTGGCCGCCGCGCTGCGCGGCCTGCAGGGCTGTGACCTCTGCGGCATCCCCCGCGAGGCCTACTACCGCGACTTCGGCCGCTACGCCTTCCTGCACGCCTATGTGCGCCCCGACGGCAGCCTGGGCGCCGCCTGCCACCGCTGCACCAGCGGCACTGCATGAGCAACGACTTCCTGACCAACTTGCTGGCGCGCATGACGCGCCGCAGCAGCATTTCCGAAGAAGCCACGCTTGCAAGCCTGGGCCTGAGCCGCTCCTTCGGCCTGGGCGCCCTGCGCGCGCAGCTGGAGGCACAGCTGGGCCGGCGCCTGCCGGTGCTGCAGCCCAATCTCAGCGTGGCCGCGCTGCGCGCCCTGCTGGCCACCGAGGGCGCTGCACCCGCAGCTGCCGCTGCACCGGCAGAGGAGCCAAGTGCTCCAACGCCGTCAGGCGGCGCCCTGCCCCTGGGCCTGGGCATGGACGTGCAAAGCCTGGACAGCCTGCCCGAGACCGACGACCTGCGCGCCCACCCGGTCTACGCGGGCCTGTTCACCGCCGCCGAGATTGCCGGCGCCCTGCTCAAGCCCGAGCCTCGCCGACACCTCTGCGGCCTGTTCTGCGCCAAGGAAGCGGCCAAGAAGGCGCACCCGCTGCTGCTGAACCTGCACCCGCTCGAGCTGGAGATCCGCCACGACCCCGCGGGCCGGCCCTTGCTGCGGTTGGGCGACGCCAGCCCGGCGGCGGCGCGCGCGCTGCGCAGCCTGGTGGCGATCACGCATGGCAAGGATTTCTCGGCGGCGACGGTGGTGGTGTTTGGCTGAGGTGGGCGTGCACGCCGGGTGGACCACGTGACGCCATCCAGACGCTAGAACAGGCGCGGTTGCATGCATGCGGCCGTGCGGGCCAGCAATGAGAATGCCGCAAGCCCTGAGCCATCCCATGTTGCGGAGAACGACGAGTTGAGCCCATCCGCCAAGGCCCCCACCGCCGTTGGCCTGTACCTGGCTGGCGTGCAGTTCCTGTTTGCGGTCGGCTGGATCGTCTACGTGATCTATCTGCCGGCGCTGGCTGAGCAGGCCGGACTGCCCAAGTCGGCCGTGCCCTGGCTGCTGCTGATGGACCAGCTGGTTTTCGTGGTCTGCGACCTGGCCGTGGGCGTCTGGTCGGACCGGGCGGCAGGCGTGCTGGGTCGTATCGGCTGGTGGATCATCGGCGTCACTCTGCTGTCTACCGTCGCCTTCCTGATGCTGCCCTGGGTCGCGCCGCGGGGATCAGCGGGCCTGTTCGTGGCAATCACCGCGCTCTGGGCGGCCTCCAGTGCGGCACTGCGGGTACCGCCCTTGACTCTGCTGGGCCGTTATGTCGCCAAGCCCGCCGTCCCCTGGCTGGTGAGCCTGGTGTTGCTGGGCACGGGCATCGCGTCGGCCATCGGCCCCTACCTGGGCTTGACGCTGAAAGGGATCGACCCGCGTCTGCCGTTCGCTCTGGCCGGGTTGTCGTTGGCCGCCATCACGGCCGGCATGGTGTGGGCCGAGCGCATGCTGTCCCAGCAGAAGGCCGCCGTATGGGCGCCGGAGTTGGAGACCGTGGCGTCGCCACCGGCCTTGCTCACCGCACGCGCTGGCGTGGCGCCATTCCCGGGCTTCCTGCTGGCAGCCCTGCTGGCGGCGACCGCCGCCCAGATGCACACCAATTTGGTAGCCGCGCCGCTGTACCTTCGCCATGCGCCCTCAACCATGCTGCCGTTGCTGTTGCCGGTGTTCTGGGTCGGCTTCAATCTGGCGCTGATGCCGGCGAGCCTGGCCGTCAAGCGCTTCGGTGCCTTGCCGGTGTTGGCCGGCAGCATGCTGGTGGCCGCAGCGTGCAGCGCGGGAGCCTGGAACGCCACCGCGCTGGAGGCGCTGGTGCCTGTTCAGGGCCTGGCCGGCGCGGCATGGGGCGTGAGCCTGATGAGCGGGTTTTCGGCCGCCGTGTTCTTCGGTCAAACGGGCCGCGAAGGCTTCACGGGAGGCGCACTCAATTCCGCCCTCGCAGCGGCGGCGCTTTCGCGCATCGCCGTGGTCACCTTCGTCGCGCCGGCACCGGTGGTGGCCGCGCAGTGGGGCTGGGTCCCGGCCCTGCTTTTCACCTTGGGTGCGGCAGTTTTGTGTGCCATCTGGCCGCGCAGCCGCAGCGTTTGATCCATTCACGGCGCCTTGTCATGGACCGCCAGTTTGGAGATCGTTGCGCTCAGCGGCGTCGCTGCTCTGCAGTTGCCAACCACGGACCGCAGGAGCTCCGGAGCCTTCAGAGCGGGCTTCGATAGCGCTCCCTTGGCCGGTGCTCTGCCGCTCATGCGGATGAACCTGCCGCCCGATCAGCCAGCCGCCACACCATCCGGCGCGGCGGCGCGCTCGCGCAGCAACTCCTGCACCCCTTCCAGCGCCCGCCCCTCGTCCTCCGCCAGATCCAGCGCAAAGAACTCCGCATGCTGGCGCACCCACTCAAAAGGCTGATCCCACCAGGCCAGTTCCAGCAGGGCCGCGCGCAGCTTCTCGCCGAAGCGAAAGCCCATAAGCCGCGCCGGGTTGCCCTGGTAGATGCCGTAGGGCTCGGTCTGCAGGCCGGCGGGCACCAGGCTGCGGGCGCCGATGACGCTGCCGTTGGCGATCGTGACGCCACCGAGCAGCATGGCCTCGTCGCCGATCCAGAGGTCGTTCTGCAGCACGGTGTCGCCATGCTGGGGCGGACGCGGCACGCGCACGCCGCCGCCGCCAAACATGGACATCGCGGCCGAGCGGGTTTCGTGCTGGCCGTTGAGCAGGAAGCGCAGGCGCAGGCCGCCGCGCACATGGCGGCCGATCAACAGGCTTTGCTGATTGCCGTCGTACTTGGCGATGGAGCCGGGGCCGAGGATGGAGTCGCGGCCGATCTGGAAGCGGCCCCAGGGCGCCTGGCTGATGTCCTCGTCGTGGTTGTTGCGGAACAGGCCCTTGGGGATGTGGCTGCTCAGCCCATCCTGGTAGCGCAGCACGGTGAAGTGGGCGGCGTCGGGGTGCTGCTCGTCGATGCCCAGGACGTTGGATTCGGTGAGGATCTGCATGGTCAGTCAGCCTGGTGATCGGAGAAGGTAGCCGTTGACCCATTCGTAGAGCTCGGGCCGGCCGCGCAGGGCTTCGAAGCGCGGCGCGAAGGGCGGCGCGGCGTCCAGCAGGCCGGCGGGCAGCTGCAGCTTCTGGCGCTTGTAGCAGGCAAAGCCGGCGCCCATGAACAGGGCTTCCATCTGCGAAGGGCGCAGGCCGTTGATGGCGTCGAGCACGCCGTCGAACAGGCATTGCAGCGGGTGCAGGCTGCGGTCGAAGTAATGGCGGTGGTCGACGAAGTCCACGGTGTGGAAAGCCCAGCCGCCGGGCTTGAGCAGGCGGCGCTGCCAGGCCAGGGCGCCGGCCAGGTCGTCGATGTGCTCCAGCACGGAATTGCTGAACACCCAGTCCAGCTGCTGTTCGGGCAGGGCCGCGGGGCGCTGGAACAGGCTCACGCCGCCCAGGTCCACCCGCTCGGAGCGGCCCTGGTTCAACTCCTCGATGCGCTCGGCCAGGCGGTGCAGGTCCAGGCGCGCCAGCCGGGCCTTCAGCTCGGGGGCGGGCGGGCTGTCGGGGAAGCAGCGGAAGCGCTCGGGCTCCCGCGCCACGGCGCGCTGCAGCTCCAGCAGCGCAGCCTCGGCGAACTCGGGCTGCACGGCAAAGGGCTCGTAGGCCCAGGCCTCGCCCACGCCATTGGCGTGCAGCAGGGCGGCCGTGCTGAGGGGGTAGAACAGGCCGGCGCCCAAGTCCAGCACGCGCTGCTGGGCGCGCGCGGCGGCATCGAGCGCCAGGCCCTGGCTGTGGGCCGCCTGCAGCAGGGGCAGCAGCTGGCCGAGCACGGCCAGGGGTTCGCTGGGGGCCAGCTTGCCGCGCTGGCCGGCCTGCGCGTCCACCAAGAGCTTGGCCTGGGTGGCCAAGTCACCGTTGTCGGCCGCCCGGCCCACCGGCCGGCGGGCGGTGCGCCAGGCGGGCAGTTGCTCGGGCTGCAGCAGGCCGGCGCTCACCAGGGCCTGCAGGGCGGGCTCGGGGTCGGGCGCGAACAGCAGGTCCAACACCGGTGCGAGAGGCTGAGATTGCAGCGCGGGGTGCATGGGCATGGCTTTAGCCTAGCTTCACAGTTTGGCCAAGTTCGGGGCGAACCAAGCTCGCTTCTTTTCGGCAGTTCCGGGGCGAGCCCGATCAAGCCGCCAGCCATGCATGGACTTCATCCGCCTTGCCTTGCTGCAGCAGAAGCCAAAGTCGAAGCGCTTGTTCATGATTGACGCCGACGCGCTGAATCCTCGGCCGTCCTGGCTGTGAAAGCGTTACGACGCCCTTTTCATCCACGATGACCGTGCAGTCCTTTTCATCCGTGAGCCATGTGTCCGGATGCTCTTCATCGGGAACCGACAGCTCTACAAGGGCGGCCTTCATTTCTTCGAGGCTCGGATTGGTGGGACCACCGCCCCAACGAGTCTCCAGATAGGTATCTACCGCCGCCGCTGCGCCTCTCTTCCGTGGAGGAGGCGCCGGTGGCGGTGGTGCCGTGCAGTACGGGCAGAACTCTTGCGAAGCGGGTCTTGCCTTTCCGCAGGCCCTGCAAACTTTCGAGCTGACCATTTGAACCCTCAGCCCTGCACGTAGCGCTGCTGACTGAATCCCTCCCGCGCAAAGCACAGGATCGGCTGGCGGTATTTACCCAGCGGCAAGGTGGCCAGGGCCTGCAGGGTCCAGCCGGCGCGCAGCGCGGGTTCGGGGTCTTCGGCCAGGTAGGCGGGGTCGGGGTAGACGATGCCGGCGTACTTCAGGCCGCTGATCTGTTCCATGGCCTGGATGCGCTGCACGCCGTAGATGCGGTGGGCGTTGAAGTGCGTCAGGTCCTGGCCGGTGGGCACGGCGGCGGTGCACAGGCCGGTGGGCTTCATGCACTGGGCCATCAGCTGGAAGGTGAACAGATCGCCCAGCGGCGTCAGGCGGTCGCCGTAGCGGCCCAGGCCGCTGTGCTCGATGCTGCTGTAGCTGAGGATGAGGTCGTAGCGCTCGCGGTGGGCGTCGAGATCACCGATGAACTGGTCCCAGGTCAGGGTGCGCAGATTCGCCTGCGGCGGCTCGGTCCAGTGGATGGGGCGGTACTCCACCGTGGTGATCTCGGCCGCGCCGCCGAGCGCGCAGAGCAGCTCGATCCAGAAGGTCTCGGAGCCGATCACCAGCACCTTGCGGCCGGCGATGTAGCCGCGCATGGTGGCCATCTGGCTCCAGGCCTCCGGGTAGGGGCAGATGCGCTTGAAGATCTCGCGCGGGAAGTTGGCGAAGGGGATGGCGGCGAGCTGGTTGAACACCGCGCCGTCCCACTTCAGCTCGGGCTGGCCGCTGTAGCTGTTCATGAACAGGCGTTCCATCAGCGGGATGCGGTAGCCCAGGCTCTCCCAGTAGAAGAAGTCGGGCGGCAGCTGCTCGGGGGTGAGCGGGCCGGCGGGGCCGTTGTCGGTGTCCAGCGGGTAGGCGGCACCACCGCGCGGCATCAGGGCGCGCACGCGGGCTTCGAACTGCTGCTTGGCGGCGGCCAGGGCCGGGGGTTCTGCCTTGGCCGCTGGTGCCGCGGCCAGCGCCGGCGGTTCACTGCCTGCGGGCCATTGGTCTTGCGGCGCGGGCAGGCCCTGCAGCACGCCGTGCAGGTGGCGGGCGATTTCCGAGAAGGTGGAGCCGGGGTGGAAGACCACCAGCTGCACGCTGGCCAGCAGGTAGATGTCGACCAGCGCGTCGATGCCGTGCTCGCGCGTGATGGTGTAGCTGTCGGGGTCGCTCCAACTGGTCTTGCCCTCCTGCAGCTGCAGGTGCAGGCGGTCGGGCCGGCTTTTCAGGCGCGCGCCGTAGCGTTGGCGCAGGCCGGCCTCGAGTTCGGCGTCTTCGGTGGAAAGGAAGAACTCACCCTGCGGGATGCGCTCGTCGATCAACGCGCTGTAGGTGGCCAGGGCCTCCTTCATGTTGAAGTCGGTGCCGCGGGCGTGCACGGCCGGGGTGCTGGGGCTCAGGCCCAGGCCGGCCACGGTGCCGAGCACCTTGTCGCGCACGGCGGGGTGCGGCTGCAGGCGGCGCAGGGCCTCGATGCTGGCCTGCTTGGGCAGGCCCAGCAGGTAGTTGTTGTCATAGACGATGACGACATCGGCCGCTTCGTCCAGGCGCAGGGCCTGGGCATGCTCGAGGCGCGCGCCGCGCTGGGCCAGGCCCAGCAGCTGCGGGCGCTCGTGGCGGCTGGCCTCGCGCTCCACGCCGTGGCCGGGGCCCTTCTCGGTGAAGAGCGCGGTGCGGGCGGGGTCGAGCGCGGCGATCTCGGCCAGGCTGATCGCTTCGATCGGCGTGGTGAAGAGGTCGCTCCAGGGTGTCAGGCAGCCGTTGGGGGTGATGTCGTCCCAATAGACCTTGAGCTTGCGGCCGGTGGCCTGGCAGTAGGCCAGGGCCGAGGCCAGCGGGCGCAGGCGGTTGCCCATGCCGCTGGTGCAGTAGGCGATGTAGAGCTTTTCGGTGGCGGGCATGGGGGCGACGGAGGATGGAGCGGGGGCTGGCGCGGGTGCCGCCTTCGGAAGCTTGGGGTCGTGCAGCCAGTTCAGGGCCAGCAGGGTGTTGGGCAGCGGGGCGTCCAGCTCATCATGCTGGCTGGGGTGGGCGGCCACCAGGGTGTGGGCCTGCAGGGCCTGGCCGAGTTGGCTTTCGAGTGCGTGCAGGCCGGCGGCATCCGCGCTGGAGGCCAGGGCCATCAGAAGCAGGCCCTGGGTGGGGTTCAGCCCTTCCTGCACGAAGCGCAGCGCCGCGCCGGCCAGCGGGCCGGGGCAGCCGAGCACGAGCACGAGGTCGAAGCGGCCGGCGTCCGGGTGCAGCTTGGCGCGGCCGCTGGCGAGGTCGGCGGCGGTGATGTCGCAGCGCGTGCCCTCCCAGGCGCCCAGGAAGCCGGCCAGCACGCGCACGGCAGCGTCCAGTTCCTCGGGCAGGTAGCGGGCGGGCAGCTTGGGGTCGTCCACCCGCACCGGCATCACCAGCAGGCGGCCGCCCTGCTTGCGCAGCGGCTCCAGCAAATCATCCAGCGGCTGGGCCAGCTGGCGGCGCGGCGCCACCTGGCTGCCCAGGCTGGCGCCGTAGCGGTAGCTCAGCCACTCCAGGATCTGCAGGCGGCGGGCGTGCTGGCGGCCGTCGTGCCGGCCCTTCTCTTGGAAGTGGCGGCGTGGGTCGCGCTGGGCGGCTTCGTCGTGCCGGTAGCGCCAGCGGTAGCGGGTGGCGTCGAAATTGGCCAGCACGCGCGTGGGGGCGATGTTGGGTGTGTTGTGCAGCCAGGGGCAGTCGTTCTTCAGGCCGGGCCAATAGTCCACCGGCTGCGGGGTGAGCACGCGCGCCAGGTCAAAGCTCATCTGATCGCGCTTGCCGTAGAGCAGGAACTGCTCCCACCAGATCTGCCCGAAGCGGCGCAGCTGCGCGTGGCCGTGGTTGGCGCGCAGGATCAGGGTGCAGGTGGAGAGGCCCTGCACCTGCTCCAGCCAGCCCTTGGCGCGGTAGAAGTCCAGCTGCTCGGCCAGGCGATCGACGCGCTCGTAGCCCAGCTGCACGATGGCCTCGGCCTCGGTCAGCAGGTCGTCGCGGTTCGAGTGGCGGAAGCAGCGCAGCAGCGCTTCGCTGGCTGCCGGATCGTGCGCGCCAAACAGGTCGGCCTGCGTGGGCAGGCGCGAAAAGCGCACGATGTTGTCGATGTACAGGCTGTGCGCCCACTCCCCCAGGTACTCGTGCGGCAGCATCTTGGGTCGGCGCGAGCTGCGTTCGGGCGGCAGCGGTTCCTGCAGCAGGCGCATCTGCCAGCGCGGGCTGCGCAGCGCGGGGTCGTCGGTGAAGCAGACCCAGTCAAATTCCAGATCGGACTGCAGGGCCGCACCCGAAAGACCTTCGAGCGGGTCGCCCAGCGGCTCCTTGGAGCCGGTGAGCACGGTGTAGACGACGATGCGGGGCATCGGCCGAGACTACCGCAGCAGTTCCAGGACGCCCTTCCCCATCGACCCCATCATGGCCACGGCCTGCTGGGCGTCGTAGAGCGCGTTCACCTGCGCCACGCGCAGGCTGTAGTAGTCGGCCTCGGCGCCCATCACGTCAAACAGCGAACGCCGGCCCAGTTGCTGCCACTGCTGCAAGGTGGCGCCGCGCAGCTGCTGGCTGGCGCGCAGCAGCTCGGCGATGCGGCGCGCGCGGTCCAGGGAGTTCTGCGCCGCATCGTGTACCTCGGTCAGGCGCCAGTGCTTGGCTTCCAGCGTTTCGTCGCGCTGCAGATTGGCGGCCTCGGCGCGGCGGCGGGCGGCGTCGCGCTGCGGGGCATCGGTGGCGCGGAACAGCGGAATGCTCACCTGCACGCCGGCGGTGTATTCGCGGTTGTCGCCATTGCCGCGCGCCAGATTGGCGTTGGCCAGCCAGCTGACCTGGGGCTTTTGGCCGGCGCTCACCGAATCGGCCAGGCGCTGCGCGGCCAGGGCCTGGGCATTGGCCTGAGTGACCTCGGAGGAAGCCAGCAGCTCCTTCTGCATCTGGCCCAGATCGGGCAGACGCGCCAGCACGGCCGAGAGGCTGGCCACCGGCGGCAGCGGGTCGCCCAGCAGGCGGCGCAGCCGGGTCTCGACACCGCGCAGCTGGTCCTGCGTGGCCACCAGGGCCAGCTCGGCCAGTTGCTGCTGCTTCTGGGCCTGCACCAGCTCGCTGGCGCGGCCGCGGTCCAGTTCGGTGATGGTTTCCAGCGCCTCCACCAGGCAGGCCATCTTGCGGATGTACTGGCCGTAGACCTGCAGCTGCAGCGTGAAGCGGCTGCGCTCCAGGCTGAGCGAGACGGCTTGCAGCGCGATCTGCTCGGCCTGACCCTGGCGCGCGGCCTGGGCGGCCTCGGCCAGTTGGCGGCGCCATTCCACCAGCTGCTTGCGCTGGCCCCAGTCCCACACCGGCCCGGCCGCCTGCAGGGCCACGCGAGCTTCGGCACCATCAGGCTGGCGCACGCTGCGCACCGTGCTGGCCACGCCGAATCCGGACAGGCTCAGCTGCACCTGTGGCAGCCCGGCCAACTCGGCCTCGCGCAGTTCGTCGGCGGCACTTTGGGCCAGCAATTGCGATACGCCCACCTGGCGGCTGCGCTGCATGGCGGTTTCCGCCACCTGCACCAGGTAGGCGCGCGGGTCGGTCTGCGCCATGGCCGTGTCGGCCGCGGCGGCGGGCTCGCGCTTCAGGCGCAGCTGGTCGTCATCGCCACAGCGGGTGGCCGGCATGGCCGGCTCGGCCACGGCCGCAGCCGGGGCCTTGGCGCGCACCGGCGCCTTGGCCTTGGGCCGAGCGGCCTGCAGCGGCGCCGCGCTCAACGCCAGGGCCAGCAGCAAGCAAAGGGATCGGGCAGTGGGCGTGGCAGGCATGGGGATGCAGCGGCTGCTGAACTCGCAGGAACACAGGCGGCATCACACCAGAGGCCCGGCTGGGGCTTGAGGAGGAAAAGCGGGGTTTTGGGCGGCTTGATGTCAGTCGCACCAATGCTGGCAGGCAAAGGCAACCGGGTTCAGCCGGTTCGAGAACCAGCTGATGGGCCACCAGTCATCCTTCGGGTTGCTGATGTTCATGCCGGTCTGCGGATCGTTGATCAGGACCTCCGCGTCGTTGCCGGAACCGCGCACGCCGCGAAGCACCACGATGTGCTTGTGGCCCTTGGCGTAGGTGCCCGATACCCAAATGGGCCCATAGCTTTGCAGCTTGCCCTCGATGGCGTCGGCGTCCCGAAAGCCCGTGTAGGTGCTGGACATCAGGCCCAGCGCCGTGCGGCAGGCCAGGAACTGCGAATCGAGGATGCCGTCCCGCCGCATGATCTGGTGGTTGGGCAAGCTCTCGGCCATTTCCTGCGGCCGGCCCTTCCAGGCCAGCAGCATCTTGTAGGCGGCCAGCCAGCAGGTCTCGTAGGTCTTCTGGGGGATATAGGGAACGTTGGGAACGATGTAGTCACTCATGGGTGTCTCCAGGCTGGTCAAGGGGCCGAGGGCCATTCGGTCCGCCAAGCCCCATCAACCTGGGCCCGACGCACCCACGTTCGGGCTTGAAGCCCGACGCAGGCGGGAAACATCTTGATGCACCCGCGCAGCCATCCATCACCGGGCGTTGCGCCCACCCCCGCTTGAGGGGCGCCAGGCGATACGGAAGCATGCGTAGTTTCACTACGTTTCCAAGGGAATGCACGCTCGAAAAATGTAGTTTTGCTACTTATCCTGCCGCTCGATTCAGCATCGACCGGAGACCAAGATGGGCTGGCTGAGCTTGCGCGGGCATGCGCTGCGGGTACGCGATTGGGTGGTGGCAGGCGGCGTGGCGCTGGCCCTTACGGCCTGTGGGGGAGGCACCGAACCCGGCCCCTTCGTGCAAAAGCGCCAGGCCAGCGCCGCCGAAGCCCCAAACCCCACGCTGGGTGACGGCCCGTTCCAGACGGTGCTGCAGCCGGTGCCCCCGCAGGTAGGCACGGGCGGCGGCGGTGCCGCCACCACGCTGACCCTCCACTACCAGCGCAGCGACGGCAACACCGCCGGCTGGCAGGTGCACAGCTGGGGCGCCGCGGCCGACCCCGGCTGGAACCAGGGCCACAACCCCGTGGGGCAGGACGGCTTTGGCGCCGTGTACGAACTGCCCCTGGTGGCCGGCAGCGGTTCGGTGGGCTATCTGTTCCACAAGGGCGACGACAAGGACCACGGCGGCGCGGACCAGAGCTGGACCCTGCAGCCCGGCAAGAACGAGATCTGGCGCCGCCAGGGCGATGCCAGCACCTACACCAGCCCCCCGGCCGGCCCCGGCCAGCCGCCGGACCTGCACACCGTGCGCGTGCACTACAAGCGCCTCGACGGCGCCTACAGCGCCTGGGGCCTGCACCTGTGGCCCTGGAACGGCATGGACGTGGCGCGGCTCCCCGCCGGCCTGGCCATCAACCAGTGGAATGCCGCCGTGGGCTTCGAGCAGATGCCCGGCTACGCAGCCGGCAGCGGCGAGCTGGTGTTCGACATCCCGGTGCTGAACCCGCGCCAGGACGCCAGCCGCGAAGCGCTCGAATTCATCATCCACGGCAAGGCCCCGAACGAGAACGACAAGGATGGCCGGCCCGACAACATCCGCGTGGCCTACGCCGGCCTGCGCGCGGTCGAAGGCGTGGCCTCCATCTGGCTGGTGCAAGGCGACGCCACCGTGTACCTGGCGCCGCCGGACCTGCGCCGCGTCTCCAGCACCGATGCGCGCGCCTACTGGCTGGACCCGCAGCGCATCCAGTGGCCCGCCCATGACGGGCGCGGCACCGTGAAGATCCACTACTCCGCCAGGGGGCAGCTGGTGGTGGTGAAAGACGAGCCGGTGCGCGGCAGCGATGCCAGCGTGGCGCTGGAGCCCGACACCAGCGCCCTGCCCCAGCCCCTGGCCGAGCGCTTCGGCTGGATTGGCGCCGGCGCGCGCTTCCGCCTGCCTGATGCCATCCTGCCCAGCCTGTGGATCGGGCTGCAGGGGCAGCTGCTGATCGTGGAAGAGGACGATCAGGGCCGGGTGCAGAACGCCACCAGCCTGCAGACGCCGGGCGCGCTCGATGCGCTGTACGCCCCGGCCGGGGAACTGAACGACCTGGGCGCGCAGGTGAGCGCGGAAGGCGCCCGCTGGCGCCTGTGGGCCCCCACGGCGCAGCGTGTCACCGTCTACGTCTACCCGAGTGCCGGTGCGCCCGCCAGCCAGGCCATCGAAGCCCGTTTCGACCCCGCCACCGGCAGCTGGGTGGCCAGCGCCACCGGCGATCTCCGCGGCCAGTTCTACCGCTACGGCGTGGAGCTGTTCGTGCGCGGCGTGGGCCTGGTGCGCAACCTGGTGACGGACCCCTACAGCGTGTCGCTCAGCGCCGATGGCCGCCGCAGCGCGCTGGTGGACCTGGCCGACGCCCGCACCCAGCCGCCCGGCTGGGCCGGAGTCAAGCCGCCGCAAACCGTGGCCGCTGCCACCGACATGAGCATCTACGAGCTGCATGTGCGCGATTTCTCCGCCAGCGACGCCAGCGTGCCCGCCGCCCTGCGCGGCAAGTTCGCCGCCTTTGGCGAGCGCAGCAGCGCCGGCATGAAGCACCTGAAGGCCCTGGCCGACGCCGGCCTGACCGACGTGCACCTGCTGCCCGTCTACGACTTCAGCAGCGTGCCCGAAACCGGCTGCAGCACGCCCAGCCCTGCCGGCGGCGCGGCGGATGAAACCCAGCAGGCCCTGGTGGCCGCCACCCAGGGCAGCGACTGCTTCAACTGGGGCTACGACCCGCAGCACTTCAACGCCCCCGAGGGCAGCTACAGCAGCGACGCCAATGACCCCTTCGCCCGCGTGCGCGAGTTCCGCACCCTGGTGCAGGGCCTGCACCAAGTGGGCCTGCGCGTGGGCATGGACGTGGTGTTCAACCACACCAGCGCCAGCGGCCAGAACGAGCGCTCGGTGCTGGACCGCATCGTGCCCGGCTACTACCACCGGTTGAATGCCGAGGGCGGCATCGAGCGCAGCACCTGCTGCGAGAACACCGCCACCGAGCATTTGATGATGGCCAAGCTGATGAGCGACTCGGTGCTGCTGTGGGCGCGCGAGTACCAGATCAGCTCCTTCCGCTTCGACCTGATGGGCCACCAGCCGCTGGCGGCGATGGCGGTCATACGGGCCCGCCTGAAGGCCGAGCTGGGCCGCGAGGTGCAACTGCTGGGCGAGGGCTGGAACTTCGGCGAGGTGGCCGACAACCGCCGCTTCGTGCAGGCCAGCCAGCTCAACCTGGCCGGCAGCGGCATCGGCAGCTTCAACGACCGCCTGCGCGACGCCGTGCGCGGCAGCAGCTTTGGTGAAGGCAACAGCTTCGTCGGCAATCAGGGTTTCGTGAACGGCGCCTTCTACGACCCCAACCCGCAGGGCGGCGGCAAGACGCGCGGTGACCTGCTGTGGGCGGGGGATCTGATCAAGGCCGGCCTGGCCGGTTCGGTGCGCAGCTACGAGTTGCAGACCCACTGGGACGCGCAGCAGCGGCTGGATCAGCTGGGCAACCAGGTGGTGGGCTATGTGGCCGAGCCCGGCGAGGTCATCAACTACGTCGAGAACCACGACAACCACACCCTGTTCGACCTCAACGCCTTCCGCCTGCCGCCCGGCACCAGCCGCGGCGACCGGGCGCGCGTGCAGATCCTGGCCGCCGCGCTCAACACCTTCGCCCAGGGCGTGCCCTACTTCCACGCCGGCGTGGACACCCTGCGCAGCAAGAGCCTGGACCGCAACAGCTACGACGCCGGCGACTGGTTCAACCGCCTGGACTGGAGCTACGCCGACAACTTCTTCGCCACCGGCCTGCCGCTGAAGGGCGAGAACCAGGCCAACTGGGCGGTGGCGCGCCCGCTGTTGCAGGACGCCGGCATCAAGCCCACGCCGGCCGAGATCGCCTGGACGCGCGACGCCTTCCGCGACCTGCTGAAGATCCGCGCCAGCACCACCCTGCTGCGCCTGCGCACCGCCGCCGACATCCGCGAGCGCCTGCGCTTCCACAACACCGGCTCGGGCCAGGTGGCCACCGTCATCGCCGCCTCCATCGACGGCAGCGCCTACCCCGGCGCGCGCTATGCCGAGCTGCTGTACTTCGTGAACGTGGACAAGCAGCCGCAGCAGCTGCAACTCGATGCATTCAAGGGCAAGCAGCTGCAACTGCACCCGGTGCAGCAGGCAGCCTCGGCGGCCGATGCCCGCGTGCGCCAGGAAGCGCGCTTCGATACCGCCAGCGGCCGCTTCACGCTGCCGGCCCGCTCGGCGGTGGTGTTTGTGCGGCATTGATCACGAATGGCGCCGGCGGGAGAGCCTGGCTTGCCCAGAAGCGAGGCGGATTAGGGGTCGGCTCGTAACAGGTGCGCAGACGGTGCGGCATAGGATCGCCGCCCTGCTCTTTCGTCCACCATGCCGCCGCCCCGCAAAACCGCCCCGCCCAGCGCCGCCACGCCCGCGCAGCCGTCCCAGGCCGGCGGCTTTGCGCAGCTGGTGGCCAGCCTGAGCCAGAGCGCAGCGGCCAGCAGCACACCGCGGCGTGCCCGCACGCGCAAGCCCCCCGAGCCCCCGCCCGGCCCCCTGGCCGAGCAGCTGCTGCAGGCCGAACAAGCCAGCCGCGAAGGCCGCCTGGCCTTCACGCAGCAAACCTGCGAGCGCCTGTGGCCGCAGCTGCAGGCCGAGGGCACGGCCGAGCAACAAGGCCTGTGCCAGCACCTGCTGGCCCTATGCCTGCAGTACGCCGGCCGTCTGCGCGAAGCCGTGCAGGCGGGCTACGCCGCCCTCGCCTGCTTCGAGCGCTGCGCCCCCCGCCCCTGCCCGGTGCGCCTGTTGCGCGGCCTGGGGCTGCACTCCGTCTCGCTGGCGCGCCTGGGTGCGCAGACCGAGGTGCGCCGCCTGTTTGAGCGCGCCGCCACGCTGCTGCCTGGCATCGAGGCCGAGCGTGAGCACTGCATCTTCTGGAACAACGCCGGCGCCGCCCTGCACGAGCTGGGCGAGCTGGACGCCGCCTGTTCGGCCGCCGAACAGGCGCTGCGCCTGCTGCCGCCGGGCGAGCCCGGACTGCGCGCCATCTGCCAGGCCAATCTGCAGCACTACCGCCTGCAGAAGGCGCTGGAGCGCGAGCACAGCCCCGCCCTGCGCCCGGCGCTGCAGGCCATGTTGGAGGGCATCGACGAGCTGGCCCGCGACGGCCAGCACCATCTGCTGACCCGCACCGCCGAACGCGCGGCCGAAGCCCTGCAGCGCCTGGGCGAGAACGAGCGTGCGCTGGCCCTGCTGCAGCGCTGCAGCGGCTTGGTCGAACGCGCCGGCCTGGGCTCGGACCGCGGCGTGCTGGAGCTGAACCTGGCCCGGCTGGAGCGCCAGGCCGGCCGCCACCGCAGCGCCGCCGCCCACATGGCGCTGGCGCTGCAACTGCTGGCCGACAGCCCCGAACTGGAGCGCCAGGCGCAGGCCCATCTGGAGCAATCGGCGCTGGCCGAGGCCCAGGGCCACTGGCGCGCGGCGCTGGACAGCTTCAAGCGCCACGCCGAGGCACAGATGACCCTGCTCAAGCGCCAGGCCGAGGGGCGCGATGCCGTGCAGGCGGCCTGCCTGGCGCTGCAGGCGAGCGTGGGGCCGGGGGGCGGCTCGCTGCCGGGCTGAGGGCTCAGCCGCTCAGTTCGCGGTCTTCTGGAAGTACTTCTGCAGGCAGGGCGCGTTCAGCATCGCCAGCTTGCGCGCATACATCGTGCTGAAGGCATCCACCGCAATCTTGGGCGCGTTCAGCGGGTCGCAGGCGGCGCCACCAAAGCCCCAGATGTAGTCGTCAAACACCAGCACGCCGCCCACGCGCAGCAGGCGGAAGGCCAGCACGGCGTCGCACAGCACGTCGGGCGCCTGGTGCGAGCCGTCCACGTAAGCGAAATCGAAGTAGCCGGCCTTGCCCTCGACCAGCAGCTTGGCCAGCTGCCCGTCGCTGTAGCCCTTGTGCTTGTGCACCACCACGGGGTGCGCGGCGGCGGCGCTGGCCTTGGCCACATTGGCGTCGAAGCGCTGCTCCACCGCGCCCATGTTCAGGCCGGCGTGTTCCATGCCGCCTTCCCAGGTGTCCACGCAGTGCAGCTCCAGCGCCTGTTGGGCGCCGAGCTTGTCGATCAGGTAGCAGACGCTGGCGCCCTCGAAGCTGCCGATCTCCAGGATGCGTGCCGGCTTGATGCTGGGGATCAGCGCTTCCCACACCGGGCGTGCGCCCATCTCGAACCAGTTGTTGGACAGCTCGTAGCGGCTCGCGGTGTCGGACATGGCGGCTCCAGAAAAGGTCGCCGCATTCTCAGGGGCCGCGCGGCCCACCGAAGGGCCGCGCAGGCCGGTGGAAGCGGGGCTTTTCAGCGCTCGCGCAGGGCTTCCTGGCTCTTGAGCATCGGCCGGACCAGGTAACTGAGCACCGAGCGCTCACCGGTGCGGATGTCCACCGTGGCCGCCATTCCGGGGATCAGCGGCAGCTGCTTGCCCTTGAGCTTCTTGAGCGTATTGCGCTCGCTCACCACCAGCACGCGGTAATAGCCGGCCTCGGCGCTTTTTTCGGATTCGCCCGCGGCATCCGGGCTGATGTAGTCCACCCGGCCCGACAGCCCGCCATAGATGTTGACGTCGTAGCCCGAAAGCTTGACCTCGGCCTTCTGGCCGATGCCGACGAAACCGATGTCGCGCGGCTTGACGCGCGCCTCCACCAGCACCCGCCCGCCCATGGGGGCGATCTCGAGGATGGGCGCGCCGGTGGTGACGACACCGCCCACCGTGTTGATCTTGACGCTGCGCACCACACCATCCACCGGGCTGGTGAGCACGGTGCGCTTGAGCACATCATCCTTGACGACCATCTGCTCTTCGACGGCGGCCAGGTCGTTCTGCACCCGCACCAGTTCGCTGCTGGCTTCCTGGCGGAAGCGGTTGATGCGCTCCTGCCGCGCCACCTGCATCTCGCCCAGCTGGCGCGTCAGGCGCATCACCTCGACATTGCTCATCAGCCCCTGGGCCGCCATCTGGCGCGCCACGGCCAGCTCCTTGTTCACCAGGGCCATGGAGTTGGACATGCCCGCCAGGGTCTCCTCCAGCAGCTTGCGGCGGCTGCGGAAGGACTCCAGCTCGGCGTCGGTGAACTTCTTGGCATCTGCCAGCTCGGGGGGGAACTTGGGCTCGCTGCCGTTGGCCTCGGCGCGCAGCCGGGTGGCCGTGGCCAGCAGGGCCAGGCGGCGCACCTGGCCTTCGTTCTGCGCGGCCTCCATGCGCGTCGGGTCCAGGCGCACCAGCTCCTGGCCCTTGGCCACCAGCTCGCCTTCCTTGACCAGCAGCTCGCCCAGCAAACCGGGCTCGAGCGAGGAAATGATCTGAATCTGCCCGTCCGGCACGATGCGGCCTTCGGCGCGCGCCACCTCATCCACTTCGGCCAGCGAGGCCCAGACGATGAAGCTGATCACCAGCGCCAGCATCAGGTAGAGCACCCAGGTGGAGCGCGGCAGGGCCTCGTCCACCTGCGCGGCAGCCAGCGGGCTCAGGAACTGGCCGTCCTTCGGGCCCAGACCGCTCACTGGACCACCCTCCGGTCACTTCGTGACCACCTCCCCGAGGGAGGCCGTGCGGGAGCGCTCATAAGGTCGAGGACTTCGCCACCGGCTGCGCAGTGGGATGGATGCGCACCTTCTGGCCCTCGGCCGCCTCGGCGCCTGCCGGCGGACGGGTGCCCGAGAGGGCCGCCAGCACGGCATCACGCGGCCCATCCATCACCACGCGGCCGGCATCCACCACCACGATGCGCTGCACCAGCTCCAGCACCGCCGGGCGGTGGGTGACGACGATCAGGCTACCTTGGCTGGCCGCCATCGCATCCTTCAGCTGGCGCAGGAACTGCAGCTCGCTCTGGGCGTCCATGCTGCTGGTGGGTTCGTCCATCAGCAGGATCTGGGGCTTGTGGACCAGGGCACGCGCCAGCGCCACCAGCTGGCGCTGGCCGCCGCTGAGCTGGCCACCCATCTCGCCCACGTTCAGGTCCCAGCCCTGCGGGTGGCCAGCCACCACGCGGTCCAGGCCGGTCAAGCGCGCCACTTCGGCCAGGCGGCTCGCGTCCATGTCGCCGCGGCCCATGGTGACGTTGTCGCGCAGCGTGCCGTTGAAGAGTCGCGGCTCCTGGCCGACGAAGCCCATGCGGGCACGGAACTCAGCCGGGTCGATCTGGCGCAGGTCCACGCCGTCCAGCTCCACCGCGCCCTCGGTGGGCTGGTAGAGGCCGGCGAGCAGGCGCAGGATGGTGCTCTTGCCCGAGCCGATGCGACCCAGCACGGCCACCCGCTCACCCGGCTCGAACTTCAGGCCCACCGCCTTGAGCACCTTGGGCGGGTTGCCGTCCACACCGGCCGGCAGCGGGTAGCAGAAGCCCACGTCGTTCAGCGCCAACCGCCCCTTCACGTCCTTGAGCGGCACATAGGCACGGTGCGCCTCGCGCTCCTGCGGCTTGGCCATCAGCTTGTTCAGCGCCATCAGGCAGGCCTTGGCGCCCTGGTAGCGCGTGGTCAGCGAAACCAGGGACGACAGCGGCGCCAACGCACGGCTGGCGAACATCACCGCCGCCACCAGCGCACCCTGGGTGGTCTGCCCGTCCTTGATCAGGTAGACGCCCCAGACCAGGATGATCAGCGTGATCAGCTGCTGCGCCGTCATGGTCAGGTTGTTGGACAGGGCCATCAGCGTGCGCGAGCGCAGCGAGGCCTCGGCCGCGACCGCCGTGGCGGATTCGTAGCGGCGGATGAAGCGGCCCTGCGCACCCGAGGTCTTCAGGTCTTCCAGGCCTTCCAGCGCCTCCACCAGCGTGCCCTGCAGGTCGGCCTGCTCCTGCTGGTGCGCTTGCTGCATGCGGCGCTGGCGCGACTGGATGAACCAGGTCAGGCCGAACAGCACCGGCACGGCCAGCGCCAGCACCCAGCCCAGCGGCCCCGCCACCACGAAGGTGATGCCGATGAAGACCAGCACGAAGGGCAGATCGGACACCACCGACAGCGAGGCCGAGGCGAAGAAGTCGCGCACCACCTCGATCTGCCCCAGCTGGTAGCCATAGGCGCCAGCCGATTCGGGCCGGTGCTCCATGCGCACGCCCAAGGTGTGGCGAAACAGCTTGGAGCCGACGATCAGGTCGGTCTTGCGGCCGGCCAGATCGATCAGATGGCTGCGCAGCTGACGCGCGAACAGGTCGAAGGTCAGCGCGATGGCGCCGCCCACTGCCAGGGTCCAGAGCGTGACGGTGGACTGCGTGGGGATGACCTTGTCGAAGATCACCGAGGTGATCAGGCCGATCGCCAGCAACAGCACATTGGAAAGCAGCGCCGCCACCATGGATGCCCGGTAGTAGGGTGTGAAACGCTTCAGCGTGCCCCAGAGCCAGTGTTCGTCGCTGCCGGCCAGCAGCTGCTCGGCGCGACGCTCGCTGGCGCTTTCCAGCTTGGGTGTGGCCACCAGCAGGAAGCCGCTGTACTCGGCCGCCAGTTCCTCGGCCCCGGCCTGCACGGCCTGGCCGTCGCCGTCCGGGAACACCACCTCGTAGCGGGCCGGGCCTTCGCCATCGAGCTTGCGCACCAGCACGCAGGCGTCGCCCTCGCCCAGCAGCAGCACCGCCGGCAGCAGCAGCGGGTTGATCTCGGAGATGCGCTTGGGCAGCAGGCCGGCGTTGTAGCCGCTCTCGCGCAGGATGCGCAGGGCCTGGTTGGGGGTGACCAGTTCGTCGACCGGCTGCTCGGCACGCAGGCTTTCGGGCGAGCGCGGCTTGCCGTGGAAAGCCGTCAGCCAGGCCAGGCATTGCAGCAGCGGGTCGCCGCGGCCGGAGGCACCGGCGGGCGCCTTGGCTTCGTCCTTGGGCGGGGTGTAGGCCGGCGCCACCTGCAACGGCGAGCGCCCGCCGCGCGGGCTGGCGCCGCGCGGTGGCTCGTCGAAGAAGGGATCCGGCTTGTCAGGCATTCACGGCAATCGGTGTCAATCCAAGGCCCGCAGGGGCAAACCTGCGCGCGCCTGGGTGGCCAAATGGGCGAACTGGCGTTCTATATCGCGCACGATGGCCGGAATGTCAAACAGCGCGCTCTGCCGGCCCTGCTCGCGCAGGTAGCGCTTGTAGGAAGCGGCGCGCGCCGGGTTGCGGCCGATCTGGATGGCCAGGCGCTCGTAATCGGCCAGGGTGTCGGTGATCAGATCGGGCAGGCCCACGGCCGTGAGCAGGCTGCCGCACATGCGGCTGATGTAGCTGCGGCCGGAAAGCGTGAGGATGGGCGCGCCGGCCCACAGGCAGTCGCTGGCGGTGGTGCCGGCGTTGTAGGGGAAGGTGTCGAGCACCAAATCGGCCAGCGCGAAGCGGGCCAGGTAATCGTGCGGCGGCACGCGCGGGGCAAAGATCAGGCGCTGTTCGTCCACTCCGGCGGCGCGGGCGGCGGCCTTCAGATTGGCTTCGCACCAGCGGTTGTCGGCCAGCAGCCAGAGCACCGAGCCGGGCACCGCCAGCAGGATGCGCATCCAGGCGGCCCACATGGCCTCGCCGATCTTGTGGTTGTTGTTGAAGCTGGCGAACACGAAGGCGCCCTCGGGCAACTGGTACTGCGCGCGGGTGGGCGGCGCGCCCATGGGGCGCTTGCGGTCACTGACCTGGTAGCAGGGCCCGATGTAGAGCGGCTTTTCGCTGCAGTACTTCAGATAGTCGGGCTGCATCACGTAGCGGTCGGCCAGGATCCAGTCCACCCCAGGCACGGCCGAGGTGGCGGGCAAGCCGAGGTAGGACACCTGCACGGGCGCCGGGCGGTAGGCCAGGATGTCCGGCCGGGCGCCGTTGGTCAGGCCCTGCAGGTCCACCAGCACGTCCACGCCATCGGCGGCAATCTGGCGCGCCGCGGCCTCGGCCTCCACCCCATGCAGGCTGACACGGCGCTCAAACCCGGCCTTGAGGCGCTCACGCAGCGGCGTGCCGTCTTCCTTGCTCCACTCGTAGGCGATCAGCTCGAAGCGGCTGCGGTCGTGCAGTTCGTAGAGCTCGGCCGTCAGCAGGCCCACGGCATGGGTGCAGAGGTCGCCGCTCAGGTAGCCGATGCGAAAGCGCCCCTGGCGCTGCGCCGGGCCGTGCAGCTTGTGAAAAGGCGCACCGGCGTACTTGACGACCTTCTCGAACACGAAGCGCTGGGCGGTGAGCAGTTGCAGCGCCGGGTCATCGCTGGCGCTGAGCATGGCCAGCAGCGAGGTGTAGGTCAGCAGCTGGTTCTCGGTCACTTCGCCGACGGTGCGGTAGACCGGCCACTCGCACTGCTTCTGGCGGATGTGCACGTAGTGCTGGATCACGTCACCCTGGTCGGGCTTGAGCTCCAGGCTGCGCACCATCAGCGCCTCGGATTCGTCATAGCGGCGCAGCTGTTCCAGCAGGCGCGCGCTGTTCTTCAGCGCATGCAGTTGCAGGTCCAGCTTGTGGGCGCCCACGGTGTCCAGTTGCTCGATGCGGTCGTAGACCTCGCGCCAGGCGGCCAGCGCCTCGTCGTTGCGACCCAGGTGCTCGTACTGGTGCGCCAGGTTCAGGCGGGCCTGGGCGAAGTCGGGCTTCTCGGCCAGGGCCTGCAGGTAGACGGCCTGGGCCGCCTCATGGCGCCGCAGATTGCCCAGCAGCGTGCCCCAGTTGAAGGCGGCCACGGCGCGGTGGGCGGTGGGGTGGCCGGTGTGCGACAGCCAGGCCTCATAGAGCTGGGCGGCGGCCTCGGTCTGGCCCTGGGCCTGCCACTGGCCGGCCAGGCCCATCAGCTCGGGCAGGTTCAGGCGGCCCTGGCGGGCAGCCTCGATCGAAGCTTGCGGCTCGGGCAAGGCGGCAGGTTTGGCGAGAGGCACGACTTTGGGCACGGCGGATCCTGGGCAGAGTCCCGGGATTGGTCATGTTATGAGCGGCTATCGGGCGGCCGGGTGCGAAATGGAGGGTCAATGCCCGCCTGATTGCCCCACCGCACCCCAAACCGCGCGGAAACGTGCGGAAAGTCGCTGCCGGTGCTGAACCTGGCGCTCAGCCAGCCGCCAGCGCGCGTTCGCGCAGGGCCGCGTGCGCCTGCGTGTAGGCCGGCAGCGGGCCCAGGTGCACGGGGTCCAGCTGCAAGCGGCTGGCGGCGCCGAAATAGACCTCGCAGTCCCACACCCGCCCATCCTCCCCGCGCACCTGCAGGGGCTGGCGGCGGTACCAGTCCGGGCGCTCGATCTGCTCCAGCTCGTCCATGCGCGCCAGGCCGGCGTCATCCACGCGGTACAGCTCCCCGGCCACCGGCTCGCCCTGCCCCGGGGCGTTCACCAGCCAGGGCAGGTGGTTGGGGCCAACGACGTACAGCGGCAGCGCTGCCACGGTGTGGAACACCCCGGGCAGGCGCTCGCCATGATTGATGTGGTGGTTGCGGAAGCCCTGCTTCAGGGTGCCGTAGACAAAGATCAGATGGCTCATGAAGCAGGAGCGTAGCCGCAGGCGCCAGCCGCTCAGCGATTGCGCAGCGTACCCAGCACCACCCCACCCTCACCCACTCGCTCCACATTGGCCAGTTGCAGCGCGCGGCGCGGCGCTGGAGCGGTGGAACGCACCACCAGGCGCAGGGTGTAGCTGGCCTTGGGCAGGTTCTTGGGCAGCTTCCAGCCGGCTGAAGCGCTCTGGCTGCTGCCGCCGCCCAGGCTGGTGCGCAGGTTCATGGCCAGGTTGCCGCTCCAGGCCACGGTGCCACTGGCGTTCACCAGCTCCGCACGCAGCTGCCAGGGTTCATAGGCGGGCGCGTTGCCCAGGTTCTGCACCTGCGCCGTCAGGTTCAACTGGCCGGTGCTGCTGAGCTTGACCGTGGCGGACTGCAGCGCATAGCGGTAGCCGGCCTCGCGGCCCAGCATCAGCAAATCATTGCGCTCGGCATCGGTCAGCGAGGCCCAGCGCTGGTCGCGCGGCACGCTGGAGGCGAAGTTGCCGTTGCCGATGCTGGAGACATGGAATTGCGCCGCCTGCTGGCGCGCGGCCGCCGGGTTGTTGACCAAGTCACCGCTTTCGAACGGGCAAAACTCCGCCACGAAGGGGGCTGTCTGCCAGCGGTTGGAGAACATCGCCCAGTCGGTCGGGTGGTGGGTCCACTGATCGAAGAAGCTGGCACGGGCCAGGCAATCCACGCGCAGGCCCACCGGCTTGAGCGTGGTGGTCTGCTGGTTCAGGCCGTAGTTCAGCGCCACCCGATTGCTGTAGAGCGCAAACATCACCTGCTGCACGTCCGGGAAGGCCTGGAAATGCATGTCCGCAAAGGCGCGCTTGCTGGCTTCGGTGGCGGGCAGGATGCCGGCCGGCGCCTGGGCGTAGAGCGCGCTGTGCAGCGCCCACTCGCCGTACTGGCCGTAGAGGCCCACATCGATCCAAGCGAGGTCATGGCGCTGCGTACCCATGGCCTGGGCCAGGGCCTGCAGCAGGGCCCGGGCGCGCTCCTGCAGGTAAGGGTCGTTCCAGTCCGGCACGAAGGTCAGGCCGGTCTGGGCGGCGTCGTCATCGGCCCAGAAGCCGCAGCCGGCCTGGCAGGAGGGGTGATTGACCAGGTAGCTGGGCAGGTAGACCTGGCCGTCGTCGTACCCAGCCATCATGCGCAGGCGCAGCGCGAACTTGCGGCCCTCGCTGCGGGCGGTGGCCAGTTCGGCCAGCAGGCCGCTGAAGTTGTAGACGCCAGGGCTGGTTTCCAGGTCACGCCACTGGTAGCGCTGGTAGGCCTCGAGCGCACGCTCGCTCTGCGGCACCAGCTCCACACCGCGCCAGCGGTGGTAGCCGCGCAAGGGGTTGACGGTGTTGTCGCTGGCCAGGGGGATGGCCTGATAGGCGGTGCTGGTGTTGACCGGGTCCCAGGCGGCCTGGGCGGCCTGGCTGCCAAGGGCCAGGGCGGTCCCCAGCAAGGTGTGCATCCATGCGCGCATCGCGTGCTCCTGTGGAAGGGAAAGAGGAAGCCGCGATTGGAGAACGGCGCCCGCGAGGCCGTGTAAGTGAATGTCAGCGCGGCGCCGCCTGCTCCTGCAGGCGCGCCAGCAGGGCCTGCATCGCCGCATCACCCGGCGCCCATTGGGGCGCCCGCTCCACCAGGGCGTGCAGGGCCGCCGCATTCGGCAGCACCGGTCCCAGGAAACGGGCCTGCCCGTCGACAGCGATCAACAGGGTCGGGAAGGTCTCGATGTCGAGCTCGCCCAGGCGCTCGGCCTCGTCCTCGATGTCGACCCAGTGCACGCGCCAGGCCGGCTGGCTGCGCGCCCAGTCCTGCAACTGAAGCTGGTAGTCGCGACAGGTGCCGCACCAGGCGGCGCACAGGCAGTAGATCTCGATCGGCGTCATGGGGCGCGCATCATCGCCGCAGGCCCGGCCGATACTGACAGCCATGCATGCTCCCGCCGATTTCATCGAGGTCTTCGACGACGCCTTGGACCGCGAGTTTTGCACCCGGCTGATCCAAGCCTTCGAGGCCAGCCCGCACCGCCAGCCCGGCCGCACCGGCGGCGGCGTCGACACCAGCAAGAAGCTCAGCACCGACCTCTACCTGAACGAGCACCCCGAGTGGCGCGCCGCGCTGCAGCAGGTGCAGAAGGTCACCACCTTCAAGGCGGCCGAATACTTCAAGCGCTACCCCTTCGGCCTGATCGCCCCGATCGCTCTGACCCTGCAGGACCCCGAGACCGGCCAGCCCGCCCAGCTCACGATCGACAACTTCGAACGCCTGGGCGCGCCGCGCGCCATGGATCTGATGCGCTCGGTCTACCGGCTCGGCAATATCCAGATGCAGAAGTACGAGCAGGGCCGCGGCAACTACGGCTACTGGCATTGCGAGACCTATCCCGCCCAGCCCGACGCCGAGACCCTGCACCGCGCCTTTCTGTTCATGTTCTACCTGAACGACGTGGCCGAGGGCGGTGAGACCGAGTTCTTCCACCAGCAGCGCCGGCTGCAGCCGCGTGCCGGCACCATGGTCATTGCCCCGGCCGGCTTCACGCACACACACCGCGGCTGCGTGCCGCTCAGCGGGGACAAGTACATCCTCACCAGCTGGATCCTGTTCCAGCGCGCCGAGCAGCTGTACCGCCGCTGAGCGGCATCAGGCGTACACCTCGTTCTCGAAGCGCCGCTGGATCACCCCGATCGGCGGCGCCCAGCGCTCGCCGCGCGGCTTCTTGCTCGTCACCAGCGTGATTTCCGAGGGCTCGAAGACCTCGACGTTGTGGGTGATCGGCGTCGTCAGCAGGTACTGCGCACGCGTGCTCTTCAGGAAGTGCCCGACCAGCTGGATGTTGCGCACGTCCAGGTGCGCAAAGGGCTCATCGATGAAGACGAAACCGCCTGGCGCGTCGTCGTCCTTCATCAGGCCCACGAGCAGGATCAAGCTCTTCAGCACCTGCTGGCCGCCACTGGCCTCACCGTCGTTCAGGCCCACCTCGCCCTTGCCGTCGAAGCTGAAGCGCACGTGCAGGCCGGCTTGGGCCAGCACGGTGTCGTCGTTCTCCAGATGCGGCAGCTCGGCCAGGGCCACCACGCCGGCCAGCTCCCCCAGCTCCTGCACGTTCTTGCGGTAGCGGCGCATGGTGGCGCGCAGCACGTCGATGTACTTCTCGCGCGCGTTGCTGGAGGCGATGCGCGCCGCCTCGTTGCTGGCGCGGCGGTCGTCCAGCATGCGCTGCTGCTCGCGCACCTGCAGGTCCATGCGGGCATGGCGCTCCAGCACCTGGTGGTCGGTTTCCCAGTTGCCCTGCTCCAGCTCCTTCTCGATGTGGCCCAGCGCGATGCGGGCCTGCTGGATGCTGCCGAACTCGTCCCTGAGGGCAGCCAGCCGCGCGGGGGTGACCCAGCCGGCCGGGAACTCGGCACGCGCGCGGCGCGAGGCCTGGCTGGCCTGGCGCAGCTGGGCGGCGCGCTCGGCCAGGCCGGAGCGCAGGCTCTGCATCTGGTCCAGCCCCAGCTTGAGCCGGGTCTGCAGGGCCTGGTAGTCGCGCTCGGCGCGGTCGGCATCCTTGACGGCCTGGGCATGCGCCTGGTCCAGCGAAGTCCAGCGGCTGCCGGCCTCCTGGCGGGCGGCGCGCAGCTGCGGCAGGCGCTCGCGCGCCTCGCTGAATTCACCGGCGCGGGTGATCAGCTCCTGCGCCGCCTTGTGGCCGGCGGCGGCCTTCTGGGCATCCTTGAGCTGGCGGTCGATCTCGGTCTGCTCGCGCGCCAGGCGGGCCAGTTCGGCGTCTGCACGCGCCAGCTCAGCTTCCAGCGCCTGGCGGCGCGAGGCCGTGGCCGAGGCGCCGAACTGGTGCTCGGCCGGCGGCACGAACAGGCTGCGGCCGCCGCGGTTGTCGCGGTAGTAGGCGTCGGGGGTGATCCAGTCGGTGCCGCTGCCGGAGGCCGTGTCGGCCACGCAGCGGATGCCGGCCAGCTGGCGCAGCAACCAACCCGGCAGGGGCTGCGTCACGCGAATGGCGGCCAGCAGGCTGCCCTTGGGGGCGCTCGGCGCGGCCTCGCTCTCGGCCACCACGTAATGGCGGTAGCGCTCGCGTGCTGCCAGCGCGAAGGCCTGGCGTTCATCGGCCGGGTTCTTCAACACCACGATCCAGCGCGAGCCGCGCAGATAGCCCTCCACCGCTCCGCGCCAGGCCTCGTCGGCGATGTCGATCGCATCGGCCAGCAGGTGGTGGGCGATGTCCGCTTCGTTCAGCACGCGGCTGAAGCGCAGCACCTCGGGCGGCGGCGGCGGCAGGCGCTGGCCTTGCAGCGCAGAGATCGCGGCCTGGGCCTTGGCGCTGGCATCGTGGGCGCGGGTGTAGTCGGCGCGCAGCTTCTGCTGGCGTTCTCCCAGACCGGCCAGCAGGTGCTGCAGCTCGTCGCCATCGCCTTCCACCGCGGCCAGGGCCTGCAGGGCCTCGGCGTGCTTGACGAGGTCTTCGAGCGGACGTTCGGCGTCGCGCGTCTCTTCGAAGGCCTTGCGGGCGGCAGCGCGCTGCTCGGCCAGCTCGGCCAACTGGCGGCGCGCCGCCTCGGCGGCTTCAAAGGATTCGTGCAGGGCGCGGCGCGAGTCGGACTGGTTGCGCTCCTCGGCCGCCAGCTGCAGGCGGTGCCGGTGCAGCTCGCGCGCCTCGCGCGCCGTGGCCTGGCGGGCGTCGGCCCACTGCAGCACCGGCAGCACCTCGGTGGAAAGCCGCTCACGCTCCGAGATGCGCAGCTGCCAGCTCTTGTAGAGGTTCACGCGCTGCGAGAGCTCGGCCAGCTGCGCCTGCGCATGGGCCAGCTCCTGCTGGCCCTGCCCCACTTCGCGCTCCAGCTGCTGCTGGTGGTTGCGCGCCAGGTCGTAGCGGTCCAGCACCTCCTGGTCGCCGAACACCTCAAACACCAGGCGCAGCAGCTCGCGCGGGCTCAGCTCGCACAATCGGTCGGTCTGGCCCTGCTCCAGCGCCAGCACGCGGCCGATGGCGCGCGTCAAGCCGGCGGCCTCCAGGCGGCGCTTCCAGGCTTCGATGCCCATCCAGTCCTTGTCGGGCCGCTCGGCCAGCTGCTCGATGCTCTGCACGCCGTCGACGAGGGTGTAGCGGCGCGTCCAGTCGCCGCCCTGGCGTTCGATGCGGCAGGCGATCGTGACCTTGTCGTCGTAGAGCAGCGAGCTGGCGAAGGGCCGGCTGCTGTTCTGGCGATGGCGCGGCCGGTTGTCCACGCTGGCGCGCAGCCAGGCGGTGGTGGCATTCGCATGGCGCGCATAGGTCTTGTAGGTGCGCCCGCCCGAGCATTCCAGCCCCAGCAGGGTGCGCAGCGCGTCCAGCAAGGTGGTCTTGCCCGATCCATTGGGCCCGGCGATGGTGATGATGGCCGCATCCAGCGGCATGCTGACGCGCTGGCAGTAGTCCCAGTGCAGCAGCTCCAGTTCTTGCAGATGGAACATCAGCGGGCCTCCTGATCGTCTTGTTCGGCCTCTTCCTGGGCGCGGCGCGCGGCCTGGATGACCTGAATGGCAGGGCCGGCCTGCGGGTCGGAGGAGCGGCCCAGCACCTCGGCCAGGGTGCCCTCCAGCACGCGCGGGGCCAGGCGGTCGTAGTCCAGCAGCAGATCGAGCAGCGGGCCCTCGGCGATGTCCTCGCCCTTGCGCGTGATGAAGCCCTGGCGCTCCAGCAGCTTCAGGTGCGTGTTGATGCGCAAGGCGCCGCCAAGCTGCTTGCCGAAGTCGGCCAGCAGGCTCTTGTAAGAAAGCAGAGGCGCGCTGCGTTCGGCGCTGGGCAGCGGCTTGTCGCTGGCGAACATCTCGCCCTGGCCGGCCTCGTGGGCCTCGGCACGGGCCAGCTGGCGCTGGCGCTTGGGCAGCACGATCAGGGCCCAGACCACCACCAGCAGGGCCACGCCGTCGCGCGGCAGATCGAGGTTGTTGTTGGCATTGAGCGCGGACTCGCTGAACACCGCGTTCTCGGCCGGACGCAGCAGCGCCAGCGCGATGTGGTCGGCATGCACGTTGTCCACCACGCGCAGGCCCACGCCGGCCACGCGTTCTTCCAGCTGGCGCCAGAGGTCGGCGTCGATCAGCACCTTGCGCACCAGCGGGTGGTTGCGCGGCAGCCAGCGGCGCGCCAGCAACTGGGCGGCGAGCTGCGCGGTTTCGTCGAAAGGCGGTGTCATTCGGCGTCTCCCTCGGGGGATCCATCAGTTCGAATCAGGCGGCCCTGGCTCATCCAGCGCACATGCGGGTCATCCACCGGGCCCTGCTCGGCCGCGAAGCGCGCTCGCCAGGGCTGGCGCGCCAGCTCGCCGGTGGCACCGGCCAGGCCGGTGGATTGCGGGTCGCCCATCAGCGGCAGCAGCTGGGCGCGGTAGGCGGCGCGCGCGTAGCCGCTTCCCAGCAGCGCGGGGGCGAGCGGGCGCTCGGTCGGGTCTTCGGCGCTCCAGCGCTGGAGCAGCACCTGCAAGGCGGCCAGATCGGGCGGGAACTCCGCCACATCCAAGGTGCCGGGTGGCGCCGTTCTGGCGCCCGGCAGAGGCTCGGCCTGCGGGGCACGGGCCCGCTCCCGTTCGAACTCGCCCTCGGTGGCATCCAGCAGCTCGTGCTGGGCCACGAAAACAGGCGCCACGGGTACGGCGCAAGCATCCGCCAAGAGGGCGCCCAGATCGTCCTGCTGCTGCAACCAGCGGCGCACATCCGTGGTGGTGATGCCGGTGGAGCCGAGCGTGATGCGCTGGCGGTCGGCCTGCTGGAGCGCGCGGTTGAACTGGCTGGCCATCGCCAGCAAGCGCGCCTGAGCCAGGCCCAGGTCGCGGGCGAGGCGCTCCAGGCGGGCATCGTTGCGGTCCTCGGCGCCCCGGATGATGGCCGTCAGGGCTTCCGAGGCTTTTTCAACCAGGCCCAGCGCGCGTTCGAAGCGGCCGCGCGCCTTGCGCAGGCGGAACTCGGAGCCGCTGGCGATGGCCTCGGCAAACTCGTCGTTCAGGCGCGCCAGCTGGGCCTGCAGGCTTTGCAGTTGGCCGGCCTGCAGGGTGCCGAGCTGCTGCGCGCCCGCCACGCCGGCCAGCAGCGTGGCCAGTTCATCGTGCTCGGCCGGCGCGGCGGTCAGCGGCGCCAGCAGGCCGAGCAGGCTTTGCGCCAGCGGGGTGACGCTGTAGAGCTGCTCGCTCGCATCCCAGCTCAGCAGATCGGCCTCGCGCAAGCGCCGAAGCACCAGTTCGAGCGCCTCGTCGGTCAGGACATGGAAGTGGCGGTTCAGCTGCTCGCGCGCCAGCCGGCCCTCGGGCAGGCCCATCAGCTCCAGGAAGACCCAGACGCGCAGCCGCGCCAGAGCGGCCGGGCCATGGAAGAGCGCGCGCAGCGCACCCAACGTGGCACCTTGACGATCCAGCTGCCACCACAGGCCGGCATCCAGCGGCGCTTCGCCGTCGCGGAAGAATTCTCCCAACGCAGGCTCATCACGCGCCAGTTCCGTATCGATCGGGAATTCGCTCATCGCGGCCGGAAAAGAAAAAGGGCCTGCTGAATCAGCAGGCCCTTTTGAATTAGTGGCGGAGTGGACGGGACTCGAACCCGCGACCCCCGGCGTGACAGGCCGGTATTCTAACCGACTGAACTACCACTCCGCGTCGGTGACGATATTATCGAGATACTCGAGGGCTCCGTCAAGCCCTAGTCGAATTTTGGCGTCCCCTAGGGGATTCGAACCCCTGTTACAACCGTGAAAGGGTCGTGTCCTAGGCCTCTAGACGAAGGGGACAGAAACTCTCACCACCCGAACCGCGCGCTTTGCTTTGGTGGAGGTAAGCGGGATCGAACCGCTGACCTCTTGCATGCCATGCAAGCGCTCTCCCAGCTGAGCTATACCCCCGAAGAAGGCACGCTGTTCAAGCAATGTTGAAACTATATCGCAGATTTTCTGGTTTCATTAACCGGCAACACCGGAAAATTTCGCCACAAAACTGCAGCCTCACACTAATAAAGAAAAAGCCCGCTGATTAAGCGGGCTTTTCAAATACTTTGGCGGAGTGGACGGGACTCGAACCCGCGACCCCCGGCGTGACAGGCCGGTATTCTAACCGACTGAACTACCACTCCGCGTCGGTAGCAAATTCGCGAATTGCTTCGCCGGTTTGCCAGACCATTCTAATTTTGGCGTCCCCTAGGGGATTCGAACCCCTGTTACAACCGTGAAAGGGTCGTGTCCTAGGCCTCTAGACGAAGGGGACAAATCCTTCAACCTCAAACGGCGCACTTGCTGATTTGGTGGAGGTAAGCGGGATCGAACCGCTGACCTCTTGCATGCCATGCAAGCGCTCTCCCAGCTGAGCTATACCCCCAAAGGAAGTACGCCGTTCAAGCGAGACAGCGACTATAGAACACTTTTCAGGCGGATTGCAAGCGGGCCATCAAAATTTCTCGATCGAACAGGGCCAGGACCTGGTCGATGGCGGGCGTTTGGCTGCGACCGCAGACCAGCACGCGCAGCGGAATGGCCAGTTGCGGCATCTTCAGACCGCGCGCCGTCAGCACGGCCTTCATCGCGGCGGAAACGCCTGCCGGCGTCCACTCGGCCTCCTTCAGCGCGGCGGCAAGCTCCTGCAGGGCGGCACGTGCGCCCTCGGTCAAGTGCTGGGTCTGATCGGCCTCGCTGGCCTGCACCGACCCGAAGAACATGGCCAGCCAGTCCGCCAGCACCTCCAGCGTGTTGCAGCGGTCCTTGAACAAGGCACACATCGCCGCCAGCGGGGCGGTGTCAGGCACGGTCAGGCCGCGCTTTAGCAGGCGCGGCTTGACCAATGCAGCCAGGCGGGCGTCATCGGCCGCCTTGATGTACTGGCCGTTGACCCACTCCAGCTTCGCCGCATCCCATTGCGCCGGGCTCTTGGTGAGGTGCGAGCCGTCAAACCAGGCCACCAGCTGCTCACGGCTGAAGATCTCGTCGTCGCCATGGCTCCAGCCCAGGCGTGCCAGGTAGTTCAGCATGGCCTCGGGCAGGTAGCCAGCTTCTTCGTAGGCCGTGACGCTCACGGCGCCGCGGCGCTTGGAGAGCTTCAGTCCGTCGTCGCCCAGGATGATGGGCACATGGCCGAAGGCCGGCAGCGGCGCACCCAGGGCACGGAACAGATTGATCTGCCAGGGCGTGTTGTTGACGTGTTCGTCACCCCGGAACACATGGGTGATCTGCATGTCCCAGTCATCGACCACGACGGCGAAGTTGTAGGTCGGCACCCCATCGGGGCGGACGATGATCAGGTCGTCGATCTCGCGGTTGTTGATGCTGATCGGGCCCTTGACGAGGTCGTTCCAGACCACATCGCCCTCTTCCGGGTTGGCGAACCGGATCACCGGCTTCACGCCTTCGGGAATCGCCGGCAGGGTCTTGCCCGGCGCCGGGCGCCAGCGGCCGTCGTAGCCGGTCTTCTCGCCGCGTGCCTTCTGCGCCTCGCGCATCGCGTTCAGCTCTTCCGGCGTGCAATAGCAGTAGTAGGCCTTGCCCGCGGCAATCAGCTCCTGGGCGACGGCCTGGTAGCGCTCCAGACGCTGCATCTGATAGATCGGGCCCTCGTCGTACTCCAGGCCCAGCCAATGCATAGAGGCCAGGATCTGCTCGACCGAATCCTGGGTGGAGCGCGCCACATCGGTGTCTTCGATGCGCAGCACGAACTGGCCGCCATGGTGACGGGCATAGGCCCAGGAAAACAACGCAGTGCGCGCGGTGCCCAGGTGCAGGAAGCCGGTGGGCGACGGGGCGATACGGGTACGGACTTGGCTCATGGTCTCTTCTTCAAACAGCGGCCAGCATGCGCGCCAGATCGGCTTGCAGGTCGCGGGCATCTTCCAAACCGACGGCGATGCGGATCAGGCCCTGGCTGATGCCGGCGGCTTGGCGCTGCTCTTCGGTCAGGCGGCCATGCGAGGTGCTGGCCGGGTGGGTGATGGTGGTCTTGGTGTCGCCCAGATTGGCGGTGATGGACATCAGGCGCGTGGCGTCGATGCAAGCGAAGGCGGCGCTGCGCTGCGCCACGGCACCCTGGCCCGCGGCCAGTTCGAAGGCGATCACCGCCCCGCCCTGCCCGCCCATCTGGCGCAGCGCCAATTCGTGCTGCGGGTGGCTGGGCAGCCCCGGGTAATGCACGCGCGAAACCTGGGGCTGGGCTTCCAGCCAGCGCGCCAGCTCGAGCGCGCGTGCGCATTGCGCCTGCATGCGGATCGAGAGCGTCTCCAACCCCTTTAGCACCACCCAGGCATTGAAGGGCGAGAGCGACATGCCGGCGCTGCGCAGCACCGGGGTCAGCACCTTGTCGATCAGGGCCTTGGATCCGCACAGCGCGCCGGCCAGCACCCGGCCCTGGCCGTCCAGGTACTTGGTGCCCGAATGGATGATCAGGTCCGCCCCGAACGCGGCCGGGCGTTGCAGCGCCGGGGTGGCGAAGCAGTTGTCCACCGCCAGCAGTGCACCATGGCCATGGGCCAACTCGGCCAGCGCGGCGATGTCGCAGACCTCGGTCAGCGGGTTGGTGGGGGACTCGGCCAGCAGCAGCCTGGTCTCGGGCCGCAGGGCCGCGCGCCATTCGCCCAGATCGGTCTGCGAGACAAAGCTCGAGCTCACGCCGAACTTGCCGAACTCGGCCTGAAGCAGCTTGATGGTCGAACCGAACACCGAGCGCGAGCAGACCACATGGTCGCCGCTCTTCAGCAGGCCCATCAGCAGCAACAGGATGGCGGCCATGCCCGAGCTGGTGGCAATGCAGGCCTCGGTGCCTTCGAGCGCGGCCAGGCGGCGCTCCATCATCATCACCGTCGGGTTGGAGAAGCGGCTGTAGACGAAGCCTTCCTCCTCGCCCGAAAAGCGTGCCGCCGCGGTGGCGGCATTCGGGTGGCAGAAGCTGCTGGTTAGGAACAAGGCCTCGCTGTTCTCGCCCCAGGGTGTGGCGGGCAAGCCCTCACGCACGGCCAGGGTGTCGATCTGCAGGCCCTGGGGCAGGCCGGATGCCGGGATCGTCATTCGCCACGCTCCTGCAGGGCCAGGCGGCCGGTGTCTGCGCCGTCCTCTTCCTCGCTGCCCTTGGGGCGAATGGCCTGCATGGCGGCGATCTGCTCGGCGCCGATGTCGCCGGTGATGTAGTGGCCGTCGAAGCAGCTGGCCTCGAAGCCGTCCAGCCCCGGACGCAGGGCTGCGACCACGCGCTTCATCGCATCCACGTCCTGGTAGATCAGCGCGTCAGCACCGATGTAGGCGCGGATTTCCTCCAGCGTGCGGCCGTGAGCGATCAGTTCCTTGCTGGTCGGCATGTCGATGCCGTACACGTTCGGAAACTTCACCGGCGGCGCGGCCGAGGCCATGTAGACCTTGGTGGCACCGGCGTCCCGCGCCATCTGCACGATCTCCTTCGAGGTGGTGCCGCGCACGATGGAGTCGTCCACCAGCAGCACGCGCCGGCCCTTGAACTCCTGCCCGATGGCATTGAGCTTCTGGCGCACCGACTTCTTGCGCACGCCCTGGCCCGGCATGATGAAGGTGCGACCCACGTAGCGGTTCTTGACGAAGCCCTCGCGGTAGGGCCGGCCGATGCGGTGCGCGAGCTGCATGGCCGAGGGGCGGCTCGATTCGGGGATCGGGATCACCACATCGATCTCGGTCGGCGGGATCGTCGAGATCACGCGCTGCGCCAGCGTCTCGCCCATGTTCAGGCGGGCCTGGTAAACGGAAATGCCGTCCATCACCGAATCCGGGCGCGCCAGGTAGACGAACTCGAACATGCAGGGGTTGAGCTTGGGGGCATCCGCACATTGCTGGGTGTGCAGGCCGCCCTTGGCGTCGATGAAAAGGGCCTCACCGGGCGCCACATCGCGCTCCAGCTTGAAACCCGTGCCCTCAAGCACCACCGATTCGCTGGCCACCATCCATTCGCCGGTCTGCCCCTGGCCGAAGCAGAGCGGGCGGATGCCGTAGGGGTCGCGGAATGCCAGCAGGCCATGCCCGGCGATCAGGGCGATCACCGCATAGCTGCCGCGCAGGCGGCGGTGCACGGCCGTCACGGCCTTGAAAACCGCTTCCGGCGTGACGGGCAGGTCACGCGCGGCCTTTTCCAGTTCGTGCGCCACCACATTGATCAGCACTTCGGTGTCGCTCTCGGTATTGATGTGGCGACGGTCCAGGTCGAACAGCTCCTGACGCAGCGCCGCGGCATTGGTCAAATTGCCGTTGTGAACCAGCACCAGGCCGAAGGGCGCATTGACGTAGAAGGGCTGGGCCTCTTCTTCGCTATGGGCATTGCCGGCGGTGGGGTAGCGCACCTGGCCCAGGCCGATCTGGCCCGGCAGCGCGCGCATGTTGCGGGTGCGGAAGACGTCGCGCACCATGCCCTTGGCCTTGTGCATGAAGCACTTGGTGCCCTGCATGGTGACGATGCCGGCCGCATCCTGGCCGCGGTGCTGCAACAGCAGCAGGCTGTCGTACAGCAGCTGGTTGACGGGTTGCTGGGAGATGGCGCCGACGATGCCGCACATGATGGGATCCTTAAGACTTGCGAGATTCAAGCAGGCCCTGCAGCGCTTGCGGCAGCAGGGGCGCCGCCAGCTGCAGCGTGCCGTGCAGGATGGGGCGTGAAATGGATTCAGTCCAGGCCGGATGGCGCTTGAAGGGCGTGAAGCCGATGAGCACGGCCCCCAAGAGCGCCAGCAGCAGACCGCGCAGCAGGCCAAAGCCGGCACCGAGCAGCCGATCGACAAAAGCAAGCGGGGTGGCATGCAGCAGCATGCGCAGCAGGCGTCCGGTCAGGCCGCACACCACCAGCACCAGGATGAAGGCCAGCACCAGCGCGGCCAACTCCTGCCAGCCACCTTGGGCGATCTTCGCCGGCAGCCAGCCTTCCACCACCGGTGCGAGCCAGGGCGCCAAGAAATAGGCCAGTACCCAGGCCGCGAGCGAAAACACTTCGAGCACCAGACCGCGCCAAGCCCCGACGATCAAAGAGATCAGCAGCAGGGCCAACACCATCAGATCGGCCCAACTCAGGAGCACGGACTCGGGCATCAGAGCGTCAGCACCTGGCCCGCCAGGCCCAGGCCCTTGGCCGTGGAAGCGGCACGCTCGGCCTCGGCGCGGTCAGCAAACGGCCCCAGGCGGACACGGATGCGGTCGCCGTCCTTGGTCTTGGCCACCTGGGTGTAGGTCTTCAAGCCCTTGCGCTCCAGCTTGGCGCGCGCCTCCTGCGCGGCGGCCCGCTCGGCAAAGGCGCCGACCTGCACGATGAAGCGCCCGGCCGCGACTGGCGCCGAGGCCACCTGGGCGGCCTGGGCCACCTGAGCCGTTTGGGGCGGCTTGCGCTCGGCCGGCGGTGCGACAGGCTTGGACGCTTCCGGCTTGGATGCGGCGGCGGCCTCCGGCGCTGGGGCCGGCCTGGGTTCGGGCTCGGCAGCCGCTTCCGGCACCGGGTCGGGAAGTGGCTGGCGCTGGGCCGCCTCGGGCAAAGTGGCGGCAGCCACGCTCGGAGGGGGGGCCAAGGGTGGGGCGGTCTCCTTGGCCGGAATGACGATGGGCAGGTCCATCGGCACCGGCCGCGGCTGGGTTTCGAACACCAGCGGGAAGGCCAGCAAGCCCAGGCCGACCAGCACGGCCGCACCAATCAGTCGGTGGCGGGCGCGCTGGCGCAGCTGCTGCACGGCCTGGTCGTGGGCGGCGGCGCTGCGGGAGCGCTTGCCGCGCGGTGCTTCGGCAGGGGCGGCAGAGCGCCGGAAAAGGGACAGCAAGTCCATGCGAGCGGGGGTGACGCCGACGCGTCAACGCTGCGACATGGAGCCCAGCACCGCGCCAACCGTGTAGAAGGAACCGAAGACCAAGATTCTATCGGCGGGCTCGCTCAAGGCCCGGGCATGGGCCAGGGCCTGCACCGGGTCGGCATGCTCGCTGACCGTCACCGCACCGGGCGTCTTGAGACCGGGCTGCAACGCTGCCCAGCGCTGGCTCAGTTCGGCCGCGCGTGCGGCCCGGGGGGTGGGAAGGTCGGTGAAGCACCAGTGGTCCACCCAGGGCGAAATGGCCGCGAACACGCCGTCAAGGGCCTTGTCCGCCATGGCACCAAACACGGCACGGGTGCGCGGTGAGAAGCCCATCTGGTCGAGGTTCTGGGCCAACGCCGCCACCGCGTGCGGGTTGTGCGCCACGTCCAGTACCACAGCCGGCTGGCCGGGCAGGACCTGGAAGCGCCCCGGCAGATCCACCAGTGCCAAGCCAGCGCGCACCGCCTGGGCGTTGATGGGCAGGCGATCGTGCAGGGCCTCGAAGGCGGCCAGCACCCCAGCGGCATTCAGCAGCTGATTGACGCCCCGCAGCGCCGGATAGGCCAGGCCGGCAAAGCGGCGGCTGCGCCCTTCCCAGCGCCATTGCTGGCGGTCGCCCTCGAAACGGAAGTCGCGCCCCGACTGGCGCAGGTCCACTCCGAGGCGTGCCGCCTCGGCGGCGATGCTGGCCGGCGGCATGGGGTCGGAACACACCGCCAGGCGCCCCGCGCGCAAGATGCCCGCCTTCTCACGGCCGATGGATTCACGGTCGGGACCCAGAAACTCGACGTGGTCAAGGTCGATGCTGGTGATCAGCGCCAGATCGGCGTCGACCGCATTGACGGCGTCCAGGCGCCCGCCCATGCCCACTTCGAGGATCACCAGATCCAGCGGCTCCAGGCTCAGGCGCCGCATGATCGCCAGGGTGGTGAATTCGAAGTAGGTCAGCGTGATCTCACCGCGCGCGGCCTCCACGGCCTCGAAATGCGGCACCAGCGACTCGGCGCTGACCATCTCGCCATTGACCCGGCAGCGCTCTTCGAAATGCACCAGATGCGGCTTGCTGTACAGGCCGACGCGGTAGCCGGCGGCACGGGCGATCGCATCCAGCATCGCGCAGGTCGAACCCTTGCCATTGGTGCCGGCGACGCTGATCACCGGCGTGCTGAAGCGCAGACCCAGGCGATCGCGCACCGCGTTCACCCGGTCCAGCGTCATGTCGATGGTCTTGGGGTGCAGGCGCTCGCAGCGGGCGAGCCAGTCGTTCAAGGTCATGGCAGATATGAAAAAGGCCAGGCAGAGCCTGGCCGTTCAGTCGAAGGCAGCGGGTTCAGGCGACGGCGTCGGCAGACTGGCGCTGCAGCATGGCCAGGGTGCTGGCCACGGTGGCACGCAGCTCGCGGCGGTCAACGATCAGATCGACCGCGCCCTTCTCCATCAGGAACTCGGCACGCTGGAAGCCCGGGGGCAGCTTCTCGCGCACGGTGTTCTCGATCACGCGCGGGCCGGCAAAGCCGATCAGGGCCTTGGGCTCGGCAATGACGATGTCACCGACGAAGGCGAAGCTGGCCGAGACGCCACCCATGGTCGGGTCGGTCAGGATGCTGATGTAGGGCAGGCGGGCACGTGCTAGCTGGGTCAGCGCCGCATTGCACTTGGCCATCTGCATCAGGCTCAGCAGGCCCTCCTGCATGCGCGCGCCACCGGTGGCGGTGAAGCACAGGAAGGGCACCTTCTGCTCGACCGCCGCCTGCACACCGCGGGCAAAGCGCTCACCCACCACCGAGCCCATGGAGCCGCCCATGAACTCGAACTCGAAGCAGGCCGCCACGAGCGGGATGCTCATCACGGCACCGCCCATCACCACCAGCGCATCGGTCTCGCCAGTGTTTTCCAGCGCTTCCTTGAGGCGTTCGGGGTACTTCTTGCTGTCCTTGAACTTCAACGCGTCGACCGGCAGCACTTCCTGGCCGATCTCGTAGCGCCCTTCCCCATCCAGGAAGGCGTTCAGGCGGGCGCGCGCGCCGATGCGATGGTGGTGGCTGCACTTGGGGCAGACCATTTGGTTCTGCTCCAGATCGGCCTTGTAGAGCACGGTTTCACAGCTCGGGCACTTGGTCCACAGGCCTTCGGGCACCTGACGGCGCTCGGCCGGGTCGCTGTGCTGCATCTTGGGCGGCAGCAGTTTGTCCAACCAACTCATGGGGCGACTTCCTTTGCATCGAGGGCGCTGCGGATTTCCGCAAGGAAATGTTGCAGCGCAAGCGGCGCATTATCGGTCCCACTGCGTTCCACCAGTTGCACCAGGGCGGAGCCGATGACGACCGCATCGGCAACCTGGCTCACAGCCCGTGCGGAGGCGGCGTCGCGGATGCCGAAGCCCACGCCAATCGGCAGCTTGAGCTGGGCGCGCAGGCGCGGGAACTGCGCCGCCACCGCGTCCGCATCCAGATGCGCCGCGCCGGTCACGCCGCGCAGGGAGACGTAGTAAACGTAGCCACTCGCCAGCTCGGCCACCTTGGCGATGCGAGCGTCTGATGAGGTGGGCGCGAGCAGGAAGATGGGATCCAGCTGGTGGGCCTTCAGCACATTGGCAAAGTCGTCGGCCTCTTCGGGCGGGTAGTCCACCACCAGCACGCCGTCCACACCAGCTTCATGCGCCATCTGCGCAAAGCGCTCCAACCCCATTCGCTCGATCGGGTTCGCGTAACCCATCAGCACCACCGGCGTTTGCGCGTCGGTCTGGCGGAAGGCGCGCACCATGGCCAGCACATCGAGCAGGCGCACGCCGTGCACCAGCGCGCGCTCGGCGGCGCGCTGGATCACCGGGCCGTCAGCCATCGGGTCGCTGAAGGGCACGCCGAGCTCAATGACGTCCGCACCGCCCGCCACCAGGGCCTGCATCAGGCCCAGGGTCTGGTTCGGGTGCGGGTCGCCCGCGGTGATATAGGGAATCAGGGCCTTGCGGCCTGCGGACTTCAGTCCGTCAAAGGTCTTGGCAAGACGGCTCATCACTGGACCTCCTTCTTCAGGAAAGCCACGCCCTTGGCCTCTTCGCCGCGGCAGGAGGGGCGGCAGTAAAAGGTCGAACCGCTCAGGTCGGCAACGGTGCCGATGTCCTTGTCACCACGGCCGCTCAGGCACACCAGCAGCTGCTGGTCCTTGGCCATCGTGGGCGCGATCTTCATCGCATGCGCCAGCGCATGGCTCGATTCCAGCGCGGGAATGATGCCCTCGGTACGGCACAAGCGGTGGAAGGCGGCCAGCGCCTCGGCATCGGTGGCACCCACGTACTCGGCGCGGCCGATGTCCTTCAGATAGGCGTGCTCGGGGCCGACGCCTGGGTAGTCCAGGCCGGCCGAGATGGAATGGGTCTCAATGATCTGACCCGCCTCGTCCTGCAGCAAGTAGGTGCGATTGCCATGCAGCACGCCCGGACTGCCAGCGCTCAGCGTGGCGGCGTGCTGTCCGGTCTCGATGCCGCGACCGGCGGCCTCGACGCCGATCAGACGCACCCCCTCGAAAGGGATGTAGGGATAAAAGATGCCCATGGCGTTGCTGCCGCCGCCCACGCAGGCAATCACGGCATCGGGTTGTCGGCCGACCATCTCGGGCATCTGCGCAATGCACTCGTCACCGATGACGCGCTGAAAGTCGCGCACCAGCATCGGATAGGGATGCGGGCCGGCGACGGTGCCGATGATGTAGAAGGTCGACTCGACGTTGGTGACCCAGTCGCGCATCGCCTCGTTGAGCGCGTCCTTCAGGGTCTTGCTGCCGCTTTCCACCGGCACCACCGTAGCGCCCAGCAGCTGCATGCGGTAGACGTTGGGCGACTGGCGCTTGACGTCCTCGGAGCCCATGTAGACCACGCATTCCAGGCCGTAGCGTGCACACACCGTGGCCGTGGCCACGCCATGCTGGCCGGCGCCGGTCTCGGCAATGATCCGCTTCTTGCCCATGCGGCGTGCCAGCAGCACCTGGCCAATGGTGTTGTTGACCTTGTGCGCGCCGGTGTGGTTCAGGTCCTCGCGCTTCAGCAAGATCTGCGCGCCGCCCAACTCTTCGGACAGGCGCCGGGCGTGATAGATGGGGCTGGGGCGGCCCACAAAGTGCGCGAGCTCGTCACGGAACTCGGCCAGGAACTCGGGATCGTGCTGGTACTTCGCATAGGCCGCTTCGAGCTCGGCCAGTGCATGCATCAGGGTTTCGGCAACGAAGCGGCCGCCGTAGGGGCCGAAATGCCCGCGCGCGTCGGGCTGGTCATAGGTTTTCATGGGGTGGCAATCCGGTGGTCTGCGCGGCATCCGCCGCACGCACCGCCGCACAGAAGCGGCGGATCAGGTCCGGGCTCTTGACGCCCCGCGTCTGCTCGACGCCAGAGGAAACGTCAACCGCCCAGGGTCGCACGCGCCGAATGCCATCGGCGACGTTGTCCGCATTCAACCCACCAGACAAAACGACCGGAGAGTTGGCGCTTGGTTTGAGCAGTGACCAATCGAAAACCTTTCCACCACCGCCATAGCCTTCCACAGGGGCGTCCAGCAACAAGGCCTGGGCGTGGGGATGACGGCGGGCGCAGTCTAGCAAGTTGGTTTCCGGCCGCACCGCCAGGGCACGCAGATAGGGCCGCCCCCAACGCTCGCACTCCGCGGGGGCTTCATCGCCATGGAACTGCAGTAGCAACTGCGGGATGGCTCGCAGCGCGGCATCGATCACGTTCGGATCGGCATTGACGAACAGCCCCACCGGTGTCACGAAGGGCGGCAGCAGCTCGACCAAGGCGCTCGCCTGCTCCAACGTCACGGCGCGTACGCTCTTCGCATAGAACACGAAGCCCAGCGCATCGGCGCCGGCCAGCACGGCAGCCTCGACATGCGCGGGCTCGCGCAGCCCGCAGATCTTGATTCGGGTTCTGGAGTTCATCGTCAAGGCAACCAATCCATCGCCGGCGTGCGTTCCGGCAGTGCGAGTTCCGCGTCGTAGCGCGGACCCACGAAATACAGGCCATCGGGCGCAAAGGTGGGCGCCGCCACCGAGCGGTCACGCGCGGCCAGCACCTCCCCCAGCCACTCCGGGTCGCGGATACCCTGCCCCACGGCCAGCAGCCCTCCCATCAAATTGCGCACCATGTGGTGCAGGAAGGCATTGGCCTCGAACTCGAAGCGCCAGTACGCCCCGCGGCGCGCGATCTCGACCGTGCGCAGGGTCTTCACCGGCGAAGCGGCCTGACATTCGGCGGCACGGAAGGAGCTGAAGTCGTGCTCGCCGATCAGTCTTGCGGCGCCGGCTTGCATCGGCTCCAGGTCAAGCGGGCGGAACACCCAACCCACGGCACCGGCTTCCAGCGCGGGGCGGATCGGCGACTCCAGCAGCAGGTAGGCGTAGCGCCGAGCCCGGGCGTGGTTGCGCGCATGGAAGTCTGCCGGCGGAAAGGCGCTCCACTGCACGGCGATGTCGGCTGGCAGGTAGCGATTGACGCCACGCACCCAGGAGAAGGGCTCGCGCTCCCGGCTGGTGTCGAAGTGCACGACCTGATTGAGGCCATGCACGCCCGCGTCGGTACGACCTGCGCACAGTGTGCGGATGGGCTCATCGGCAAACCGGCTCAGGGCCTGCTCCAAGTGGTCCTGCACCGTCTGGCCACCCGGCTGGCTCTGCCAGCCGAAGTAGGCCCCGCCCCGATAGGCCACACCCAAGGCAACCCGCATGCACTCACTCCGAAAAAAACAAGGGCGCCCGCAGGCGCCCTTGCATTGGACCATTGGGCTCAGCGGAGCTGATCGAGCATCGCCTTGGCCCGCTCGTACAGCGGACCGCTCCCCACCTGCTTGATCAGTTCCTGCAGGACGTCCCGCGCGCCTTCGGTGTCGCCAATCTGGCGGAACTCTTCCGCCAGCTCCAACTGGCGCTGCATCGGGTCGCCATCGTCCTCGGCGAGGTCCTGCATGGCGTCGATCAGTGAATCGCCACCGACCTTGGAGGCCGAGCCGTCGTTCAGCCCCATGGCGTCAGTGCCCTTGTCGAGCGGCGCGGCCACGGTACCGGCATCGAAATCACCCAGGTCATCCAAGCTGAACTGAAGGCTGTTGCCGCCCACCGAGGGAGCCGGCGCCGGCTCGGGTGCCACAGCGGCGCCCAGATCGGGCAGGTCCAGGTCCAGGTCCATCGACACACTGGGCACGGCCTCGGGCTGCGCCTTCAAGCCCTGCGTGCGCGCCATCGCATCGGCGGCCGGAGCCGGGGCCGGTGCGGCAGTACCCAGGTCGAGATCCAAATCGATCAGGCTCGGCGGGCCGACATCGGGCTCCGCCTCTTCCATTGCCGCTGCCGCCTGCGGCATGGTGGTGGCGTTCATCGGCTCCGGACGCGGGGCCTCGTCATCGAACATCGAACGCGGACCGCCGCCGGGCTGGTAGAGCGGGTTGGTCGGGTCGATGCCCAGACCCATCTCCTGCGCCTTCTCCCAATCCTCGCCCGCACCCTTGGTGTCGGCATAGAACTGGGTGGCCAGCTGCTCGAAGCCGCGCACATCGCGGCGCTTGGCGTAGACCTCTAGCAGCTTCAGGCGGATGGCCAGACGCTCGGGTTGGGCGCGCAGCGCCTCTTTCAGAATCTCTTCGGCCTGCAGGTCGCGGCCATAAGCCAGATAGACATCGGCCTCGGCTACTGGATCGACATCGCCATGCGCATCCAACTGGCTGAGCGAGTAGGACATCGACGACATGGTGTTGCCACCGTCGCGCGTGTCGACCCGCTGGCCGCCGGTGACGCCGAAGAAGGAGTCAGGTTGCAGGCGACTCTCGCCGAACATCGTCTCGCGGTTCTCCGCCCCCTTGGACTTGCGCAGCAGGCGGAAGGCACCAAAGCCAAGCAGGGCCAGTACACCAGCCGCGCCGGCAGCACCCACCGGGGTGGCGAGCCAGCTGAACATCCCTTCTTCCGCCTGCGGCTGCGCGGGTGGCGGCGCCACCGGCTTGGGCTTGGCCACCGGCACGGCGGCAGGCGTGGCCGATGCAGGCTGCGGCGCGGCCACCGGTGCCGGTGCAGCCGACGCTGCGGGCTCCGCACTCGCAGCCGGCTTGGCGGCCTCGGTGATCTTCTTCAGGTCTTCGACATTGCGCGTCAGCTCGGCCACCTGCGAGGCGGGCGGTTGCACCGGCTTGGGCGGCGTGGCGGGCGCCGGCGGCGGGGTTGCCACCGCGGGCTTGCTGAGCGTCAAACGATCCCCGCTGGGGGTCGCCTTGGGTTCGGTCACCACGGCCTCAACCGGGCCCTTGGCGACGCGCTCGCTGTCCTTCGGCGCGCGAGGAGCGGTACTGGCCAGGCCCTGGCGCGCAGCTTCGAAGTTCGCACTGTGCGCGCGGATGACCTGGCGCGCCTCGGCTTTGTCCAGCGCGGCCAGCGCCTCGTTGGCGGGGAGCTTGAGGCGCGAACCCGCACGCAGCAGGTTCATGTTCTCGCCCATGAACGCGTCGGGGTTCTGGCGATACAGGGCCACCAGCATCTGGTCCAGCGACACGCCCTCGGGCAGGTGCCGGGCCGCCACACGCGAAAGGGATTCACCCGGGCGCACCACCACCGTGCCGTCTGCCACCGCCGCCGGGGCGGGGGCCGGGCGAGGCGCGCGGGGGGTCTCGGCCGACGCCGGGGCCCGACTGACCGCCGAGGCAGGCTGAGAAGGCAATGCGCTCGGCGCGGGCGCGGGCGCGCTGACCACCGGCGCCGTCACGGCCTCGGGGGCACGCGCCGACGAGGGCGGATCGAACAGCATCGTGAACTCGCGCGTCAGCCGGCCCGAGGCCCAAGTGAGCTCCAGCACGACATCCAGGAAGGGCTCCTGCACCGCGCGGTCGCTGGCGATGCGCAGCACCGGCCGCCCATCGGCACGACGTGCCAACTGCACCTGGGTGCCCGGCAACACGGCGTTGTATTCCAGGCCGCTGGCCCGATAGGCATCCGGCGGCGCCACGCGCACGCGCAGGCTGGCCGCCTCTTCAGCGCTGAGGGAGGACAGCTCGATTTCGGCCCTCAGGGTCTCACCCAGCGCCGACTGCACGTTCAAGCGCCCGAGACCCAGGGCCTGGGCGCCGGACGAGAAGGCACAGAGCGCGGCCAGGGCCACGTGACTGAGGGTGAAGCGCATGCGCGCCGAAAGGGCAAGCTGGTTCAAGGCAACTCCCGTCGCCGCCTGGGCGCGAACGCCTTTGCAGCGAGAAAACTCAAGGCTGGCAAGCATATCCGTTGCAGACCTCATGAAATGCCTGCAGTACCGGTGCGGGCACCCGTAGTTCCACTACGAGTGCCCCGCCTTGTAGCCCGAGGGCAACGCAGGTGCAACAAGGGGTTGCACGCCGTTTGCGACGGGCTTAAAGCGTCATTGCTCGATCAGGATGCGCAACATGCGGCGCAGCGGCTCGGCCGCACCCCAGAGCAACTGGTCGCCGATGGTGAAGGCGCCCAGGTACTCGGGGCCCATGGCGAGCCTGCGCACGCGGCCGACGGGGATCGTCAGCGTGCCGGTCACGGCCACCGGGGTCAAATCCTTGATGGTGGCCTCGCGGGTGTTGGGCACCAGCTTGACCCATTCGTTGTCGGCGGCGATGAGAGCCTCGATGTCGGCCAGCGGCACATCCTTCTTCAGCTTGAAGGTCAGTGCCTGCGAGTGGCAGCGCATGGCGCCGATGCGCACGCAGAAGCCATCCACCGGGATGGCCTGAGCCGCGCCGAGGATCTTGTTGGTCTCGGCCATGCCCTTCCACTCTTCGCGCGACACGCCATTGCCCAGATCCTTGTCGATCCAGGGGATCAGCGAGCCGCCGAGCGGCACACCGAAGTGCTGGGTTTCGGCAGCGGACAGGCTGCGCTGCTTCTCGACGATCTTGCGGTCGATCTCCAGGATCGCGCTCTTGGGGTCGTCCAGCAGCGCGCGCACCTCGGCGTTCAGGGTGCCGTACTGGGTCAGCAGCTCGCGCATGTGCTGGGCACCACCGCCGCTGGCGGCCTGGTAGGTCTGGGTGCTCATCCACTCCACCAGCCCGGCCTTGTAGAGCGCGCCCACGCCCATCAGCATGCAGCTGACGGTGCAGTTGCCGCCAATCCAATTGCGGCCGCCCTGGCTCAGCGCCTGGTCGATGACCGGGCGGTTGACCGGATCCAGGATGATGACGGCGTCATCGGCCATGCGCAGGCTCGAGGCCGCATCGATCCAGTGGCCCTTCCAGCCGGCCGCACGCAGCTTGGGGAAGACTTCGGTGGTGTAGTCGCCCCCCTGGCAGGTGATGATGACCTCGCAGCGCTTGAGCTGCTCCAGATCGAATGCATCCTGCAGCCGGGTCTCGTTCTTGGCCTGCGCGGGTGCTGCGCCCCCGGCATTGCTGGTGCTGAAGAAGAGCGGCTCGATCAGATCGAAATCGCGCTCTGCGCCCATGCGGTCCATCAGCACCGAGCCGACCATGCCGCGCCAGCCGACCAGGCCGACCAGGGGGTTCTTGGAAACTGCCATCGTGTTCACCTTGCTTCCTTGAATATCAGGACCCTGGGATTCCCGGCTCGCTCGCCGGGTCCCTGGGGTGGCGTGGCGAACCGAGAGCCGTCAGCTCTTGGTAATCGGGGTGGTTTTAATCATGCCCACGACGGCGTCACCCATCTCGCGGGTGCCCACCTTGGTGGTGCCTTCGCTCCAGATGTCACCGGTGCGCAGGCCCTGGGCGAGCACGGCCTGGACCGCCGCTTCGATGCGGTCGGCCTGCGCGGGCTGGTTGAGGGTGTAGCGAAGCATCATGGCGGCGCTGAGGATGGTAGCAAGCGGGTTCGCCACGCCCTTGCCGGCGATATCAGGCGCACTGCCATGGCTGGGCTCGTACAGGCCCTTGCCGTTCTTGTCCAGCGAGGCCGAGGGCAGCATGCCGATCGAGCCGGTCAGCATCGCGGCCTCGTCGCTGAGGATGTCGCCAAACAGATTGCCGGTGACGATGACGTCAAAGGCTTTCGGCGCCTTGACCAGCTGCATCGCGGCGTTGTCCACGTACATGTGGTCGAGCTGCACATCGGCGTACTGCTGGTGCACCTCGGTGACGACGTCCTTCCAGAGCTGCGAGGTCTCCAGCACATTGGCCTTGTCCACGCTGGTGACCTTCCCGCGCCGTTTGCGCGCCGCCTGGAAGGCCAGGTGGGCGATGCGCTCGATCTCCGGGCGTGAGTAGCGCATGGTGTCGAAGGCTTCCTCGGCGCCGGGGAAGTGGCCGTCCACCGCGGTGCGGCGGCCGCGCGGGGTGCCGAAGTAGATGTCGCCGGTCAGCTCGCGCAGGATCAGGATGTCCAGCCCCGCCACCAACTCGGGCTTGAGGCTGGATGCGTGCGTCAGTTGCTCGTAGCAGAGCGCGGGGCGGAAGTTGGCGAACAGCCCCAGGTGCTTGCGCAGACCCAGGATGGCCTGCTCGGGCCGCAGCGCACGCTCCAGCTTGTCGTACTTCCAATCGCCCACGGCGCCGAACAGCACGGCGTCGGCCTTCTTGGCCAGGTTCAGCGTGGTGTCCGGCAGCGGGTGGCCGCTGGCCTCGTAGGCCGCGCCGCCCACGGGTGCGGTTTCCAGCTGCAGGTCCAGGTCCAGGGCCTGCAGCACCTTGACGGCCTCGGCCATGATTTCCGGGCCGATGCCATCGCCCGGCAGCACCGCAATCAGCTTCGCGCTCATGCCGACAACTCCTTCTTCAGCCAGGGCTTGTCTGCCAGGCGCTTGGCCTGATAGGCCTCGATCTCCTTGGCGTGCTGCAGGGTCAGGCCGATGTCGTCCAGCCCATTGAGCAGGCAATGCTTGCGGAAGGGTTCGACCTCAAAGCGGTGCTCGGCGCCCTCGGGCGTGCGCACCACCTGCTGCTCCAGGTCGACGGTGAGCTGGTAGCCCGGCGTGGCCTGCACGGCGGCGAACAGCCGGTCCACCACCTCGGCCGGCAGCACCACCGGCAGCAGGCCATTCTTGAAGCAGTTGTTGAAGAAGATGTCGGCGTAGCTCGGGGCGATCAGCGCCCGGATGCCGTACTGCTGGATGGCCCAGGGCGCGTGCTCGCGGCTGGAACCGCAGCCGAAATTGGCGCGGGCCAGCAGGATGCTGGCGCCGGCGTAGCGCGGCTGGTTGAGCACGAAGTCCGGGTTGGGGCGGCGGCGGGCCGGGTCCTGACCGGGCTCACCGCGGTCCAGGTAGCGCCACTCGTCGAACAGGTTCGGGCCGAAGCCGGTGCGCAGGATGGACTTGAGGAACTGCTTCGGGATGATGGCGTCGGTGTCGACATTGGCCCGGTCAAGGGGCACCACCAGCCCCTGGTGCTGGCGAAAGGCTTGCATCGTTTCTCCATGCCCAGGGGTCAGCCCGGGCCTCAACTACTTCTTGGCAGCGCCCTCGATCTTTTCGCCCACCTTCTGCACATCCTGGCCGAAGCCTTTCATGGTGTTGCAGCCCGCCAGAACGGTCAGGGTGAGGATCAGGGTCAACAGCTTTTTCATGGTTTTGCCTCAGGGAAATGCGGACATACCGAAATCATGCCGCGCTCCCGAAGCATCAGTTCAGCTTGCGGACATCCACGAAGCGCCCTTTCATGGCCGCTGCGGCCGCCATGGCCGGGCTCACCAGGTGGGTACGGCCGCCGGCACCCTGCCGGCCTTCGAAATTACGGTTGCTGGTGCTGGCGCAGCGCTCGCCCGGCTCCAGGCGGTCGGCGTTCATAGCCAGGCACATCGAGCAGCCCGGCTCGCGCCACTCGAAACCAGCCGACTTGAACACGCGGTCCAGGCCCTCGGCCTCGGCCTGGGCCTTGACGAGGCCCGAACCCGGCACCACCAGGGCCAGCTTGATGCCCTTGGCCACCTTGCCGCCCACGCGCTGCACCACGGCCGCGGCTTCGCGCAGGTCCTCGATGCGGCTGTTGGTGCAGGAGCCGATGAAAACCTTGTCCACCGCAATGGAATCGATGCGCTGGTGCGGCTGCAGGCCCATGTACTGCAGGGCACGGTTCTGGGCGTCACGCTGCACGGCGTCGCTGGCGCGCGAGGGCTCGGGCGTGAAGGCATCCACCGGCAGCACCATCTCGGGCGAGGTGCCCCAGCTGACCTGCGGCGCGATCAGGGTCGCGTCCAGCTCCACCACGGTGTCGAAGTGGGCATCGGGGTCGCTGTGCAGGGTGCGCCAGTAGGCCACGGCGGCGTCCCACTCCGCGCCAGCCGGGCTCAGGGGGCGACCCCGCAGGTACTCGATGGTGGTGTCGTCCACCGCCACCAGGCCGGCGCGCGCACCGGCCTCGATGGCCATGTTGCACACCGTCATGCGGCCTTCCATGCTCAGGGCCTGCACGGCTTCGCCGCCGAATTCGATGGTGTAGCCGGTGCCGCCCGCCGTGCCGATGCGGCCGATGATGGCCAGCACCAGATCCTTGGCGCTCACACCCGGCTGCAGGCGGCCGTTCACGCGCACGAGCATGTTCTTGGCCTTCTTGGCGAGCAGGCATTGCGTGGCCAGCACATGCTCCACCTCAGAGGTGCCAATGCCATGCGCCAGCGCGGCAAAGGCGCCGTGGGTGGAGGTGTGGCTGTCGCCACAGACCACCGTCATGCCGGGCAGCGTGGCGCCCTGCTCGGGGCCGATGACGTGCACGATGCCCTGGCGGCGGTCGCTCATCTTGAACTGGCGGATGCCGTGCTTGTCGCAGTTGGCATCGAGCGTGTCGACCTGCAGCTTGCTCACCGGGTCGGCAATGCCGGCGCTGCGGTCGGTGGTGGGCACGTTGTGGTCGCTCACCGCCAGGTTGGCGGCCAGACGGAAGACCTTGCGGCCCGCCAGGCTCAGGCCTTCAAAGGCCTGCGGGCTGGTCACTTCATGCAGCAGATGGCGGTCGATGTAGAGCAAGCTGGTGCCATCGTCTTCGCGACGCACCACATGCTCGTCCCAGAGCTTGTCGTACAGGGTCTTGGCCACGTTCTCAGTCTTTTCTGGAGGCTAAATCGGATCGGGCGGCCGCCAGGGCGGCCTCGGCGGCAGCCGCCGCCTGGGGCGGGCACAGCGCTTCCACAAAGCGCTGCACCACGGTGGGCAGGGATTCCTGGCGCGGCGTGGCCAAGCGGTATTCGCGTGCCGCCCAAGGCTCGGCCAGAGTCAGGCATTCCACTTCAAAGAGCTGGGCGAAGCGCTCGGCCGGGCCGCGCGGCATCACCGCCACGCCCAGGCCCGCTTCCACCAGCTGGGCGATGGCGTCGAAGCCGCGCACCTGCAGGCGGGCGCGCAGGGTCTTGCCGCGTGCGGCGGCCTGCTCGCGCATCAGTTCCTGCGCGGCGGCGCCGGCGTGCAGGCCAATGAGGTCGTGGTCCAGCAGGTCGTCGAAGCGCACCACGTTCAGACTGGCCAATGCATGCCCGCGCGGCACCACCACGGCCAGGCGCGAGATGCGGTAGATCTGGTGCGTGAGCCGGTTGTCCAGCACCGGCGGCGTGAAGATGCCCACATCCGCACGGCCCTCGGCCACGGCGGCCTGCACTTCCGCGCTGGTCAGGTCTTCCAGGCTGATGCGGATCTGCGGGTGGCGGCTGGAGAACGCCGCCAGGTCGGCCGGCAGGCACTCGGCAATCGCGCCGCCATTGGCGACGATGCGCAGATGGCCCTTGATGCCGCGTGCGAACTCGACCACCTCGGATTCCATCGCGTGCAAGCTGGCCTGCAAGGTGCGGATGTGGCGCACCAGCGCGCGGCCAGCCTCGGTGGGCTCCACGCCACGGGCGCGGCGCTCGAACAACTTGACCCCCAGACGCGTCTCCAGGTCCGCCAGGCGCTTGCTGGCGGCCGCGAGCGCCAAATGCTCGGCCTTGGCACCGGCGGTGATCGAGCGGGTGCGCTCGATGGCCAGCACGAGGTGGAGGGTGGTGAGGTCAAGGCGCATGGTGGTCACTCTAAAGCTTCGTTGATGAAGGAATCTTCGCGTGATTACAGCCTATCACTACTTTCAAAACGAAGGCTTTGGCCAATGCGTGCCGCAATGAACCGGTGGGCGCTCGGGTCGTGAGAAATGCACAGGCGGGTTTGTCGGTTTTGTACCAATCTGTCACGCGCGCTTCGGCGCGCGCCCGTACGCTGACAGCCGATGCTCAAGCTCCGTTTCGCCGCCGTATTCCTGTCCCTGATCGCACTTGGCAGCGGGGGCGCCCTGGCCAACCCGGCCCTGAGAACGGTGGCGGTGTGTGACGACGTGGCCGAATGGCCGCCCTTCACCTACCGCGAACGCGATGCGCGCGGCCAGGCGCAGGCCAAGGTGGTGGGCTATTCGGTGGAGGTGCTGCGCCGCATCCTGGCGCCGCAGCGCATCACCCTGAAGGTGGAGCTGCTGCCCTGGGTGCGCTGCCTGCGCGAGGTCGAGTCGGGCCAGCAGTTCCAGATGGCCTTGAACGCCAGCTTCAGCCCGGAGCGCGAGGCGCGCTTCCTGCTGAGCCAGCCCTATTACGAGACCACCCACACCTACTTCTACTCACGCAAGGTCTACCCGCGTGGCTTGCAACTGCGCGATGTGGCCGACCTCACCCGCTATCACATCTGCGGCGTGCATGGCTACAACTACAGCGCCTACGGGCTCAGCGACGAGCAGGTGGATCGCGGCGCGCTCGACTTCTCGCGCGTGATCGCCAAGCTTCATGCGGGCCGCTGCGAGATCGGCATCGAAAAACTGGAGGCCGTGGCCGGCTTCAAGCGCCTGGGGCGCGACCTGCTGGCGGACCCCGACCTCGGCCACGCGCCGATTCCCGGCCTGGCGCGCGGCGAGTTCCACATGCTGATCTCGCGCCAGCACCCGCAGGGCGAGGCCCTGCGCGCGCTGATCGACCGCGGCCTCAAGGCCCTGCGCGAGAGTGGCGAACTGCGCGAGCTGCGCCAGCGCTACCTGTCCTGATCACCAGACGCGGCAGCGCTCCGCGTCCTTCTTGACCATCTTCTGCCCCGGCTTGCAGGCAAAGGCCTGGGCGAACTCGGGCATGTTCACCGCCACGCCGTTGATGCGGTAGCGGCCGGGCGAGTGCGGGTCGGTGGCGGCGTGCAGGCGCGCGTACTCGGGGCGGGCGTGGCTGCAGTCCCACTGCGCGAAACCGACGAAGAAGCGCTGCTCGGGTGTGAGGCCGTCGCGGTTCTCCAGCGTCAGGCCCTTGATCTGCTCTTTCCAGGCTTCGAGCGCCAGCACCAGGCCGCCGAGGTCGGCGAGGTCCTCGCCCAGGGTCAGCTGGCTGTTGATCTTGAGCTGGTCGATCACCGTGTACTGGCCGTACTGCTTGCTCACGCAGGCGGCGCGGCGCTCGAAGGCCTTGGTGTCCTGGGTGGTCCACCAGTCCTTCAGGCGGCCCTGGGCGTCGAACTGGCGACCTTCATCGTCAAAGCCGTGGATGAGCTCGTGGCCGATGGTGCCGCCGGTGTTGCCGTAGCTGGGCGCGTCGTCCAGCTTGGCGTCGTACAGCGGCGGCTGCAGCACCGCGGCCGGAAAGTTGATGTCGTTCATCTGGGCGTTGTAGTAGGCGTTCACCGTCTGCGGTGTCATGCCCCACTCGCCGCGGTCCAGCGGCTTGCCGATCTTGGCCAGCTGGCGCTTCAGCTCGAAGGCATTGCCGCGCTGCAGATTGCCGAGGAAGTCATCGCGCCGCACCTGGAAGGCGCTGTAGTCGCGCCAGTTGTCCGGGTAGCCGACCTTATTGACCATGCTGGCGAGCTTTTCCTGCGCGCGCGCCTTGGTGGCCGGGCTCATCCAGTCCAGCGCCTCGATGCGGCGCGCCATCGCGGCCTTGATCTGGTCGGTCATCTTGATGACGCGCTCCTTCAGCTCCGGGCTGAAGTTGCGCGCCACGAACTCCTGGCCCAGGGCCTCGCCCAGCTGCGCGTCCACCAGTTCCACACAGCGCTTCCAGCGCGCCTTCTGGGCCGGCACGCCTTGCAGGGTCTTGCCATAGAAGCCGAACTGCTCGGCTTGCCAGCCGGCGTCCAGGAACTCGGCCTGGCTGCTCAACACCTGCCAGCGCAGCAGGGTCTTGAGCGTGGCCAGGTCGGTCTGCTGCAGCAGAGCCGCCCAGCGCTTGATGAAGCGCGGCTCGGTCACGTTCAGCACCGGCAGGGCCTGCTCCACTCCCAGGGCGCTGCGGTAAGCGGCCCAGTCGAAGCCGGCCGTCAGGGCCTGCAGCTGTTCGAAACTGAGGCGGTTCGAGAGCTTGTAGGGGTCGCGTCGCTGCACGGGGCTGAGCGTGGCGCGGGCGAGCTCGGTCTCGAAGGCCAGCACGCTGCGTGCCTGGCGCTGCGCCTGCTCGGCCGCGGCACCGGCACGCGCCAGGCTGCGTGCCACATGGGCCTGGTACTCGGCGCGCAGCTTGCGCGAGCGGGCGTCGTTCTTCAGGTACAAGTCCCGCTCAGGCAGGCCCAGGCCGCCGGCCGAGACGAAGGCGATGACCTGGGTGGCGTCGTTGAAGTCCTGGCCGCTGGCGAAGCGGAAAAAGGCGCGCTCGTTGTCCAGCAGCAGGTGCAGTGCAGCCAGCAGGGCGGGCAGGTCACGCTTGTGCCGCAGGGCGTCGATGCGCTCCAGCAGCGGCTTCAAGGGCTTGAGGCCGGCCTCGTTCACGGCCTGCTCGTTCATGCAGGCGCCGAAGTAGTCGCCCAGCTGTTGTTGCTGGGCGCTGCGCGCAGTGGCGGCGGGCTGTGCCAGCTCCTGCAACACGCCCCACAGGTAGAGCCGGTTCTCGTTCGCCACCTTGGAGTAAACCCCCCAGCGCGCCTCGTCGGCGGGGATGGGGTTGTTCTTCATCCACCCGCCGCAAGCGTACTGGTACAGGTCTTCACAGGGGTCGACGCTGCGGTCCATGGCCGAGACATCGAGACTGGGGGTGTAGGGCAGCTGGCGCAGGGGCTGGTCATCGGCCCGGGCCAGGCCCAGGCCAAGGGCGGCAGCGAGTGCCAGGGAAAGGCTTGAAATTTTCATCCCGGCATTGTCCGCGCGGGCGGGTGCATCCGCCTTCCGTCAGGCGCACCGGGCCGTTCTGGCGTGCTCAGTCAGCCCCCAGGCTGCGCCCCAGTTCGAACACCAGGCGCTGCAGCTCATCGTCCTCGGGGTGCGGGTGCAGCTCGGCACCCAGGCCCCGCATCACGGCCAGCATGCGCCGGTTGCCGGGCAGCACGTCGCCGTAGAGCTGGCGCAGGCCCTGGGCACGCGCCAGGCGGCCCAGCCGGGCCATCAGTGCACGGGCCAGGCCCAGGCCCTGCCAGGCGTCGGCCACGGCAATCGCGAACTCCGCCGTGCCGTCCGCACCGTGCACGTAGCGGGCGTCGGCCACCAGCTCGGCAGCGCCCGGCGTCTCGGCCACCAGGGCAACGTGGCGCTGCGGGTCGACTTCGACCATGCGGCGCAGCAGGCCCGGGCCGATCTGGCTGACGCCGGCGTGGAAACGCTGGTGGCGTGAATCGACCGACAGGGCCGTGAAGAAGGCCTGCAAGGCGGGGCTGTCCGCGGCCCGGACGGCGCGGAGCTGGAGCCGGCGCCCGCCTGCCAGGGCCAGCTGCTCGGGCGCCGTCCGCTCCAGCAGGCCGGCGCTGGCCGAAGGAAACAGCGCGTTCATGGCTGCTCCCACTCCAGCTCGGCCGGGCCGCCCAGGGCACAGACCAACAGGCCGGCGCACCGGTCGACCTCGAAGCTTTCCTGCGGCCCCAGCACGATGTCGCGCGGGTCTTCATCGAGGGTCAGCCAGAGCGTGCCGGCCGCGCTGCGCACGCGGGTGTGCAAGGCGGCCAGCAGGCGCGCGCTCTGGCCGGGCTGCAGGGTCAAACGGCTGGCTTGGGTTTCGATCCACATGGATGCCTCCAGGATTCCGGCCAGGCATGCATCTCATGAAGGCCTGCCTGGCCCTGGGCAGCTTGTGGTTCGGCCGCCGTGGCGGCATATTCGGGCGTCCACGCCCTGCTGACAAACGATGAATGGGAAGGCATCGCATTCCCTGAGCGCATGCAAAACAAGCCCCTGGACCGACTCCCGCCGCTCGAGCTGCTGGCCGCCTTCGAGGCGGCCGCGCGCCATCTGAGCTTCACCAAGGCCGCCGCCGAGCGCTTCGTCACCCAGTCGGCGATGAGCCGGCAGATCCGCGCGCTGGAGGAGGACCTGGGCCTGCCCCTGTTTCAGCGCCGCCACCGCGCCCTGGCGCTGACGGCCGAGGGCCAGCGCCTGCTGGCGGCCTGCACCCAGGCCCTGGGTGGCCTGCGCGGGGCGATGCGCGAGCTGCGCGCGCCGCTGCAGCGCGAGCTGCTGTCGCTGACGACGACGCCGGGCTTCGCGGCGCTCTGGCTGATCCCGCGCCTGACCGCCTTCACGCGCGCCCATCCGGGCATCGACGTGCGCGTGGACGCCACGCTGGAAAACCGCAACCTGGCGGCCGAAGGCTTTGACCTGGCGGTGCGCTATGCCCGCGTGGGCGAAGCCGGACGCCAGCTGTTCGCCGAGGCCATGCAACCGATCTGCAGCCCGCGCCTGGTGGATGAGCTGGGCCTGCCGCTGCGCGAGCCGGCCGACCTGGCCCGCCACACGCTGCTGCACATCGCCCTGGACATGGACACCGCCGGCATGCCGGCCGAGTGGGAGGCCTGGCTGGTCGCATTCGGCCTGTCCGACCTGCGCCCGGCCGCGCGCCTGAGCTTCACCAGTTATGCCGAAGCGGTGGCGGCCGCGGTGGCCGGCCAGGGCGTGGCCCTGGGGCGCCGCCCGCTGGTGGACGACCTGCTGGCCAGCGGCCAGCTGATCACGCCCTTTGCCGGGCCGGTGGCTTCGGCGCGCGCCTACCAGCTGCGGGTGGACCCGGCCGCCCGCGCGCGCCCGGCGGTGCGCGCCTTCGAGCAATGGCTGTTGCAGCAGGCCGCACCCGCCGGCGGCGGGGCCGGCAGCAAGGAACTCAGTCGCTGAGGCTGACGCCGCGCACGAAGGCGATCCGGTCCTTCAGCGCCTCCAGGCTGGGCGCCGGGTAGCTCCACACCGCATCGGGCAGCAGGTCGCCGTTGACAAACAGGCTGAGCCACTGCTCCTCGCCATAGGCGCTGCGCGAGCGGTGGTTGCTGAAGGTGGTGAACTCGCGCTTGAGGCTGGCAGCCGGGAAGTAGTGGTTGCCGTCCAGCACCAGGGTGTCATCGCTTTCGGCCAACACCACGCCGTTCCAGATCGCCTTCATTCCTTGACCCCCGCCACCATGCCGGTGACTTGTTTGAATCCTTCCACCGGCTTGCCCTTGCGCGCGCGCTTGCCCGCATGGGCCGCCAGGCCGGACAGGCGCAGCAGCTCCTCCTTGGGCTTGTTGCCGCGCGCGATGCCGCTGAGCAGCAGGCCACTGGCAAAGCAGCACACCGCCTGGAGCGTCACCTTGGGCGCCAGCTCCATCAGCATCAGGCCGCGGCCACCCTTGGGCTGGAGCTTGAGCTCGGTCACTGCATAGGTGAGCAGATGGCCGTCTTCGGCCAGGCAGGCCAACTGAGGCTGCTCCGGGCTGACCATGCAGGGACGCAGCGGCAGCTCGCCTGGCTCCAGGCTCAGGAAGGCCTTGCCGACGCGCTTGGAGGCCGTGAGGTCGCCCACCGTGGCCACCAGGCCGTAGCCGCCGCTTCCGGCCAGCACCACCGATTGCCCGGCCGGGCCGGCGATGTAGTGCAGCAGCTGGGTGCCCGGCTCCAGCTCGATCAGGCTGGTCACCGGCGCGCCATCCCCCCGGCCGCCCGGCAGGGCCGAGACCGCCACCGAGTAGCTGCGCCCGCTGGAGCCCAGTGCAATCAGGGTGTCCACGCTGCGGCAGCGGAAGGCGTCGTAGAGCGCATCGCCGGCCTTGAAACCCAGGCCGTTGATGTCCACCTCATGGCCCTTGAGCGCGCGCGCCCAGCCCTTTTGGCTGATGACGACGGTGACGGGCTCGTCCACCACCTTGAGCTCGGCCACGGCGCGCTTCTCGGCCTGGATCAGGGTGCGGCGCGCGTCGCCGAACTGCTTGGCGTCGGCCTCGATCTCCTTGACCATCAGGCGCTTGAGCGTGCCGGGGTTGCCGAGGATGTCGCGCAGTTTGTCGGCTTCGTCGCGCAGGTTCTTCAGCTCCTGCTCGATCTTGATCGCCTCCAAGCGCGCGAGCTGACGCAGGCGGATCTCGAGGATGTCCTCGGCCTGCCGGTCGCTGAGTCGGAAGCGCTCGATCAGCGCGGCCTTGGGCTCGTCGCTGGCGCGGATGATGGCGATCACCTCGTCGATGTTCAGCAGCACGATCTGCCGGCCTTCGAGGATGTGGATGCGGTCCTCGGCCTTCTGCAGGCGGTACCGGCTGCGCCGCTCGATCGTGGTCTGGCGGAACTGCAGCCACTCCAGCAGCAGCTCGCGCAGGGTCTTCTGCACCGGCTTGCCGTCCAGGCCGACCATCGTCAGGTTGATGGGCGAGCTGGTTTCCAGGCTGGTGTGGGCCAGCAGCACCTGGGTCAGTTCCTCCACCGCCACGGTGCGGCTCTTCGGCTCGAACACCAGACGCACCGGGGCGTCCTTGCTGCTCTCGTCGCGCACCCCGTCCAGCACGGCCAGCAGGGTGTTCTTCAGCTGCAGCTGCTCGGGCGTGACGGCCTTCTTGCCGGTCTTGACCTTGGGGTTGGAGATTTCCTCGATCTCCTCCAGCACCTTCTGGCTGGAGACGCCGTGCGGCAGCTCGGTGATGACCAGCTGCCACTGCCCGCGCGCCAGGTCCTCGACCTTCCAGCGCGCGCGCAGCTTCAGCGAGCCGCGCCCCGATGCATAGGCGGCGCGGATGTCCTCGGGCGCCGAGATGATCTGTGCGCCACCGGGGAAATCGGGGCCGGGGATGGCGGCGTACAGCTCGTCATCGCTCAGCTTGGGGTCGCGCAGCAGCTTCACCGCCGCCTCGGCCACCTCGCGCAGGTTGTGGCTGGGCACTTCGGTGGCCATGCCCACGGCAATGCCGCTGGCGCCATTGAGCAGCACGAAGGGCAGACGCGCCGGCAGGGCCTGCGGTTCCTCGGTAGAGCCGTCGTAATTCGGTGTGAAGTCGACGGTGCCTTCGTCGATTTCTTCCAGCAGCAGGCGCGCCAGCGGCGTCAGGCGGGCCTCGGTGTAGCGCATCGCGGCGGCGCCGTCGCCGTCGCGGCTGCCGAAGTTGCCCTGGCCGTCCACCAGCGGGTAGCGCTGGGCGAAATCCTGCGCCATGCGCACCAGGGCGTCGTAGGCGGCCTGGTCGCCATGGGGGTGGAAGCGACCCAGCACATCACCCACCACGCGCGCGCTCTTCACGGGTTTGGCGCCATTCGCGCCGCTCCAGGCCAGGCCCATGCGGAACATCGCATACAGGATGCGGCGCTGCACCGGCTTCTGGCCGTCGCTCACCACCGGCAGCGCCCGGCCCTTGACGACCGAGAGCGCGTACTCCAGGTAGGCGCGCTGGGCGTATTCGCCCAGATTCAGGGCATCACCGTCCTCGCTACCCCCGCCGCCCTGAGGGCCTTGGGGTGGGGGCACGTCATCCATCAAACTCAACTGCTCGGGCATCGGGGTCACCTCGGGAGGGCGCGCATTGTCTCCAAAGCGCGGTGCGGCAAAGCGCACACCCGCCTTGGGGCCGACCCGCCAGGCTGGGCGCGCTGGCTGCTACCCTCGCGACCCTTTGCCCAAGACGGATCGGGAGCACAAGGTGGGAATCGCAATTCAGCGCTGGTTCTGCGGCGCCATTCTGGGAAGCAGTCTCCTCTTGACGGGTTGCGGCGGAGGGGACGTGGCTCAGCCCCCAGCACCCGCCGAGCAGGCAGCTGCGGCGCTGCGCGTGCGTGCCTTGTCGAGCCCCTCGGCCAGCTCGGCGGACAGCGCGGCCGTGGACCCCGAGGAAGCCGCGCGCCAGCTGTTTGAGTTCGCGCAGGTCTATTACCCCGAGTACTTTCCCGGCACACCGGCCACGGCCAGCGCGCTCGGCTACCTGTACCGCTATTACGAGAGCACCGGCATCTACCTGGGCGTGCGCGAGGGGCAGGTGTACGTGCTCGGCGGCTTTTTCGGCACCGAGATCAAGCCGGTGGGCGAGCTGACGCAGTTCATCACCCCCCTGCCCCGCACCGCCTCGCGGCTGTGTGCGGCCGGAGCCGGGTTTGAACGCTTTGCGAGCTTCGCCCCCCAGGTAGGCAAGAACGTCGGGCTGACGGTGGCCGGCTGCGGCGGTGCCATCGCCTCGGTGCAGTGGCGTCAAACCGGCGGCGCCAGCGTGCCGCTGCCGGCCGACAAGACGCAAACCATCAGCTTCGACCCGCCGGAGCCCGGCAGCTACGCCTTCGAGGTGAGCTACAAGGATTCGCTCGGCGTGGAGCGCAAGGAAGCCCAGACCGTTCAGGTGGCGGCCGCCCCCAGCAGCGAAACCGCACGCCTGACCCTGCGCGCCAGCCACTCCGTGCGCATGGGCGGCAAGGTCTCGCTGCGCGCCTGGCCCAGCCTGCCGGAGGGCGACAGCCTCAAGACCATCGTCTGGACCCAGCTCGAAGGCCCGACCGTCACCCTGGACACGCGCAACCCGCGCCAGGCCCTGTTCACCGCCCCCACGGTCGCGCGCGACACCCTGATCCGCCTGCGCGCCACGCTCTACACCGCGCAAGGCAAGGTGGACAGCGACGAGGCCATGGTGCTGGTGGAATACAAGCAGCAGGCCCCGGCGAGCGACACCAATGCCATGTGGGCGGGCGACCAGATCTCGCGCACCTACCCCTACAAGCCGAACGGGCCCTACGCCAGCGTGCTGCGCAACTGCGTGTACGACCCCGGCATCTACCACTCGGGGCCGCGCTACAACGTCTGCCTGCTCAGCACCCTGCCCTTCATCGCCCAGCAAAAGGGCGGTGCCACCCCCACGGTGGACGAAGTGATGGACCGCGTGCTGGTCTCGCACGACTGGCTGGGCCGCAACTTCGAAGCCTTCCTGCGCGAGCACGACACGAATGGCGACATGCGCCGCATGCTGGGCAGCGTCACCGCCATCGTGCTTTCCACCCACATCCGGCCGTCGTTCTATTACGCCGGCACCGGGGCGATCTATCTGGACGGCGAGTCCTTCTGGCTGACGCCCGAGGAGCGCGACACGATGAACGAGGCGCCCGACTACCGCAGCGAATTCGGCAACGCCCTGCAGTTCGACACCCTGTGGCGCTACACCAAGGACAACCAGCGCCTGTTCAAGTACTACGACCCCGCCGCGCGCATCACCCGCCCGCTGGACGAGGTGCGCAACGAGGCCACCTGGCTGATGTTCCACGAACTGACCCATGCGCTGGACTTCATGCCACCGTCCGCCTACAGCAGCCTGCAGAACTTCCGCAGCGCATGGGACAACATCTACCCGCGCTACGCGAACTACCAGCTCACATCGGACCGGGTGCAGGCGCTCTACCCGCTGAGCTCCCAGCCGATGCTGGCGCTGGGCGACGTGCTGTTCCGCGGCAAGACAGCCACCGCCCAGCAAAAGGCCTACACGCCCGCCGACATCGCCGGCTTCTTCGCCCCCGACCTGGCGACGGACGACTACGCCTACTCCACCTCGCGCGAAGACACCGCGATGACGCTGGAGGAGTTCCTGATGCAACGGCGCCAGGGCATCCGGCGCGACTTCGCCATTTCCGACGATTTCCCGACCGGCGCCACCGGTTCCAGCATCATCGTGCGCTGGGGCCAGCGCGGCCGCATCGGCGAACCCGCCATCCGCCCACGGGCGCGCGCCGTGGTGGCCGACCTGGCGCCCTGGGCCGGTGAGAACGAAGTCGATCTGCTGCCTGCGCCCATTGCCATGCGTGCCGGCGAAAGCTGGACGGCCAATCTGGAGCAGCCCGCCGCTGCGCCGCGCGTGAAGGCCCAGGCGGCAGCCCTGCCGACGCTGACGCAATGGCAACAGTTGCAGGCCGAGCGCCGTGTCATGCAGATGCGCCACAGCGGCCCCGACAAACCGCTGCCGCCTGCCCCGGCGGGTTGGCAGAGCACCGCGCCGCGGCGCTGATTCAGGACGTCAGACGCTCCGCATCATTCCAGGCCCATCGCCACCCGGGCCTGGTACTCGCGATCCAGCAGGGACATGACGATCAGGCTGTCGTAGCCGTCCGCGCCATCCAGGGTGACGCGCACCGACTCGCGCAGCCGCCCTTCCTCGACGAAGCCTTCGCTGAGGTAGAGCTGGTGCGCCCGCTCGTTCAGCGCCTTCACGTCCAGCCAGAAGCGGTGTGCGTGCATCTGCGTGAAGGCAAGCTTCTTCAACAAGCGCACACAGGCCCTGCCCAGGCCCTGGCCCTTGGTCTGCAGCACCAGGCGCTTGAGCTCGATCGAGCCATGCGGGTTGCGGCAGCCCTGCAGGATGACGAAGCCCAGGCGGTCCTGTTCCGGGCTTTCGACGATGAAGTGCCGGCAATCCGGAAAGCGGATCGCCCCTTCGTGCTGGGTGCGCTCCCAGGGGGTAATGAAGGGGCGGTTGGCACCGTCCTGCTCCACGCTGACGACCCAGTCCAGGTCGCTCAGCATGGTGGGGCGCAGGCGGGGGGTCACAAATCGCTCAACCATTGGTGGGTTCACCTTGCTCTCAAAGGCTGCAGCTTGACCAGGTTCTTTCAGCCACGGTCGTCACGCTCAGCCCAGGCCTGCCAAGGGCGAAGCCCCTCCTGCAAACCATGAGGCTCTAGCTCCAGGTCTCCGACAGGGATGTGAATGGCACGGGCTTCATCCCATGGATGGACCTTGAGGGGCAGAACAAGCCCAAGCAGCCAGTGCCTTCTGATCGGAACATGACTCGGCACGCGAACCTGCAGGAACGGTTGCTTCGACTCCTTCGACTGGACGACGTCAAGGCCCGAAATGTCACGCCAGGGAATCAGGCCGCGCCCAACCACGCTAACGCCGCGGGCGTCGAAACGAACTGCAAACCCTTGCCAATGCGCCTTCCACATCAAGCGGAGCGCGGTAACCACCCCATGCACCATGCCCAGTGCAGCGCAGAGCATGGCCAATGACATTGCCACAAGCACAGTGACAGAAACGTAATTCCAGAAGGTCACCAACTCGGCGCGCTTCAACAGGACTGCATAAATGAGCCCGGGCACAAACAGCAGCAGGGGAAGAAATGTGGCGACGTACAAGTACCGGACAAAGGCACCAGGGGCGAAGCTGATTACGAAATCCGGCCCGCCCGGGCCAGATTGGACAGGTGGATCCCCTCTGCTCAAACATCCACCTCAACGGAGTCGCCCAGGCGCTCCATCAGCTCGCGCCGCGCCGCCGCCTCATTGCGGCCCATCAGCTGGGTCAGCACCTGCGCAGCCGCCTCGGCGTCTGGGGCGCTGACACGCAGCAGGCGCCGGGTGTCCGGGTTCAGCGTGGTGTCCCAAAGCTGCTCGGCATTCATCTCGCCCAGGCCCTTGAAGCGGCTGATGGTCCAGCTGCCTTCGCGGGCGCCTTCCTTGCGCAGCTTGTCGAGGATGGCGGTGAGCTCGCCCTCGTCCAGCGCATACAGCTTGACTGGCGGCTTCTTGCCGCGCGCCGGGGCATCCACGCGGAACAGCGGCGGTCGGGCGACGAAGACGTTGCCCGCCTGCACCAGGGCCGGAAAGTGCTTCTGGAACAGCGTGAGCAGCAGCACCTGGATGTGGGCGCCGTCCACGTCGGCGTCCGAGAGGATGCAGACCTTGCCGTAGCGAAGGCCGCTCAGGTCAGGGTTGCTGTCCGGCGCATGGGGGTCGACGCCAATGGCCACCGCGATGTCGTGCACCTCGGTGTTCTTGAAGAGCAGGTCGCGCTCGACCTCCCAGGTGTTCAGCACCTTGCCGCGCAGCGGCAGGATGGCCTGGGTTTCCTTGTTGCGGCCCATCTTGGCGCTGCCGCCGGCCGAGTCACCCTCCACCAGGAAGAGCTCGTTCAGGTTCAGGTCTCGGCTCTCGCAATCGGTCAGCTTGCCGGGCAGCACAGCCACGCCGCTGCCCTTCTTCTTTTCCACCTTCTGCGCGGCGCGCTGGCGGCTCTGGGCCTGCTTGATGACCAGCTCGGCCAGCTTCTTGCCTTGCTCCACATGCTGGTTCAGCCAGAGCTCGAAGGCCGGGCGCACGTAGCCGGCCACCAGGCGCAGGGCGTCGCGGCTGTTCAAGCGCTCCTTGGTCTGGCCCTGGAACTGCGGGTCCAGCACCTTGGCACTCAGCACGAAGCTGGCGCGGCCGAACAGGTCCTCCGGCATCAGCTTGACGCCCTTGGGCAGGAGCGAATGCAGCTCGATGAAGGTCTTGACGGCCTGGAACAGGCCGTCCTTCAAGCCGGCCTCGTGCGTGCCGCCGGCCACGGTGGGAATCAGGTTGACGTAGCTTTCGCGCTGGCTGGCGGCCTCTTCGGTGAAGGCCACGCACCAGGCCGCGCCTTCGCCCTCGGCGAAGTTCTCGGTGTCGCTGGCCTTGGCGTAATGGGCGCCCTCGAAGAGCTCGACGATGGGTTCGGCGTTCAGGCTGCCCTGCAGGTACTCGCGCAGGCCGCCCTTGTAGAGCCAGGTCTGCGTCTCACCCTTTTTCTCGTCGGTCAGCGTGACGGTCACGCCCGGCATCAGCACGGCCTTGCTGCGCAGCAGGTGCACCAGCTCGCCGCGCGGCAACTCGGGGGCATCGAAGTATTTGGCCTCCGGCCAGACGCGCACCTTGGTGCCCTGCTTGCGCGGCGCGCCGGGCTGCACCTGCACGGGCTGGATGACGTCGCCATGCGAGAACACGATGCTGGCGGTCTGGCCCTCGCGCTGCACCGTCACCTCCAGGCGCTTGGAGAGGGCATTGGTGACGGACACGCCCACGCCGTGCAGGCCGCCCGAGAAGCTGTAAGCGCCGCCGGCGCCCTTGTCGAACTTGCCACCCGCGTGCAGGCGGGTGAAGACGATCTCGACCACCGGCACACCCTCTTCCGGGTGCAGGCCGAAGGGAATGCCGCGGCCGTCGTCCTCCACGGTGACCGAGCCGTCGGTGTGAAGCGTGAGCGCAATGCGCTTGCCGAAGCCCGCCAGGGCCTCGTCGGCCGCGTTGTCCAGCACCTCCTGCACGATGTGCAGCGGGTTGTCGGTGCGGGTGTACATGCCCGGCCGCTGCTTGACGGGCTCCAGGCCCTTGAGCACGCGGATCGAGGCTTCTCCGTATTGAGGGGTGACTGCCATGACTGTCCCAGTGAAGGGCGCGGATTCTAGGAAGCGCCCAGAATCGCCCCCCTATGTCGCACCCGAAGCACCCTTCTGCCACCCAGATCCTGGCCTGTGGCGCCGCCATCGTCACCCTCTCGATGGGCATCCGGCACGGCTTCGGCCTGTGGCTCCAGCCCATCACCCTGGAGCGCGGCTGGACGCGGGAGGACTTCGCCCTCGCCCTGGCGCTGCAGAACCTGGTCTGGGGCGCCATTGGCCCACTGGTCGGGATCTGGGCCGACCGGGTCGGGGCCCTGAAGCCCTTGCTGGCGGGGGCCCTGCTGTATGCCCTGGGCTTGGCCGGCATGGGCCTGGCGAACACACCCGCCCTGTTCGCCCTGGCCGCGGGGCTGCTCATCGGGGTGGCGCAGTCGGGCACCACCTATGCCGTGGTGTACGGCGTCATCGGCCGCCAGCTGGACCCTGCCAAGCGCAGCTGGGCCATGGGCGTGACGGCCAGCGCCGGCAGCTTCGGCCAGTTCCTGATGCTGCCGATCGAGCACCGGCTGATCGAGGCCTTCGGCTGGCAGCCCAGCCTGTTCCTGCTGGCCGGCGCGGTGCTCTTGATCTTGCCCCTGGCCTTGGGCCTGCGTGAGCCCCGCTTGCAGGCCGGCGGACCGCGCCAAGGCGCGCTGGCTGCGCTGAAGGAGGCCGTGGCCACCCCGAGCTTCCTGTGGCTGACGGCCGGCTACTTCGTCTGCGGCTTCCAGGTCGTGTTCATCGGCGTGCACCTGCCGGCCTATCTGAAGGACCAGGGGCTTTCGGCCGGCGTGGCCACCTGGGCGCTGGCGCTGATCGGGCTCTTCAATGTGTTCGGCACCTACGCTGCGGGCGCGCTGGGCCAGCGTTTCCCGAAGCGCTTCATCCTGTCCTTCATCTACGCCGCGCGCTCGGTGGCCATCGTCACTTTCATCACCCTGCCCATCAGCCCGGCCACGGTGTACGTGTTTTCGGCGGTGATGGGGCTGCTGTGGCTCTCCACCATCCCGCCCACCAATGCCACGGTGGCGCAGATCTTTGGCGTGGCCCACTTGTCGATGCTGGGCGGCATGGTGTTCTTCAGCCACCAGATCGGCAGCTTCCTGGGCGTGTGGCTGGGCGGCTTGCTGTACGAGCAGACGGGCAGCTACCAGGTCGTTTGGTGGATTGCCATTGCGCTGGGCGTGTTCGCCGCGCTCGCCAACCTGCCCGTGCGCGAGCAGGCGCTGCAGCGCCAACCCGTGGCGGCCTGATGCTGCGCAAGCTGATGTTTGGCCTGCTCGCCCTGCTGGTGCTGGGCGCCGTGCTGCTGGCCTGGATCGACCCGGCCTTGATGCAGGCCCTGGCGGAGGGTGTTCGTGGCTGCTTCTGACTGGGTAAGACGCTGGGCGCCGCAGTGGCACGCCGGCATGAGGGCGCTGGACCTGGCCTGCGGCGGCGGGCGCCACAGCCGGCTGTTGCTGGAGCACGGGCTTCATGTCACTGCGGTGGACCGCGACGCCGAGGCCCTGCTGCTGGTTCCCGAACCCGCCCGGGTGCTGTGCGCCGACCTGGAAAGCGGCCCCTGGCCGCTTGATGGCGAGCAGTTCGATCTCGTGCTGGTGACGAACTACCTCTGGCGCCCGCTGCTGCCGCGCATCGTCGACAGCGTGGCCGAGGGCGGCTGGCTGGTCTACGAGACCTTCGCAGTCGGCCAGGAACTACTGGGCCGGCCGCGCAACCCCGATTTCCTGCTGCAGCCTGGGGAGTTGTTGGCTGCGTGCCAGGGCAAGCTCCATGTGCTGGCCTACGAAGACGGCATCGTCAACGGCGCCCGGATCCAGCGCGTTGCCGCGCGCCACCTGCGGCCGCATGAGTCACCGCCCGTCTGGCCGCTCCTAGAATCTCCGGCTCCCCAGGAATCCGCCCCATGAAATCCATCCACGGCAGCATCGTCGCCCTCGTCACCCCCATGCACGCCGATGGCGCGATCGATTACGCCAAGCTGCGCTCCCTGATCGACTGGCACATCGCCGAAGGCACGAACGTGATCGGCGTGGTCGGCACCACGGGCGAGTCGCCCACGGTGAGCATGGAGGAAAACTGCGAGGTCATCCGTGTGGCGGTGGAGCATGCGGCCGGCCGCGTGCCCATCCTGGCCGGAACCGGCGCCAACGCCACACGCGAGGCCATCGAGCTGGCCCGCTACGCCAAGCAGGTGGGCGCCAGCGCACACCTGAGCGTGGTGCCCTACTACAACAAACCCAGCCAGGACGGCATCTACGCCCACTTCAAGGCCATCACCGAGGCCGTCGACCTGCCGCTGATGCTCTACAACGTGCCCGGCCGCACCGTGGCCGATATGGCTCCCGAGACTGCACTGCGCTGCGCCGCGCTGCCGGGCGTGTTCGGCATCAAAGAAGCCACCGGCAACATCGAGCGCGCGGCCTGGCTGATCAAGCACGCCCCCGAGGGCTTCGCCATCTACAGCGGCGACGACGGGACCGCCCTGGCCCTGATGTTGATGGGCGGCGCCGGCGTGGTCAGCGTGACCAGCAACGTTGCGCCGAAGCTGATGGCCCAGATGTGTGCCGTCGCCCGCGCCGGTGAAGTGGCCAAGGCCACCGCGCTGCACTTCCAGTTGCTGGCCCTGCACAAGCAGCTCTTCTGTGAACCCAGCCCGGCCCCCACGAAATGGGCGCTGAGCCGCCTGGGCCACATCGAGAACAATCTGCGTCTGCCCCTGCTCCCGCTCACCCCCGCCGGCCAGAGTGCCGTCGAAGCGGCGATGCGCGACGCGCATTTGCTCTAATCCGCCTCTTTCCCAAGTCAGGACTGCCCTGCCGTGACGCGTTTTCCCCTCCGTGCCCTGAGTCTTGCCCTTGCCGCCGCGCTGGGCGGCTGCAGCTCGTTCGACCCCCTGTTCAACAACGACAAGGTCGATTACCGCACCCAGTCCAAGCAGACCCCTGGCCTGGAGGTTCCGCCCGATCTGAGCCAGCTGCAGCGCCAGGCCCCGCTGGGCGCGGCCGGCAGCGTCAGCGCCGCCGCCCTGGCCACCCAGCCCACGGCCGTGGCCGTGAACACCAACCAGGTGGCGCTGAACAGCGTGCCGGGCGCCGAGATCGTGCGGGTTGGTGCGGTGCGCCTGATCCGCACCAGCATGAGCCCCGAGGAAGTCTGGCCCGTGACCCGCGCCTTCTGGACCGAGCTGGGCTTTGACCTGCCCAAGGACCAGGCCGATGTGGGGGTGCTGGAAACCGACTGGAAAGAAAACCGCGCCAAGCTGCCGAAGGACTTCATCCGCCGCACCATCGGCACGGTGCTGGAAGGCCTGTATTCCACCGGCGAGCGCGACCAGTTCCGCACCCGCCTGGAGCGCGTGGACGGCAAGACCGAGATCACCGTGACGCACCGCGGCATGCACGAGGTCTACACCAACGCGCAGCGCGACCAGGTGGTGTGGACGCCGCGCCCGGCTGACACCGAACTGGAAGCCGAGATGCTCAGCCGCTTGCTGCTGCGCCTGGGCGGCAAGGCCCCGGTGGCCCTGGCCGAAGCCGGCAAGGCCCCGGCAGCCACCCCCCCCAGCGCACCGGCCGTCGATCCGGCCAAGCTGGCGCTGAGCGAGGTGCCCAACGAAATCAAGCTGGGTGACGACTTCGAGAAGGCCTGGCGCCGTGTCGGCCAGTCGCTTGATCGCCATGGCTTCACCGTGGAAGACCGCGACCGCCGCGCCGGCCTCTTCTTCCTGCGCTATGCCGACCCGAGCCAGGCCGGCAAAGACGAGCCCAATTTCCTGCAGCGCCTGTTCTCGTCCGACAAGGGCCCGACCACCGGCCGCTACCGCGTGGCCGTGAAGAGCGATGCCAAGGGCTCGGTCGTCAGCGTGCAGGACAGCCAGGGCGTGCAGCAGACCAACGACAACGCCAAGCGCATCCTGGCCCTGCTGCTGCAAGACCTGCGCTGAAGCTTCAAGCAAAGGCCGGCCCTGGTGACAGGGCCGGCCTTTTTCATTGCGAATCGCCAGAAAGACAAAGGCCACCTTGCGGTGGCCCTTGTCTTGATGCGACCCGGCGACAAGCGCCGGGTCCGCGATCTCGTGCTTCTTAGTTGCTGGCGGGAGCCGAGGCAGCTTCAGCAGCGGCGGGAGCCGAAGCGTCAGCTGCGGGGGCCGAAGCCATTTCCGAAGCAGCGGGAGCCGGGGCGGCAACCGGAGCGGGCTCAGCAGCCGGAGCCGGAGCTTCTTCCTTCTTGCTGCAAGCGGCGAGGGCGACGGCGGCCAGCAGGGAAGCCATCAGGATCGACTTTTTCATTGGGGTCCTCTAGAAGACAGGATGGAAAAACAAAATCACCGGTAATTTCGCGGAACCCGCACCAACCGGCGTGGGGTCCAAACCCAGCCGGTGTCCCCACCGGCTAAGCAAGACATCAGAAACCTCGAGCGCCTCTGCTGCCTAGCCCGCCATTATAGGAAGGGAAAACACCGCTTCTTAAAGGCCGAGTTGGGTGAATGGCCAGGCCGGCGAAGAGCGTTGTGCAATTGCATCAAACAGTTCGAACGCCGCGTGCCGATCCGCCGCCAGATGGGGGCCGGCACGCGTCCAGCGCGCCCGGCCATGTTCCAACTCCAGCAGGCGCAGCACCGGGCCATGGTCGGTGGCCAGCAGGCCGGTGGGCCAGTCCGGCCCTACCTCGCCGGGGTCGAAGTCGGCAACGCGCAGCACATGGTCGTAATGGGCGCGCCACTGCATGAAGCGCGGATGCCGACGCGCGCAGGCCTGGTAGTCGGGTGCCAGCATCTCCAGATGCCGCCCACCCCGACCCCAGTGGCCCAGGGCCTCCAGCACCGCGGCGTCGGACCAAGGCCAATGCACGAAGTCCGGGTCCAGCACGACCAGGCGCCGGTTGCCCTCGTTCAAGGCCTCCAGCAGCAAGACCTTGAGGCCGGCCTCAATTGCCACCCAGCCTTCCAGCCGGCCACTCTCGCCTTCAAGGTTCATCACGATGTCGGGCACAGCCACCCCCATTCCATCCAGTCATTGACCAGGGCCTGCGCGCCCTCGCTCAGGCGCGCACGCTCGGCGGCCGCCAGTGTGCGCCGGTCGGCCAGGACGCGCATCAGGCGGAAATCCTGACCGGCCGCACGATAGGCCTCGCCATTGAGAAACACATGCCAGCGGTCGTAAAGCATGCGACTGGCCGGCGCCAGGCGCACTGCCCCAGCAGCCACCGCTCCCGGCTCAAAGACCTGCTGGGGCTTAGGCTCGCTCAGGTACTCGCCCAGCGCACGCGCCAGGCGTTGCGGGTCCTGCATCACGCGCTGCAGGGCATCCTGCGCGAAGTCCTGCAGGCCGGCGGGAATCTGGGCCGGATGCGGTGTCGGTGCGGTGCCGGCGTCGGTGTAGTGCTGTTGCAGCGGCTTGTCAGGTTCGTCCTCGGGGTCGAGCAGGCGCGCCAGCAGCGCATCGGCCAGCTCCCAGCGCGAGGGCGTGCGCAGGCCCACGGAGGCGGTCACGCAGTCCGCCCCCAGCGCCACACCGTCATGCGCCCAGTTGGGCGGCAGGTAGAGGATGTCGCCCGGCTCCAGTACCCATTCGAACTCGGGCTCGAACTGGCGCAGGATCTTGACCGGCAGGCCCTCCACCAATTCGCGCTGCTTCTGGCTCGAGACACGCCAGCGCCGCCGGCCGCTGAGCTGGCAGAGGAAGACGTCGTAGGCGTCGGTGTGCGGCCCCACGCCGCCCTGGTCGCTGGCCCAGGAAACCATCACATCGTCCAGCCGCGCCTCGGGCAGGAAGCGGAAGGCGTCGATCAGCTCGCGTGCCGCCGGGTGCAGGGCCTCCACGCCCTGCACCAGCAGGGTCCAGCCTGGCTTGCTGACCGCCGGCAGCCGCCGGCGCGGGAAGGGGCCATGCGAGAGCTTCCAAGTCTGGGTCTCATTGCCCTGGATCAGGCGGGACTCCACATCCTCGCGCTCGGCCAGCGCGAACAGCTCCGGGCGGTCCAGCCGGCCCAGCCAGGGCAGCGCGGCCTGGCGCAAGACAGCGGGTTTGCGCTGCCAATGGCGGCGCATGAATTGGTCGGGACTCAGGCCGCCCAGCAGGGGCCAGGGCTTGTCAAAGGGTGCATGCATGCGGGCATTGTCAAGGCCCTGTGCGAACATGCCGCGATGGAAGAAGTGCTATCCCCCTGCGTCGTCAGCCTGACCTGGCGCCTCGAAGACGCCCAAGGCGAACTGATCGATACCCTCGAAGAGCCGACCGAATTCCTGGTCGGCGGCGAAGACCTGCTGCCCAAGGTCGAACAGGCCCTGCTGGGCCAGTACATCGGCGCCGAGCTCAGCCTGGCCCTGGAGCCGGCCGATGCCTTTGGTGACTACGAGGCAGAACTGGTCTGCTTCGAGCCCCGCCATCTGTTCCCTGGTGACATCGAGATCGGCATGCGCTTCGAAGGCCTGCCCGAAGGCGCACAGACGCCCGACATGCCGGCCGACGCGATCTACACCGTCACCGAGCTCTACCCCGAGCATGTGGTGCTGGACGGCAACCACCCGCTGGCTGGCATCGGCCTGCGCCTGCATCTGAAGATCCAGGCGCTGCGCGAGGCCAGCGACGAAGAGATTGCCGCCCGCAGTGTGGGCGAGGGTTTCGTCCAGGTGCTGGAGGGCGCCTCCCCGGACGAACCGATCCACTAAGCGTGGCCGGTTGAACCGAAGCCACCCGCGCCGCGGTGGCTGGCGTCAAAGTCATCCACCACGCGGAACTGCGCCTGCAGCACCGGCACGATGACCAACTGCGCGAGCCGGTCCATCGGCTGGATCGTGAAGGCCTGACTGCCGCGGTTCCAGGCGCTGACCATCAGCGGGCCCTGGTAGTCGGAATCGATCAGCCCCACCAAGTTGCCCAGCACGATGCCGTGCTTGTGGCCCAGGCCCGAGCGCGGCAGGATCAGCGCGGCCAGATTCGGGTCGCCCAGGTGGATGGCGATGCCGGTGGGAATCAGCTCAGTCTGCCCGGGTTGCAGCGTCAGCGGCTCGGCCAGAGCGGCGCGCAGGTCCAGGCCGGCGCTGCCGGGGGTGGCGTAGGCCGGCAGGCTTTCGGCCATGCGCGGGTCGAGGATCTTCAGGTCAACGGTATGCATCAGGTCGTTCTTGCGTTCAGTCGCAGGGCGAGTTCGGCCACCAATTGGGTGGCCAGTTCGGTCTTGGGGGCGCGCGGCAGTTCGCGCGCGCCTTCGGCGTCCACCAGCAGCAGGGCGTTGTCGTCCTGGCCGAAGGTGGCGGGGCCGAGGTTGGCCACGATCAGCGGGATGCGCTTGCGCGCTCGCTTGGCCTGGGCATGCTCGAGCAGCTTTTCGCTTTCGGCCGCGAAGCCCACGCAATAAGGCGGATTGGGCAGCGCCGCCACGGTGGCCAGGATGTCGGGGTTCTCGGTGAAGGCCAACGTCGGCGTCTGGCCACTGCCGTCCTTCTTGATCTTGTGCTCGGCGCAGTGCGCGGGCCGCCAATCGGCCACCGCCGCGGTGGCGATGAAAACCTCATGGCCGGTGGCGCGCGGCAGCACCGCGTCCAGCATGGCTTGGGCGGACTGCACGTCGATGCGCTCCACCCCGGCCGGCGTGGGCAGGGCCACCGGCCCGGCCACCAGGGTCACGCGGGCACCGGCGCGCTCGCAGGCCTGGGCGATGGCAAAACCCATCTTGCCGCTGCTGCGGTTGGTGATGCCGCGCACCGGGTCGATGGCCTCGAAGGTCGGGCCGGCGGTGATCAGCACCGAGCGCCCGGCCAGCACCTTGGGCGTGAAGTGGTTGACCAGGGCCTCGAACAGCTCCTCGGGTTCGAGCATGCGGCCGTCGCCGATCTCGCCACAGGCTTGATCGCCCGCCGCGGGGCCGAGGATCAGCGCGCCATCGGCTTCGATCTGGTCGACATTGCGCTGCGTGGCCGGGTGGGCCCACATCTCGCGGTTCATGGCCGGCGCCACCAGCAGCGGGCAGCGCTCAATCGGCCGCGCCAGCGCGGTCAGCGAGACGATTTCATCCGCCCGGCCCTGCGCCAGCTTGGCAATCAGGTCGGCACTGGCCGGGGCGATCAGCATCAGGTCGGCCTCGCGGCCGGCGTTAATGTGATGCATGTTGTTGGGTGCGGCGCCGTCCCACTGGTCCAGGATCACCGGTCGGCCCGAGAGCGCCTGCATCGTCACCGGGGTAATGAACTGCGTGGCGGCCGCACTCATCATGACTTGCACCTGCGCACCGGCCTTGACGAGCAGACGCGTCAGCTCCGCCACCTTGTAGCCGGCAATGCCGCCGGAAAGCGCCAGCAGGATGCGGCGGCCTTGCAAGACATCGCTCATGCGCTCACTCCCGCCGTCCGCTGCGGCTGCGCGCGCCGGGCCAGCGCAATCAACAGGCTCAGCAAGCCGCCCGCGCCCAGCAGCAGCAAGACACCCACGCCCCAGACGAACCACAGCAGCACGGTGAACCAGGAACCCAGATCGGGCCAGCTGAGCAGCCACTCATGCAGCTGCGGCCAGAAGCTCACCAGCGCGGCCTGGATCTCCTCGATCCAGCCGATGCCGAGCAGGTCTTTCAGCCATTCGGGGAACTCGAACAGCGGCACTTCCTGGGTGATCTCCACCCCCTTGCGCCAGCCTTCCCAGTGGATCAGGCCCTTGGCGGCCCAGCACAGCAGGGACCAGAACAGACCCAGCAGGGCCAGCGGAATCCAGACCAGCAGATGCCATCCCATCGTCAACGCCCTCCTTCGCGCTCGAAGCCGTCCAGCACGGCCACCGCGTTCAAGCCCAGATCGGCCGTGGCATAGCCGCCTTCCAGCACGAACAGCGTGGGCAGGCCCAAGCCGGCCAGGCGCGCGCCCAGGCGGCCGAAATCGGCGCGTGCCAGCTTGAACTTGGAGATGGGGTCGCCCTCGAAGGTATCCAAGCCCAGCGACACCACCAGCGCGCTCGCATTCAAGGCCTGCAAGCGGGCGCAGGCCTGCTCCAGCGCGGCGAACCAGCGCTCGGCGGGGGTGCCGGCCGGCAGGGGCAGGTTCAGGTTGAAGCCCCGGCCCTCGCCCTCGCCTTCTTCATCAGCGTGGCCGAGAAAGAAGGGGTACTCGGTGCTGGGGTCGCCATGCAGGCTGGCGAAGAACACATCGGAGCGCGCGTAGAAGATCGCCTGCGTGCCATTGCCGTGGTGGTAGTCCACGTCCAGCACCGCCACGCGCGCGTGGCCCTGGGCGCGCAAGGCCTGGGCAGCCACGGCGGCCTGATTGAGGAAGCAGTAGCCGCCCATGAAATCCGGCCCGGCATGGTGACCGGGCGGGCGGCTGGCCACGAAGGCGGCGCGCGCGCCACCGGCCAGGGCCTGCGCACCGGCCAGCGCGGCGTCACAACCGGCCTTGGCGGCGGCCCAGCTGCCGGCGCTCAGCGGCGTGCCGTTGTCAAAGCTGTAGAGCCCGAGGCGGGCACTGAACTCGCGCGGTTCGAGGTCGCTGCGCAGGGTGCGCACCGGCCAGGTCGAGGGCCAGGGTTGGCGCGCAGCGTTGGCAGGGTCGCGGGCCAGCCAATCGGCCCAGGCGCCTTGCAAAAAACGCAGGTAGCGCTCGGCATGCACCTGGCCGAGCAGCGCGCGGCTGTCCGGGAAGCCTGTGGTTTCGATGCGGTGCCCGGCGGCCTGCAGGGCCTGGTGCACCTGCTCGGCGCGCGCCGGGGTTTCGTGGCAGGGCACCAACTGGCCACGGAAGAACTCGTGGCTGGGTGCGTGCTCGGCGTGGGTGAGGGAGAAGAAGCTCAGCATGGCCCGCGCATTGTGCGGGGCCTCACCCCGTCAACGCCGCTGGAACACCAGATCCCACACGCCATGACCGAGGCGCAGGCCGCGCGCCTCGAACTTGGTCAGCGGCCGGTACGCGGGCTTGGGCGCAAAGCCCAGGGCCGAGTTCTGCAGCGCCGGTTCGGCGCTCAGCACCTCGAGCATCTGCTGGGCATAGGGTTCCCAGTCGGTCGCGGCGTGGAAGTAGCCACCGGGCTGGATGTACTGCACCAGCTCGGCCATGAAGGCCGGCTGCACCAGGCGACGCTTGTGGTGGCGCTTCTTGTGCCAGGGGTCGGGGAAGAACAGGTGCACGCCCTGCAGGCTGGCCTTCGGGATCATCGTGGCCAGCACCTCCACGGCGTCGTGCTGGACGATGCGCAGATTGGTCAGCTGGCCCTCTTCGATGCGTTGCAGCAGCGCCCCCACACCGGCCTCGTGCACCTCGCAGCCGATGAAATCGAACTGCGGCAGGGTGGCGGCAATCTTGGCGGTTGCGTCGCCCATGCCGAAGCCGATCTCCAGCACGCGCGGGGCCTGGCGGCCGAACACCGCGTCCCAGTCGGGCGCCTGCGGGCTGTAGGGCAGCACGTACTTGGGCGCCAGCTCCTGCAGGGCCTTGATCTGGCCCGTGCCCATGCGGCCGCCGCGCTTGACGAAGCTCTTGATGCGGCGCTCGTGCACCGGCTTGTTGTTCTGCTCCTCGCTCATCCGATGACCTCGGCGATCAAGGGCGTGGCGGGTTCGGGGCGCTCGTGGATGACACAGGCGGCCTGGTAGGCGGCAATGGCGCGGTCGGCCGAGGCCTCGTCCATCGCGTGCACGTAGGCCAGGGGCTCGAACTCGTCGATCAGGCGCGCCAGCGGGCGCACGGCCGAGAAGCCGACGCGGTGGTTGATGGCATCGCTGGCCAGGCGGCGGCCGCCGCCCAGCTCGATGACGGCGATGCCGATGGCCCGGGTGTCCTGTGCGGCCAGCACGCCGGCGCGCGGGCAAGGCACGGGCTTCTTGACGGGCGCCAGCTGCAGATGCTTCTCGGGGTGCTCCATCAGGTCGGTGGGGCCGCCCAGGGCGGCGACCATCTGGCCGAAGCGCTCGGCGGCGGCGCCGCTGTCCAGCGCAGCCTGCAGCTTGGTGCGCGCCTCCGCCTCGGTGCGGGCCAGGCCACCCAGCAGGAGCATCTGGCTGCACAGGGCCAGGGTGATCTCGTGCTGGCGCGGCTCGACGTTCAGGCCGCGCAAGTAGTTGACCGCCTCCAGCACCTCGACGGCATTGCCGGCAGAAAGACCCAGCACTTCGTTCATGTCGGTGATGAGCGCGCGAGTCTTCATGCCGGCGCCATTGCCCACGGCGACGATGCTTTCGGCCAGTTCGCGCGCCATGCCCAGGGAATCGCAGAAGGCGCCGCTGCCGTACTTCACGTCCATGGCCAGGCCCTGCAGGCCGGCGGCGAGCTTCTTGCTCAGGATGGAAGCGGTGATCAGCGGCACCGACTCGACCGTGGCGGTCACGTCCCGCGTGGCATAGAAGCGCTTGTCGGCCGGCGCGAGGTCGGCCGTCTGGCCAATGATGGCGCAGCCGAGACGGCGCACCGTGGCGTCGAACAGCGCGGCATCGGGCCGAGTCTGGTAGCCGGGGATGGCCTCGAGCTTGTCCACCGTGCCGCCGGTGTGGCCGAGGCCCCGCCCGGCAATCATGGGCACATAGCCGCCGCAGGCGGCCACCATCGGCGCCAGCATCAGGCTGATCTTGTCGCCCACGCCGCCGGTGGAATGCTTGTCGACCACCGGGCCGGGCATGTCGGGCCAGTGCATCACTCGGCCGGAGTCGCGCATCGCCAGCGTCAGCGCCACCGCCTCGTCGCGGTTCATGCCCTTCAGGAACACGGCCATGCCGAGCGCGGCCACCTGGCCTTCGCTCCAGCTCTCGTCGGTCAAACCCTTGACGAAGGATTGGATCTGCGCGGTGCTCAGCGTGCCGCCGTTGCGCTTGGTGCGGATGATTTCCTGGGCCAGCATCTCAATACCCTTCTTTCAAGGCCGTGCCCACCTTGCCATCCAGCACGGCCAGGATGTCGTCCAGCAGGCCGGACGCGCCGAAGCGCAGGCGCTGCGGGTTCAGCCCGCCCTCCCCCAGGCTGGCGCGCACCAGCTCCAGGTAGTCAGCCCCCTGCGCCACGGTGCGGATGCCGCCCGAGGCCTTGAAGCCGGCGGCCGAGAAGCCGCTGTGGGCGATCTCGTCCAGCATCGCGCGCGCTGCCTCGGGCGTGGCCGAGACCGCGGTCTTGCCGGTGCTGGTCTTGATGAAGTCCGCCCCAGCATTCAGGCTCAGCTGGGTGGCGCGGCGGATCAGCGCCTCGTCCTTCAGCTCGCCCGACTCGATGATGACCTTGAGCGTCAGCGGCCGGCTGGCGTGGCGCACTTCGGCCAGGAACTCGGCCACTTCTTGCACCTGGCCGGCCTTGAGCGCACGCCAGGGCAGCACCACATCGATTTCCTGCGCGCCGGCCTGGGCGATGGCCTCGATGTCGGCCAGGGCGCGCGGCAGATCAAGCGCACCCTCGGGGAAGTTGGCCACCGCGGCGACGCGGATGGCGGGCGGCAGCGCGGCGCGCGCCTGCGTGACGAAGCGCGGCCACACGCACACCGCGGCCACCGGGCCATGGGCGGTCTGGGCCTTGGCGCACAGGGCCGCGGTGCTCTCGGCCGTGTCGCCGTCGTTCAGGCTGGTCAGGTCCAGGCAGCGCAGCAGGGTGCGTGCCGTGTCTTTGGCGCTCATTGCAAGGAACTCAGCTTCATCAAGCGGTCCAGCAACTGGCCCAGGAACTTCGAGGCACGCTCGCCACTTTCCTTGGCTTCGCGCAGGGTCAGCTCATGCGTCAGCGCCTCGGCCGAGAGGCCGGCGGCCATGTTGGTGATGAGCGCCAGGCCCATCACGCGCAGGCCGGCGTGGCGGGCCAGGATGGTGTCGGGCACGGTGGACATGCCGACCGCGTCCGCCCCCCAGGCGGCAAACATGCGGATCTCGGCCGGGGTCTCGAACTGCGGGCCCAGGGCCCAGCAGTACACGCCCTCGCACAGGCGCTGGTCCACTTCCTGGGCCAAGGCCTTGGCCGCCTGGCGCAGTTCCAGGTCGTAGGCGGTACTCATGTCGCAAAAGCGGTCGCTGCCACTCAGGCCCACCAGCGGCGAGCGCTGCGGCGCGTTGATGTGGTCGGCAATCAGCATCAGGCTGCCCGGCGGCTGGTGCTGGCGCAGCGAGCCCGAGGCATTGGTGGAGAGCAGCACCTGCACGCCCCAGGCTTTGAGGCTGCGGATGGGCGCGGCCATGCCGGTGCAGTCGCCGCTCTCGTAGGTATGCGCGCGGCCACGCAGCATGGCCACGCGCTGGCCACCGGCCGTCGTGCCGACCACCACCTCGTTCACATGGCCTTCCACCTTGGGCAGGGGCCAGCCGGGCAGATCGGCGTAGCTGAGGCGCTGGGGGTTCTGCAATTGCTCGCTGGCACCGGACCAGCCCGAGCCCAGCACGACGGCGATCGCCGGCGCCTCGCCGAACACCGCCTTCAGCTTGGCGGCGGATTGCGCAATGGCGGAAGCCAGGGCTTCGCCCTGGAGATAGGGACTGCTCATGGTCTTGTCCTTAGGAAAAATGTTCGGGGCCGAAGCTGTGCGGCAACAGCTCGGCCAGGGTCCATTGCTGTTCTTGGCCGTCCTCGTTGACGGCCAGGACCTGGAAGGAATCGGGCTGCGCAAACTCGCGCAGCTTCTGGCGGCAGCCGCCGCAGGGGGTGATGAGGTGGCTGCCCGCCCCCACCACCAGCACGGCCTGGGCCTTGCGCACGCCCGCCAGCACCATGGCCGACAGCGCGCCGGCCTCGGCGCACACGCCCTCGGGGAAGGCGGCGTTCTCGACATTGCAGCCGCCAAAGATCCGCCCGTCATCGCCCAGGACCGCGGCGCCGACGAAGTAGTTCGAATACGGCGCGTAGGCCGCCGCGCGCGCGGCGCGGGCGACGGCGAGCATTTCGGTCTTCAGAGCAGCGCTCAGCATCAGCGCTCCTTGATGTAAGGCCGGCCCAGCGCCTTCGGCGCGATGGCCTGGCCAATGAAGCCGGCCAGCAGCACCACCGTCAGCACATAGGGCAAGGCCTGGATGGCCTGCACCGGGATCTCGCCGATGCCAGGCAAGGCCACACCCTGCAGCTGGATGGCCAGCGCGTCCAGCAGGCCGAACAGCAGGCAGGCGAACAGCGTGGGGATGGGCTTCCAGCGACCAAAGATCATCGCGGCCAGCGCGATGTAGCCGCGCCCGGCCGTCATGTTGGGGCTGAAGTTGGCGTTCTGTGCCATCGAGAGGTAGGCCCCGGCCAGGCCGCACAGCAGGGCGCCGATCATCAGCGCGGTGTAGCGCAGCATCGGCACCGAGACCCCGGCGGCATCCACCATGGCGGGGTTCTCGCCCACGGCGCGCAATCTCAGGCCCAGGCGCGTGCGTTCCAGCAGGAACCAGACCGCCAACACGGCGCCGAAGGCGGCGTAGACGAGCAGGTTGTGGCTGAAGAAGGCATGGCCCAGCAGACCACCGAGCAAGCCTCCATGGGCCTGCGCGGCGGCGGCCGGCTCGGCCAGCGCGGGCGCCAGGGCCGTGATGCGCAGCTCGGCCGGCAGCGTGGGCGTCTGGCCGCCGGTCTTGAACCAGGCGATGCCCAGCACCACCGTCAGGCCCGCTGCCACCATGTTCAGGGCCACGCCGGAAACCACCTGGTCGCCGCGGTGGCTGATGCAGGCGAAGCCATGGATCAGCGCCATTGCCGCCGCCACGCCGATGGCCGCAGCCAGGCCGACCAGCACCGACTGGCTGGCCGCAGCCGCAGCCGCGGCCGCAAAGGCGGCCGCCAGCATCTTGCCCTCGAGCCCGAGGTCGATGACGCCGGCGCGCTCGCTGATCAGGCCCGCCAGGGCCACCAGCAGCAGGGGGGCGGTCAGGCGCAGGGTCGAGCCCAGCACCGAGCCGATCAGGACCAACTCATCCACGGTTCGCCCCCTTGACCATCCCATAGAGTTTGGCGAACAGCGGCGCACTCACCGTGGCCATGGCGCCGGCAAAGAGCACGATCAGGCCCTGCACCGTCACCACCATCTCGCGCGAGAAGCCCGGCAGCTCGAAGGCCACTTCCACCCCGCCCTGGTAGAGCACGCCAAACAGCAGCGCCGCCAGCACGATGCCGAAGGGGTGGTTGCGGCCCATCAGGCTGACCGCGATGCCGGTGAAGCCGGCGCCGGCCACGAAGTCCAACGTGAGCTTGCCCTGCACGCCCGACAGTTCATTCACCGCCACCAGGCCCGCCAGGGCGCCGGAAAGGCCCATGCCCACCAGAACCTGGGCCTTGGGGTTCAGGCCGGCGAACTGCGCCGCGCGGGGCGCGCTGCCCACCGCCCGCAACGCGTAACCGGCGCGGCTGCGCCACAGGAACCAGGCGACGAAGAAGCAGGCCGCCACCGCCAGCAGCGAGGCCGCGTTCAGCGGCGAGCTGGGCAGCTCGTAGCCCAGCTTGGCCGCCCATTCGTGCAGCGCCGGCATGCGGGCGGCCTCCGGGAAGGGCTCGCTCTCCACCACCATCGAACCGCCGCCCACGCGCAGCGCGTTCACCAGCAAGTACACGTTCAAACTAGCCGCAATGAAGTTGAACATGATCGTCGTGATGACGATGTGGCTGCCGCGCCAGGCCTGCAGATAGCCCGGCACCAGGCCCCAGGCCGCGCCGAACAGGCCCGCCCCCAGCACCACCAGGGGCAGCAGCAACCAGGCCGGCAGGCTGGCGCCCAGATAGAGCGCCGCCAGCGCCACACCCAAGCCGGCAAAGGTGGCCTGGCCCTCGGCACCGATGTTGAACAGCCCGCCATGGATGGCCACCGCCACCGCCAGGCCGGTGAAGATGAAGGTGGTGGCGTAGTACAGCGTGTAGCCCAGGCCGCGCGGGCTGCCCAGCGCGCCGTTCACCAGCACGTCAAAGGCCTGCAGCGGGCTGTGGCCGATGACCTTGACCACCAGGGCCGCGACGGCAAGGGCCACCAGCAGGTTCCAAAGGGGCAGGACGCCGAGCTCGATCCAGCGCGGCATGTTGACAGGTGCACTCATCGCTTAAGCCGCTTCCGCTTGGGCCGCCATCAGCAGGCCCAGCTTGCGTTCGTCACAGTCTTCGATCGGCAGTTCGCCGGTGATGCGGCCGCAGTTCATGACCAGCACGCGGTCGGCCAGGGCCAGGATCTCGTCGAGTTCGCTCGACACCACCAGCACCGCGCAACCCGCATCGCGCAACGCGCGCAGCTGGTTGTGGATGAACTCGATGGCGCCGATGTCCACGCCGCGCGTGGGCTGGCCGACCAGCAGCACCTTCGGGTTCTCGCCGATCTCGCGCGCCAGGATGAGCTTCTGCTGGTTGCCGCCGCTGAACTTGCTCGAACCCAGCTCAGGGTTGCGCGGGCGCACGTCGAAGCGCTCCATCATGGCTGCGGTGGCGGCGCGCAGGGCCTTGCGGTTCAGGCCGAACAGGCCCTGGCGGTACTTGGGCAGGTTCTGGTAGCCCAGGCCGGCCGATTCCCAGGCCGGGAAGCCCAGCACCAGGCCGCAGGCGTGGCGATCTTCGGGCACATGGGCCAGGCCGCGCTCGCGCGCCTCCTTCGGGTGCAGCCAGGCGGCGGGGCCGAAGCTCTTGCCGCCGAGGCTCAGGCGGCCGGCGTCGGGCGTGTGCAGACCCGACAGCACTTCCAGCAGCTCGGTCTGACCATTGCCCGACACACCGGCCACGCCGACGATCTCGCCGGCGCGCAGGCGCAGGCTGACCGAGTTCAGCACCGGCACGCCCTGGCCATTGCGCAGGGCCAGGCCCTCGGCTTCGAGCAGGGGTTCGCTGTCCGGGTGGTGGGCGGCCGAGCCGTCGCGGCCCAGCACCACCTTGCGGCCCACCATGGCCTCGGCCAACTGGGCTTCGTCGGTCTCGGCGGTGGCGCAGCGGTGCACCACGCGGCCGGTGCGCATCACGGTGATGGCGTCCGAGAGCGCCATCACTTCCTTGAGCTTGTGGGTGATCAAGATGATGGTGGTGCCGCGTGCCCGCAGGCCGCGCAGCACCTCAAAGAGCTGCTGGGTTTCCTGCGGCGTGAGCACCGCGGTGGGCTCGTCCAGGATCAAGATCTTGGCGCCGCGGTACAGGGCCTTGAGGATCTCCAGGCGCTGCAGTTCGCCCACCGGCAGGCTGTCCACACGGGCATCCAGGTGCACCTGCAGGCCGGTCTCGGCCATCAGCTGGTCCAGCCCGGCGCGCACTTCTGCCTGCGCCTTGGGCAGATAGGCATGCGGCTCGGCGCCGAGCAGCACGTTGTCCAGGGCGGTCAGTGTGTCCACCAGCATGAAGTGCTGATGCACCATGCCGATGCCCAGGGCGATCGCCTCGTGCGAGTTGCGGATCTGCACGGCCTGGCCGTTCACTTCGATGCTGCCCTCATCGGCCTGGTAGTAGCCGTAGAGGATGGCCATCAGCGTGGACTTGCCGGCGCCGTTCTCGCCGATCAGCGCATGCACCGTGCCGGCCTCGACCGTGAGGTCGACACCGTCATTGGCCTGCACCGCACCGAAGCGCTTCTTGATGCCCTTCAGGGCGACTGCAGACATTGAGGAAACGCTTTACTTCTTGCAGGCGGCCGGATCGGCCATGGCGTCATTGACCTTGATCTTGCCAGCCACGATGTCGGCCCGTGCGGCGTCCAGCTTGGCTTTGAGCGCAGCGTCGATCAGCTTGGCGTTGTGCTCATCCATCGCCGGGGCCACGCCCTCTTCCTTCAGGCCGAGGGCGCGCACGCCGGGCTTGAAGTCCTTCAGCACGCCGTAGACGGCGACGTCGACGCGCTTGAGCATCGAGGTCAGCATCGTGCCGGGCTGCAGATGGTTCTGGTTGCTGTCCACGCCGATGGCCAGCTTGCCGGCGTCCTTGGCGGCCTGGTAGACGCCATTGCCGGTGCCGCCGGCGGCGGCAAAGACCACGTCCACGCCCTTGGCGAACTGGGCCTTGGCCAGTTCCGCGCCCCGCGTGGGGTCATTCCATGCCGTGGCCGTGGTGCCGGTCATATTGGCCAGCACCTCGGCCTTCGGGTTGGTGGCCTTGACGCCCTGCTCGTAGCCGCACTGGAACTTGCGGATCAGCGGGATGTCCATGCCGCCCACGAAGCCGACCTTGCCGCTCTTGCTCTTCAGCGCCGCGGCCACGCCCACCAGGTAGCTGCCCTCGTGTTCCTTGAAGGTGATCGAGGCCACATTGGGCAGGTTGACCACGCCGTCAATGATGGCGAACTGGATCTTCGGGAATTCCTTGGCCACCTGCTCCAGCGCCGAGGCCTGGGCGAAGCCGATCGAGATGATGGGCGAGGCGCCGCGCTCGGCCATGCGGCGCAGGGCCTGCACGCGCTGGGTCTCGTTGCTGATCTCGAACTCGAGGTAGTTCTTGCCGGTCTCGGCCTTCCACTTCTCGACGCCGCGGTAGCCCGACTCGTTGAAGCTCTTGTCGAACTTGCCGCCCATGTCAAAGATGACGGCCGGTGCGGCCAGGGTGCTGCCCGAAACCAGCAGGGCGAGCACGGCGAACAGGGGACGCATCGAGAGAGCCATGGCGAAAACTGTATACAAAAGGGCGCCATTCTAAGGACGAGCCCCCCTGCCCGGACCGCCTAGGGCAAGCCCTTAAGGGCCTTGGAGGATGCACTCCAATCGCATGGGCATGGACCCCTCGTCTAGCATGGCTCATGCCTTTGACGAGCCCTCCGGCCTCTGGCGACCCGCTGATGCTGCGTCCGCGTACGCCGGTGCAGTGGCTGCTGCTGAACCTGGCGCTGGCCCTGCTGTTCGGCTTGGCGGCGCGCCTGGGCCTCGCGCTGGCCATCGGGCCGGCGCAAACCACCACCCTCTGGCCGGCCGCCGGCGTGGCCGTGGCGGCGCTGCTGCTCTGGGGCTGGCCGGTGCTGCCCGGCCTGCTGCTGGCCAGCCTGGCGAATGACTGGTGGGTGGCACGCGGCAGCGCCGGTGCGCTGCTGGCCGCCAGCCTGCTGAGCGGCGCGTCCCTGGCCCAGTGGGCCTTGCTGAAGCTGCTGCTGGGCGATTGGTGGGCCCGCATGCAGGCCGGCGGCGGGCGCTGGGCGCTGCGCTTTGTGGTGCTGGTGTCGCTGGGCTGCGTGCTGGCCACCAGCCTGGGCAATGCCGCCCTGCTGGCTCAGGGCCGGCTGGCGGCGGGCGACCTGGCGCAGGCCTGGCTGACCTGGTGGGTGGGCGACTGCGCCGGCATCCTGGTGGTCAGCCCCTTGCTCCTGATGCTGCTGCACCGCGGCGTGCGCGCGCACTGCGTGGCCAATCAGGCTTTTCCGGTGCTGGCGCTGGGCATCGGCCTGAGCCTCACCGGCAGCTTCACGGTGGGCCAGCTGGAGCGCGAGAGCGCGTTGGCCGGCAAGCGCGCCGATCTGCGCCTACTGGCGCAAACCCTGCAGACGCAGATGAAGCTAGCCGAGGTGGGCGTGGCGCGCCTGGCCGATCTGCATTTCCGCGTGGCGCTCAGCCCGGCCGAGTTCCAGACCGCCGGCACCGAGCTGCGCAACTCGCAGCACTGGATCCGCAATCTGGCCTATCTGCGCCGCATCCCGCACAGCGAGCGCGCGGCGCTGGAGGCCGAACTGGGCCAGCACATCGCCAGCCCGGGTGCCGACGGGCGGCTGGCAGTGGCCCCCGAACAGTCCAGCTACTGGGTGGTGGTGCGCCTGAACCCGCACGGCGGACAGGAAGCCCGACTGGGGCTCGACGAAGGCAGCGACCCACCGCGCCGGGCCGTGATCGACCGGGCGCTGGCCACGCGCCGGCCGGCGCTGAGCCCGGTGCTTCGCAATCTGCACTACGCCGAAAACGAGGAGCTGGCCGTGCTGCTGGCCGTCCCGACCTTCGAGCAAGGCTACGAGGCCCCGCCGACCGGCCTGGTGGAAGCCGGCCTGCCCCTGGTGCCCCTGCTGCAGGCCGCCCTGGCCCAGTTCCCAGAGTGGCACGACCCGCTGCTGCTGCTGAGCGACGACGCCGCCCCCGCCGGCTTGCAGCGCCAGCGCGGCCAGGTGCAGGAGCTGCATGGCGAGGAGGCGCAGGCCGCCCTGCAGACCTGGCTGCGCGAAAGCCATCTGCAGCAGGCGGTGCGCTTTGGCGACCACCAATGGCTGCTGCGCACCCAGCCGCCCGAGCTGAACCTGCGCCCCAGCGCCCTGCAGCTGCTGACGCTCGCGGCCGGCCTGGCCTTCAGCGGCCTGCTCTCGGCCTTCCTGGCCGCACGCACGCGGCGCGACGAATCCCTGGCACGCTGGCAGGCCGAACTGGAGCTGCAGGTGGGCGAGCGCACACGCGACCTGGAGCAAGCCAACGCGCAGCTGCGCGAAGAGGTGGTGGAGCGCCAGCGCATGGCCGACCAGCTGCGCCAGTCCAGCGAGCAGCTGATGCATCAGACCGCGCAGCTGCACACCCTGCTGAAGTTCCTGCCCGACCTGGCGTGGCTGAAGGATGTCAACGGGCGCTACACCCTGGTCAACCCGGCGCTCGAGCGCTTCCTGGGCCGCAGCGCCGACGAACTGCTGGGGCATGCCGCCCAGGAGTTCCTGGACAGCAGCATCCTCGACCACGCCGCCGAGCTCGATGCCAGCGCCGCCCTGCTGAGCACGCCGCTGGAGACCGAGGTGGAGCTGGTGGACGCCAAGGGCCGGGCGCGCATCCACAGCGTCACCCGCGTGGCCATTCGGGACGCCCAGGGCCAGCGCATCGGCCTGCTCGGGGTGGCACGGGACATCACCCAGCGGCGCGAACGCGAGGCCCTGCTGCAGCGCTTCCGCTGGCTGGCCGACAGCGCCGCCCAGGGCTTTGCCTTTGCCGACCTGCAAGGCCAGCTGGTCTACCTGAACCACACCGCGCGGCGCTGGCTGAACGACGAGGACTGGCAGGAAGGCCAGTCGCGCCACGCACGCGACTACCTGGGCGAGGACGCCCGCCAGCGCCTGCGCGAAGAGATCTGGCCCCAGGTGCAGACCCAGGGCCACTGGAACGGCCTGCTGCCGCTGCGCGGCCGCCCCGGCGCCCAGCCGCCCGAGCTGCACTCCAGCCTGTTCCTGATGCGCGACGAGCAGGGCCAGGCCCGCTACGTGGCCCTGGTGATGACCGACCTGAGCGAGCGCCTGCGCCTGGAACGCGACCTGGACGAAGCGCGCCAGCGCGCCGAAAGCGCCAACCGCGCCAAGTCGGCCTTCCTGGCGAACATGAGCCATGAGATCCGCACCCCGCTGAATGCGGTGCTGGGCTACGCGCAGCTGCTGCGCGAGGACGCCAGCCTGGGCAGCGGCGTGCGCGAGCGCGTGGAGAGCATCTACAACGCCGGCGCGCGCCTGCTGCGCCTGATCAACGACGTGCTGGATCTTTCCAAGATCGAGGCCGGCGCCCTGCAGCTGAACGCCGAGCGCGTCGACCTGTGCCGCGAGATCGAGGAATCCGTGCGCCTGCTGCAGGAGCGCGCGCGCTCCAGCGGGCTCGGCCTGACGCTGAGCCTGGAGCTGCCACGCCCCCTGCACGTGCTGATCGACCGCGGCAAGTTCGGCCAGGTGCTGCTGAACCTGCTGGGCAATGCGCTGAAGTTCACCGTGCAGGGCGGCGTGAGCGTCAGCGCCCGGCTGGATGACGCCGGTGCCCTGGACCTGCGCGTGCAGGACAGCGGCGCCGGCATGGACGAAGCGGAGCTGAACCAGCTCTTCAGCCCCTTCGTGCAAGGCCAGGCCGGCCAGCTGCGTGGCGGCACCGGCCTGGGCCTGAGCCTCTCGCGCAGCCTGGTGCGCGCCATGGGCGGCGAGCTCAGCCTGAGCAGCCGCAAGGGCGAAGGCAGCTGCGCACGCATCCTGCTGCCGCTGCAGCGCTGCAGCGCCGCCGAGGCCCAGGGCGAGGCCAGCAGCGCCGCCCACAGCCGGCTGCGCCTGCGCCCAGGCAGCCACTGCCGCGTGCTGGTAGTGGAGGACGACCCCGACAGCCGCGAACTGCTCGTGGCCCTGCTGCTGCAGATGGGCTGCCAGGTGCGTGCCGCCGAACATGGCGCGCAAGCCCTGGAGCGCCTGCGCGAGGAACCGGTGGAGCTCATCCTGACCGACATGCGCATGCCCGTGATGGACGGCGTGGCCCTGCGCCAGCACCTGGCCGCGCACCCGGAGTGGAGCCGCATCCCGATGGTGGCCGTCACCGCCTCCAGCCTGCTGCACGAACGCGAGGCCTTCATCGCCATGGGCTTCGCCGACTTCATCGCCAAGCCCTTCGACTTCAGCCAGATCCAGCTGATGCTGCGGACTCACGCCGGCGCCGAACTGGTGCCAGCCGACGCGCCCGACACGGGTAGCCGCACAACGCCGGAGGCCGCGCCAGAAACCGCGCCCAGCCCGCCGCCGGCCGACTGGCCGCAGGCCCTGGCCTGGGCCCAGGCCGGCCGCGCCGTGGAGCTGCGCGAATGGGTGCAGGCGCAGCCGGAATCCCCGCTGCGCCGGGAGCTGCTGGCCGCCCTGGCCCGCTACGATCTGCAAGCGGCAGAGGCCCTGCTGCAAACCCATTGCGGCGGCGCCGCCGCAGAGCCCGAGACCCCTGCATGAGCAAAGCCAAGCTGCTGATCGTTGACGACACGCCGGAGAACATCGATCTGCTGGTGTCCATCCTGGCCGGCGCCGAACTCGACATCCTGGCCGCCAACAGCGGCGAACGGGCCCTGGAGCTCGTGCCGCGCACGCAGCCGGACCTGGTGCTGCTGGACGTGATGATGCCGGGCATCGACGGCTTCGAAACCTGCCGCCGCCTGCGTGCCCTGCCCGGCGGCCAGGATCTGCCGGTGATCTTCGTCACCGCCCGCGCCGAGGACACCAGCCAGGGCTTTGCCGCCGGCGGCGTGGACTACATCGCCAAGCCGGTGCGCGCCGACGAGGTGCGCGCGCGCGTGCACCACCACCTGGAAAAGCGCCGCCTGCTGCGAGACCTGCAGCAGCTCAATGCCCAGCTCGAAACCCGGGTGCGCGAGCGCACCCAGGAGCTGGTGCAGGCCAACCGCCAGCTGCGCGAGGAGATCAACGAGCGCCGCTTCATGCAGGACCGGCTCTCCTATCTGGCCACGCACGACTTCGTCACCCGGCTCTACAACCGCGACGCGCTCGAAACCCATGTGCAGAGCCTGCTGGGCCAGGCCAGCCGGGGCGACGACAGCGCCTGCATCGTGCTCGTCGAACTGGCACGCTTCTCCATCGTCAACGACGCCTGCGGCTACATCGCCGGCGACGAGTTGCTGCGTCAGGTGGCCGACCTGCTGGCTGCGCTGGCCGCGGGCGACGACTTCATCGCCCGACTGGGCGGCGACCGCTTCGCCATCATCTGCCCGCGCAGCACCGACACCGTGCTGGCCCTGGGCCAGCGCATCAAGCGCGCCTTCGAAGGCTTCGTGTTTTATTGGGACGGCCGCCCCTACTCGGTGGACGCGCGCGTGGCGGTGGTGCCGATCGGCACCGAGTACTACTCCTTCGAGCAGGTCATGGCCAAAGCCGACGAGGCCAGCTACCTGGCGCGCCGCGAAGGTGGGCCCGGCGTGCGCCTGCACCAGCCCTCGCCCCGCGAGGCCGACCCGCGCGAGGCCGTCAACTGGGCCTACCGCCTGCTCGACGCCCTCAAGTCCGACCACTTCCGCGTCTTCTACCAGCGCATCGTGCCACTGCAGGACGGCCTGCCGAACGGCCTGCGTTTCGAAACGCTGATCCGGCTCTGGGACCCCGAGCAGCAACGCGTCATCAGCCCCGCCGCCTTCATCGGCCCGGCCGAGCGCTACCAGATCATCGACCAGGTGGACCGATGGATGCTGCGCGCGGTGCTGGGCCAGCTGGCCGCCCTGCCTGCCGAGCTGCTTCAGCGCGTCGAGCTGGTCAGCATCAACCTGTCGGCCTATTCGCTGCGCGACGCCGGCCTGGCCGACTACATCCTCGGCCTGCTGGCCGACCACCCCTGCGCGCCCAGCAAGCTCTGCTTCGAAATCACCGAGACCGAGGCGATCGTCAACCTGGAGGTCGCACAGGCCTTCATGCACCGCCTCAAGGCCGCCGGCCTGCGCTTCTCGCTCGACGACTTCGGCACCGGCTTCGCCAGCTTCGCCTACCTCAAGCGCCTGCCTTTCGACAGCCTGAAGATCGACGGCGCCTTCGTGCGCGACATGGACCACGACGAGGCCAACGCCACCATGGTGCGTTCGATGGTGCAGATGGCCCAGGCCCTGGGCCTGCCCGTGGTGGCGGAGTTCGTGGAATCGGCGCGCATCGCCGCCGCGCTACGCGAGCTTGGCGTGCAGTACGCGCAGGGCTACCACTTCCATCAGCCCGAGGGGCTGAGCGAAGCGGCGCTGCGCAGCGCTGTTTAAACCAGCACCTCGGTCACCGCGGGGTGACCGAGAAAGGCCGCGGGGCTGGCGCTGGCGCCATAGGCACCGCTCTGAAAGATCACCACCAGATCGCCGATCTCGGCCTGCGGCAGCGCCATCTTGTCGGCCAGCAGATCGAGCGGCGTGCACAGCGGACCGACGGCCGACACCAGTTCGGCCGGACCGCCCTGGCGGTTGCCGATCGTGACCGGGTAGTTCTTGCGGATCACCTGGCCGAAATTGCCGGACACGCTCAAATGGTGGTTCAGGCCGCCGTCACACACCAGATAGGTTTGTCCGCGCGAGACCTTCTTGTCGACGACACGGGTGACGTAGACACCCGCCTCTCCCACCAGATAACGGCCGAGTTCGATGACCAACTCGGCCTCGGGCAGCTCGCGGCGCGCGCGCTCCTGCAGCGCGGCCAGGTTCGCCCCGATCGGGCCCAGATCCAGGCGCTGCTCGCCCGGGAAGTAGGGGATGCCAAAGCCACCACCCAGATTGAGGAAGCGGATCGGCTGCGGCGTCTGCGCCGACAGGCGCAGGGCCAACTCGTAGCTCTTCTGCTGCGCCTCGCAGATCGATTCCGGCTTCAGGTTCTGCGAGCCCGCGAACAAGTGGAAGCCTTCGAACTGCAGGCCGCGCGCGCGCATCTCGTCCAGCACCGCCGGCACCTGCTCCACATCCACACCGAACTGCTTGGGCCCGCCGCCCATCTTCATGCCCGAGCCCTTGAGCTCGAAGTCCGGGTTGACACGCAGGGCCACCCGGGCCGGCAGACCCAGCTGCTCGGCCGCGCGCTGCAGCACGGCCAGTTCGCGTGCCGATTCCACATTCACCAGCACGCCGGCCGCCACCGCCTGCAGCAGCTCGGGGTCGCGCTTGCCAGGGCCGGCAAAGCTGACCTCATGCGGGTCGGCGCCCGCGTCCAGCGCCACCTTGAGCTCACCGGCCGAGGCCACGTCGATGCCATCCAACAGCCGCGCCATATGGGCCACCACGGCGGGCATGGGGTTGGCCTTCATGGCGTAGTGCAGCTTGAGGCCCTGCGGCAGCGCGGCGCGCAGCTCGGCCACACGGCGGTCCAGCAGGCTGCGGTCCACGGCATAGAAGGGCGTACTGCCGACGCGCGCGGCAATGCGGCTCAGCGGCTGGCCATTGATCAGCAGCTCACTGCCGGCGACGGCGAACTGGTCCATCGCCACATGTTGGGGTACCTGACTCATGCGTTGCCCTTGGGCTCATGGAGCGCCTTGGCCAGGCTGCTCCGGTCAATCTTGCCGTTCGGGTTGCGAGGCAGCGGGCCTGCGCGCTCCTCGATGGTGGCGGGCACCATATAGGCCGGCATCTGCTGCCGGCACTGCGCCAGCAGCGCCGCCTGGTCGATGTGCTCCTGCCCCGCCGGGGGCGTGGCGATCACATAGATCGCCTGGCCCAGCTGCGGGTGATCCACGCCGAAGGCCGCGCATTCGCCCACCAGCTGGGTCGCGTACAGCACCTCCTCGACCTCGGTCGGGCTGACGCGGTAGCCGCTGGTTTTGATCATCTCGTCGCGCCGGCCGATGAAGTACAGGAAGCCGTCGGCATCCTTGCGCACGGTGTCGCCGCTGAACACCGCGTACTCCGGCAACTGCAGACCGGACAGCCGTGCCGCTGTCGAGGGCGGCAGCAGCTTGTAGCGCTCGGCGGTCTTCTCGGGGTCGCCCCAGTAGCCCATGCCCACCAGGGCACCACGGTGCACCAGCTCGCCCGGCTCATCCGGGCCGCACTCGCTGCCGTCCTCGCGGAGCACGAGAATCTCGGCGTTCGGAATCGCCTTGCCGATCGAATCGGGCCGGCGATCCACTTCCTCGGGCGGCAGGTAGGTGGAACGGAAGGCCTCGGTGAGGCCATACATCAAGAACGGCTTGGCAGACGGAACTCGCTGGCGCAGTGCCTGCAGGGTGTCGTGCGGCATGCGTCCGCCGGTGTTGGCGAAGTAGCGCAGGTGCTCGTTGACCGCCGCGGGCCACTCCAGTTGAGTCAGCTGGATGTAGAGCGGCGGCACGGCGGTCAGGCCGGTGATGCGCTCCTTCTCCAGCGCCCGCAGCACGTCGCGCGGCAGCAGGTAGTTCAAGAGCACCACGCGCGCGCCGGCGTGGAAGGCGGTGGTGAGCTGGCTGAAACCGGCATCGAAGGACAGGGGCAAGGCTGCCAGCAGGCTGTCGTCCGCGTGATTGCCCAGGTAGCTGGCCACCGATTTGGCTCCCGCCACCATATTGCGATGGCTCAGCACCACACCCTTGGGCCGGCCGGTGCTGCCGCTGGTGTAGAGGATGGACAGCACATCGCTGTCCACGACACGGTGCGGCCTGCGCGCCGCGGACTGCAGGGCTTCAGCCCAGTCCAGCACGGCCCAGGGCTGGGCGGACTGCTGCGCGGCACCTTCCGTCAGGATCACCGCGCGCAAGTCCGGGCACTCGGCCAGCACCGGCAGCAACTGCAGGTAGCGATCGGCCGAAGTCACCAGCACCCGCACGCCGCAGTCACGGGCGATGAAACCGAGTTGCTCGGGTTTGAGCAGCGGATTGATCGGCACGAAGACCCCGCCAGCGGCCGGCGCACCGAAGCTCGCCACGACCGTCTCGAAGCGTTTTTCCAGGTAGATACCGACCCGTTCGCCGCGCTGCAAACCCAGCTCCAGCAAGGCATGGGCAAAGCCCCGGACCTGAGACCAGAGTTCGGCATAGCTGAGCTCGGCGGCGCGGTAGCTCAGCGCAGGGGCGTCGGGCGATCGGGCGGCGCTGCGCTCGATCAATTCGTGCAGGAGGTGGGCTTCGGTGGACATGGAGAACCGGCAGGGCGGCAAGGTGCCGGGCAATGTAGCGCAGCGCTCCCCCGGGGACCGGGGGTTCCCCCAGGTCCACGGGGGCCCCGCCGCTTAAGATTTCGCCCCCTCTCCCAACCCGGGCCAGGCGCTGGCGCCGCCCTTTGAAAGCCCTCCCATGTCCGCTGATTTGCAGTCGCAGGTCCTGAGCCTGCTTGATGACGTCTTGAGCCTGGGCGGCCGTGCGCAGCAATTTCAAGCCAGCACGCCGCTGCTGGGGGCCGTACCGGAACTGGACTCCATGGCCGTGGTGTCTCTGATCACCGGCATGGAGGAGCGACTGGGAATCAGTGTCGAAGACGACGAGATCGACGGCGATGTGTTTGCAACCGTGGGGAGTCTGGTGGATTTCGTCTCGGCCAAGCTTGGCTGACGCTGGATGACACGCACCGCCTTCTTTCTGGCCGGAACGCCGGGCTACCGCTTCGCGCTGCATCACCGGCCGGACACACCGGTGCGTGCGGCCCTGTTGCTGCTGCCGCCCTGGGCTGAAGAGCTGAACAAGATGCGGCGGGTGCTGGCCCACGCGGCACAGGCTTTTGCGCAGGCCGGATTTGCGGTGCTGCAGCTGGATCTGCTGGGCTGCGGTGACAGCAGCGGCGACTTCGCGGATGCAAGCTGGGATGCCTGGCAGCAGGACATCCGCCTCGGCCAGGAATGGCTGCGCGAGCAGCACCCCGAGGTGCCGCTGATCGCCTGGGGCGTGCGTGCGGGCTGCCTGCTGGGCCAGGACCTCGCCTGGGACGCCCGGCTGTGGTGGCAACCGGCCCTGCAAGGCAAGACGGTGCTCCAGCAGTTTCTGCGGCTGCGCCTGGCGGCGGAATTGGGCCAAGGGCAGCGAGGCAACACGGCAGCCCTGCTGGCAGACCTGGCCAGTGGCGCCACCGTCTGCGTGGCGGGCTACGGGCTGCGGCAGGGCCTCAGCGATGGGCTGGCCAGCGCCCAGCTGAACGCCCCGGACCAGAGCACGCTGTGGCTGGAGGTCCAAACGCAGGATGCTCCACAGCTGCTGCCCGCCTCGGAGCGACTGTTGCAGCAATGGGCGCGCCCCGAGCGCATCAGCGCCCAAGCGGTACAGGGCCCGCAACCCTGGGCCACCACCGAACTGGAGGACTGCCCTGCACTCGCCCAGACCAGCCTGAGCTGGCTGCAACAGCAGAGAGGGCAGCGCGCATGAACACGATCGAACACCAGGGCGTGCGCGAGACCCTGTTGCCCCTGAGCCTGCAGGGCCGCCGGAGCGTGGCGCTGCTGAGCGAACCGGCGCAGGCACCGCTGGCGACGGTGGCCGTGTTGGTAATCGTTGGGGGCCCGCAGTACCGCGTGGGCGCACACCGCCAGTTCGTGAAGATGGCCCGTGCCCTGGCCGCTGGCGGCTATGCCGTGCTGCGCTTCGACCACCGCGGTCTCGGGGATTGCGTGGACGCGCTGCGCAGCTTCGAAGTCCTGGACGACGACATTGATGGCGCCATCGGCGCACTGCGCCAGGCCCGCCCGGACTTGCAGGGCGTGGTGCTTTGGGGCCTTTGCGACGGCGCCTCGGCAGCCCTGCTGCACGCCGCTCGCCGGCCGCAGGACTTCGTCCGCGGCTGGGTGCTGGCCAACCCTTGGACGCGCTCGCCGCAAAGCGAGGCGGCGGCACGCGTCAAGCACTACTACTGGGAGCGCCTGCGCAACCCGGCCTTCTGGCGCAAGCTGCTCAGCGGCGGGGTCGGGCTGGGAGCCCTGCGGGGCTGGTGGCAGGCGCGCCGCTTGGCCGCTCAGCGGCCGCAAGCCGCCGCCGGCCCGATGGCGTTTCAGGACGCCATGGCAAAAGGCTGGCGTGCGGGCCACGGCCCGCTGCTGCTGCAGCTGTGCTCCGCCGACTTGACGGCGCAGGAGTTCCTGCACACCGCCGCCCACCGCCCGAGCTGGCAGGGTTGGGATGGCCGCAACCAGCTGGAGCGGCGCGACTACGCGGGGGCGGATCACACCTTCTCGCAGCCCGAAGCCTTGCAGGCTGCGCTGGCCGACACCCTGGCCTGGCTGCAGCGCCACTTTCCGGCCTGAGTGCATGCACGCCATGCTTGACGCCCCCTTCACCCAACCCAAGAGCCCGGTGTTCGGCTGGGCCAGCCTGGGCGGCGCTACGGCCCACGCGCCGGGCGTCCAACAGCTGCCGCAGCGCCGGCTCACCACCAGCGGGCGCGCCGCCATCCTGCAGGCACTGCGCCAGATGAAACTGCCCACCGGCAGCGCCGTGCTGCTGCCCAGTTACCACTGTCCCACGATGGTGGCGCCGGTGCTGGTGGCGGGCTTGGAGCCGCGCTACTACGGGCTTGATGCCCAGGGCTTGCCCCTGCTTCCAGAAAGCCCCGGGGCTGAGGTGCGCGCGGTGCTGGTGCCGCAGCTGTTCGGTATCGCGCGTTCGCTGGCCCCGGTACGGGCCTGGTGCGACCGCCACGGCGTGAGCCTGATCGAGGACTGCGCGCATTGCCTGTTCGGGCAAGCCGGCGAGCGCCCCGTGGGCGCCTGGGGCGACTGGGCCACGGCCAGCCTCACCAAGTTCATGCCGGTGCCGGAGGCCGGCCTGCTCGCCTCGGCGGCGCACTCTCTGCAGGCATGGCAACCGGCAGGGCGCGGCGCCCTGGCGGAATGCAAGGCCGCGCTGGACACCCTGGAGCTGGCCAGCCGCTTCCGCCGCCTGCGCGGCCTCAACACGGTGTTGAACGCGCTGTTTGCGTTGAAGAACCGCGGCCGGTCGGTTTCGGCGCCGCGGGCCCGCACGGCACCGCCAGCCCCATCGGCCGAACAGCTGATGCGCGGCTGCGACATGGCACGCGTGGACAGCGCTCCCCTGCGGCTCAGTGCCGCGCTGGTGGAACTGCCGCAGGGACGGCTGTTGCAGCGCCGACAGGCGCTGTTCCGGCGCTACGGGCAAGGCCTACAGGGGCTCCAAGGTGCGCGCCCCTTGTTCGCGGATGCAGGGACGCCGCTGGCGCCTTATGTGTTCCCGCTCTGGGTGGACGAACCCGAACCCGTCTACCGCGCCTTGCATGCGCTCAATGCACCCGTGTTCCGCTGGGATCAGCTTTGGCCCGGCACGCCGGCCGACCTGCCCGGGGACCAAGGGCCGCTGTGGAGCCGCCATGTCCTGCAACTGCTTTGCCACCAAGATCTGGACGACGCCGAAGTGGAGCGCTTGATTGCGCTGCTGCGGCGGCTGATCCAGCCCCCCAGGGAGAACCCATGAATCCACAACCCTTGCGCTGGACTCACCAGCCCGCCGCCGCCAGTCTGGGCCGGGCGGAACTGGCCGCCGATTGGGACCGCCTGAACCGCGCGCGCGGCAACCTGCCCTTCTTGGACGCCCAAGCGGTGGCCCTGGCGCTGAAGCACTTCGGCAAGGGAGACGAGGTGCTGTCCGTCGCGCGTGACCTGGCGGGCCAGCTGCGCGCCATGGTGGTACTCGGCCGTGCGGGCAAGAGCCGCTGGTCCAGTTTCCAGCCCTCGCAGCTGCCCCTGGGCGCCTGGGTGGCGGATCCGGAGATCGGTGTGTCCCAACTCAGCCGCAGCCTGGTGCGCCGCGCGCCCAGCTCGCTGTGTCTGGCCCTGTCACTCACCCAGATCGACCCCCGCCTGGCGCCGCGCGAACCCGACAGCTCGGGCTCGCAGGCACTGGACTACATCGCCACCGGCTGGATCGAGGTGGCCGGCGACTTTGACAGCTACTGGGCGGCGCGCGGCAAGAACCTGCGCCAGAACCTGCGCAAGCAGCGCAACAAGCTGGCAGCCGAAGGCGTGCAGACTCAGATGCGTGTGCTACGCGAACGAGGCGAAATGCGCGCCCTGCTGGAACGATACGGTGCCCTCGAGAGCACCGGCTGGAAGGGCCAGGAAGGCACCGCCATCCACCCGGACAACGCCCAGGGGCGCTTCTATCTGGAGCTGTTCGAAGCCGCGGCGGCGCGCAGCGAGGCGGTGGTCTTCGAGTACCGCTTCGACGAGCGCACCGTGGCGATGAATCTGTGCTTGCTGCGCGCCGGTGAACTGATCGTGCTGAAGACCGCCTACGACGAGTCGATCCGCACCCTCTCGCCCGCCTTCCTGTTGCGCGAGGAGGAGCTCCAGCAGTTCTTCGCGCCGGGCAGCCCGGTGCAGCGCATCGAGTACTACGGCAAGCTCATGGACTGGCACACCAAGCTGACCGACAACCAGCGCACGCTCTACCACCACACGCGCTACCGCTGGTCCTGGCTGAAGCGGCTGGTGGAGTCGCGTCGGCAACGTCAGGCAGACGCGCAAGCTCCGCAGGAAGACAGCACGGCGCTGGCCAGCACGAACGAGCCCGACAGCCGAATCAACAGCCGGAGCCCGACGTGATTGGCGTCGTCATCCCCTACTTTCAACGCGAGCCCGGCGTGCTGCGACGGGCCGTGGCCAGCGTGATTGCTCAGCGCGATGTGCAGCTGCCCGTGCATCTGTGCATCGTGGATGACAGTTCGCCCCTTCCGGCACACCAGGAATTGGCTGGGCTTGAGTCAGGGGGCGTCGACGTGAATGTTGTCGTTCAGCCAAACGGCGGTCCGGGAGCGGCTCGCAACCGAGGGCTGGATAGCCTCCCTTCCTCGTGCGAATTCGTGGCGTTCTTAGATTCCGACGATGAATGGGCGCCAGACCACTTGGCGCGGGCCATGCTCGCCCTGGCATCCGGGGCGAATGTGTACTTCTCCAACTTCTATCAGCTGGGCCAAACAGTCGGCGCGTTTGAACGTGCGGGACGGCTCGTGGCCAATAGGCACCCAACGATCGATGGCGCGCCCGGTTTGCATCAGTACACCGGGGACATGTTTGACCAAGTATTGCGTGGCAACGTCATCGGGACACCCACCATCGTCTATCGCCGCGCCAGATTTGAAAACTTGCGCTTCAGGAACGACCTCGCACGTGCTGGCGAAGACTACTTGTTCTGGATGGCGATGGCACATGCAGGTGCCCGGTTCGCGTTCTCCACTCAAATAGAAGCAGTCTGCGGCCGCGGCGTCAATGTCTACTCAGGCGTGGAATGGGCTACGGACGCCTTCTTCGTACGCGTGCGCAATGAGCTCAGCTACCGCAAGGCCACGCGCCGCCTCTATGCACTGAACCCAGAGCAGCAGGCCCATGTGCGGCGCTGCATCCGCCAACTGCGCCGGGATTTCGCCCTCGCGCTGCTCAGCCGCCTGCGCAAGGGCCCCCGCCTGCCCAGCGGCCTGCTGGCCGCTCAATGGCGCGAGGATGCAGGCAGCCTGCTGCTCCTGCCCCTTGCGCTGCTTCCGGTGCATTGATGCTGGAAGGTCAACTCAAGCCCCGCGGCCCGGCCCGGATGCTGGTCAGCATCCTGAACTGGGACCACGTGGAGGAAACCCTGACCTGCTTGGCGGACGCCTGTGCGTCAGACACGCCCGAGCTTCGCTTTGTCGTGCTCGACAACGGCTCCCGCGTCGATCCACGCCCGCAGGTCGCGGCGCGCTTTGCGCAGGTCGACTGCCTGCGGGTGCCCGTCAACCTCGGCTTCACCGGTGGCCACAACCGCGTCATGCAGCTGGCGCTGGAGCAAGGCTATGAGGCGGTGCTGCTGCTCAACAACGACTGCCAGATCAGCGCGGCTTCCCTGCTGGCCCTACTGCGCGCCCTGGATGCCGACCCGGGCCTGGGCGCCGCATCGGCCTTGATCTATCGCCGCCAGCAGCCTGCCATCCCGATGATGGTGGCCGGTCACATTGACTGGGCGCAGCACCGCAGCATCCGGCCCAATGATCCGCAGGCCCTGCAGCCCCCGGGTAGCCCCACCCTGTTGATGGGCACTGCACTGGCGCTACGCTGCAGCGCCCTGCGCCAGATCGGGCTGCTGGACGATCGCTACTTCGCCTACTACGAGGACAACGAGCTGAGCGCTCGCCTGCACGCGGCCGGCTGGCGCGCCGCCTATGTACCCGGGGCGCTGTGCCTGCATGAATACAAGCCGCTCCAGCAGTTCAGTACGCTGGCCCTGTACCTGCTGACACGCAACGCCTGGCTGTTCTGGCGCCAGCACACCCCCGCCACCAGCGCGCGGGGCCTGCAGCGCCATCTGCTGGCGCGCGCGCTGGAAGATTTCGGCCTGCTGCGCAAGAACCAGGCGGGCGCGGAACGCGAAGCGGCGTTCCTGGCCGGCCTGTGGGACGGCCTGCGCGGGCGCAGCGGCCCTCCACCCGCCGACCTGCGGCATCCGGCCTGGTTCGGGGCTGTGCTCAAAGCCGCGCCCTACCGGGCGGCACATTGGCTCGACCGCCTTGCCGCTTGACCCCCTGCCCCTGATTGCCCGGAGTGCCCTTGCCATGAAGCCTGCACTTGTATTCGTCTTGCTGAGTGTCCAGCTGTCGCTGGCCGCGGCCCAAGTCAGCTGGAACTGCGGCCCGCTGGAGAACGGTTACGGCCCCTACGACTACCGCAAGGAACGCACGGGCAAGCTGCCGATCGTCGACGGTGCCCACTTCACCCCGGAGGTGGAGACCCTGATCCGCGGCCACACCGCCGTGCATCCGGGCGGGGACATCGACTACACCTTGCGTGCCTCCCCCAATCACCACCGCGCCCTGGCGGCCATGGCGCGGCTGACGGAACGCGGTGATGGCATCCAGCCGAGGAACATGCGCTACTCGGCGGACTGCTGGTTCCTGCGCGGCATTCGCTTTGCGGCCGACGACCCGGTCGTGCGCCTGCTGTACGCCCAGCACCTGATGCGCGTGAAGCGGCCTGCCGATGCCCTCAAGCAGTTGCAGGGGCTGGAAGCCCTGCAGCCCCCCGAGGCGCTGACCTGGATCAACCTGGCCCTGCTGTACGCCGAACTGGGCCGGTTCGAGGAGGCGCGCAACTGTGCCGAGCGAGCGCGCGCGCTCGGTATCGAGCGCGAACCCCTCACCGCCCGCCTGGCCGCCGAAGGCTTTCCCCTGCGGGCACCAGAAGCCGCCAGCGCTGTAGCACCTGCCGCCTCGGATCGCCCATGAACAAATTGCTGATGGTGGCGTACCACTTCCCGCCGCTGGCCGGCAGCAGCGGCATTCAGCGCACCTTGCGCTTCGTGCAGCAGCTGCCGCAGTTCGGCTGGCAGCCCCAGGTCTTGACCGCGCACCCTCGCGCCTACGAGCGCTGCGATGTCTCGCTGCTGGCGGATGTGCCCGCCGACGTGCCAGTGCTGCGCGCACAGGCCTGGGACACCGCACGCCACCTCGCCCTGGGCGGCCGTTACCTGGGCGCCTGGGCACGCCCCGACCGCTGGGCCAGCTGGCGCTTCGACGCGGTACGGCAGGGCATGGCCTGGATCCGTCGTGAGCGCCCCCGCGCCATCTGGTCCACCTACCCGATCGCCACGGCCCAGCGGATCGGCGCCGAACTGGCGCAGCGCAGCGGCCTGCCCTGGATTGCCGACTTTCGCGACCCCATGGCTCAGGACGGCTACCCGGCCGATCCGCGCACCTGGGAGAGCTTCCGCGCCATCGAGGCACTGGCGTTCGAGCGCGCGGCCGCCTGCATCTTCACCACGGCGGGTGCCGAGCGCCTGTACCGTGAGCGCTACCCGAACACCCGCGCCCGGCTGCTGACCATCGAGAACGGCTACGACGAGGACAGCTTCGCGCGCGCCGAGGCTGCACCCGGCGAGCGTGGCCCCCTGATCCCGGGCTGCCTGACCCTGCTGCACAGCGGCATCGTCTATCCGAGCGAGCGCGACCCCACCCAGCTGATGGCGGCGCTGCGTCAACTGCTGGATCAGGGACGTATCCGCCCTGGCCAGTTGCGCCTGCGCTTTCGCGCGCCGGTGCATGGCGACCTGATCCTGCAACTGGCCACCGCGCAGGGGGTGCAGGAATTCGTCGAGGTCCAGCCCCCTCTGCCTTACCAGCAGGCGTTGGCCGAGATGCTGCGCGCCGACGCGTTGTTGGTCATGCAGAACAGCAACTGCAATGACCAGGTGCCAGCCAAGCTTTACGAGTACCTGCGCGCGCGCCGTCCCATCCTGGCCCTGACCGATCCGGCCGGTGACACCGCTGCCGTGCTGCGCCGCAGCGGGGTGCGCACCATCGCCCACCTGGAAGACCCGGCGGCCATCGCCGCGCAAACCAGTGTCCTGCTGCAGGGCCTGCACGAGAACCCGCAGGCCCTGTGCGCGGACGAAGCCGCAGTGCTTTCCGCTTCGCGCCTGGCGCGCAGCCGAGCCCTGGCCGAGCTGCTGGACAGCCTGCCGATCTGATGTCGGTTCGTCGCTCGCTGGCCTTCTCGTTCATGGACCGGTACGCCGGTCTGGCCTTGTCCATCGCTTCGTCGATGGCCATCGCCCGCTTGCTCACGCCCGCCGAGGTGGGCACCTTCTCGGTCGTGATGGCGCTGCTGATGCTGCTGATGACGGTCCGCGACCTCGGTGCCGGCCAGTACATCGTGCAGACGCCCGAGGTCGGCCCGGCGCAGATCCGCGCCGTCTGGACGGTGCAACTTGCGCTGGGCAGCCTGCTCGCGCTGCTGTGCCTGCTGGCCAGCTGGCCGGTGGCTTCGTTCTATCGTGAACCGCGCATGCAGCCCATGATGGCGGTGCTGGCGCTCAACTTCCTGCTGAACCCGATCGGTTCGATCACCTATGCCTGGCTGATGCGCGAAATGCGCTTCGGCGCCTTGGCCTGGGGGCGCTTCTCGGCCGCATTGGCCGGGGCGCTGGTCAGCATCGGCCTGGCCTGGAGCGGGCATGGCCCAATCAGTCTGGCCTGGGGCAGCTTGGCCAGCACGGTGGCAAACGCGCTGGTGCTGAGCCTGTTCCGACCCGGCCAGTTCCCCTGGCTGCCCGGCCTGACGCATGTCCGCGAGGTGCTGAAGTTCGGCTCGCGCATGACCGGCGCCTCGGTGCTGGGCACGCTGTCGAACAGCGCGCCGGAGTTCTTGCTGGCGCGGCTGCAATCGCTGACCGCGGCGGGCTTTTATTCGCGCGCCAACGGTCTGGTGTCAATGTTTCGCAGCCTGGTGTCGGATGCCGTCAATGCCGTCACCCTGCCCTACTTCGCGCAGGCGGCGCGCGAGCAGCGCGACCTGCCCCAGGCCTTCACCCGGGTGCAGAGCTATCTGTGCGCCCTGGGGTGGTCCTTCGCGCTCGGCGTGCTGCTGCTGGCGCACCCTCTGATGCGGGTGCTCTACGGTCCGCAATGGGACGAGGCGGTGCCCTTGGCGCGCTGGCTGGCGCTGGCCCTGCTGTTCCAGGTGCCCATCAGCAACTGCCAGATCGCGCTGACCAGCACGGGTGCGGCCCAGCGCGTGCTCCGCGCCACGGCCTGGCAGTCCGGCTGCCTCGTGCTGGCGGCGGTGACCACGGCGCACTGGGGCGTGCAGGTCTTGACCCAAGCCCTGGTGCTATCCGCCGCCTTCGGGCTCGTCGGCTGGCTGATGCAGGTGCGCGCCCATCTGGGCCTTAGCCTGCGCGCTCTGGCGGCCGCCTTGCTGCCCAGCGCCGGTGTCGCCCTGTGCAGTGCCAGCGGCCCCCTGCTGGTGCTGTGGGCACTGGGAGAGCAACCTGCCCAGCCCCTGCTGGCCCTGGCCTTGGGCGGCGCGCTGGCGGCCTTTGGATTTGTGGCGGGGTGCGTGTTGCTGCGCCATCCCTTTGTCGAAGAGATTCGCAAGATGACCAAGAAGCTGCGCCCGTGAAGCGCTGGAACGTCTATCCGCTGGATCGCACGCTAGGCACCCATGCCGCGCGCTGGCAGGCGCTGAACGAGCGCGCGTTCAGCAACCACCCCCTGCTCCAGGCCGATCTGGTCGACGAATTGCTGCGCCGGTTCGGAGAGGGGAACGAACACCTGTGCGAATGCGTCGAAGACGGCAGCCCCGTCGCGATGGCCATCCTGCGCCCCAAGGGCCGACTGACCTGGACGAGCTTTCAACCCAGCCAGTCGCAGATCGGCCTGAACCTGGTGCGCCACGCAGCCGATGCGCAGGCCCTGTTCAAGGCGCTGCCCTGGGCGGTCGCGCAGATCGACCTGCTCTGCCAGGACCCGCTGCTCACCGACAACGAGGGCCTGCTGGAGCCGCTGGGTCATGTCCAGAACCATGCCCGCACGGCCTGGATCGATCTGGAAGGCAGCTGGGAGCAGTACCTCGCCGGGCGCTCCAAGAACCTGCGCGCCAATCTGCGCCGCTACGAACACCGGCTGGAAGCCGAGGGCCTGCCGGCGCGTTTCGTCTGCCACACCGAGGCCTCGGATGTGCGCGACGGCGTGCTTCGCTACGCCGAGCTGGAAGGCCGCGGCTGGAAGGCGGCCGCCGGCACGGCGCTGGGCTCCTTCGACGCCCAGCTGGCCTTCTACACCAGCCTGCTCGAGCACGCGGCGGCGCGCGGACAGGCCCGCGTCTACGAGCTGTACCTGGGCGATCAGCTGGCGGCTTCGCGGCTGACGATCACCAATCGCGACACGCTGGTGGTGCTGAAAACTTCCTACGAAGAGTCGCTGGGCCGGCTGGCACCGGGGCGGCTGCACCTGCTGCGTCTGCTGCAGGAGGAGTTCACCGCGCAGCAGTTCAAGCGTATCGAGCTCTATACCAACGCCACGGCAGACACCGCCGCCTGGTGCACCGGCACGCGCTGGATCCGCCACCTGAGCCTGCTGCGCGGGGCCACCCCCAGCTTGCTGTTCGACGGTCTGGCCCAGCTGCGCCGCGGCCGCTGGCGCCCCCCGAGCGACGACCTGCAGGTTCACCAAGTCAGCCGCCTGGACGATCTGCCCGCCGCCGCGCGCAGCCTGCTGGATGCCCAAAGCAGCGCCGGTAGCTGCCTGGGCAGCCCCTGGTTCGGCCTGCTGGAATCGAAGGTATTCAGTGCGCCCGACACCACGCGTTACGCCTGGCTGGAGCGCAATGACACCGTGCTGGCCGTGCTTCCCCTGCTGCTGCACCGGCCGCGCTGGGGCGCTGTGCAGATCCAGGGGCTGGCGAACTACTACTCCAGCTTGTACGCCCCGGCCGTGCACCCGGAGCTGCAGCCCAGCCAGCTGGCCCATCTGCTGGAGCAGACCCTGCAATCGCTCCCGCGTGCCGGGGCCCTGCGCTTCGAGCCGCTCGCCATCGACAGCCTGGGCGCCGCGCAGCTGCGCTCGGCACTGCGCCTTCTGAAGTGGCCGAGCTTTCAGTTCGCCTGTGCCAGCAATTGGACGCTGGTGGCACCGCCCGACTGGGAGCATTACCTGGCGTCGCGCAGTGGCGCCCTGCGCTCCACGCTGCGGCGCAAGGCGGCCAAGCTGAAGGTGGCCGGAGGCCACCTTCAGGTGGTGCAGACGGAGCAGGAGCTGGAGCCCGCGCTGCAGGACTATTTGTCCATCTACGCCCGGAGCTGGAAGCGCCCCGAGCCGTATCCGGAATTCATCCCCAGTCTGATGCGCGCTGCCGCCGCACGCGGCGAGCTGCGTCTGGGGCTGGTCTATCTGGACCGGCAAGCCATTGCGGCCCAGCTTTGGCTGGTGCACAAGGACCGTGCCGAGATTCACAAGCTGGCGCACGACGAAGCGGCGGCGGCCTACTCGCCCGGCAGCCTTCTCACCGCCCATCTGCTGCAACATGTGTTCGAGCAGGACGGCGTCCAGTTGGTCGACTTCCTGACCGGCGACGACGCCTACAAGGCCAACTGGATGGACCATTGCGAGGCCCGCTGGGGCCTGCTTTCCTACAATCCGAGGCGCCTGTCCGGCCTGCTGGGCGCGGTGCGCGAGGGTCTGGCATTGGTCACCCGTCCCTGGCGACGCACCCTGCACCAGGCCCTGCGCCTTCGGTCCGCCCCGCCTCCGTCCGACCCCAAGTCTCCCCAAACCTTATGAACGACCTCGCTGTCGAATTCCTGCGTGGCCATCCTCGGTGGCTGGACGGCACCCAACCCGAAGTCCCCGACCTCGTCACCCTGCGCCAACGCTGGCTGCGCGACGGTGCGACCACTCTGCTGAACCAACTGGGTGGCAGCTTCGCGCTCGGTCTGCGTGACCCGGCCAGTGGCGCGCAGCTGCTGGCCGTGGACCGCTTTGCACGCGAAACCCTGTGCTGGCGCGTGCGAGACGGTCAGTTGGTGAGCGCTGAACAAGCTGCCACCCTGGGGCAAAGCGGGGAGCTCGATCCCCAGGCCTTGTTCGACTACCTCTATTTCCACTGCATTCCGGCCCCGCGCACGGTGTATCGCGCCATCCAGCGCCTGCCTGCCGGCCATGCGCTGCACTGGGATGGCCGCCAAGCCCGTGTCGAGCCGTTCTGGCGGCCCGAGTTCCATCCCGAAGCCCAGCCCGACTTCGGGTCGCTAAAACAGGCCTTCCGCGGCGCGCTCGAGCAATCCGTTCAGCGCGCCCTCGACGGCGGCGTGCCCGCTTGCTTTCTCAGCGGCGGCACCGACAGCTCGACCGTGGCGGGGATGGTGCAGCGGGTCAGCGGGCGGGGCGAAGCTTTCTCGATCGGCTTCGAGTCCGAAGGCTATGACGAGATGGCCTACGCAAAAGTGGCCGCCGAGCATTTCGGCCTGCGCCACCACGCTTACTACGTGACGCCCAAGGACCTGCTCGACGCGCTGCCCCAGGTGGCCGCCAGCTTCGATCAACCCTTCGGCAACAGCTCGGCGCTGCCGAGCTTCTTCTGCGCCCGCATGGCCCGCCGGGCCGGTGCCCGGCGCGTGCTGGCCGGAGATGGCGGCGACGAGCTGTTCGGCGGCAACTCCCGCTATGCGCAGGGGCGCGTGTTCGCGCACTACGCGCGCGTGCCGCACTGGTTGCGCCGCGGCCTGCTGGAACCGCTGTTCGAGAGCGCCTTGATTCGCCAGACCCCCGGCCTGAAGAAGGGCAGCAGCTACATCAGCCAGGCCAAGGCGGGCATGCCGGCACGCCTGGAGCGCTACAACCTGATCCACCAACTCGGACTGCAGCAGGTGCTCACACCGGCCATGCTTGGGCAGGTCGATGCCCAGGCCCCGGCTGCGCTGCAGCAGGCGGTCTGGCAGCAGGGCCTGGCCGCCGACGAGCTCAACACCCATCTGGCCTTCGACTGGCGCTTCACCCTGGCGGACAACGACCTCGTCAAGGTGCGTGGTGCTTGTGCGCTGGCCGAGATTGAGGTTGCATTCCCCTTGCTGGACGACGCCGTGCTGGCGCTTTCGCAACGCCTGCCGCTGGATTACAAGCTGCGTGGTGAGCGGCTGCGCTGGTTCTTCAAGGAAGCGCTCGCCGACTTCCTGCCCCCGGCGGTCATCACCAAGACCAAGCACGGCTTCGGCCTGCCGTTCGGCCCCTGGCTGGCGCACGAGCCGGCCCTGCAGGCCATGTCGCGCGAGCTGATGCATTCGCTCGCCAGTCGCGGGCTGCTGCGAGCTGACTTCATCGACCGGCTGCTGAAGGATTACCTGCCGCAGCACCCGGGTTACTACGGCGAGATGGTGTGGATTGCACTGAGCCTGGAGTTGTGGCTTCAGGCTCATGCACCGAGCTTCCGCCTGCCACAGTGAGTAGCGGAGCATGGCCAGCATGAAGCGTCGCGACTTTCTGGCGCGCTCGGGCGCGCTGAGCTCGCTGAGCGCATGCGGTGGAGGCGGCGACGCGGCCCCGCCCGCGCCATCCCCTGCCCCGCCTGCCCCGCCTGCCCCGCCACCTCCACCGCCGCCGCCGCCACCGCCGCCGCCGCCGCCACCGCCACCGCCGCCGCCGCCGCCACCGCCACCGCCGCCGCCGCCACCGCCACCGCCACCGCCGCCGCCACCACCACCTCCGCCACCCGCCAGCGTGCCGGCGTGGCTGAGTGGGCAGCCGCTATGGCGCTGGTTGGAAATTCCAGGTACGGCGCTGTCGAGCGTGGAGCCCAGCCCGCGCCCCCTGGGCATCCTTGGGCCGCGCGCCAAGATTGAGGCGTGGTGCGGAGCTGCATTAAAGCGGCGTGGCAGCGTCTACCTGCTGGGCGCGGCCGGCGGGCACGGCGATTACGCAGGCAATGAGGTCAATGCGCTGAAGTTGAATGTTGACGCGCCGCGCTGGGAGCAGTTGCGCGCGCCTTCGGCCAACGAGGCCATCATCAATGGCACCCAGTTCTACCTGGACAAGCGGCCTTCGGCCACGCATACCTATTACGCCACCCAATTCATCGAATCGCAGGATCGGCTGATGGTGGTGGCCAGTCCGGGCATCAGCGGCGCCCTATTCCCGCCCGCACCGCCCAACTTTGCGTACACCGGCAGTGCGCGCAGCTTCAGTTTCAACCTCGCCACCGGCGACTGGGATGACCCCGACCACGTTGCGCCCTACCCGGGCCAGGGCGACTTCACGGCCTGCCTGTGCGTCAAGCATCCGGTCACGGACGACCTCTACTACAGCCGCAACTACGCCGAAGGCTGGTACCGCTGGACGGCGGCCACGCGCCGCTGGGATCGGCTGTCGTCGGCCTCGCGCAGCCCCTGGTACTGCGGTGCCGCGATCGACCCCGTGCGCAACCGCATGCTCACCGTCGGCGGCTACAGCCCGACCGCCCCCCAGGTACTGAGCCTGGAGGGGGTCAACCTGGGGGTGCGCTTTGGCGGGCTCGGCGCCGAAGCTCTAACGGTAAGCGGCTACCCGGCCGTGGTGTACGACGATGTACTCGATCGCTTCCTGTGCCTGTTCAATGGTCCAGATGGCCGCATCAAGCTGCTCAGCGTGCACCCGCAAACCTGGGAGGTCAGCAAGATCGAACTGCAGGGCTCCGAACCCATGGCCCGCCCCAACGGCCTGCTCAATGCACCGCAGTACGTGCCCGAGTTGCGTGGCGTGGTCCTGACCAACAGCTACACGGGCAATGCGCTCTTCCTGCGCACCTCGCTGTAGGCGTACGAGCGTTCCTAGAGCGCCCGCTCACCACGCTGACGCAGGTTCTGCACCATGCGCAGCCCGAAGCGCCAGCGCGGAAAGTCCCAGGGCGTGAAGCGCGGCACCTGAAACGGGTCGTCGTCAATACGTGCCGCGCCGGGTGCCGTGGTGACCGCTGCAGCAAAGCCCACTTCACGCGCCAGGCGGGCATGGAGCGCGGTGTAGTCGCGCCCCGGCTTGCCATTGGGGTAGGCAAACAGCTGCACCGCTTCCCCCAGTAGGCTCTCCAGCTGCCGCTTGCCCTCGGCCATCTCGTGACGCGCCTCACGCTCCTCCAGCCGCGCCAGGATGGGATGGTTCACGGTGTGGCCGCCCAGCACCATGCCGGCGCGGCGCATCGCCAGCACTTGCTCGCTGTCCATCATCAGATCGGAAGGGGCTTTCACCCCACTGTGCGCGAACAATTCGTCCACGCACAACTGACGTTCCGGCAAGGGCAGGTACTTGATATGTCCGAGCAGACGCTCCATGGCGGCACGCCGGGCAGGCCATCCGGAGAGGTCCAGGGGACCCAGAGCTTCCAGGCGGGTGCCGTTCAGGGCCAATTGCGGGCCGGGATGCCGGCGCAACACCTCGATGACGGTGTCGTTCCACATCCGCCCACCATCCAGAAACCCGGTGCTGATGAAGAAGCAAGCATTCAAGCGGTGGCGCTGCAGGATGGGCAGAGCCACATCGTGATTGTCACGGTAGCCATCGTCGAAAGTGATGGCCGCCGCGCGGGCCGGCAGTCGACCTTCGCGCTGCATCTGCAGTGCCTCATCCAGGGGCAGCACCTGGCACCAGTGCCGCAGCCCCGCCATCAGGCCATCGAACCGGGCGGCGTCGCCCTCGCCCGGGAACATTGGGTCGGTCCGCTCATGCACACGGTGAAAGATCAGGATGGAGAGCGGCGCCGACCGTCCGGCAGGGCTCAGGGCCCGAAACATCGTCCGGATCATGCAGCCACACCCCGCAGGCTGCCGGGCCGCAAGCGCCCAGGTACAGGCGCCGTTGCCTTGAGATGCTCTTTCACCAGGGGCACGGCGATGGCGACCATTGCCATCATGTTGTAGGGCAGATCGAAATAAGCCAAGCTCAAGAAAGCCCCACCGGTGGCGTAACCGATCAGTCCCACCTGGACCATGCTTCCGAGGTGGCCGGCCCAGCGCAGCGCCTCGTTGCCTTTGGTGAGACTACGCAACTGGCTCGCGCTACGCCAGGTGGAAATCCAAAGCGCCATGAACAGCAGCAACCCGACCCAGCCGTGCTCACCCAGCACCTGGAAATAGATGCTGTGCGCCGCGTGAATATCTTTGGGATTTGGCGCATAACGCTGAAAGATGTCGGCCCAATAGATTGAGAAGCCGCCGCCGAAGAACCGGTCATTGGCAAGGTTGAAAGCCATTTGCCAGGCGTTCAATCGACCCATGGCCGATTCATCCTGCTCATAGGTCTGGATGGTTTCCATGCGGCTCCACCAGTGCTCGGGCATGAAGCTCAGGCCGACCAGGCCGATCGCCAACAGGACGATCAGTCCGATGCCCTTCTTCTCGCTACGCCACCAGAAGAACAGCGCCATGGCGGCCAGGCTCAACAGCGCCCCGCGCGAATGGGTACCAAGCACCGTGAGCGCCGTCAGGCCCATCGCGGGGTACCAGGCCCAATACTCCCAGCGGCGTGGCGTTCGCATCTGCAAGTAGTGCATCAACGGGATGGCCATGATCAGTGCCAGCCCGATTTCGTTATTGCCTTCGATGAAGGTACCAGGCGGCCCCCACACCCGGTAAACGCCGCCGCTGGTGGCCGTGAACACCCCGCCTTTGACACCGTAGAAGCCCAGCGAAAGGACCACCGCATAGATGAACCAGTGCAGCTGCTTCTCGTCCCGCAGCAGCGCGAGCGTCACGAACAGCATCAGGAAGATCTTCGAGGTCTTGTCCCACATGTCCAGGCTCTGCTCGAAGTAAAGCGAGGAGGGCAGCGTGATCCAGGTCCAGGCCATGAAGGCGAGCATCCAGCCCACGGCTGGAGCCTTGAAGGGATGCTGACGTTGAGGCGTCACCAGCAAGCCCAGAAGAGTGCAGCCGGCCACCACGGCGGCTACCGGCTGGTAGGCGGACACGTATCCGAATTCGCGATGCGGATTCAGGATGCTGACCCAGGTCCACAACACGGCGCCAAACCAGGGCTGGCGCAAGGCGTACAAAGACCCGCCACCGATGATGGCCAAGATGAGCAGATCACGCACGTGGGTTCACCTTGCTAACCACATAGCGGAACTTGCCGGACGCTTCAGCCGGAATGTCGTCGAGCTCCTGGATGCGCACCGCCACCGCTGCGCCCAAGCGGCGCTTGAAGCCTCGCTCAATATCCTGGAACGCGCGGCGATCGAAGCCTGGTTCGAGTACCAATTGCACCTCCGTATCGAGCAGACTGTGCTGGATGATCTTGAAACGGCGCACGCCGGGTAGGTCCCGAATGATGTAAATCAGCGCCAGCCCGTGCATCACGGTGCCATCTGACGTCACGACGAAGTCCGTTGTGCGCCCCTGGATTTCTTTGAGCATCGGCAGTCCACGCCCACACGCGCAGCGGCTGTGATGGTCCAGCACCGCCACATCGCCGGTCCGGTAACGGATGAAGGGGTAGTCACGCGTAGCCAAATGGGTGACGACAATTTCGCCCGCCTCACCTTGCGGCACCGGCTGCCCGTTCGCATCGACCGTCTCAACGATGATGTCCTCGGCCGTCAGGTGCATGCCCCCGCTCGGACACTGGTGGGCGATGAAGCCCGCGTCGCGCCCGCCATAACCATTGGCAACAGGAGCGCCGAAGCCCTGTTCAATGTCCTTGCGCTGGTCGTCGTACAGGCGCTCCGAGGTCACGAACACGACCTTGACGCCCAGGTCATTCAAGCGCTCGCCCCGCGCCATCGCGTGCCGTGCGATCAAGGACAGCGCGGACGGATAGCCGAACAGCATCGCCGGGCGCTGGCGCCGGATCTCCGCCACGAAGCCGTCCAGCCGCGCCTCGCTCATCTCGAACGCGGGCAGCAAGGCGGTACGCAAGATCTTGTCGCGCACCGCCTTGATGCGATCCTGACGGCCGAGCTCGATGGGTGAGCCCCAGACCACCAGCTCGCGGTCCCCGATGTCCACGCCCCACCAGCGAGTGGCACGCCATTTGGCCGCCACATCGTGGCTGACGCGTTCCTTGCCGATGAAAAACACCAAAGGCTCGCCCGAACTGCCGCCCGTGTTGAAACGCGCGAGTCCGCGCGCCTCGGGGTGGCGCAGTGCATCGCTATGCGCACGGATGTCCGCCTTGGTCAGCAAAGGCAGCCGGGGGAGATCCGCCAGGCTTTTCAAGTCCTGCCACCGCAGTCCCGCTTGCGCGAAGCGTTCGAGGTAATAAGGCACCCGTTCGGCCTCCTGCAGCAAAGCCCGCAGGCGTTGCCACTGCAAGGCCTGCAACTGCTCGGGCGACCACCATTGGCTGCGCTCCATTGCACGGCGGATGCGCACACTGTCGTGGCGCTTCAGACCTTCGTGCAGCGGAAACAGGACGCCGCTGACCAGACGGGTGTAAAGAGACATCAGGAGACCGTGAGTGGGGCTGGCGCGGCGCGACCAATCGCGTGGTACTCGATGCCGAGCAGATGCAACAGCCTGGGGTCAAAGAGATTGCGGCCATCAAACACCAGGGCCTGTCGGAGCGCAGTCTTGAAGAGGTCGAAATCGGGGCTCCGAAAAGTCGCCCACTCCGTCAGGATCAGCAAGGCGTCGGCGCCCTCCAGCGCGGCTTCTGGGCTGGCGGCATAACTGAGCCCGGCTTGCGCTCCGAAGACGCGGCGGGCTTCGTCCATCGCCACTGGATCGTGCGCGCACAGCGTCGCACCGCGCGCCAGCAACTCCCGTACGACCACCCGAGCCGGCGCCTCGCGCATATCGTCGGTGTTGGGTTTGAACGCCAGGCCCCAGACGGCCAGGTGGCGGCCCGTCAGGTCGGCTCCGAGGCGCGCGAGCACCTTGTCGACCAGCACCAGCTTCTGGCGTTCATTGGCCGCTTCCACCGCACGCAGCACACCAAGATCGACCCCTTGCAGCGCGCCGCTGTGGATCAGTGCTTTGACATCCTTGGGGAAGCAGGAGCCGCCGTAGCCAGCTCCGGCATAGAGGAAGTGCGTGCCGATGCGCGGATCGCTGCCAATGCCGCGCCGCACCATCTCGATGTCCGCGCCGACCCGCTCGGCCAACAGGGCCATCTCGTTCATGAAGCTGATGCGGGTCGCCAGCATGGCATTGGCCGCGTACTTGGTCAGTTCGGCGCTGCGCGTGTCCATCAGTTGCACGCGCTCGTGGTTGCGATTGAACGGTGCATAGAGGTTGCGCAGCAGCAGGATGGCTCGCTCGTCCTCGGCGCCGATGACGATGCGGTCCGGCTTCATGAAGTCCGCCACCGCGGCGCCCTCCTTCAGGAACTCCGGGTTGCTGGCGACCGCGAATTCCAGCGCAAGGCCCCGCTCGCGCAGGCTCTGCGCAATCGCATCGCGCACCCGATCCGCCGTCCCCACCGGCACCGTGCTCTTGTCCACCACGACTTTGAAATCCTGCATGTGCTGGCCAATGGTGCGCGCCGCGGCGAGCACATGCTGCAGGTCGGCCGAGCCGTCCTCCTCAGGCGGGGTACCCACGCCGATGAAAATCAGCTTGCCATGCGCCACGGCCGCAGCCGCGTCGGTGGTGAAACTCAGACGCTTGGCGGCGGCGTTGGCCCGAATCAGCTTGTCCAAGCCCGGCTCGTGGATGGGCACGTCGCCGGCCTGCAGACGGGCCACCTTGCCGGTATCCACGTCCAGGCAGACCACCTGATTGCCCATCTGCGCCAGGCAAGCTCCGGTGACCAGTCCGACATACCCTGCGCCAAATATCGTGACTCGCATGAAGACCCCAAAAAAGCCTGACCCTATAAAGCTCGCGTGACAGGCATTCGACAACGCCTGCGTCAAGGCATGCAGCGACGGTAAGCCTGCGCCAGACAAGGCGCGACCTGCTGCCAGGTGTAGCGCAGGGCCTCCTGCAAGCCGGCTTCGCGAAGACCTGCGGCGCGGGCGGGATTGTCGAGCAGCTCGCGCACCGCGGCCGCCAGCGCGCCCGGGTCTTTAGGGGGCACCAGCAGGGCTGTGCGCCCGTGCTCGACCATGAAGGGCACGCCGCCGACCCGGGTGGACACCACCGGAACTCCGCTGGCCATGGCCTCCAGCAAGGAATTGGGCATGTTGTCCGCCAGGCTGGGGTTGAGCAGAACGTCGGCACTGTGCAGCAAGGCCGCCAGTTCTCGCCGCTCCAGCCGACCGGCAAAGCGCACCACCGCCTGGAGACCGAGCTCGGCCACCAGCGCCTCCAGTTCGGCGCGCTGCGGTCCGCTGCCGGCCAGGGTCAGGCGGCACTCCGGATGGGTGCGGTGCAGCTCGGCCAGCGCGCGAATGGCGCTGGCGTTGTCGTACAGAGCTTCCAGGTTGCGGGTCACGACCAGGTGCTGCCCCGGCGGGCGCGCCGGCCCGGGTTGGAACAGCGCAAGATCGACGACGTTCGGCACGATCTGCGCCCGCCAGCCGAAACGCTCGAACACCTGCACCAGGAAGCCCGAAGGCACAACCAATCCTTGGACTCGGTTCAAGGTCCACGCCACGACACGCCGTGAGCGCGCCAGAAAGCCTTCGGCCTCGCCGCCCCGGTAGTTCACCAGCACCGGAACGCCACGCAGACGGGCAATGGCAATCGCCGGTGCAGCGAACAAGTGCCAGGACCAGCCGGAATTCGCCATCAGGTGCAGGAGTTGTGCACGGCCACAGGCGCGCCATAGGGCCCAAAGGTAGGGCAACAGGCGCGCAAATGCCCGCAGCACGGGCACGGACGCCAGCCAGGCCGGCCGGTAGGCGGCGTTGGTCTGCACCAGCTCCACCTGCACGCCCTCGCCTTCCAGCAGGCGCTTGAGCTGGGCAGTCTGGGTGGCCATGCCACCTGCGGGCGGCGGCAGCGGCCCCACCAACAGCAGGCGCAGCCCCTCCAGTTGCATCAGCGACACAGGGCTTCGAACACCTGGCGGTAGCGCGCCGTCGACACGCTCCAATTGCGCTCGGTCTCGACGAACTGCCGGCCCTGCTGACGCAGTTCGGGCCAGCGCGCGCGTTCCTGGAGTGCCTCCTCGACCTTGGCAACCAGATGCGCCACATCGTCGGCCTTGAACAGGTAACCCGTCTGGCCGTCGCGAATGAGTTCGCGGTGTCCACCCACATCCGAAGCGAGCAGTACGCGCCCCTGTGCCATCGCCTCAAGCGGCTTGAGCGGCGTGACGAGCTCGGTCAACCGCATCGAGTGGCGCGGGTAGCAGAGCAGATCCACCAGGTCGTAGTAGCGGCCGACTTCCGCATGAGGTACACGCCCGGTAAAGAACACCTTGTCGGCCACCCCGAGCGCGGCGGCCTGCGCCTTCAGGGCGGCGTCCTGCGGCCCCCCCCCGACGAGAAGCACCCGCAAATCGGGGCACTTCGCGAGCAGATCGGGCAAGGCGGCGATCAGCAGGTCCAGCCCCTCGTAGGCATAGAAGGAGCCGATGAAACCCAGCACCGTGCAGCCCGCCAGTCCCAAGCGTTCCTTGAGCGCGACATCCGCTTCGCCCCCCGGTTCAAAGGCTGCGATGTCGACCGCGTTCGGAATCACGGTGACGCGCGCGGCGTCAATGCCACGCGCCACGATGTCGCTGCGCAGTCCCTCGCAGATCGTGAACACATGATCGGCCTTCTTCAGGGCGTGGCTCTCCATCTGGCGCGTCAGCTTGTAGCGCAGGCTGCCTTCCTGGGTCGAGCCGTGGTCGACGGCGGCATCCTCCCAGAAGGCGCGCACTTCGTAGACCACCGGGATGCCGAGGCGCTTGCCCACCTTGAGTGCAGGCAAGGCATTCAGCACGGGCGAGTGCGCGTGCAGCACCGTGGCCTTGACCTGACGGGCCACCTGTTCGATGCGCTCCTCCAGGCTGCGCATCAGCTGGTACTCACCGACACCCGGCAAGCTGGAGCGTGGCAGCGTCGGCGTGCGAAAGAAGTGCCAGCCGTCAACCTCGTTCTCCAGCGCACCATCCGCCTTGTCGCCCAAGCCGGCGGTGTGCTTGGGGCTGGTCAGATGAAAGGTTTCGAACCCCAGCGCGCGCTGCCCCTTGAGAAGCGCCAGGCTGCGAAAGGTGTAGCCGCTGTGCAGCGGGATGGAGTGATCAAAGACATGCAGGACCCGCGTCGTCATGCGCTCATCCTCTCGGTTTGCAGGCCTTGCAGGCCGTCGGTATCGGCACGGTCCACCACTTGGCGCAGGAAGGCCTCAAACATCAGCAGGGTCCACAACGGCGCGCTGTAGTCGCTCTTGCCGGACTGATGGTCTTCCACCAGGCGGAGCAGGTAGTCCCGATTGAACCAGCCGGTCGAAGCCAGACGTTCGCCCAGAATCGCCTGGCGAACCCGCTGCTTCAGCGGGCCGCGGAACCAGCGCGCCAGGGGCACGGCAAAGCCCATCTTGGGGCGGTACAGCACTTCGTTCGGAAGCCAGGGCTCCATGGCCTTCTTGAAGATGTACTTGCCTTCCTGGCCCTGGATCTTGAGGCTGGAAGGCAGAGTGGCCAGCCACTCGATGAGGGGGTGGTCCATCAAGGGTTCACGAACTTCGAGCGAGTGCGCCATCGATGCGCGGTCGACCTTGGTGTTGATGTCCCCCACCAGATAGGTCTTGTAGTCCAGGTACTGGATCAGGGCCAAAGGGTCTTCCGTCCCGGCGGCGCTGCCATGGCGCTCGAACACCTCGAAGGCGTTGTAGCCGGCCAGTTCGCGCTTGAAGCTGGCAGAAAAGAGCTGCTCACGCATCGGCCCGCGCAAGATGGATACCGAGTGGAAGTAGGCCTGCACGGCATTGCGCGCCAGCCCCTCGAAGGTGGTCTTGGCACGCAGGAAGCGCGGTGCCCAGTCCATCTTCGGATAGAGCTGGCCCAGGGTGCCGAAGAGGGGCTTGCGCAATCCATAGGGCAAGGCCTGCCGCAGGCGCTCCTCCATCAGGTGCAGGCGGTAGCGGCGATAGCCCCCAAAGGTCTCGTCGCCGCCGTCTCCGCTGAGCGCCACCGTGACATGCTGACGCGCCAGCTGGCAGACGCGGTAGGTCGGGATCGCCGAGCTGTCGGCATAGGGTTCGTCATACAGACGCGCCAGGGTGTCGATGAGGTCGAAGTCATCGCTCTTGACCATCTCGACGCGGTGGTTGGTCTTGTAGCGATCGGCCACCAATTGCGCAAACTCGCTCTCGTTGAACTTCGGGTCGTCGAAAGCGATCGAGCAGGTATTGACTGGCTCGTTCATCAGCCCGGCCATGCTGGCCACCACAGCGCTCGAATCGACACCACCGGATAGGAAGGCGCCCAGCGTCCGCTCGCTCTGCAAGCGCAGTTTGACGGATTCGTTCAGACGCTCGCGCAGCTCGACCTCGGCGTCAGCCTGGGAGATCTTGCTGTCTAGCGTGAAGCGGACATCCCAGTAGGGGCGGGGTTGCGGCTCGCTGGCCTGGCCGACCTTCCACAGCACGCAATGGCCGGGCGAGAGCTTCTTCGCACCCTTGAACGCGGTACGGGGTTCGGCCGTGTAACCGAGCGCGAAATACTCTTCGAGGGCCAGCGGGTCGAGCTCGCGGCTCAGGCCGCCGTGCGCCAGCACCGATTTGAGCTCGGAGCCAAACAGCAGCCAGCCATCGGGCAACAGCGCGTAATGCAGCGGTTTGACGCCCATGCGATCGCGCGCCATGAAGAGCGCCTGACGGCGCCGATCATGGATGACGAAGGCGAACATGCCCCGCAGGTGCTGCACGCAGTCCTCACCCCAATGCTCCCAGGCGCGCACGATGGTCTCGCTGTCGCTCTTGGTGCGGAAGTGATAGCCCAGCCCGCGCAGCTGCTGCATCAGCTCCAAATAGTTGTAGATCTCGCCGTTGAAGACCAGCGCAACGCTCTGGTCGTCATTGAAGATCGGCTGCTGGCCCGTGGCAATGTCGATGATGGACAGACGCCGGTGGCCGAAGCCCAGCCCGGGCTCCAGGTGGAGCGCACCTTCGTCGGGGCCGCGGTGCCACTGCGAGTCGTTCATGCGGGCCAGCCGCGCGCGATCCACTTCGCGTCGGCCCTGGGTATCGAAGAGTCCGGTGATGCCGCACATAAGGTCTCTCAGTTGCTCGGATTCAGCGCGCGCGCGTAGAGCGCATCGTAGGTCTGGACCATGGTGTCCAGGCTGAACTGCTGCTCGGCCCGGAGGCGTGCCGCCACGCCCAGCGCCTGAGCCGTCTGCGGCTCGCGCGCCCAGGCAGCCATCACGCGGGCGAAGGCTGCCACATCGCCCGCCGGCACCAAGGCCCCCGTGTGGTCAGTCTGCACCAGTTCTGGGTTCCCCCCCACGGCAGCCGCCAGTACAGGCAAGCCTGTGGCCATGGCCTCCAGGATGGTGTTGGAAATGCCCTCGCCCAAGGAAGGCAGCACGAAGGCGTCCAGGCCCTGCAGCAACTGCGGCACGTCGCGACGCTCACCCGGCAGCCAAGCCAGATGGGCCATATCGGCGCTTTGCAGCAATTCGGCGCATTGCGCCCGCAGGGGGCCGTCGCCAATCAGCACCAGGCGAGCCCGTTCACGCAGCGCCGGCTGGGACTGCAGCGCCTTGATAAAGGCCTGCACCAGCAGGGTCTGCGCCTTGACCGGCTGCATGCGGCCGACGGTGCCAAAGAGGAACAGGGCCGAGTCGTTGAACGGAGAGCCCTCAATAGGCTGACGCCGCCCCGGCGCCTGAAAGCGCTGGGTATCCACACCATTACAGATGCGCGTGATGCGCTCCGGCGGAACGCCCACGCGTTCGCCGAGGTAGCTCTCCAACTCACCCGACAGCGCCACCCAATGCTGCACGAAGGGCCGATTGACACGCCGCATCCACTGATGGCGGCGTGACAGGCCGTGGAGATCTTCGGTGTCCCGCCCATGCTCACCATGCAGGCGCACAGGCACCCCGGCCCACCAAGCAGCGGGTTGAAGTTCCAGGGCGGCCAGGTTGCGACTGTGCACCACAGCAGGCTGCAGCCGCCGCAGTTCACGGACGACGCGCGGCAACAGCTTCACCGTCTGACCCGGCGGCTTCCTCAGGCTGATGAACTCCGTATCGGCTCGCTGCACCCGCTCGCAAAAGGCTGGCGCGCAGTGGTCGATCGCCAGCACCGCATGCCGGTAGCCGTCCAGGCGGTTGATCAGATTGACGACGCCGTTCTCCAGCCCCCCGGTATCAAAGCGGTAGAGCAGATGCAGCACGAGCGGCTTCATCGCGTGGCTCCGTGCGCGAAAACGAAATCAGGGCCAACCGGCCCTGATTGCGGTGGCAGTCGCACCCGCGTCACAGACGCCAGACACGCAGCCCCGCCGCGCGCAACGCGGTGGCGTCGAATGCGGCTTTGACATCCACGAACACACCCTCGGGCAGCAACTTGGTCGCGACTTCGTCGATCGCCAAGGACAGGAATTCGCGGTGCGAGACGGCTGCCACGACGGCGTCGGCCTTGGGCAGGTCCGCCCAGGGCGTGAGACGCACACCGTACTCGTGCATGGCCTCCTCGGCCTCGGCCTGCGGGTCAGCGACGAAGACATCCACGCCGTAGCTTTCCAGTTCCCGGATGATGTCGATGACCTTGGAGTTGCGCAGATCGCCGCAGTTCTCCTTGAAGGTCAACCCGAGCACGTTGACGCGCGCGCCCTTGACATGGCTGCCGGCGGCGATCATCTGCTTGATGGTCTGCTCGGCAATGAACTTGGCCATGCCGTCATTGATGCGGCGCCCGGCCAGGATCACCTGGGGGTGGTAGCCCAACATTTCGGCCTTGTGGGTCAGGTAATACGGATCCACGCCGATGCAGTGACCACCCACCAGGCCCGGCTTGAACTTGAGGAAGTTCCACTTCGTGCCGGCGGCCTCCAGCACCTCGGAGGTGTCGATGCCGATCTTGTCGAAGATGATGGCCAACTCGTTCATCAGCGCGATGTTCAGATCGCGCTGGGTGTTCTCGATCACCTTGGCGGCTTCCGCCGCCTTGATGCTGCTGGCGCGGTGCACGCCGGGCTCAACGATGCGCTCGTAGAGCTTGGCCACGGCGTCCAAGGTTTCCGGCGTGTCCCCGCTGACGATCTTGAGGATCTTGGTCAGCGTGTGCTCCTTGTCGCCCGGGTTGATGCGCTCGGGCGAATAGCCAACAAAGAAGTCCTGCTTCCACTTCAGGCCCGATTCCTTTTCCAACACCGGAATGCAGACTTCTTCGGTGGCGCCCGGGTAGACGGTGCTCTCGTACACCACGATGGCACCCTTCTTCATGTGCCGGCCCACGCTGGTGCTGGCGCCGATCAAGGGGCGGAAGTCCGGAATGTGCGCCTCATCCACCGGGGTGGGAACCGCCACGATGATGATGTCGGCTTCGGCCAGCAGCTTGCCGTCAGAGGTGTAGACAGCGTGCGTGGCGAGCGCCATCTGCTCGTCGCTAAGTTCACGCGATGGGTCGGTGCCCCGCAGGCAGGCGTCAACCTTGGACTGTGCGATGTCAAAGCCGATGGTGCGGATCTGCTTGCCGAACTCCACCACCAGGGGCAGGCCTACATAGCCAAGGCCGATCACTGCCAGGGTCGTCATTCTTGTGCTCCAAAGCGCTGATTACACGGGGCCGGCTGAGCCCGAAGAACATGGGCTACCGGCAGCGGCCGGCATTGTGACCCTGCGGGCCTCGGACCGTCGTCTGCAGACATGCATTCAAGGGGGCCTGCGCCTGCGTCCAGAAGGCGTCCAGTCGCTGCGCAGCCTGTGGCTCCGAGGCGGTGCGAATCAGCACGAGCGCGGCGGCATCGCCCTGCCCTTTCAGCAGGGCCCAGGCATGGGCGAGCTTGGCAGCGGCGGGGCTCTCGATGAAGCGACCATCCACCCAGTGCAGGCGTCGGAGCAGGAATTGCTCCTCGCCCGCGCCCTTGCGACGCATCTGCCAGCCTTCCGTGCCACGGCTCAGCACCTGCCATTCGCGGTCGTCGGCCCGCACCAGCACGTTTTCGCCACTGACCGCCTTGGAGCCGAACTTCTGGCTCGGGTAGTAGGCCAGGTCGACCCAGACCAAGCCCGCTTCGCCCGCGAAGCCTCGGCGCAGCAGGGCTTGCGGCATCTCGATCGCCGGATGCCAGTCCTCCGCGGCAGGGGCGGCTTGCCAGCCCGGCACTTGCGGAGTCCACCGCGATTCGCTCAGCGGCGGCCCAGGATGCCGCATTGCCAGCGCCAGTGCGGGCGGCAAGGCCAGCAGGATCAGTCCTAGCCCCGCAATCGGCAGGCGGGCGACACCCTGCGCCTGCCTCACCGCATTCGGCCGCTGCGCTTCCGGGTCCGCAAAGCGCGCGCCCAGCACAAACATCAGCGCCATCACAAGGCCAAAAAACACCCAGCCATAGACCAGATGATCTACCCCGGTCGCCAACTGGTTGTTCGAAAGGTGCCCGAGCATCACGATGCCGAACGCCCGCAGCCAGTTGGCCAGCAGAGGCGTGACGATCGCAAACCCGATGAAGATCAGCCGCTTCCTCAGGCTCTCGTAGTTCAGGTAGGCAAACAGGGTGCCCACCATCAGCGAGGCCATCAGGTAGCGCACCCCCGAGCAGGCCTCCACCACGGACCAATGTCCTGACGGGATGACGAACTGCAGCCCTTCGCGATACACCGGCACGCCGACCAGCCGCAAGGCTGCCACCGTGAAATCGGCCGTCCAACCCATCATCCAGGGCAGCAGAAAGTCGCCAATCGGTACGCCGAAGAACAGGAAGGCCAAGGGGAAGGCCAGTACCCGCCCCAATTCAGGGCCCAGCACGAGCAGGGTCAGGCCTTGCAGGGCCAGCACGACGGCGAACTGGCTGGCCGCCGCCACCTGCGCCAGTTCGCCAGCCAGGGCCAGCAGGGCAGCGGCCGCCAGGGGCAGCAAGCCCCAGGCCCAGCGCCGCGGCGTCAGGGTCAGCCAGCGAGAGCGATCTCGCCACACCAGCCAGCCGGCGATCGGCAGCACCAGCAATCCATGGGCGTAGGTGTCGCTGCGCCACCAAATCATCGCCATGCCGGACGCGGCCGGAAACCACAGGGCCAGCATCAAGCCGACCAGCACCAGCCACTCCAGCGTCGAGCGCTTCCACGTCGTCATGCCAAGGCCTCCAACTCGCGGTCCAGCCGCGCCAGCTGTGCGCCCCAGGCATAGCGCGCCAGGACCCGCTCACGCGCCGCCCGTCCCACCTCGGCGGCCCGGCCCGGGGCGTCCAGCCAGGCGAGCAACTGGGTAACGTAGTCCTCCGCCCGCTCGGCTGGCGCGAGCTCCTGCCCCGCCACCGCATCAATCGCGGCCACACAGCTGGTCGCTGCCACCACGGGCCGCGCCATCGCCATGGCTTCCAGCACCTTGTTCTGGATACCTCGCGCCAGTCGCAAGGGCGCCACGACGGCGGCGGCATGACGCAGATAGGGCCTCACGTCGGGTACGGTGCCCGAGACATGGACCGCCTCGCCTGCCAGAGCCTGCACCGCCGCGGTGGGAGCGCGGCCGACGATATGGAAGCGCAGGCCCGCATGCCGCTGCCGCAGCTGCGGCAGCATCTCCGCCACAAACCACTGCACCGCGTCCACATTCGGCCAGTAGTCCATCGCCCCGGTGAACACGATCGGCAGTTCGTCGGGCTGATAAGGGTTGGGCAAGTCCAACGCCGGATCGAAGAACTCGGCATCGACGCCGTTGCACAGGGTCTGCACCCGCTCGTTCGACTCAGGGGCGGCGGCACGGAACAGCGCGCATTCGGCATCCGTAACGAAATAGCTGGCGCGTGCACGTTTGGCCACCAGACGCTCGAAACGCAGCAATTCGCGCCCCTCGCGGGCATAGAGCCAAGAAAGGGGCCAGGCGTGGCGAGGCGCGTAGTCGCGCCACTTGGCGCTGTCCATGTCGACGAAGTCCACCAGCAGTGGCAGCCGGTTGTACGGCAACGCGTACTGCGCCATGGTCGAGGAGAACACGAGGATCGCGTCCACGCCGCTCTGAACCTGCGCATCGACCCACCGCTGCAACCTGGGATTGCGGTAGTAGCTCAGGCCCAGCGCTTCGCCGCGCAACAGGCCGGTCAGACTCATCAGCTTGGACCAGCGGGGGCTCAGCCCCTCGACATGGAGGTCGGCGCATAGAGCGCGCAGGGTGGGCAAGTGCTGCCAGTCTTCGGGGTCATCGATGAAGCTACCCAACAGCACCTGATGCCCTTGCTGCACCAGATGCCGCAGCAAGTGATAAGAGCGCACCTTGTCCCCCTTGTTGGGTGGGTAAGGCAGGCGATGGACCAAGTAGAGGATCTTCATCCGAGGCTGCGCACCACCCAGGGGCCGAGCCGGTCGACCACGGCGCGCGGCAGGCGCCGCCAGGTCCGGATCAATGCCTGGTACTTGGGGTTGTTGGGGTTCTGCTGCGGCACGCCGTCCTGCCCTCGGTACAGGCGGAACGCATAGCTCAGCGCCTGCGGCTCGAAACCCCAGTTCTTCTTGAAGCTGTAGGGGCCGGTGCCGAGCTTGCTGCGACCGTAGTCGAACAGGCGCGCGCCGCGGTCGACGGCATGCTGCATCAGCGCCCAGTACTTGAAGTCATTCGCCGCCAATTCGCGCGCCGCCAGGTCGTCGCCCGCGTAGTACGGCAGCACTTCGTCGCGGAAGTAGAAGCTGAGCACGCTGGAAACCGGCCGGCCATCGGGGGCCAGCACCGTCATCACCTCGGCATCCCGGCCGAACTCCTGCAGCAGGCCCTCGAACCAGGCTCGCGGCATCGCGGGCGTGCCGTGGCGGTGCACGTTGTCGGCAAACAGCTCGAAGAAGCGGCCGGCGTCGGCATCGATCTCGGCTCGCAGTCCATTGGCCATGCCCTTGCGCACCATGGCGCGCTGCTTGCGGGGGATGGCGAGTAGGTTGGCCTCATGGTCTGCGCTCAGCGCCTTGCGGAACGTGACATACAGATCCTGCTGCGGCGAGTCACGGTGGCGAGGCTGGGGCTGCAAGTGGCGAAGCTCCAAATGGTCAGCGCCCAGACGCTGGGCCAGGGCATCTGCGGCCGCTTCCAGGGCCTGTACGACTGACTCATCGTCGCCCACGGCGCCGCCGTAGACGGCAAAGGGCATGGAACTGATGCTGTGACCAAACAGCAGGCTGTCGATTTCGCCCAGCGGCAGCACGCCGACCAACTGGTCGTCGCGCCACGCCGCCAGCAAGGTGCAGCGGTGCCCCCAGACGCGCTGCACCACGCGCGCCCACCCACTCAGGTGGAAGAACGTGGCTTGGGGCTGTGCACGCACATAGTGGTCCCAGGCGCGGACCTGGGCAGGCTGATCCAGCGCCAGCGGGCGCACCTGCAGCACGGCGCTCATGGTCAATGGGGAAGGAAGATCTCGTCCATCCGTCCCCAGGAGAAGTCTCCCAGCAGACGACGGATGCGGGCCTCGGTCCGGCCCAGGTTCACGTAGTGACGGAAACGTGTCTTGGCATCGATGCCCCGGACACGGGGCTGATCCGGGTCGATTTCCCAGGGGTGGAAATAGAACACGGCCGCCTGCTGCTCTTGCTCGTTGACGCGGCGGATCAACCAGCGCGACAGGCGGTAGGGCAGCAGACGGAAATACCCGCCGCCACTGGAGGGCATGTTGCGGGCTCCGATGCGGCAGGTGGTGACGGGTACTTCGATCAGACCGTTGCGCACCAAGTAGGCGAAGCGCGGCGAATCGGGCATGCCGTAGTGGTCGTGCTCGATCGGGTACACGCTGCTCGAATAGCGATAACCCACCTCGGCCAACACGTCAAACGCCCACTGATTGCCCTCGCCGATGGAGAAGCTCGGCGCCCGATAGCCCTGGACCGCCACGCCGCCCAGGTCTTCCAGCAGGGCCTTGGCGCGCCGCACATCGTCCGCAAAGGCCACCGGGCTCATGTCGCTGGCGCGTTCGTGCCCATAGCCATGACTGGCCAACTCGTGCCCGCCGGCCACAATGGCCCGCACCAGCCCCGGATGGCGTTCGGCGATCCATCCCAGCGTGAAGAAGGTAGCCTTGACGTCGGCCTCCTCCAGCAGGGAAAGGATGCGCATCACGTTGTCTTCGGCGCGGCAGCGGATACGCTCCCAGTCCGAACGCGGGATGTAGGGGGCCATCGCCGAGACCTGAAAGTAGTCCTCGACGTCAATGGTCATCGCATTGCGCATCAAGAGCTGGGCCCTCCGGGCGCCGTCATCGCCGCCACCATCTTCTGCAGCAGCTGCAGCGTCTGCAGGTTGATGCGCTCCAGACGCATCAGGCTGCGTTCGAGCCTCTGCAGACGATCGTTCTGCTGGTCCAGCACCAGCTGACCCAGGCCCTGCTGCAATTGCGCGCCCTGAGCCCCAGGAAGCGCACTCAGACGGCTGAGGTCCAAATCGACGCCGCTCTGCGAATCCAGGCCTGCACGCGCGGCTTCGCTACTGCCATCCAGCGGCACGGGGCGCGAGGGCGGCGGCAGCTCGGACTCTTTCGCGAGGTCCTTCAGGACTTCGTCCACGTCGCCCAGTGCCAGATGCACGCGGCCCTGCATGAAACCCAGCAGGAGCAGGCGGTCGCACAGTGTGTTGATGCGCCGCGGAATGCCCTTGGTGGCACGGTGGATGACCAAGAAGGCCTCGGGATCGAAGGTCGGCTTGTCGGTCGCTCCCGCGCACTTCAGGCGGTGCTCGATGTAGCGCTGGGTTTCCTCTTCGTCCAACGGACCAATGTGGCAGGTGGCCGCCACACGCTGGCGGAACTGCTCCATCTCCGGGCGCTGCAGGATCTGGCGGAACTCTGGCTGGCCGACCACGAAAGTCTGCAGCAGCGATTGATTGCCAAACTGGAAGTTCGACAGCATGCGCAGTTCCTCGACCGCACGAGCCGCGAGGTTCTGGGCCTCGTCCACCACAAGCAAACAGCGCTTGCCCTGGCTGGCCTGCGCCACGAAGAAGGCCTCCAGGGTCATCAGCAGTTCGGCCTTGGGCAGGTCTTTGGCACGGACGCCAAATGCCGCGGCCACCATGCGCAGCGTGTCTTCGGCATCCAGCTGGGTGGTGACCAGGTTGCCGATCACCACCTGCTCGCGGTTCAGACCGTCCAGCAGGCCCCGCAGCAGGGTGGTCTTGCCGGCCCCAATCTCGCCGGTGATGACGATGAAGCCGTCATTGCGCAGCACCCCATAGTCCAGATAAGCCTTGGCGCGGCGATGCTGCTTGGAGCCGAAATAGAAGCTCGGATCCGGGCTCAGCTGAAAGGGTTTGGCGCTCAGGCCATAGAAGGCTTCGTACATCTCAATAGCACCCGGGCGCTCGTGGCCTAAAGGCGCCCGCGTTGGCGTGCAGCAGCAAGTTCCAGGGGCGGTTCATGTCAGAACTGTTGCGTCAAGGTCAGCATCAGCGCGTTTTCGTCGTACGGACGCTGAGTGGCTTCAAAGCGGCTGTGGCGATAGCTGGCACTGAACTGGGTCTGCAGGCCCAATTGCAAGGTCCACATCAGGTTGGCGCTGTCCAGGGTTGAATCCAAGCTGGCGCGCTCACCTTGGTTGTGCTGCCGAACCCATTGCGCGGTAAGACTCTGGGTCGGCGCAAGTCGGTACGTCCAGGCCAGGTTGATGCCCTGCTGCTTCACCATGGAGCTGATGGCGAGATCGTCCTGCGTGGCAACCGGTGCCGATCCCAGTCGCTCGGTGCGGCGCTGACTCAGCCCAAAAGTGAACACCGAGCGTTGCAGCGCCCAGGCCCAGTTGAATTGCAGGGCATGGCTCAGGGAACTGCTGCTGCTCAGGAAGCCCGCAGAGACCGGAGCATCCACACCCAGTCCAAGGCGAGCCAGTTCCTGCCGCACCAGCAGATCACGGCGCGCTGCATCGGGCTCACGCGAGGCGTACAGGGCGAAGAGTTGGTCGTATCGTGTCTGCGCTTCTCCAAGCAAATAGCTGCCCGGCAAATTGACGCTGCGGTTGTAGCTCAGCCCGAGCGTCGAGCGCGGCAGGCGGTGATTGGCGCTGAGGCTGTATTGATCCGCCGCGAGGCGACGATCCCAATTGAAGGCGACAGCCGTGCGAGCACTGGGTTGCCAATTCGCCGAGCCACCGTAGGTATCGGCGGTGCGAGTGAGGCCCTCCAGCAGGTTGCTGCGCTCCTGTCCGGCGCGAGCCCCCAGCCGCCAATCAACGTCGGGTCGCCAGTTCAAACCGATCAGAGCCAATTCGGTCCGCGTGCTCCGCCCCAGCCGCGGAGTGCTGCGCTGGTCGCTGAGATCAAAGGACCAGTTCAGCACGCGATCCCGTACCGGACTCAGCGTGAGCGCCGTGATGCGTCCGTTGACATCGCCCGCCAAGGTGCCGCGCACCCGCTGGACGGACTGCGTGTGGCGCAGTTGAAGCTGCGCCACACCGGCCAGGCGGACTCGCATCTGCGGTGTCACGGAAAGGCTGCCCACTTCGGAACGATTGGCTCCAGCTGCCGGCTGCGAACCCACGCTCTGCGTAGCGAACGCAGACAGGGCCTGCTGCCCGATATTCCCGTTCACATCCAGGCTGAGATGCTCTGGCAGCAGCGATGCCCGCACACTGGCCTTCAGCTGGTGCTGGATCTGCCGCATGTCGGTATCGGTCTTGATCTTCTTGATGGTGTTGAGGCTGTAGTCGACTGCCCCTTGCACGGCACCCCGGTTGGAGCGCCACACGACGCCGGGCGACACCATCAAAAGCGCGCCACGATCCTTGGCCGACTGCTTCTCACTGCGGGCCAGTTGGTCGCTGACCAGCAGACTGGCGCCGAGCTGCATCTGCAACCTGCTGCCGCCCGCCCCTGTGCTGTTTACCTCTTGTGCCCAGACCGGCATAGCCACAAGACTTAGGGGCGCAAGCCAGTACAGCAGCTCAGCTCGCTTGAGCACCACGGTCCTCATGCTCGTAGCCGTAGCCGTAACCGTAGCCGTAGCCGTAGCCGTAGCCGTAGCCCCCCTGCGCATCGGTGCGAACCTGGTTCAGCACCAGCATCTTCAGGGGATGGGCCTCAATCGTCGCGAGTGCCTGCTGAACCGCCGATTGCGGCGTGGCTTCCGCCGCCACGACCATGACGATTTGACCCATCTGCGAGGCCAGCACGCGAGCTTCAGTCGTCAACAGCAGCGGCGGCGAATCGAAAATGATGATTCGATCGGGATAGCGTTGCGCCATGTCGTTGAGCAAATCGCGCATGGATTCACTCGCCAGCAATTCAGTGGCGCGCGGATGGGGTGTGCCGCTCGGGAGGAGCGTCAGCTTGTCCACATTCGTGCGCAACAACACATCGGACAGTTGCGCCCGATCCTCGAGCACGTCCAGCAAGCCCGGGCCGGGCGGCAGGCCCAGCATGCGCAGGAGCGAGGGGCGCGCCACGTCGGCATCCACCAGCATCACCGTGTGGTCCAACTCAGCCGCAATGCTCATCGCCAGGTTCAGCGAGGTGAAGCTCTTCCCCTCTCCCGCCAACGCACTGGTCACCATGATGAGATTGGCGTGGTTCAGCGTGGCTGCCCCCTGCCCCACCGCGTTCTTGATCAGCGGCCGCTTGATGACCCGGTACTGATCCGCCATCAAGCTGCGCGGCGCCCCGGGGGTCAGCAGACCCATGGCCCCAAGAGCGGCCAGATCCAATTCGACCTGTTTGGAACGTTGCGGCAGTTCCGCCAGGGGTACGGCAGCCGCCTTGACGCTCTCAGACGCCGCCGCGCCGCCGGTGCCGGCTGCCGGAGCCACGGCAACCGCCGGGCTCGGAACTGGCGTTGCTTCAGGAAGCACGACGCCCGCTTGGCGCAACTGCTCTAGTCGCTGCGCTGCCTGCTCAATCAGACTGGCCATGTTTTGCCCCTTCCCTCAAACCACGGCCTGCCGGGCATTCAGCACCACCAGCGCCAGCATGGCGAGACCGAACATGCCGAACAATCCAATCGACCCCCCGATGAAACGAATCCGATCCACCCGAAGACGCCGGATCTCCGCATCACTGACCAAGCGCGACACCACTCCAAGAATCGGCAGCTCGGTCTTGTTGCGCAGCTCACTGGGCTCAAAGAACACCGGACGCAGCTGACTGGCAGCAAAGGCTGCAAACACTCCGCCCACCAGCGTTACCAGAAGACCCGCCCCCAACAGCAGGAATCGGTTGGGCGCAACCGGTCGCGGCGACACCCGTGGCGGCTCAATCAAGCGGAAGTCCGCCACACCCGCTGCCACATCAAGCTCACCAGAGATCGCGGCCGACTCTCTGCGCGCCACCAAGTCTTCGTAATTCTTCTTGTGGATCGCATAGTCGCGATTGAGCTGAGCAGCCTCCGCCTCGATTTGCGGCGCGGTGCGCATCGCCGACATCGCGGCCGAGTAGCGCGACTGGTACTCACCCACCCTAGCTTTCAGTGAAGCCACCTGGACTTCTGCGGTCGCGAGCATGCGACTCAGCTCCTGCTGCACAGGGTTTCCGACATTGGCAGCACCAACGGGATTGTTGAGCGCCTGCTTGCGCAGCTCCGCCATTTCCCGACGCTTCTGCTCTTCAAGCTCCTTGATCAAGCGCCGGACAGAGGCGACATCGGGGTGCTGCTCGGTGTACCGCTGCAGCAAGCCATCCAAGCTGCGCCGCAACTCAGCCAGACGCGCGTCAATTTCTGGAGTCGACACGGCGATGCTGGACTCCTGCAGGATGGATGCCGTCGTGAGGTCATTGCCGCGTCCACGCTCCCCTTCGAGCTGGCGACGCGCGGCATCCCGGGCATTCTCAGCTTCGCGCAGCTCCAACTTTGCTCGTTCGAGCTGCGCATTCATCTCGGCAAGGCGGGAAGTGGCATCCTTCCCATCACCGGCGACCATCTCGAGGTTGCGCAAGCGGAACTCTTTCAGGCGCTGTTCGGCCTCTTCCAGCTTGGCCTCATAGGCCTTGATCTGCTCATTGATGAAGGTGGTGGCCGAGGCCGTGTCTTTGCGCGTGGCACCCAAAGAGCTCTCGACAAAAATGGACACCAGCGACTGCACCACCCGCTTGGCAACTTCCGGATTCGGATCGTTGTAGGCCAGCGTGTACAAGTTGTCGCGCCCGGTCGTGGAGATCGACAGGGTCTTCATCAAGTGCTCGATCTGCGCCTCGGCCTGAACTTTGGTCTGCTTCTTCAGATCCAGGTCCGCCATCCGCACCAACTTCTCGACATTGGGTCGCGTAATCAGCGTGCGGCTGAGCATCGTGACCTGCTGCTCGACGTTGGGCTGCACCGCCATCCCGGACATCAGCGGCTTGAGGATGGACTGCGTGTCCACATAGATCCGCGCGCTCGACTCGTAGCGATTGGGCACGACAAAGGCGACCACCAGCGCGATCACGCCCAGCAGCCAAGACAGGCTCAGACCGATCCAGCGGTACTTCCATACGCGCCGCAACACCCCAAACAACTGGGCCAACAGGAGGTCCATGCTTAACCAGCGTCCGAGTTAGAAAAAGCTTTGCGGAATGATCAGGATGTCGCCCGGCCGCATTTCCACATTTGCACTGACATCACCGCGCTTGATCAGGTCCTTCAGGCGGACCGAATACTGTTTGCCGGCATCGCTCGTGCGCAGGATGGTGGCGCCATTGCCATCCGCAAAGTCGGTCAAGCCACCCACGGCGATCATCACGTCGAGCAGCGTCATCTTCTGCTTGTAGGGCAGGAACTGCGGGCGCGCCGCTTCTCCCACCACGCGGATCTGCTCGCTGTACGGCCCGACGAAGCTCGTCACCATCACGGTCACCACCGGATCCCGCACATATTTGCCAAGAAGCTTCTCTACTTCGCGCGCCACTTCCTTGGAGTTCTTGCCCTGCACCAGCAACTCATCCACCAAGGGTGCAGAAATCTTGCCGTCTGGGCGGACGGGCACCGCCATGGAAAGCTCTGGATTGCGCCAAACAACGATGTTCAGACTGTCGCCAGGCCCAATGACATAGCTGTAATCCTCTACAGCAGCCTGCACCGGTGCAGGCGGGTGCGCGCCAGTGCTGGAGCAGCCAGTCATGACGACCAGCGCAAGACCAACGACAGCAGAGCCGAGTCGGCTCTTGATCCATGCCTTCATTTGAGGTGCCTTCTTTGCGGGATTTGAGGCGGAGGCGCCCGCTCTGGGGCACCTCGAACGAGCCCGAGGATCATGCCATAGCGAACCACGCGGTCTGTCGCCCCTTGCCTTCGAGAGACCACCCATGCAAGGGGTGAGCCCTGCAATTCAACTGGCCCCAAGCGGCATCTCGACCGCAAGTGGCCCCCCCAGAAAGTTGGCCTCAGTACTTGCGAGCAGCAGGCTCACGCAAGTCTTGCTCGTATCCTTGTCGACCCTGTCTTAGACCACACCGATGTCGGAGCTCCCCGCCCCCAACTCCAACCCAGCCGATAGCCTGTCCCCGGCCGAAGTCATGGCGCTGGCCCAAGCTGCCGCGTCGTCGCCATCGGCAGACAACTCGATTCGCTGGCGGCTCCATTTCAGTGGCTTGCAGGCTGCGATTCGGACCCCTGACCTTGGCCAGCTTGCCGCCACGCGCAGGCGGCTTGACTTAATTTCACTGGGTTGCGTCGTCGAAAGCTTGCGGGCTCGCAGTGCGGAGTTGGGCCTTCTGATGCAGTTTCAATGGCACGAAGACCGCGGCACCGAGCCCCTGTCGCTGACCTTTACCAGAACCCCTCACCAGGCCCCTGACCCGCTGGGGGCGTACCTTGCCGGGCGGCACAGCAACCGGACTCCCTTTTACCGCGGACCCAAGCTCACCGCCACTCAGCAGACGGACCTGGCAAACGAACTCAGACCGATCAGTGGCGCCTCCCTCTCCTGGATGGATGCTGCCGAGTTGCGCGCCCAGGCCACTTCGCTCATCCGAGCAGCTGAAGTCGAACGTTTCCGCAACAAGGAACTGCATGAGGAGCTGTTTTCCGCAGTGCGCTTTGACCTGGGCTGGACGGAAACATGTGAGGAAGGCTTACCCCCCGGCTCCCTCGCCGTAGGCCTATTGGAGAGGCCAGGATTCAAGCTCATGCGCCACTGGAGCGTCCAGCGAGCTTTCAACCTGCTCGGCGTCCACCACGTCCTGGGACTGCGATCTGCCGCGATTCCGGCGCGCACCGCACCCCACCTCGTGGTGCTTGGCGGTACTGGCCCGGAACACGAAGCGGCCCTCTCAGCAGGGCGGGCGCTGTTGCGAATCTGGACCCGCGCGAATGCCATGGGGCTCGCCGCCCAGGTGCTGGCCGCCTCACCGCTCTACGCGTTGGCGGGTGCTACAGCAGTTCCTGAAAAGCTTCAGGCGAAGTTGGCCGCAGGCTGGCACTCACTCACGCCTGCATCGACGCCGTTCATCGTCCTCCGTCTGGGTCATGCCGCTGCGCCCGCCGTTCGCGCCGGACGCCCCTCTGCCGCTTCCGTAGTTGCCTGAGCTTGGCGCACTTCAAAACCATCACCCTCCATGCATCAACCATCCTCTCGCAATCGAACACGGGTGAGCGCTCTCCTCTTTTGCGCGTTCGCCCTGAGCGCCTGCAACACCTCGAACGGCGACGGGGTCGCGCTCGGCAAACAAAGCCTGGCGGAAGCCAATACTCCAGCGGCCATCATTCACTTCAAGAGCGCGCTCCAGCAAGACCCACAACGCTGGGAAGCCCGGGCACTGCTGGGTCAATCGCTGCTTCGTGTAGGAGACGTGAATGGCGCCGCAATCGAATTGGAAAAGGCACTTGAAGGGGGCTACTCCCGCGAAGTCGTTGTGCCCAGCCTGGCTTCAGCCCTGCTGCGCCAAGGGAAGCATCAAGCGCTCTTTGATCGCTTCGGCAATACCAGCCTGACCGATCCGGCTGCCACGGCGTCCCTGCAAACCACATTGGCAGTAGCGCACTGGCAGCGCGAGGACCGCTCCAAGGCGCAAGCCGCCCTGGACCGCGCGCTGGCGGCGCAGCCGAACTTCGGCATGGCCACCTTGCTGAAGGCTCAAATTGCGGCCGCCGACGGTGACTTCGATCGGGCGCTGGAGTTGACTCAACTTACGCTCAAGCACAACGAGAAAGACCTCCAGGCCCTGCTGCTGCTCGCCGCCCTTCAGGGCATGGGCAAGGGCGATCAGCCAGCAGCGACCGCAACCCTTGAACGCGCGCTTGTCGTGGAGCCCAAATTCATCGACGCGCACAAAGCCCTCGTATTTCAAGCGCTTCAGTCGGGCGACATGGCCCTGACTGAGCGGCGCCTTGATCGCTTGCGCGCGGTTGCCCCCAAGCATTCAGTCACCAGCTACCTATCGGCTTTCATGGCCTATGCGCAGCGAGACTTCAAGCAAGCCCGTGCGCTGGCGGAACCCTTACTCAAGGCTTCTGGCAATAACCCGCAAGTGCTGGTCTTGGCCGCTCTCATAGAGGAGCACGGCGGCAGTCTGTTGCAGGCCGAAGCCCACTTGGGCAAGGCGATCAACCTTGCTCCAGGCGAGGCGCAGCCACGTGTCCTGCTCGCAAACCTGTTTCTGCGCAAGGGTCAGGAAGCGCGCGCACTGGCAACTGTGGAACCCCTACTCAATGCTCGGCCGCCGCAGCCTTTGGCCCTGGCGCTGGCGGCAGACGCCTACCTTCGCAGAGGCGAGCGCGAGAAGGCTGAAGCACTCTACGCAGAGGCCGCCAAACTGGCTCCAGCAGATTCCCGTAGTAGCGTAGCGCTCGCATCGTTGAGAGCCACTCAGGGTGACGGAGAGAGCGGTCTGCGTGAGTTGGAAATGCTGAGCCGATCTGCCAAGCCGCAGGACATCTACGCAGACTTGGCATTGTTCAATGCGCACATGCGAAAGCGCGACTTCCCCGGCGCCTTGAAGAGCGCCGAGCAGTTGATCGCCAAGCAACCCAAACAGGCCACGCCCTGGATCATGAAGGCGGGCGTGTACGAGTTGATGGACGACGGTATCAACGCCAAAGCCGCCCTGGAGAAGGCGGTCGAACTCGAACCCAGGAACCTGCGGGCCGTTCTGCGATTGACGGATTACGACACCCACCTGGGTCAACCCGAAAAAGCAGTCGAACGCTTGAAATCATTGGCCGACGCCGGCTCAATCCAGGCTGAACTGGCGCTCGCCGCCAGGCAGCGACGCGCCGGCCAGACACCCGAGCAGGCCCTGGAGGCATTGCGCCAGATTGCCCAAAAGCACCGCAAGGAACCGGAAGCCAGACTTGCACTGGTGCAGGAATTGTTGTCTCAGGGACTTTCTGCAGCCGCACTTGACGAGGCCCAGTCCGCACTGAGCGTGCTTCCGGACGACCTAGGGATCATGGTCGCCTTGGGGACTGCGCAATTGCAGGCCAAGAAGGGCGAAGAGGCCGTCAATACTTTTCGCAAGGTGGCCAGCGCCGACCCTGGCAATGTGCAAGTTCAGTACCGCGTGGCCGAAGCCTTGCTGACAAACGGACGGCAAGCCGAATCCGTGGCGACCCTGCGCCGAATCTTGGAGACACGGCCGGATTTTCTGCCGGCGCAAAGGGCCTTGGCGTCCATTCTCGTTCGCAGCGGCGATTCGAACGGCGCCCTGAAGATCGCCCGCAGCATTCAGAGCAAACGGCCGGAGTCCGACTTCGGGCACCTCCTGGAAGGCGACATTGAAGCCGGTCGCAAACGATGGGCAGCAGGGATCGCCGCCTACCGCCGTGCCCTGGCAAAGTCACCCAGCGGAGAAGCGGCTGCCAAACTCCACACCACCCTTCAGTCCGCCGGCGACAGCAAAGTCGCCGGCCAGTTCGCTGCGCAGTGGCGCAACGACCACCCGGATGACTCCCAGTTTCTATCGCACCTGAGCGGGATTGCGCTGCAACAAGGGCGATATGACGAAGCCGAGGCCTTGCTACAAGCGGTTCTGAAGCTCAGCCCCGGCAGGGCGACTGCGTGGGCCAATCTGGCCTTCGCAAAGATGAAACTCGGGCATCCAGGTGCAATCGACGATGCGCGTAAGGCCGTCCAACTCGCCCCACAGGAGCCAGCACTTCACCATAGCCTGGCTCAAGTGCTCGAAGCGGACCGCCAGTGGGCCCCTGCGCTGGAGGCTGCACAGCGAGCCGTGAAGGCGTCCGGCGGGAACAACCCCGCCTTCCGCCTAACCGTGGCGCGACTGTATGCCGCTACCGGTGACAAGGAGGCCGCCAGGCGCGAGTTGAAAGCCCTGAGCGATCTGGCACAAGATTTTGAAGGCAAAGCGGAAGCTCTGGAACTGCTTCGAAAGCTGTGACGGCGAAGTTAGTCGGTTTTCTTTACAGCCACACAACTCACCGGCCCAAACAAGATCCCAACCAGTTGTTTTAAAAGGATTTTTTTTCACTGGCACGGAGCCTGCTAAAACCAGAGCGTCTAACCTAAATCTGGCTCAGATCCTGAGCAACGAAGGAGCCCATGATGAAACTCGTGAAGCGCGCAATCGCCCTCGCCAGCTTGCTGGCCCTGTCGACCGGCGCTCTGGCCGGCAATTCGGTCTCTAACAATGTTCCCAGCGGCGCCGTTCTGTTCTCGGACGACAGTGCTGAGCGCTGGATTGATGTCAACGACAACGGTGTTCTGGATATCGGCGACAAGCTGCGCGGCATCCTGACTATCAATCAGATTTCCGGTGGTGGCCCTGCCACGCTGATCGGCGGCAATACCGGAAACAATGAACTGACCGGCATTTTCCAGACCGTGGTGACCAACATGGTTGCCGCCGGTACCGGGAAGTTTGACTACACCTTTGCAGCTGACGCCGCCTTCGCTGCTGAGTTTGGTCTGGCCGCCGGCACTGTTGGCGCCTTCTTTGATGACAGCGCCAACAACTTCGCACGTGAAGGCTGTGGCACTTACGGTGCTTGTGAAGCCACCGCCACCGGTGGTGCGCTGTGGGCATCCTTCGGCCTGAGCGGCGGCTTCTGGACCGCTGCTGGCGCTGCCGCCAACCCGGGCCTGGGTGCCGTGCTGCCTCTGGGTACGCCGCTGGGCACCTTCGGCATCGGCATGAACTTCGTTGTGAACAACACCGGTTATCAGTGGAACAAGGTGAACTGCTTCGACACCACCACGTTCACGATGTATCAAGTGGACTTCTGCGGCCAGGGCGGCATCTTGGCCTCGGGTCGTAACGCCGACAACAATCCCGGTTTGCCGGGCATGCAGTCGACCAACACGCCTTACGAGCTGTTCGACAACGTCGACTTCACCGCCAACCGCGTGCCGGAACCCACGAGCTTGGTGCTGACTGGCATGGCCCTGCTGGGCCTGGGCGCTGCAGCCCGCCGCAGCAAGAAGCAGTAATCACTGCGTTACTGCGTAGTCGGCCTTAAGGCTTGAAAACGGCACCTCCGGGTGCCGTTTTCATTTGTGCCATGGGCCCGCAGCCTTACCGCGCGGCATCAGTCTGCACTCACCCGCACTTTCGGCTAGCCTAGTCACCCCTCCAACTTCCGATCAGCAGCGTGGCAACTTATAGCTTCGACTATGCGCGCGCGTTCTCCCGCAATTTCGGGTGGGTAAGCGCCGAAGAGCAGCAGCAATTGCGCCGCGCGCGTGTTGCCGTGGCAGGGTTGGGCGGGGTTGGCGGAGAGCATGTCCACACCTTGGCTCGACTGGGCGTAGCGCACTTCCACATCGCAGACTTCGACGAATTCGACGTTCACAACATGAACCGCCAGGCCGGTGCTTTCATGTCAACGATGGGGCGAGCCAAGCTTGAGGTGGTGGCCGAACAGGCTCGCGACATCAACCCAGAAGTCGAACTCGAACTGTTTCCCCGGGGCGTGCAAGAGGAAGACATCGATCGCTTCCTGGAAGGAGTGGACCTCTACATCGACGGGCTGGACTTCTTTGCCCTCGCCATCCGCCGCAAAGTCTTTGCGGCCTGCCAGGCCAAGGGCATCCCCGCCATTACCGCTGCGCCATTGGGCATGGGGATGTCGTTTCTGTACTTTGACCCCAAGGGCATGAGCTTCGAGCAGTACTTCCGCATGGAGGGGCAGCCCGAGTACGAACAGTACGCGCGTTTTGCTGTTGGCCTCAGCCCCGCGATGCTGAATCGCCACTATCTGGTGGCACCTCAGGCGGTGAACCTGCAGGAAAAACGCGGGCCTTCAACGCCAATGGCCATCAAGCTCTGCGCGGGCTTTTTGGGCACGGCTGTACTCAAGCTGCTGCTGGGCCGAGGCGAATTGCCCGCCGCGCCCTGGTCGCTGCACTTTGACGCCTATCAGCTCAAGTTCAAGCGCTGCTGGCGCCCAGGCGGCAATGCACATCCCATGCAGCGCCTGCTGCTTCACTTCATGCGACCCATCTTCCAAGGGCGCAAAAAGGTCTGACTACCAACTTCAGGCAAGTCCCGCCAAGGGGTGGCTGTCGACCGGCCACGGTGAACTGAACATCCGCTCAACCAGGGCAGGCTCGATCGCATCGGCTTGACTGGGCTGCCAGCGGGGCTGATGGTCTTTATCGATCGCCAGGGCCCGGATGCCTTCCACGGTATCGCAGTGCTGGTCATGCCAAGCCGGCTCAAAACACCAATGCACCAGATTGCGCTCTAGTCGCAGGTCTTCAGCCAGGCTCAGCCCGCGACCGCGGCGCACCAGCTCCAGGCTGATGGTCATGGCCAGCGGCGAGTTCTTGCTCAGTTGCGCCAGCACGTGGCGTGACCAATCACTGTTCTCGGCGTGCAGAGAAGCGAGCAAGGGCAGCAGCCCAGCCGCACTGAAGTGGCGGTCGATGCGCTCGCGCTCTCCTTGATGCAGGGCGTCGGGTGCCACCTCCGCACAGTCCATCACAGTGGCCACTACCCGTTCGGCATTGGGCTGCGGGCGGCTGCGGAGCGCCTCAATGAGCCCCGGGAGTTCGGCGCCGCGCACGAACACATCCCCTAAGCCTAGCGCGATGGCATCACCCGCCCCCAAGGCCTGGCCCGTCAGCGCCAGCCACTCACCCACATGGCCGGGGCACTGCGCCAGGAACCAGCCGCCCCCGACATCAGGAAAGAGACCGATATGGGCTTCGGGCATGGCGAGCTTGCTGCGTTCCGTCAGCACGCGCAGCCGGGCCCCCTGGCTGATGCCCATGCCACCGCCCATCACGATGCCATCCATCAGCGCGATGTAAGGCTTGGGATAGTTGTGGATCTCGTAGTTCAGCGCGTACTCCTCGGTGAAGAAGTCACCGAGTGCCTTGTCCTTAGCCTTGGCCGCCGTGTGAAAAAAGCGGATGTCGCCACCCGCACAGAAGGCCGGTGGTTTGCCCTCGCGGCTGGCGCCCAGCACGGCGACGGCTTCGATGCGCGGATCCTGGGCCCAGGCGCTCAGCAGGGTGCGCAGGTCGCGGATCATGGCCAGCGAGAGCGCATTCAGTGCCTGGGGCCGGTTCAAGGTGATGATGCCCAGCACGCCGTTGACCTCGGCCAGGATCTGGCCGTCGCTGCCCAGGAGAGGGATCAAGGATGGGGTGTCACTCATGCCAGAGGCTCCAGCGCCGGGCGGCGGCGCAGTTCGTTCAGAAACAGGGCCGTGAGCACCAGGCTGCCCCCGGCCAGGGTATTTGGGCCCGGCGCTTCGCCTGCCAGCCACCAGACCCAGGCGACGCCGAACAGCAGCTCCAGTTGCCCCAACAGGGAGAGTTCGGTGGCGCTGAGCACGCGCGCCAGATGGACGACGAGCACACAAGGCAGCGCGAGTTGGAACATGCCCAGAAAGCCCAGCCAGGCCATGTCGGCACCCGATGCATGGAAGGGCCAGGCCAAGGGCAGGGTCAGCAGTGCCGAGGCCAGTCCGCCGAGTGCCACGGCATGCGGGAGCGACACCGTGCCACTGCTACGGCCGAAGCGCTGCAGGACGATCCAATTGGTGGAAGCGGCAATCGGCACCGCGAGCGCCACCAGGGCGCCCCATCCCGGCTTCGCATCGCCGCCAAACATCCACGCCACGCCCGCACAGGCCAACAAGACGGCCAGCCCGGTGCGCAGCGCCATGGGCTGCTTCAGCACCACCCAGGCCAGCACCGCTGTCATCAAGGGGCCGAGCGACATGACCACCAGCACCTGGGCCACAGGGCTGATGCTGACGGCAACCATGAAGGCCGTGAACATCACCGCCCAGCAGGCGCTCGAAGCCCAGAGTGCCTTGCTCGGGTGCAGCAAGGGCGCCAGCCCCGCCCTGCCCTCGCGCAAGCCCCACCACAGCAGCAGCGTGAGTGCGGTGAAGGCAGAGCGCCAGAAGGTCACCTCAAAGGGACGGGCGCTCTCCAGCTGACGGCTGACGATGCCCGCGCTACTCCACAGCAGGGTCACCAGCACCATCAGCAGCAGCGCGCGGCGGTGGCTCATGCGCCGGCGCTTCAGCCTGCAGCGTTTTCGCGCGCCATGCGCTTGCGCTCGTGCTCGACCAGATAGCGCTTGCGCAGGCGCACGCTCTTGGGCGTGATCTCGACCAGTTCGTCGTCCTCGCAAAACTCAACGCCGTATTCCAGGGTCAGGTCGATCGGGGGCGTGATCTTGATCGCGTCTTCCTTGCCGCTGACGCGGAAGTTGGTCAGCTGCTTGGTGCGCGTGGCGTTGACGACCAGGTCGTTGTCGCGGTTGTGGATGCCGACGATCATGCCCTCGTACACCGGGTCGCCGGCCTTGACGAACATGCGACCACGGTCGTCGAGCTTGCCCAGGGCGTAGGTGAAGATCTCGCCGGCGTCCATCGAGATCAGCACGCCATTCTTGCGGCTGCCGATGTCGCCCTTGTGCGGCTCGTAACCGTCGAAGATGTTCGAGATCAGGCCCGAGCCGCGCGTCAGGTTGAGGAATTCGTTACTGAAGCCGATCAGGCCGCGCGCCGGGATGCGGTACTCCAGGCGGACGCGACCACGGCCGTCCGGCTCCATGTTGACCAGTTCGCCCTTGCGCTCGCCCAGGGCCTGCATCACGCCGCCCTGATGGGCCTCCTCGATGTCGGCGGTCACCAGCTCGATCGGCTCGCAGCGCACGCCGTCGATTTCCTTGAACACCACGCGCGGCTTGCCAACGGCCAGCTCAAAGCCTTCGCGGCGCATGTTCTCGATCAGGATGGTCAGGTGCAGTTCGCCGCGGCCCATCACTTCGAACACGCCGTCCTCGTCCGTCTCCTTGACGCGCAGCGCGACGTTGCTCTGCAGCTCCTTCTGCAGGCGGTCCCAGATCTGGCGGCTGGTGACGAACTTGCCTTCACGGCCGGCCAGGGGCGAGGTGTTGACGCAGAAATTCATCGTCAGCGTCGGCTCGTCGACCTTGAGCATCGGCAGCGGTTGCGGGTTGGCCGGGTCGGTGATGGTCACGCCCATGCCGATGTCCTCGATGCCATTGATGAGCACGATGTCGCCGGGGCCGGCTTCCTGCACCATCATGCGGTCCAGGCCCTTGAACTTCAGCACCTGGTTGATGCGGCCCTTGGCAGTCTTGCCGTCCGGGCCTTCCATCACCAGCACGTCCATGCCCGGCTTGATGGTGCCCTGGTTGATGCGGCCCACGCCGATGCGGCCGACGTATGACGAATAGTCCAGCGAGCTGATCTGCATCTGCAACGGAGCGCTTTCCTCGCCCTCGTGCGGCTGCACATGGCGCAGGATGGTCTCGAACAGCGGGGCCATCGAATCGCCCCACTTCTCGCCCGGCTCGCCCTCTTCGAGCGAGGACCAGCCGTTGATGCCCGAGGCGTAGACGACTGGGAAGTCGAGCTGCTCGTCGGTGGCGCCGAGCTTGTCGAACAGATCAAAGGCGGCGTTGATGACGGCATCCGGCTTGGCGCCCGGCTTGTCGACCTTGTTGACGACCACGATCGGGCGCAGGCCCAGGGCCAGGGCCTTCTTGGTCACGAAGCGAGTCTGCGGCATCGGGCCTTCCTGGGCGTCGATCAGCAGCACCACACCGTCCACCATCGAGAGCGCACGCTCAACCTCACCACCAAAGTCCGCGTGGCCCGGGGTGTCGACGATGTTGATGTGCGTGCCTTCCCAGCTCACCGCGCAGTTCTTGGCCAGGATGGTGATGCCGCGTTCCTTTTCGATCGCGTTGCTGTCCATCACGCATTCCTCGACCTGCTCGTGAGCAGCGAAGGTGCCGGACTGGCGCAGCAGCTGGTCGACGAGGGTGGTCTTGCCATGGTCCACGTGGGCAATGATGGCGATGTTGCGGATTTGCTTGTTGCTCATGGCAGTTCTCAGGTCAGTGATACGGGGCCAGCGAGCAGGGTCTGCAGCTCGATGGGGCTGAGCAGTCGCTCAGGAATCAATTCGCCGCCGGCAATGCGGGCGGAGCCAAGGAAGGCCTTGGGTTCAGGGCCGAAGGCACGCACCCGCGCCGAGGGCGCGAGCCCCGTGCGGCGGCGGATGCCGGCCAGCAGCTTGCCGGCGTTCTCGGCGTCGAGGCGCACCAGGGGGCAGTCGTCCAGCAGCAGATCGGGCGGCAGCAGATGACTCAGCCGGGCCGTGTCATCTTCCGCTTCGAGCTGCTCAATGGTCACGGTCTGGGCCAGATGCAGCGGGCCACTTTGGGTGCGGCGCAGCGCGCTCAGGTGCGCGCCGCAGCCCAGCAGCTCGCCAAGATCATCGGCCAGGGTGCGGATGTAGGTGCCCTTGGAGCAGCGCACGGCAAGCTGCATCGTCTCGCCGTCCTGTGACAGCAGTTCGAGCGCATGGATGGTGACGCGGCGCGATTCCCGCTCCACCGTCTTGCCCTGACGCGCCAGCTCGTACAGCGCCTTGCCCTCGTGCTTGAGCGCCGAGTGCATGGGGGGCACTTGCTCGATCTCTCCCCGCAACTGCTGCAAGGCCGCCTGCAGTTGCTCCGGTGTGAAGCTGATCGCACGCTCGCGCAGCACCTCGCCCTCGCGGTCGCCGGTGGCCGTGGTCTGCCCCAGGCGCAGCGTCGCGACATAGGCCTTGTCGGCCTCCAGATTGAGCTGGCTGAACTTGGTGGCCGCGCCGAAGCACAGCGGCAGCAGGCCGGTGGCCAGCGGGTCCAGGGTGCCGGTATGGCCGGCCTTCTCCGCCCGCAGCAGGCGCTTCACCTTCTGCAGCGCGTCGTTGCTCGACAGGCCCAGCGGCTTGTCAAGCAGCAGCACGCCATGCAAAGCACGGCGCGGCAGGCGCGGGCGGGGGGTGGCTTGCATCAGTCCTCGCGGTCCTCGTCGGCATCAAGTGCTCGCGTGCGGTTGGCCTGCTGGATCAGCGCGTTCATCTCCGCCGCACGCTCGGTGCTGTGGTCGAAGTGGAAATGCAGGGTCGGCACGGTGTGGATCTGCAGCCGCTTGAACAGGCCGTTGCGCAGGAAGCCGGCGGCCTCGTTCAGCGCCTCCGCCGTGGCGTCGGGCGAGCCCACCAGCAAGGTGAAGAACACCTTGGCATGGGCGTAATCGGGCGTGACCTCGACAGCCGAGATCGTCAGCATGCCGATGCGCGGATCCTTGAGCTCGCGGATCAGCTCGGCCAGATCGCGCTGGATCTGGTCGGCGACGCGGAAGCTGCGGTTGGGGGTGGACTTCTTGTGGCGCATGAGCGGTTCTCCTGGATGGACAAAGCCCCGACCGGCACTGCCGGTCGGGGCTTGTCACGAATCCTGCTACCGGCTTACAGGGTTCGGGCGACTTCCTTGACTTCGAAGAATTCGAGCTGGTCGCCTTCGTGGATGTCGGTGTAGTTCTTCAGCTTCACACCGCACTCGAAGCCTTCCTTGACTTCCTTGACGTCATCCTTGAAGCGCTTGAGCGAATCCAGCTCGCCGGTGTAGATCACCACGTTGTCGCGCAGCAGGCGGAAGCGCGCGTCGCGCTTGACCGTGCCATTGGTGACCATACAGCCCGCAATGGTGCCGATCTTGGTCGCCACGATGACGTTGCGGATCTCGGCCGTGCCGAGGATCTCCTCACGCTGCTCGGGCGCCAGCATGCCGCCCATGGCCGCCTTGACATCGTCCACCGCGTCGTAGATGACGTTGTAGTAGCGCAGGTCCACGCCATTGCTCTCGGCCAGCTTGCGCGCGCCGGCGTCGGCACGGGTGTTGAAACCGATGACCACCGCCTTGGAGGCGATCGCCAGGTTGATGTCGGTTTCGCTGATGCCGCCGACCGCCGAGTGGACGATCTGCACGCGCACTTCTTCGGTGCTGAGCTTGAGCAGCGAAGCGGCCAGCGCTTCCTGCGAACCCTGCACGTCCGCCTTGACGATCAGCGCCAGGGTCTGGGCCTCGCCCTTGCCCATGTTCTCGAACATGTTCTCGAGCTTGGCGGCCTGCTGCTTGGCCAACTTCACGTCGCGGTACTTGCCGGCGCGGAAGGTAGCGATTTCACGGGCGCGGCGCTCGTCGCCCAGCACCATGAACTCATCACCGGCACGCGGCACGTCCGAAAGGCCTTGGATCTCCACCGGGATCGACGGGCCTGCCTCGTTGGCAGCCCTACCGTCCTCGTCCAGCATGGCGCGCACGCGGCCGAAGGTCGAACCGGCCAGCACCACGTCGCCCCGCTTGAGCGTGCCGCTCTGCACCAGCACCGTGGCCACCGGGCCGCGGCCCTTGTCCAGCTTGGCTTCGATGACCAGGCCCTTGGCCATGGATTCGACCGGAGCGGTCAGCTCCAGCACCTCGGCCTGCAGCAGCACCTGTTCGAGCAGGCTGTCGATGCCCTCGCCCGTCTTGGCCGACACCGGCACGAAGGGCGAATCGCCGCCGTACTCTTCCGGCACGACTTCTTCACCGACCAGTTCCTGCTTGACGCGGTCCAGGTTGGCGCCGGGCTTGTCGATCTTGTTGATCGCCACCACCAGCGGCACATTGGCGGCCTTGGCGTGGTGGATGGCTTCCTTCGTCTGCGGCATGACGCCGTCGTCCGCCGCCACGACCAGGATCACCAAGTCGGTGGCCTTGGCGCCGCGGGCACGCATGGCCGTGAAGGCCTCGTGACCCGGGGTGTCCAGGAAGGTGATGACGCCACGCGGGGTTTCGACGTGATACGCGCCGATGTGCTGCGTGATGCCGCCTGCTTCGCCCGAGGCCACGCGCGCGCTGCGGATCTTGTCCAGCAGCGAGGTCTTGCCGTGGTCGACGTGACCCATGACGGTGACAACCGGCGGGCGCGGCAGGGCCTCGAAGGCCTTCTCGGCGCCGTCTTCCTCTTCCAGGAAGGCGTCCGGGTCGTCCAGCTTGGCCGCGAAGGCCTTGTGGCCCATTTCCTCGACCACGATCATGGCCGTTTCCTGGTCCAGCGCCTGGTTGATGGTGACCATCTGGCCCAGTTGCATCAGCTTCTTGATGACCTCGGCGGCCTTGACCGACATCTTGTGCGCCAGGTCGGCCACCGTGATGGTCTCGGGAATGTGCACTTCCTGGATCACCGGCTCGGTCGGCGCCACGAAGTTCGACTGGCCTTCGCCACGGTCGCCACGACGGCCGCCCTTAGGCGCCTTCCAGCCCGGCGTGCCGCGGCCGGCTCCGGCCGTGGTGTCGCCGCGGGTCTTGAGGCCGCGCTTCTTGGCCGCATCGTCGGCCCAGCTGCTGCTGAGCTTCTCGCTCTTGACGGACTTCTTGTCGCCCGGCTTGGCGGCGCCTGCATTGGCTGCCGGGGCCGGCGCACCGGTCACGCCCGGCTTCTTGTGCAGGGTGCCCTTGATTCCCGGGGCTTCGACCGGCTTGGGTTCTTCCGGCTTCTTCGCCACCAGCACCTTCTTGGGTGCATTCATCATGGCGCGAATGGCCGCAGCCTCGGCTTCCGCCGCCTTGCGGCGACGATCCAGCTCGGCCGCCTTGGCGGCCGTCTCGGCCGTGATGTCGGCTGCCTTGACCACGCGCAGTGCGGGCTTGGGCGCCTCAACCGGAGCCGGCGCCGGGGCTGCCGCTTCCACCTTGGCTTCGGGCTTGGCCTCGACCTTGGCTTCAGGCTTGGTTTCCGCCGTGGTTTCGGGCTTGGCCTTGGCGCTCTTGGCATTCTTGGCGGCTTCGGCCTCCGCCTGCGCGGCCGCCAGAGCGGCCTCTGCCGCAGCCTTGGCAGCGGCTTCCGCAGCGGCACGCTCTTCAGCCGCCTTGCGCTCGGCCTCTTCACGCGCACGGGCTTCCGCCTCGGCACGCTCACGGGCCTGACGCTCCAGCTCCGCCTGCTCGCGCGCCAGCGCTTCGGCCTGGGCCCGCGCTTCTTCTTCGCGGCGCGCCAGTTCGGCGGCTTCCAGCGCAGCAGTCTCGTCAGAGGCCGGGCCGTCGTCACGCTTCACGAACACCCGCTTCTTGCGCGTCTCGACCGTGATGGTGCGCGCCTTGCCGCTGGCATCGGCCTGCTTGATCTCGGTGGTCGACTTCTTGACCAGGGTGATCTTCTTGCGGTCCGCACCGGCCGTGCCGTGGGACTGGCGCAGGTGTTCAAGCAGGCGTTCCTTGTCGCCTTCGGTCAGCGCATCGGCCGCCGAGGCCTTGGGTACGCCGGCAGCCTGCAGCTGCTCAAGCAGCGTGCTGGCCGGGCGGTTCAGCTCGGCGGCAAATTGAGCGACGGTGGTCACAGCCATCTGGGGAATCCTTGGGGTGTCTTGGTGCGGTAGCAGTTAGGTCGGGTGCAGGGCTTGGATTACGCAAACCAGTGTTCACGTGCCTTCAGGATCAGCGCCTTCGCGCTCTCCTCGGCCATGCCGGTCATCTCGACCAACTCGTCCACCGCCAGATCGGCCAATTCATCGCGGGTATGCACACCGCCGCCCGCCAGCTTGGCCAGCAGATCGGGGGTGATGCCCTCGAGGTCACGCAAATCCTGCGAAACCTCCTCGACCGATTCCTCGCGCGCGATTTCCATCGTCAGCAGCGCATCCTTTGCACGTGCGCGCAGCTCGTGCACGGTGTCTTCGTCGAAGCTCTCAATCTCCAGCATTTCGGCCAGCGGCACATAGGCCACCTCCTCCAGGCTGGTGAACCCTTCGGCGATCAGGATGTCGGCGACTTCCTCGTCGACATCCAGCTTTTCGATGAACAACTTGCGCGCACCGCCGTCTTCCTCGGCCTTGCGCGCAGCCGATTCCTCGGCCGTCATGATGTTGATGCGCCAGCCGGTCAGCTCTGAAGCCAGACGCACGTTCTGGCCGCCGCGGCCGATGGCGATGGCGAGGTTTTCCTCATCAACCACCACATCCATCGCGTGACGCTCCTCGTCCACCACGATGGACGAGACATTCGCCGGCGCCAGGGCACCGATGACGAACTGCGCCGGATCCTCGCTCCACAGCACGATGTCGACACGCTCGCCCGCCAGCTCATTGGTCACGGCAGTGACGCGTGAACCCCGCACGCCCACGCAGGTGCCGATCGGATCGACGCGGCGGTCATGCGAAACGACCGCGATCTTGGCGCGGCTGCCGGCATCGCGGGCGCAGCTCTTGATCTCCAGCAGACCCTGCTCGATTTCGGGAACTTCCTGAGCGAACAGTTCCTTCATGAAGTCGCCATGGGCGCGCGACAGCATGATCTGCGGGCCGCGCGCGGTCGGGTCGATGCCCAGCAGCACGGCACGCACGCGGTCACCGCTGCGCAGGTTTTCCTTCGGGATCATCTCGCTGCGCTTCAGGCGGCCTTCCACGCGGCCCGATTCGACAATGATGTCGCCCTTGTCCAGGCGCTTGACGGTGCCGACGAAGATCTTCTCGCCGCGGGCGAGGAAATCGTTCAGCAGCTGCTCACGCTCGGCGTCGCGGATCTTCTGCAGGATGACCTGCTTGGCGGCCTGGGCGCCGATGCGACCGATGGGCACCGACTCGATCGATTCCTCGATGTAGTCGCCCTCTTCGATGTCGGCAATGCGATCACGGGCGTCGGTCAGCAGCTCCTCGGCATCCGGGTTCTGCAGGCCGGCGCTGTCGGGCACCACCAGCCAGCGGCGGAAGCTCTCGTATTCGCCCGATTCGCGGTCGATCGAGACACGGATGTCGACCTCGCCGCCGACAAACTTCTTGGTGGCCTGGGCCAGCGCCGATTCCACGGCACCGAACACCACTTCACGTTCCACGCTCTTTTCGCGGGAAATGGCGTCCACCAGCAGCAACAGTTCGCGGTTCATGGGGTCTGATCTCCGTCGGTCTTCTTCTGATTCGGGGTCTGGGCGGTTTTGCCGCCGGGGGCCGGCTTGTTCTTCCGCCCCTTGAAATCGATCACCGGCACCAGGCGCGCCTCGCGCACCTCGTCCAGCTGAAAGCTGAGAACCTGCTCCTGGCCGGGCTCACCGAACACCAGCTGCCAGCCTTCGCCCTCGCCGGTCTGCAGCAGGCCGCGGTACTTCTTGCGGCCCTGGAACGGCAGGCGCAGGGTCAGGTCGATCTGCTCACCGCAGAAGCGGCGGTAGTGCACGGGGGTATGCAGGGGTCGGTCCAGGCCGGGCGAACTGACTTCCAGGCGGCTGTAATCGCAGCCTTCCACTTCCAGCACATACTGCAGCTGGCGCGTCACGCGCTCGCAGTCGTCCACGGTAACGAAGGGCTGCTCCTGGCCTTCGGGGGCGGGCAATTTGTCAATGAACACACGCAGCAATCCGCCGGCGGAGCGCTCACACTCCACCAGTTCCAGGTCCAAACCTGTGACGGCCTTTTCAACCACTGCCTGCCAGTTCATCCGCGCCAACCACTCCGTACCGCTCTAAAAGCGAAAAGCCAAAAAAAATGGGCTGGAAGAATCCGCCCAACGCTTCACTACTTCAGCGAAGCTCGCATTCTAATCCGAAAGCGCGGGCTTCCCCGTAGCCCTTGTTGCGCGTGACAGAATCCGCGCCCCACTTTTGCAACAGGTTGAACCATGGGATTTCTGGCCGGCAAGCGCTTTTTGATCAGCGGCGTGCTTTCCAACCGCTCCATTGCCTATGGCATTGCCAAGGCTTGCCATCGTGAAGGCGCCGAACTGGCCTTTTCCTACGTGGGCGAGCGCTTCAAGGAGCGCATCACCGAATTCGCCGCCGAATTCGGCTCCAGCCTTGTGTACGACTGCGATGTCGGCAGCGATGAGCAGATCGAACGCACCTTTGCCGAACTGGGCGAGGTCTGGCCGGAATTCGACGGTTTTGTGCACTCCATCGGCTTTGCACCGCGCGAGGCGATCGCCGGCAACTTCCTTGATGGCCTGTCGCGCGAATCGTTCCGCATTGCGCATGACATCAGCGCCTACAGCTTCCCGGCCATGGCCAAGGCAGCCGCTCCGCGCCTGCGCCCAGGCGCCGCGCTGCTGACCCTGTCCTATTTGGGCGCGCTGCGCTATGTGCCCAACTACAACACCATGGGCCTGGCCAAGGCCAGCCTGGAGGCCAGCGTGCGCTACCTGGCCCATGCCCTGGGTGACAAGGGCGTGCGTGTGAATGGCATCTCGGCCGGCCCCATCAAGACGCTGGCTGCTTCGGGCATCAAGGACTTCGGCAAGCTGCTCTCGGCCTTTGCCGCCACCACGCCGATCCGTCGCAACGTGACGATCGACGACGTCGGCAATGCCGCCGCTTTCCTGCTGTCCGATCTGGCCGCCGGCGTGAGCGCGGAAATCCTGTACGTGGACGGCGGCTTCAGCCACGTGGCGCTGGCCAACGAGGAGTAAGCCCCGCCGGGCGCAAACAACAAGGGGCGCCGCGGCGCCCCTTGTTCATTCGGCTTACTGCTTCACGCAGTCCACGTAGTAGCGGCCCTTGCCAGTTTCCTCATCGATCTCGTGCACCAAGCCATGCACATCGGTGGCAAAACCCGGGAACTTGGCGTTGAAGGCGCGCGTGAACTTCAGGTAGTCGCAGATCTTCTTATTGAAGCGCTCACCCGGAATCAGCAGCGGAATACCCGGCGGGTAAGGCGTCAGCAGGCTGGTGGTGATGCGACCTTCGAGCTCATCAATGCCGACGCGCTCGGTGCGGCGCTGCGCGATGTGCGCGTAGGCGTCGGTCGGGGTCATCGCCGGCTGCAGGTTCGACAGGTACATGTCGGTCGTCAGCCGGGCGATGTCGCCCTCGGCATAGGCCTCGTGGATGCTCTGGCAAAGATCGCGCAGGCCCATGCGCTCGTACTTCGGGTGCGCGGCGCAGAACTCCGGCAGGATGCGCCACAGCGGCGCGTTCTTGTCGTAGTCGTCCTTGAACTGCTGCAGTGCGGTGAGCAGGGTGTTCCAGCGGCCTTTGGTGATGCCGATGGTGAACATGATGAAGAAGGAGTACAGGCCAGTCTTCTCGACCACCACGCCGTGCTCGACCAGGAACTTGGTGACGACCGAGGCCGGAATGCCAGTCTTGGCGAAGCGCCCTTCCATGTCCATGCCCGGCGTGATGACGGTGGACTTGATCGGGTCCAGCATGTTGAAGCCCTCGGCCAGCGCGCCGAAGCCATGCCACTCCTCGTTGGCGTGCAGCATCCAGTCGGCCGACTTGGGGTCGCTGGTCTCGGCTAGATGGTCCGGGCCCCAGACCTTGAACCACCAGTCGTCGCCGTAGTCCTCGTCGACCTTGCGCATGGCGCGGCGGAAGTCCAGCGACTCACGGATGCTTTCCTCGACCAGCGCCGTGCCGCCCGGGGGCTCCATCATGGCCGCGGCCACATCGCAGCTGGCGATGATCGAGTACTGCGGGCTGGTGCTGGTATGCATCAGGTAGGCCTCGTTGAACAGGTGCTTATCCAGCTTGACCTGTTGCGAGTCCTGCACCAGCACCTGCGAGGCCTGCGAGATGCCGGCGAGCAGCTTGTGAGTCGACTGCGTCGCGTAGACCATGGCCTGCTTGGGGCGCGGGCGGTTCTTGCCCATCGCGTGGAATTGACCGTAGAAGTCGTGGAAGGCGGCATGCGGCAGCCAGGCCTCGTCGAAGTGCAGGGTCGGGATGAAGCCGTCCAGCTTGTGCTTGATGGTCTCGGTGTTGTAGAGCACGCCGTCGTAAGTGCTCTGCGTCAGCGTCAGGATCGAGGGCTTGACGGTCGCCGGGTCGACATGCGCCAGCAGCGGGTTGGCGGCGATCTTGGCGCGGATGGTCTCGGGCGAGAACTCGCTTTCGGGGATCGGGCCGATGATGCCGTGGTGGTTGCGCGTCGGGGTCAGGAAGACGGGGATCGCGCCACACATGATGATGGCGTGCAGATTGCTCTTGTGGCAGTTGCGGTCGATCACGACCACGTCGCCGGGCGCCACGGTGTGGTGCCAGACCATCTTGTTCGAGGTGCTGGTGCCGTTGGTGACGAAGAAGCAGTGGTCGGCATTGAAGATGCGCGCGGCGTTCTTTTCGCTGGCGGCGACCGGACCGGTGTGGTCGAGCAGCTGGCCGAGTTCTTCCACCGCATTGCAGACGTCGGCGCGCAGCATGTTCTCGCCGAAGAACTGGTGGAACATCTGGCCCACCGGGCTCTTCAGGAAGGCGACGCCGCCGCTGTGGCCTGGGCAGTGCCAGCTGTAGGAGCCGTCCTGGGCGTAGTCCATCAGCGCCTTGAAGAAGGGCGGAGCCAGGCCATCCAGGTAGCTCTTGGCCTCGCGGATGATGTGGCGCGCCACGAACTCCGGCGTGTCCTCGAACATGTGGATGAAGCCGTGCAGTTCCCGCAGCACATCGTTGGGCAGGTGCTGGCTGGTGCGCGTCTCGCCGTAGATGTAGATCGGGATGTCCGGGTTGCGGAAGCGGATCTCCTCGATGAACTTGCGCAAATTCAGCACCGCCGGGTCGAGCTCGGGGCCGGGGGTGAACTCCTCGTCGTCGATCGACAGGATGAAGGCCGAGGCGCGGCTTTGCTGCTGGGCGAACTGCGAGAGGTCACCGTAGCTGGTCACGCCCAGCACGTCCATGCCCTCGCGTTTGATGGCGTCCGCCAGCGCGCGAATGCCCAGACCCGAGGCGTTCTCGGAGCGGTAGTCCTCATCAATGATGACGATGGGGAAGTGGAAACGCAGCATGGCAGGGCTCCGAGGGGCCGGTCAGGAAAAAGGGCGCGCAGTTTAGGGCGCGGACCGGTCAATCGTATGAAGGTCAGCCGCCTAAACTGGCCCGACAGCCAAGACGTCCGGGAGGACCTGTATGAATGACGCCACCACCTGGTGGTTGCTGGCCGGTGCGCTGGTCGCCGCCGAGCTGCTGACCGGCAGCTTCTATCTGCTCATGCTCGCCCTGGGCGCGGCCACGGGCGCCCTCTGCGCCCACCTGGGCTTGGGCACGCAGCTGCAGATCGTGGCGGCCGCCGCTGCCGGAGCGCTCAGCACCTTCGCCTGGTATCGGTACCGCCGCGCCAGGGGCGCCGAATCGACGGCGATCGAGAGCAACCGTGATGTGAACCTGGACATCGGCCAGACCGTGCAGGTCGGCCAATGGGATTCGCTGGGGCAGACGCAGGTCAGCTACCGCGGCGCCACCTGGCATGCGCAGTTCGCGGGTCCAGGCAGCCCCGCCCCCGGCATGCACCGCATCGTCGCCCTGCGCGGCAACACCCTTGAACTCGAACCCTGCTGAAAGACCCCCATGGAAATCGCACTCATCGTCGCCGTCATCGCCATCCTGTTCATCAGCCGGGCGATCAAGATCGTGCCGCAGCAGCATGCCTGGGTGGTGGAGCGCCTGGGCCGCTACGACCGCACGCTGGCACCCGGCCTGCGCGTGCTGGTGCCTTTCGTCGATCGCGTCTCCTACAAGCATTCGCTGAAGGAGATTCCGCTCGATGTGCCCAGCCAGGTCTGCATCACCAAGGACAACACCCAGCTGACGGTCGACGGCATCCTGTACTTCCAGGTCACCGACGCCATGCGCGCCAGCTACGGCAGCAGCAACTTCATCGTCGCCATCACGCAGCTGGCCCAGACCACGCTGCGCTCGGTGATCGGCCGCATGGAGCTGGACAAGACCTTCGAGGAACGCGACGCCATCAACGCCTCGGTCGTCTCGGCGCTGGACGAGGCCGCGCTGAACTGGGGCGTGAAAGTGCTGCGCTACGAGATCAAGGACCTGACGCCGCCGGCCGAGATCCTGCGCTCGATGCAGGCGCAGATCACCGCCGAGCGCGAGAAGCGCGCGCTCATCGCCGCCTCCGAGGGCCGCCGCCAGGAGCAGATCAACATCGCCACCGGCGAGCGCGAGGCGGCCATTGCCCGCTCCGAAGGCGAGAAGCAGGCCGAGATCAACAAGGCCCAGGGTGAGGCGGCCGCCATCACCGCGGTGGCCGATGCCACGGCCGACGCCATCCGCAAGATTGCCGAGGCCATCCGCTCCCCCGGCGGCGAGCAGGCCGTGCAGCTCAAGGTGGCCGAAAAGGCGGTGGACGCCTACGCCCAGCTGGCCCAGAAGAACAACACGATGATCGTGCCCGGCAACATGAGCGAGGTGGGCGGCCTGATCGGCACCGCGATGGCCCTGCTCAAGGGCGGCCAGAAGGCCTGATTGTTCTGGTTAGAATGCCGGGTTCCGGAGAGATGGATGAGTGGTTTAAGTCGCACGCCTGGAAAGCGTGTGTGGGTTAACAGCCCACCGCGGGTTCGAATCCCGCTCTCTCCGCCAGACAGAAAGCAAAAACGGGCCTTCGTGGCCCGTTTTTCTTGGTCATCGAACTCGCTCAAACGCCCTTGGAATGCGGCGTCAGCGTGATCTGTGTCTGGGCAAAGCCTTCCGGCGCCGCCGAGTCGCTGTCGAAATAGGGTTCGCTGGCCAACAGAGCCGCGCCACCCACCGAATCCTGACCGGACTTCGCCGACTTGCCGCGCGGCGCATCGTGCAAGGCCTGTTCGCGGCGCAGGTCGGTCAGATCGGCCTGCAACTGCTCGATCTGCTTGAAGGCCTGGGCCTTCTGCTGCTCCAGCTGCTTGCGCAGTTGCTCGTACTTGTGCATGCGCGTCTGCGCCTGCTTGAGCTTGCTCTGCAGCGCCACCCAGGCGCCGGCCGCACCGGCCAGTGCGGCCACCAACGCCACCACCACCATCACTGCCATGTTTTCCATCGGGGACCCTCCTTTGCAGGGCACCCCGAAGGAGGTCCCACGACGACACTTTTCGTGCAGAACCGCACACCCCACCAGCGGGGAAACGCTTAGCACCCGGCCGCAAGACCCAGGCCAAGCCGAGGCCATCGGCGCTTCCGATGCTGCGCTGCAACATGAAGACTAGGATGGCGGGATGCCAACCCTTTCTCCCCGCCCTCATGTGCTGGTGATCGGTTGCGGCTTTGGCGGTCTTGAAGCCATCCGCGCCCTGCGCCGCGCGCCGCTCGACATCACCGTCGTCGACCGCACCAACCACCACCTCTTCCAGCCCCTGCTTTACCAGGTGGCCACGGCCGGCTTGTCGGCCCCATCCATCGCCGCCCCGATCCGCCATGTGCTGCGCGCCCAGGCCAATGTGCGCACGCTGCTGGGCGATGTGCAGCGCATTGACCCCCAGGCGCGTACGGTGACCCTCGAGGACGGCCAGGAGCTGCACTGGGACCATCTGATCGTCGCCGCCGGCGCCACGCACAGCTATTTCGGCAACGACGCCTGGGCGCCGCACGCGCCCGGCCTGAAGACACTGGCGGACGCCTTCGAGATCCGCCGCCGCGTGCTGCGTGCCTTCGAGGCAGCCGAGCGCGAGCCGGACCCCGCGCGCCGCGCCGGCTGGCTGCAGTTCGTGGTGATCGGTGCCGGCCCCACCGGCGTGGAGATGGCGGGCACCCTGGCCGAGATCGCCCGCCGTACCCTGGTTGGTGAGTTCCGCCAGATTAATCCGGCGAGCGCGCGCGTGGTGCTGGTGGAAGGGGCGGAGCGCGTGCTGCAGACCATGCCGCCCACGCTGAGCGAGAGCGCGCGCCGGCAACTGCAGCAACTGGGCGTGGACGTGCTGCTGAACCAGCGCGTCACGGCCATCGATGGCGAGGGCGTCACCCTGCAGGGGCAGGACGGCGCGCAACGCCTGCACAGCCACTGCGTGATCTGGGCGGCCGGCGTGGCGGCCTCGCCGCTGGGCCGGCAGCTCGCCGAGGCCTGTGGCGCCCTGCTCGACCGCGCTGGGCGCGTGCAGGTGGAGGCGGATCTGAGCCTGCCCGGGCACCCGCACATCAGCGTCATCGGCGACCTGGCCGCCGCACGCAGCGGCGGGCCGGAGGGGCGGCCGGTGCCCGGGGTCTCACCCGCCGCCAAGCAGATGGGCCGCTGGGCCGCCGCCAATCTGCTGCGACGCCTGGCGGGCCGCCCCACCCTGCCCTTCCGCTACCGCGACTACGGCAACCTCGCCACCATCGGGCGCCACAGCGCGGTGGTCGATCTCGGCACACCGCTGGGGCCCTTGCGCTTCTCCGGCTATCTGGCCTGGCTGTTCTGGCTGTTTGCGCACGTCTACTTCCTCATCGACTTCCGCAGCCGCCTGGTGGTGCTGATGGACTGGGCCTGGGCCTACTGGACCCACGAGCGCCATGCCCGCGTCATCAGCGATCTGGGGTCGCGTCAGTTCCCACCAATGGGGGATGGAGCGGCACGCGATCGGCCCGCACAGTCCCCGCATGCGACCGAACCGTAGCCCCCTGACCCCCGTGCTCCACCTCGAAGAACCCGCCAAACCGCTGCGCAGCGCCGAAGCGCGTGCCAGCCTGGCCGGGCTGGAGGTGTCGGAGACCGCCATCCAGGACTGGCTGGCCGCCGGGGGCGAGCGCCGCAAGCAGCCGCGCCTGCCGCTGGCGACGGAGCCTGCCAAGGTCGGGCTCTAAGTCAGCGGCTGGCGGCCCACTCCGCCACGGCATCCAGCACGGCGCGGCCCCGTTGCGGCAGATCCGGGCTGTCGTGGTTGATCCAGGCCACCAGCACCCAGGGTCGGCCGGCGCGGTCCCATAGATAGCCCGCGAGGCCAACGACGTCGCGCAAGGTGCCGGTCTTAAGCCGGGCGCGGCCCTGCGCGGGGCCGTGTTTCAGGCGGCGGCTCAGGGTGCCGTCCTCGCCCGCCACGGGCAGGGTGTTCAGAAACTCGGGGAGATGGCGCTGCTCGCGCCAGACGGTTTGCAGCAGATCGGCCATCTGGCGCGCGCTGATGCGCTCGCTGCGTGAAAGGCCGGAGCCGTTGTCCATCACCAGGCCCTCGACCGGGATGCCGCGCTCCGCGAACCAGGTCTGCACGGCGCGCCCGGCGGCCGACAGCGTGGGCTCGCCCGGGCGGGCCACGGCGGCGCCCAGGCGCTGGTACAGCAGACGGGTCTGGGCGTTGTCGCTGCGCTTCATCAGGCCACGCAGCAGTTCGGCCAGCGGCCGCTCCAGGTGGCGGGCCAGCAGCAGGCTGTCGGGCGGGGTGCGCCCTGCTTGCACCTCGGCGTGCGCGCCCCATTGCCCGCCCAGTTCGGCCCAAAACTGGCGCAGCGCCCGCTCCCACAGCACCTGCCTATCCACCAGCTGCAGGGCCTGGCTGACGCGGCATTTCGGCGGGAATTCGCCCTGCAGGCGCACGCGCTGCCGGTCATCCGCCTCACGCACCACCTGGGGCGCCTGCCAGCCGTCCTCCCAGTCGGCACAGGCACGCGCGGCCGGCCGCAGGCCGGAGAGATCCAGCTCGATGCCGGGCAGCACGGGGCTGAGCCGCCCCTGCATCACGCCCTGGGCGCTGCTCTGCAGCTCCAGGCGCTGCAGGCTGCCGGCGAGCTGCAGCGCGTCGGGGATGACGTTGTAGGGGAACTCGGGCGTGTCGTCGAAGGGGGGCAGGCCTTGATCGGGGCGCTCGGGCTGGAACAGGCTGCGGTCCAGCACCACGCCGCCGCGCAGCTCGCGCACGCCCTGTTCGCGCAGTTCGCGCAGCAGCTGGTGCAGCTCGGCATAGCCCAGATCGGCCTCGCCCCCGCCGCGCACGTACAGCGGGCCGTGCAGCACGCCGTCGGCATCGGGCGGGGTGGTGGCGCGCAGCTCGGTGGCGGCGCGGGCATTGGGGCCCAGGCGTTCCAGCGCTACGGCGGCCGTCACGAGCTTCATGGTGGAACCAGGCGCCATGGCGCGCTGGGCCTGCAGCGCCAGCACCGGCGCCGCCTGGCCGACCGGCTCCAGCAGCAAGGCCAGGCTGTCCGCGGGCAGTCCCTGGGCCTGCAACGCGGTCTGCAGCGGGTCCGGCAAGGGGCGGTGGGCGCAGGCCGCCAACAGGAGGGGGGCGGCACAAAGGAGGGCGAATCGGCGAAGCAGGTACATGGCCCCGCCATGCTGCCAGCCTGCACCGGGCGGCAGTTGCTTCTTTCCCAAACAGGCAATACCGGTTGAGAGCGCGCGCATTCCCACGAGTTATGGTTTGCTCACAAGTCGTGATCACCATTTGCACCACAAACCGGGGCGCGCCCTCTGTGCGAGTGGGGGTCTGCATGGTGAAGATCGCGGCCACGCTTCCAACCACAACCTGCAGTCGGAGTCCCTGATGAAACGCACCCGCATCGCCCAAGCCCTGGCCCTGGTGGGCCTGGTCAGCCCCAGCCTCGCGCAGACCACCCCGCCCACCGGCGAAGCCAAGCTCGAGAAAGTGGTGATCACGGGTTCGAGCATCAAGCGCCTGAAGGACGAAGGGGCGCTGCCGGTGCAGATCATCAGCCGCAGCGAGATGGAGCGCCAGGGCATCGCCTCCACCGAGCAGCTGATCGCCAGCCTGAACATCAACGGCAACGGCCTGGACAACCTGGCCGGCAATGCCGACGTGGTGGACGGCGCGGCGCGCGGCAACAACGGCGCCACCAGCGCCAACCTGCGCGGCCAGGGCAGCAACGCCACCCTGGTGCTGCTGAACGGCCGCCGCGTGGCCTCGCACGGCCTGAATGGCGGCACGGTGGACCTGAACCAGATCCCCTTCGCGGCCATCGAGCGCGTGGAGGTGCTGAAGGACGGCGCCTCGGCCATCTACGGCACCGATGCCATCGGCGGCGTCATCAACTTCATCCTGCGCACGCGCTTTGAAGGCCTGGTGATGAATGCCATGGTCGACATTCCGCAGGACAAGGGCGGCGAGATCTACGGAGCCGATATCACCACCGGATTTGGCGACCTCGACCGTCAAGGCTTCAACTTCCTGGCCTCGCTCTCGGTGCGGGACCACAAGATCCTGCGCGGTGACCAGCGCGACTTCGTCAACACCTACCAGCCCGACCGCGGTGTGGCGCCGGACACGCGCGGCACGCCCATCGCCACCGCCTTCGCCATCAGCACCCTGTACAGCGCGCTGAGCCGCGACAACCTCAACAACACCGGCCGCGGCACCGGCCCGGCCGACTTTGCCGACCCCACGCTGCGCGTGAACGGCATCAACGTGCTGGACCTACCCGGCCAGGCGGGCTGCGGCTCGGTGGACGGCATGAGCCCCTACGAGGAAAAGCTCTGGGCCACCGCCGCCAGCAAGTACGGCTGCGCCTGGGACACCGGCCGTGCCGCGGTGATCCAGCAGCCGGTGAAGAACACCAACCTGGTCTCGCGCCTGACCTTCCGCGCCGGTGAACACCAGATCGCCGCCGAGGCGGTGCTGGGCAAGAGCGAGTCGGCCAAGAGCTTCTCGAACAACCAGATCAGCAGCAGCACGGTGACGACCACCACGCTGCCCAATGGCACGCGCGTGCCCAACCCCTTCTACAACTTGGCCTACCCGAGCAGCGGCAGCTCCTACAACGAAGTCTTCAACAAGCTGGTGGCCGCCTTCCCGGCGCTGGAGGCCAACCGCGGGCAGCCGATCGCCTTCCGCTGGCGCTGCATGCCCTGCGGCCCGCGCGAGATTGAGACCGAGACCGACACCGCACGCTTCCTGCTGGGCGCCGATGGCCCGCTGCCCTTCTTGCCCGAGTGGGAGTACCGCGTGGGCCTGAACCGCGCCACCAGCAAGAGCAGCTCGGTCGTGGGCACCGGCTACCACTACCACCAGAAGTTCGCCGACCTGCTGAACAACGGCACGCTCAACCCCTTCTCGCTGACGCAGACGCCGCAGGCCCTGCAGGCGCTGGACGCCATCTCGGCCAAGGGCGTCACGCTCTACGGCGGCAAGTACACGATGACGCAGGCCGATGCGTCGGTCTCCGGCCCGCTGTTCAAGCTGCCCGGCGGCATGGCCATGGCGGCCTTCGGCCTGGACAAGCGCACCGAGGAATACAAGTTCGACGGTGACCAGCGCCCCAACGCGAACACCGTGGACGCGCTGATCTTCAACGTGCCCTTCGACAACGCCCTGGCCACCGCCGGCACGCTCAAGCGCGACATCAAGGCGGTGTACGGTGAAATCGCCCTGCCGGTCTTCAAGGGTTTCGAGGCCGTGGGCGCCGTGCGCCAGGACGACTACACCGGCTTCGGCAAGAGCACCAATCCGAAGCTGACTCTGCGCTACACCCCGTTTGAGGAGCTGCTGCTGCGCGGCTCCTACAGCACGGGTTTCCGGGTGCCCACCTTCAAGCAGGCGCAAGACCCGATCACCGAAAGCCAGTACACCGGTGCTGACCTGACCGACCCGGCCAAATGCCCAAGCCGCGCCGTCTCCACCACGCCGGGCTGCGAAGCCATCCGCCCGCTGGTGTTGTTCGGCGGCAAGCCCGAGCTGGAGCCCGAGGAGGCTAAGATGACCAGCGCCGGCGTGGTCATCCAGCCCAGCAAGGACCTGGTGGCCAGCCTGGACTGGTGGAAGGTGCGCCGCGAGGGCACGATCCTGAGCTACGGCATCACCACCATCCTGAACAACTACCAGTACTTCCCGGACAACCTGCGCCGCGATGCCTCCGGCAACCTGGTGGCGGTGGACACGCGCTGGGTCAATGCCGGTGAATCCATCACCGAAGGCCTGGACCTGAGCCTGCGCGGCAGCACCATGTGGGCCGATGCACGCTGGACGGCAGGCTTCGATGTCTCCTACTTGCTGGAAAAGCGCTCGCGCCCGCTCAAGTCCGCCCCCATGGGCCCGAGCGAGATCGGCGTGTTCACGCGCTCGGGCGATCTGGGCATCCGCTGGAAGCACACCGCCTCGCTGACGCGCACGGCCGGCGACTGGACCGCCACCATCAGTCAGACCTTCCGCGACGGCTACAAGGACTACACCCTGCCTGGCGTGGCCAACGGCACGGTCAAGCCCGCCAACTGGCAGCCGAACGTGGAGAGCTACTCGGTGTTCAACCTCAGCGTGGGCTACACCGGCTTCAAGAACCTGACGCTGACCGCCGGCATCAAGAACCTGCTGGGCGACGACCCGCCCTTCAGCGTGACCTACGACACCAACACCGGTGCCGGCAGCAGCTGGGAGCCCCGCGTGGCCGACCCGCGCGGCCGCAGCTTCACGCTGCGCCTGGAGTACAAGTTCTTCTAAGCCGGCACGGCGTAACCGGCGGCCAGGTGCCGCCGGTGCACCGCCAAGCCCGCCGTAGCCAGCAGCCACAGGGCCAGCAGGGCGAACTTGAGAGCGTGGGCGGCGCTGGCCAACTGCAGGCTGAGCGAGTCGGCTTCCGGCGCATGCGGCCACCAAAGCGCGGCCAGCGCGCCCGCCAGCAGCACGCAGGCACCCAACAGCCCCACCTGCAACCACAGCGGCGACTCATGTGCCGCTTCGGCCCAGGTGCCCAGCAGGGGCACGCGCACCCACAGGCCGAAGGTCAGGGTCGCGCACAGCGCCATGCCCAGCAGCAGGTCCAGTTCCTGGTGATGCAGGGCGGCGGCGTTCTCCACCAGATCGGCCGCCACCAGCAGCAGCGGCAGGGTGAAACCGACACCGCGCCAGGTGGCCAGCTTCAGGTGCCCGCCCTCGGGTGTGCGCGGCGGCAGCCACAGCGCCCACGCCCGCCACATGACCAGCCAGTACAGCGGCAGGAACAGCGCCGTGTCGATCACCAGGTAGGCCACGAAACCGGCAAAGCCCCAGCCGTTCAGCGCCAGCTGCCAGCGCACCATCTGGTTGGCCACCCGGGAGCCATCCGTCCACGCCAGCAGGGCCTCGATCCAGACCCCGCCGCCACGCACATAGAGCAGCAGTTGCAGCACGCTGAGCACAGCACCGATGCCGAGCAGGCCCCAGAGCAGGTGACGCAGCGGGATCGCATCGGGTGTTCGGGGTTCGAGCTCGTCCATCAGCATGTCAAACCTCTGCAGCGGGCTGTCGATGGGCCCTAGCCTACTCCCGCCCCATGCACACGATGCGACGATTACCTGCAGTTATGCGCCGAGGCCCAGCATTCATTGGTTCCGCCGCCACAGCCTGCCTAGAGTGACCGCTCCTCGCTGACCCTTGCCCATGCTCAATACCGAGACGCCGAGCCCCCGCCACCCCGATCTGGACAGCTACCCCACCGGCCAACTGGTGCAGGCCTTTGTGGACGACCAGCTCGACGCGCTGCGCGCCGTGCAGGCCGCCGCACCCGCTTTGGCGCGCGCGGTGGAGGCCGCGCTGCCGCGTCTGCAGGCCGGTGGCCGGCTGATCTACGTCGGGGCCGGCACCTCCGGCCGGCTGGGCCTGCTGGATGGCGTGGAGCTGACGCCCACCTTTTCCTGGCCGCCGGAGCGCGCCTGCGCGCTGATCGCGGGCGGCCCCGGTGCGCTGATGAAGGCGGTGGAAGGCGCGGAGGACAACGCCAGCCAGGGCGCGGCCGATCTGCAGCAGCTGCAGCCGCGTGCGCAGGACGTGGTGATCGGCCTGGCCGCCAGTGGCGCCACACCCTATGTGCTGGGCGCACTGCAGGCGGCGCGCGCGGCGGGCTGTCTCACCATCGGCATGGCCAACAACCCGGGCGCGCCGGTGTGCACCCAGGCCGAGATCGGCGTGGTACTGGACAGCGGGCCGGAGATCATCTCGGGCAGCACGCGCCTCAAGGCCGGCACGGCACAGAAGATCGCGCTCAACACCTTCTCCAGCAGCCTGATGGTGAAGCTGCACAAGGTGCACGGCAATTTGATGGTGGACCTGCAGGCCACCAACGCCAAGCTGCGCCGCCGCGCGCTGGCCCTGACGCAGCGCGCCAGCGGTGCCGCCCCCGAGGCCGCCGAGTTGGCCCTGGCCCAGGCTGGCGGACAGGTAAAGCTGGCCATCCTGATGTTGCGCCGGCAGCTCACTGCACCCGCAGCCAAGACCCTGCTGGAGCGACACGCCGGCCATCTGCGCGCCGCCCTGGATGCCGCCTGAGATGCCGCGCTCACCCTGGGCCTGGATCCCCAGCCTTTACCTGCTGCAGGCCCTGCCTTATGTGACGGTGATGACCCTCTCGGTCGTCATGTACAAGAACCTGGGCCTGAGCAACACCGAGATCGCGCTCTACACCAGCTGGCTCTACCTGCCCTGGGTCATCAAGCCGCTGTGGAGCCCGCTGGTGGAGCTGCTGGGCACCAAGCGGCACTGGATCGTCGGCCTGCAGTTCTTGGTGGGCGCGGCGCTGGCCGGCGTGGCGCTCACGCTGCCGCTGGAGAGCTTCTTCCAGATGTCGCTGGCGGTGCTGTGGCTGATGGCCTTTGCCTCGGCCTCGCATGACATCGCCGCCGATGGCTTCTACCTGCTGGCGCTGCAAACCCACGAGCAAGCCGCCTTCGTGGGCGTGCGCTCGGCCTTCTACCGGCTGGCCAACATCGCCGGCCAGGGTGGGCTGGTCTACCTGGCCGGGTTCCTGACGGAGCGCTGGGGCAATGCCCGCTCCGCCTGGCAGGTGGTGATGGCGCTGCTGGCCGGGCTGTTCGTGCTGGTGGCGCTCTACCACCTGTGGGCCCTGCCCAAGCCCGCCGCCGACCGGCCCGCCCCGCGCCAGCAGGGCTTCTGGCGCGAATCGCTGCAGGTGTTTGCCGAGTTCTTCAGGAAGCCCGCCATCTGGGTGATCGTGGGCTTTCTGCTGCTCTACCGCTTCCCCGAGGCGCAGCTGCTCAAACTGGCCACGCCCTTCCTGCTGGACCCCACTGAGCAGGGCGGCCTGGGCCTGACGACGCAGCAGGTCGGCATCGCCTACGGCACCGTGGGCCTGAGTGCGCTGACCCTGGGCGGTCTGCTGGGCGGTTGGGTGATTGCGCGCGTGGGCCTGAAGGCGGCGCTGTGGCCGTTGATCCTGGCCATGCATGTGCCCAACATCGTCTTCCTGCTCATGGCCTGGGCCCAGCCGCAGAGCCTGTGGTGGATCAGCGCCGCGCTGGCGGTGGAGCAGTTTGGTTATGGGCTAGGGTTCACGGCCTACCTGATGGTGATGATCCTGGTGTCCGAAGGCCCGCACAAGACCGCGCATTACGCGCTGTGCACCGGCTTCATGGCGCTGGGGATGATGCTGCCCGGCATGTGGAGCGGCTGGCTGCAGGACCAGATCGGCTACCTCTGGTTCTTCGCCTGGGTGCTGCTGGCCACCCTGCCCTCGTTTGCGATGACGGCGCTGATCCAGGTGCCGGCGGGCTTCGGGAAGAAGGCATGACGCACGCCCCTACCCCGCGCCTGCTCTCCCTCGACGCCTTCCGCGGCTTCACCATCGCCGCCATGCTGCTGGTCAACAACCCGGGCAGCTGGAGCCATGTGTACGGCCCGCTGCTGCATGCACCCTGGCATGGCTGGACCTTCACCGACTGGGTCTTCCCCTTCTTCGTCTTCATCAGCGGCGTGGCCATGACGCTGAGCCTGACGCGCCGCGCCCAGGCCGGTGCCGACCGCGCGCAGCTGCTGCGCAGCACGCTGCGGCGCGGGGCGGTCATCGTGCTGATCGGCCTGCTGCTCAACGCCGTGCCGCAGTTCGACTGGGAGACCCTGCGCTGGCCCGGCGTGCTGCAGCGCCTGGGCCTGTGCACGATGCTGGCGGCACCGCTGGCCATTTACTTGGGCTGGCGCGCGCAGGCCGCGGTGGGCTTGGGCCTGCTGGGCCTCTACACCCTGCTCATGCTCTGCGTGCCCGTGCCGGGCGCCGACGGCGTGGTGCGTGTGGGCTCGCTCGAAAAGGGCCAGGACCTCGCGTCCTACGTGGACCGGGCCCTGATGGACGGCCATCTGTGGGCCCAGGCCAAGACTTGGGACCCCGAAGGCCTGCTCAGCACCCTGCCCGCGCTGGCCAGCCAGATTGCCGGCCTGCTGGTGGGGCACTGGTTGGCCACACCGCGCAGCGCCATGGAAAAGACTGCCTGGCTCTTCGTGGCCGGGCTGGCAGAGCTCTGGGCGGCCGAGGTGCTGGCGGCCTGGACGATGCCGATCAACAAATCGCTCTGGACGCCCGCCTATGTGGCCAGCACCGGCGGCTGGGCCTGCCTGGTGTTTGGCGTGTGCCATTGGCTGCTGGACAGCCAGCCCGACGCCGCCGCACGCAGCGCCTGGGCGCGCCGCCTGCACCCGCTGGTGGCGTTCGGCATGAACGCGCTCTTCCTCTTCGTGGCCAGCAGCCTGCTGGCCAAGCTGCTGGCCTTCTGGGCCCCCGGCGGCCAGAGCCTGAAGGCGCACGCCTTCGAGGGCCTGCAGGGCCTGGGCCTGGCGCCCATCAACGCCTCGCTGGCCTTCGCCTTGCTGTTCGTGGCCGCGTTTTGGGGCCTTGCCCAGTTCATGCACCAGCGCCGCTGGTTCATCACCGTATGAAGCGCCGCGAGTTGCTGCTGGCCACCCCTGCCCTGCTGGGCGGCTGCGCCGTGCTGGACCTGAGCGGCGTGCAGCCCGCCCCGGCCCTGCAGGCGCCGGCCATCCCACGCGAGTTCCGCGCCGCCTGGGTGGCCACGGTGGCCAACATCGACTGGCCCAGCCGCCCCGGCCTGCCCACGGCGGCGCAGCAGGAAGAAGCCCGCCGCGCCGTGCAGCAGGCCGCGCGCCTGGGGCTGAACGCCTTGATCCTGCAGGTGCGCACCGCGGCGGATGCGCTCTACCCCAGTGCGCTGGAGCCCTGGGCCGAGTGGCTGAGCGGCACCCAGGGCCAGGCGCCCGAACCCGCCTGGGACCCGCTGGCCTTCTGGCTGCGCGAAGCCCATGCCGCCGGGTTGGAGCTGCACGCCTGGCTCAACCCCTACCGCGCCCAACCCAGCGCCGCCAAGGGCCCGCGCAGCGCCACGCATGTCAGCCAGGCCCGCCCCGAGTGGGTGCGCCGCTATGGCGACCAGCTCTGGCTGGACCCGGCCGAGGAAGGCGCCGCCGCCCAGACCCTGGCCGTGGCGCGCGACCTGCTGGCCCGCTACCCGCTGGACGGCCTGCACATCGACGACTACTTCTACCCCTACCCGGTGAAGGACGCCGCGGGCCAGTGGGTGGACTTCCCCGACGAAGCCGCCTGGGCGCGCTACCAAGCGAGTGGCGGCCTCATGCGCCGCGCCGACTGGCGCCGCGCCCAGGTGGACGCCCTGGTGCAGCGCCTGCACGCCAGCGTGCACGAGCTGCGCCCCACGGCGCGCTTCGGCATCAGCCCCTTCGGCCTGATGAAGCCGGCGCTGCGGCCGGCCGGCATCCAGGGCTTCAGCCAGTTTGACCAGCTCTACGCCGATGTGGAGCGCTGGCTGAGTGAGGGCTGGCTGGACTACCTGGTGCCCCAGCTCTACTGGCCGCGCGCACAAACCGCCCAGGCCTTCGAGCCGCTGCTGCGCAGCTGGCAGCAACTGAACCCCAAGGGCCGGCACCTGTGGCCCGGCCTCTTCACCAGCAAGGTGACGGAGAAGGACGACAGCTGGCCGGTGGAGGAGATCGAGGCGCAGATTGCACTGACCCGCCAGGCCCAGGCCGGCGGCCATGTGCACTTCAGCTGGGTGGCGCTGGGGCAGAACCGGCGCGGCATGAGCGAGCGCCTGCGCACCCAGGCCTACGCCCAGGCCGCCCTGCCCCCGGCCACCCCCTGGCTGGCAGATGCGGTGCCTGGCCCGCTGCAACTGGAGCGCGTGCGCCCCGTAGGCGGCGCGCCGCAGTGGCAGCTGCGCGGGCCGGACGAAGCGCCGCTGCGCCGCTGGCTGTGGTGGCGCGAAGCCGGCGCCTGGCGCGGCGAGCTGCGCGGGCCCGGCCCCTTCGATTGGCCGGCGCAGGCCGACGCCCTGGTGGCCTGCGCCCTCAGCGTCACCGGCCTCGAAGGCCCGCGCGGCAGCTGGAGCCGCGCATGAAGCTGCTCTCCATCGGCCTGGACGCCGGCGGCACGCAAACCCGCTGGGCGGCAGTGAACGCGCAGGGCAGCCTGTGCGCCGAAGGCGAGGTGGCGCCCATCAGCGGCCTGCTGCTGGCCGACCCCGCCAAGCGCCAGCAGCTGCAGCAGGCCCTGAGCGAGCTGGCCGAAGCCCTGGCCCCGCTGGGCCGGGCGGTGGCGCTGTACGGCGGCATCACCGGCGTGGCCGAGCCCGAAGGCCCGGTGGCGCAGGAGCTGAACCGCCGCCTGGCCGAGGCGCTGCAGATCGAGCCCGCGCGCGTGGCTTGCCACAGCGACATGGACATCGCCTACCGCGCCGCCTTTGCGCCGGGCGCGGGCTACCTCGTCTACGCCGGCACGGGCGCCATTGCTGTGCACCTGGACGCCGCCGGCCAGCTGCACCGCGCCGGCGGCCGCGGCTACCTGCTGGGCGACGAAGGCGGTGGCTACTGGATTGCCCGCGAGGCCCTGGCCACCGTGTGGCGGCGCGAGGACGAAGCGCCTGAGAGCTGGCGCGAATCCCCCCTGGCCTGCGCCCTGTTCGAACGCCTGGGCGGCGCCGACTGGGCGCGCAGCCGCCAGTTCATGTACGGGGGCGACCGCGGCAGCATCGGCCGCCTGGCCCTGGCCGTGGCCGAGGCGGCCAGCACCGACCCGCAAGCCCGCGCCCTGCTGCGCCGCGCCGGCACCGAGCTGGCGCGCCTGCCTCTCTCCTTAAGCCGCCGCTTTGGCGCAAAACCCGTGCTGGCCGCCGGCCGCGCGCTGCTGCTGCACCCCCTGGTGCTGGACGGCCTGCGCGAGGCCCTGCCGCCCAGCCTGCCGCTCACCAGCGGCCAACTGGCCCCGCACACCACCGCGGCGCAGCTGGCCCATACCTTGTTGCGAACCCGATGAAGCGACTACCTGCCCTCTTGATGGCCTTGCTGCTGACCGGCTGCGCCGGACTGCGCATCGACGACAGCCACCGCTCCCAGAACCAGGACAGCCGCGTGCTCTTCCTGGTGATGCACTACACGGTGGGCAATTTCGAGTCCTCGCTCAAGACCCTGACCGAGCCGAGCAGCGCGCCCGTCAGCAGCCACTACCTGGTGAGCGAGGACCCGGTGCGCATCTACCGCCTGGTGGACGAAAGCCGCCGCGCCTGGCATGCCGGCCCCAGCTACTGGAAGGGCCATGCGGGCCTGAACGCGAGTTCCATCGGCATCGAGATCGTCAACACCGGCGGCACGCGCCGGCCGGACGGCGGCTGGGACTTCAAACCCTTCCCGCCCGAGCAGATCGAGGCCGTGGTGGCGCTGACCAAGGACATCGTGGCGCGCCACAAGATCCGCCCCGAACGCATCGTCGGCCACGGCGAGATCCAGCCGCGCAGCAAGCAGGACCCCGGCCCGCTCTTCCCCTGGAAGCGCCTGGCCGAGGAGGGCCTGATCCCCTGGCCCGACGAAGCCCTGGTGGCCCAGCTCAAGGCCCAGTACGAACAGCAGCTGCCCGATCTGGCCTGGTTCCAGGCCAAGCTGGGGGAACACGGCTTTGCGCCCGCCCACAGCGCCGACCTGGAAGAGACGCTCGACGCCTACACGCGCGACCAGCTCATCGCCTTCCAGATGCGCTACCGCCCGGCCCGCTACGACGGCGTGCCCGACGCCGAAACCGCCGCCCTGCTGGACGCCTGCACGCGGCCCGGCGGGCTGAAGCTGCTCAAGCCGGCCGAGCGCGTGCCCTACACCAGCCGCTACTGATGAAAGCGTTCCTGCACAAGCTGGCCCTGCTGTTGCCCACGCTGCTCGGCATCACCGCCGTGGCCTTCGGGCTGATCCGCCTGGTGCCCGGCGATCCGATCGAAATCATGGTGGGCGAGCGCCAGCTTGACCCCGCCACGCACGCGGCACTGATGAAGCAGCTCGGCCTGGACCAGCCGCTGTGGAACCAGTACCTGCACTACCTGGGCCAGCTGCTGCAGGGCGATCTGGGCCAGAGCCTGGTGAGCCGCACGCCGGTGAGCCAGGAGTTCGCTGCCCTCTTCCCCGCCACGCTGGAGCTGGCCCTGTGCGCGCTGCTGCTGGCCGTGGTGGGCGGCCTGCTGCTGGGCATGGCCGCGGCGCTGAAGCGCGGCTCCTGGCTGGACCAGGGCGTGATGGGCCTGGCCACCGTGGGCTATTCGATGCCGGTGTTCTGGTGGGGGCTGATCCTGATCATGTTCTTCTCGGTGGACCTGGGCCTGACGCCGGTGTCGGGCCGCATCGCGGTGGAGTACGAGGTCGAGCGCGTCACCGGCTTCATGCTGGTGGACAGCCTGCTCAGCGGCGAGGCCGGCGCCTTCCAGAGCGCCCTGCGCCACCTGCTGCTGCCCGCCATCGTGCTGGGCACCGCCAGCCTGGCCGTGGTGGCGCGCATGACGCGCTCCAGCATGCTGGAGGTGCTGCGCGAGGACTACATCCGCACCGCCCGCGCCAAGGGCCTTTCCCCGGCGCGCGTGCTGGCCGTGCATGCGCTGCGCAATGCGCTGATTCCGGTGCTGACGGTGGTGGGCCTGCAGACCGGCAGCCTGCTGGCCGGCGCGGTGCTCACGGAAACCATCTTTTCCTGGCCCGGCATCGGCAAATGGCTGATCGACGCCATCGCCCGGCGCGACTACCCGGTGGTGCAGGCCGGCATCCTCGTCACGGCCCTCACCTTCATTGCCGTGAACCTGTTGGTGGACCTCCTCAACAGCTGGGCCAACCCACGCCTGCGGGGGGCCGCATGAAGTCTCCGCTGCGCGAGTTTTGGGACGGCTTTGCCGCCAACCGCGGCGCGCTGGCCGCGCTGATCGTCTTCTGCCTGCTGGTGGCGGCCGCGCTGGCCGCGCCCTGGCTGGCCCCGCACGACCCGATCGAGCAGTACCGCGCCCACATGCTCACGCCGCCGGCCTGGGCCGAAGGCGGCAGCAGCCGCTTCCTGCTGGGCACGGACGAACTGGGGCGCGACATCCTCTCGCGCCTGCTGCACGGCGGTCGTGCCTCACTGGGGCTCGCCGCCGCCGCGGTGCTGCTCTCGCTCATTCCCGGCGTGCTGCTGGGCCTGCTGGCGGCCTTCTATGCCGGCGCAGCCGGCTCGCTGATCATGCGCGCCATGGACATCTTGCTGGCCCTGCCGGGCCTGCTGCTGGCCATCTGCGTCATCACCATCCTGGGCCCGGGCCTGGCCAACACCGCGCTGGCCATCGCCATTGGCGCCCTGCCCGGCTTCGTGCGCCTGACCCGCGCCAGCGCCCTGGCCGAACTGCCCAAGGACTACGTGACCGCCAGCCGCGTGGCCGGCGCGGGCACCCTCAGGCAGATGTTCGTCAACGTGCTGCCCAACTGCATGGCGCCGCTGATCGTCAATGCCTCGCTGGGCTTTTCCACCGCGCTGCTGGCCGCGGCGGGCCTGGGCTTCCTGGGTCTGGGCGTGCAGGCCCCCACCCCCGAGTGGGGCAGCATGCTGAGCAGCGCGCGCGACTACATCCAGCGCGCCGGCTGGGTCGTCACCCTGCCGGGGCTGACCATCCTCATCGCCGTGCTGGCCGTGAACCTGATGGGCGACGGCCTGCGCGACGCGCTCGACCCCAAACTGAAGAAGCTGCAATGAGCGCGCCGCTGCTGGAAATCGACCGCCTCTCGGTGCGCTTCGGCGCCTTCCAGGCCGTGGACTCCGTCTCTTTGAGCGTGAGCCCCGGCGAGGTGCTGGGCATCGTGGGCGAATCGGGCTCGGGCAAGTCCGTCAGCATGATGGCGCTGATGGGCCTGATCCCCGCACCCGGCGAGGTCAGCGCGCAGACCCTGCGCTTCGCCGGGCAGGATTTGCTGAGCCTGGACGAGCGCGCGCGCCGGCGGCTGGTGGGCCGCGAGGTGGCGATGGTGTTCCAGGACGCCCTCTCGGCCCTGAACCCGGCCTACCGCGTGGGCTTCCAGATCGAGGAGATGCTGCGCGTGCACCTGGGCCTGCGCGGCGGCGCGGCGCGCACGCGGGCGCTGGAGCTGCTGCAGCAGGTCGAGATCCCCGACGCCAGGAACCGCCTGAACGCCTACCCGCACGAGCTGAGCGGCGGCATGAACCAGCGCGTGATGATCGCGATGGCCATCGCCTGCGGCCCCAAGCTCTTGATTGCCGACGAGCCCACCACCGCGCTGGACGTGACCATCCAGGCGCAGATCCTCGACCTGCTGGCGCGCCTGCAGCGCGAGCAGGGCATGGCGCTGGTGATGATCACGCACGACCTCGCGGTCGTCGCCGAACTGGCCCAGCGCGCCGCCGTGATGTACGCCGGCCAGCTGGTGGAAACCGCGCCCCTGCCCGATCTCTTCGAGCGCCCGCGCCACCCCTACACCCAAGCCCTGCTGGCCGCGCTGCCCGAGCACAACCGCGGCACGCGCCGGCTCAGCGCCCTGCCCGGCATCGTGCCCGGCGCGCACGACCGCCCGGCCGGCTGCCTGCTCGAACCCCGTTGCCCCAAGGCCCAGGCGCGCTGCCAGACCGAGCGACCGGTGCTGGAACAGGGCGTGCGCTGCTTTTTCCCGTCATGACCCAAGCCCTCATCGAAGCCCAGGACCTGGCGCGGCATTACGACCTGCGGCGCGGCTGGTTCGCCCCCAAGGCCCGCGTGCAGGCGCTGGCCGGCGTCAGCTTCAGCTTGCAGCCCGGCCGCACCCTGGCCGTGGTGGGCGAATCCGGCTGCGGCAAGAGCACGCTGGCGCGCCAACTCACGCTGATCGAATCGCCCAGCGGCGGCAGCCTGTGCATCGAAGGCCAGGACCTGGCCGCCATGAAGCCTGCCCAGCGCCACACCCTGCGCCCGCGCGTGCAGATGGTGTTCCAGAACCCCTTCGCCAGCCTGAACCCGCGCCACAGCATCGGCCGAAGCCTGGCCGAGCCCCTGCTGCTGCACACCCAGCTGAGCAAACCCGAACGCCAGGAGCGCGTGGCGCAAAGCCTGGCCGCCGTGGGCCTACGGCCAGAACACGCGGCCCGCTATCCGCACATGTTCAGCGGCGGCCAGCGTCAGCGCGTGGCCATCGCCCGCGCCATGATGCTCAAGCCTGCCCTGGTGGTGGCGGATGAACCCGTCTCGGCCCTGGACGTCTCGATCCAGGCGCAGATCCTCAACCTCTTCATGGACCTGCAGGAGCAGACCGGCACCGCCTATGTGTTCATCTCCCACAACCTGGCGGTGGTGGAGCACATGGCCGACGAGGTGATGGTGATGTACCTCGGCCGCACAGTCGAGATCGGCCCCAAGACCAGCCTGTTCGCCCAACCCCTGCACCCCTACACCCAGGCCCTGATGAGCGCCACGCCCTCGCTCAAGCCCAAGGAACGGGCCCAGCGCATCCGCCTGCAAGGCGAACTGCCCAGCCCCCTGAACCCACCCAGCGGCTGCGCCTTCCACCCGCGCTGCCCGATGGCGCAGGCACGCTGTGGGCAGGAGCGGCCGGCGCTGCGGGAGGTGGGGAGGCGCCGGGTGGCTTGTCATCTGGTCTGAGCGTCCTCGCCGCGCAGAGAATCGCGGCCCGCTCAAGACCTTGCCATGCCCAACCTTCTCATCACCAGCGTCGGCTCCGGCGTGGGCCACAACCTGCTGGATTGCCTGGAGGGCCGACGAGACGGCCTGCGGGTGATTGGCAGCAACTCCGAAGCCGGTGCAGCGGCCAACTTCCGCTGTGATCGCGTCTACCTCGCACCGCCTGCGGCCGATGCGGCGGCCTGGGACGCCTGCCACACCGAGCTCCTGGTGCGCGAGGCCATCGACCTGGCGATTCCGGCGCGCGACGACGATGTGCTGGCCCTGGCGCGCTGGCGCGCTCGTGACCCTCAGCTCGCGCGGCGCTTGCTGGTGGGTGCGCTGGAAGCGGCCCAGGCGCTGCATGACAAGGCGCGGTACGCGGCGTTCGCGGCCGCACAGGGCCTGCCCTTTGCCGCCACCGTGGTCTGCGGCCCAGATTCGCCACCGGACACGGCTCTGGCGCTGTGGCAGGTCCATCGCACCTTGATTGCGAAGCCCGCAGCCGGCAATGGCTCTCGGGGCGTACGCATCATCCACACCGAGGCCCAAGTGCTGGCTGCGGCGATAACGCCGGGCTATGTGCTCCAGCCCTATTTCGACCCTCACCCCGATTGGCACGGACAGGCGGAGGCCGCGCCCCTGGGCTGGCCGCTCTGGTCGGAAGTCCCTGAGACCTCGCTCTTCGGCTTGCATGCCCTGATCGACCCCCGGGGGCGGATCGAGGGCTCGCTCGGCTACCGCGCGGTGCAGAGCTCGGGTCGACCCACCTGGCTGGAGCCGTGCGCTGAAGCGCCTTGGGCGGACTTGGCCCTGGCCCATGTTCGGGCCCTGGCGCAGGCGGGCTGGCGTGGCCCTTGCAATGTGCAGGGCAAGCGCGATCCCGAGTGGGGCTGGCAGGTCATCGAGGTCAACGGACGCTTCACCGGGGCATCGCTGGCCCGCCGGCTGCTGGGTCTGGATGAGCTCGGCCTGTGCCTGCGCCAATGGCTGGGCGACACCGCCATCACGCTGGACCCGCCCCGCCACGCCGCCAGCCATGTCGACGGCAGCTACCGCGTGGAGCGCCATGATCTGGCCATGCTGAAGCAAGCCGGGGTGTGGCCCCCGCGCAATCTCTAAAGCGGCAACTTGTCGCTGCTGACCGGCAGCAGCACCGGTTGCGGCGCCGCATAAACCGCGCGCGCCTGGGCATGCCCGCTGAGCACCACCCCTGCCCCGAGCACGGCCTCGGCGCCGACCCGCACGCGGTCCCGCACCACTGCGCCCACTCCCAGCAGAGCCGCACGGCCGATGGTCACGCTACCCGCCAGTGCCACGCTGGCCGCCAGGTAGCAGTGGTCCTCCAGCACCACGTGGTGGCCCACCACGCTGCCACTGCCCACATGCACGTTGTCGCCCAGGCGCGTGTAGGGCTGGATCACGCAGCCATCGCCGATGGTGCAGTTCTCGCCCATCACCACGCCGGGCCAAACGCTGGCGCGCGGGCTGATCAAGTTGACGAAGCGGTAGCCCAGCGCGCGCGCCTGGTCGAAGCGTTCGGCCCGGATGCGGTTCACCGCGGTGGGGCCGATGGCCACCACCGCCAGGTGGGTATCGGGCGGGAAATGGCTCGTGATGTCTTCAAACGCGTGCACCGGCAGGCCCAGGAGTTCAGGGCTGCGGATGTAGGCGCGATCGACGACAAAGCCGGCCACCTGCAGCGCGGTGTCACGCCGCAGCCGCGCCAGGGCCAGTTCGGCCACCTGACCATTGCCCACGATGACCACCCGCTGAGGCGTGTTCATATGCGAACAGACTGCAGGCGCAGCCAGTCCTCCAGCAAGGCATGCATCTCGGCCCGCATCACCCCGCCCTGCACCGGCACGGGCTTGCCCAGCATCTGCAGCAGGGTGCGGCAGGGCACGGTGGGTTCGGCCAGGCCGAAGCGGGGTTCGTCCTGCATGTCGATGGCATACACGATGCGCCGCAGGCCGGCCCAGACGCTGGCGCTCAGGCACATGCTGCAGGGCTCGGCGGTGGAGTACAGCACGCAATCCTTGAGCTCGGAGGCCCCCAGGTTGCGGCAGGCGGCGCGAATGGCCTCGACCTCGGCATGGGCGGTCGCATCATGGTTCTGCCAGATGGCGTTGTGGGCCACGGCCAGCACGGCGCCGTCGGGGCCCACGATGCAGGCCGCATAGGGCGGCTGGCCCACCAGCATCGCTTCACGTGCCTTGGCAATGGCTTGGCGCATGTAGACCCCATCCATGCCGGCTTCCGCGGCCTGGGCCTCCGGGTCCTGGCCCAGGCTCTGGCGCCGCTCCAGCAAGGCGCAGAGCGCCGCCAGGGTCGGGGCCTCGAACAGATCGGTCATCGTGACCTGCAAGCCGAGCTCCTGCTCCAAGGCCAGCGTCAGTTCCAGGGCGAGCAGCGAATACCCACCCAGGTCGAAGAAGTCGTCACCGGGCGCCACTTCACTGCGCTGCAGCACGCGACACCAGAGCGCTGCCACCGCCTGCTGCAGGCCGGCACCCGGCTGCACGCGCGCGGGCGGCGGGTCGGCTGGCGCGCCGGCCTGGGCACGCAGGGCCGCCCAGTCCAGCTTGCCGTTGGGCGTCATCGGCAGGTGGTCGATGGCCACCCAGCGTTCGGGCACGGCGTAATGCGGCAGGCGTTCGGCCACGAAGGCCGCCAGCCCGGCGGGCAGCACCCCGCCCCCGATCGGCTGCACATAGGCGACGAGGCAGCGACCGCCATCGCCCTGGAGTTCGGCGTCCACCACGGCGTCGCGCAGCGCGGGGTGGCTGACCAGTGCGGCCTCGACCGCCCCCAGCTCGACCCGGTAGCCCCGCAGCTTGACCTGGCGATCGGCCCGCCCCTCGAAGCGCAGGGCACCGTCCGGCCCCTGCCGTGCCAGATCCCCCGTGCGGTACTCGCGCTGGCCGTCATGCCAGCCAAAGCGCTGCGCCTCCAGCTCGGGCCGGCGCCAGTAGCCCAGCGCCACGCTGGGCCCACCCACCACCAGTTCCCCCAATTCACCCGGCGCCACGTCGGCCCCTTGCTCGTCCACCAGGCGCAGGCGCACATCCGGCAAGGCCTGGCCGATGCAGGCGCCCTGGCCCGGCGCAAGGTCCGCGTCCGTCACCCGGTGGAAGGCCACCTCGCCGCTGGTCTCCGTCAGCGCATACAGATTGGCCAGGCGGGGCCGTTCCGCGCCGAAGTGGGCGAGCCAGGGGGCGAGGGTGTGCGGCTCCAGGGCCTCGCCGCTGAAGGCCACCCAGCGCAGATCGGGCAGGGCTGGCGTCTGCGGCCCCAGGCCGCGCGCCAGCTGCCGGAAAGCGGTGGGCGTCTGGCTCAAGACGGTCACCCGTTCGGCCGCCAGCAGGTCCAGCAGCCGCTGCGGCGACTGGCTGAGCGCTGGCGGCACCAGCACCAGGCAGCCGCCATGTGCCCAGGCGCCCCAGACTTCCCAGACGGAAAAGCCGAAGGACAGCGAATGGCAAAGCGTCCAGCGGTCCTGCGCGCCGAAGGGCATGGGGCCGGACAGCGCCGGGAACAGGCGGGCGACATTGGCATGCGACACCCGCACCCCCTTGGGCTGGCCGGTGGAGCCCGAGGTGTAGATCAGGTACATCAGATCCTCACCGGCCAGCGCACGGCCGGGCACCCAGGCCGCCGGGCCTGGTGCGTGCCACCATGCATCGTCCAGCGTGGCACCGTGGGGGCTGCGCAGCGCCCCCAGAACGGCGGCCGGCTCGCAGTCCGCCACGATCTGCGCCTGCCATTCCGCCGGGTGCGCCGGATCGATCGGCACGTAAGCCGCGCCGCTCTTCAAGATGCCCAATAGCGCCGCCAGAGCCTGAGCCGAACGCTCGTAGGCGAGCACCACCCGATCGCCGGCGCCGATGCCGCGCGCCGCCAGCGCCGCCGCCAGGTGATCCGCTCTGCGGTTCAGCTCGGCATAGCTCCAGCACTCGCCCTGGTCGACCAGGGCAGGCGCCTGCGGGCAGTGCGCCGCATGGCGCTCGAACAGCTGGGGCAGCAGCGGGTGCATGGTGTGGCGGATCAGAAGGGACGGAAGCGCACGGGCAGACGCTGCAGCCCGCGCAGAAAGAAGTCGGCGCGCCAGGGCGGATCGGCTTCAGCCACGGCCAGGCCCTGCAGACGCTCCAGCAGGCGCGTCAGCGCCACCTGGGCTTCCAACCGCGCGATGCCGGCACCCAGGCAGCTGTGCCGACCATGGCCGAAGCCCAGGTGATCGGCGTCCGCGCGGCGGATGTCGAAGCGATCGGGCTCAGCCCAGCGCGCTGGGTCCCGGTTGGCCGAGCCGAGCAGCAGGTAGACGGGCACGCCCTTCGGAATCACCCGGCCATGCAACTCGATCGGTTCGAGCAGGGTTCGACCGACCACCTGGGCTGGGCTGTCGTAGCGGATGAACTCCTCAAAGGCCGGACGCACCAGGCTGGGGTCGGCGCGCAGTTGCTGCAGCTGCCCGGCGTCGTTCAGCAGCGCGTGCAAACCGTTGCACAGCGCATGGGCGAAGGACTCCTCGCCGTTGGCGAACAGCAGGATGCAGGAGGTGATCAGCTCGTCGTCGCTGAGTGCGTCGGCCTCGTCGCGCAGCTGGATCAGCTGGCTGATGACATCGCGCTGCGGCTCACGGCGCCGCCGTTGCACCAGGGGCCCAAGGTAGTCACGAAACTCTTGCACCGCGCCGTTGAGCTCGCGGTAGGCGCTCGCGTCGGTGATGGGGGAAAACACCTGGAACACGCTACCGGCCCAGCGCTTGAGCAAATGCCGGTCCTGCGGCGGAATGCCCAGCAGCTCGGAAATCACCTGCACGGGCAGGGGGATCGCGAAGTCGTGCAGCAGGTCCATTTCGCCACGCGCCGCATGCGGCGCCAGCAGCTCGTCCACGCAGTGCAGGATGCGCTCGCGCAGATTGCTGGCCAGGTTGTCCGTGATCACCCGGGCCAGCAGGCGGCGCAAACGGGTGTGCTCCGGAGCGTCCTGGAACATCACCATGTCGCGCACCATGCGCGAAGCCGGCAGGCCCTGCAGTTCCTGACGTGCATGCACCGAAAAGCGCGAGGGCCGCGAACTGAAGCGGGGGTCGCGCAGCGCGACCCGCACATCGGCATCGCGGGACAGCACCCACATGCCGAACGGACTACGGTGCACCGGGTCTTCCTCGCGCAGCCGGGCGTACAGCGCATAGGGTTGCAGCTGCGCTTGGACGTCGCGGGGGTCAAACAGGGGCGCGCGTGGCATGGGCGGTGCTCCGGCGGCGTCTACCAGAGCGATCTTTTCGCAGGGCCGGGGCCGTCGGCCCGGGAGGGCGCGGACTCTACCATCGGGGACATCCCCCAAGTAGTGCGCTCCTGGGCGTGCGGCAGGCGTGAGAGCATCGCGCCCCCCACGCGCAGCCGTCGCCTGCGCGCGCCCTTCAGCCCCTGTTTGCACGCTTCTCTTGGCCATGCCTGACTCTGATTCCAGCCCACCCGGCCCCACCCTGCGCCGGCTGCGGGACCATTTACTGCATGGCCAGGACCGTCAGGCTCTGCTGCTGGGTCAGGCACTGACGGCTGAGCACCCGGAGATGGGTGAGGCCTGGAACCTGCTTGGCGTGGCGGCCCAAAGGGAGGGCCAGCCGAACCTGGCGCTGACGGCAAAGCGCAAGGCCGCGCAGCTGCTGCCACATCGGCCCGATGTGCACATCAATCTGGCCAACACCCTGCGGCAACAGGGAGAGCTGGAGGAGGCATGCGCCTGCCTCCAACTGGCCTTGCGCCTGAAACCGGGCGACGCGGCGGCGCACAACCTGCTTGGCTTGGTGCAGCAACGCCAAGGTCACATTGAACCGGCGCAACAGAGCTTCGAGGCCGCGCTCAGATGCGATCCGAATTTCGTGCAGGCGCACAGCAATCTGCTCTTCATGCTCACCCACGAAGGCAGCTTGAGCCCAGCCGAGTTGCGCGACGCGCACCTGAGATTCGGCGCCATGCATGGCTCACCCCTGCGCAGCCAGTGGCCTCAGCATGCCAATCTGCGCGACCCGGGCAAGCGTCTGCGAGTCGGTTTTGTATCGGCTGATCTGCGCAATCACGCGGTGGCCCGCTTCATCGCACCCATTTGGCGCGCCTTCGATCGCAGCCAACTGGAATTGGTGGCCTACCAGGCGCATTGGCGCCGTGACACCTATACGGACGAGTTGCAGGCCCTGTGCGATCAATGGGTGAAAGTGGCCGCATTGAGTGACACCGAGCTGGCGGCCCGCATCCAGGCCGATGGCATTGACATCCTGTTCGACTTGTCTGGCCACACCGCCCACAACCGTCTGATGTGCTTTGCCCGCAAACCCGCGCCGGTCCAGATCACCGCCATCGGCTACCCGCACAGCACAGGCCTGGAGGCGGTGGACTACCGCATCACCGACACCTTCCGCACCCCGCCCCAGCTCGCCTCTCAATGCGTGGAGCATCTCGTGCGGATACCCAGCTCAAGTACCTTCGAGCATGGGGAAGCGCCGGAGGTGGCGCCGCTGCCGGCGTCACTCGGCCACCCTTTCACCTTCGGCAGCTTCCAGCGACCCAACAAGATCGGCCCGGCCAGCCTCGATTTGTGGGCCGCCGTGCTGCACGCCGTGCCCCAGAGCCGCATGCTCTTGGGTGCCATCGATGGCGCCGAGGCCCGCCAGCGGCTCCAGGAGGCGCTGGAAGTGCGAGGCATCGCGCGTCAACGCCTGGCTTTTCATGGCGTACAGCCCCTGCCGCAGTACCTGGCCTTGCACGCACAAATCGACTTGCTGCTCGACACCGTGCCCTACCCGGCCGGCACCACCGCGCACCATGGGCTGTGGATGGGCGTGCCCACCCTGACCCGCACGGGCGATTCCTTCGTCTCCTGGCAGTGCGCCGGCATCCTGGGCCGTCTGGGCCTGCAGGCCTTCATTGCGCACGATGACGCCACGTTTGTTGCCATGGCCAAGACCTGGAGCCAGCAACTGCGTTCGCTTGGCCAGCTGCGTGCCAGCTTGCGCGCCCGCATCGGCACCCACCCCCTGGTGCAACCCGCCACCGTCGCCGCCGGCATCCAGGCCGCGCTGCGCGAAATGTGGCGCCGCTGGTGCGCCGGCCTGCCGGCCGCATCCTTCGAGGTGCGACTTGAGCCCTGACCACAAGCTCACCGTCACCCGGCCGGACCTGCCGCCGCTGGCCGACCTGATGCCCGCGCTGGAAGCCCTTTGGGAAAGCCGCCAGCTCACCAACAACGGTCCCTTCCACCAGCAGCTGGAGCAGGCGCTGTGCCAGTTTCTGGACGTGCCGGAGCTCGCGCTGTTCTGCAACGGCACCATCGCCCTGCTGGCCGCACTGCGCGCGCTGGATCTGGAGGAGGGCGAGGTCATCACCACGCCCTTCTCCTTCGTGGCGACGACGCATGCGTTGCGCTGGGCCGGGCTGACACCGGTGTTTGCGGACATCGACCCCGTCACCCTGAACCTGGACCCGGAGCGCGTGGCCGCGGCGATCACGCCGCGCACGCGCGCTCTGCTGCCCGTGCATGTGTACGGCCGGCCCTGCGACACCGCCGCGCTGGACGCCCTGGCCGCGCGCCATGGCCTGAAGGTGCTGTACGACGCCGCCCACGCCTTTGGCGTGCGCACGCCGGGGCTGCTGCGTGCCGGCGATCTGTCGGTCCTCTCCCTGCACGCCACCAAGGTCTTCCACACCTTCGAAGGGGGTGCGGTGATCTGCCGCGACGCCGCGATGAAGCGGCGCCTGCAGCAGATCCGCAACTTCGGCTTCGTGGACGAGCTGACGGTGGACAGCGTGGGCATCAATGGCAAGCTCAACGAGCTGCAGGCCGCCATCGGACTGCTGCAGCTGCCGCGCTATGACGCCAACAACCAGCAGCGCGCCGCCGTGGACGCCGCCTACCGCGCCGGCCTGGCGGCTCTGCCCGGCCTGGCCCTGCCGCCCGGCACCGACCCGCTCAGCCACAACCACAGCTACTTCCCGGTACGCATCCAGGCCGGCTTCGCCTGCAGCCGCGATGCGCTGTACGAGCGACTCAAGCTGCAGGGCATCCTGACGCGGCGCTACTTCCACCCGCTGATCAGCCGCTTCCCGATGTATGCCGAGCTGCCCAGCGCCCAGCCGGACCATCTGCCGATGGCCACCCAGGCGGCGCAGGAGGTGCTGTGCTTGCCGCTGTTTGCGGGCATGAGCGTGGCGGACAGCGCGCGGGTGATCGACGCCATCCAAGCAGTGACCCGCTCAGGCTGAGCAATTGCGCTGAAAAAGCGACAGATCCACCTTGCCATATCGGCAATCTGGCCTGTCCGCCGCGGCGGCCTGCCGTTACATCCATCGACCGGCCCTCCTGGGCCGATGCATGCAACTGCAACCGCGCTACGGGCAAGTCCTGATGCGCCTGCGCAAGCTCATGCCCGGCGGTGATGGCGCCCGCGGCGCCGCCCCCTGTTCGCACCGCCCGCCCCCTCCTAACGTGCGCCCCCGCTGACAGGCAGCGTCTCTTCGGGCGGGCCGTTCAGCGGCCCCTCACACCAAGGAGACGCGATGAATTTCCGACAGTGGCCTGCCGCCACCTTGCTGGCCTGGCTGGCCGGCGCCGCGGGCGCGCAAGCGGCCTGCCCCAATGGCAGCAGCTTTGACAGCAACCTGGGCTTTTGCGCCGACAGCGCCAACGCCTACGGCCCCTTCACCCAGGCCATGACGAGCCAGTGCAGCGCGCTGGGCGGTGGCCCGGCCTGCACGGATACGAAGCCCTACCTGGTGGGCAGCACCACGGTGCAGCTGCCGCGCTGGAGCAAGGCCTTCACCCAGGGCCTGCGCGGCACCGGCGCCTGCCCGAACGGCAGCGTGCCCGACCCGGCGTACGGCAACCGCTGCAGCGAAACCGTGGGCGGGGTGAAGAGCGTCTACGGCCCGTTTGCGGACAGCCTGATCGCGCAATGCGTGGCGGCTTCGGGCGGCCCGGCCTGCTACACGAACCGCTGGAACGCCGGCTTCTACGCCGGCCTGGCCAGCGCCGGCACGCCCAAGAACAAGTTCGGCGCCTGGCTCTTCCTCATCGGCAACACCGGCATGACGCATGCGCAGCTGGCCGACAAGCTCAAGAGCGTGGGCGTGAAGCGCATCTTCATCAAGCTTGCCGACGGCGCCAACAGCTGCAACTGGTTCCCGGATGCCTGCTCGCGCACCACCACCGACATCTACAAAGCGCGCGGCATCGAGCCCTGGGCCTGGTCCTACAACTACCCGGGCAACGAGGCCGCGCAGGCCAATGCGCTGAAGCAGGCCGCCAGCTTCGGCTACCAGGGCTATGTGCTGGACCTGGAGAAGGAGTTCGACGGCACCACGACGCCGCTGGAGAACCTGCTGAAGGCCTTCAGCAGCGCCCAGGCCGAGGCGCGCGCCGCCGGCACGATCAAGGGCGACTGGTACCTGACCGCCACCACCTGGGGCAACCCCAAGGACCGCGGCATGCGCGTGGACATCATCGACAAATACGTCGACGCCCACATGCCGCAGACCTACCTGGACGTCTGGGGCCCGAGCTATGTGGCCGAGACCAAGCGCTGGATCGAGACCGGCAACTGCGAGTACCGGGCGCTGGGCGCGAAGAAGCCGATCTGGCACATCGCCTCGAACGAAAAGGCCTTCACCACCGCCGCGCAGCAGAACGAGTTCTTCAAGATCGCCGGGCCGCACGCCTCGCTCTGGGTGGTGCCTGGGGGCGAAGTGCCGCTCTCACAATGGAACACCATGGCTGCGATGAACTGGCAGCAGGCCAGCTGGGACACCAGCACCGCCTGCAGCGCCGGCAACTACCAGATCGCTGCCAGCCCGCCGCCCAACCCCACGCCGGTGGCCACCAGTTGCCCCGACGGCGCCAGCTTCGACACCGCGCTGGGCTTCTGCGCCGACGGCACCAACGCCTACGGCCCCTTCACCGCCGCGATGGTGAGTGAGTGCCAGCGCCTGGGCGGCGGCAGCACCTGTGCCGAGCAGCAGCCCCTGCCTTACCAGGGCAACACGGTGACGGTGGCGGCCGCCCGCTGGGCCAAGGCCTTTACGAAGAGCCTGCGCGGCACGGCCGCCTGCCCGCGCGGCAGTAGCGCGGGCGATGCACGCTTTGACGGCCTGTGCGTGGAAGGCACCGCGCCCAGCGGCAACCCGCTGAACGTCTTCGGCCCCTTCCCCGCCACCTTGACGGCCAGCTGCCAGAGCAAGGGCGGCGGTCTGGCCTGCCTGCAGCAGCGCTGGTCGGGCGACTTCTATCTGCAGCTCAAGGGTCTGAGCAGCACGCCGGTTTCGTTCCCGTACTACAACCAGAACGCCAACCAGCAGGAGGGCTGGCGCGCCTGCAGCATCACCTCGCTGGCCATGGTGCTGGACTTCTACAAGATCACCGACCCGGCCCGCTTGGGCATGCGCACGCCGGACTACCTCTACAAGACCTACGGCATCAGCGGCGCGCCGGCCACCATGGCCAACATCTTCAACGCCGAGGCCATCAAGGCAGGCTCCGCGCTGCGGGATCAGTGGACGAGCGCCGGCTCCATCGGCCAACTGCGCAGCCTGGTGAGCAGTGGCAAGCCGGTGGTCATCCATGGCTGGTTCACCGGCCCCGGCCACATCGTGGAGGTGGTGGGCTGGGACGGCACCCACTACATCGTCAACGACCCCTATGGCGTGTGGGACGGGGTGCCCTACTCGAAGAACTACGACACCACGCGCAGCGGCAAGGGCGTGAAGGTCCCGGCCGCCAAGTTCGAGGCCGTGATCACCGATGACGGCACGGGCGCCGACTTGCTGATGCACGTCTTCAAGTAAGGGCCCGAGCCCTTCGCAAGCCTGGCGCGGCCGAGCTTCAGCGGCCCAGCCAGGCTTGCGCTTTTTCGACGCCGGCGTTTAGTTGGGCCAAGTACTCCGCCAGCCCGTCGATGAAGGCCTTGATCTTGGGCTGGCCGCGCTTGCCCTTGGGGTAGACGGCCCAGAGTTCGGGCTCGCCCCAGGCCTCGCACTCGAAGCGCCAGTCGTCCAAGCAGGTCTGCAGCCGGCCCTCGCGCAGGTCGCGCGCCACCACCCAGTCGAAGCAGGGCAAGAGCCCCTCGCCGGCGCGCAGCGGCGCCAGCAGCAGCTCGTCGCTGTTGCAGGTGATGGGCCCCTGCGGCACCACCACCACCGTGCGCTGCGGGCCCACGAAGCGCCAGCGGCTGTCCAGGCCTTCGCAGTGGAAGACCAGGCAGGGGTGGCCGGCCAGATCCTCGGGCTCGCGCGGGAAGCCCATGCGCTCGAAGTAGGCCGGCGCGCCGCACAGGCGCACGCGGTTGGCCCCCAGCGAACGCGCGATCAGCTCGCTGCTCCGACCCTGCTCGTGGCGCAGCGCCAGGTCGAACTGCTCGGCCACGGGGTCGGGGTCGTCGTCGCGCAGCACCAGCTCCAGCTCCACCTGCGGGTGGCGGCGACGGAAGGCCACCACGTACTCGGCCAGCACGGCATGGCCGAGCATGAAGCTGGCCGCCACACGCAGCGTGCCGCCGAGCTGCTTGCGCAGGGCCGCACTCTGGTCCTGCGCGCTGCGCAGGTGCTCGCGCATCTGCCGCGCGGCCAGTGCGTAGGCGCGTCCGGCCTCGGTCAGGCGCAGGGGCTTGGCGCCGTGCTCCACCAGCAGCTGGCCGGTCTGGCGCTCCAGCGCACGGATCTGTTTGGACAGCGCGGAAGGCGTGGTGTGCAGGCGCGCCGCCGCGGGCGCCAGGCCGCCCGCTTGTTGCACTTCCAGCAAGATCAGCAAGGGGTTCAGGTCCAGGCTCATGCCGCCATGCTGCCTGCCCTTCGGCCGCGGCGCCATGGGGAATCACCGCGCAGCGCCGCCTGATTGGGGGGGGGCAGCAGCCCGAACCGCGGGGCAAGAGCAAGTTGCCGAAACGGACCGATGGCGCGACCAGACTCGCCGCCCAAGACGGCCGGGCTCTCGATGCACCGCACCAGGCTGTCGGCCCACAACATCTTCCGAGGAGTCCTGCGAATGCGTCTGCGTCACACCCCGAGTCCCGTCGCCCTGGCCCTGCTGTTGGCCGGCCTGATCCAGCTGCCCGCCGCAGCACAGACAAACGCCCCCGCTGAGCCCGAGGCCGAAGCGAAGAACAAGACCGAGAAGGCCGAGAAGACCGAGAAGGAGGCCAAGCCCGCCCAGCTGGACACCGTGATCGTCACCTCCAGCAAGCGCCGCGAGCTGGCGCACCGCCTGCCCTACAACGTCACCGCCATCGGCGAGCAGGCGCTGCGCGAGGCCAACATCACCGACCTCAAGCGCCTGATCGCCAACAGCCCCTCCATCGAGGCCCCGCCCAACAGCGCGCGCTTCTCTGACTCGATCACCGTGCGCGGTCTGAACATCAGCTCGGTCAGCGCCAACAACATCGAGTGGTTTGCGCGCAGCACCCTGTCCACCTACCTGGACGACGCCATGCTCCCGGCGGTGGGCTTCCGCATCAAGGACATCGCCCGCGTCGAAACCCTGCTCGGCCCCCAGGGCACGCTATACGGCGGCGGCGCGCTGGGCGGGGCGGTGCGCTACATCACCAACAAGCCGCAGCTGGGCAAGTTCGAGGGTCAGCTCAACACCAGCTTCTTCCAGGTCAAGCACGGCTCGCTGTCGAACGACACCGATGGGGTGCTGAACGCCCCGCTGGGCGAGGACCTGGCGCTGCGCGTGTCGCTGGCGCGCCTGGATGACCGCGGCTACACCGACCGCTACGCCGGCACGCCCAGCTACCTCACGTCGACCTGGACGCCCAAGCCCAACGCCGACCAGGTGCTCTACAAGGACGACGACTGGTACCGCGCCGACACCGCGCGTGTGTCCCTGCTGTGGCGCGCCACGCCCGCGCTGGAGCTGCGCCTGACGCATGGCTGGCAGGACAGCACCGCCCACGGCACCAGCGGCGGCCAGCTGCTGCCGGCCAGCGGCTCGCCGGCGCGCTACACCGCCCCGCCCGCCTGGGACCGCCAGACCGTGCTCTCCCCCTACCCCGAGTACACCGACCGCCGCATCGACCTCACCACGATCGACCTCGACTGGCGCCTGGACGGCCTGGGCCAGCTGCACAGCAGCACCAGCCGCTTCAAGGACAGCCGCGTCGGCCAGGGCGATTACCTCGGCACCGGCTCCTTCTTCTATGGCGACCTGGGCTACTCGCGCTACCGCCTGGGCGCGCCCAATTTCGCCGGCCAGACGGCCTACATGACCTACGACAACCGCAACGAAGGCCTGCTGCACGAAACCCGCCTGGTCTCCGAGCCCGGAGTGCTCAGCTGGATTGCCGGCCTCTTCCTCTCCAGCCAGGAAAAGAGCCAGCAGTACAGCGAGTGGATGCCCACCCTGCCCTCCAGCGGCCGCCCCGGCGAGGGCTACCTGGAAGACCAGCGCAGCAAGTACCGCGAGCGCGCGCTGTTCGGCGAACTGAGCTGGAAGACCACCGACAAGCTCACCCTCACCGCCGGCGCCCGCCTGTTCGCCTACCAGGACGACAGCAGCACCCAGGTCGAGGACTACGCCTTCGACCTCGTCACCGGCACCATCAAGGGCCGCGAGAAGGACAGCGGCCAGAGCTACTTCAAGCTCAACGCCAACTACGCGCTCACCCAAGATTTGCTGGCCTATGCCACGCTCAGCCAGGGCTTCCGGCGCGGTGGCGCCAACGGCTTCCGCGGCGTGGGCGACCAGGCCGTCAACCCCGCCCTGCAGGGCTACCGCCCGGACCGTACCGACAACTTCGAGATCGGCGCCAAGGGCTTCCTGCTGGACCGCCAGCTCTACCTGCAGGCCGACGTCTACCAGATCGACTGGAAGGACCCGCAGACCTACTTCAGCCAGGACATCCAGGGCTTCCCGGTGTGGGGCACCACCAATGGCCCGAAGGCGCGCACGCGCGGCTTCGAGATGCAGCTGCGCTGGCTGCCCGTGGCCGGCCTGGAGCTGGGCCTGAGCAGCAGCTACACCGAAGGCGAATGGGCCGGCACCAAGGAGGTCTGCCTGTACGCCGACGGCACCGAATGCCGCACCTACCGCAAGGGCGGCCAGCTGGGCGGCACCGCGCCCTGGAAGCACAGCGCCAACGCCCGTTGGAGCAGCAGCTGGGGTGACAGCGACGTGTATGTGGCCGCCAGCGCGAACTACCTGGGCGTGAAGGCCAGCGACCGCGGCGACGACCCCGAGGACAAGCCCTTCGAATACAAGGCCTACACCACCTACCGCCTGAGCACCGGCCTGAGCCAGGGCAACTGGGACCTGAGCCTGTGGGTGGACAACCTGAGCAACGAACGTGAGCTGGTCTCCTTCCAGGGCACCTCCGCCGTGGCCAGCCGCGTGGGCCTGCGTGGCATCTACCTGACCCCGCGCACCGTGGGGCTGAACCTGGGCTGGCGGTTCTGAGCATGCGGGGCCTCCCCCTCAATCGGCGCCAGGGCCTGCTGACCGCGTTGGCGTCGGCCATGGGGCAGGCGCGGGCCGACACGCGCCTCGATCGCCTGGCCGGCCTCACCCAGGGCCCGGCCGCCCCGCTCAGCGGCCTGGTGCTGCGCCTGCAGCGCGGCCCCCAGCTGCTGGCCCAAGGGGCCTGGGGCTGGCGCCGCCTGGGCGCGCAGCCCTTGCCCATGCAGATGGACACGCGGCTGCGCATCGCCTCGATCTCCAAGCTGGCCCTGGCGCTGGCCCTGCTGCGCCTGCACGAGGCCGGCCGGCTGGACCTGGACGCCGACCTCAGCCGCTGGCTGGGCACGCCGCTGCGCCACCCGCTGCATCGCGAGGTGCCCATCACCGCCCGGCTGCTGCTCACCCACCAGGCCAGCCTGCAAGACCCCGAACACGCCGTGCAGCCCGACGGCGCCGCCCTGCGCCGCAGCTGGGCCGACCCCGCCAACTGGCACCCTGCCGCCCCCGGCACTCGCTTCGCCTATTGCAACTTCGCCTTCGCCCTGCTGGCCACCGCCATGGAAGCCGCCAGCGGCGAACCTTTCGACGCGCTGATGCAGCGCTGGCTGTTCGCGCCGCTGGGCATCCGCCCCGGCTACGACGTGGCGCGCTGGAACGCGGCCGAGCGCGCCCGCCTGGCCACCCTGTACCGGCGCGGCCCGCAGAGCTGGGAGGCGCAGACCGACGCATGGCCCCTGCCCACCCAGCCGCGCTGGGGCCGGCACCAGCAGCCCGGCCAGAACGGCAGCAGCTTCGCCCCGCAGGGCGGGCTGCGCATCAGCCTGCCGGAACTCGCGCGTATCGCCCAGTTGCTGCAGCAGCGTGGCCGCTGGCAGGGCCAGGCCCTGATCAGCCCGGCCGGCTTCGAGAGCCTGCTGCAGGCCAGCTGGGTGCACCGCGCGGGCGATGGCGCCGACACCCTGGGCGGCCTGTTCCGCGCCTGGGGCCTGGGTCTGCAGATCTTTGCCGATGTGCACGACGCCGCCGGCGGCGACCGCCTGCACCCGCAAGGCGGCTGGCGCGCCTACGGCCACCTGGGCGAGGCCTATGGCCTGCTTTCCGGCCTGCTGTTCCAGCCCGCCGATGCCCAGCAACCCGGCTGGAGCCTGCTCTACGCCTTCAACGGCACGCTGGCGCAACCCGAACGCGGCCGCCATTCCAGCCTGAGCCGCTGCGAGGAACTCGTGCTCGAAACCCTGTTGGACCAGCTCCGATGACCTTCCCCTTCCAGCACCACCCGCACTTCCTGCAGTGCCCGCCCCCGCGCGGCGACGAGCCCTTCGCCCTGGCCGGCCTGTGCTGGGACGGCGCCACCACCAACCGCCCCGGCGCGCGCCTGGGGCCGGGCGCCATCCGCGCCGCCAGCCAGCTGCTGTGCGACGGCACCCACCCCCTGTTCGACACCAGCCCGCAAGGCCAGCTGGCCGACCTGGGCGACCTGCCCCTGCCCAACACCAGCCTGGCCGCCGTGCGCCAGACCCTGGCCGCGCAGCTGCCCCCGCTGCTGGCGCGCCACCACATGGTGTGGCTGGGGGGCGACCACTCGCTCACCCTCTCGCTGCTGCGCGCCTACCGCCAGCACCTCGGCCAGCCGCTGGCGCTGATCCACTTCGACGCCCATTGCGACACCTGGACCGAGCACTTCGGCGAACCCAGCGGCCACGGCACCTGGGTGCACGAGGCGCTGGAAGAAGGCCTGCTGCGGCCCGAGGGCGTGGTGCAGATCGGCATCCGCTCGGCGGCCGAGCGCGCGGCACGCGAACGCGTCACGGCCGCCGGCGGACTGGTGTTCGACGGCCGCTCCTTGCGCGGTCTGGAGGGCGCGGCGCTGGCCCCGCTGCTGCAGGCCGTGCGCACGCGCATGGGGCTGCTGGGCCACCCGCCCGTCTACATCAGCCTGGACATCGACTGCCTGGACCCCGCCTGCGCCCCCGGCACCGGCACGCCCGAGCCCGGCGGCCTGAGCAACGGCCAGTTGCTCACCTTGATGGAAGACCTGGCCACGCTGAACTGCGTGGGCATGGACTGCATGGAGGTCTCGCCCCCCTACGACCACGCGCAGCTCACCAGCCTGGCGGCGGCGCATGCGGTGTGGACGTATCTCTGTGCGCGCTTGGCGCAGCCGCCACGGCCCTGAACGGGGGGCTCGCCGCCCCGCGCGAAAGCCGGCACCATGCGGCCCACATCTAAGCGGGGGCTGCATGGCAACACCGATTGGGAAGTGGATCTCCACCCTGGCCCTGGCCGTCACGCCGCTGGCGGCCCCGGCCGCCGAATGGTTCGTGGCTACCACCGGCAGCGACAGCACCGGCAATGGCAGCCTGGCCGCGCCCTACCGCACCCTGGGCCACCTGCTGGACCCCGCCCGTGCCCTGGTGCGCGCCGGCGACACGGTGACCCTGCGTGGCTCCGAGGGCGCCAATGTGTTCGACGAAACCGAGGTGCGCCTGCGCCTGCCGCTGACGCTGCGCTCCCACCCCGGCGAATGGGCCGTCATCCGCTGCCCGCTGAACCTGGAGGACGGCGTCTGCATCCAGATCGACCCCGAGGCCTCGGGCAGCACGATCTCGCGCCTGGAGGTGATGGGCGGCAATCTCTACGGCCTGTTCTTCCAGACCGACTGGGATTCCCGCAACAACCGCGGTGGGCGCGGGGCTTCGAACGTGCTGGTGGAGGACTGCCGCATCCACGACACCGGGCGCGACGCCATCAAGATCACCCCCAAGAGCGACGACATCACCATCCGCCGCTGCGAGATCTACAACACCGGCCGCATCTACCCCGCGGGCACGCCGCTCGAAGAGAAGAACGCCGAGGGCATCGACAACGTCAATGGCAGCCGCATGACGGTGGAGGACTGCTGGATCCACGACATCGCCACCAATGGCCTCTATTTCAAGGGCGGTGCAGCCGATGTGCGCGTGCAGCGCAACCGAATCGAACGCACCGGCGAGGGCGGGATCATGGTGGGCTACGACACCAGCCCCGAGTTCTTCGACACCGCGCTGAACCCGAACTACTACGAGAGCATCCGCGGCGTGGTGGTGAACAACGTGGTACGCGAAACGGGCTATGCGGGCATCGGGCTCTTTGCCGCGCAGGACGCGCTGGTGGCCCACAACACGGTCATCGACACCGCCCGCCTGGGGCACGCGGCGCTGTACTTCGGCGTCACCCTGCAAGACTTCGACCCCGTGGCCAAGCGCCCGGGCTCGGTGAACCCCACGCTGCGCAACAACCTGGTGCTGCAGCAGGGCGGTGCCTGCATCGGCATCCGCTGGGCCAATGAGATCAGCGCCGCCGGCGTCTTCGGCCTGGTGGGCAGCCCGGGCAGCGAGCACAACTGGCTGCAAGCACCGAACGACTGCCGTTTCTTCGACGGCCGGCCCGGCAGCCCCATCCAGGACGGCGGCAGCCTGGCGCAATGGCAGCAGCACCTGAACGCCGACCGCAACAGCCGCACCGGCGCGGTGGCCACCAGCCCCGACGGCCACCTGCCCCCGGGCAGCCCGGCCAGCAACCAGGCCCCCGCCCTGCCCCAGGTCAGCGAAGACTTCGACCGCCAGCCGCGCAGCGGCGGCCAGGTGGATTACGGCGCCGACCAGGCCCAGCCCAGCAGCGCGATGGAACGCGTGATGAACTGGGCCGAATACGTCTACCCCCAGCTCTTCCCCCGCGGCGGCACGCGCGGTAGCTACGCGCCTTACAGCTACCGCTACTACCCGGCCACCGGCAACTACCTGGGCAGCGACGGCACGCGCATGGTGCTGCACAACGGCAAGCAGTGGAACTTGCTGGACGTGGGGGCGGTGAGCGACTTCCTGGCGCAGGCCGCCGCGGCGGGGTTCTGACTCAGCGGTGCTTCACAGATAGGTCTCGTTCATCAGCGAGCGGTACCAGGTCCCCATCTTCTCGAACTGCTCGGTGCTGGGCCCGGCGGCCTCGGTGGCGCCGACCGTGCCCGCCACCTGGTCGCGGGCGACGAAGCGCCAGGCGCCGCTGACTGGATCCTGCTCGTACTGGTAGACCGCCGTCAGCCAGGAGGCCAGGCTGTTGCTGAGCGGTGAGAAGCAGGCCGAGTTGGCCGTGGGTGTGGCGTAGGGCGGCAGGCCGGCGAAGGCACGCACGATGGCATCGGCGCAGATCTTGGCGCCCTGGTTGCCCACGTGGCCGGCCTTGGGCAGCGTGGTCTTGGCGGCGTCGCCAATCACATGCAGGCCGGCGCGCCCGGGCAGCGTGCTTTCGAAGGAGCGGCCGTCCACCGGGGCGAAGCCGCCGGCATCCGCCAGCCCGAGCGCCTGCACGATGGCCCCCGCGCGGTGCGGCGGGATCACGTTCAGCACCTGGGCCTCATGGGTCTCGCTGCCCATCACGAGCTCTTGCCCGCTGGCGTCGCGCACCACCACGTCCACCCGCACCGCCCCACCCGCCTGCCCGGCGCTGGCCTGCACCGAGCGCAGCACCCGGCCGCTGAGGTAGCGCAGGTTGGATGCGTACATCGTGCCGAAGGCGAGCGAGAAGTTCTCGCGCTCGGCCATGATGTCCGGGTTGGCATCCAGCACCAGCACCTGCGCACCGGGCTTGTTGCGCTTCAGGTAGTCAGCCACCACGCAGGCGCGCTCGTACGGCCCGGGCGGGCAGCGGTAGGGCGCTTTGGGGATGGTCATCACGAAGCGGCCGGTGGCCGGCATGGCCGCCAGTTGGTCGCGCAGTTGCAGGGTCTGCGGGCCGGCCTGCCAGGCATGCAGGATGGGGGCGGGCACGCTGGCGTCCTGCATGGAAGGCACGGCGTCAAACTGGATGCCGGGGGCGAGCACCACGCGCTCGCAGTAGCGCACCTGGGTGCCGCTGGCGGTGGCGATGCTGACCTTCCAGGCGCCCAGGCTGCCCCCCGGCTCCACGGCGGTGACGCTGCCCACGACCCGTGCAATGCCGTAATTGCGCTGCAGATTGGACCAGCCGTAGTTCAGGATCGAGGGGCTGTACTGCCCGGTGAGCACGAGGTTGCTCATGATGTTCGAGGTGTACTGGGCCGAGGGCTCGACCAGCGTCACCTCGATGCTGCGCTGGCTCCACAGCCGCAGGTACTTGGCGGCTGTGGCACCGGCCATGCCGCCCCCCACCACCACCACGCGCGCCAGGCCGGCCGGCTGGGCGGCGCGTGACCAGGGCAGCGCCAGCGAACCGGCACTCAGGGCCTTCAAGAGTTCACGCTTGTTCATTCGCACGGTTCTCATGGCATGCCACTCCAAAGGGGTTCAGGGCTTGGGCTGGCGCGCGAAGTACTCGGCGATCAGCTCGATCTGCCGCGGCGTGTAGCCGCGGGCATGCGGGGCCATGATGTTGGAGCGGGCGGACTTGCGGCGCAGGTCGTTCAGCTTGTCCACCAGGTCCTTCTTGCTGCTGCCCGCCAGGGTGCCGAAGGCGCCCTTGACGCCATTCGTGCCGTGGCACTGGAAGCAGCCGGAGGCGAGCAGGCGCCCCTCGTCGGCCGCCTGCGCCCAGGCGCCTTGAACGAACAGTGCAGCCAGCGCAGCGCCAGCCAACGGGGATTTCCATGCGGTGTTCATGGCCGGGTCCTTTCAGGGCAGCAGGCAGCGGCCATCGCCGCCGTCGCGCAGGTAGTAGTCGGTGGAAAGGCTGCCGTTCGCGGCCGAGATGACGTTGCGGCCCGCGGCCAGGAACACGGGGGTATGGGTCTTCTGCACGCTGAGCTGGGTCAGGGGCACGCCGTTGAGCGAGACATTGAGCAGGAAGCCGCCGTTGTCGAACAGATGCACATAGGGCTGCGCCTGGCCGCTGGCCGGGTTCAGCGCGCAGCCGGGCGTCACGGTGGCGTAGGACTTGCCGCTGGCGGCGTACTCCAGCGTGCCGTCGGCGCTGAAGGTGTTGCCCGAGGTGTTGGGCACCGCACAGGTGTCGGCGTTCACATTGAACACATAGGTGTCCGCCGTCTTGCGGCTCAGGGTGACGGTGACGGCATTCGTGCCCATGCCCAGCCACACATCCGCGGCCGGTTGGGTGTCCGTCACGGTGGCCACCAGGCGCTGGTTCAGGGTGACGCTGGCGCTGGCGTTGCGCTTGGCGTTGTAGAGCCCGGCCTTGACCATCGGGCGCACCAGGCTGCCGGAGGCATCGGCCACGCATTGCACGGCGCTGGACGCAAAGGTTTGCCCGCTGCTGCCAACTTGCACGGCGCTGGCCGCCTGGGCAGGCGGGCCGGCCCAGCCCAGCGCGGCCCCGAGTGCCAGGGCAAAGGAAAGGTTTCTCATGCGTGCGCTCCTTCAAACAGCGGCGGGCCGTGGGGCCCAGCCAGGAGCGCGTTGTAGGCGCCGGAGTTAATTTCAAGCTGAATGGCGCACGCTGCGCCGCAGGACTCGGGCCGCGTCAGCGCGGCAACTGCACGCGCGCTTCCAGGCCGCCCAGCGTGGCCGATTGGCCCAGCTCCAGCCGGCCGCCGGCCGCCTCGGCGATGTCGCGCACGATGGCCAGGCCCAGCCCGTGCCCGGGCAGGCGCTCATCCGCGCGCAGCCCGCGCGCGCCCAGCGCCTCGCGCAGCTCGGCGGGGCATCCCGGGCCGTCGTCGGCCACGGTCAGGCATAGACCGTCGCGATCCGTCAGCGTGATCTCCACCCGCGATGCCGCCCATTTGCAGGCGTTGTCGCCCAGATTGCCCAGGATCTCGAGCAGGTCCTCGGCGTCGAAGGGGAGCACCTGCGCCGGGGCCTGCCAGCGGATGTCGAGCACCTTGTCGTGGTGGATGCGGCGCAGCAGTTCCACCAGCGCCGGCAGTTCCTGGTGGGCGCGAAAGCCCGGGCCGGAGCGACGGTCGCCCGCCATGCGGGCGCGCTTGAGCTCACGCTCGATGCGCCGCGTGATCGTCTCGATCTGCTCGCGCAGCAGGCGCTGCAGCTCCGGGTGTGCGCCGATGCGCGCGTCGTCGGCCAGGCGCTGCAGGCCGGCCAGCGGGGTCTTGACGGCGTGGGAGAGGTCGCCCATCGCCGTGCGCGACTTCTGCAGGCTCTGCTCCACATGCCGCACCAAGCGCCCGATCTCGTCCAGCAGCGGCCGGATCTCCGCCGGCGCGTCCGCGGGCACCACCAGCGTGTGGCCCTGCGCCACTTGCAGGATGCCGTCGCGTGCGCGGTCCACCGCGCGCAGCGCACGCCGGATCTCCAGCGCCTGGATGGCCATGGTCAGGGCCAGCACCAGCACCGAACCGGCCAGGAACATCAGCCGGAACTCGCGCAGCTGCGCGTCCAGTTCCGTGAGGTCCTCGGCCACGGCGATCTCGACCGGCACCGCCCCCGCCTGCACGCGGCGCACCATCAGCAGCACCGCTTGACCGTACGGCCCGGCAATGCGGGCCCGGGCCTCGCTGGCCAGACCGGTGGGTGCGAACAAGGGTTCGCGGCCGAACGAGGGCGAACCCACCGCCCAGCCGGCCCCCCGCAGCACCGCGTAATGGCCCGAGCCCGGCTGCCCATACACCAGGGCGACATGCTCGAAGTTGACCGCGCGGACATGGGGCTGGGCCTGAAGCGCACCGGCAAGGGAGTCCAGGTCGTGCTGCAGGCGCGTCGTCATCTCGCTCTCGCCGACGTGCAGGATCATGCGGTCGGCCATCCACCACTGCACGCACAGGCCGGCCAGCAGAACCAGCAGCACGCGCCGCAGGCGCCCGCGCAGGGAGCTCACGGGGCGGCCCGCCGCGGCCGGCGCCACGCGCTCGTTCATGACCGGCTGACGGACAGGCTCAGGGCTGCGCGCACAGCACATAGCCCTGGCCGCGCCGGGTGTGGATCAGGTCCTTGCCCAGCTTCTTGCGCAAGCGGTTGACGTAGACCTCGATGACATTGCTGTCGGGGTCCATGTCGCGCTCGTAGACGTGATCGCCCAGCGTGGCCTTCGAGACCACCTCGCCGCAGTGCACGACCAGGTAGCGCAGCAGGCGGTACTCCAGCGCGGTGAGCGCCTCGCGGCGCACGCCATCCACGATCACCGCCTGGTGCGCTTCGTCGAGCTCGATCCCCAGGCAGCGCAATCGCGGCGCCAGCGTGCCACCCTGGCGCCGCATCAGCGCCCCCAGGCGGGCCAGCAGTTCCTCGAAGTGGAAGGGCTTGCCCAGGTAATCGTCCGCACCGGCCTTCAGGCCTTCGACGCGCTCGTACCACTGGTCGCGGGCGGTCAAGGCGATGACGGGCATCCTGTGCCCGGCCTCGCGCCAGCGGCGCAGCACCTCGAGGCCGGAGAGGCCCGGCAGACCCAGGTCCAGCACCACGGCGTCGTAGGTCTCGCTGGCGCCCAGGAACTCCCCGCTCAGCCCATCCGCCGCCACGTCCACCGCGAAGCCGGCGGCGGCGAGGTCGCGCTTCAGGGTGTCGCGCAGCAGCGTGTCGTCCTCGACCACCAGCACCCGCATGAGCTCGCCCCCTTCCGGCCGGGGCCATGCGGTCCGGACCACGTCCGGGCACCCCCGCTGACGGCCCCTTGCACCCGCCCATCGTGGCGCGGCGGCCGCAGCGGGGCCATGAGCCAGGTCAAACCGGGGGCAAGCGCAGCCGTGCGGGTCGAGACCCCAGGGTCGCGGGGCCGGCAGGGCGCCGGCGCCCCTTCACTTCAGGCTGAAGCGCACGTTCGCCACCGGCTTGCCCGCCAACTGCACCGTGGCCACGATCTTGGTGCCAGGGCCCAGGGTGAAGGGCCCTTCGGCCTCCAGACGGTCGTCGCCCGCGGGTTTCAGCACGGCCTCGGTCTTGTCCTTGCCGCTCAGCACCAGCAGCTTGCCGGTGGCGCCGGCGGTGCTGGCCTTCTTGCCGTGATCGCTGGCGTGCAGGGTGATGCGCTCGGGCTTGGCCACCAGTTCCCAGTCCATGTGGGCGGTGGGCACCACGATGCCACCGTGCTTGGGTTGATGGTCCCCCCCGGCCTGGGCCAGCGGCAGGGCCAGGGCGAGCAGCAGGGCGGGCAGGGTCTTGAAAGGCGTGCGGGGCATGAAAGGCTCCTTGAGTCTGTGGGGCGTCAATAGACCTGGCCACCGGCATCGGCCGCCAGGCGTTCGATGGGGGCGCGCCCGAAGCGCCAGACCATCGCGGGGGTGAGGAAGGTGTCGAGCAGGGTGGCGCTGATGAGGCCGCTGAAGATCACCACCGCCACCGGGTAGAGCACCTCGGTGCCGGGCTGGCCGGCTTCGAACAGCAGCGGGGCCAAGGCCAGGGCGGCCACCAGGGCAGTCATCAGCACCGGGCTCAGGCGCTCCAGCGAGCCGCGGGTGAGCATGGCCGTGTCGAAGCGCTCGCCCTCGAAGGCGCACAGATTGATGTAGTGGCTGACCTTGAGGATGCCGTTGCGGATGGAGATGCCGGCCAGGGTGATGAAGCCGATCAGCGCCGCCACCGACAGCGGCTGGCCGCTGAGCTTGAGGCCGATGACCGCGCCCACCAGGGCGAGCGGGATGTTGGCCATGATGAGCAGGGTCAGCAAGCTGCTTTGGTAGCGGCTGTAGAGCACCAGAAAGACCAGCGCGGCGGAAACCAGGCTCAGGGCCGCGATGAGCCGGCTGGACTGTTCCTGCGCCTCGAACTGGCCGCCCAGCGTGATGAACATGCCCTCGGGCAGGCGGTGCTGGGCCACCACGGCGCGGATGTCGGCCACCACATCCGAGAGCGGCCGCTGGGCGGCGTTGGCAGACAGGACGATGCGGCGCTTGCCGTCGTCGCGGCTGATCTGGTTGGGGCCATCACCCTCCTCGATCTGCGCCAGCTTGCCCAGCGGCACGCGGCCGGCCGGGGTGTCGATCAGCAACTGCGGCAGCGCCTGCAGGCTGCGCGCGGGGTCGGCCAGGCGCAGCACCAGGTCGAAGCGGCGGTTGCCCTCCACCACCTGGGTGATGCGCTCGCCATCAACCAGCTGCTGCAGCTCGGCCAGCAGCTGGCCCGGCGCCAGGCCATAGGCGCGCGCGGCGGTGTGGTCCACACGCACCTGGATCTGCGGGGTGAGCACCTGCTTTTCCACCTCCAGGTCGGCAATGCCCGGAATGCTGGCCAGCTTGGCGCGCAGCGCCTCGGCCTGGCCGCGCAGGGTGTCCAGATCCTCACCAAAGAGCTTGATGGCGATGGCGCTGCGCACGCCGGAAAGCATGTGGTCGATGCGGTGGCTGATGGGCTGGCCCAGGCCGATGGCGGCGGGCAGATTGGCCAGGCGCTGGCGCAGGTCGGCGTACACGGCCTCCAGCGGGCGCTGGCTTTCGCGCAGGCCGATGTCCAGCTCGGACACATGCACGCCCTCGGCATGCTCGTCCATCTCGGCCCGGCCGGAGCGCCGGCCCACGTAAACAACCTCGGGCACGTCCTTCAGCAAGCGCTCGGCCTGGCGCGCCACCTGCACCGATTCCTGCAGCGTGGTGCCGGGGTTCAGGCGCAGGCCAATGAGCACCGAGCCTTCGTTGAACGGCGGCAGAAAGGTGGTGGGAAAGAAGGGCAGCAGCGCCAGCGCGCCCGCCACCGCCAGCACGCCGGCCGCCAGCACCGGGCGGGTGTGGGCAAACACCCAGGCCAAGCCGCGGGCGTAGCGCGCCTTCAGCCATTGCACCAGCTTGGGGTCGCCATGGTCCAGGCTCTTGAGCTTTGGCAAGAGGTAATAAGCCATCACGGGCGTGAGCGTGATGGACACGAGCATCGAGGCCAGGATGGACGTGATGTACGCGACCCCGAGCGGCACGAACAAGCGGCCCTCAATGCCCGGCAGCACAAAGAGCGGCACGAAGACGAGCACGATGATCAGCGTGGCCACGACGATGGCGCTGCGCACCTCCAGCGTGGCCTTGGCGATCAGTTCCAGCGGCCCCAGGCCCTGGGCCTGCTGGCGGTTGAGCTTGAGGCGCCGCAGCACGTTTTCCACGCCCACCACGGCGTCGTCCACCAGCTCGCCGATGGCAATGGCCAGGCCGCCGAGCGTCATGGTGTTGATGGACAGGCCAAAGTGACGGAACACCAGCACGGTGATGAGGATGGACGCCGGGATGGCGGCCAGCGAGATCAGCGTGGTGCGCAGATTGGCCAGGAAGAGGTAGAGCACCACCGCCACGATGGCGGCCGCCGTCATCAGCTTGCCCTGCAGGTTGCCGATGCTGGCTTCGATGAAGCTGGCCTGGCGGAAGGTGACGCGCGGTGCCTGCATGCCGGCGGGCAGGCCGGGCTTGAGCTCCACCAGCGCGGTTTCGATGGCGCGCGTCAGCGCCACGGTGTCGGCCTCGGGCTGCTTCTGCACGCCCAGGATGACGGCCGGCCCGCCGTTGAAGCCGGCGTCGCCCCGCTTGATGGCGGGCGCGAAGCGCACGCTGGCGACTTGGCTCAGCAGAATCGACTGACCGTTCTTCCACGCCACCGGCAGCTGCTGCAGGTCCTCCAGCCGCGTCGTGCGGCCCAGGTTGCGGATCAGGTATTCGCGCGCATTCAGCTCCAGAAAGCCGCCGCTGCTGTTGCCGGCATGGCCCTGCAGCGCGGCGCGCAACTGCTCCACGCTGACGCCCAGCTGCGCCATGCGCGCGCTGTCGGGCTGCACCTGGTACTGGCGCACCTCGCCGCCAATCGGGATCACCTGCGCCACGCCGGGGATGGCCAGCAGGCGTGGGCGCAGCACGAAGTCAGCGTACTCGCGCGTGGCCATGGCGCTGATCTGGGCCTCGTCGATGGGGATGGCGACCAGCATCACCTCGCCCATGATGGAGCTGATGGGCCCCATGGCCGCATGCTGCACGCCGGCCGGCAGCGCATCGCGCGCGGTGGTGAAACGCTCGTTAACGATCTGCCGCGCGCGGTAGATGTCGGTGCCCCAATCGAAGGTGACGTAGACGAAGGCCAGGCCGACCGAAGACACCGAGCGCACCGCCGTGACACCGGGCAGGCCGCTCATGGCCTGCTCCAGCGGCAGGGTGACGAGCTGCTCCACCTCCTCGGGCGCCATGCCGCCGGCCTCGATCTGCAGCGTCACCTGCGGGCGGTCCAGGCTGGGAAAGACATCGACCGGCGTGCGGGTGAGCGTCAGCGCGCCCAGCACCATCATGGCCAGGGCGATGGCCAGCACCACCAGCCGGTTGCGCAGGCTGCTGTGAACCAGGAACTCGAACATGTCAGCGCACCTGGTTCAAAAGAGTGGCGCTTTGGATGACGACGCGATCGCCATCGTTCAGGCCCTGGGTGATGGCCACGCGCGCGCCGTCCAGCGCCTGCGCCTGCACCACACGCGGCACGAAGCGCTCGGGCGCCTGCTTGACCCAGACGATGGTCTGGTTCGAGGGGTTCTTCATCAGCGCCTGCGCCGGCACGGCATGGCCCTTGACGGTGCGGCGGCTCTGCACCACCACGCGCACGCTCTGGCCCAAGGCCAGGCCCGAACTTGTCCCATTCACACCCATGAAGTTCAAGGGCAAGGCCTGCTCGCGCAGGCGGCTGCCGGCGCCCAGGAAGCGCAGCGGCTGGGCCGCCCCATCCGCAACAAATGCCGCGCCGATGTCGTTCGCCAGCGCGATGTCATACGCCAACGCCTCGATGCGCAGGCGCTGCGGGTCCACCACCTCGAACAAGAGTTCGCGCGCCTCGACGATCTGACCGGCCGCGGCATGGGCCGAAGCGATGACGCCGCTGACCGGCGCCCGCAGGGCCTCGCGCCCGCTCAGGCCCTGGCCCAGCGCCGCCATGCGCGCGCGCAGGCTTTCCACCTCCATCTGCGCGGCCTCGATCTCGCGGCGCGGCACGGTGTCCGCCAGCTCCTGCAGGCGCTGGGCGCGCTGCTCGGCCAGGCGCAGCGCGGCACGCCACTCGGCCAACTGGGCCGCCTGGGCGGAACGCTCCAGCGCGCCGGCCAGCGGCTCCACATAGCCCAGCAGCTGCCCACGCTGCACGCGCTGCCCCAGCGTGGGCAGGCCCTGCGGCGGCGCCAGCAGGCGGCCGCTCTGCGCGGCCTGCACCGGGCCGCCGGCGTTCGGGTCCATCACCACCTGGCCCTGCAGCTCCTGGCTGCGCGGCAGCTCGGCGGCGCTGACGGCCAGCGTGCGCAGACCCAGCTGGCGCTGCGCGGGCTTGGGCAGGTAGACCGAGCCATCGGGCAGGCGCTGCGGGGCGCCGGCGGTGGCGGGGGCGGCTTCATCGCCGTGGTCGTGCCCGGGGCCGGCCCAGGCAGTTGCGAGCACCAGGCTGGCGCTCCAGATCAGCAGGACGCGCTTCATGCGGCACCCCCCTTCTGGCGCATGCGCAGCGCGGTGCCAGCGCCAATCAGCGCCAACAGGGCGAAGCCGGCCCACAGACCCAAACGCTTCCAATTTCGCGGCTCGTGCTCCTCGTGCGCCTGACCATGCAGGTCCAGCTCGCCGGCCAGCAGGTCCGCGTCCTCGCCCGCCATCACCGTGGCGGTGACGGCATGCACGCCCGCGGCCGGCACGGCGGCCAGCTCGGCGCGAAAGCTGCCATCGGCCTGGGGCTGCGGCTTGAGCTGGGCGCCGGCCAGCTCCAGCTCCAGCGTGGCGGCGGTGACGGGCGCGTTGCTGTCGGCACGGTCCAGGTAGAGCGTCAGGGCCTTGCCCTCCAGCACGCCCACCAGCTCGAACAGCTCGGAGCTGGCGACGAAGCGCGGCTGGGCCGGGGCGCTGGCATTGGGGGCGTCGTGGTCATGGTCGTGGTCATGGCCCGGGCCGGCCCAGGTGGGGTGCACCAGCAGCAGGGCCAGCGCGATCAACAGGTGTTGGGGGTTCATCAGCGTTCTTTCGGTGCGGCGCTATTGCGGCAGCAGGCCCAGGGCCTGGCGCAGCTGGGCAATGGCCTGGTGCAGGGCGATGCGCGCACGCGCCTGCTCGCGCTGGGCCTGGGCGGCCTCCAGCTCCACGCGCAGGCGGGTGGGCAGATCGGTCTCGCCCAGGCGGAAGGATTTGTCGAAGAAGGTGCGCGTCTCGCGCGCCAAGCGCGCGCGCTCGTCGGTGGCCTGCAGCACGGCGCGGGCGGCGGCCAGGGCGGCGCGGGCGCTGTGGGCCTGGGCCTGCACGCGTTCGCGCTCGCGCGCCAAGGCGATCTCCGCCTCGGTCTGCTCGGCCGTGGCATGGGCCAGTGCGGCGCGCTGGCGCTGCCCGCCGCCCAGCGGGATCCGCAGGCCCAGGCTCAGCGTGCCGTTGCTGGCCTCGCCGCGGGCGCCCCGCTCGCGGGTCTGCAGCAGCGTGAGCTCCGGGTTGGCGCGCGATTGCGCCTGCGCCAGCGCTGCGGCGCTGCGCGCCGCCTGGGCCTTGGCGGCCAGTGCAGCCAGCAGCGGGTGGGCCGGGGCATCGTCGGCCGGCTCGGGCTCGGGGCTGTCGAGCAGGGGCAGCGCCTCTTGCGGCGCCAGGCCCAGCAGGGCGCGCAGCTCCTGTTCGGCGGCGCTGCTGCGGGCTTGCGCCAGCAGGTGCTCGGCGCGCGCGGCCGCAGCAGCGGCCTCGGCCTGGTGCCGGTCGGCGCGGGCCAGCTCACCCGCCTGGGTGCGACGGGCCACATCGGCCGCCAGGGCCTGGCTGGCCTGCCAGCGCTCCTGCGCGGCCTGCTGCTCTTCGCGTGCCAGGGCCAGCGCCCACCAATGTTCGCGCAGCAGCTGGGCCAGCTGCCACTGCGCGCGCAGGGCCTCGGCCTCGAGGCTCTGGGCCTGCGCCGCTGCCAGCGCCTGGCTGCGCGCGCGCTCGTTCGGCAGCCACAGCGGCACGGCCAGGCCGAGCTCCACCTCCTGCGCGCCCTGGCGTCGGTTGAAACGGTCGCTGCGCAGCGAGGCCTCGAGCGCGGCGGGCTCGGGGGTCCAGGCGGCGGCGGCTTCGCGCTGGGCCTGCACGGCCTCGCGGCGCGCGGCCAGGGCCTGCGCCTCGGGCTGACGGGCCCAAGCGCGCTCAAAGGCTTGCGGCAGGCTCAGCGGCTCCGGGCCGGCCGAGGCCAGGGCCGGGCTGGCGGCCGCCCAGGCTGCGCACAGCAGGGCCAGCGGCCGCAGCCGGGCTTGAAAAATCCAATGCATCCGATGCTCCAGGGTGGAAACAAACCACGGGGGCGATCGGCGAGGGGCGGGCTGCTGCGCAGCCCGCGGGCGGAGTCAGGTCGGCACTCCCTCGCCGTTCAGGCGAGGGCCGTCCACTGCGGGCGTTCGGGCCGCGGGCCGGCGCGGGCTGGTGTGGCAGCACTGCCGTCTTCCAGCCAGGGCATGGACAGCCGCACCTGCGGCGCCTGAGCCTCGGCCGGCGGCAGGGGAGTCAGGTGGCCGTGGCAATGGCTGCAGTCCAAGCTGGCGCCCGGGTCGTCGGCGTCGTCGACCTGGAGCTGGGCATGGTGGTATTGGTCGCCCGGCTCGGCATGCAGGGCATGGGTCGTCGCGCCCTCGTGCTCGTCCCCGCAGTACGGGCCCAGCAAGGCCCAGCTGAACTGCAGAGGCAGCAGCAGGGCGAGCAGGAGGAGGAGCAGGCGGTTCATCAGGGGTCGCAGTCTATCGAGGGCGGGCGGGATGGCCCTGTCGCAGATCAAGCCAGAGAAGGCGAGTGGAAAGCCTGGAGCCGGTGCAGGGTCAAGCCCCAGTCCCTTCATAGCCTGGGGTTATGGCCCGCGCGGTGCTTGGCAGCGAAACGGGGCCGGTGCCTGACCACAATCGCGCGCATGCGCCCCCTGCTCCCGCTGCTGCTGTTTCTGACCGCCCTCACCGCCTGGGCCAGCCCTGCCCTCGCCGCCAAACCTCTCGTTTATTGCGCCGACGCCAGCCCCGAGGGCTTCGACCCCGGCCTGTGGGACAGCAGCAGCACCAGCAATGTGAACAACCAGATGTTCCAGGGCCTGCTGGGCTTCAAGCGCGGCGGCACCGAGCTCATCCCCAAGCTGGCCACGGCCTGGGAGGTCTCGCCCGACGCCACGGTGTTCACCTTCACCCTGCGCCCCGGCGTGCTGTTCCACCGCACGGCCTGGTTCACGCCCACGCGAGCCTTCAATGCCGATGACGTGCTGTTCACTTACCAGCGCTTCATCCACCCGCAGCACCCCTTCAACCAGGCCTTCCCGGCCAACTTCATCTACCCGCAGAACCTTGGCCTGGCCAAGCAGATCGCCTCGATCGAGAAGCTGGACGAGCTGCGCGTGCGCTTCACGCTGCGCGCGCCCAACGTCACCTTCCTGAGCACCTTCGCGATGAGCTTTGCCGGCATCCAGTCGGCCGAGTACGGTGCGCAGCTGCTGCGCCAAGGCCAGGCGGCGCAGATCAACCGCCTACCGGTGGGCACCGGGCCCTACCAGTTCAAGCGCTACGAAAAAGACCATGTGGTGCGCATGCAGGCCCACCCCGGCTACTGGGGCGGCCAGCAGCGCACGCCGGCGCTGCTGTACAGCATCAGCCGCGAGCCGGCGGTGCGGGTGCAGAAGCTGATTGCCGGCGAATGCCAGGTCACCAGCCCGATCCGGGACGTGGATGTGGCCTCGGTCATGAAGCGGCCCGGCGTGCGCCTGGAAAAGATCCAGGCGCTGAACATCTCCTACCTGGCCTTCAACCTGAAGAAGGCGCCACTGACCGACCGCCGCGTGCGCGAGGCGCTGGACATCGCGGTGGACCGCAACGCCATCTTCAAGGCCCTGTTCCCGCGCGGCGATGCCCTGCAGGCCGTGAGCGCCTTCCCGCCCGCCATTCCCGGCTTCCACCAAGGCCTGAAGAACGAGTTCAACCCGGAGCGGGCGCGCCAGCTGCTGGCCGACGCGGGCCTGGGCCAGGGCTTCGAGCTGGACCTCTGGGCCCTGCCGGTGGCGCGGCCCACCAACCCCAATGGCCAGCTGATGGCGCAGCTGATCCAGCAGGACTGGGCGCGCATCGGCGTGCGCGCGCGCATCAAGACCTACGAGTGGGGCGAGTACCTGAAGCGCGCCAACAAGGGCGAGCACGACGTCTACATGAGCGGCTGGAGTGGCGACAGCGGCGACGCCGACGACTTCCTCACCCCCAACCTCAGCTGCGCCGCCAACAAGACCGGCATCAAGTTCTGCCACCCCGAGTTCGAGCGCCTGATCGACCAGGCCCGCGCCACCACCGACCCGCAGGCGCGCATGCGCCTGTACGAGCAGGCCCAGGAGATCTTCAAGCGCGAGCGTCCCTGGATCACCATGGCGCACTCCACGATCTACATTCCCGTGCGCCAGGACGTGCGCGGCTTCACGATGGCGCCCAACGGCAGCGTCGATTTCGAAGGGGTGTTCAGGGAATGAGGCTCAGGCACATCGAGGTCTTCCACGCCATCATGCAGGCCGGCTCCATCAGCGGCGCGGCGCAGGTGCTGCACATCTCGCAGCCCGCCGTCACCAAGGTGCTGCAGCACGCCGAGCTGCAACTGGGCCTGCCGCTGTTCGACCGCGTCAAGGGCAAGCTGGTGCCCACGCCCGAGGCGCAGCGCCTGTTCGTCGAGGTGGACAAGCTCAACCGCGACCTGATCGGCATCCGCCGCCTGGCCGCCAGCCTGCGCGCCGGCGAGTCCGAATCCCTGCGCGTAATGGCCACCCCGGCCCTCGGCGCTTCGGTGCTGCCAGCGGCCATGTCCGCCTGGGCCAAGGCCTTCCCGAACAACCACTGCCGCCTGGCCACGCACCACACGCGCGAGATCGTCAGCGCCCTGCTGGTGGGCGAGGCCGACCTGGGCCTGAGCCTGCAGGACCCGCGCCACCCCGGCATCAAGGCCGAGGTGCTGGCCAGCGGCCCGCTGATGGCCCTGTGCCCGCTGGGCAGCCCCGAGGCCCAGGCCGAAGGTCCGCTGGCGCTGACTGAAATCGAAAGCGAACTGATCGCCATGGCCGAGGACGACCCGCTGGGCAGCCAGCTGATGGCCGGCTTCGAAGCCGCCGGCCTGCACCCGCGCAGCCGCTTCACCGTGCAGACCTACCAGCTGGCTCGCTCGCTCGTCGAGGCCGGCCTGGGCCTCTCCGTGGTGGACCCCTTCACCGCCACCGCAGCCGACCGCAGCCGCGTGCGCGTGCGCCCGCTCAAGCCCAGCGCGCCGGTGAACCTGGTGCTGCTGAGCGCCGCCAACGCGCCCCTGCCCCAGGTGGGCCGCAAGCTCGTGAAGCAAATTGCCGACGCCACGCGCGCCAGCCTGGCCACGCTATGAGCGCGCCGCTCACCCTGCTCTGCGAGGACGTGCCCGGCCATCCGGACTTCGTGCACCTGCTCAGCCTGCCCGAACTGGACCTGGACCTGCGCTACGCCACGCGCGACAACTTCGTCGGCCGCGCCGTCTACGGCGGGCTGGACTGCGCCTGGCTGCGCCGCGAAGCCGCCACCGGCCTGCAGCAGGCCGCCGCCTGGCTGGATGCCCGGCAACCCGGCCTGCGCCTGCGCGTGCTGGACGCCCTGCGCCCGCAGCGCGTGCAGGAGGCGCTCTACCAGGAGCTGGCCGGCACGCCGCTGGCCATCTACCTGGCCCACCCCGAGCGCGGCTCCATCCACAGCTTCGGCATGGCGGTGGACGTGACCCTGTTGGACGCACAAGGCCAGGAGCTGGACATGGGCTCGGGCTTCGACGAGATGGACGCCCTTTCCCACCCCGAGTTCGAGGCCGAGCTGCTGGCGCAGGGGCGCCTGACGCCCGCGCAGCTGCAGGCGCGCGGCTGGCTGCGCGCCGCCATGCGCCAGGCCGGCTTTCACCCCATCACCACCGAGTGGTGGCATTTCGACTTCGGCGACCGCACCCAGGTGCGCGCCCAACTGCCCCGGGTGCTATGAGCGTTTCGCGCCGTCATCTGCTGAGCCTGGCCGCGGCCGGCACCGCCCTCCCCGCCTTTGCCGAATCGAGGCCGGTGCTGCGGGCGCCGCGCCTGAAACCCGGCGACACGCTCGGCCTCATCAGCCCGGCCCACGCCACCTACGAGCGCGAGCCCTTTCAGATCGCCACCGAGGCCCTGCAGGCGCTGGGCTTCAAGGTCAAGCCGGGTGCGCACCTGCGCGCCCGCCACGGCCACTTGGCGGGCACCGACGCCCAGCGCGCCGAGGACATCAACCGCTTCTTCGCCGACGACGGCGTGCAGGGCCTGATCGCGCTGACCGGCGGCAGCGGCGGCACGCGCATCCTGCCGGCCATCGACTACGCGCAGATCCGCCGCACGCCCAAGTTCTTCGGCGGCTTTTCGGACCTGACGGCGCTGGTGAATGCCATCCACCAGCAGACCGGGCTGATCACCTTCCACAGCCCCACCGCGCTCTCGCAATGGAACGGTTTCAGCGTCGAGCACTTCAGGGCGCTGGTGATGCAGGCCGGCACGCCGCTGCTGAAGAACCCCACGGGCGAGCTGGGCGAGCACCTGGTGCAGACGAATGACCGCATCCAGACGATCCGCGGCGGGCGCGCGCGCGGCCGCCTGGTGGGCGGCAACCTGGCAGTGCTGACGGCCATGGCCGGCTCGGCCTACTGGCCGGATTTCCGCGGCGCCATCCTGTTCCTGGAAGACATCAACGAGTACATCTACCGCGTCGACCGCATGCTCTCCACCCTGCGCCTGACCGGCGCGCTGAGCCAGGTGGCGGGCGTGGTGCTGGGTCAGTTCACCAAGTGCGAGCCCGGCGAGGGCTATGGCGCGCTCACGCTCGACGAGCTGTTCGACGAGTACTTCCTGCCGCTGAACGTGCCCGTCTACCGCGGCGCCATGATCGGCCACATCCGCCGCAAATTCACCGTGCCGGTGGGGGCGCTGGCCGAGATCGACGCCGACGCCGGCACGCTGCAGCTGCTGGAACCCGCGGTGGGCTGATCAGAGGTCCTGCATCAGGCTGTCCACCGCGCGCTGCAGCAGACTGGGTTCGGCCACATCCGTCACCAGGCCTTCCGCACGCAGGCGCTCCAGCGCACGGCGCGTGAGCGAATGCGAGCCGCCTTCAAGCGGCGACGAGAACATGAAGAAGCCGCCGTTCTCGCTCTGCCACATCAGGCGCGCCGTCACCCACTGACCCTGCAGGAAGATCTTGCAGCGCTGGCCTTCGCGCAGGCCCTTGACCCACTGCGCCACCGCCGCACCGGCGGCTTCGGCATCCAGGCCCATGGGCACGGTGGGCAGATGGCCCAAATTGGTGTCGCTGTGGCCCCAACGGTCGGCCGGCTGTTCGCGCAGATAGGCGTCGTCGTCGTCCCACTGGATGTCGGTGTCCGGCCCAGCGGGCGCGGCCTGAGCGATCGGCTCCGCAGGTGCCGGCGCCGGGCCTGCGGCGGCGGCGGGCAGCAGCAGCTTGCGATGGGCGTCCATCAGCTCGTCCAGCATGGCCTCGGCGCGCACCTTGGACATGCCCACCAGCTGCATGCCGCGCTGCAGGCGGGCCACCAGCCCGGGCAGCTCGCGCATGCGCCGCTGGCGCTGTGCGGCGTCCTGCAGCGGCTGCAGGCTGGACAGCAACTCGTCCACAGCGGACAGCATGCCCTGCGTCTCCGCGTGGCCATCACCGAGGTGCACGACGGCATGCGCCATCACATCCGTCCAGGGGCCGAGCAGGAAGAGCCGCAGGTTCTCACCCACCTGGGGCACCTTGCGCAGGGAAAGCTGCACCTGCTCGCGCAGCACCGGCCGCAGCGCATCCTCGTGCTCGGCCTGATCCAGCAGGCGGCGTGCGTCGGCCGCGCGAGCCAGCTCGGCCGCCTCGTCCTGCGCCACGTAGCCGCGCAGCTCGCCCAAGGCCTGGGCGTAGGCCTCCCGGCCCGGCGCCGCTCCGGTGGCCAGGCGGTCCACCAGCGGCTCCACGAACTGCATGAAATCGGAGGCCGCGGCGTCTTCGGGCTGGCCGTGCTCCTCGGCATAGCTGGCAATCTGCTCGATCAGCTGCCACACCGGGTGATCCTGGCTGGCCAGCACGCTGCGGTCGCGCTGCGCGGTCTTCTGCACCGTGCCCTGCAAGCGCGCCACCACGCGGCGCATCGGGCCGTTCAGCCGGGGGTCGGTCAGCATCTCCTGAAACAGGCGCGCCAGCAGGGCCACGCTGGGGTCGTCCCCACCCGCTTGCAGCCTCGGGCTGGACAGCAGGCGCTGCATCGAAGGCCCCAGGGCCAAACGGGCCTCCTGGCTGCCCCCCGGCGCCGCACTGCGCTGGTAGCGCGCTTCCTCGACCCCCCATGAGCGGATCTGCTGCGCCGCTTCGGTGTAGGCAGTCTTCAGCACCTCGGCCGCACCCGCGCAGGCGGCCCGCATCAGGGCGGCGCGTTGAACCGGCGGAAGTTGCATGGCCTGGGCCATCTCGCTGAAGGCGCGGGCGTACACCGCCGGGCCGGCCGGGTACTGCGCCAGGCCCATGGGTTCGCCATGCGCCACCTGCAGGGCACTGGCCAGGCCCACCAGTTCGCGCAAGACCCATTCGGCCTCCAGGTCCACCACCTGGATCACGCGCGAGACCTCGATCTCGCGTTCGGCCTGGTCCTCGTCCACCAGGGTCAGATCGCTGAGGCTGCGCGGTGCGGCCGGGCGCGCCGCCGCGGGGGCGGGCCGCCGCTTCAGCTGCGCCGCCGTGATGCCCTGCCGGATGCGCGTCGCCAGATCACCCACCCAGCGGGCATGCGCGGAGCGGATCAAGGCCAGCACCGGCTGGGCAGCAGCGCGGTCCATCACGGGCTCCGCCAGCTTGCGCACGCAGGCCGCCAGCCATTGCTCGGCCACCGGCTGGGCGGCTGCCCGCATGTGGTCGAGGTGGCGCTGAAAAAGTTCGGATTCAGACATCGCGATCGCTCTGAACAAAGCGCCCGCAAGGCGCCCACGCGCGCCAGAGGGCGCGCACAAAGCGAATGACTCTAGCCGAGCCTCTCCGGCGCGCTTTTCGCAAGCCCGGACTGCCCATGCACTTTGCCGCGGCAATTCGTCCCGGCCGCAGTTTGCGCGCCGCAAATAGACCAACGGCCTGCGCCGTTTCCGGTGCAAGCCGTTGATTTCATTCAGGTATTTTGGTGGGCCCTGTAGGATTCGAACCTACGACCAACGGATTAAGAGTCCGCTGCTCTACCAACTGAGCTAAGAGCCCTGAATTTTCCGGCCGCCATTATGGCGGTGGTGGGTCGGGCGAGACTCGAACTCGCGACCAACGGATTAAAAGTCCGCTGCTCTACCGACTGAGCTACCGACCCGCGTCAGGAAAGCCTGTCAGTATATGCATACTTTTTGAAGTCTTCAAGCGCGCGTCGAAATTTCTTTCAAACATTGCCGGATGAGCTCCGCAGCGGCGGCCATGCCAAAGGCGGCGGTCACCATCACGCTGGAGCCATAGCCGGCGCAATTCAGGCTGCCATCCACGGCGCAGGCCTCGCCCTCCTGAACCGGCCGCGCCACCGCCTCGCGCGAAAACACGCAGCGCAGCCCGATGCGCCCTTGCCGCGGCGCGGCTTGCTCGCGGCGCAGACGGGCGCGCAACGAAGCGAGCAGCGGGTCGTGCGTGGTCTCGGCCAGATCGGCCAGCTCCAGCGCCTCCGGTCGTTGCTTACCGCCCGCCGCTCCCACGCTGACGAACGCGTTGCGCTGCTGCAGCGCCCAGGCCGCCAGCCTGGCCTTGGCACGCACCTGATCGCAGGCGTCGATCAGGCCATCCAGCAGAGCGCCCTCCAACAGGTCCGGCCAGTTGCCGGGTTCGACGAAGGCGTCGATCACGCGCACCTCGCAGCCGGGGTGGATCTCTGCGATGCGTGCGCGCAGGGCCTCGCCCTTGTGCTGCCCCAGGCTGCAGCTCAGCGCCTGCACCTGACGGTTGATGTTGGACTCGGCCACATGGTCGAGGTCGATCAACGTCAGCCCCGCGACGCCGCTGCGCGCCAGGGCCTCCACCGCCCAGGAGCCCACCCCACCCAGGCCCACCACCCCCAGGCGCAGCCCGCGCAGGGCCGCGTAGCCGGGGTCACCGTAAAGCCGGCGCAGGCCACCGAAGCGGCGCTCCAGGTCCTCAGCCTGCATGGTCGGCCCGCCAGAGTTGGTAGCGCAGCGCACCCAGCGCACCGAGCACGATGCCTGCGGTGGCCAGCAGGCTGCCCAGGCTGAGCGTAGACAGGCCGCTGATGCCCTGGCCGAAGGTGCAGCCCAGCGCGGTGACGCCGCCCACGCCCATCAGCAGCGCACCCACCAGATGGTTGGCCAGATCCTCGGTCTGGCGAAAGCCTTCCCAGCGGAACTCGCGCCGCAGCAGGCTGCTGAGCGCCGCGCCCGCGATCACCCCCAGCAGCACCGCCACGCCCAGGCTCAGGGTCTTGCTGCGGTCGCTGAAGAACAGCAGGTAGTCCAGCAGGCCAGCACTGGGCGAAACAAAGCTGAAGGACTCCGGGCGGTTGCCCGCGGTGGCCAGATAGACCGGCTCCAACGTGGCCGGGTGCTCGGGCACAAAGGCAAAGCGGCTGCTCAGCGCCCACAGCGCGCACACCAGCAATCCGACGCCTGCCCCACCCATCCACACTTCCGCACGGCGGCCTTCGGGGTGGCGGAGCACCCAGGTCAGCAGCAGAACGCCCAGGCCGAGCCCCAGGCCCAATGCCAGCTGCGGTACCGGCAGGCCCAGCGCCTGCGCGAGCAGGCTGGGCAGATCCTGGCCCGTGGGCAGTTCGATCACCCAGCGGTCCAGCCCATGGTGACGCAGCACCGCGGTCAGCCCGCGCAGTGTCATGAAGGCCGCCAGGCCCATCACCAGCAGCACCACCAGGGACTTGAGGTTGCCGCCGCCCACGCGCACCAGGGTCTTGGTGCCGCAGCCCGAGGCCAGCACCATGCCGAAGCCGAAGAGCAGGCCCCCGACCGGATGCGAAACCCAGAGCAGCGTGCGCGCGCCGTAAACGGTTTGCGCCGCGCTGACCCAGCCGGCCGCCACCAGCAGGTTGAAGCCGATCAGCGCCACGGCGATGGCCAGCACCCATTGGCGCAGCCGGGCGCGTTCGCCCAGCAAGGCGGCGTCGCTGATTGCCCCCATCACACAGAACTGGGTGCGCTGGGCCAGCGCGCCCAAGAGCGCCCCGAGCCCAAAGCCCAGGGCCAGCACCTGCTGGGTGCGCGTCAACAGCTCAGCTTCGTTCATCGCTGCCAAAAAAGAAGGCCCGCGGCAGAGGCGGCGGGCCGGGTGGGGTTCGGGCCGCGAGGCCTCACTTCAAGCTGGCGCGGCGCTCTTTCGCGGCCTGGGCGGCTTCGCTGCCCGGGTGCGCCTTGATGAGCTCGTCCAGGGTCTTGCGCGCCGACTTGCTGTCCTTCAGCTCGATCTGGCAATTGGCCAGGGCGAGCAGGGCCTCGGGCACGCGCGGGTGCTGGGGGTTGAGCTTCAGAAACTCGCGGAAGGTGGCGATGGCCGGCGCGTAGGCACGCTGGCCGTACTGGGCATTGCCCAGCCAGAAGCGCACCGCCGCGCCATAGCCGCTGGCCGAGAAGCGCTTCAGGAAGCTTTCGTAGGCGCTGGCGGCCTGGGCGAACTCGCCGCGGCGCAGCAGGCCCATCGCAGCCTCGTACTGGCGCTGCTCCTCGGGTTCGACCTTGAACTCCTGGCCATCCAGCGAGACCTTCTGCGGCTCGAACTGCTTGATGCGGGCATCAAAGCCCTGCAGCTGGTCGCTCAGGCGACGCTGGGTGTCCGCCAGATCGCGCGTGAGCTGCTCGTTGGCGCCGCGCAGGCGGGCCATCTCGGCGCGCAACGCCTCGTTCTGGTTGGAAATCTCGAGCAGGCTGCGACGTAGGGTCTGCAGCTGATCCTGCAGGTCCTGGCTGGAGGCCAGGCGCTTTTGCGCCTCCTCCAGCGCAGTGACCTTGGCGCGCAATTCCAGGATGGCCTTGCGCGCCTCGTCGTCGGAGAACAGCGCGGCCTGCGCCGGCAGTGCGCCGGCCAGGGCCAGAACCGCACAGAGCTGACGCAGGCGCTGTTGCATCACTTGTCCTTGACTTCGACGCGACGGTTCTTGGCCCAGACGGCTTCGCCGGTGCCCTGAACAGCCGGGCGCTCCTTGCCGAAACTGACCGGCTCGGCCTGGCCGGCGGCCACGCCCAGCAGGCCCAGCTGCTGGCTCACGGCCTCGGCGCGCTTCTGGCCCAGAGCCAGGTTGTACTCGCGGCTGCCGCGCTCGTCGGCATGGCCTTCCAGGCTGACCTTCTGGGTCTTGATCAGGTTCAGGCGCTTGGCGTGGGCTTCAACGGTGGGGCGGAACTCGTCCTTCACCACATAGCTGTCGAAGTCGAAGTAGATGACGCGCTTGTCGGCCACGGCAGCCAGCTGCTCGGCAGCCAGGTCAACGGTCTTGACGGCCGATTCCGGGGCCTTCGGCTGGGCCGGCTGGGCCGGGGTGGGCTGACGGGTTTCGACCGGAGCCTTCGGGGTCTCTTCCAGCTTGGTGGTGCTGCAACCGGCGAGGACAGCGGCGGCCACGGCGGCCAGGGCAAAGCGGGACATCGTCATGTCGAACTCTCGAATGAATGAAGCCGGCGGACCGGCGTGGGTGGGACGGAAAACCCGTAATTGTCGCGGATTTCGGGCCAGCTTGGCTTGGCACCCGGATTCAGGCCCCTGCCGATTCCGGCACAGATCGGGCAAAAACGGCATGGCTCCGTGGCCTTCAGCGGCCGAACGGCCCCCAGGCGGGCTCACGCACATCGGCACTGGTGATGATGAGCTTGGCCTTGACCTTGCCATCCAAGGTCGAGGTCATCAGCACATCGCGGCCCTGCGAGCGGGTGGCGTAGACGAGCAGCTTGCCATTGGGCGCGAAGCTGGGCGATTCGTCGTCCACCGTGTCGCTGATGACGCGCGTGCCGCCGCCATTGGCGAGGTCCATCACGCAGACGCGGAAGGCACCGTCCTGGCGTGCCACGTAGGCCAGGCTGCGACCATCGGGGCTGATGGCGGGGCTGACGTTGTAGGGCCCGTTGAAGCTGACCCGCTCGGCCGTGCCGCCCTCCACGGGCATGCGGTAGATCTGCGGGCCACCCCCCCGGTCGCTGACGAAATACAGCGTGCGTCCATCGGGCGTGAAGACGGGTTCGGTGTCGATGGCCAGGTTGCGCGCCAGGCGCTGCAGGCCGGAACCATCGCGGTTGATCATGAAGAGCTGCGTGCCGCCGTCGCGCGAGAGCGAGAGCGCGAGGCGCTGGCCGTCGGGCGAGAAGGTCGGTGCACTGTTGGTACCGCGGAAGTCCGCCAAGGTGCGGCGCTGGCCGGTGGCCAGGTCCTGCAGATAGACCACCGCCTTGCCGGTGTGAAAGCTCACGTAGGCGATGGTGTGGCCATCGGGCGCCCAGGCCGGCGAGATCAGCGGCTCGGGGCTGGTCACCGCCACCTGGCCGCCCTCGCCGTCGGCGTCGGCAATGCGCAGCGCGTACTGGCGGCCAGCCTTGGTGACATAGGCCAAACGGGTGGCAAACACGCCGCGCTCGCCGGTCAGCTTCAGGTAGATGGCATCAGCCATGCGGTGCGCGGCCAGGCGCAGATCGTCCTGCATCACCAACTGGCTCTCGCCGCCAAGATCCTTGCCCGACACCACGTCCCAGAGCCGGAAACGCACATCAAATCGGCCATCCGCCAGCCGGGTGATGGAGCCGCCCACCAGCGCGTCGGCGGCCTTGGCGCGCCAGTCGGTGAAGGCGGGGCTGCTCAGTTCGGTGATCGGCGCGAGGCCGGCGTCGACCAGTTTGAACTGGCCGCTGCGTTCCAGGTCGGCGCGCACGATGGCGGCCACGCCGGTGCGGGATTCGTCGCGGAACTCGCCGATGGCGATTGGCAGCTGGGTGGCGCCCACGCCGGAGATCTCGACCCGGAACTGGGCCCAGGCGGGCAGGCAGGTGGCGCCCAGGGCGGCGAACAGATGGCGACGGTTGAGGCGGGGGTTCAGGCTCATGCGCGGTACAGCTTGGGAAGGCGGGCGCGATTGTGACCCCGACCACAATCCCTGCCGAAAGGACGCCCGCCATGACCGCCATCTGCCGCTACCCCGTGCCCGCCGTGGCCGAACTGCCCGAGGACCTGCGCGCCCGCATCCTGGAGGTGCAGGAGAAGGCCGGCTTCGTGCCCAATGTCTTCTTGGCGCTGGCGCGCCGGCCGGCCGAGCTGCGCGCCTTTCTGGCCTACCACGACGCCCTGCTGCTGCGGGAAGGGGGCCTGAGCAAGGCCGAGAAGGAAATGATCATCGTGGCCACCAGCGGCGCCAACCGCTGCCTGTACTGCGTGGTGGCGCATGGCGCCATCCTGCGCGTCTACACCAAGGCGCCGCGGCTGGCGGATCAGCTCGCCACCAACCCGTTGAAGGCCGAGGTGACGTCCCGGCAGGCTGCCATGCTGGCCTTTGCCATGAAGGTCTGCCTGGACGCCCAATCCATCAGCGAGGCCGACTACGCCGCCCTGCACGCCGCCGGCTTCGACGACGAGGACGCCTGGGACATCACCAGCATCGTCGGCCTGTTCGGCATGAGCAACCGCATCGCCAACAGCATTTCGCTGATGCCCAACGAAGACTTCTATCTGATGGGGCGGGTGCCCAAGGCCAGGGCCTGAAGCCCTTGCGACAATGGCGCGGCCCCTGTCCGGGGCTTTCGTCATTTCTGCTGTGACCATGCTCCTGCCCTCGATTGCGCTGGGGAAGCGCCACCAGGCGCCACGCCCTCTGGGTTCTGCCGATGCCCTGCTGCTCGCCCGCTTCTGCCAGGCGCAGACGGAGCGCGTGGTTGCCATCGTCTGCGCCGACCCTGGCGACACCCAGCGCCTGGAAGCCGAACTGCCCTTCTTCGCGCCGGGCCTGCGCGTGGCCGTGTTCCCGGATTGGGAAACCCTGCCCTGGGACCGCTTCAGCCCCCACCATGACCTGATCTCCGAGCGCCTGGCCACGCTCTGGCAGCTGCTGCAGTCGCAGGGCAAGCCGGCCAGCCAGCGCGAGATTGATGTCGTGCTGCTGCCCGCCACGACGGCGCTGACCCGCCTGGCCCCGCCCAGCTTCCTGGCCGGCACCACCTTCCAGTTCAAGAAGGGCCAGGCCCTGGACGAGGCGGCCCTGCGCGCCCAGCTGCTGCTGGCCGGCTACCAGAATGTCAGCCAGGTGGTGAGCCCCGGCGAGTACGCGGTGCGCGGCAGCCTGATCGATCTGTTCCCGATGGGTTCGGCCGTGCCCTACCGGGTCGACCTGTTCGGCGACGAGATCGACTCGATCCGCGTGTTCGACCCCGACAGCCAGCGCAGCCTCTACCCCGTGCCCGAGGTGCGCCTGCTGCCCGGCCGCGAGTTCCCGATGACCGAGGCCTCGCGCCAGCTGTTCCGCAGCCGCTGGCGCGAAGCGATGGACGGCGACCCGAGCAAGGCGCGGCTCTACAAGGACATGGGCGAAGGCCTGGCCGGCGCGGGCATCGAGTACTACCTGCCGCTGTTCTTCGAGCAGACCGCGACCTTCTTCGATTACCTCGGCAAGCAGGCTGCCGTGGCCTTGCTGGGCGCCGTGGACGAAGCGCTGCAGCGCTTCTGGCAGGACACGCGCGAGCGCCACAAGCTGCTCGCCACCGACCCCGAGCGCCCAATCCTGCCGCCGGAAGCCATCTTCCTGCGCCCCGAAGAGCTGTTCGCCTGCACCCACCCGCTGGCGGTGCTGACGCTGAACCAGCGCGAGGCGGTGGACTTCGCCCGCCCCCTGCCGGACCTGAGCATCGAGCGCGGCGCCCAGGAGCCGCTGGCCAAGCTGGGCCGGCACCTGGACAGCACCCCGCACAAAGTGCTGCTGCTGGCCGAGAGCGAAGGCCGGCGCGAAAGCCTGCTGGACCTGCTGCGCGAGCACAAGCTCGACGCGCCCTCGTTCAAGACCCTGCAGGAGTTCGACGACTCGGGCGAGAAGTTCGCGCTGCTGGCGGCGCCCCTGGCCGAGGGCTTCTTCTGGATCGAGGGCGAGCGGCAACTGCAGTTGCTGACCGAGACCGAGCTCTTCGCCACCGCCCCGGCCACGCGCCGCCGCCGGCGCCAGGAGCAGGCCAGCAATGTCGACGCGCTGATCAAGGACCTCAGCGAGCTCAAGATCGGCGACCCGGTGGTGCATGTCAGCCATGGCATCGGCCGCTACCAGGGCCTGAAGCACATGGACCTGGGGCAAGGGAACTCGGAGTTCCTGCACCTCGTGTATGCCGACGATGCCGTGCTCTACGTGCCGGTGGCGCAGCTGCACCTGATCCAGCGCTACACCGGCGTCAGCGCCGAGGAAGCACCACTCCATCGGCTGGGTTCGGGGCAATGGGAAAAGGCCAAGCGCAAGGCCGCCGAGCAGGTGCGCGACACCGCCGCCGAGCTGCTGAACCTCTACGCCCGCCGCGCCGCCCGCGAGGGCCACGCCTTCCGCTACAGCCCGCACGATTACGAGGCCTTCGCCGCCAGCTTCGGCTTCGAGGAAACGCCGGACCAGCGCGCCGCCATCCACGCCGTGGTGCAGGACCTGATCAGCCCGCGGCCGATGGACCGGCTGGTGTGCGGCGACGTGGGTTTCGGCAAGACCGAGGTCGCCCTGCGCGCCGCCTTCGTGGCCGTGATGGGCGGCAAGCAGGTGGCCGTGCTGGCGCCCACCACCCTGCTGGCCGAGCAGCACGCCCAGAACATCAGCGACCGCTTCAGCCAGTGGCCGGTGAAGGTGGCCGAGATGAGCCGCTTCCGCACCGCCAAGGAGATCAAGGCCGCGCAGCAGGGGCTGGAGGACGGCAGCATCGACATCGTCGTGGGCACCCACAAGCTGCTCAGCCCCGACACCAAGTTCAAGCGCCTCGGTCTGGTCATCATTGACGAGGAACACCGCTTCGGCGTGCGCCACAAGGAGGCCATGAAGGCCCTGCGCAGCGAAGTGGACGTGCTGACGCTGACCGCCACGCCCATTCCGCGCACGCTGGGCATGGCGATGGAGGGCCTGCGCGACCTCAGCGTCATCGCCACCGCGCCGCAGCGCCGCCTGGCCATCAAGACCTTCGTGCGCAACGAGGGCAAGGGCGTGATCCGCGAGGCCGTGCTGCGCGAACTCAAGCGCGGCGGCCAGGTCTACTTCCTGCACAACGAGGTCGAGACGATCGAGAACCGCCGCCAGGCGCTGGAAGAGCTGATTCCCGAGGCGCGCATCGCCGTGGCGCACGGCCAGATGCCCGAGCGCGAGCTGGAAAAGGTGATGCGCGACTTCGTGGCCCAGCGCCACAACCTGCTGCTGTGCTCGACCATCATCGAGACCGGCATCGACGTGCCTTCGGCCAACACCATCGTCATCAGCCGCGCCGACAAGTTCGGCCTGGCGCAGCTGCACCAGCTGCGCGGCCGCGTGGGCCGCAGCCACCACCAGGCCTATGCCTACCTGATGGTGCCGGACCTCGAGGGCCTGACCAAGCAGGCCGCGCAGCGCCTGGAGGCCATCCAGGCCATGGAGGAACTGGGAAGCGGCTTCTACCTGGCCATGCACGACCTGGAGATCCGCGGCGCCGGCGAGGTGCTGGGCGAGAAGCAGAGCGGCAACATGATGGAGGTGGGCTATCAGCTCTACCACGACATGCTGGCCGAGGCAGTGCGCGCCCTCAAGAGCGGCAAGGAGCCGGACCTGGCCAACCCGCTGGCCGCCGTCACCGAAATCAACCTCTTCGCCCCCGCGCTGCTGCCCGACGCCTACTGCGGCGATGTGCAGACGCGCCTGTCGCTCTACAAGCGCCTGGCCAGCGCCAGCAAGGCCGAGCACATCGACGCGCTGCTGGAGGAGATCACCGACCGCTTCGGCACCCTGCCGCCGCAGGGCCAGACCCTCTTCGACACGCACCGCCTGCGCGTGCTGGCGCAAGCCCATGGCGTGACGCGCATCGACGCCGCGCCGGGCGTCATCAATGTGCTGTTCAAGCCCAACCCGCCGATCGAGGCGATCAAGGTGATCCAGCTGGTGCAGAAGAACCCGTCCATCAAGCTGGTCGGCAATGACAAGCTGCGCATCGACAAATCCCTCTCCGACCCGGCCGACCGTGCGCACTGCGTCCGTGAGGTGCTGCGCCTGATCGGCCCTCCGAAAGCCACCGCATGACCGAGATCGCCCCCGGCCTGATCCTGCGCGGCCCCCGCCCGCGCCTCGCCGAATTCCGCTTCGCCGCCTTCGATATGGACTCGACGCTGATCGCGATCGAGTGCATCGACGAGATCGCCGCCCTGGCCGGCGTGGGCGAACAGGTGGCGGCCATCACCGAAGCGGCGATGCGCGGCGAGATCACCGACTTCCGCGAATCCCTGCGCCGCCGGCTGGCCTTGCTGGCCGGCCAGCCCGAAAGCCTGCTGGAGCGCGTGCTGCGGGAGCGCCTGCGCTTCAACCCGGGCGCACGCGAGCTGTGTACGGCGCTGAAGGCGGCCGGGCTGAAGCTGGGCCTGGTGTCGGGCGGCTTCACCCACTTCACGCGCTTCGTCGCGGCCGAACTGGGCATGGACTTCGTGCGCGCCAACGAGCTCGAGGTCGTGGACGGCCGGCTCACCGGCCGGGTGCGCCTGCAGGCCTGGGGCGATGTGGTGGACGGCGAGCAGAAGCGCCTGTTCCTGCTCGAACACTGCGAGCGCCTGGGCTGCAGCCCGCAGCAGGCCATGGCCGTGGGCGACGGCGCCAACGACCTGCCGATGATGGGCGCGGCCGGGCTCTCGGTGGCCTTCCATGCCAAGCCCCGGGTGCGCGAGCAGGCCCGCGTGTCGATCGAAAGCGGCGGGCTGGAGCGCCTGCTGGAGGCGCTGGACATCGCATGACCCGCCTGCGCGCCCTCCTGCTTGCCAGCTGCCTGTGCGCCGCTGCGCAGGCCCAGGAGATCGTGTTCGTCGCCCCGACGAACCATACCGAGCCCATCGCCAGCTTTGGCGCCGGCGGCCTGCTGCAGGGCGGCATCCTCAAGGACATCGGCGACCGCCTGGCCGAGCGCCTGCAGCGCAAGCCGCGCTACCTGCCGGTGCCGAGCCGGCGCGTGTCCGAAACGCTTCGCAAGGGCGAGGCCGACCTGGTCTGCTACGTGCTGCCGGGTTGGCTGGAGGGCGAATACCGCTGGAGCGTGCCGGTGCTGCCCAATGCCGAGGTGGTGGCCGCGCGGCCCGAGGCACCCGATATCCAGCGCCTGGACGAGCTGCAGAACCAGCAGGTCGGCACCGTGATCGGCTACGGCTACACGCATTTGTTGGCCGAGCCTGGCCAGCCACTGCCCTTCATTCGGCAGGATGCGCTCAACACCCGCTCCAACCTCGACAAGTTGGCCGCCGGCCGCATGGCGTATGCGATCAGCGAGGAGCTGACGCTGCGCGACTACGTGCGGCGCCACCCCAAGAGCCGCCTGCGCGTGGTGATGACGGTGGCCCGCTACACCGCGCAGTGCGCCCAGTCGCTGCAGTCGCGGCTGGATTTCGAGGGCATCAACCAGCAGCTGGCGGCGATGGTGCGGGAGGGCGAGATCCGCCGCATCCTGGCCCGCTACGGCAGCTGAACACCCGCCGCGCCGCAGTTCTCAACCCCGGCCCCGCAGTTCGTCGCCGGGTGCCGGCCCGCCGGCCCGCGCCTGCCTAGGATGCCGCCCATGTCCACTGCCCTGCCCTCTGCCACACGCCGCACCGCCCTGGCCTATGCCGGGCTGGGCCTGCTGTGCTGGGCGCTGTATGCGATTGCCGCCACCGACTGGCAGTACGGCAGCCGCAGCGTCTGGGAGGGCCTGTACGACGCCACCTGGAACCTTGGCCCCATCCTCGCCATGGGGCCGGCGGTGCTGCCCTGGACGCGCCGGCTGCAGGCTGTCAGCCCGTGGCGCCGCCTGGCCGGCCATGCGCTGGGCGCTGCCGCCTTTGGCCTCAGCTGGCAGCTGCTGGACGCCGGCGCCGCCGCCCTGCTCTTCAGTGCCGACCACGCACACGCCCGGCTGGAACAGGGCCTGGTGTGGCGCAGCGCCGGCGGGGCCGTGGCCTATGGCGTGCTGGTGTTCGGCTTTGGCGGCGTGCTGCATGCGCGGCGCGCCCAGGCTGCCGCGCTGCAGGCGGCACAGGCCGAGGCCGCACGCGTGCGCGCCGAGCTTTCGGCCCTGAGCGGCAAGCTCAACCCGCATTTCCTCTTCAACACCCTGAATTCGCTGCTGATGCTGGTGCGGCGCGACGCCAGCCGCGCCGAGCAGGCGCTGCTGGGCTTTTCGCGCCTGATGCGCCATGTGCTGGACAGCAAGCGCAACAACGAGGAGCGCGTCAGCCTGTCCGAGGAGCTGGACTTCGTGCGCGACTACCTGGCGCTGGAGACCCTGCGCCTGGGCGAACGCCTGCGCGTGGACTGGCAGGTCGAGGACGCCGCGCTGGCCGAGGCGGTGCCGCCGCTGACGCTGCAGCCGCTGGTGGAGAACGCCATCCAGCACGGCATCGCCCCGCAGGTGGGCGGCGGCACCCTGAGCCTGCAGGCCCGCTGTGAAGGCGACTGGCTGCTGCTGCGCGTGGCCGACGACGGCCCCGGGTGCCCCTGGCCGCCCGCCCCCACGGCCCGCCAGGGCCTGGGCCTGGGCACCCTGCAGCGCCGCTTTGCGCTGGACTTCGAAGGCCAGGCCCGCTTGCAGGTGCACACCGCGCCGGGCCAGGGCTTCGCCGTCGAGCTCCGCATCCCGAGGAACTGAACGCCGATGCTCAAGACCCTGATCGCCGAAGACGAACTGCTGGCCCGCGAGGGCCTGGTGGATTGGGTGCAGGCCCACCCGGAGCTGGAGCTGCTGGGCGCGGTGGGCGACGGCCCAGCCGCGCTGCAGGCCATCCGCAGCCAGCAGCCGGAGCTGGTGCTGATGGACATCCAGATGCCCGGCCTGACCGGCCTGCAGGTGCTGCGCACGCTCAGCCAGGAGCGCCCGGGTGCCGCCCTGCCGGCCGTGATCTTCACCACCGCCTACGACGAGCACGCCCTCACCGCCTTCGAGCTGCACGCGGTGGACTACCTGCTCAAGCCCTTCTCACGCGAGCGCTTCGACGAGGCCATCGCCCATGTGCTGCAGACCCAGACCGTGCGCCCGAGCGAGGACGAGAGCGGCGGCGGCCGCGAGCTGGCCGCGCTGGAGGCCGCCCACACCGCGAGCCCCGAAGCCCCGCTGCAGCGCCTGCTGGTGCGCGACATGGGCCGCATCGTGCCGCTGCAGGTCGAGCGCATCGAGCACCTGCGCTCGGACACCAAGTACACCGCCATCGTCACGCAGGGCCGCACCTACCTGGTGCGCCTGCCCATCAGCCACTTCGGGCAGCGCCTGGACCCGCAGCGCTTCCTGAAGGTGAACCGCAGCTGCATCGTGAACCTGGACTTCGTCGAAGCCCTGGTGCCGGACGAGAGCTCCCAGCTCGTCGTGCACCTGCGCGACGGCAACCGCTTCACAGCCAGCCGCGAGGTGTCCAAGCAACTGAGGGCCGACTCGCTATGAAACCGCTCTACCTCACACTCGTTCTGGCGCTGCCGCTGGCGGCCTGGGGCCAGGCCCAGCCGGTGGGCAAGCTCTACACGCCCGGGCCCTTCGACAGCCTGAGCTTCAGCGGTGCCGCCCAGGTGAGCTTCCGCCAGGGCGAGCGCGACGAGCTCTTCATCGAGGGCGACGAGGACGTGCAGAAGGACGTGCGCCTGCAGCTGCGCGACGGCCAGCTCAGCCTGCACACCCGCGGCACCTGGTGGTTCTGGCGCGACACCCGGCTGCGCGTGCAGGTGATGGCGCGCGAGCTCAAGCGCCTGAGCGTCTCCGGCTCGGTGAACTTCCAGGCCCCCGAGCCAGTGCAGCTGCCGGAGCTGCGCGTCAGCATCTCGGGTGCCGGCCTGGTGCGCTTCGACCAGCTGCGCACCGAGGACCTGAAGTTCGGCGTCTCCGGCGCAGGCGATGGCCAGTTCGCCGGCCAGGTCCAGCGCCTCTCGCTCAGCATTTCCGGCCGCAGCGACTTCCTCGCTCAGGGCCTGCAGGTGCAGCAGGCCAAGGTCAGCATCAGCGGCCTGGGCAAGGCCAAGCTGTGGGTGGAGCAGGAGCTGGAGGTGTCGATCTCCGGCATCGGCACGGTAGACCACTGGGGCAATGCCAAGGTCAGCCGGCGCAGCTCCGGCCTGGCCACCATCAACGGGCTGGGCCCGAAGCCCGCGCCCCCGCCTGCGCCCGCCAGCCCCGCCGAGTGATCAGCCCAGCGGCGTGGGGTGCACCAGCAGCCCATCCGCATCGGCCAGCAGCCATTCGCCGGGGCGGATGGCCTGGCCTTCGATCCAGATCGCCACGTCGCGCTCGCCCTGGCCCTTGCGGTCGCAGGGCATCGGCAGGTGGCCCAGGGCCCAGATGGTGATCGGCACGGCACGCAGCTCGGCCAGATCGCGCACCGCGCCGTGGATCCACAGCCCGGCCCAGCCGTTGCGCGCCGCCGCGGCGGCCAGGTTGCCGCCCAGCAGCGCGCGGCGCAGGCTGGCCGCCCCATCCACCACCAGCACCCGGCCCGCGCCCGGCCCCTCCACGGCGGCCTTGACCTGGCTGTTGTCGTCCAGGCAGCGCACCGTGCTGATCGGTCCGGCCATGCGCTCGGCGCCACCGTAGTTGCGCCAGCCACTGCCGGCAAATACGCGCAGCACACCGCTGCTGTCGGCCTTGCGCGCATCGCAGAGGTCGCAGGTGGAAGGCAAAGGGTTCATGGAGTCGGAGCGTGTTCGGCCTGGCGCGCCATCCAAAGGGCCACGCACAGGCAGGTGAGGGCCGCCAGGCTGGCGGCCCACCAGGGCGCGCGCCAGGCCGCCAGCGCGCAGCCCAGCGCCATCATGGTCCAGGCCAGCAGCTTGGCCCGGCGCGGAATGACCCGGTGGCGGCGCCAGTCCAACACCACCGGGCCCAGTTTCGGGTGGGCGACCAGCCAGGCCTCCCAGCGCGGGCTGCCGCGCGAAAAGCAGAAGGCCGCGAGCAGCAGAAAAGGCACACCGGGCAGCAGCGGCAGCACCAGCCCCGCCACCCCCAGCAGCAGGCAGGCCGCGCCGGCCGCCAGCCACAGCGGCCGCAGCCAGGCGGCCGCGCGCGGGCCGCTCGGCAGGGTCTCGGGCAGGGAGTCGCGCATGCGGCTCATCTTCGCACCGGGCTGCTGGCTGGGCGTGGGTGACACTGCCGGCCCCGGTCACACCGCCCCCTGCGATGCCCCGACTGCGTGTTCTGTTGGCCTGCTTGCTGCTGATACCGCCTTGCGCCTGGCCTCAGGGCGAACTGCGCTTCATCACCGCCACCAACCACGCCCCGCCCCTGGTGCTGTTCGAGGCAGGCGAACTCAAGGGCGGCCTGTTGGTGGAGACCGAAGACGCGCTGGCGCGCCGGCTGGGCCTGCAGGCCCGCCACATCCCCCTGCCCAGCCTTCGGGTGGCGTTGGCGCTGCGAAACGGCCATGCGGACCTGCTCTGCCACAGCCGGCCACAGTGGATCGATGGCGAATTCCGCTGGAGCCGACCGCTGTTCGACAACGCCGAGGTGCTGGCCGCCCGCGGCGATGCGCCCCCGCTGCGCCAGCTGCTCGAACTGCGCGGCCAACTGATCGGCATCGTGCGCGGTTACCGTTACCCGACGGTGGAACAGCAACTCGGCGACACGCTGCGGCGGCTGGAGGCCGTCGACATGCGCGCGAATCTGGACAAGCTGCTAGCCGGGCGCATGCCCTATGCCTTCACCGACCGCATCACCCTGCGCGAGTGGCAGCGCCGCCACCCGGCCGCCGGGCTGCGCGAGGAAATGGTGCTCGAAAACTACCGCAGCGCCTGCGCACTGTCGCCGCAATCCTTCCTCAGCCTGCAGGAGGTCGACGCCGCGCTGGAGGCGATGCAGCGCAGTGGGGAGCTGCGCGCTATCCTGCGCCGGCATGGTCAGTGAGCCCCTGGCCGCCCGAGGACCTGGACGCGTGCGCCTCCGCCGAACCCCGACGCTTTTCCTGCTGCTGAGCCTGCTGTGCCTGCCGCTCTGGGCGCAGGAAATCGTCTATGTGACGGCCACCAACCACACCGAGCCGCTGTCGCGCTTCGAGCGCGGCCAACTCACCGGCGGGATCATCAAGGACCTGGGCGATGCGCTGGCGCGGCGAATGGGACTGCGCCCGCGCTACCTGCTGATGCCCAGCAAGCGCGCCCCGATGGCCCTGCGCCAGGGCGAGGGCGATCTGCTCTGCTACACGCGGCCGCAGTGGATCGGCCCGGACTTTCGCTTCACCCTGCCGCTGATTCCAAACGCCGAGGTGGTGGCCGCGCGGCCCGAGGCGCCGCGCCTGCGCAGCCTGGCCGACCTGGCCGACCGCCCCGTGGGCACGGTGCTGGGCTACCGCTATGCCGAGGCCGAGGCCGCGCTGGGCGAGCGCCTGCGCCGCCAGGATGCCCCCGACATGCAGGCCAATCTGCGCAAGCTGGTGGCCAAGCGCATGGACTACGCCATCACCGACCGCCTGGTGCTGCGCGAGCACCAGCGCCGCCTGCCCGAGGACGGCCTGCGCGAAGACGTGGTGCTGAACGCCTACACCGCGCCCTGCGCGCTGTCGCCGCGCAGCCCGCTCAAGCTGGACGACGTGAATGCCGCGCTGGCCGAGATGGTGGCCGACGGTGAGCTGCAGCGCATCCTGGCGGCCTATGGCCGTTGATCCCTCCAAGGCCCCCCACCCCGCAAACCGCCCATGAGCCCTGTCATCACCTGCATCGAAGACCTGCGCCAACTGGCGCGACGGCGCGTGCCGCGCATGTTCTACGACTACGCCGATGCCGGCAGCTGGACCGAGAGCACCTACCGCGCCAACGAGGCCGATCTCGCAGCCATCAAGCTGCGCCAGCGCGTGGCGGTGGACCTGACGCAGCGCAGCACCGCCGCGACGATGATCGGCACGCCCGTGGCGATGCCGGTGGCCCTGGCGCCCACGGGCCTGACGGGCATGCAGCACGCCGACGGCGAGATGCTGGCCGCCCGCGCCGCCGAGGCCTTCGGCGTGCCCTTCACGCTCTCCACCATGAGCATCTGCTCCATCGAGGACGTGCGCTCGGTCACCACCCAGCCCTTCTGGTTCCAGCTCTATGTGATGAAGGACCGCGCCTTCATCGAGGCCCTGATCGACCGTGCCAAGGCGGCGCGCTGCGGCGCCCTGGTGCTGACACTGGACCTGCAGATCCTCGGCCAGCGCCACAAGGACCTGAAGAACGGCCTGAGCTCACCGCCCAAGCCCACGCTCACCAACCTGCTGGATCTGGCCACCAAGCCGCGCTGGTGCCTGGGGATGCTGGGCACGAAGCGGCGCCAGTTCGGCAACATCGTCGGCCACGCCAAGGGGGTGGACTCGCTCACCAGCCTGTCCGAATGGACGCACGCCCAGTTCGACCCCGCGTTGAACTGGGGCGATGTGGAGTGGATCAAGAAGCGCTGGGGCGGCAAGCTGATCATCAAGGGCATCCTGGACGAGGAAGACGCCCGCCTGGCGGTGGCCAGCGGCGCCGATGCGCTGATCGTCAGCAACCACGGTGGGCGCCAGCTCGACGGCGCGGAGAGCTCGATCGCCGTGCTGCCGCGCATCGTGGCCGCTGTGGGCTCGCAGATCGAGGTGCATTTCGATGGCGGCATCCGCAGCGGCCAGGACGTGCTCAAGGCCTGGGCGCTGGGCGCGCGCGGCACCTACATCGGCCGCGCCTTCCTGTACGGGCTGGGCGCGCTGGGTGAGGCCGGCGTCACCAAGTGCCTGGAGATCATCCAGAGGGAGCTGGACCTGACGATGGCCTTCTGCGGCCGTCGCAAGCTCAGCGAGGTGGATGCCAGCGTGCTGGTGCCGCACACCCTGCCGCGCTGAGCCTGGCCGGGCTCTCAGCCGCGCCGGCGCCGCACGCCCAGGGCGGCGAGCCCGGCCAGACCGAACAGGGCCGCCGAAGCGGGTTCGGGCACCGCGCGGGCTGGGTCAGCGGTGGTGATGTGGAGCTCCCAGCCATTGAAGACCCCCGAGTCGCCGCTGGTGTCGTCGCGGATGAAGAGCGACCAGGCGCCGGCCGCGTCCAGTCCATTGAAGACCGACAGCATGGAGCCGTAAGGGCCTGCCGGCGCGGGGGCTTCGAAGGGCAGCTCCACTTGCAGGTTGTTGTCACTGGGCTTGTAGGTTCCGGACAGCAACTGATCCTTGTCGGGAATCGAGTCGGCCGCGTCATCGTCGAACACCAGATGGACGCCAAACACGTCGAACTGACCCCCCACATCGCTCATCAGCATCACCTGCTGGCCCTGCGGCCCGACCAGCAGGATGTCCAGATCATCCGGGTAGGTGTGCCACAGACCCTTGAGCTTCACATCGACATCAACGATCGTGCCACCCCCGGCCTCGATGACCAGCGGATAGGGATTGGTCATGCCCTGCACGGGGATGCCGGCTCCGCCTCCGGAATACACCGTCAGGGCGGCGTGGCAGGCAAAGCTGCTGAGGCAAAGGCCGGTGGCGGCCAGGACTTGCTGGAGGGCTTGTTTCACAGGGGTGCTCCCAAGGTTGAAGGGGAAACGAAAGGAATGGCAGGGACGGACGGTGTGGCCGCGTCGGCTCAGGGCGCCTGCAGGCGCCCGATGGCAAAGCCCCAGCTGGGGGCCAGCTTGAGCCGCTCGTTCAGGCTTTTCACCCAGGTGTCGGGCTTGGCGTAGTAGTCGCTGGTCGGCAGGCTCCAAGTGCGGCCGATGACGCGCAGATTGGCGTCCAGCAGGAGGCCGATGGTGCCGCCGCCCAGGCCGGCGATGGGGGTCAGCACCCCGTCCTTCATCACGAAACGGGTGTCCTGGGTGTGGGTGTCGCTGGAGCTGTCGATCACCCGCACCTCCACGTACTGGGTGCCCACCAGGGCCGGGTTGCTGTTGGGCAGGCCGCCGGGATAGGTCTTCAAGGTGTTCCAGCGCACCTCCTCGATCAGCATGGCGTGGTCGTTCGAGCTGCTGCCCACCACCCACCAGGCCAGCACATCGCCCGGCTGCGCCAGGTTCAGGGCATGGATCTCGGTGAAGCCCTTGCCCTGCTGGATCAGGCCGACGTACTGGTAGGCCTCGGGACTGGCCGTCTTGACCGAGCCTTGGGTCTTGGGGTCGGTGAAGCGGTAGGTCTCCTGGTTCCAGTTCCAGGCGTACTGGTGCTGGAACAGGCGCGTCAGGAAGGACGAGCACTTGCTGTGGTTGCCGGGCAGCACCCCGTTCTGCGCGTCGCCCAAGCGGATGAAGGACGGGTCGCTGCCGCTCCAGCTGCCGCCGTAGCGGTTGATCGAGACCCCTTGCGCATCCGCAAACACGCCCTGCGACTGGGCCTGCTGGATCTGCCCGAGCAGCAACTGCGCACTTTGGTGGTGCGCGGGCTGGGCCGTGGCCATGCCCGCCCCTAGCAGGGCGGCCGCCGAAACCAGGGCGAACCGGGCGGCCTGGAGCAAGGAAGCGGTGGGATGCATGACGACTCCTGAGTGGGTGCGATGGCCGCAGTGTTCGCGGGCCCGTCGCCGGAGTCGTCAGGTTTTGGTCAGGATTGGGTACCCCGCCCCCCCGTGGCTGCGGGGCCGCAAGCGGGGGGTCAGGCCGGGCCGAGGCCCAGGCGCACCGCCTCCGCGTCACCCAGGCCTTCGGCGGCCTCGGCCAGCCGTGCGCATTCCGCCGCGCCGAGCTGGCCTTCCAGGCGCTGCGCCAAGGCCTGGGCCGTGCGCTGGGTGAAGGTGCGCGGGCCGTAGCTGCCGCTCGGGCGCTGCGGCGAGCGGAACCAGGCCAGCACGCGCGCGGCATCCGGAGCACGGCCCTCGTGCCAGGCCAGCCAGGCCAGCGCCAGCAGCAGCACTTCGCAGGCCTGCATGCCCCCCAGCAGCGGCAGCGCGTCCACCAGCGCGGCGCGGGTGCCGGCGCAGTCGCCGGCCTCGGCCCGCATGGCGGTGTGCATGCACAGCAGCTGGGCCTGGCTGCGCAGCAGCCCGGCGGCACGGATCTGGTCCAGCGCGGCCTGACCGAGCGCGAGCGCGCGCTCGGCCGAGCCCAGGTCGTGCTCCGCCAGCATCAGCAGGAAGGTGGTGGTCCAGCTCTCGACCTGCGCACCCGCCGCCTGCAGATCCGCCACCAGCTCGCGGCTTGTGGCCAGGAAGGCTTCCATGTCGCCGCGCAGGCGCGCCTCCTGGGCCACGATGGAACGCACAAAGCGCGTTTCCAGTGCGCCCCAATGCGGCTGCACGAGCGCGCGCAGGCGCTCGAAGGCCTGCTGGCGATCGACGGCCTCGCTCACTTCCAATGCAAGCACCCAGCACAGGTACTGCGCCAGGTACTCGTTGTCGATGTCTCCCTGCTCGGCGTAGGTGGCGGCGGCGCGGCGGGCACGCGCCAGGTTCTCCTCGGCCGTGCCCAGCGGCGTGAAGCGGCACAGCGTGGCGGCCGTCAGGTCGTAATCCGCACTTCGCAGCGGGTCCGGGTGGGCGGCGGCAAGGTCGCCCAGCGCCAGGCACCAGCGCCCGCCCTCGGCGCTCAGCCCCACCCGTTGCCAGAACGGCGCCGAGGCGGCCAGCAGGGCCAGCGCCTCGTCCACCACGGTGGCCTCCACGCTGGCGGCGCCACTGGCCTCGGCTCCCCAGCGCAGGGCGGCGCGCAGGTTGTCGAGCTCTGGCAGCAGGCGTTCGCTCCAAGGCAGCACGGGCTCGCTCAGGGCCTTGCGCGCGGCCTCGCGCCAGTGGGCGCAGGCCCAGGCCAGGTGGCGTCGCGCGGTGCTGGTGCCCTCGCCTGCGGCGTCGAGCTGCTCCCACGCGTACTCGCGCAGGCTCTCCAACAGGCCGAAGCGCGGGGCCGCATCGCCCGCGCGCTGCGCCACCACCAGGGACTTGGCCACCAGCGCGTCCAGGCGGTCCAGCACCGACCAAGCCGGCTCCCCCGGATCCGCAGCCACCACCTGGGCCGCGGCCAGCGTGAAGCCGCCACGGAAGACCGCCAGGCGGCGAAAGATGCGCCGCTCGTCCGGCGACAACAGCGCGTGGCTCCAATCCAGCGTGGCGCGCAGCGTGCGCTGGTGCGGCACCGCCGTGCGCGGGCCCTGGGTGAGCAGCTGCAGGCGCATGGCCGCCCGGTCATCCGCCTCCAGGTGTTCGACCAGGCCATGCACACCCAGCACCGGCACGCGCGCGGCGGCCAGCTCCAGGGCCAGCGGCAGGCCATCCAACAGCCGGCACAGGCGCGCCAGCGCCGCTTGCTGGGCGGCATCGGGCGCAAAGCCCGGCAGCCGCGCCTCGATGCGCGCCACCAGCAGACGAAACGAGGCCGCTTCATCCCCCGCGCCGGGCGGGGCACCGCCGGCTTCTTCGCGCGGCAGGGCCAAAGGGGCCAAGTTGAGCAGCTGCTCGCCGGGGATGTGCAGCGGTTCGCGGCTGGTGACGAGCAGGTGCAGGCCCGGCAGCTGGGCGTGCAGATGGGCCAGCAGCGGCGCCAGGGGTTCCAGCACATGCTCGGCGTTGTCCACCACCAGCAGCAGATCGAGCCCATGCAGCGCCCGCACCAGGCCCGCGTCGGCTTCGCTGCCCACCGAGCTGCCCAGCACGGTGCGGGCGATGGTGGCGCGCAGCATCTGCGCCGTGGGGGCCTGCAGCGGCGCCAGCTCCAGGAGCCACACGCCGTCGGCGTGCGCGGCGCGGCGCGCAGCGGCGGCCTCCAGGGCCAGGCGGGTCTTGCCCACACCGGCCGTGCCGGTCACGGTGATCAGCCGGGCCGCGCGGCCCAGGCTGGCGAGCGTGCGCAGCTCGTCCGCACGGCCCAGCAACGCACCCAGGCCGGTGGGCAGGTTGCCGGGGCGTGGTGGGGAGCGCTCCGGCCCCTGCGGCGGCTGCGGCGCCGCGGCTTCGGCAGGCGCCTGCTGCTGGCCCTGCACCGCCGCCACGAACCGGTAGCCGCGCCGCTGCACGGTCTCGATCCAGCGCGGCGCGCGGGGGTCATCCCCCAGGGCGGCGCGCAGCTCGCTGACCACGGTCTTGATGGCCCCTTCGCTGACAAAGCGCCGCCCCCACACCGCATCCAGCAGCTGATCCTTGAGCACCAGCTCGCCCGGCCGCTGGGCCAGATGGGCGAGCACGGCAAAGGCCTTGGGCGGCAGTTCGACCGGCGCGCCGGCCCGTGTCAGGCGGGCGTTGGCGATGTCCAGGCAGAAGGGTTCGAAGTGCAGGGGTTGCATGGCCTCCGGGGCTCGTGTGGAGAAGCCCGACTTGAAACAAACCGCTTCCTGACGACTTGGCGCGCGGGCTTTGCCAGCATGGTGGCATTGATTGCTGCCCCGGCCTGCGCCATGAACTGCCCTGCCCCTCACCTGTATGCCCTGCAAGTCCAGGTCGCCCGCACCCCCGCCAACGGCGTGGCCGGCTCCATCGAACATGTGCTGAGCGGCCGCCGGCACAGCTTCGCGAGCGTGACCGAATTGGTGAGCTGGCTGCTGCAGGAGCAGGCCCTGCAAGCGACGCGGCCCGCCGCGACCCCTGCGGCCGCCTCCAACTCCCCCCGCCGCCGGCGCTCAGACCGGGAGGATCACCCCGTCACGCCGCCGTTCCGGCCTCACTTCCAGCGCAGCGGCTGAAGGTCCACGCTGCCCAGGCCGCTGGTCAGCATCAGATGCCCTTCCTGGATGGTGGCCTGCAGCTGCATGCTGCGCTCGGCCAGGCGGTTCAGCTCGGCCATGGCCTCGTGCGGCAGGCGCCAGACCTGCAGCTTGTCCAGGCGCGTCAGCTTGGTCTCGATGCCCTTCCACCACACCTCGGCGGCCGGGCCGTAGGCGTACACCACCACCGCCTCGCTCTTGCTGCAGGCCTTGCTGAGCGCCTTGTCGTCGGGTTGGCCGACCTCGATCCACAGGCGCTTGGTGCCGGTGTAATCGGTCAGCACCACATCGGGGTCGTCGGGGTCGCACAGGCCGGCGCCGAAGGCCAAGGTGGCGTCGCCATTGCAGCGCGTCTGCAGTTCGTGCGCGTGCAGGGCCAGCGCCACCAGGCGCACCATCATCCGTTCGTCGGTCTCGCTCGGGTGGCGGGCCAGGGTTAGGTTGTGGTCGGCGTAGTAGCCGTGGTCGATGTCGGCGATCGCAACGTTCGCCTTGAAGATGGTGGATTTGAGGGCCATTGGCCCATTGTCCCTTTCGTCCCAGCCGCCTTCAGTTCACCAGACCGAGCCACTGCCCGGCGCGCTGGTAGCGCTGGAACAGCGCCTCGGCCAGCTCGGCCAGGGGCGCGCAGGCGCTCAGCCGGCCCTGCTGCAGCAAGGTGTGGGCGTAAGGCGCGTCGAACAGCATGCGCGTGGCCTCCACGCCCTGGCCCTGGGTCTGCATCAGGCGGGCGAAGCCCTGCAGCTCGTCCAGGCGGGCCGGGGCGCCCAGGCTGCCGAGCGAGAACAGGCCGTCCAGGCGCGCATCGAACCAGGAGGCGCCGGGAGCATCCGGGTCGGCTTGGGGGCGGAGGTCGATCACCATGGCCGCCATGCTGCCGCGGTGCGGCGCCGGACTTGAGCCGGAAAAGCGGCCCGAAAACCCGCCATTTCGGCGCCGCACCTGGTGCGGGCGCGCGCTACGCGGGCGGCACCGGGCTGGATGCAGGGGCATGTCCGCAGCGCCGGCGCGAATCCACCGCCCGGCTCCTCGCCGTAAGGGCTGCCATGGCCAATCCCGGCCGTTCCACGGAGCCCCTCGATGCCTTTCAAGCCCACCGCCCTGGCCAGCGCCTTGCTGCTGGCTGCCCTGGTCACACCCGCGGCCCAAGCCTCCTCGCACCGCGAGGCGCCCTTCATCACCACTGCCCCCAAGGTGGACGGCACGGATTTCTATCTGTTCCGCTCGTATGAACCCGGGCGCGAGGGCTACGTCACCCTGATCGCCAACTACCTGCCGCTGCAGGACGGCTATGGCGGCCCGAACTACTTCAGCCTGGACCCGAACGCGCTGTACGAGATCCATGTCGACAACAACGGCGACGGCGTCGAGGACCTGAGCTTCCAGTTCCGCTTCAAGAACACCCTGGCGGCCAACGGCGGCGGCATCGCGCTGAACGTGGGCGGCAAGTCGGTCGCCATTCCGCTGCGCCAGGCCGGGCCGGTGAGCGGCGCCGCCACCGACCCGCTGGCCTACACCGAGAGCTTCGAGCTCAGCCTGGTGCGGGGCGACCGCCGCGGCGGCCAGCGCCAGGCCATCACCCACGCCAGCAGCGGCGCCAGCAGCTTTGCCAAGCCGATCGACTACTTCGGCGAGAAGACCCTGGGCAATGCCGCCAGCTATGAGGCCTACGCCCAGCGCCATGTGCACCCGATCAACCTCCCCGGCTGCAGCACGCCGGGCAAGGTGTTCGTGGGCCAGCGGCAGGACCCCTTCCCGGTGACCCTGGGCACGATCTTCGACCTCGTCAACGCTCCGGCCGCCGTCATCACCAACGAGGCCAATGCCGCGGCGTTCGGCGCCGGCACCATCGCCGACAAGAACGTCACCACGCTGGCGCTGGAGCTGCCCGCCGCCTGCCTGACCGCCGGCAACGACCCGGTGATCGGCGCCTGGACGACCGCCAGCCTGCGCCAGGCGCGGCTGCTGAACGGCAAGCCGGCTTCCGGCCTGCAGGCGAGCGAAAAGACCGGCGGCGCCTGGGTGCAGGTCTCGCGCCTGGGCATGCCGCTGGTGAACGAGGTCGTCATCGGCCTCAAGGACAAGGACAAGTTCAACGCCAGCAAACCCAGGGATGACGCCGCCAACTTCGCCGACTACGTCACCCATCCGACCCTGCCGGCACTGATCGAGGTGCTGTTCGGCGCCAAGGCACCGACGAACTTCCCGCGCACCGATCTGATGACCGCCTTCCTCACCGGCCTGCCCGGTGTGAACCGCCCGGCCCGCATCACCGGCCTCGGCACCGGCGGCCCGCTGGCCGAGATGCTGCGCCTGAACACCGCCATCGCCATCACCCCGGTCGCGCAGCAAAAGCCCCTGGGCGTGGCGGCGGGTGACAACGCCGGGTTCCCCAACGGCCGCCGCCCCGGCGACGACGTGGTGGACGCGGCCCTGCGCGTGGCCATGGGCGCGCTGTGCGTGCTGACGGGCGAGGCCGATGCGCTCAAGGTGGGCTGCAAGCCCGCCGACGCCCCGGCCGGCGCCGTGCCCTTCGTGGACGGCAGCCGCACCCAGGCGGCCGACTACCGCAGCGCCTTCCCCTACCTGAACACGCCGCTGCCCGGCGCGAAGAACTTCTGAGCGGGGGCCGACCATGCACAAACATCTGCTCGTGCTGGGCGCTGCCGCCCTGCTGACGGCCTGCGGCAGTGGCGACGACTACAGCGCCCCACCCATGCCCCCTGCCCCCGCGCCGGCTCCGGCCCCCGCGGACCCACCGCAGCCCGGCAGCCAGGTGCCCAGCAGCGCCGCCGCCAGCGCCAGCGCCGCCACCGCCTTCGTGCGCAGCAGCGCCGCCAGCAGCAGCGAGGCAGCCGAACCGCTGGAGCTGGGCGAGGCGCAGCTGGCCAGCAGCGACAGCACGGAGCCCGAGGAGCCATGAGGCCCTTGCTGCTGACGCTGGCGGCCCTGCTCTGCACGGCAGGCGCCCTGGCGGCGCCGCTGCAGCCGCGCAGCGCGGCCGAGATCGTGCAGCGGCTGGACGGCGACCCCGCTAGCCGCGCGCGCGAACGCGGCTGGCAGCGCCGCCTGCAGCAGCAGCCGCGCGATCAGCAGGCTGCACTGGCCCTGGGCCAGAGCCTGCTGGCGCGCGCCCGTGCCGAGGGCGATGCCCGGCTGGGCGGGCGCGCGCTGGCGGCGCTGCAGGGCTTTGCCGAGGCAGCGCCGCCGCCCGAGGTCGCCCTGCTGCGTGCGCGCGTGCAGCAGCACTTGCATGACTTCGAGGCCAGCGCCCAGGGCCTGCAGGCGCTGCTGCGCCGGCCAGCGCTGGAGGCCGGGCTGCGCAGCCAGGCCGCCCTGCTGCTGGCCGCCGTGCGCCGCACGCAGGGCCAATTGCCGGCCAGCGAAGCCGCCTGTGCCGAGCTGCCCCCAGGCTGGCTCCAGCAAGCCTGCCAGCTTGAAACCCGCAGCCTGCGCGACCCCGCGCTGCCGCTGGCCGAATGGGCGGGCCTGCGCGCCCAGGTTCGCGGCGATGCCGCGGCCCAGGCCTGGCTCTGGCTGGCCGAAGCCGAACAGGCCCAACGCGCCGGCCTGTCCGGCCCGGCCGAGGCCGGCCTGCGCACCGCCCTGCTGCTGCAGGACGATCTCTACACCCGCTGCGCGCTGGCCGACCTGCTGCAGGCCCAGGGGCGGCTGCGTGAAGCCCTGGCCCTGCTGGAAGGCCAGGCCCGCAGCGACGCCGTGGCAGTACGCCAGGCCGCGCTGGCCCAGGCCCTGGGCGATACCCGCGCCGGCCCCTGGGCCGCCGAGCTGCGCGCCCGCTTTGCGCAGGCACGCGAGCGCCATGCCGCCGATCCGCGCGAGCCCCTGCCCCATCTGCGCGAGCAGGCCCAGTTCGCGCTCTGGGTGGAGCGCGCGCCGCGCCAGGCCCTGGAGCTGGCGCAGCGCAACACCCGGCAGCAGCGCGAAAGCGCCGACCTGCTGCTGCTGGCCCAGGCCGCCCAGGCCGCCGGCCAGCCCCAGGCCCTGCGCCAGGCCCAAGCACTCACAGAACAGATCGGACTCCACGATGAACGCCTGCAAGCCCTGGCTCCTTAGCTTGCTGCTGGCGCTGCCCCTGTCAGCCGGCGCCCACTCCAGCAGCCAGGCCTACTTGGACCTGCGCGCCAGCGAGGGCGGCGCGCTGCTGCGCGTGGACCTGGCGCTGCGCGACCTGGACGCCACCCTCGACCTGGACGCCAACGCCGACGGCCAGCTCAGCTGGGGCGAGGTGCAGGCCGCGCAGCCCGCCATCGAGCGCTATGCGCTGGCCGGCCTGCGCCTGCAGGGCTGCGCGGCCGGCTTCAGCCCCAAGGGCTTCGGGCTGGAGCGCCGCGCCGACGGCGTCTACGCCGCCCTGCAGCTGCAGGCGCCCTGCCACATCGGCGTGGGCGCGGTGCTGCGCTACACCCTGCTGGGCGAGTTGGACCCGACCCACCGCGCCCTGCTGCGCCTGTCACGCGAGCAGAAGGAACCCGAGCTGAGCCTGCTGCACCCGCTGCAGCCCAGCGAATGGCTGGAGCCACCGCCCCTGCCCACGCCTCCGCCAACGGCCGCCCCGCAACCCCAGGCCCTGGAGCAGCCGCCGCACCCCGTGCCGCACGCCGCCGCCCCTTCGTTCTGGCGCGAAGGCATGCACCACCTCGTCACCGGCTACGACCACCTGCTCTTCCTGCTCTGCCTGCTGCTGCCCGCGGTGCTGGCGCGGCGGCGCAGCGCGCCGGGCTGGAAGCCGCTGCGGCGCCCGGGGGAGGCGCTGGGCGCGGTGCTTGGCATCGTCAGCGCGTTCACGCTGGCGCACAGCCTGACGCTCGCCCTGGCGGCCTACGGACGGGTGCAGCTGCTGCCGCAGTGGATCGAGCCGGCCATCGCGCTCAGCATCGTGCTGGCCGCGCTGGACAACCTGCGCCCCTTCCTGCCCGGCCCGCGCTGGGGCGTGGCCCTGGGCTTCGGCCTGGTGCATGGCTTTGGCTTTGCGGGCGTGCTGGCCGAACTGGAGCTGCCCGCCGGCGCGCTGGCCTGGGCGCTGCTGCAGTTCAACCTGGGGCTGGAGCTGGCCCAGGTGGGCCTGGTGCTGCTGGCCATGGGCCTGCTGTGGGCGCTGCGGCGCTGGGCCGGCTACCCGCGCTGGGTGCTGGGGCTGGGCTCCACGCTGGCGGCCGCCATGGGCAGCCTGTGGGTGGTGCAGCGTCTGGCCTGAGCCCGGCATGGCGCCAATCTGGCAGGCGAACACCGGCCTGTTCGGCCGCGGGCGCGGCGGTGGGCGGCCGAGAATTTCGGCACCCTGCCTCCGGTTCTGACCATGCGCGCTGTCCTGCTTGCCCTGCTTGTCTTGCTCCTCACCGCCTGCGGCGGCGGGGGTGGCAGTGGCGGCGGCACCACCACCCCCACCACGCCCGCCGTGCCGCCCACGCTGGCCGGCGTGGTGTCGGTCGGCGTGCCCCTGGGCGGGGCGCAGATCAGCGTGGTGGACGCCAAGGGCACGGCCCTGGGCAGCACCAGCAGCAACGCGGGCGATGGGCGCTACAGCCTCAAGCTCTCAGCCGCCAGCCCCAGCCTGCCGCTCATGCTGCAGGCGCGCGGCATCGATTCCGCCGGCCTGCCCGTGCTGCTGCACGCCCTGGTGCCTGCGGCCGCCAACGACGCCAGCACCACCGTGCACCTGACGCCGCTCTCGCAGGCCGTGAGCGCGCTGGCGCTCGGTGCCGACCCCCAGGCCGCCTTCGCCAAGCCGGCCGACGCCAAACTGACCGACACCGCCCCGCTTATCAGTGGCGCTGGCACGTTCCTGAAGACGCTCATCAAGACCGCCGCCTCGGACGCCAAGATCACCAGCCTCGACGCCTTCGACCTGCTGACGGACAGCCGCCTGGCCACGCCCAAGAGCGCCGCCGACCTGATGCTGGCCGGGCTGCGCCTGCAGGTGGATGGCGCCGGCGGCAAGCTGCTGCTGGGCACGCGCTTCCTGGCCAACCCCACGCCCGAGGTGGAGGTGAGCCTGGCCACGGCCAAGACCGAGCTCGCCAAGGGCAGCACCGGCGTGCCGGCCTCGGCCATCACCAGCACGCTGAAGGTCACCAGCGCCGCGGCCTCGGTGGTGACGAATGCGGCCACGCTGGACGGCATCGTCAGCACCCTGAACCCCTTGCTGGCCCAGGCCAGCACCACGGCCGCCACCTACAAGGCCAGCGCCGCGCTCACGGGCTACGACGAACACGACGGCCGCAACGCTGACGCCTTGGCCGCCAGCCTGGTGGCGGCCGCGGCCGAGGGCCTGCAGCTCGGCCCCTTGCAGGTCCTGAGCTGCGCGGATCTGGTCGTCAAGAAGGGTGACTGCCTGCGCGTCGTGGTGGCCAGCACCCTGAGCGACCGCAGCGGCAAGCCGGTGCGCCGCCTGCTTGACGCCGCGACCTACAACACCGCCACCAAGCGCTGGTCCCTGATCGGCAACGGGCACCCGCTCGCCTTCGATGTCTGGGCCTCCAGCACCCAGCTGCTCAAGCGCGACGGCAGCGCCGACACCCTGGGCACCGGCAGCACCGCGCTCACCACGCCCTTCCCCGGGGTGGAAGTGCGCCTGCAGGCCACCGACGAGGCCTTCACCAGCTACCTGGTGCTGGCCGGCACCGTGCAAACCCCGCTGAACTACGCCCTGCCCCTGGCCGCCTGCAACCAGCGCCACCTGTGCGTGGCCCCCACCGGGGCGGCAGGCGTCATCCCGACCGGCGCCCCGCAAGACCACCAGCTGCGTCCCAGCGCCGTGGGCTGGCTGGGCAATGCCGACGGCCTGAACGGCGCGGCCTACAAGGCCAGCTTCACCCGCAATGTGGCCACCGCCACGCCGGAAAGCCGCACCGCTTACTTGCACGCGGGCATGGTGGCCGATGTGGCGGCGGCCCGCCACCCGGCGCTCGATGGCGTGAGCGTCGGCACCCCGCTGACCCTGGCGGCCCTGGGTCGTGGCCTGACGCTGAAATGGAGCACCTGGGCCCAGGCCAACCCCGACCTGCGGCTGGCGCAGATCCGCCTGGTGGTGCGCTACCCGGATCGCATCGCCACCCTGCCGCTGGACGTGCTGGACGTGACCGAGGATCCGGTGCTGCGCGTGGCGCTGACACCCGGCCAGGGCCAGCTCGGACACGACATCTGGCTGACGGCCCTGGACCCCACCGGCCGCCGCCTGCACACCCGCTACGCGCTGGGTGTGAGCGACTGAGTCAGGTCTTCGGGAGCGTGACGCCCTTCTGGCCCTGGTACTTGCCGCCGCGGTCGCGGTAGCTGGTTTCGCAGACCTCGTCCGATTCGAAGAACAGCACCTGGGCGCAGCCCTCGCCGGCGTAGATCTTGGCCGGCAGCGGCGTGGTGTTGCTGAACTCCAGCGTCACATGGCCTTCCCACTCGGGCTCGAAGGGTGTGACGTTGACGATGATCCCGCAGCGCGCGTAGGTGCTTTTTCCTAAGCAGATGGTCAGCACATTGCGCGGGATGCGGAAGTACTCGACCGTACGTGCCAGCGCGAAGCTGTTGGGCGGAATGATGCAGACCTCTTCGTCGATGGCGACGAAGCTCTTTTCGTCGAAGTTCTTCGGGTCCACCACGGTGCTGTGCACATTCGTGAAGACCTTGAACTCGGGCGCGCAGCGGATGTCGTAGCCGTAGGAGCTGGTGCCGTAGCTGACGATGCGCCGGCCATTGACCTCGCGCACCTGGCCCGGCTCGAAGGGCTCGATCATCCCGTGCTGTTCCGCCATGCGGCGGATCCACTTGTCGCTCTTGATGCTCATGGGCTGTCTCCGGTCGGGGGGCCGGATTCTGCCTGGGCTGCCCATCGGGCCCTGATAAGCGGGGCCGAAGCGGTGCGTGGTGCAAGCAAGGCCGCGTCGCCGGACTGACGGACAAGCACTTCACCAGGTAGCAGGCCTCATTGATCCTGCAGATCAACACGACAGGAGGCTCCAGCTCACAAGACCGATTGCAATCAGCTGTCCGCTCTGTGCACTAGCCTGTTCACAGCTCTGGCGAGCAAAGACACGAAGCCCAGGAACAGGAGGATGACCGGAAAGAGCAAGCAAGCGATGGCCAGCCCCATGACGGCCGCCACAAGGAGCCCCAGGGTGCCCCCAACGTTGAGTCCAATGAGGCAAGCAATCGCAAAAATGGCCAGGCATGTCCAGCCAACGAACCTGACGTAAACACGCGCTGATTCCCACCTCCAGAGGACCGCCGCAGTCAACCCGGCGCCTGCCAGTAGGACAAGTACCGTCACGACAGTCTCCTTCGCTGTCGGCAAGCCAAACGGAGGACTGGTCCCCGCTTGCACAGGCACTACCCAGAGAAGCCAAGAAAGCTTCCACGCCAGACCGCGCGCCGATCGAACCCAGTTCAATCTGACGCGAGCAATGGCCCCTGACCGTGCGTTCACTTATCCGCCCTTGCCGCTCAACGCCATCTCCACGCCCTTGTTGGCCAGCTGGTCCGCGCGCTCATTGCCCTCATGCCCGGCATGGCCCTTGACCCAGTGCCAGTCGATCTCGTGCAGCGCCGCCAGGGCGGCCAGGCGTTGCCAGAGCTCGACGTTCTTGACCGGCTGGCCGGCGGCGGTGCGCCAGCCGCGCTTCACCCAGCCCGGCATCCACTCCGTCATGCCCTTGAGCACGTACTCGCTGTCGGTATAGAGCGTGATCTTGCAGCTGCGCTTGAGCGTGGCCAGGGCCTCGATGACGGCGGTCATCTCCATCTGGTTGTTGGTGGTGCTGCGCTTGCCGCCGCAGAGTTCCTTCTGGTGTGCGCCGGCAATCATCCACACGCCCCAGCCGCCCGGGCCGGGGTTGCCCTTGCAGGCGCCGTCCGTGTAGAGCGTGACCTCGGGCTTCTTGATCTTGGGGGTGTCAGTCATGGCGAATCGTTGCGATGCGTTCTGGAGGGCAGCGCCACCGCCGGTGCGGCGCGGCGCCGGCCATTGGATTTGGCCAGGCCGATCAGGCGCATGCCGTGCACGCGCTTGATGGCCTCGATGAAGTAGACGGCGCCGAACACCGGCCACCAGGTGGGGCCCAGGCGGTCCATGAAGTGGCCGCGCGCCAGCCAGGCCTCGCGGTTCACCGGCGGGCGGTAGCAGCCGAAGCGGGCCTGGCCGATTTCGAAGCTGAGCAGGCGCAGCCAGTCGCGCGCCCGCCAGTAGCCGATGAATTCGCCGGACTGGGGCAGGCAGGGCCCCAGCCAAGTCAGCTTCTGGCGCAGCGCCCACAGGCTGGCCGGGTTCAGGCCCAGCAGCAGCAAGCGTCCTTCCGGGCGCAGCACACGCGCGGCCTCGCGCAGGCGGTGGTGCGGGTCGGGGGCGAACTCCAGCGTGTGGGGCAGTACCAGCAGGTCCAGGCTGTCGTTCTCGAAGGGCAGGTCGTCGAAGTCGCAATGCAGGGCAGCCTGGCCCTGGCCTTGCAGCGCCAGCCAGCGCTGCGGCATCCGGTTGGCGCGCAGGCCCGACAGCTGCGGCCAGCCCAGCTGCAGCGCATGGAAGCCGAACAGGTCGACCACGGCTTCATCCAGGCAGCGCTGCTCCCAATCGAGCAGGTAACGGCCCAAGGGGGTCTGCAGCCAGGAGGCGACTTCTAGAATGGGCCCCCGCTGATTGCTCTCACGAACCGCCGTCACCCGTGCTGTCTCTGCTTCCCGTGCCCGCTTTTGCGGACAACTACATCTGGTTGTTGCACGACGGCCGGGACGCCCTCGCGGTGGACCCCGGCGAGGCGGCGCCTGTGCGGCACGCCCTGCAGGCGCTGGACCTGAGTCTGGCGGCGATTCTAGTGACGCACCACCATGGCGATCATGTCGGCGGCCTGGCCGCGCTGCGCGCCGAGGGCTTCGCGGGCCCGGTCATCGGCCCGGCCGGCGAAGCGATCGAAGGCCTGACCCGGCGCGTGCACGAGGGCGAGCGATTGCAGCTGCTGGGGCAGGACATCCGCGTCCTCGATGTGCCCGGCCATACCGCCGGGCACATTGCTTTTGTGGTCGAGTGCGAGCCCCCCATCCTGTTTTGCGGCGACACCCTGTTCGGGGCCGGCTGCGGCCGCCTGTTCGAAGGCACGCCGGCGCAGATGCAGGCCTCGCTGGCCAAGCTGCTGGCGCTGCCGCCCGCCACCCGCGTGTGCTGCGCCCATGAATACACGCTCGGCAACCTGCGCTTCGCCCAGGCCGTCGAGCCCGCCAACCCGGCGCTGGCCGCGCGCCAGCAGGCCGATCAGGCCGCCCGCGCCGCCGGCCAACCCACCCTGCCCTCCACGCTCGCGCTGGAGGCCGCCACCAACCCCTTCCTGCGCTGGAGCGAGCCCGGCGTGCGTGATGCGGCGCGCCAGCGCGCCCCGCAGCCAGCTCCCAGCGACGACGCCGTGGCGGTCTTCACCGCCCTGCGCCAATGGAAGAACCAGTTCTGAAGGACCCCCGATGCAACCCGTCCTGCGACATGCCCTGACCCTGAGCACTCTGGCCGTGCTGGCCCTGCTGAGCGGCTGCGCCACCGCCCCCGACGGCAGCGCCAGCGGCAGCCTGCGCGCCCAGCCCCCGGAGGCGGCGGAGACCGCCGCCGTGCCCCCCGCCCCGGCCGCGGCGCCGGAGCTGCCCAAGCTCAATCCTGCACTGATCGACCACGCCACCGCCAAGGCGCAAGACGATCTGAACCCCGACCAGCCCGCGGTGGACTTCCAGGCCCCCGAGGCCCAGAAGGACCTGTGGATGCGCATCCGCGCCGCCATGCAGCTCGAAGAGCTGACCGGCCCGCGCGTGCAGAAGTGGGAGGAGTTCTATGCCAAGCGGCCCGAGTACGTAGGCCGCATGACCGAGCGCGGCGGGCGCTACCTCTTCCACATCGTGCAGGAAGTGGAAAAGCGCGGCCTGCCGATGGAGCTGGCGCTGCTGCCCTTCATCGAATCGGCCTTCAACCCGGAAAGCCAGAGCCACGCCAAGGCCGTGGGCATGTGGCAGTTCATGAGCGCCACCGGCAAGGATTTTTCGCTCAAGCAGAACCTGTTCCGTGACGACCGCCGCAATGTGCTGGCCAGCACCCGCGCCGCGCTCGACTACCTCGCCCAGCTGGGCAAGCGCTACGACGGCGACTGGCAGCTCGCCCTGGCCGCCTACAACTGGGGCCTGGGCAATGTGGACCGCGCCATCAAGCGCCTGGACCGCGAGGGCAAGGAGCGCAGCTACGCGAACCTGCGCATGCCCAATGAAACCGCCGACTACCTGCCCAAGCTGCAGGCGGTGAAGAACCTGGTGCTGCGCCCGCAGGACTTCGGCGTGCAGCTGCCCGATCTGGCCAACCACCCCTACTTCCTGACCGTGCAGGTCGAGGGCGACATCGACGTCGAGCTGGCCGCCCGGCTGGCGGGTCTGAGCGTGGAGCGCTTCCGCCAGTTCAACCCGCAGATGAACAAGCCCATCATCCTGGCCGCTGCCACGCCCCAGCTGCTGCTGCCCTACGACAACGCGGCCCAGTTCGTGCAGGCGCTGGAGGCGCACCAGGGCCAGAAGGCCAGCTGGACGGCGCTGCAACTGCCCAAGACCATGAAGCCCGCCGAGGCCGCCAAATGGGCCGGCATGAGCGAGGCCGAGCTGCGCGAAATCAACCGCATCCCGCCGCGCATGAACATCAAGGCCGGCAGCACCCTGCTGGTGCCGCGCACCGCCAAGCGCGACCACGACGTGAGCGAGCACCTGGCCGAAACCGCCGCCCTGGCCCTGGCGCCGGATGCGCCGGCGCGCCGCGCCATCAAGGTGACCGTGCGCAAGGGCGACACCCTGGCCTCCGTGGCGCGCCGCAACGGCGTCACCGTGGCCCAGCTGGCCGAGTGGAACCAGCTCAGCCTGACCGCCCGCGTCAAGCCTGGCGCCAAGCTCACCAGCTATGTGCCGAACCGCCCGGCCGCCAAGCTCGCCGGCGGCAAGAAGAGCGGCGCCAAGAAGGTGGCCGCCAAGTCCGGCAAGACGGTGAAGGCGGCGGTCAAGGCCAGCACGCGGCGGGCCAAGACCAGCTGATTCAAACGAAGAACAAGGCCACGCTGCAGGCCACGCCCACCGCCCAGATGGCGCTGCGGGCGTAGTGCTGATCGGCGATGTAGCAGACGATGTAGACGAGGCGCGCGGCGATGAAGCCCAGCGCCAACGCATCCACCGTGGCCTGGTTCGCGTGGGCCTGCTGGGCGATCAGCACGCCGGCGATGAAGAGCGGCAGGGCCTCGAAGCTGTTCGCCTGGGCGGCGTTGGCGCGCGCGGCGCGGCCGGTCTGCGCCGCCAGCCAGGCGCGCGGGTCGCGGTTGTTGTAGCCGCCGTCCTTGGGTCGGCGGCCCCAGCCGCTGGACTTGGCCAGGCCGGCGCAGACGATGGGCAGCGCGCAGGCCGTCAGGATGCAGAGATTGGCGAGGGTGGTCATGCAGGCAACTCCAGTTCAATCCAAGGCAAGCATGGGGAAGGCCTCACGCCGCCGCCAAGCTTCGGCTCAGGCAGAGCATGGGGCTGCCGGAGGCGTGCGCGGCCCGCTGCGTGATGGCATAGCCGTGGCGCTCGTAGAGCGCGATCAGGGGGTGGTTGTTCGCCCCGGTCCAGGTGCGCGCATGGCTCAGGCCCCGCGCCCGCATCCAGGCTTCGTCGTGCAGCAGCAGCTGCCGGGCGATGCCGCGGCGCCGCGCCGGCGGCCAGACATAGCTGGTGGTGACCAGGCCCCAGGCGCCGACCGGCAGGGTCTCTTCCGGGCCCGGCGGCTCGGCGCGCACCAGGCTGTGGCCCAGCACCTCGGTGCCCTGCACCGCCAGCCAGACCGCCGCGCAGGGGTGATCGAGATGCCAGAGCACGCGCTCGCGCAACCACTCCAGGCTGTGCAGCGCGCGGCCCCGCACTTCGCCTTCCACCTCGATCAGGGTGGCCTGCATGCCCTGCGCCACGCGGTCGATCTCGGCCGGTGCCGCGGGATCGAGGGCGCGAATGCACACCGCCGCCATGGCCGTCATCGGCGATCGGCCAGCGCATGGGCCAGCGTGCCCAGGTCCACGAACTCCAGCTCGCTGCCCACCGGCACGCCGCGCGCCAGCCGGCTGACCTTCAGGCCCTGGGCCTTGAGCGCCTCGCCGAGCAGATAGGCCGTGGCCTCGCCCTCGGCGGTGAAGCTGGTGGCGAGGATCACCTCGCGCACCAGACCGTCGGTGGCCCGGTGCAGCAGCGCCTCGGCGCCGATGTCCTTGGGGCCACGCCCCTCGATGGGACTGACGCGCCCGCCCAGCACGAAGTAGTAGCCGCGGTAGGAGCCGCTGCGCTCCAGCACGGCTTGGTCCGCCGGCGTTTCCACCACGGCCAGCAGCGCGGGGTCACGCGTGCCGTCGCTGCACACCGCACACACCGGCGCCTCGGCAAAGCTGTGGCAGCGCGTGCAGGTCTGGATGCGCGCCAAGGCCTCCGTCAGCCCGGCGGCCAGCTGCTGCGCGCCCAGGCGGTCGTGCTGCAGCAGGTGGTAGGCCATGCGCTGCGCACTCTTCGGGCCTACGCCGGGGAGCTTGCGCAGGGCGTCGATCAGTTGGTCAAGCGCGGCCATTGGCTTGTTCTTCTTCGGTGCAGCCCTCGGGGGCTTCACCCCCGAACCCCGACCCGCATTTCTTTGCTGCGCCAAAGAAGCGCGGGGCAAAGAAAGGCGCCAATGCACGCACGCCGCCTAGGGCGGCGCGCGATTGCACGGCTGGTTCACATGGCTCCCACAGCCCTCCTCTGCCTGCGAAAACCTGCCCGCTAAGCTGGCCGGAGTACCGGCCGACTAGACCACCGCAAACCATCGCGGGCTCTCTGCGATGAACGGAGCCCCAATGCGTGCTCCGGCTCCTACTGAAACTGGTTGGGGGTCTGTTCTTCGTCGCTCGGAGGCCATGGTCCTCGCTGCCCGGGACGACCGGTACTCCGGGCGCCTTCGTCGTCCTGACCGTCGAAGTCAGAGAAGGGCTCGTCTCAGTGTGAGCCCAAGCACCGCCATCACAGTTCGCCCCTAGGGCGACTGTGTGGGTTGGCGCCTTTCTTTTCCCCCCTTTTCTTTGGCGCAGCAAAGAAAAGGGGGTCGCCTGCCGGGGCGAAATCCCGGCGGGGTCTCGGACAGGCCTAACAGGCACGCCCAAGTAGCTCAGAACGGGAACTTCATCCCAGGGGGCAGCGGCATGCCCGCCGTCAGCTTGCCCATCTTTTCCGAGCTGGTCTCCTCCGCCCGGCGCACCGCGTCATTGAAGGCCGCGGCCACCAGGTCTTCCAGCATGTCCTTGTCGTCGGCCAGCAGGCTGGGGTCGATCTGCACGCGGCGCACGTCGTGCTTGCAGGTCATGGTGACCTTGACCAGACCGGCGCCGCTCTGGCCTTCCACCTCGATGGTCGCCAGCTCTTCCTGGGCGCGCTTGAGGTTGTCCTGCATGGCCTGGGCCTGCTTCATCAGACCGGCGAGTTGGTTCTTCATCATGATCAGTTCTCCGACAAGGGGCGCACCGTGCCGGGCACGATGCGCGTGGTTTCGAAATGGCGCTTCAGCGCGGCCAGCTCGGCCGAGTTCGCCACCGCCGCTTCCGCGGCGAGTTGGCGCGCCGCCTTGGCAGCAGCTTCGCGCAGGGCCGGGCTGTCGGTCACGGGGCCGACCTCGGTGTCGAGCTTCACCGGCACGCCGGCATGCTCCGTCAGGGCCGCCTCCAGCTTGGCCGGGCCGGGCGCCATGCGCAAGGCCTCGCCGCTGACGCGCAGCGTGACTTGCCAGGCACTGGCACCGCGCTCGAGGCGCAGGCATTGGCCCTGCATGCCCAGCGTGCGGGCCAGGGCCGCCACCGAAAGCTCGCCAAACAGGGCCGCCCAGGCCTCACCCAGGGGCGTGGGCTCGAGGCCCGGTGCGCTGGGGGCCGCCGCGGCGGGTTCCTCGGGCAGCTGTGGGGCTTCAATGAGCGCCTGCGGCGCGTCATCCAGCTCCTCGGGCGGCAGGTCCAGCCAGGGCGGCACGTCGTCGGCCTCGGCGCCGAGCTGAACGGCCGGTGCGGCCTCAGCGCGCGGCGGGGGGCTCGGCGCTGGGTTGGGCTGCGGGGCAGGATGCGGCGCCGGGCGCGGCGGCGTGACCGGGGTGACGCGCTCGGGCGGGCGCACCGGCGTGACCGGGCTCACGGGCTCGATCGGGGCCGCGGCCGCGCGCGGCAGCGCC
>NZ_JAEDAK010000040.1 GCF_016093275.1 Inhella proteolytica
GGCGCTGGGCCGCGCCCAGGGCGCCCGGCCGCGCCGCCTGGAGGTGGGCCTGGCCGACGCCGCCCGCGCCCTGGCCGCCCCGCTGCGCTGGGGCCTGACGGCGCCCGGCGGCCTGCTCGGCGGTGCCCATGCGCTCTACCAGGTGCTGCCCTGCCAGGACGGCCGGGTGGCGCTGGCTGCCCTGGAGCCGCACTTCGCGCAGCGCCTGGCCGATCTGATCGGCCTGCCCCCGGCGTCCCCCGCCGCCTGGCTGCGCCCCGACCGGCATCAGGCCGTGGCCGCCTGGTGCCTGGGGAAGACCCGGGCCGAGTTGCGTGAATTGGCGCAGCGCCTGGACCTGCCTTTGGTGGTTTGTCCCGATGCGCCGGAAGCCGCGCGCGGAGACTCTCGCGCGCCATGAGCGACGCGACCATGTCTGAACCCCACCCCACCCCCGAAGCCGCCCCCGCACCGCCGCCCGGCGCCTTCTCCATCACTCTGCGCCCCCTCGGCTGGGGCGCGCCCTTCCATTGGCTGCGCCTGGGCCTGCGCGACTTCCTGCGCGCCCCTTTCATCGGCCTCTTTTTCGGCTGCGCCTTCATGGTGATGGGCTGGGCCCTGCTGAAGGTCTACGAGCACGCGCCCGCCTATGTGCTGGCCCTGGCGGCGGGCTTCCTGCTGGTGGGCCCGGTGCTCTGCCTGGGCCTTTATCGCGTCAGCCAGTGCCTGGAGCGTGGCGAGCGGCCGGACTTCGGCGACGCGCTGCTGGCCTTCGAGACCCGCATCGGCCCGCTGGCCCTGTTCGGCATGGTGCTGCTGGTGCTGGAGATGGTCTGGGGCCGTGCCGCCCTGGTGGTGTTTGCGGTCAGCTTTGACGGCATGCCGGACTTCAAGGGTTCGCTGCTGGCCCTGGTGAACCCCGAGAACCTGGGTTTCATCGTGGCCTACCTGGGCGTGGGCGGTGTGTTTGCCGGCCTGATCTACGCCATCAGCGTGGTGTCCATCCCGATGCTGCTGGATCGCCCGGTGGACGCCGTCACGGCCGCGCTGACCAGCCTGCGCCTGGTGCTCACGCAGCCCGGTGTGATGCTGCTCTGGGGCGCCCTGGTGACGCTGCTGATCGGCCTGGCCCTGCTGCCCTGGTTCGCCGGCTTGCCGGTGCTGGCGCCGGTGATCGGCCATGCCAGCTGGCATGCCTACCGGGCTGCCGTGGGGGAATGAAAAAGGCGCCCGCGGGCGCCTTTGATGCTGCTTACTCGCTGCGCGGCGGACGGCCGCCGAGCAGGGCGGCGGGCTTGCCGCCACCGCCGGAGCGCGGGCGGTTGTCCGGACGCGGTGCCGGGCGTCCTTGCCCTTGGCCCTGACCTTGCCCTTGGCCGTGACCCTGGGCGGGCTTGGCCGCCGCGGGGCGCTGACCCTGCGGCGCCGGGCCGCGGCCGGGCTGGGCCGGACGGCCTTGCGCCGGCTTGGGCTGACCGCCGTGGCCGTGCGCGCTGCCTTGCGGGCGCGGG
>NZ_JAEDAK010000041.1 GCF_016093275.1 Inhella proteolytica
GGCAGCGCAGGCCGCACCGGCCAGGCCGGCGCCCAGCACCAGGGCCTCGCGCGCCTGCGGCGCCAGGGCGGTGTGCGCGGCCGGGCGCGGCGGCTGGAAGCGCGGCGCGAAGCGGGCCTGCAGGCGCTGTGCCTTGCCGCCGAAGCCCGGCACGCGCTGCACTTCGAAGCCCGCCTGGGTCAGGGCATCGCGGGTGGCGCGTGCCACGCTCCAGGTGGCGGCGCGTGCCCCCGGGCGCGCCAGCCGGCCCAGGGTCTGCAGGGTGCGGGCGTCCCACATGGCGGGGTTGCGATCGGGCGCGAAGCCGTCCAAGAAGAAGGCATCCACCTCGGCGCGAAAGGCCGGCAGCGTGCTGCTGATGTCGCCCAGCGCGAGCAGCAGGCTCACAGCGCCGTTCTCGAAGTCCAGCCGGTGCAGCCCCGGCGCCAGCGGCGGCCAGGTCGCCACCAGGTGCCCGGCCAGTTCCTCCAGCTCGGAGTCGGAGTGGGCGGCGGCCAGCTCGGCTCGCTGCAGCGGGTAGCGCTCCAGGCTCAGGAAGAACAGTCGGCGCGGGCGTTGCGGGTCCGCCCGCCAGGCCTGCCAGGTGGCGAGGAAGTTGTTGCCCAGGCCGAAGCCGGTTTCCAGGATGACGAACTGCGCACGCTCGCGCCAGGCTTCGGGCAGTCCATTGCCCTGCAGAAAGACCTCGCGCGCCTGCGCCAGCGCGCCGGCACGCGAGGCGTAGCCGTCCTGGAAGCGCTCGGAACGCCAGTGCAGGGGGTCGTCGGTGTTCAGTGCCGCCGGCTCCAGCGGCGGCGGGGTCTCGGGGGTGGGGGAGGGCATCTGCCTATCATCCCCGAGCATGTCCTCCCCCCGCTTTCGCCCCCTGCGCGGCCTGCGCATCCTCAGCCTGGGTCTGAACCTGCCGGCCCCCGTGGCCCTGCAGGCTTGCCGCGCCCTGGGCGCGCAGGCGCGCAAGCTCGAACCGCCGGCCGGCGACCCGGTGGCCACTTTCGCGCCGGCGCTCTACCAGGCCCTGCATGAAGGCGTGAAGGTGCTGCGCCTGGACCTGAAGCAGGCTGCCGGCCAGGCTGCGCTGCAGCGCGAGCTGGCGCGCAGCGATGTGCTGCTCAGCTCTTTTCGCCCCAGCGCCCTGCAACGCCTCGGGCTGGGCTGGCGCACGCTGCAGCGCCAGCACCCGCAGCTCTGGCAGGTGGCCATCGTGGGCGGCTGCGGCGGCCGCGCCGAGGAGGCCGGCCACGACCTGACCTACCAGGCCGAGGAGGGCCTGCTGCCCCCCGCCGGCCTGCCGCGCACCCTGCTGGCCGATATGGGCGGCGCCGAGCAGGCGATGCAGGCCGTGCTGCAGGCGGCGCTGGGCCGCGCCCAGGGCGCCCGGCCGCGCCGCCTGGAGGTGGGCCTGGCCGACGCCGCCCGCGCCCTGGCCGCCCCGCTGCGCTGGGGCCTGACGGCGCCC
>NZ_JAEDAK010000042.1 GCF_016093275.1 Inhella proteolytica
AATAAGCGGGAAACGGCAACGAGTGCCACGATGGGGTTGCGAAATCTCATCAACTGACTCGAAAGGGGAAGTCCATGGCCATTGTGTGCGTCGGCATCGACCTGGCGAAGAACGTGTTTGCCCTGCACGGGGTGGATGAGGCCGGTAAGGCCGTGCTGGTGCGGCCCTTGGTGCCGCGCGCCAAGCTGCTGGAGTGCATCGCGGCACTGCCACCGTGCCGGATCGCGATGGAAGCCTGCTCGGGCGCGCACCACTGGGCGCGCGAGTTCCACAAGCTCGGTCACGCCGTCAAGCTCATCGCGCCCAAGTTCGTCATCCCCTACCGGCTCTCGGGCAAGCGCGGCAAGAACGATGCGGCCGACGCGGCGGCCATCTGCGAAGCCGCCCAGCGGCCCTCGATGCGCTTCGTGCCCGCCAAGAGCCTGGAGCAGCAAGGCCAGCTCTGCCTGCACCGGGTGCGCCAAGGCTTTGTGGAGCAGCGCACCGCGCTGATCAACCGCATCCGCGGCCTGCTCTCGGAGTTCGGCATCGTCTTGCCCTTGAAGGCCGACACCGTGCGCCGCCAGGCCCTGCTGCACCTGGAGGATCTGCCCGGCTGGGCCAACCTTGCGGTGGGCGATTGCCTCAGCGAGGTCAGCCGCCTGGACGAGCGCATTGCCCAATACGACCGGCATCTGGCCCAGGTGGCCCGCCAGAGCGACGCCGCGCGGCGCCTGACCCGCCTGAGTGGGCTGGGCGACACCACGGCCACGGCACTCATGGCCGCCATCGGCAATGGGCACGACTTCCAGTGCGGACGGCAATTCGCCGCGTGGCTCGGGCTCACGCCGGGGCAGTACAGCTCGGGTGGCAAGACCCGGCTGGGGCGCATCACCAAGGCGGGCGATGCCTACCTGCGCAGCCTGTTGGTGATGGGCGCGCGGGCCGTACTGGCCGCCGCCCCAAGCAAGACGGACCCCATCAGCCGCTGGGTGCTGGGCGTGCAGGAGCGGCGCGGCTACTGGAGAGCGGTGGTGGCCATGGCGGCCAAGAACGCGCGCCTGGCCTGGGCGGTGCTCGCCAAGGGCGAGGCCTTCAAGCAGCCCAGTTGACCCACCAGGAAAACTGCGAGCCCACCCTCTACCAGGAGCGCGCCACCCAAAGAAATCCTTCCGCCGCGTGACCGGCCCGTCGTTGATGAGCAAAGGTTGGACCTGTGCGGGGAGTGCCTGATGAATTCTGGGGAGCGGACAACCGGCTCCGACTAACGAATGAGGCCCCCGCGCGCGTCTTCACATCAGGGTCCGCTGCCATTCAAGGCCGCAGCAATGACCGTTTGTAGTTACCCCAGTCCGCACTTGCTCTGCGCTCAACAAATGGGCCACGAACGCGAAGGAATTCAAAACCCATT
>NZ_JAEDAK010000043.1 GCF_016093275.1 Inhella proteolytica
GGGGTCAGATACCGTCTTGAATTGCAAGCCCCGGCATCGCGATTTGAGGGTTGAACGGCTGGCCTGAGCGCAGCACGCCGTAAATCAGCATCGCCAGCTTGTGCATGCAAGCGCCGACGACGGCCTTGGGCGCCATGCCTGCGCCGCGCAGTCGATCGCCAAAGGCCTTCACCGCCGGGTTGTGTCGCGAGGCCACCAGGGCCGGCATGTACAACGCGCGCCTCATCTCGCTGTGACCGGCCCGGCTGATCATCGAGCGACCTCGCACCGAGCTGCCTGATTCCTTGAGCCGTGGTGTCACGCCAATGAAGGCGGCCAAAGCCTTGGCGTTCTTGAATCGCCTCACATTCCCCAGGAATGCGAGCACCTTGGGCGCGGTGACTTGGCCGATGCCGGGAATGCTTTCGATCAAGTCGGCGTCCCTGCGCAGTTGTGGGTGGCCGTCGATGTGATCGTCGATGTCGCGTTGCAGTTCGTCCGCACAGCGCTGCAGCCAGGCAATGTGATCGCGGATGGAAGCCTCAAGCGTCGCGTTACCTGCATGCGCTTCGAGCCGGTTGAATTCCTGCTGCTGCATGTCTTTGATGATCTGCAGGCGATCCACCAGCGCGCGCAAATGGCGCACCTCAAGAGGTGCAGGCACCCATGCTTCGGGTTCGTGCTTGAGGCAGAAACGCGCAAGCAGGCACGCGTCCGTCCGGTCCGTCTTGTTGCGCACCATCTCGCCAAGAGCAAAGCCTTTGACGCGAGCCGGATTGACCACCGCCACGACCCAGCCGGCATCGGCCAGTGCAGTCGCACAGGCCTCGCTGTAGGAGCCGGTGGCTTCCATGCAGACCCTGCTTTGAGAAGGTGGCACACCGCGCTCACTCAACCAATGCATCAACTGCGCAAAGCCCGCCACCTCATTGGCGAACACACGCTGCTTGAACTTGCCGCGCTCATCGAGCAAAGCCACATCGAGCTTCTTCTTGGACACATCGATGCCCAGCCAGAAGCGAATCAAGGCATCCATCGTTCCGACCTTCCTCATATGCGGGCTCAACGGCACAGGCGATGCCACGGCCCAAGTTACCGTTCGGTCTCTTGAACGAAGAAACGGTCAGGGCTGTCCATCTGACCCACGGGCTTGGGCGCTTGGCTCATCGCCTTGCGCTTGGCCCAAAGCCTTATCGACATCACCTCGACCGGCCTGGTTCATCGTGCCATCGGCAGTGATGGATTCGGCAGGGGAAAGATACGAGGCCTT
>NZ_JAEDAK010000044.1 GCF_016093275.1 Inhella proteolytica
CCCAAGCTCCACATCGACAAGCTGCGCGGCCACAAGGAAAAGGTCATCGGCAAGCTCACCGGCGGCCTGGCCCAGATGGCCAAGATGCGCAAGGTCACCGTGGTGCGCGGCTACGGCAGCTTCCTCGACCCACACCATCTGCAGGTCGAGGAGACCACCGGCAGCGCGCAGGACAAGACTGGTAGCCACAAGACCATCCGTTTCAAGGCCGCCATCATTGCGGCCGGCTCGCAGGCCGTGCGCCTGCCCTTCCTGCCCGATGACCCCCGCATCGTCGACAGCACCGGCGCGCTCGCGCTCAAGGAAGTGCCCAAGAAGATGCTCATCATCGGCGGCGGCATCATCGGTCTGGAGATGGGCACGGTGTACTCCACGCTGGGCGCCCGCCTGGATGTCGTCGAGATGATGGATGGCCTGATGCAGGGCGCCGACCGCGACCTCGTCAAGGTCTGGGACAAGATGAACAAGCAGCGCTTCGACAAGGTGATGCTGAAGACCAAGACCGTCGGCGCGCAAGCCACGCCCGAGGGCATCAAGGTCCAGTTCGAAGGCCTGGACGGCACCCAGAGCGAAGGCGTCTACGACCTCGTGCTGCAGGCCGTGGGCCGCACGCCCAACGGCAAGAAGGTCGGCGCCGACAAGGCCGGTGTGGCGGTGTCGGAGCGCGGCTTCATCCCCGTGGACGTGCAGATGCGCACCAACCAGCGCCACATCTTCGCCATCGGCGATCTGGTGGGCCAACCCATGCTGGCCCACAAGGCCGTGCACGAGGCCCATGTGGCGGCCGAGGTCATCGCCGGCGAACTCAAGGGCGACGCCAAGCTGGCGAGTGCCGCCTTCAATGCCCGCGTCATCCCGAGCGTCGCCTACACCGACCCCGAGGTCGCCTGGGTGGGTCTGACCGAAGAGCAGGCCAAGGCCGAGGGGCGCAAGGTCGAGAAGGGCCTGTTCCCCTGGGCCGCATCCGGCCGCGCCATCGCCAACGGCCGCGACGAGGGCTTCACCAAGCTGCTGTTCGATGCCGAGACCCACCGCATCGTCGGCGGCGGCATCGTCGGCACCCATGCGGGCGACATGATTGGCGAGATCGCACTGGCCATCGAGATGGGCGCGGATGCGGTGGACATCGGCAAGACCATCCACCCGCACCCCACGCTGGGCGAGAGCATCGGCATGGCGGCCGAGGTGGCGCACGGCAGTTGCACGGACGTACCGCCGGCGCG
>NZ_JAEDAK010000004.1 GCF_016093275.1 Inhella proteolytica
GCGGCGCAGCGCGGCGGGCAGGGCGGGCGGCAGCGCGGCGGGCGTGGCCGCGGCGGCTTCGCTGGCCAGGATCAGCCGGCCCAGCTCGTTGGTGGCGGCCGAGGGCGCGATGCCGAAGGCCTGGCGCAGCGCCAGGCGGCAGGCGTCCCAGGCGGCGATGGCGGCCGCGCGGTCGCCGCGCAGGTACAGGGCCTCCATGCGCAGGCGCCAGCCGGATTCGTTCTCGGGCTGCGCGGCCAGCAGGGCATCGGCCGCGGCCAGCGCGCCGTCCAGGTCGCCCGCGGCCAGGCAGCGCTGGCCCTGGGCGGCAGCGTCGCGCTCCTGGCGGCGCTGCTGCTCCTCGCGGCGCGTGGCCAGCCAGTCGGCGAACTCGGGCAGGGCATCGGTGTCGACGGTACCGAGCAGCAGGCCCGGAGCGTCGTCGGCCACCACCACCTCGGCAGCGAGCGCCAGCACGCCCTCGCTGTCCACCACCAGCTCGCCCGCGCCGCGGCGCAGCCGGGCCAGGGCCTGGCGCAGGTTGGCGCGCGCCTGCGCCTCGGTGCCCGCGGGCCAGAGCAGGCCAGCCAGGCGGCTGCGCGGCGTCGGGCCTTCGAGGTGCAGCCAGGCCAGCAGCGCGGCCTCGCGCGCAGACAGGGGCACCGCCGCGCCGTCGGGCGGGCAGACCTGGGGCCGTCCGTTCAGTTGCAGCTGCTGACTTGCCATGGTGGGGAGGGGCGTGGCGGGGGCGAGCCCGTCACGGGTGCGTCACGCCGGCCTTCCTAGAGTGCCGCGCATTCTGACCCGATGCCCTTTGGCGGAGCCCCCGATGGCCCTTTGGATTCTTTTGAGCGGCTTGGCGGCCACCTTGGCCAGCGGAGCCTCCCTGTGGTGGCGCCACCCACGCTGGTCGCGCCCGGCCTTGCTGCATCTGAACCGCTGGGCCGCCGGGCTGCGCGCCAGCCAGCTCCAGGTGGCCGGGCACCGGCTGCAGCTGCTGAGCTCACGCCAGCACGACCCCGACGACACGCCGGTGGTGCTGCTGCACGGCCTGTTTGCTGAAAAAGACCATTGGGTGGACTTCGCCCGCGCCCTGCCCGGCCGACGCCGCCTGATCGTGCCCGACCTGCCCGGCTTCGGGCAGAGCGAACGGCTGGACAGCCAGCGTTACGGCTACGCCGAGCAACTGGAGCGCCTGGCCGCGCTGCTGGACGCCCTGGGCATCGCGCGCGCCCACTTGGCCGGCAGCTCGATGGGCGGCGCACTGGCGGCGCTGTTTGCGCAACGCCACCCGGAGCGCGTGGCCAGCCTGGCCTTCATCGGCGCCCCGCACGGCCTGCGCAGCAGCCGACCCAGCCCGGTGGACCGGTTGATCGACGCCGGCCAGGCGCCGCTGCTGGCGCGCACCGCGGCCGAGTTCGACACCCTGCTGCAACGCCTGTTCGCGCGCCGGCCCTGGCTGCCTTACCCGGTGCTGCAGGCGGCGCGCCAGGAGGCCGTGGCCCGCGCCAGCTCCAACCTGCGCCTGTGGCGCGAGCATGTGGCCGACCGCTACTTGCTGCAGCAACGCCTGGCCGGCCTGCGCCTGCCGGTGCTGGCGCTCTGGGGCCGGCAGGACCAGGTGTTCGACGCCTCCGGCGCCGCCCTGCTCAAGGCCCTGCTGCCGCAGGCGGAAGTGCGCCTGCTGGAGGGCATCGGCCACCTGCCGATGATGGAAGCGCCGGCGGACTGCGCGCGCACCTACGGCGAGTTCCTGGCCGGCAAGGGCTGATCAGGGCTTGGGCAGGCGCAACGCCAGCACGGCCTGCCGGCGCGCCAGCAACCAGCCGCGCGCCAGGGCCTGCGCGGCGTCGCCGGGGGCCAGCGGGCCGGCCAGCGCGAGCTCCAGGTCACACAGCTCGCCCAGCTGATCCTGCGCCGCCGCCAGGGCCTTGAGCCGGCGCGCCAAGGCCTTGGGCTTGTAGAGGCCGGCGGCCCACTCCAAGCCGTAGCGCAAGCGCTTGAGACGCAGGCGCAGCGCATGGCGGGCTTCGGCGTCCAGCGCCGCGACGCCCTGGGCCTGGCGCTGCAGCCGCTGGCGCCAGCGGCGCAGCCGGGCGCGCAGCGGCCAGGGCGTGGCGTCGGCCGGCTGCTGGTCCAGCCAGTGCATCCAGCCCAGCCATTCCAGCAGGAATTGCTGGGTTTGCGGGGCGCGCACCAGGGCCAGGGCGGGGGCCGCGCGGGTGGGGCCGGGGGTTGCTGCGGGCAGGCGGAGCCCCTGCTCGGCCAGGGCCTGGGCCAGCGCCGGCCAGCGCTGCGCGGGCTGCAGCGCGGCATCGCGCAGGGGGCCCAGGGCCTTGAGCAAGGCGGTGGCCCGGGCCTCGAAGGCCGGCCAGGCCGGGTGCCGCGCGGTGGGCCCCAGGCCGCGGAACAGGCGCAGGCCGCTCTTGAGGCGGCGCAGGCCCACGCGCAGCTGGTGCAGGTGCTCGTCGGTCCAGTCGCCGCTGCCGATCTGGCTGGCATTCGCCGCCACCTGGTCGAAGCCGTTGAGCAGCAGGGCGCGCAAGGCGGCGGCAGCCGTCATGTCCTTGCGCAGGGCCAGGGGCTTGGCCTTGCGGGGCGGGCTTCGCAGCAGGCCGCGCGCCAGGTTCTCGCCGCGCTCGGCCTTGCTGCGCAGGTCCAGGCTGAGCGGCAGTCGCGTCACCAGGCCATGGGCGTAGGCCAGCAGGGCGTTGACGTCTCCGCCGGCCAGTTCCAGCTCCAGCTCGTGCACGGGCAGGCGCGCCTCGCCGGCACGCAGTTCACCCACGTCCAGCGCCAGCTCCAGCTGGGCGCCCGGCACGCGGGAGGCGCGCTGGGCGCGCTCGATGCGGGTTTCGAACACCGGGCGCAAATCCAGGCCACCGCGCTCACCCAGAGCCGCCAGCCGCTCGCCCAGCGGGTGGCCGGCGTGGCGGCTCAGGTCCAGCTGCGGTTCGGCCGTGCCGGCGGCGGCGTTGTGCTCCAGCCGGGTGATGCCGTCCTCCGCCGGGCCCTTGCAGGTCTGCACCCACTGCGGCCCTTCCTGGCGCAGGCGCAGGCCGATGCCGGCGCGGGCCAGGGTCCGATCCGCAGTGTCGAAGTAGATCGCCGCCAGCGGCAGGCGCTCGGCCGGGCGGCGGGCGTCCAGCCAGCGGTGCACAGCGGGCAGTTGATCGGCGGGGACGTGGAAGCGCAGTTCGATCTCGTTCATGGCGGCGGGGATTCTCGTTCGCACCCTTGCCAAGCGGCGGTGCGGCTCGCAGCATGCAGGCCATGCAATCCACCCCTTGGCGCGACCCCAACCGCTGGCTCTGGGCCCTGGCCGGGCTGTTCCCCGGCCTGGTGTGGCTGAACCTGTGGCGCTTCGAGCAGCACGGCCAGGTGGCTTGGTTGTATGTACCCGCGCTGGTGATGCATGTAGGCATCCCGCTGCTGGACGCGCTGGTGGGCACCGACCGCCGCAACCTGCCGCCCGAAGCCGAAGGCGCACTGGCGGCCGACCCCTGGTACCGCGCCCTGCTGGTGGCCTTCATTCCGCTGCAGTTCGCGCTGCTGGTGCACGGCAGCGCGCTGGCCGTGCAGCACGCGGCCGAGCCCTGGGTGTGGCTGGGGCTGATCCTGAGTGTGGGCGGCATCAATGGCGTGGCCATCAACACCGCGCACGAACTGGGCCACAAGCACCCGCGCTGGGAGCGCTGGCTGGCGCGCGTGGCGCTGGCCCCGGTGGGGTACGGGCATTTCTACGTCGAACACAACCGCGGCCACCACCGCCGCGTGGCCACCTTCGAGGACCCGGCCTCGGCCCGCCTGGGCGAGAGCTTCTGGGCCTTCTGGCCGCGCACGGTGCTGGGCGGCATCCGCAGCGCCTGGGCGCTGGAGCGTGCGCGCCTGGCCGGGCGCGGCTTGGGGCTCTGGCACTGGCGCAACGAATGCCTGCAGGCCTGGGCGATGACGGTGCTGCTCTGGGGCGGGCTGCTCGCCGCCTTCGGGCCGCTGCTGCTGCCCTTCCTGCTGCTGCAGGCGCTCTACGGCTTCAGCCTGCTCGAGGTGGTGAACTACATCGAGCACTACGGCCTGAAGCGCCAGCCCGATGCGCAAGGGCGGCCCGAGCGCGTGCAGCCCGAGCACTCCTGGAACAGCAGCCACCGCGTCTCCAACCTCTTCCTGTTCCAGCTGCAGCGCCACAGCGACCACCACGCCCACCCGGGCCGGCGCTACCAGGTGCTGCGCCACTTCGAGGGCGCCCCGCAACTGCCCAGCGGCTATGCCGGCCTGCTGGTGCTGGCCTGGCTGCCGCCGCTGTGGTTCCGGGTGATGGACCGCCGCGTGCTGGCCCATTACCAAGGGGATGTGGGCCGCGCGAACGTACAACCCGGTTCGCGCTGGCAGCCGGCGATCGTTCAAACCCATTGAAACCCATCGTCAGCCGGCTTGCGCCTAGGCTGCCGCCCGCGCGCTGACACTGGAGCCGTGATGCAAAGCTCTCCCCACCGCTATTCCCGCCCGGCTGTGCTGCTGCACTGGCTGATGGCCATCGGCCTGCTGGGCGCCATCGGCATGGGCCTGTATGTGTCCGATCTGCCCATGGGCCTGCAGCGCCTGAAGCTGATCAACTGGCACAAATGGGCCGGCATCACGCTGCTGTTGCTGGTGATCCTGCGCACCGCCTGGCGCGCCGGCCACCGCCCGCCGCCCGATCTGCCCATGCCGGCTTGGCAGGCGCGCGCCGCCCACGCCGTGCATGGCCTGCTCTATCTGCTGATGTTCGCCGTGCCTCTGCTGGGCTGGGCCTACAGCAATGCGGCCGGCTTTCCGGTGGTGTGGTTCGGCGTGCTGCCGCTGCCGGATTTCGTGGGCAAGAACCCCGAGCTGGCCGAGGCCCTGAAAGGCCTGCACAAGCTGGCCGCCTGGAGCCTGCTGCTGCTGATCCTGGCCCACGCCGCTGCCGCCATCAAACACCAATTCGTCGACCGCGACCGCCTGCTCGACCGCATGAGGTTTTGACCCACCCCCGAAGCGGCTGCGCCGCTTCCCCCTCAAGGGGGCGGCAGCAGCGGCCCGGCAAAGCCGGTTCCGCGCTGCCCCCAAATCAACGGCTCACTTCACACCCTTCTGAATGAAATCAGGTCTTATCCGCTCCGCAGTGCTTGCTGCCCTCCTGCCCGCCTCCCCGCTTTGGGCCCAAACCCTGCTGCCGCAGGGCGCCGAGATCGTCTTCACCAGCAAGCAGATGGGCGTGCCGGTGGAAGGCCGCTTCAAGAGCTTCAAGCTCGACGCCTTCCAGTTCGACCCCAAGAAGCCCGAGGCCGCCAAGATTGCGCTGACCGTGCACACCAAGAGCGCCGCCGTGGGCACGCCCGAGGTGGATGCCGAATTGGTCAAGCCCGAGTGGTTCGATGCCGCCAAGTTCCCGGAGGCCAAATTCGTCGCCCAGTCCGTCAAGCCCCTGGGCGGCGGCAAGTTCGAGATGCAAGGCCAGTTCACCCTCAAAGGCCAGAGCAAGGCCATGACGGTGCCCCTGCAACTGGCCCAGGCCGGTGCCATCAGCACGGCCACCGGCAGCTTCGCCCTCAAGCGCAAGGACTGGAAGATCGGCACCGGTGAATGGGCCGACACCAGCATCGTGGCCGACGAGGTCCAGGTGCGCTTCAAGTTCCCCTTCAGCGGCATGGCGCCGCTCTAACCCAAGGAAACACCCGCATGAAGAAGTCCCTCTCCCTGCTGGCCGCGCTGGTAGCCGCCGGTGCCGTCCACGCCCAGCCCGCCACCTACAAGATCGAGCCGATGCACACCTTCGTCACCTTCGAGGCGAAGCATTTCGGCACCAGCACGAACCGCGGCCGCTTCGACAAGAAGGACGGCAGCATCACCATCGACCCCGCCGCCAAGACCGGCCGCGCCGAGATCACGGTGGACATGAGCTCCATCAACACCGGTACCGCCCGCTTCGACGGCCACCTGAAGAGCAAGGACTTCTTCGACATCGAGAAGTTCGCCACCGCCACCTTTGTGGGCGACAAGTTCGAGTTCGACGGCAGCAAGGTCAAGTCCGTCTCCGGCCAGCTGACCCTGCTGGGCAAGACCGGCCCGGTGACCTTCACGGCCGAGAACTACAACTGCTTCGACCACCCGATGTTCAAGGCCCAGGCCTGCGGCGGCGACTTCGTCGGCACCATCCAGCGCAGCCAGTGGGGCATGGGCTACGGCCTGCCTGGCATCCCCGACAGCGTGCGCCTGGTCATCCAAGTCGAAGCCATCAAGCAACCTTGACCCCCCCGAGGCGCCTCCTGGCGCCTCCCCCCAGGGGGCGCCGCTGGCGGACCAGCAGAGCCGGATCCGCGGCGGCCACCTGATCCCCCTGCGCCGGCCTGTCGCAGATCCGTGCAGGTCGTCAGCTGATCCGGCCGGTGCATCGCGCCACGCGCGACCCAGTCGGGCGGACTCCCTACAGTCCGCCCCATGACGCAGTACAAGGCCCCCCGAATCCCCGCCTGGATCACCGATCCGGTCTGGCGCGAACGCCTGAGCCGCTGGCTGGCCGCCTCGATCAAGGGTTTCCACGGCTATGCCGGCTGGCTGGTGCGCCTGAGCTGGTGGCGTTTCACGGCCTATGCGCTGCTGACGCTGATCGGCGTGAAGATCGTCACCGAACTGCCGCCCTTCACCTGGCGCTTCACCGAGACGGTCGAAGAGCAAGGCCCGAGCCTGCCGCCGCCCGACCTGCCGGAAATGCCCGAGCTGCCCGAACCCGAGGCGAAGCCGGAGGCCGCCGCCGAGCCGGAGGACACGGACACCCCTGAGCCCGCCAAGGTCAGCGCCAGCGCCCCCGAGCACTTTGAAGTCAAGATCGGCCGCGAAGGCGTGCGCTTCGGCCTGCGTGGCAAGACCGAGGAAGCCGCCGAGGTCAAGATCAGCCCCGATGGCCTGCGCATCGTCACCCCGGGCCAGCCGGCCGCCAGCGGGGCCGCGTCCAGCCCCAACACCGTGCTCGACATCCGCCTGCCCCCCGAGGTGACGGAAGAAATCCGCAAGGAGATGGAGCAGGCCGCCCGCGAGGCCAGCGACAAGGCCAAGGAAGCCGCCCGCCGCCAGTACGAGGCCGAGAAGCGCCGCTGGGAGCAGGAAAAGCGCCGCGTGCTCAAGGCCTGGGAAAAGGCCAGCCGCGAAAGCCGCAAGCGCACCCGCGTGATCCAGTTCGGCGACTTCCTGATGGACCTGACCGTGCTGCTGCTGCTGGCCAGCGCGCTCATCAAGGCCACCTACAAGGGCCGCGCCGAGGCCGAGGCCAAGGCCGCCGCCGCCGAGGAAACCGCCGAAGCCGAGGCGCTCAAGCGCCAGCTGGTCGAGGCCCGCCTGAACACCATGCAGGCCCAGGTGGAGCCGCACTTCCTGTTCAACACCCTGGCGTCGATCGACCACCTGATCGAGGTGGACCCGAAGCGGGCCAGCCAGATGCAGAAGAACCTGATCGCCCTGCTGCGCGCCACCATGCCGACGATGCGCGAAGCCAACGGCAGCGGTTCGGGCCTGCGCGACCTGAGGCGCGAGATGGCGGTGGTGCGGCCCTACCTGGAGATCCTGCAGGTGCGCATGGAAGAGCGCCTGCAGGTGGAGATCGACGTGCCGGACGGCCTGCTGAGCGCCGAGTTCCCGCCCATGATCATCCAGGGCCTGGTGGAGAACGCCATCAAGCATGGCCTGGAACCCAAGCCCGAGGGCGGTTCCTTGGCGGTGCGGGCGCGCATCGAGCACGGCAAGCTCGTCGTCGAAGTGGCCGACACCGGCCTGGGCTTCGGCCGCGCCGCCACCAGCGGCACCGGCGTGGGCCTGGCCAACACCCGCGAACGCCTGCAGCTGCTGTACGGCAACAAGGCCAGCCTGACGGTGGCCGAGAACCAACCCTGCGGCACGCTCATCCGCATCAGCGTGCCCTACAAGAGCAACGAAGCCGAAGGAGAAACGAAATGAGCAAGTTCCTGAAGTTCCTGGCCTGGACGAGCCTGGCCGTCCTCGTGGCCAGCCTGGTGATGGGTGGCGTGCTGGTGGGCCTGGCCCAGGAAGGGCTCTCGCAGGCCGGCAGCTGGCATGTGGTGGTGGATGGCGAAGACATCAGCGACTTCGTGCACCTGGGCGGCCTGGAGGCCGAACATGGCGTGCTGGGCCTGATTGCCGCGGCCGTGGCCCTGGGCTTCACCCTGGTGGTGGTGCTGCCCCTGGTGCTGCTGGTCGGCGTCGGCGTGCCGGTGCTGGCGGTGCTGTTCAGCCTGGGCCTGGTGGCGGTGGTGCTGGCCGGCACCTCGGCCCTGCTGCTCGCCCCCTTGGCCCTGCCGGTGCTGCTGATCGTCTGGCTGCTCAAGCGCAAGCAACCCGCCCGGCCGGCCAGCGCATAAAGTCGCGGCCCGACCCCAGGAGCCTGCCATGCCCATCCGCGCCATCCTTGCCGACGACGAACGCCTGATGCGCGAGCAACTGCGCGCCCGCCTCGCCGAGGTCTGGCCGGAGCTGGAGATCGTGGCCGAGGCCAAGAATGGCCTGGAGGCGGTAGAGCTGACCAAGGAGCACAAGCCCGATCTGTGCCTGCTGGACATCCGCATGCCGGGCCTGACGGGCGTCGAGGCGGCCAAGCAGATCGCCCAGCTGGAAGAGACGGACGACTGGCGCATCCCCGAGATCGTCTTCATCACCGCCTACGACCAGTACGCCGTCGAGGCCTTCGAGCAGGGCGTGGCCGATTACGTGCTCAAGCCCGCCGAGCGCGAGCGCCTGCAGCTGACGGCGGAACGCATCAAGAAGCGCCTGGCCGCGCGCGATTCAGACGATGCCGCCGGCGCCACCCCGGCCCAGCCGATCCAACAGCTGCTGCACTCCCTCTCTGCCAAGTTGCAGCCCGGCGGCGTGCCGCGCTACCTCGAATGGATCCAAGCCACCGTGGGCCAGGAAATCCGCATGATCCCGGTGGCCGAGGTGCTGTTCTTCATCTCGGACGAGAAGTACACGCGAGTGCAGACCGAGCAGATCGAAGCCCTGATCCGCAAGCCCATCAAGGAGCTGGTGGACGAGCTCGACCCGCATCTGTTCTGGCAGATCCACCGCAGCACGCTGGTGAACGTCAAGGCCATCACCGGCATCGGACGCGACTTCCGCGGCCGTCAGCTGGTCTCGGTGAAGGGCGTGAACGAGAAGCTGGAAGTCAGCCGCAGCTACACGCACCTGTTCAAGGGGATGTAGGCGGCGACTGCGGCAGCTGCTCCAGCGCGGCCTGCGCGTCCTCGGTCTCGGGGCGCCAGCGCTGGTGGCTGGCCACGCTGAGCCGGTTGCCGCGGCGCGCGTGCAAGGCGGCGCTGCCCACATTGGCCTCGGCATGGGCGCTGGCTTCCTTGCCCCGCACCGTGACGCCACCGCCCCCCAGGAAGCGGTTGCCGCGCAGCACGACGCCGGCGGACTGGTTGACGTCGAAGCTGCTGTCGTTGCAGTTCAAGACCGTGTTGTCCTCGGCCAGCCCATCCAGGTGCTCGTAGCCGGCGACGTTCGGGCGCATCAGCTTGGGATCGGTCAACCCGCCGCCGAAGGAAATGCCGATCTGGAAGCCGCCCGGCTCGAAGCCCGGCCGCGGCGCGCACACCACCCGGTTGCGCAGGAAGCGCCCGCCCTGGCCGCCGCCCTTCATGAAGAGCGCGTAGCTGATGTGGTCCCCGCCGCCCTTGGCGTAGCCCAGCACGGTGTTGTCCTCGACCGTCCAGGCGGAGGCGCCGACGAGGTCGAAGGCCACCGTCGGCGCGTCGCCCGGGCGGGGGGCCTGGTTCTCCAGCCAATTGCCCTGCACCCGGCCGTGATCCGGCCAGCGGCCACGCTCGCCATTGACCTTGATGGCGGCATTGAAGTTGAGCAGGCGGTTGGCCTGGATCAGGCTGTGGTGGGCGTCGCCCGCCACCTGCATCGCATGCTCGCAATCGGCCGCGTTGCGGCATCGCCCCTCGATGTGCAGGCCTTCGATGACCCAGTAGGGCTGCGTGAGCTTGAGGGCCATGACGCCCTGCGCCAGCAGGCGCGCGCCGGGGCGGCCGCGCAGCACGATCGGGGCGTCGGCACGGCCGGCGCGCGGCGTCTGCAGGTAGGCGGCGATCGGGTAGTCGCCGGCCTGCAGCTCGATCACATCGCCGGCCTGCGCTTGGTCGAAGGCCGTCCGCAGGGCGGCCACATCGGTCACCCGGACCCAGCGGCCCTGGGGCACGCGCTCTGGCAGCGCGGGCGGCGGCCAGCTGGCTTGCAGGGCTTGGGTGAGGAGCGGGTGCTGCAGATTCGCACGCCAGGCCTGCGCGCGGCTGCGCCAGTCGGGGTCCGGCGTGCGCTCCTGCCAGGCCGCCAGCGCCTGGCTCAGCGTGCGGTCCAGCCCCGGCAGCACCGGGTCCGTGCGCCCGAACGCCCACAGACCGGCGCTGCCCCCCAGCAGAACGCCCGCGCAACCCAACCACAGCCAGCGCATGTCCAGACCCCCGTGCGAAAAGGCGCAGAGCATCGCACCCGCAGACGCTCCTTCTTACGAAGGAGCAGAGAATGTCGCGCAGCCCCCTAAAGTCCCCGCCAGCGCTGTCATCCTCGAACGAGGCCTTCAGGGGGAACGGGGGGCGGTCGGGCTGCGGAACGGCCGCGTTCCGCGGCCCGATTCATTTCTAAGCTTACGCATGCGCGCCCTTTGGATCGAAGACCACCAGCTGATCGGTGAATCGCTGGAAATGCTCTTGCAGGTGGTGATGCCCGAGCTCTCGCTCGACAAGGCCCGCGACCTCGACACCGCACGGCAACTCGTGCAATCCATCCCCTACGAACTGGTGCTGCTGGACTGGTGGCTCGAACAGAGCGACGGTGCGGCCGCCATCAGCGCCCTGCGCGCCCAGGGCTGCCACGCGCCCATCATCGTGGTCTCGGGCGACGACCGCGAGCCGGTGATGCGCCGGGCGCTTGAGCTCGGCGTGGCCGGCTATGTGCGCAAGTCGGCCGGCGCGCAGGAGCTGATCGACACCCTCCAGACCGTGCTGTCCGGCGGCAAGCCTTCCACCCCGCCGGCCGCGCCGGCACGCACCGGCCTGCCACCGCTCGATCTGGCCTTGCTCTACCCCAGCCTGACGCCGCGCCAGATCGACGTGCTGGAGCAGCTGATGCGCGGCCAGTCCGACAAGCAGATCGCCCGCCTGCTCGGCATCGGCGACACCACGGTCAAGAGCCATGTGCGGGCCATCCTGGCGGCGCTGCAGGTGCGCAGCCGCGGTGAGGCCGCTCATCGGGCGCGCAGTGACGGCGCCAGCTGAAGACGGCGCGCTGAACCCGGCCCAGCTGGAACAGCTGCAGGCCGAGCGCCTGCTGCTGCTGCGCGAGGGCGTGCGCCAGGTGCGCGGCCCGCGCTTCCTGGTGGACCTGGCCGTGGCCTGGGCGGCCTACCAGGCGGGGGCCGGCTGGGGTGCCTGGATCTACCTGGGCGTGATGACGCTGGGCCTGTGGGGCCGCAGCCTGCTGCTGGAACATGGGCTGGCGGCCGGCTGGGCGCCGGGCCGCATCCTGCGCCAGATGACGACGGTGCTGGCCGCTCTGGGCCTCGTGCACGCCGGCCTGTTCGTGCTGGTCTTCCTGCAGCCGCACAGCCATTGGCATTACCTGCTGACCATGGTGCTGGTGGGCAACGCGGCCGGCGCCGTGGCCACGGTGGCCGGCGATGTGCGCGCCTACCTGCTGTGGGTGGCCATCTATGGCGGCAGCCTGGGCTTGGGCTGGCTGGCACGCGGCACGCAGGAGGGTCTGATCGTGGCCGGGCTGCTGGTGCTGATGTTCGGCGTGCTGGTGCGCCATGTGCACGGCGAGGGCCGGGCCCAGGTGCGCTTGGTGCGCCTGGCCGACGAGCTGCGCTCCGCACGCGACCGCGCCGAGCGCGCCAGCGAATCCAAGACCCGCTTCTTCGCTGCCGCCAGCCACGATCTGCGCCAGCCGCTGACCGCCCTGAGCTACCACGTGGCCACCGTGCAGGCCCTGGCCAGCCAGCAGAAGGACGAACGCCTGGCCCAGGTGGGTGCAGGCCTGCGCCGCGCGCTGCAGGACAGCCAGGCGCTGCTGAACAGCCTGATGGAGGTCTCGCAGCTGGACGCCGGCGCCGTGGCCGTGCAGGCCGAGGACGTGGACCTGGTCGAGCTGCTGCGCCGTTGTGCCGATGACTACGCGCCGCAAGCCAGCCAGCAGGGCCTGGCCTTCGACTGCGTGCTGCCCGAGCTGCCGCCAGGCGAGCCGCTGCGTGTGTACACCGACCCCGCCCTGCTGCGCCGCATCCTCAGCAATCTGTTCAGCAATGCGCTCAAGTTCACCGCCCAGGGTCGCATCTGCCTGATGCTGCTGCGCGAAGGCGAGCGCGCCGCGCTGTGCGTGCAGGACAGCGGCCCGGGCATTCCACCCGAGCTGCAGGAGCGCGTGTTCGAGGAGTTCTTCCAGATCAACAACTCCGGCCGCAACCGCGCGCAGGGGCTGGGCCTGGGCCTGGCCATCGTGCGCCGGCTGGTGAACCTGCTGGGGCTGGAGCTGCGGCTGGAGAGCCAACCCGGCCAGGGCAGCTGCTTCACGCTCTGGCTGCCGCTGGGCAGCTCACAGGCTACGCACGCGCCCGCCGCGCTGGCCGGCAGCACCACGCCGGGCGGGCCCGGGCACCGCTTGCTGGTGGTGGACGACGAGGTGGCCATTCGCGACGCGCTGGCCGAGCTGCTGATGACCCTGGGCTGGAGCGTGCGCACGGCCAGTGGCGTCACCGAGGCGCTGAGCTGCCTGAGCCCGCAGTGGCAGCCCGAGGCCCTGGTGCTGGACTACCGGCTGCGCGACGAGGTGACCGGCCTGGACGCGCTGGAGGCCCTGCGCGCCCAGGGCTGCGAAGCGCCGGCCTGGGTCATCACCGGCGAGACCACGCCGGAGCGGGTGCAGACCCTGCTGGCCGCCGGCCTGCCGGTACGCCACAAGCCGGTGGACGGCCTGGCGCTGGCGCATGAGATCAGCGCCACCTTGCGAGGCGCGAAGGCAGCGCGCTGATCATCAGCGCGAGCGACAGCCAGTACAGGCTGTGGATCCAGACCGTGGCCAGCGGCACGCCGCCGGCGAAGCGGTCGATGGCGATCAGGCTGTCCGACACCAGGAAGGCCGCGCCCCCCAGCGCAGCAAAGCCCGCTGCCGGGCTGCGCGCCTGCAACCACCAGGCCGCCCCCTGGCCGGCCATGGCCACCAGCACGGCCACATAGACCAGCACGGACGCGCGCAGATCGGCCGGCAGGCCCGGCCACAGCACCAGACCGATCAGCAGGCCGGCCAGACCCGCGTACTCAATAAAGGGCCAGGGCGGGCGCCCGAAGCGGGACTGCGTCGTCATGCTGCGGATGAAGGCCAGGTGCGCCAGCAGAAAGCTCACCAGGCCCGGCAGAAAGCCCTGCTCGGGCCAGAGCAGCGCCACATCGCCGCCGAGCGAGAACACCAGGCCCACGCGCAGCCAGCGCCGCTGCAGGAACTGCTGCGCCCCGCGCGGCCAGGCCCAGGCCATCAGCAGCAGGGTGGCGGCCGGCTTGGCGGCAAAACGCAGTGCTGCGGGCAGCAAGGCCAGATCGGCAGCAATGAACACGGCGCCGCAGAGCGCGGCCAGGACCAAGAGGATCACGGTTTCTCCTTTGGGGCGCTGGCCTCCCGCGCTGCCACCTCGGCGGCCATGCGCGCCTTCAGCGCCAGCAGCTCGGCGCGCGGGTCGCGCTTGGGGCCGCCTTCGCCCAGGCGCATCTCTTCCACAAAGCGGCTGGGCCGCGCCATCAGCATCTCGCGACCCTTCTTGCGCCGGCGCAGCACGCTCACCGCCAGGGTGCGGCGCGCGCGCGTGATGCCGACATACATGAGCCGACGCTCCTCGGCCAGGCGCTCGGGAGTGATGGGGTCGTCGTCGGAGTGGAAGGGCAGCAGGCCCTCCACCACCGAGGCCAGCACCACATGCGGCCACTCCAGGCCCTTGGAGGCATGCAGGGTCGAAAGCACCAACTGGTCCTGGTCGTCGCCGCGCTCCATCAGGCTGAGGATGACGTTCAGGGTCTGGGCCACGTCGAGCAAGGTGGCCTCCTCGCGGTCGGTGCCCTCGCCGCCGCAGCGGCGCGCCATCCAGTCGACGAAGTCCAGCACATTGCTCCAGCGGTTCGCCGCGGTCTTCTCGCTGTCCTCGCCGTCCATCAGATGGGACTCGTAGCCGATCTCCTCCAGCCAGGCCATCGCCAGGGTGCGCGCTGCAGCGCCGCCCACCGCATCTCGGGCGCGCCCGGCCAGGTCGTTCACGTAGCGGCCGAACTCGTGCAGGCCGTGCAACTGGCGCGGGCTCATCACGGTGTCCAGGCTCTCCTGGAACAGGGCCTCGAACAGGCTGGTCTTGCGCGCGCCGGCGAACTGGCCCAACGCCGCCAGGGTCTGGTGACCGATACCACGCTTGGGAGTGGCGACGGCACGCAGAAAGGCCGGGTCGTCGTCGGGGTTCACCAGCAGACGCAGCCAGGCGCACAGGTCCTTGATCTCGGCGCGCTCGAAGAAGCTCTGGCCCCCGCTCACCTTGTAGGGCACCTGGGCGCGGCGCAGCGCCTGCTCGAACAGCTTGGCCTGGTGGTTGGCGCGGTAGAGGATGGCGCAGTCGCTCCATTTGCCGTTCGCGCCATCGGCGTTCTTCTTGGCGACGAGACGGGCGACGGCGCGCTCGGCCTCGTGCACCTCGTCGTCGCACTCCAGCACCGTCACCGGCTCGCCCTCACCCAGGTCGCTCCACAGCTTCTTCTCGAACAGCTTGGGGTTGGCGGCGATCACATGGTTGGCGGCACGCAGGATGGCGCTGGTGGAGCGGTAGTTCTGCTCCAGCGCAATCACCTGCAGCGCCGGGTAATCGGTCTGCAGGCTCTTCAGGTTTTCCAGCGTGGCGCCGCGCCAGCCGTAGATGCTCTGGTCGTCGTCGCCCACCGCCGTGAAGATGCCGGTCGCGCCCACCAAGCCCTTGAGCAGCGCGTACTGCACGGCATTGGTGTCCTGCACCTCGTCGATCAGCACATGACGGTAGCGCTGCTGCCAGCGCGCGGCCACCTCCGCGTTCGTGCTCAGGAGCTTGAGCGGCAGGCCGATCAGGTCGTCGAAGTCCACCGCCTGGAAGGCCGCCAGGCGCTCGCTGTAGGCCTGAAAGATCAGCGCGGCCTGGCGTTCGGATTCGCTCTCGGCCACGGCCAGGGCGCCAGCGGCGTCCAGGCCCTCGTTCTTCCACATCGAGATCTGCCACTGCCAGATCTTGGGCAGCTTGGCATCGGTGGTGCTGGCACAGTCGCGGATCAGGCCCGTCACATCGTCGCTATCGAGGATGGAGAACTGCGGCTTGAGGCCCAGCAGCGGGCCCTCCTCGCGCAGGAAGCGCACGCCCAGCGCGTGGAAGGTCGAGATGGTCAGCTTGGCCGCCGCCTTGCCGCCCACCAGCTCCTTGGCGCGCTCGCGCATCTCCTGCGCGGCCTTGTTGGTGAAGGTGATGGCGGCGATCTGCTCGGGTCGCAGCCCGCTTTGCAGCAGGCGCACGATCTTGTGCGTGATGACGCGCGTCTTGCCCGAGCCCGCGCCGGCCAGCACCAGGCAGGGCGTATGCAAATGGTTGACGGCCGCCATCTGGGCGGCGTTCAGACCGACCGCGCTCACGGCTTGGCCGGCAGCGGTGCCACCACCGGCGGCGGTGCGCGCAGGCCCAGGGCCAGGGCCAGCAGCAGGTAGTAGAGGAAGGCGATGCGCGTCGCATCGACCAGGCTGTCGAACAGCCCGACGACGGCGAAGCCCAGCAGCGCGCCGGCCAAGGCCGGTGCGAGCGGGTGCTCGCGCGCCGCGCCCAGGCTCAGCCGGCCCAGCGCCAGCAGCCACAGGCTGGTGGCCAGCCCCAGGCCCACCAGCCCCTGCTCGAACAGCAGGTGCAGCGGCAGGCTCTTCATGTGGAAGGGCATGTGGTGGCGGTCGCTGCTGGGGAACCAATGCGCCAGCTCGCGGCTGAAGTCGCCATTGCGCAGCAGCTCGACCCCGTCGCTGCCACGCAGGGAGAGCTTGCGCAGCTCGATCTTCTGACCCGGTGTGGCCAGGGCCACGGCGAACACCAGTTCGCGCGCCGGCCAGCCGCGCTCCGCCAGTTCACCAGCACCGCCCAGGTTCAGTTCGTAGCGCTGCCAGCTCCAGTCGACCTTGTCCACGTTCAGCTCGGCCGCGCGGCAGGCGGCCTCGTAGAGCAGATGCTTCTGGCACAGCTCGGCATGCAGTTGAACGGGCTGGATGGCACGCGCCTCCAGCACCAGCTTCAGGCCAGCGGGGGCATCCTTGACGCGCTGCGTCAGCCGCAACAGCTCGCCATGTCCCTGCGTGTGGGTGCCGGCAGCCAGCACCAGCCGAGGCCCGGCGGCGCCGCCGGCCCAGCGGTAGTCGCCCACGCGTTCGTCCACCGCCGCGTTGTTCTGGGCCTGAGCGACGAAGCGCCCGGCGCCAACCCCGAACAGCCAGGCCTGCCGGGCCTGCACGATGGCCAGCGCACGCTCCCAATGGGTCAGCCGGCCCTGGAAGTCCTGCGCGCCAGTGCTGAAGCGTTCGGCCATGTAGGCACCGCCGCCCAGAGCCGCCACCACCGCGCCCACGGCCAGCAGCAAACCGGCCGCCCCGACCCGGGTGCGCCAGCTCAGGGTGGCCAGCAGGCTACCCAGGCTGCCACCCTGCGTCATCGGCCAGAGCATTGCCAGCAGGATCAGGGGCAGCCAGGCGGCCTGCAATGCGGCATCGCCACCCCAGTTCCAGGCCACCAGGGCGGTCATCGCCAGGGTCCAGAACCAGGCCGCGGCGCGCAGGGCGTCCGCCAGCGGCCGCCGCCACAGGCCCGGCGCACGCCAGGCCAAATGCGCCAGCACCATGCTGCTGCACCAGGCCAGCACATAGGAGAGGTAGGCCGACTTGTCGAAGGCCAAGGCGAGCAGCGCGCACAGGCCGGCAGGCACCAGGGCGAGCACCAGCCCGAGCCCCGTCACCAGGGCGCGCTGGGCCGTCTCGGCGCGTTGCAGGGTGGGCGGCTGGAACAGCAACGCCACCATGGCGCCGCAAACCCCGATCAGCCCACGGTAGCCGCTGCTGGGAAAGAGCTGCCAGCACACCCAGGCGGCCACGCCCAGCATGGCCAGGGCTCCCACGCGGCCCGGCCAGGGGTCGCGGGGCAGATCGGCGTCGCTCGGCACCTGGCCGGTCAGCCAGCTGGAGGCGGGGTCGGCCACGCCACGGCGCAGGTGCTGGCGCTGCCGCCAGGCCAGCAGCGCCGTCAGCGCCAGGCCCAGCAGCACGCCCAGGTAGAGCGCGCGCGAAAAGGTCGTCAACCAGACGTACAGACCAAAGCCGAGCAGCGCCACGGCCAAGCTGAAGCGCTTCACCCCTTGCTGGCGCAGCACCAGCACCAGCACGAAGGGCAGGCTCAGGGCCAGCGCGCCGTCGAGCGCGGCACCGCCCACATGCATTTCCCAGAAGCCGCTGGTGGTGCGGTAGTCGGCACTGAAGTTGGTGAGCCCCGTGAAGGCCAGGCGCTCGGCGAATGCGCCCCAGGCCACGCCCAGCATCAGCAGCGCCATGCCGACGAGCAGGCTGGGCGTGAGGGCCTGCGGGGCGCGGCGCGCCGCGCGCAGCCACAGGGGCAGCATCAGCAAAAGGGCCAGCAAGGTCTTGGCCGGCCGCAAGCTGAAGCCGGGCTCCAGGTAGCCGTCAAACCAGCCCAGCCCGGCTCCGGCGTCCTGCAGGCCCAGCGCGGCGGCCACCGCCACCGACACCACCCAGCCCAGCAAGGCCAGCTTGACTGGCCCGCTCCAACGCAGCTCGTGCCGCCACGGGGGTTGCGGCGCGGGCGGGCGCTGGCGATTCGGGCCGCTCCAGGCCAGATAGCCGCCGGCCGCGCTGGCCAGCACCAGCAGGTCCAGCTCCTCCAGCCACAGCCAGCCCGTCCAGGGCGCGAGTCCAATGAGCGGCACCAGCGCCAGCATCCAGCCCGGCCAGGGGGCCCAGAAATAGCGCGCCAGCAAGGCCGCCAGCAGCACGCCCACCATCGCCGGGGCGACGCCGAGCGGGTACTGGCTGGCCAGCGCCAGCGCCATCGCCAGGCACAGCAGCCCCAGCACGCCGAGCGCGATGCGCAGGCTCATCGGCGTGCGGCGCAGATGCGCGGGCAAGTGCCCGGCCGAGCGCGCCTCCGCCTGGGAATCGTCCTCCACGCGGCGGGTCGAGCGCCGCCGCCGACGCGCCTGCAGCGCCTGCATCAGCGCAGCCAGACCAGCAGGACCAGACCCGCCACCACCACGGCGCCGCCCACCCACCAGAGGGCCGCTCGCCCTGGCGGCTCCGGTTCAGCGACCGGGGCCGGCGCAGGCCCGGCCGACGGCCGATTGGATGGCTGCTTGGGCGGCGGCAGGGTCTTGGCAGAGCGTTTGGGTGGCAGGGTGGCCGAACTCGGGGGCTCGGCCGGCGGCATCGTCTTGGCCTCGTCCAGCGGCATGCGCATCGTCGGCGCCTCGGCGCGCTGCTTGCGCTGCACGGCGTCCAGCGCGGCCGCTTCGGTGCTGGCCATGCCGGCGCTGGCGTCCAGCCAGCCTTCCACGGCTTCGGCCAGCTCACCCAGGTCGGCCGGGCGCTGCTTGGGGTCGGCCGCGGTGGCGCGGCGCAGCAGTTCGTCCAGGGCCTCACGCGCCTCGGGCTTCAGGGCCAGCCACTGGCTCAGCGCCTGCACCGGGGCATTGGCGGGTTCGGCCTGCTGCGGCAGCCGGCCATTGACGAGCAGGCAGGTCACCATGCCGACGGCATAGACCTGCGCTGCGCCGCTGCTGGCCACGCCGGGCGCGCGCGCCTGGGCCTCGGGGCAAGCCATGGCCTGTGCCGCGTGGCAGAGCTGACCCTGCAGGCTGCCCATGCGCTGAGCCTTGGCGTCGGCGCGCACCAGGGCCAGGGCCATCAGGCGCAGCTGCTGCTGCGGGCCAACCCACAGCAGGCTGGGGTCGAGCTCGACCAGACCGAAGCCGGCCGTCTCGGCCATCAGCAGCAGCTCGCACAGCTGCACCACCCACTCCAGGCGCCGACGCAGCGAGGCCTGCCGCACCGCCAGCAGCAGCGGCTCCCCTTCAGACAGCGGGAACACCACATAGGGCCGCCCCTCGCTCGTCAGGCCGGAGTCGAGCGGCCAGGTGATGTCTGGGTGCTGCCAGGGCTGGCCCTCGGTCTGCGCGATACGCAGCAGCACCGCGGCGGCATCCTCGGGGCGCGCATAGACCACGACCCAGGCGCCCTGGTGGCTCAGGCTGTGCTGGGCCAGCCACCAGCGCCCCGAAGGCACCTCGGCCAGCGCCTGCTCCAGGCGCCACACGCCGAGCTTGTCGCCCGCCTGGGCACCCGAGGCATTGAGATCGAAATCGACGTTGGACTTGGTCATGGGCGGCAGCTGGGAGCGCAGGGGCCGATGTTAGGCGCGCGGCCGGCCGACCGGGCAGGGCAACACTTGGATACTGCGCCCCGTGCTCAGCATCGTCGGCCACTGCCTGCCCTTCTTCCTGCTCGTGCTGGCCGGCTATGGCGCCGCGCGCCTGCGCTGGCTGGGGCTGGACGCCCTGCCCGGCCTGAACACCTTCGTGCTCTTCTTCGCCCTGCCGGCGCTGCTGTTCCGGCTGGGCCGCGAACTGGTGCAACAGGCCGATGTGGCCGCGTTGCTGGCGGTCTATGGGCTGGCGAGCCTGGCCCTGCTGAGCCTGGCCTGGCGCTGGCTGCGCCGCCACGGCCGCAGCCGGCTGGACAGCGGCATGGCCACGCTCGCCGCCGCCTTTCCGAACAGCGGCTTCCTGGGCGTGCCGCTGATCGGCTCCCTGCTCGGGCCGACCGCCGCCGCGCCGGTGGTGGCCACCATCGCGGTGGACCTGCTGTTCACCAGCACGGTGTGTCTGGCCCTGGCCGGCCAGGGCGCCCAGGCCGGTGCGGCCGATGGCAGCCGCCCGCCCTGGCGCGAGGCCCTGCGCCCGGCGCTGCGCAACCCGCTGGCCTGGGCCATCGCGCTGGGCCTGCTGGCCGGCGCCCTGCAGCTGCAGGCGCCGGCCCCGCTGGAGCGCAGCCTGGCCCTGCTGGCACAGGCGGCGTCGCCCACGGCGCTGTTTGCGCTCGGCCTGGCGCTGCGCCGCACCGAGCTGGCGGCCCATGGGCAGACGCACGGCGAGCGCCGCCAGGCGCACCGCGAGGCGCTCGGGCTGGCGCTGATCAAGCTGCTGGCCCACCCGCTGCTGGTGGGCGCCCTGGCCTGGAGCGCGCAGCAGCTCGGGCTGCTCGGGGGCGAGGCCGTGGCGGTACTGCTGCTGGTGGCCGCGCTGCCCTGCGCCGCCAATGTGGCGCTGCTGACCGAACGTGTGGGTGCGGACAATGCGCTGGTGTCGCGCGCCATCCTGACCTCCACCCTCCTCGCCCTGGGCAGCCTGCCGCTGCTGGCCTGGTGGCTGCGCGGATGAAGGCCGCCGCCCTGCTGCTCTGCCTGCTGGCCTGGCTGCCGGCACAGGCCGCCGAACCCTACCGGCAGCCGCCGGCCGCCACCCGGGCGGCGCTGGATGCCACGCTGCCGGCGCGCGCCAGCATCTCGCCCGACCGCCGTTGGCTGGCGCAGATCGAGACGCGCCGCTACACCCCGCTGGCCGAGCTGGCCCAGCCCCTGCTGCGCCTGGCGGGGGTGCGCTTCGCGGCCGGCAGCCTCTCCGCCCCGCCCGGCAGCGCCGCGCTGCAGGGCCTGCGCCTGCGCCCCCTGCTGCCGGCCCAGGCGCCGGAGCGCCGCATCGCCCTGCCCAGCGGCGGTGCCTGGCACAGCTTTGCCTGGGCCCCCGACGGCAAGCATTTCCTGCTGCAGCGCCGCACTGCCCAGGCCACCGAGCTCTGGTGGGGCAGCAGCGCCGGCGGCGGCGTGCAGCGGGTGGAGGGCCTGCGCCTGAACGGCGTGCTCTGGGATGGCGAGCCGGCCTGGCTGTCCGCCCACGAGGTGCTGGTGCTGGCCGCGGCCCCGAAGGGCGCGCCGCCCGCCGCCCCGCTGCCCGGGCCACAGGTGCAGGAACACCAGGGCCGCGCCAGCCCCGAGCGCCCGCTGCCCGACCTGCTGCGCACCGAGCACGACGAAGCCCTGTTCGAGCACCATGCGCGCGCCCAGCTGGTGGCGGTGAACCTGCTCTCTGGCGGCTGGCGCCGGGTGGGCGAGCCGGGACTGATCCACACGGTGGCGGTGGCCGGCCAGGGCCAGGCCATCCTGGTGGAGCGCCTGGTGCGGCCCTTCAGCCGCGCCTTCGCCTGGGACGATTTTCCGCAGGTCATCGAACTGCTGGACCGCCAGGGCCGGCGCCTGCGCGAACTGGCCCGCCTGCCCTCGCGCCAGGGCATTGCCATCGACGGCGTGCTGCCCGGCCCGCGCGTGTTCTACGCCAGCCCCACAGCCGATGCGGCGATCTACTGGGTGGAAGCGCTGGACGGCGGCAACCCCAGCCAGCGCGCCAGCTACCGCGACCGCGTGATGCGCCTGGAGCCGCCCTACAGCGGCGAGCCCCAGGAGGTGCAGCGCATGCCCTACCGCTTCTCGCGCCTGCGCTTCCTGGAGAACGGCCGCCACGCCCTGCTCACCGAAACCGACCGCGCACGCGCGCTGACCCGCACCTACCTGCTGCCGCTGGACGGCAGCCAGAGCCGCCTGCTGTTCGAGCACGCGCTGCGCGAGCGCTTCCGCCACCCCGGCGCGCCGCTGATGCGCACCCTGCCGCATGGCGGCCGCGTGGTGGCGGGCAGCAAGGATGGCGAGTCCTTCTACTTCGTGGGCAGCGGCGCCAGCCCGAAGGGAGAACGCCCCTTCGTGGACCGCTACAGCATCAAGGACCAGCCCGTGCAGCGCGTCTTCCAGGCCGCCGAAGGCGTGCTGGAAATGCCGCTCGCCTGGCTGGACGAGCGCCAGCTGCTGACCCAGGTCGAGCGCGCCCACGAGGCCCCGCAGCCGGGGGTGCGCGATGGCGCGCAGTGGCGCGCGCTGCTGCCCCCGCGAGAGCTCTCGGCCGCCTGGCGCGCCATCAAGCGCCAGCACCTGAGCTTCAAGCGCGAAGACGGCGTGGAGATGTCCGCCTGGCTGCTGCTGCCGCCGGACCACCAGGAAGGCCAGAGGCGCCCGGCGCTGATCTGGGCCTACCCGCGCGAGTTCACCGACGCCGAACTCGCCTCGCAGGCCGCCGCCTACAGCGAGCTGAACGGCCTGCCGCCACCCGGCAGCCCGATCTGGCTGGCACTGGAGGGCTATGCGGTGGTGGTGGAGGCCACGATGCCGGTGGTGGGCGACTCGCGCACCGTCAACGACGGTTTCGTCGAGCAGCTGCAGATGAACGCCAAGGCCCTGGTGGAGCAGCTGCGCGAGCACGGCGGCGTGGACATCAGCCGCCTGGCCATCGGCGGCCAGAGCTATGGCGCCTACATGGCCGCCAATCTGCTGGCGCACACCAATCTGTTCAAGGCCGGCATCGCCCGCGGCGGCGCCTACAACCGTACGCTCACCCCCTTCGGCTTCCAGAGCGAGCGCCGCAACCTTTGGGAAGCGCGCGAGACTTATATGAAGGTCTCGCCCTTCCTGCACGCCGAGCGCATCAAGGAGCCGCTGCTGCTGATCCACGGCGAGCAGGACGCCAACCCCGGCACCCCGGCGCTGCAGAGCGAGCGCCTGCACCAGGCCCTGGCCGGCCTGGGGCTGACGACGCGCCTGGTGCTGCTGCCGCTGGAAGGGCACAGCCTGCAAAGCCGCGAGGCCGCCGGGCAGGTGCAGTGGGAGATGCACAACTGGCTGCGCCGCCACCTGGGCCCCGGCAAGCCCTGAGCCTGCGTTCGCAGCCTCAGGGCAGCAGCTCGGCCACGGCGTCCCAGGCCTCGGGCGGCACCCGCCCCTCGTAACGCTGCACCACCTCGCCCTGCGCATTGAGCACCAGGGTCAGCGGCAGCTTGGCGGGGCGCCGTGGCAGCAGGGCATCACGCGTGTCCTTGGCCGGGCGCCAGAGGGAGATGCCACGCATCGCCGCATCGGGCTGGGTGGTGGCCTGCAGCTGCTCGAACTGCCGCCAGTCGGCCTCGCGCGCGTCCATGCTGACGCTGACCAGGTCAAAGGGCTTGAGCTTCCAGCCGCGCAGGTTCGCGCGCAGCTCGGGCAGCTGGGTGCGGCAGGGCGCGCAGTCGCTGGACCAGTAGTGCACCATCACCACACGCCCACGCTGGGCGGCCAGGTCAAAGGCGCGGCCATCGGCGCTGCGCCCCTGCAGCTGGGCCAGGGCGGGCAGGGACAGCAGGCCGCAAAGCAGCAGCAGGGCAAGACGGCGCATGGGCAACTCCAGAGACCACAAGGGCCCCAGCGGTCGGCCCGCAGACGCGTTTCCTTACACCGCTCAGATCGCCAGCGGGTCCACGTCGATGGCCCAGCGCGTCAGCCCCTTGTGCTGGCGCTTGAGCGCGTGCAGCTCAGGCACCCAGGCCGCGAGCGCGCGTTGCAGCGGCGCGCGTTGTGGGCTCTCCACCAGCATCTGCCAGCGCCACTGGTTGGCCACCTTGGGCACCGGATGGGGCACGGGCGGGTACCAGAACAGGTCGGCGTCCGGAGCCAGCATGCGGCCGGCCTCGGCGGCGGCCTGCAGGAAGTCGCGGGCCACGAACTCCTCGCGGCTGTCGGCGCGCAGCAGGGCCAGGTGCGCGAAGGGCGGCAGGCCGGCGAGCTGGCGCTCTTCGAGCTGGCTGGTGGCGAAGGCGACGAAGTCGTGCTTCTGCAAGGCCTGGTAAAGCGGGTGGCGCGGTTGGTGGGTTTGCACCCACATCTCGGCGGCGTGCCCGGCACGGCCAGCGCGGCCGCCGGCCTGCATCAAGAGCGCGAACAGGCGCTCGGGGGCGCGGAAGTCGCTTGAATAGAGCAGGTTGTCGGGGTTGAGCGCTGCCACCAGCGTCACGTTGCGGAAGTCGTGGCCCTTGGCAATCATCTGCGTGCCCACCAGCACGTCCACCTCGCCGGCGTGCACGCGCGCCAGCTGGGCTTCCAGGCTGCCGGCTTTTGCGGTGCTGTCGGCGTCCAGGCGCGCCAGGCGGGCGTGGGGCAGCAGGTGTTCGAGCTGCTCCTCCAGGCGTTCGGTGCCGCGGCCGATGGGGGCAATGTCCTGGTTGCCGCAGTCCGGGCAGGCGCTGGGCACCCGCTCGGTGAAGCCGCAGTGGTGGCAGCGCAGCGTGCGGTCGCTCTTGTGGAAGACGCGCCAGGCGCTGCAATGCGGGCAGCCGCTGCGCCAGCTGCACTGGCCGCAGTGCAGCACCGGGGCATAGCCGCGCCGGTTCAAGAGCAGCAGCGACTGCTCGCCGCGCGCGATGCGCTGTTCGATGGCCTGCAGCAGGGGCGCAGCGAGCGGTGGCGGCGTGGCGCCCGGGCCCTTGGGCGGCGGCAGGCTGGCCAGATCGAGCAGGCGCACCGTGGGCAGGGGCGCGGCGCCGATGCGCTCGGTCAGATCGACCCGGCGGTAGCGGCCGGTCTGCGCGTTGTGCCAGCTTTCCAGCGAGGGTGTGGCCGAACCCAGCAGCACCGGGAAGCGCCCGTGGGCGGCGCGCCAGACGGCCAGATCACGCGCCGACTGGCGCGCGCCGTCCTGGGCCTTGAAGCTGGGATCGTGCTCCTCGTCCACCACGATGAGCCCGAGGCGCGGCAGCGAGGCCATCACCGCCAGGCGCGTGCCCAGCACCAGATCGGCCTGGCCGCTGTGCGCGCGCAGCCAGTCGCGCAGGCGCTGCGGGGGCGTCAGGCCGGAATGCAGGCAGGCCACGCGCTCCTGCCCGAAGCGCGCCGCAAAGCGGGCCTGCAGCTGCGGGGTCAGGTTGATCTCGGGCACCAGCACCAGCACCTGGCGCCCCAGGGCCAGGGCCTGGGCGGCGGCGTGCAGGTAGACCTCGGTCTTGCCGCTGCCCGTCAGGCCCCAGAGCAGCACCGGCTGGGGCGGCACCTCGCCGCGCAGCTGGGCGCTGAGCAGGTCCACCGCGGCCTGCTGGCCGGCTTGCAGGGCCGGGCCGGCGCCGGGCGCGGCGGCCTCCAGCGCGCCGGGCTGGCGCTTCAGGCGCCGCGCCAGCTGGGTGTCGTCCAGCTGGGCCAGGGTGGGCGGCAGGGCGGCCAGCGCCAGCTCGCCCAGGCCGCGCTGGTAATAGGCGGCGGCAAAGCGCACCAGGGCGCGCCAGCCGGCGTCCAAGGGCGGCAGATTCAGCACCCCGGCCAGGGGCTTCAGTTCCACGCCGGGGTCGGGGTCCGGCTCGCCGTCCCACACCACCCCCAGCACCTGGCGCTTGCCCAGCGGCACGCGCACCAGGCTGCCGGGCGGCAGGGCCTGGTGGTGGCGGTAGTCCAGCGGCGCACCCAGGCCGCTGTGCTGCGGGGTGGGCACGGCCACCTTCAGCACGACGTCACGGGAGTTTGAGGAATCCGTCACAAAGTGGCGCCAGGCTTGGGTTTTTCGAACGATCCACAGCCTGTGGATAAGTTTGTGGGAAAAAGCGGGGCAGCCGCAGGGCGGTCGGGCGGGCTCTGGGCCGGAAGCCCATTCTCACGCCCAGGGCGCCTGAAAAAACGCTTTCAGGACAAGGGTTTAGCCCGGTCGCCCGAGGGCATGGCACCGACCCTGGGTTGGAGCCCCCGCTCCACAAAATGTGGGGACAAGTACGCCCGGCTCGTGTAGCGGCGCGCCATTTCGCGCCCGCCCGAGTGAGCGGGCGCTAACCGACTAGCGCAGCGTGCGCGAGTGGTTGTGCACGGTCTCGACCAGGGCCGCGACCTGCTCGATCGGCGTGTGCTGGCTGATGCCATGGCCCAGGTTGAAGACATGGCCGCCCCAGCTGCCATCGGCGCGCTGGGGGCGGCCGAAGCTGTCCAGCACCTTGATGGCCTCGGCCTGCACCACGGCGGGCGGGGCGAACAGGCACATCGGGTCCAGATTGCCCTGCAGGGCCACGCGGTCCTGCGTGAGGGCGCGGGCGCGGCCGAGGTCCATGGTCCAGTCCAGGCCCAGCATGTCGGCGCCGGTCTCGGCCATTTCCTGCAGCCACAGGCCGCCGCCCTTGGTGAAGAGGATGTGCGGCACGCGCTGGCCGTCGGCGCCGATGCGCTTCAGGCCGGCCAGCACGCGCTGCGAGGCCGGCAGGGCGAAGCGCAGGTAAGCGTCGTGGCTGAGCACGCCACCCCAGCTGTCGAACAGCATCACGGCCTGGGCGCCGGCGTCGATCTGGGCGTTCAGGTACTGGATGGTGGCGTCCACCAGCTTGTCCAGCAGGCCCTGCATCAGGTCGGGGCGGCTGTACATCAGGGTCTTGACCTGGCGGTAGTCGTCGCTGCCCTTGCCCTCGACCATGTAGCAGGCCAGGGTCCAGGGGCTGCCGGCAAAGCCGATCAGCGGCACCTTGCCGCCCAGGGCCTGGCGGATCGAGGCTACCGCATCCACCACATAGCGCAGCTGGTTGAGGTCGAACACGGCCTCCTTCAGCGAGGCTTCGTCGCGCACCGTCTTGGCAAAGCGCGGGCCCTCGCCCTCGCCGAAGCTCAGGCCCAGGCCCATGGCGTCGGGCACGGTCAGGATGTCGCTGAACAGGATGGCAGCGTCGAGCGGGAAACGCTCGAGCGGCTGCAGCGTCACCTCGGTGGCGTAGTTGGGCGACTTGGCCAGGCCCATGAAGCTGCCCGCCTTGGCGCGCGTGGCCTTGTACTCGGGCAGGTAGCGGCCGGCCTGGCGCATCAGCCAGACGGGGGTGTAGGGCGTGGCCTGGCGCAGCGCGGCGCGCAGGAAGACGTCGTTCTTGAGCGGGACGTAAGACATGGGCCGGGATTATCCGGACCGGCCCAGGCCCCGCTCCTTGTTCTGCATCAGCTCCAGGCGCAGTGCCGCCTCCACCCCCTGCGGCGCATGGGCGGCGCGGCTGGCCAGCTCCTGGCTCAGCACCCAGGTACCGGGGCCGGCCTCGCGCAGCACGCGCTCCGCCGCCACCGCCACACGCGCCAGCGCCACCGAGCGCAGCGGGCGCTCGCTGTCCGGCAGCATCCAGCGCAGCTGCGACCACCAGGCCGCGGCAAAGCGCTCCAGCCAGCTGCCCTGCACCGCCACGCGCTCGCGGCTGCTGCGCAGCAGCACCAGCTGGGTGAATCCGAGCTGGCTGAGCGCCTGCTCGTCCTGATCGGCAAAACCGTCGCGCAGCGCCACCGGCAGGCTGTTGGGCGCATGCGGCAACACCACGAAGAGCCGCGCCACGCCGAGCGCACGCAGCTGGCGGCCCAGTTCAGGCAGCTGCGCGACGCCGGGCGCCACGAAGGCGGCGTCGCGCGTGCCGGTGAGGCCGGAGCGCTCCAGCACCAGGTAGGCGGTGGCACCGGCCCAGCGGCCGCGGGTGGCGACGTCGGGCGCCTGCAGCTCCGCGACCGAGAGCGTCAGCAGCCCGCGGTGCGTGCTGGCCAGGGGCTGCTGCACCAGCGCGCCCACCGCGCGATGCCCGGCCGCCAGCACCTGGGCCAGCAGGGCCGCGCCCAACCAGCCGCCGGCGCCCAGCACCAGGGCGGGGCCTTGCACCGTGCTCACTGCAAATGCCTTTCCAGGAAGCGCTCGACACGCTGGGCGAAATCCACCCGGTTCTTCAATAGAGCCCAGAAATGGCCTTCACCGGGATAGCTGACCCACTCGGGCTCATTGCCGGCCTTCTGCAGCGCCGCGCGCAAGCGCTGGCCGTGGGCCAGCGGTACCCGGCGGTCGTCCTCTCCAAAGCCCAGCAACACCGGAACCTGAATGCGCGCCGCCTGGTGGACCGGGGAGTGGGCGCGCAGCATCTCGGCGTCTCGGACCGGGTCGCCAATCATTTCGGGCAACGAGTGCCGACGCGCCAGGTCGCTGGTGTCGTCATCGATCCAGACGGAGCCGTTCAGCAGCAGTTCCAGGTCGGTGACCGCCACCCAGGCCACACCACAGCGGTAGAGCTCGGGGTGACGGACCAGCCCCATCAAAGCGCTGTAGCCGCCGTAGCTGGCACCGGCAATGCAGGCCTTCTCGCCCGCCAGGCCTTGTTTGCGTGCCCATTGCAGGGCATCCGCGACATCGTCCTGCATCGCCCGCCCCCATTGCTTGTAGCCCGCGCGCTCGTGCGCGTCGCCGTAGCCGGAACTGCCACGGAACTCCGGGGCGATCACTAGGTAGCCACGCGAGGCCAGGAACTGCGTCCAGGTCTCCCACGTCCAGGACCACCCGCGCACCCACGGCCCGCCATGCACCAGCACCACCGCCGGCTTGCCGGCCGCGGGTCGGCGCGGGGTGCTGACCCAGACCGGCAGCTCATGCCCGTCGCGCGCACGGATGCGGTGCAAATCCAAGGTTGCCATCTCGGCGGGCTGCAGCTCCTTGCGCGCGGCGGCCACCGCCGTCCACTCCGTTTGCCCCTGGGGCGGGCTGCCCCGGTAGAGCCAAACCCGACCCGCTTCGACATCGGCATAGGAGTGGATCAGTGCCACCACATCCTTGCCATCGCAACGTCGGCAACTCATGCGATTCACGCGCCCTGGGAGCTGGGCGTCCACCTTCTGCTGCAACTGCTTGTGGGCCGCGCTGAACCAGATCGTGGTCTCGGCATCGTGCGTCAGACGCAGGCCCAGGGCCCGCTCACCCGGCGCACCGCGCAACAGGCGCCCCTGGAAGTCGAAGCCCTGCAGCGACACCAGAACCTTGCCAGGCGCCTTGCTCGCGAAGTCGTACAAGCTCAGGACCGTCCGGCCTTCCGGGCCCTCGCCATGGGTCACGTAGAGCTGGCCCTTGTCGTCCACGCTGTGGGGCAGGAAGGGCATGCGCAGCACATCGCCACTCGCCAGCACCTGCCACTCGGTCTGGCCGGGTGCGCGCCAGTGCAGGGTCAAGTACTGGTCCTTGCGGGTCATCACCGCGCGCGCCTCTCCCTGGCCGTCAAACCACCAACGGAGCGGTTCGCCTGGTGCGCGAACTTCCGCTCCCCGGGTACGACCGGTGCGGGTATGGAGCCAGAGCGGGTAATAGCTCACCGAGTCGTCCAGCCCGAACTTGAGCTCGGCAATGAGCACCTCCTCATTGGTCTCGGCCGCCCGGGGCTGCGGAACCATCAGCAGCTCGTGGTTCCAGTCCAAGGTGCGGCTGACGATATGGGTGCCGGTCTGCATCGGCGCATGGCGACGGCGCACCAACATGCGCAGGTTCTCGCCGCTCGCGTCCACCGCAAACAGCCCCGGCGCTCCGCTGGGGCGTCCGCCGCCCGCAGAGAAGTCGGTGGTACTGAAGATCAGACGTTCGTCATTGACCCAGTGGATGTCATTGACATCCACATCCGAGAAGTGAGCCACGGCATGGCCCTTGCTGGTGTCATCGACCTCCAACACGAACAGCCCGACCCGGCGCCCGTCGCCGCCAAAGCTCAAAGCCAGCTTGGTGCCCGAGGGAGACAACACCGCCTGGCGCAGTTCGCTCTCCTTGAAGAAGAGTTCGGCCGGCAGGCCAGTGGCCGCTTGCACCCAAGCCATGCAACACCATGCCATCAAGCCGCACAACCAATTCCGCACACCACCCCCCGCTTCAGAAAGTCGCGCAGGGTAGCGGACCTGCGCTCGAAACCGATTCACGCCCCCGGCACTCCAGCCGGCAGGCTGCACGACAGCTTGCGCACAGGTGCCCTCACCACTCCCCGCGGCGGATGCGCGCGACATGGGCGTTGATGCGCGGCCGCAGCAGGCGCTCGAACAGCCAGCGGCGCGGCCCGCGCAGGTTCACGCCCTGTTGCGCATAGAAGGCGTCGGGGGTATTGAACAAGCCGAAGTCTTGGCGGATGCCCTCGCGCTGAATAAAGGTGTCCTGGCCGCGCCACTGCACGGCCACGGTCTGCAGGTTCGGCGTGGCGGCGCCATAGCCGCAGAAGGGCCCGCCCTGGCGGGCGAAACGGCGTTGCAGGCTGGCGAGGTAGTGGTCGTCGAGGATCAGGCCCTCCAGCGCGATCCAGCGCCCCTGATGCTGCACCTCGACCCAGCTGTGCAGGATCTCGCGCGGCGCCAGCGACTGGATGGGCGCCGGCAGGGCGCCGGCCTGCAGGGCCTTGTCGATGGTGAAGCCGTGCAGCCGGCAGGGCAGGCCCAGGCGGCGCAGCAGGGCCATGAAGAGCGTGGCCTTGGTGTTGCATTGGCCATGGCCATCGGCCAGCACCTGCGAGGCCGGTACGTCGTCCGAGGCGTTGTAGCCAAACACGATCTCGTTGCGCACGAAGTCATAGGCCGCCCGGATGCGCTCGGCAGGCGGCAGGTACAGCCAGTGACGGCCTTGCACCAGTTGCTCGATGGCCGGGTGGTCGAAATCCAGCAGCGGGCTGGGTTGCAGCAACAAGTTCACGGCGGGGACAGGAAGTGGGCGGGCGGCCATGGTGGCCTGGCGGCCCCGTGCGCGCTTGAACGAAACAGTCGCGCGGCCCTGCTTCAGAGCAGGCGCACGCCGCGCAGCGCGATCGAAGCCGTCACACCCAGCATCTCGCGCAGGGTGCGGGCGAAATGCGCCTGGTCGGCAAAGCCGGCGCCATGCGCGGCTTCGGTGAGGCTGCGGCCGGCCAGCGCCTGCTCGATGGCCAGCAGCAAGCGCAGCCATTTTCGGTAGCTGCGCAGGGGCATGCCGGACTGCGCTTTGAACCAGTGCGAGAAGCGGTCGGGGGACAGCGCACAGGCCTGTGCCAGGGCCTGGCGCTCGCCCTTGTCCCCGCCGGCCAGTGCCCGGCGCAGCAGCGCCAGCACGCTCGCCAGCCGGGCGTCCGCCGCCGCGGCAGCCGGCGGCAGCAAGGCCATGAGCGTCGCGGCCTGCGGGTTCAGCGCCAGCGCCTGAAGGCGGGCGGACCAGGCGGGCTCCAGGTGGCCCCAGGCAGCGGGGTCCGACCCCAGCAGGGCCGGCGCCAGCGCGTGGGTCGGGTCCACCCACAGCAGCAGGCCCTGGTGGCCGAGCAGGCGGTGCCGCGTGCCAGAGCGCAGCCACAGCGCCTCGCCTTGCACCACGCCCTCGTCCATCTCCAGCTGCAAGACCGTGCCGGGCCGCGCCAGGCAGACCTGGTGCGCCAAATGCCGGTGCGCCCGGTTGTCCCCGCTGTGGCCGACGAACAGCGCCAGCCCGGCACCCAGCAAGGCTTGGCCCTGCCAGTACGGCTGGGGGCTTGCGCTCATCACTCCGCCTGGGCCGGGCAGGGCAAGCTCTCGCCGCCTTCACGGGGCTGCAAGCGCTGGCTGGCCTGGCACAGCGCCGCCCAGAAGGCCTGCACGAACTGCGGGTGGCGTGCCAGCAGCGCGCGGCTGCTGGCGGCGAAGTAGAGCGTGCGCTGCACCGGTGGGCCCACGGGCACCAGGGCCTCGGGGCCTTCGAGTGCCGCGGCGGGCAGGGCCTCGGGGTTGACGAGCAGCAGGTCGAAGCGCTGCGCCTTGAGCATTGGCAGCGCGCTGTCGAAGCCGCGGATGGGCACGACGGTGAAGCCGCGCCGCTGCGCCACGCCGTCCTGCGTCGTGCCCTGCACCACGCCCACCGTCAGGCCGGGCGCCAGGCGCTCGCCGTTCCAGGCCTGGGCCGGCACGCGCTGCGGCCAGGCGTACAGGCGCAGCGCGGTGGTGGCGATGGCGCGACGCGCATCCGGGCGGCCCTGGGCATCGAGCGGGAAGCCCAGCAACGCACCGCGCTCCGGCGTGTAGCCGAACAGCAGGCCCAAGCCCAGCTGGCCGCCCTGCAGCTCCAGGTCCATGCGGCGGTGCGGCAGGCGCAGCAGCTCGGCCTTGCAGCCCAGCTGCTGAAGGGCGGCGCGGGTGGCCAGCACCAGCCAGCCGGGATCGGGCTCCGGGAAGCCCGGGCCCTGGCCCTTCAGGCTGGGCGGAAAGGCTTCGTGGTTGAAGCTGATGCGCAGCTGGGGCGGGCAATCGGCCAAGGCCGGCCCGACCACGGCCAGCGCGGCCGCCAGCAGCAGCGTGTTGCTCAGTTTCGTCCTCCCCATGGCGCTTGGATTCTGGGGGACGATGACGGCCATGTCTGCCCCCGCCCTGCATGCTCCTTTCGATGGGGGCGTCGTCATCGTCTTTGCCGTCGTCTACCTGGGCATGTTCCTGGGCGGCCTGCCAAAGCTCAAGCTGGACCGCGCCGGCATCGCACTGCTCGGTGCCATCGCCGTCATCCCGCTGGCGGGCGAGACCATCCAGGACGCCGCCCGCGCCGTGGACCTGCCCACCCTGGTGCTGCTGTTCGCCTTCATGGTGGTGTCGGCGCAGATGCGCCTGGGCGGCTTCTATACCGAGGTGACGCGGCGTGTGGCCGCGCTGCCGCTCTCGCCCGCGGCCCTGCTGGCGGCGCTGATCGCCGTGGCCGGCGCGCTCTCGGCGGTGTTCAGCAACGACGTGGTGTGCCTGGCCATGACCCCGGTGGTGGCGCGCCTGGCCCTGCGCCGCGGCCTGGACCCCCTGCCCCTGCTCGTGGGCCTGGCCTGCGCGGCCAACATCGGCTCGGCCGCCACCTTGATCGGCAACCCGCAGAACATGCTGATCGGCTCGGTGCTGAAGCTGCACTTTGGCGACTACCTGCGCCAGGCCCTGCTGCCGGTGGGCCTGGGTCTGGGCCTGCTGTGGGCCTGGCTGGCGTTTGGCGTGCGTTGGCAGCTCACAGCAGCACGCGCGGCCGGTGCCGCGCAGGAGCCCGCCTTCGACGCCTGGCAGTCCACCAAGGGCCTGATCGTCGCCACCGCGCTGATGGGCGTGTTCCTGTTCAGCGACTTCCCGCGCGAGGTCGCCGCGCTGATCGGCGCGGGTGTGCTCCTGATGAGCCGGCGCCTGCACAGCAGCGAGGTGATGGGCTTTGTGGACTGGCAATTGCTGCTGCTCTTCATCGGCCTGTTCGTCGTCAACCACGCTTTCGAGGCCACGGGCCTGAGCGCGCAGGCCGTCACCTGGCTGCAGGGCCGTGGCGTGCACCTGCACGAGCCGGGCACGCTGACGGTGATCGCGGTGCTGCTCAGCAATCTGGTCTCCAACGTGCCGGCGGTGATGCTGCTGCTGCCGCACCTGGGCAGCAACCCGCAGCAGGCCGGCGTGCTGCTGGCGCTGGTGAGCACCCTGGCCGGCAACCTGCTGCTGGTGGGCTCGATCGCCAACCTGATCGTGGTGGACCTGGCGGAGAAGGAAGGCATCCGCCTGGACTGGCGCGCCCACCTGCGCCTGGCCGCTCCCGCGGCGCTGGCCAGCCTGCTCCTTTGTGTCCTTGTGATGTGAGTCTCGTCACTGTGGCGCGGGGCTAACACCCAGCGGGTTTCCCTGACCCACCCTAGGGCAGACACCCTAGCCCACCGTCCGCACAATCGACCGCCCTGGATTTCAGTCCCCGGAGGTCAAGAAAATGAAAACCCCGTCCCACCTTCCCCTGGTCGGCGCGCTGGGCCTGGCCCTGCTGGCACCGCTGGCCGCGCAGGCCTCGGGCTACCGCTTCGGCACCCAGTCGGCCGCGGCCGAAGGCACCGCCAACTCGAACGGCGCCGAGGCGCTCGACGCCAGCACCCTCTTTGCGAACCCGGCCGGCCTGACCCGCCTGTCCGGCATCCGCTTCTCGGGCGTGCTCGATTACGTGGAGCCCAAGGTGCGCTTCACCGATGCCGGCTCCTTCATCACCTCGCCGGAGTCGGGCCTGCAGCCGCGCCCCACCTCGCAGCCCGGCAATGTGCAAAGCCCCGCCGGCCCGGCCTATGTGCCGCATTTCTACGCCAGCTACCAGCTCAACGACCGCATGGTGGCCGGCTTCGGCACCTTCGTGCCCTGGGGCGCCAAGCTCAATTACGACGAGAACTGGGGCGGCCGCTACAACATCCAGAAGGTGGTGCTGAAGTCCATCGCCTTCAACCCCAACCTGGCCTTCAAGGTGACGGACGAGCTCTCGCTCGCCGGCGGCCTGGTGGCGCAGTACATGGAAGGCGAGATCAAGCGCGCCGTGCCCTACGCCTCGGCCTACGCCCTGGGCCTGCTGGGCGCCGCGCGCCAGGCCGCGGCCGCCGGCGCCCCTGCGCTGGCGCTGGAGCTGCAGCAGCAGGCCGCGCAGGTGTTCGGCAACCCGGCCTTCGACGGCTCGATCGCCGTCGACGGCAAGGACTGGGGCTTCGGCTTCAACCTCGCGCTGATGTGGGAGCCGGTCAAAGACAGCACGCGCATCGGCCTGAGCTACCGCTCGCCCGTCAAGCAGCGCCTGAAGGGCAATGGCGACTGGACCCAACCCGCCAACCTGCCCGCCACCGTGCTGGCCGCCATCAAGGCCGCACCGTACGACGGCGCCGGCAAGCTGGACCACAACGACTCCGGCGCCTCGGTCTCGGTGCGCACACCCGAGTCGCTCTCCACCCACATCTACCAGCAGATCACGCCGACTCTCGCGCTGATGGCCGACGCCACCTGGATGCGCCAGTCGCGCCTGGAGCAGCTGCGCATCGACTTCGACAGCAGCACGCCCGACTCGATCAGCCCCGAGCACTGGAAGGACACCCTGCGCCTGTCGCTGGGTGCGAACTGGAAGGTGCACAAGGACCTGACGCTGCGCGCCGGCGTGGCGCGCGAGAAGTCGCCCGTGCCCTCGGCCACCCGCAGCCCGGTGCTGCCCGACGCCCACCGCACCTGGACCACGCTGGGCGCGAACTTCATCGTCGGCGCCAACACCACGGTGGACTTCGCCGTCGGCCTGATCGACGTGAAGGACGCCGCCATGGACATCACCGACGACGCCGAGGGCGAGACCCCCTGCAACTGCAGCAAGGCGCGCGTGCGCGGCAACTACACCAGCAAGGCCAATTTCTTCGGCCTGCAGCTGAACCACAAGTTCTAAGGAGGCGCCCCCATGGATCGCCGCAGTTTTCTCCGTCGCAGCGCCGTCCAGGCTGGCGCTCTTATCACCGCTTCCTCTGCCGTCGGCGGCCTGACCGGCTGCAGCGGCGGCGGGGGCGATGTCGGCACGCCCATCGTGCCGCTGCCGCCCACCTTCCCGGGCTCCAGCATTCCGCTGCCGGCCACGCCGGCGGCCACCGGGGCGCACAAGTTCCCGCAGTCCATCGCCTCGGGCGACCCCAAGCCCGATGGCGCCGTGCTGTGGGCCCGCGTGGTGCCCAGCAGCGCCGATGACGTGGCCTCGGTCAGCGGTGGCAACTTCAGCGTCAAGCTGCGCATCAGCGCGGCGGTGGCCAACTCCAGCGCCGTGGGCACCACCACGGCCCTGGGCGGCACCATGGACGCCGAGGCCGATGTGCCGGTCTACGCCCAGTACGACCACAGCCTGCGCCACCGCATCAGCGGCCTGCAGGCCAACACGGTGTACTACTACCAGTTCACCGCCGGCGACACCCGCTCCAAGGTCGGCCGTTTCAAGACCGCTCCGGCCGCGGATGCCGACAACGCAAGCCTGAAGTTCGCCTTCATGTCCTGCCAGGACTGGAGCGTCAACCACTGGGCCGGCATGGAAAGCCTGGCGCAGGAGGACGTGGACTTCATCGTCCACCTCGGCGACTACATCTACGAAACCGTGGGTGAGGCCTTCCAGACCGGCGGCGTGGAAGCCGGCCACCCGCTGCTGCAACTGCCGCAGGGCACCGCCCTGCCCAGCGGCGGCAAGTACGCCAATGGCCTGGCCGACTACCGCTACCTCTACAAGCGCTACCGCACCGACCCGCGCCTGCAGGCCGTGCACGAGCGTTTCGCTTTTGTGGCGGTGTGGGACGACCACGAGTTCAGCGACGACTGCTGGCAGGACCGCAGCACCTACGACAACGGCAGCTTCAACGCCAGCACCGGCGTGGCCGACAACACCGTGCAGACGAGCCGCCGCCTGGGCGCCAACCAGGCCTGGTTCGAGTACATGCCGGCCGACATCCCGTTCAGCTTCGAGCCCGGCCAGGGCATCACCAACATCCGCATCTACCGCGACCTCAAGTTCGGGAAGCTGATGCACCTGGTGATGACCGACCAGCGCCTCTACCGCGCCGACCACATGATCCCGGAGGCCGCGCCCAGCCCGCTGACGGGCCAGCCGCTGGGCCAGATCGGGGCGCGCTACATGGTGCCGGAGACCTCGCTCTACGGCATTGAGGCGCAGAAGCTTGCCGCCGGCGCCGCCCTGCCCGACCCGCTCGCCCTCGTCACCGTACTGGGTGGTTCGCAGCGCCAGTGGTGGACGCAGACCATGACCAGCTCGACCTCGCAGTGGAAGATCTGGGGCAACGAGACCTCGCTGCTGAAGATGGCCGTGGATGGCGCCAAGATCCCCACTGCCCCGGCCGCCTTCAAGACCAAGTTCATCCTGAACGCGGACCAGTGGGACGGCTTCAACACCGAGCGCAAGTACCTGATGGGGCAGCTGCTGGGCAAGGGCGTGAAGAACGTGGTGGCTGTCACCGGCGACATCCACGCCTTCTACGCCGGCGTGGTGATGGCCGACTACAACGCCGCCGCGCCCGTGCCGGCGATGGTGGACCTGGTCACCGCCGGCATGTCCAGCAACAGCAACTTCACCTACTTCCTGCAGGCCGCCAGCTCGCCCGCCTTTGCGGCGCTCAAGCCCCTGGTGGCTGTCAGCGAAGCCGAGGTGGAGGGCATCGCCATCCAGATGCTGAGTGCCGCCATCGCCCTGGGCGCGGGCCTCACCGATCTGAGCAACACCGCCGCCATCCAGGCCGCGGTGGGTGCGGCGATCCAGGCCGGCATGGTGCCGGCCGCCGCCTTCGCGCCCACGCCCACGCTGTCGCGCGCCATCATCAACACCTTCGATGAAACGCAGGCCGGGGTGATGGGCACGATCGTGGCGCAGACCATCGCCGGTCTGGCCGCCACCAGCCGCTCGGTGGCCGCGATGACGCTCTACGGCGCCATCGCCGGCCGCCTGGCCGCGGCGCTGGGCATCCCGATGTCCGCGGTGCCGGCCAGCGAAGTGATCAAGCGCCTCAACCCCTTCGCCAACAGCACCACCGGCGTCGGCCCCACCGTCAACAACCCCTGGATCAAGCATGTGGACAGCGATGCCCAGGGCTACGCGGTGGTCACGCTCAGCAAGACCGAGCTGCTGTGCGACTTCAAGAAGCTCAAGCGCCTCGCCAACGGCCAGGCCCCGGCCCAGCCGGCGGTAGCCAGCGTCAAGCGGGTGCGCGTGGCGGCGGGCGTCACGGATGTGACCGTGGTCTGAGGCCACGCCGCCCTCATCAGGCTCCAGGGCCCGGCTTGCCGGGCCCTTTTTCTTGGCGTCTTGTACCGGTGGGGCCAGGGGTACAGCCTCGGCCGCCTGGGCCCGGCTTGTGCCTTGGCCCGCGCGCCGCGGCTGCCTACTCTGGCGGCCCTGCAATGTGCCTGCGAAGCCCGCCCTGATGCCCGACCTGATGCCCCTGATGACCTACTGCTTCGTGATGTCGAGCACGCCGGGGCCCAACAACGTGATGCTCACGGCCTCGGGCGCCAACTTCGGCTACCGCGGTGCGCTGCCGCAGATCCTCGGCATCGGCGTGGGCGGCTTCGTCCTCACCCTGCTGAGCTGCCTGGGCCTGGGCAATCTCTTCATGGCCTGGCCGCTGGCGCGCGAGCTGTTGCGCGTCGTCGGTGCGCTCTACCTCGTCTATCTGGCCTGGAAGCTCAGCGGCGCGGGCAGCCTGCAGGGCGCCGAGCTGCCGCGCCCGGCCAGCTTCTGGCAGGGTTTTGCCTTCCAGGCGGTGAACCCGAAGAGCTGGGTCAAGGCCATCACCATCGGCTCGGTGTTCCTGCCCAGCGGTCTCAGCCCCGCCGAGGGCGGCCTGCTGGCCGCCGGCCTGGGCCTGCTGATCGGCCTGCCCTGCGCCTCCAGCTGGGCGCTGTTCGGCGTCGGCATCCGGCGCTTCCTGAGCGACCCGCGCAAGCTGCGCGCCTTCAATCTGACCATGGGCCTGAGCCTGCTGGCGCTGGCGCTCAATCTGCTTTCATAGACTCGGGCGCATGTTTGCCATCGACCGCACGATCAGCACCCCGCTGGCCGACCAGATCGAGCAGCGCCTGGGCGGCCTGATCCAGAGCGGTCAATTGCCGCAAGGTGCGCGCTTGATGTCGATCCGCCAGCTCGCCCAGCAGCTGGGGGTCAGCGTCAACACCGTGGTGCTGGCCTACGAGCGCCTGGCCGCCTCGGGCCTGGTCGACAGCCAGGGCACGGCCGGCACCTTCGTGCGGCGCGCCGCCGCCCCCATGCCGGATGCCGCGGCCATCGAGGCCGGCGAGGCGCAGGAGCCGGTCTGGCTGGCGCAGCAGGCGCACGACGTGCACGCCGGCCTGCTGCTGGCCAGCAGCGGCGCCCTGCCGGCCAGCTGGCTGCAGGACGCCGTGCCCGCCAGCACGGTGGCGCGCGCCCTGGCGCACAGCCCGGCCGGCATGGCCACGCGCTGCCCGCCCCAGGGCCTGCCCGAGCTGCGCGAGCGCCTGGCCCAGCAGCTGCGCGCGCAAGGCGTGGCGGTGGATGCCGGACGCGTGATGACCACCTTCGGCGGCACGCATGCGATCGACCTGATCTGCCGCGCCCTGCTGCGCCCGGGCGACGCGGTGCTGGTGGAGAACCCCGGCTACTTCCTGATGTTCAGCCGCCTGCGCGAGCTCGGCCTGCAGCTCGTGCCGGTGACGCGCCGGCCCGAGGGCATCGACCTCGAAGAGCTCGATGCCGCCTGCCGCGTGCACCAGCCACGCCTGCTGTTCACGCAGACCGTGCTGCACAACCCCACCGGCTGGGGCAGCAGCCCGGCCCATCTGCACCGCCTGCTGATGCTGGCGCAGCGGCACGGCTTCCTGATCGCCGAGGACGATGTGCAGGGCCATTTCCACCCCGGCCAGCCCACGCGGCTGGCGGCGCTTTCCGGCCTGGAGCGGGTCATCTATTACTCCAGCTTCTGCAAGGCCGTGAGCCCGGCGCTGCGCGTGGGCTACCTGGCGGCCGAGCCCACGCTGCTGCGCGCCCTGCTGCGCGAAAAGATCCACCAGGTGCTGACCGGCGCGGCGCTGAACGAGCTGGTGTTCCAGGAGCTGCTGGCCGCCGGGCGCTGGCGCAAGCACCTGGAGCGCCTGCAGCGCAAGCTGGCCGCGGCGCGCCACCACAGCCTGGGCCTGCTGCGCCAGGCCGGGTTGCGCATCGAGGTGCCGGGCGAAGGCGGCCTGTTCCTGTGGGCCCAACTGCCCGCCGGCGTCGACCCCGAGGCCCTGGTGCAGGACGCCTACCGCCAGCAGATCCTGCTGGTGCGCGGCGCCACCTTCATGGCCGATGGCGCGGGCGACACCCATCTGCGCTTCAACGTGGCGCAGAGCCAGCACCCGCGGCTGGCCGCCTACCTGAACCGTTACATGAGCCGCTACCTGGGCGAGCAGCCCGCGGCAGCGCGCTCAGGGAGCGCCGACACCCGGGTCTGAAGGCTCAGAACGCGGTCCAGGGCACGGGCGCCGGCGGCGCCGCGCAGAACCATTCTTCCGGGCTGGATTCGCATTCCGCCAGCCAGGCCTTGCCCTCGGGGCTGCGGAACTCGCGCAGGCGTGCCACCAGGTGCAGGGCCTGGTCGGTCTGGCCATTGGCGTGCAGGCTGCGCGCCCAGGCCATCATCAAGCGCGCGTCGATCAGCTGGTGCCCGGTGCGCCGCGCCGCGGCCAGGGCATCGGGGCCGGTACCGAGGGCGGTGGCGGCGGCGTAATCGGCCTGGGCACCGAAGAACAGGGTGCGCTGGCCGCGCGCGATGCGCTCGCGCAGCGAGGCCCCCTCATGCCCCGGCGCATAGATGGCGGTGAGGGCGCGGTACTCCCAGACGGCATACAGGCTGCCCAGCAGCAGCACCAGGGCCACACCCTTGTGCAGGGCGGCCTGCGCCGCCTGCGGGCGGGCCGGGACGTCCTGCCCCTCCGCCGCCAGACACAGGCCGAAGGCATAGGCCGTGGGCAGCAAGAAGTAGGCGTACCAGAGCGGGTACTCCAGCATGCTGTGCACGCCGGCGATCAGGATCAGCATCAGCGCGGCACGGCGGTCCAGCGCATCGCCCCCCCGCGCGCGCCAGGCCAGGCGCACGGCGGCGGCAAAGGCCAGCGTCAGCGGCAGCAGCACCAGGGCGCCCAGGGGCACGCCCAGCTCCACCAGCAGCTGCAGCGGCAGGTTGTGGTTGTGGTCGAAGAAGGCGATCGGACGGTCCGGGAAGGGCGTCAGCGTCCAGGCGCGGTTGAACTCGCTCCAGCCCACGCCGATCCAGGGTTGCTGCTTCAGCAGCTCCCAGCTGTTGAGCAGGATCTTGATGCGCGAGGGCGAGCCCGCGCCCTCGCTGTCCAGCCGCACCTCGGCGCCGAAAGTGGCACCGCTCAGCTCCGCCCACAGGTGCAGCCCGCCCCAGGCCAGCAGGGCCAGCACAGGCGTGAGCAGCAGAGCAATGCGCTGCGGGCGCGCGAGCTGGCGGTCCAGCAGGCCCCAGAGCAGCAGCAGGGGCACGCCAAACCACAGGCCGGTGCGCGAGGCCGTCAGCACCAGGGTGGTGATCAGCAGTGCCAGCAGGCCCAGCAGGCGCGGCAAGGGCCAGCCGCGCCGCTGCGCCAGCCAGACGGCGGCGATGGCCGCCCACACCATCAGCGTGGCCAGGTGGTTGGGCTGGCGCAGATTGCCGACCGCGCGGCCGGCATAGCCGCTGCGGGCGATCCAGCTGCCGTCGGCCCAGGCCGGCGCGAACACCTGCACCGCGCCGATGGCCGTGCCCGCCAGACCCGCCGCCAGCAGGCCCAGCGCCAGGCCCTCGACCCCCAGGCGCGCCGCACCCAGCAGGGCCACGGCGGCGGCGGCCAGCACGAAGACGTTCAGCTCCAGCAGCGGCGCCAGCGGGGCCTTCAGCAGGCCCTGCGGCCCGGCCAGCAGCGCGCCCACCAGCAAGGCCACCAGCGCGGCCAGCAGCAGCTTGAGCCCCAGGCTGGCGCGCGCCGGCCAGCCGGCCGGCGCCAGCAGCAGCACGCCGCCCCAGGCACCCAGCGCCAGCAGCTGGTTGAACAGCGTGGACGAGGGGGCGAGGTTGTAGGCCAGCAGCGTGGGCGCCAGGCAGGCCAGCGCCAGGCCGGCCGTCAGCGGCCGGAGTTCCTTAGATCCAACCAAGATCGATCGCGCGCAGCACGGCCTGGGTGCGGTCGCGCACACCCATCTTGGCGAAGATCGACGAGCAGTGGTTCTTGATCACGCCCTCGCTATTGCCCAGCAGGCCGGCGATCTCGGTGTTCGAGCGGCCGCTGGCCACCAGGCGCAACACCTGCAGCTCCTTGGGGCTGAGCGGTTCGGGGTCGGGCAGGCCCTCGAAGGCGCGCTCGGTGGCGCCGGGGCGGGTGGCGCGCTCGGTCAGGCCGGGGCGCAGCGCAGTGCTGCCGCTGGCCACGTCGCGCAGCGCCTGGGCCAGGGTCTCGACGCTGATGGCCTTGAGCAGGAAGCCCTTGGCACCGGCGCGCACGGCCTCGTCGAAAGCCTCGCGGTCGTCGAAGGTGGTGAGCAGCAGCACCGGCACGGCCAGCGCGCGCGCGGCCAGGGCGCGGATCAGGCCGATGCCGTCCAGGCGCGGCATGCGCATGTCGGACAGCACCACATCGGGCATCAGCGTGGGGATGAGTTCGAGCGCCTTGGCGCCGTCCTCGGCCTCGCCGACGAGCTCGATGTCGCCGCACAGGGCCAGCAGGCCCTTCAGGCCTTCACGCACCAGCTGCTGGTCTTCCACCAGCAGCACTCGGATCGGATTCGGGGCAGCAGCTTGCACTTAGAGCCTCTCTTGGCGCGGGATGCGCAGTTCCAGACAAAAACCGGGTTGGTGGCGCAGCACCGTCAGGCTGCCCCCCAATTCTTCTACGCGCTCGCGCATGCCCGTCAGGCCGTTGCCGGCCTGCAGGCGGGGCGCGCCCACGCCGTCATCTTCGATGCGGACCAGCACCTGGTCGCCGGATTCGACGCTGAGCAGGCGCATCGCCACTTCGACCTGGCGGGCGCGCGCGTGGCGCACGCAGTTGGTCACCGCCTCTTGCACGCAGCGCAGCAGGGCGTGGGCACAGCGCGGGCTCAGGTCCTGCACGGCGTCGGCCGCCACATCGAGCACGATGCGCGGTGATTCGATGCCGGCCTGCAGGGCCTGCAGCGCGGCGCGCAGGTCGATGCGGGCCTCGTCGCGCTGGGCACTCACGGCCGCGCGCACATCGGCCAGCAGCTGCTGCGCCACGGCGCGCGCCTTGCCCAGGGCCGGCGTGGCGGCGTTCGCGTCGCCGCGCGCGGCCAGGGCCTCGCCCAGCTGCAGTTGCAGGTTCAGCGCGGCCAGGTGGTGACCCATCAGATCGTGCAGCTCGCGCGCGATGACCAGGCGCTCGGAATAGCGCAGCTGCTCGTCGTGCAGGCGCTCGGCGCTCAGGCGTTCGGCCAGCATGGCCTGCAGCCAGCGGCGCTTCTCGGCCTGCGAGGCCGTGAGCCGGCCCAGGCCATAGGCCAGGCCGTGCAGGGCCAGCATGGACATCGCCGTCATCGTCACGCCGTAGAGCAGGCCCTGGTGCAACTGCTCGTCGCGCTGGCCGGCATTGGGCAGCCAGAGGTAATTGGCCAGGGCCAGCAACACCTGCAGGGCGGCAAAGATCAGCGCGGCGCGCGCGCGCAGCAGCACCGCGGCCATGGCGGTGACGAGAAAGGGCAGGCCGGGCGTGACGGCGAAGGCCAGCACGTCCAGCAGCACCAGCCAGCGCAGCGCGTGGCGCGGCGGGTTGTCCATGTGCTGCGGCCGCGCCAGGCGCCACAGCAGCCAGCCGAAGGCGCCCAGCAGCATCAGCGAGAGGATCAGCGGCGTGGGGTTGCGCGGCGCGCCGCCCAGCGCGGCCCAGGCCTGGGCGATCAGGCCGTCATACGGCTCGGTGGCGGCGCCGGCCAGCGTGGCCACGGCCGAATAGAGCTCCAGCGCGCAGATCACCAGTGCGGCCATGCGCAGCGCCACGGCCGGCTCGGTGAAGCGGTCGATCCAGGGGCGGCGCGGGGCGGGGCTCAAGGGCGGGAGGCTCTCAAAAAGCCGGCGAGCTTAGGGGCGGGCCGGCCAGACACCATTCGTCACGAAGTCATCGGGGCGGCCTGGGCAATCACCCCGCCGCCCAGGCAGACCTCGCCGTCGTACAGCACGGCGCTCTGGCCGGGCGTCACCGCCCACTGCGGCTGCTCGAAGTCGAGCGCGAAGCCGGCCGGGGCGGCTTCAAAGCGGCAAGCGGCATCGGCCTGGCGGTAGCGCGTCTTGGCGCCATAAACCCCGGGGGCGGGCGTGCGACCGGCAATCCAGCTGCAGTCGTCCGCCACCAGGGCGGGGCTTTGCAGCAGCGAGTGGTCGTGCCCTTGCACCACCACCAGGCGGTTGCGCTCCAGGTCCTTGCGCGCCACGAACCAGGGGGCGTGCTCGCCTCCGCCGCGCGGCGCACCCTTCTCCTTCACGCCGCCAATCCCCAAGCCCTGGCGCTGACCGAGGGTGTAGAAGCTCAGGCCCACATGCTGGCCGAGCTTGCGGCCGCGCTCGTCGACGATGTCGCCGGGCGCGTGGCTCAGGTAACGGTTGAGGAATTCGCGGAAGGGCCGCTCGCCGATGAAGCAGATGCCGGTGGAGTCCTTCTTCTTGGCGTTGGGCAGGCCCCATTCGGTGGCCAGGCGGCGCACCTCGGTCTTGGGCAGTTCGCCCACCGGGAACAGCACCTTGCTCAGCTGCGCCTGGCTCAGCCGGTGCAGGAAGTAGCTCTGGTCCTTCAGCGGGTCCAGTCCCTTGAGCAGCTGCGACTCCCCGCTGGGCAGCACGCGGCGGCGCGCGTAGTGCCCGGTGGCGATCGCGTCGGCGCCCAGGCGCATCGCGTGGTCCAGAAAGGCCTTGAACTTGATCTCGGCGTTGCAGAGGATGTCCGGGTTGGGCGTGCGGCCGGCCTGGTACTCGCGCAGGAACTCGGCGAATACGCGGTCCTTGTACTCGGCGGCGAAATTCACGTGCTCGATCTCGATGCCGATGACCTCGGCCACCGCGGCGGCGTCGACGAAGTCCACGTTCGAGGAGCAGTACTCGGAATCGTCGTCGTCTTCCCAGTTCTTCATGAAGATGCCGATGACCTCATGGCCCTGGCGCTTCAGCAGGGCGGCGGAGACGGCGGAATCGACGCCGCCGGAGAGGCCGACGACGATGCGTTGTTTCGGTGTGGCAGAAGACATGGTCTTGCGATTGTCGTTAGGCTGCCGGCTTTTCCCAGAACGGAGCCCGAGACATGCGCCACAGCCTTGCCGCCTTCGCCCTTGCCCTGCCGCTCTTGGGCAGCACCCTGGCCCACGCTGCCCCGCCCCAGGCCGGTGGCCAGGCGCCGGGCTGGTACCGGATGAAGCTGGGCAGCTTTGAGGTGACCTCGCTCTACGACGGCTTCTTCCGCCTGCCGGTGGACAAGCTGCTGCAGACCGACGACCCGACCCTGGTGGCGCGCCGCCTGCAGCACCACTACCTGGGCCTGCCGCTGGAAACCTCGGTGAACGCCTTCCTGGTGCACACCGGCGAGAAGCTGGTGCTGATCGACACCGGCCACGCCGGCCAGGGCGGCGAGGCCACCGGCCGCGTGCTCGCGCATCTGAAGGCCAGCGGCTACAGCCCCGAGCAGGTGGACGAGGTCTACATCACGCACTTCCACGGCGACCATCTGAACGGCCTGGTCGACAAGGACGGCAAGCCCGCCTACCCGAACGCCGTGGTACGCGCGGACCAGCGCGAGTCCGGCTTCTGGCTGAGCGACCCGGCGCAGGCCCCGCAGGCCGCCCGCGGCGGCATGGCCAACGCGCAGCGCGTGCTCAAGCCCTACCTGGACGCAGGCCGCTTCAAGCCCTTCGATGGCGCCACCGAGCTGGTCAAGGGCGTGCGCGCCGTGCCCGCCTACGGCCACACGCCCGGCCACAGCATCTATGTGGTGGAGTCCGGCGCCGACAAGATGGTGCTCTGGGGCGACCTGATGCATGTGGCGGCCGTGCAGTTCGCCCATCCCGAGGTAACGATCGCCTTCGACAGCGACCAGAAGGCCGCGCGTCCGCAGCGTGAGGGCCAGTACAAGGCCGCGGCCGAGGGCGGCTACTACGTCGGCGTCACGCACGTGAGCTTCCCGGGCATCGGCAAGCTGCGCGCCGACGGCAAGGGCTACGAATGGATTCCGGTGAACTACCCGCGACCGTGAACATCGAGCTGCGCGAGATCACGGCCGAGACGGTGATCGCCATCATCAAGCTGCAGGTGGCTCCGGCCCAGCAGGGTTTTGTGGCGCCCAACTCGGTCTCGCTCGCCCAGGCTCTGTTCCACCCCGAGGCCTGGTACCGAGCCATCTATGTGGATGGCGAACCGGCCGGCTTCGTGATGCTGGAAGACCGCAGCGGCCTGCCCGACGCGCAGGCCAAGGACCGCGAAGAGGCCGGCTTGTGGCGCCTGATGGTGGACGCGCGCTACCAAGGCCTGGGCGTGGGCCGCGCGGCGCTGCGGCAGGTGATCGGGCAGCTGCGCGCACGCGGCTTCCAGCGCCTGCTGACCTCCTATGTGCCCGGCCCGGGCTGCCCGGAGCCCTTCTACAAGCGCCTGGGCTTCACGCCCACCGGCGAGGTGGACGGCGGCGAGGTGGTGCTGGCGCTGACGCTTTGATGGCGCCGGCTCAGTCCAAGCTGCCCGCCAGCGGCGCCACCACGGCGTCCAGGCTGGGGCGGGCGAACCAGTAGCCCTGCATCAGGCGCACACCCAGATCGGCCAGCGCATCGCGCTCGGCCCGCGTCTCGATGCCCTCGGCAATCACCTGGATGCCGAGCTCCGCGCAGGTGGCCAGCAGGCCGCGCACGATGGCGCGGCGCGGTTTGTCGGCATCGATGCCGCGCACCAGGTGCATGTCGAGCTTGACCAGATCGGGCTGGAAATCGGCCAGCAGCTTGAGCCCGGCATAGCCGGCGCCGAAGTCGTCGATCGCCGTCAGGAAGCCGGTGCGGCGGTACTCGCGCAGGATCTCGGCCAGCCAGGCGCCGTCCTCGACCTGCTCGCCCTCCGTCACCTCAAAAATGATGCGTTCCAACGGAAAGCCGTGGGTGCGCGCCGCCGCCAGGGTGGTGCGGATGCAGACCTCGGGCCGGTAGATGGCGTTGGGCAGAAAGTTGATCGAGATGCGCTCGCTCAGGCCCTGCTCGGCGGCCATCTTGATGGCCTTGACGCGACAGGCCTGGTCGAAGCGGTAGCGATTGCCGTCGTGCACCTGGTCCAGCACCCAGCCGGCGCCCTGGCCCTCGGTGCCGCGCACCAGGGCTTCGCGGGCGAACACGCTGCGCGTGCCCAGGTCCACGATGGGTTGGAAGGCGAAGCGGAAGTCAAAACCGAGCGCATCGCCGCGTGCGCAGGATTCGCAGTCGGCGGCGCTGCCCTGCAATGGCGTGAAGTTGGATGGAAATACGGGGTGGGCCGAAGCCATTCAGTCCTCCATCAGAGACGGGCGAAATAGCGCTCGGGCATGGCGCGAAAACGCGCCGACAACCCGGGGTTGGGCAATTCCAGCACCTGCGCCCGCAAGGGCTCGGTGCGCTGCAGCCAGCGCGCGAAACCCGGGCTGGCCGCCAGCAGGCGGCGCAGGCTGCCGTCCTCGAATGCCGACTCCAGCCCGCGTTGTAACGCGTCGCGCAAGGCCAGGCGGCCGGGGGCGACGAAATACAGACGCGCAAAGCGGTAATGCAGCAGGGGTCGCTCCAACACCTCGCAATCGGGCGCCAGCGCCCGGTGGCGCTGCAGCTGCTCCTGCGCCTCTTCGATGCCCAGGGGCAGCACATCGAAGCGGCCGCCCTGCAGCATGCGGAACAGGGCCTTGAACGGGGCCGTGTCCACCGCCAGGCCGGCGGCCTCCAGGATGCGCTGATCGGCCCAGCCGGGCCCCTGGCCGACGCGAAAGCGGCGCAAGCCGGCCAGGTTGCGCACGGCCGCCACCTCGGCGGCGCGGTCGTGCCGCACCAGCAGGCAGCGCCAGCCGCTCAGGCCCAGGTCGATGGGGAAGAACACCGGCTCGTAGCGGTCTTCCAGCTCGGGGCCGGTACCCATGTCCATCACGTCCACGGCACCACTGCCCAGGGCGCGGCGAAGGCCTTGCGGCCCCAAGGTCTCTTCGCCCATGTGCAACTGGTAGGGCTGGCCGCTCTTGCGCAGGGCCAGGTCCAGCAGGCGGTAGCCATAGGCCTGCTCGCCACGTTCATCCACGCGCGGGTACACCACCTCCAGCGGTTCGGCCTGCGCGCGCGGCAGCAGGCCCAGGCCGGGGCTCAGCGCGAACAGGGCACGACGCTGCATGGGCGCCCTCCATGGATCGGGAAGGCTCAGTCTAAGAGGCTCTGGTCGGTTTGCAGGTGCCCGTCCACCAGGGTCAGCACGCGGTCGGCGGCCTCGGCGAAATGCGGGTCGTGCGTCACCGTCACCACGGTGGTTTGCTGCTCGCGGCAGAGCTCGCGCAGGATGCTGCGCACATTGGCGCTGCTGGCGGAATCCAGGTTGCCGGTGGGCTCGTCGGCCAGGATCACCAGGGGTTCGTTGGCCAGCGCGCGCGCAATCGCCACGCGCTGGCGCTGCCCGCCGCTGATCTGGTGCGGGCGCTTGTGCCCATGTCCCTGCAGGCCCAGCCGCTCCAACAGGGCGTGCGCGCGCGCGCGGATGGCGGGCTCCTTCAGGCGGCCGAGGCGGCGCATCGGCAGCGCCACGTTGTCCAGCAGGCTGAACTCGGGCAGCAGGAAGTGGAACTGGAACACGAAGCCGAGCTTGGCCAGGCGCGTGTCGGCCAGGCGGTTGTCGTCCAGGTCATGGGTGTCCTGGCCGTCCAGCACCAGGCTGCCGCTGCTGGGGCGGTCCAGCAGGCCGAGCAGGTAGAGCAGCGAGCTCTTGCCCGAACCGGAGGGGCCGACGATGGAGACGAACTCGCCGCGCTCGATGTCCAGGCTGACGCGTTCCACCAGCGTCACGGGCACATCGCCCGGCAGCGTGCGTGTCAGCTCGCGGGCCTGCAGCAGGGCCGTCATGCCGCCCCCCCGGCGAGCGGGCGTACGAGCGGGTGCAGGGCGCTGGCCGGCACCTGGCGGTAGACCGCGGGTAGCTCGGGGTTGGGCAGGCGCACGATGCGCTCCGGGACCTGGGCGCGGGGGCCCAGCAGCGGCGCCAGGCCGGCTTGCAGCTGCAGCACCGCCAGCACCGCGCCCTCGGCGTGGGCCTGCTGCAGGCCGCGCAGCAGGGCCTCGCGCAGCCGGGTGTGGCCGCGCGTCACCATGAACTTGCGGGCCAGCGGGTAGTGCAGGGCCAGCCCCGGCACCAACACGGCCGAAGGCGCCAGGGCCTGGTGCTGGCGCAGTGCCGCATGGATCTCCTCCACCCCCAACGGGTAGAGATCGAAGCGGCCGGCTTCGAGCATGCGGAACAGGTTCAGGAACTGGCTGGTGTCCACGCGCAGGCCGGCGGCGCGCAGGATGCGCGTGTCCACCCACTCATCGCCCTGACCGAAGCGAAGCGCCTTCAGATCCTGCAGGGTGCGAACCTCCGCCAGCACCGGCAGCAGGCTGCGCCGCGCCAGCAGCTGGCGCAGGCCGCTCAGGCCCAGATCCAGGGCAAAGGGCACGAGGTCGAAGGCGGCCTCGGCCTCGCGGGAGATGCCGCCGTCGAGCACCTGCACGCGGCCCGCGGCCAGTTCCTCGCGCGCCCGGCGCGAGGACAGGGGCGCATCCGTCAGTCGCAGCTGGAAGGGCTCGCCCGAGCGCTGCAGGGCCAGCTCCAGCAGGCGGTAGCCATAGGCATCGACCGGGCGCTCCGCCAGCCGGGGGTAGACGACCTCCAGCACCGACGTGTTGGCACCACCCGGCTGCCAGCTCCCCGCCGCCGCGGCAACGGCCACGCGGGCCAGCGCGCGCCGGCGCAGCGGCCTGGCGAGGCCGTTGCTCACGCTGCCCCCCGCAGGATGTCCACCGGGTGCACGCGGGCGGCCTTGCGCGCTGGCAGCCAGGCCGCCGCCAGCGCCGAAGCCAGGGCGAAGCCGGCCGCCAGCGCGAACTGCTCGGCCCCCCAGTACAGCGGCAGGTTCGTCACCTCCACCGCGCCGGGCGGCTTCACCGCCACCTGCCCGAGCGCATGCATCAGCAGGGCGCCCAGGGCCAGGCCGAGCAGGCTGCCCACCACGCCCACCGCCGCGCCCTGCAGCAAAAAGATGCGCTGCAGCTCGTTGGCGTGAAAGCCCATGCTCTTGAGGATGGCGATGTCCTTGGTCTTTTCCAGCGCCACGGTGCTCAGGGTGTTGTAGATGCCCAGGCTGGCCACCACCAGGATGGCCGACACCACGGTGTACATGATGAGGTTGCGGATGACGAGCAGGGCCAGGATGTCCTGATTCGCCTCGCTCCAGGCCACCGCCTTGTAGCCCCACTCGGCCTCGATGCGCGGCGCCAGCTGGCCGGCGGCCTGCACGTCGTCGAGCTGCAGGATCAGCCGGTTGGCGCGGTTCTCGCGCCCCAGCAGGGCCTGGGCGCGCTGCAGCTTCACGAAGGCCTGGCCCTCGTCGTAGCCCTGGTTGCCGGTGTAGAACACCCCGACCACCTTCATCTGCCGCGCCAGGCCCGAGGCCGCCACCACGCTGACGGTGCCACCCACGCGCAGCTGGAACTGCTTCATCAGCCCGGCGCCGAGCACGATGCCGTTCGGGTCGGCATTCAGGCTGTCCAGATTGCCCTCGGTCATCTTGGACTCGATGGTCGAGACCCCGCGCATCGCCTCGGGCTCGATGCCCTGCAGTTGCACGCCCTGCACGCGGCCGGCGAAGCTGAGCACCACGGCGCCGTTGAGCACCGGCGCCACGCGCAGGCCGGGCTGCTGGCGCAGCGCCTCCAGCATGCGCGGCCAGCCGCGGATGCCGCGGTTCTCGCGCTGCGGCTTGACGCGCGGCAGCTCCAGCGCGGCGGCGGGCCAGCGCAGCGCGGCGGGTTGGGGTTGGGCTTCGCGGTATTCGTCGTAGACGGTGATGTGCGGCGCGTTGTCCACCAGGCGCTGCAGGAAGTCGCGCTCGGAGCCGCGCATCAGGCTGGAGGTGGCCAGGAAAAAGGCCACGCCGAGGATGACACCGCCGAGTGCGACCAGGGTCTGGCGCTTGCGGCCGATGAGGTGGGCCCAGGCGACGGAGAGGACGACGCTCACTTGGGCGCCCCTTGCAACGAGCCCTTGGGGGCTTCAGCCCCAAGCCCCGACCCGCATTTCTTTGCTGCGCCAATGAAACGCAGGGCAAAGAAAGGCGCCAATGCACGCAGCCGGCCTCGGGCCGGCCGCGATTGCACGGCTGGCTCACAGGGCTCCCACACCCCTCCTGGGACTGGGAAAAACTGCCCGCTAAGCTGGCCGGAGTACCGGCCGTCTAGACCACCGCAAACCATTGCGGGCTCTCTGCGATGAATGGAGCCCCAACCGGCGAACGGAAGGGTTTGGTGCTCATTGGGGGTCTGTTCTTCGGAGCGCAGCGGGTGATGGTCTGCGGTGCCCGGGACGACCGGTACTCCGGGCGCCTTCGTTGTCCTGCCCGTCGAAGTCAGATGAGGGCTCGTCTCAGTGTGAGCCCAAGCACCGCCATCACAGTTCGCCCCTAGGGCGACTGTGCGCATTGGCGCCTTTCTTTTCCCCGCGTTTCTTTGGCGCAGCAAAGAAATGCGGGTCGGGGTGCAGGGGTTGAAGACCCCTGCGGGCTGCAACGAGAGAACACCAACGTTCACGGCGCCACCCGCACCCGTTGCCCCTCCACCAACCCTTCCGGCTTCGCAATGACCCGCGCATCGGCCGGCAAGCCGGTTCGCACCTCCACTCGCCCATTGCCGCTCGCCCCCACCTGCACCTTCAAAGCCCGCGCCCGCCCCTCCACCACCTGCCACACCTGCCCCTTCAGCACGGCGGCGGTCGGCAGGAGCAGCGCATCGGCCCGGCGCGCGGCGATCAGGTTGGCATCCACCGTCATGCCCACGCGCAGGGCGGCAGGCGGTGCGCTCAGGGCAATGCGCACGCGGTAGCTGCGTGCCACCGGGTCGCCGCGCGGGGTGATGCTGTCCACCTTGCCGTCGAACACCTGGGCGCCGAGGGCCTGGGCGCGCAGCACCACGGGCATGCCGGGCTGCACGCGCGGGATGTCCTCCTCGTCCACCTCGGCGCTGACGCGCAGCTTCAGCGCGTCACCCAGGTAGAGCAGGGGCTGGCCGGCGGCGAAGAACTGGCCGGGTTCGGCGTCACGCCTCAGCACCAGGCCGGCCACCGGCGCGTGCAGCAGGGCATAGGCGCGCTGGGCGCGCACGCGCTCGATCTGCGCGCGCACGGCGTCGCGCTCGGCGCGCGTGCGGTCGGCCTCGCTGGCGGCCATGAAGTTCTGCTTGACCAGGGTCTCCACACGGTCCAGCGCCAGCTGGGCCTGGCGCTCGCGCGCCGCCAGCTCCTGCAGCTGGGCCTCCAGCTCGGCGGTTTCCAGGCGCGCCAGCAGCTGGCCCTTCTTCACCGCCTGGCCCTCGTCCACCAACAGCTCGATGACCCGCCCGCCCACCCGCGGTGCGACCGGCAGCTGCAGCACCGGCTCCACGCTGCCGGTGGCGAACACGGCCTCGATGGCCTCGCCGCGCGTGGCCCCCACCAACTGCACCGGCGCCGGCCGGGCCCACCAGGCCCACGCTCCCCCCACCAGCAGCACCAGCACGCCCAGCAGCGCGAACCATCGTCTTCTTTGCGTCATGGGGGCGCATCTTGCCGCTGCCGGGCCGCTCGGGGCTTTGCTCGGGCGCAAAGCCCTGGCGGGCGGGCCGCCGCTTTACCTTTCATGACGCCAAGGTCACACACGCCAGACCGCGCGCCGCCAGCATGGCAGCCCACGCCCTCACCCGCGCAGGGCGCCGCACGTTTGCTGACACCCAAGGGTCCTCGTGATGCCTAGACTTGCTCCGTCCCCGCCCGCCCACCCGCCGCGCATGCAGCACCTGACACCCGAGCAGGTCGCGCTGGTCGACCGCCTGGCGCACAGCCTGTACCAGGTCGTTCCGGCCCGCTACAAGACCTACTGCGCCGTCACGGCCGGGGTGTGCCTGCGCGTGCTGCAGGCCTGCGGTGTGCCCGCCCAGCTGCAGCCCTGCCAGCTCTGGCACCTCGGCCCGCACCACAACCATGTGATCGGCTTCATCGGCGGGCGCCACAAGCCGGGCACCTGGGATGGCCATGTGGTCTGTGCTGCGGGGCATCTGCTGATCGAAACCGCCGCCCAGCACTTTGACGTCCAGTTCGGTCTGCCCTGCCCCTGGGTGGTGGTCACACCGCGCGTGGAGCTGCCCACCCAGGCGCTGGCCCGTGCGGAACTGAGCGAGGGCAACAGCCTGATGTGGATGCAGCCCCCGCCTGACGTGGACCCCACGCCCCCGCATGAGCCGGACGATCTGGTGCAAGGCCTGGCCCGCCAGCTGCTCGCGCGCCTGCACCCTGCCGGCGGCCGCGTGGGTGCAGCCTCCCTGCACACGGCGCTGCTGCCCGCTCAGCGACCTGCGACGCGCTCCCAGCTCAAGCCATAGCGCCCGAGGTACTTGCGCAGGCGGTCGGCATCGTTCACCACGCTGCGCTGGGTGCGGCTCACATTGAACAGCTGCCGCCCGGCCTCGCTCAGGCTGGGCGCCTTGGCGCAGACGGCCAGCACGGCGTCCAGCTGCAGCTGGTCGAAGTGGTCCAGCGCCGCCCAGGCCTCAGGGCCCAGCAAGGCCTCGGCACGCCCCTGCGTGGCCTCGTTCTGACGCCGCCACAGCCAGCGCAGGCGCTCGATCTCGGCCTCCACCAGCTCCAGGCCGATGCGCCCGCCCTCGGCCAAGGTGGCCAGGCGGGTGATCGAGGCGGAGAGATCACGGAAGTTGCCGCGCCAACAAGCCTCGGCGCTGCGCGCAAAGCGCAGGTAGCGCTCGCGCGCCTCCACGTTGAAGCGCGCCACCTGGCCGGTCTCGCGCGCGTGCAGCTGCAGCAGGTGCTCGATATTGGGCGCGATGTCCTCGCTGCGCTCGGCCAGGCCCGGCAGCGCGTACGTCCAAAGGTTGATGCGCGCGAACAGGTCGTCGCGGAAGCGCCCGGCGGCCACTTCGGCGCGCAGGTCTCGGTGCGTGCCGGCCACCAGCTGGAAGTCGCTCTCCACCTCGGCGTCGCTGCCCAGCGGGTAGAAGCGCTTTTCCTCGATGGCCTTGAGCAGCATGGCCTGCTCGTCCAGACCCAGCTCGCCAATCTCGTCCAGGAACAGCAGGCCCTGGTGGGCGCTGCGCAGATAGCCCGCGCGCTCGGCCTGCGCGCCCGTGTAGGCGCCCTTCTTGTGCCCGAACAGCGCCGAGGCTGCGCCGTCGCCCCTCAAGGTGGCGCAGTTCACCTCCACGAAGGGCCCGGCGAGCTGGTGGCGCGCCTTCTTCAGTTCGTACATGCGCCGCGCCAGATGCGACTTGCCCGCGCCCGTGGGCCCGATCAGCAGCACCGGCGCCTTCGAACGCACGGCCACACGCTCCACCTCGTCGATCAAGGCGTTGAAGCGCGGGCTCTGGGTGGCGATGCCGGCCTTCAGGAAGCTCACCGCATCGGCGTGCGCGCGCTCGAAGCGCTGGGCGATCTGGTCGTACTTGCTCAGGTCCAGATCGATCAGCGCGTAGCTGCCGGGGTTGCCGGCCTTCTGCTTGCGCGGCGGCGAGGTCTGCAGCAGGGGGCCTGGGATGAAGCGCGCCTCGGCCAGCAAGTACATGCAGATCTGCGCCACATGGGTGCCGGTGGTGATGTGCACCCAGTAGCGCTCGCGCTCGGTGTCGAAGCGGTAGGCGCGCACCCAGTCGTACAGCGCGGCGTAGACCTCGCCGAAGTCCCAGGGGTCCTTCAGCGGCATCTCCACGAGGTTCACCGTCGTCTCGGGCGAGACCGTGTGCACATCCGCCGCCACCAACTCGGCCAAGCTGCGGTGCTGGGGCGAATACAGCAGCTCGAAGCGCTGCACCGCCATGTCCTCGTGCTGAACGATGGACAGCGTCGGCCGCCACTTCTCCCAGCGCCCGGCACCCTGGCCGGCGTCGAGCTGGGAGCCGAGGAAGCCGATGACGACGGTTTTCGGGCTAGCCATTTGGCTAGTTTACGAGCTCCATAGATAGCCTCCTTGGAGCTGGCTCGGCGATAAGTGACCGAGACCGGAGGCACGACCAAATCAAATCAATGACTTACAAGATTCGTGACGCACTTGAGCCGGACTGGCACAGCTCCTGCAATGAAGAAGGCATCGAAACCACCTCCTGGGCGGCCCCTGCCAAACAAGGGCAACCCAAGCGGCCGGGGCCCGGAGCCTCGGACGGTCGGGCCGGCGCAGCACCGTTTCACCACGGTTCGGCTGCGCCGGCCAGGCGCCGGGGGTGACCACTGACCGATCCATGCAAAGCCCCATGTCCACGCCCTCGCTTCTCGCTGCCGTTCAGAACGCCTACCGCGTGTTCGGGCGTCGCTCTGCGCCCACCCTGCCGCTGAATGTCTGCACGGGCTGCTGCATGCCACCCGAGCTGGAGCAGGAGATGCGCAGCCTGCCCCTACAGCAACTGAGCGCCCGCCACTTCTGGGAGTACGCCGATGGTGCGATGGGGGTTCAGCCCGCCGCGGAGATCAAGTACCTGCTGCCGCGCTGGCTGGAGCTGCTGGCCGAGGGGCACGATCTGCGCCACTCGATCGAGGTCACGCTGGACCGGGTGGGCTGCTGCCCCGCTGACTCGTTCACCGAGGCCGAGCGCGCCGTACTGAACGACTTCATGCTGGCCTACTTCGACGCCCACATGAGCGGGCAGGCCTGCAGGGAGGGCCAGTGGTACCGGGCCGACGATCCGATCGGCCTGCTGCTGATGGCGGACTACGCCGGGCTGGAGGTGCGCCCCCTGCTGCAGCACTGGGCTGCGATGGAGCACCCGCAGTCCACCTTGGCCTTCGTGCACGCCGTCTACTGGGACTACCTGCCCACCGGTGACATCGGCTCGGCCTTCGCGGGTGACCGCCCAGCCTTCCGGGCCCTGATGCGCGAGTGGTTGGAAAGCCCTGCCACCCAGGCCGCCTTCACGCGCAAGCTGATGGACGCTGATCTGTTGGCCCGGGTTGCCCAGCACCCGCCCTGGGGCCACACCGCCATCGCCACCATGGTCGACGCCGTGTTCGACCACCTGACTCTCTGAGAACAATCCCACAAGAAGCCCAAGGAGCCCCATGAACTACAACGAACTCAAACCCGCCGGCGGCGTGCCCGTCAAGATGTGGACGAAAGGCGTCCCTGTCGAGGCCGACGCCCAAAAGCAACTGGCCAACGCCGCCCAGTTGCCCATCGTCTTCAAGCACATCGCCGCCATGCCGGACGTGCACCTCGGCATCGGCGCCACCATCGGCTCGGTGATCCCCACGCTCAAGGCCATCATTCCGGCCGCGGTGGGGGTGGACATCGGCTGCGGAATGATGGCCTGCAAGACCACCCTGCGTGCCGAAGATTTGCCCGACAACCTGGCCCCGTTGCGCAGCGCCATCGAGCGCGCCGTGCCGCACGGCCGCACCCCGGGGCCGCGCGACGTGGGCGCCTGGGACACCCCGCCCGAGACGGTGGACCAGATCTGGTCCGGCCTGGTGGGCGAGTTCGAGCAAATCTGCGAGAAGCACCCGCGCCTCAAGAACACCAACAACCGCAAGCACCTCGGAACCCTGGGAACCGGCAACCACTTCATCGAGGTCTGCCTGGATGAGCTGGGCTTCGTCTGGTTCATGCTGCACAGCGGTTCGCGCGGGGTGGGAAACGCCATCGGCAACCACTTCATCGAACTGGCGAAGAAGGACGCCGAGCTGCACCAGCGCAACCTGCCGGACAAGGACCTGGCCTACTTCGACGAAGGCGCGCAGTACTTCGGCGACTACGTGCAGGCCGTGGGCTGGGCGCAGCGCTTCGCGCAGAAGAACCGCGAAGTGATGATGGCCAATCTGATCGCCGTGGTGAAGAAGGTCATCACCAAGCCGTTCGAGAGCCACATCGAAGCGGTGAACTGCCACCACAACTACGTGCAGCAGGAGCGCCACTTCGGTGAAGACGTGTTCGTGACCCGCAAGGGCGCGGTGAGCGCGAAGAAGGGGCAGCTGGGGATCATTCCGGGCTCGATGGGGGCGCGCTCCTACATCGTGCGAGGGAAGGGGAACCCCGAAAGCTTCGAGAGCTGCTCACACGGCGCCGGCCGCACGATGAGCCGCACCGCGGCGAAGAAGCGCTACACGGTGGCCGATCAGATCAAGGCCACCGAGGGCGTGGAGTGCCGCAAGGACGCCGACGTGATCGACGAGATCCCGATGGCCTACAAGGACATCGATGCGGTGATGGCGGCGCAGGAGGATTTGGTGGAGGTGGTGCATACCTTGAAGCAGGTGGTGTGCGTTAAGGGCTGAGATGGGACCGAGGACAGCTCTGAGGGCTGTCTGACGCCCATCGAAGGACACGCCGCGTCCCGCGCGGCGTGGCTGGGGAGCTGGTGTCAGTACGGCAGGCCGGCAATCGTCGAAGAGCAGGTGAGTATGAAAAGCAACAAGCAACGCCGCCAGGAAATCAAGGCCCGCCGCCACCAGCGCGCAATGGCGATGAACACGGCCAAGCCCGGCCAGCGCACCCAGGCCGTGTCGGCCGACGCCGTGCCCGCGGATCCCGCCAAACTCACCCACAACAACACCTACGGCCTGTTGCCTCGCTTCTATCTGGATCGTCCCTTTGTGTGCCGCGACTGCAGCGCCGAAGCGGTCTGGACCGGCACGCAGCAGAAGTGGTGGTACGAGGAGTTGCAGAAGCCCATTGCCTCCCAAGCAGTACGCTGCCTCGACTGCCGCCGCGCAAGGCGGCAGCTGGTGGAGGCAAGCGGCGACGCCGCATTGCGACTTCGTTGTGAGGTGCAAGCATTGCGAGCGCTCGGCGATCGGGAGCCGACACCGAACGCTCGTGCAAGCGCAGAAGCAGCCCTGCACTCGAAGTGGGATGGCTTGCGCGTCACCGCCGTCAAGGTCCTGTGCCGCTGGAGCGATGTCGAATCGCTGCGGAAAGCCAGCGAGGCCGCGATGCGCGAATGCGCGGAAGGCCGCCGCACCGACGCCGGCCACGCAATGAACAAGGTGCTCGCTATGCGGCGGGCCTAGCAAGAACTCACATGAAGAACAACAAGCTCTTCACCGCCCACCCCATCGCCCCCGCCACCCGCGAGCGCATTGACCACGAACTCGCCCGCATCGAAACCGAGCACGAGGTCCAGATCCTCTACGCCTGCGAATCTGGCAGCCGCGCCTGGGGCTTCGCCTCGCCAGACAGCGATTACGACGTGCGCTTCGTCTATCTGCGCCGGCCCGCGCGCTACCTGACGGTGCGACCGGAGCGCGAGGTCATCGAGTGCCCGATCGACGCCGAGCTGGACATCAGCGGCTGGGACCTGCGCAAGGCGCTGGAGCTGGGCGGTGAGTCCAACCCCACGCTGCTGGAGTGGCTGCGCTCGCCGGTGGTCTACCGCCAGCACGCCCAACGCGCCGCGCAACTGCGCGAACTGACCGAGCGCTTCTTTGCGCGCGACCGGGCCTACCACCACTATGTGTCGATGGCACGCAAGAACGACCGCGAGCACCTGAAGGGCGAAACGGTGCGGCTGAAGAAATACCTGTACGTGCTGCGTCCGCTGCTGGCGGCGCGCTGGCTGCGCGAGCGCAGCGATGCGCCGCCGATGGTGTTTGCCGAGCTGGCGGAAAGCGTGCTGCATGAAGCCGAGCTGATCGACGCCATCAACGAGCTGCTGGCCGTAAAGATGCGCGCCGGCGAGGCCGAGCGCGGTGCCGCGCGGCCGGCGCTGCGCGCCTTCATCGACCGCGAGCTGGAACGGGCGACGCAGCAGGCGCCCGCCAAAGGCGAGCGGCAGCCGTTCGCGGCCCTGGATGCCTTCCTGGCCGACTGCGTGCTGAATCAACTGCGGTGATTGACTGACTTCAATGCATTCGTTTCCATTCAAGGACTGGCTGAGGCAACTGCGCGAGCGTGCGGGGTCCGCCACAGAACTCACACGTTCACTTCACTGCCCGCCCACCTCGTGGCTGCACTGGATCGAGGACTGCACCTCGACCAACGGCTATCGCAGGGAAGATGCGCTGAAGCGCATTGCCGGACTTCCTGTCGAAGTCCGCGCCCAGGCGCTCCGCTTCGTGCTGGCCCGACTGAACGACTGGGTCGCCCCCGTGCGCACCGCAGCGAATACGGCCGCCATCGCCCTGCTCGTCGATGACCTGGAGTTGGTCTGGATCGAGGAGCTGCCAGCCGTCGTAGCCCTGCTGCGTGCTGGGCGATCGGATCAGCGCGCATTCATCGAGCAGGTTCAGACCTTCTTCTTTTCGAGCCCCTCGCGCCGTCGGGCGTTGATGCAGGCCATGCCAAGCTACGGCGTGGCTGCTCGCCGCTGGGTCGCGCAATCTGGATGGCTCGCCGGCACGCTCCCAGAACGCACCCAGGGCCTTGTGGCCGCACTGACCGGACCTGACGCCGTGGTGGCGCGCGCCGCGCTGGCAGTCGCGCTCGCAGCGGACTCCGAGTTCAGCAGCCGCCCCGAGGTGCTGGCCGCTTTGAACCAGATCCGCTTGCCACGCCTGCGCCTGCTGGTGCTAAGGCAACGCCAAGCCGAAGGGCAGTTCCCTCCGCCCGATGCCGTCGCCTTGGCGTTGGGGCCGCACCGGGCAACGCGCGAGTGGCTTTGTTTTCACGCCGACACAGCGCTCAAGGAGCGCCTGCGTGAGGCCTGCGTCAGCGCGCTGAGCGGCAGCTGCTCAGACAGACCTTCGGGCCTGCGCGGGGCCGCCCTTGAAACCCTTTACCTGGTCGATTCGCGCGCCTGCCAACCCTGGATCTCGTCCCTACAGACAGATGCGGAGCCCCGCACACGCCTGTCGGCCTTCCATCTGGCGCTGAAGGCTGCATCAGGCACGGAAAGGGGCGCCCTGGCACTCCGGACACTGGCAGACCCAGCACCCAAACTTCGCAAGCTGGGCGTTCGAGCCATTCGCCGGGGACATGCGCTGTGCGACACAAGCCAGCTGCTGGCATTGGGCCGGGAGCATCCCGATGCATGGCCCCAGGTTCTGAGTGCGGCGCAGGTGTTTGGAGCTGTCGCTGGCCTGCGAATGGTCCTGCAGTTGACCCTGCTGCGGAACGAGATCCCCAAGCATTTGCATCGGGCCCTCCACGCTGCAAGCGCACGGCTGCGGCGCAGTGTGTATGCGCCCAGCGAGTCCGAATCAGTCGAGCTTGCCGCCTTGTGGAGCCAGGCGATTACCAAACACCCAAATCTCAAAGAAGCCCAATGATCGACATCGACGCCTCCGCCGGCGAAGGCGGCGGCCAGGTGCTGCGCAGCAGCCTGAGCCTGTCCCTGCTCACCGGCACCCCCATCACCCTGACCGGCATCCGCGGGCGCCGCCCCAAGCCGGGGCTGATGCGCCAGCACCTGACCTGCGTGCAGGCCGCCCAGGCCATCGCACCGGGCGCGACCGTGCAGGGCGCGGAGCTGGGTTCGCAGCAACTGCGCTTCGTGCCGGCCCCCGTGCAGCCCGGCGCCTACCGCTTCGAGATCGCCACCGCCGGCTCCTGCCTGCTGGTGCTGCAGACCGTCTGGCTGCCGCTGGCCCTGGCCGGCGGCGCCAGCGAGCTGGAGCTGAGCGGCGGCACGCACAACCCGATGGCGCCGCCCTTCCCCTTCATCGAGCAGGCCTTTGCGCCCCTGCTGGCGCGCCTGGGCGCGCCAGCTGAGCTGGAGCTGCAGCGCGCCGGCTTCTATCCGGCGGGTGGCGGGCGCCTGAAGGTTCGCATCGCGCCGGCGGCGGCGCTGCAGCCCTTTGATCTGCTCGAACCGGGCGCACTGAAGGCGCGCCGCGCCCAGGCGATGGCGCCGGGGCTGCCGCGCTCGATTGCCGAGCGCGAGCTGCAGACCTTGGCCGGCCAGCTGGACTGGCCGGGTGATGCACTCGAGGTACTGCCCTGCCGCCAGAACGAGGGCCCGGGCAACGCGCTTTGGGCCCGGCTGGAGCATGAGGTGCTGACCGAACTGTTCTGCGCCTTCGGTGAGAAGGGCCGCACCGCCGAGGACGTGGCGCGCGAGGTGGCGCGCGCCGTGCAGCGCCACCAGCAGACCGGCGCGGCCCTGGGGCCGCAGCTGGCCGACCAGTGGCTGCTGCCGCTGGCCCTGGCCGTGGCTCAATCTGGCAGGGGAGCGACATTCAGCGCCAGCGAGTGGACCGAGCACGCACGCACCAATGCCGGGCTGGTCGAACGATTCCTGCCCGTGGTGATGCACGTCACCAAGGCGCAGGGAAATGCGGTGCGTGTCGAATTGCTGCCCCGCCCCCTGGGCCAGAATTCGCGCCCTGACCCGCCCGGCACCCGGCCGCGCGGCAGCTGGTTTGGAAATTCGTGATGAAGCAAGTGATGGCCAAGCGCATGGCGCTGAAGGTGGCGGCCCTGGTCGCCGGGGTGATGCTGGCGGGCGCCTCCGCGGCGCAAACCGCGCCCACCGTGGGAACGATCGTGCGCGTGGCCACGGACAAAGGCCCGATCGACATCCAGCTCTACGACACCGATGCACCCGCCACGGTGGCGAACTTCCTCAGCTATGTGCGCAAGGGCGCCTACACCGGCGGGCTGCTGCATCGCTCGGTAAAAAACTTCGTCATCCAGGGAGGCGGCTTCAGTTTCAATGAGGACAGCAACCCGCGTATGGCCTCCATCCCGACCGACGCGCCGGTGAACAACGAGTTCAACGCCGCGCGCTCGAATGTCCGCGGAACCATCGCCATGGCCAAGCTCGACAACGCGCCCAATAGCGCGACGAGCCAGTGGTTCGTGAACCTGGCCAACAACGGTGCGGGCGCCAGCACCAATCTGGACAGCAACAACGGCGGGTACACCGTGTTCGGCCGCATCAGCACACCCAGCATGGCGACCGTGGATGCGCTGGCAGCCCTGCCCACGGTAGATGCCCGGGCCTGCACCACGACGCTGGGCCCCCAGGCCACGGCACTGGCCACCCTGCCGCTGGCCCAGCCCCTGGTGCCGGTGACCTGCGCCAACATCAAAGCCGTCAACGTGGTGCAGATGCGCTGGGCCAAGGAACTGCCTGCCAAGGCCACGAGCACGGACACCGACCGCGTGCTGAACTACCTGGAGGCGATGTACCCGCAGCACATCGCCCCGGCCAGCCCGACCACGCAGACGGCCCAGGGCTACACCTACCGCTACTACGCCGGCACCAATGCCCATGTGGGCAGCAAGGACGGCGTCGTGTACTACTTGGTGCCCGCCGTCAGCGCCGAGATCCAGACCCTCGGCCCGCTGGCCGAGCTGCTGCAGCAGGCGGCTGCCGCCGGCTACTGAGGAGCCGGGCATGAACGCAAAGGCTCCCCAAGGCCTGCTGCGCCTCGGCACCGCGCTGCTGGCTGGTCTGCTGCTGGCCGGTGCGGCCGCGGCGCAAACCGTGGGCACCACCGTGCGCGTGGCCACGGACAAAGGCCCGATCGACATCCAGCTTTACGACAGCGCCGCCCCCGCCACGGTGACGAACTTCCTCAATTACGTGCGCCGCGGCGCCTACGACGGGGTGTTCTTCCACCGCCTGTCGCTGGGTTTCGTGCTGCAGGGTGGCGGCTTCAAGTTCAGCGACGGCGCAGCACCGCGTGTCTCCGCCATTGCGCAGGACCCGCCGGTGGTGAATGAGTTCAGCGCCACGCGCTCGAACCTGCGCGGCACGGTGGCCATGGCCAAGCTGGGCGGCAATCCCAACAGCGCCACCAACCAGTGGTTCATCAACCTGACCAACAACGCCAGCAATCTGGACGGCCAGAACGGCGGCTTCACGGTATTCGGCCGCATCAGCACGCCCGGCATGGCCACGGTGGATGCGCTGGCCGCGCTGAACACTGTCAATGCCGCCGGCTGCACGAATGCGCTGGGAAGCCAGGCCGGGGCGATGGGCGAGCTGCCACTGATCAAGGCCCTGAGCAGCCTGAGCTGCGACGCCATCCGCAACGAGAACCTGGTAGTGATGCGCTCGGTCAAGGAACTGCCGAAACCCTCCGCCAGCTCCGACTCGGACCGCATCTTCAACTACCTGGAAGCCGCCTATCCGCAGTACGCGGCGCCGGCCAGTGCGCCCACGCTCAGCGCGCTGGGCTACACCTACCGCTACTACGCCAACACCCAGGCCTATGTGGGCACCAAGGACGGCGAGGTCTTCTATCTGGTGCCGGCCCTCAGCAGCAACATCACGAAGCTGGCCTCGATGGCCGAGTTGCTGCAGCAGGCGGCTGCGGCCGGCTACTGATCATGAAGGCTTGATCGGCAGCGTACCCGTGGGCCCGCTGCCCGTTTCCTGGTACTCCACCTCGCCGTCCTTGGCCCAGAGCCAATGCGGCACCCCGGCCGGCGCCACGTAGAGCGCGCCGGCCGGCACCGCCACCCAGCGGGCCTCGTCCACCGCCCCGCCAAATCCCACGTAGAGCGTGCCCCGCAGCACCGTGCTGTGGCGCGTGTCCGGATGGGTGTGCGGCGGGATGCGCGTGCCCGCCTCCAGCTGCACCCGCAGCACGTAGGGGCCGGCGCCCTTCTCGCTGCCCAGCAGCCAGGCCGCGCGCAGGCCCGGCAGCTGCGGCGGGCTGAACCAGGGCTGTGCCTCGGGCCGGATGGGCTCCGGCTGCGCCGCGCAGCCCAGGCTCAGGCACAGCCCCAGCAGCAGCACGGCCGGCCTCATGGCGCCTCGCCTTCGGCCGCAACCACCGTGGGCTTGATGAGGCGCGGCTTGGCGCGCCACAAGCCACCCGCGCTGAAGGCCCCCCAGGCCCAGCGCACCCAGCCCAGCACGGCCGCGGCCAGCCACAGCGCCCACAGCAGCATCGCCACGCGGTAGGCCCAGATCGGCAGGCTCAGCAGCCAGGCGCTGCGCTCCGCGCCGCCGCTCACGCGGTCGGCGTACCAGATCAGCTGCTGCGCGGTCGAGCCATTGCCCTGGATCAGCAGGTCCGGGTGGCCGAGCAGGCCCACCGACAGCGCGTGCAGCAGGGCCGAGACGGTGAACAGGGTCCACAGCAGCAACAGCAGCTGCAGGCCGTTGAACTGCCAGCGCTTGAGCTCCACAGCGGCCAGGCGCTCGCGGGCGCGCAGCATCAGGAACCAGGCCAGGATGACCGCCAGGCCGGAGAGGCTGGCCGGCGCCACGCCCAGGCCCAGCAGCAGCCAGCCCCAGCCCTTCAACGGCAGGCCCTGCAGCCGGCGCAGACCGAAGGCCACCGCCGCCAGCAGCACCAGCAGCACGCCCCAGAACAGCACCGCCGGCCCCAGGGCCGGGCCGCCGCTCAGGCCCATGGCCAGCGCCACTCGGTCTTGCGGCACGGCCAGCACCAGGCGCTCGTTCACGCCCTGCAGCTTGCCCAGGCCCAGCGGCATGCTGCGGAACAGGCCGCTCATGCCCTCGGGCTGGCGCCAGCGCAGCTTCAGCAGCTGCTGGCCCGGCGTCAGCGGCACGGTGATCGCGCCCTCGCGTGCCTGCACCGGCAGCGGCGCGCCGTTGAGCTGCAGCTCCAGCAGCTCGGCGCCGGGCGGCAGCTGCAGCCGGTGGTCCTGCCCCAGGCTGACGCGCAGGTTCAGCTGGCTGTTGTAGGTGCTGGCGCGCTGGCCGGGTTCAATCTCGGTGTGCAACGCGTCCAGCGTCAGGGTCTGGCCCTCCACACCCTGGGGCTTGCTGATGCGCAGCTGCATCTTCTCGCCCGGCCAGGGCTGCCACTGCGGCGCCCAGCGGCCGTCCTGCTGGTGCCAGATCGGCGCCAGGCCCTGCAGCTGCACCTGCCAGGCGGGGCTGGCGGCCAGGCTCCAGACCTCGATCTGCTGCGGCAGCGCGCTGGCCTGGAAGTCCAGCTGCGGCAGGGGTTTCAGCGTGCTGTTCAGCACCACTTCGTCCGCACCGCCCAGCTGCAGCAGCAGCTGGCCGTCCTGGACCTGGACGCCGGCCTCGGTGACGGATTCACCCGGCAGCAGGGCGATCTGCACCGTCAGCGGCGCGCGGCTGGGGCTGATGCGCTGCACGCGCGTCAGCACCTGCCATTGCAGGCCCAGCTGCAGCTGGCGCTCCACCCGCACCAGCGGCGGCAGGGCGTCGCGCGGGGTGCCGCTGTCGCTGGTCTTGGTGGCTTGCGTGCCACCCTGCTCCCGCGCCAGGCGCAGCGCGCCGCTGGGCAGGCCGCGCGCATCCAGGCCGCTCAGGGCCCAGCCCTCCAGCTGGGTCTTGAGCTCGCGCAGTGGCAGCGGCAGGTTGATGCCGACGTCCTGCGCGCTGCCGGCATCCATCTCCAAGAGCACCTGGCTGACGCCGGCCGGCGCCAGCAGCCAGAGCTGGCCCTGTTCGTCGCGCCGGGTGGTGGCCGGCTGGCCGTCCAGGCTGATGCGCTCGGGCGCCCAGTTCGTGCCTTCACCCGGCAGCGGCAGGGCCACCGCCGCCTGGGCGTGCACCTCCAGGCGCAGCTGGATGCGGCCACCCTGTGCGCTCAAGAGCCCGCGCGCCAGCTCGGCGCAGCGGGGCAGGCAGGGCGGCGGCGGGTTTTGCTTAGCGCGCAGCTCGGCCAGCAGGGCCTCGCTGGGTTGCGGGAAGCTGGCCTGCGCTTCCGCCGGGGCGGTGTCGGCCAGGGCGGGCAGCGCTACCAGCATCAGCAGCAGAGCCAGCAGCCCAAGGCGCACGCCGCCACGCTGGCGCCCCGCCCGCCAGGCGGCCAGGCGTTGCTGCGCCTGCGGCCAGGCGCCGGTGGCCAGCGGCAGCGCGGCGGCCACCAGCAGCAGCAGGGCCAGCACGCGCAGCGCGCTCAGGGCCCAGGGCGGCAGCAGCCAGAGTGAGAGCGTTTGGCCGGCCTGCACCGGGCCTTGCCATTGCAGGGCGTGGTTCTTCCAGCTCCAGTTGGGCAGACCGGGGCCGGTCTGGACGCGCGAACGCGGGTCCTGCTTGGTCAGGTCCTCCCGGCTGGCATAGGGGTTGGGCTTGCCTTCTCCAATGGACTTCATTTGCAAGGAGTCCAACGGCGCCGGAGATCGCATCTCCGCGGCCGGGGCCGGGGGTGACACCACAACGCTCGCTTCAACCTCGCCTTCTTCACGTCGCACAGGGGCCCGCCGCCGCTCCTGAGCCCAGCCGGTGCTGGTCGTCTCCAACTGCGGATGCAGTGCGAAGTGCACCTGGTCCACGCCGAAGCGAAGCATCAGCAGGGCCAGCAACACCATTGCCAGCCGCTGCGCCCGCACCACCCACACCGCCAAGGCCGCCCCGGCGGGCAAGGCCTGACGCAGCGCCAGCAGGGCCAGCAGGCCCAGCCACAGCAGCTGCGGCGGCGAGCCTTCCAGGTGCCAGGCTAGGCCCAACGCCACGCCGGTCAGCAAGCCCATGCGCCAGCCCAGCAACTTGCCGGCCCCCAGCGCGGCCAGCAGCAGGAAGAACAGATCCCAGAGCGTCCATAGAGCCACCCAGCTGCCCTGCGCATGGTCGACCCCGCTGGCATGCAGCAGCAGCCAGCCGGGCGGCAGACGCAACTGTGCATTGGCTGATTCAAAGTCCTGCGCCCAGCCGCTGGCCAGCAGGGCCGCACTGCGCGCCTGAATGCGGCTGTCGGCTTCGATCTGCACATTGGCATCGCGCAGCGCAAAGCCCACCGCGCCGCCGGCGCCCTGGGTCAGGGTCTGATCCGCACCGTTGACGGCGGCACGACCCAGCAGGCCCGGCGCCGGCATGTCCAGGCGGGTGGCGCGGCTGGCCTTGCCGCTGATCTGGTCCTGCACCGTGTAGCCACCACCGTCGAAATCCAGCCAGAGCGTGCGGCTCAGGCGCAGCGCGTCGGCCTCGGGCTGCTCGGTGCCACGCCGGGTCTGCGCGAACTGCAACGCCTCGCCGGGCAATAGGCGGTAAGCCGGCAGGCTGCGCCAGTCCTCGGGCATCTCGACCTGGCGCGGATCCAGCGCCGCGCCGCCGCTGACCGACACCACGCGCAGCTCGTTGCGCGCCGCGAAGCTCCAGACTTCCTCGGCGCTGGCGCCACCCTGCGGGAGCTCCAGCTTCGCCAGCGGGGCCATGTGGCGGGCCTCCAGCTCCAGCGTCCACTGGCCGGGGCGGGCCTGCACGCGCAGGCTGCCGTCCGGCTGCAGGCGGGCCGGCAGCGGGCTGCGGATCTCGTGCGCCTGCCAGCCCGGCAGCAGGGCCAGCGGCAGGGTGATCTCGCGCGAGCGGCCGGCCACGCTCAGGCCGAACTGGGTGATGAGGCGGGCGGGGATGTCGTCGTCGAGCCGGCGCACGGTACGGATCGCCTCGCTGGCTTGGCCTTCGGTCTGAGCGCCCGCGCCGGGCGAGAGCAGCAGGCGGTCGTTCTCGTCCACGCGCTGGCGCAGGGCCTGGCCGTTCAGGCTGGCCTCCAGGCTGCCCAGGCCAGCCGGCAGCTGCAGATCCTGCGGCAGCGTGCGCCAGGGCAATCGGCCCTCCACGCTGTAGCGGCCGGGCGCCAGCCAGACGGTCGGGCGGCCCTCGATCTCGCTCACCGCCAGCGCCTGGCTGCCGGCCTTCACGTCCTGCGGCCACAGGCCCGGCTCGCCCGGCAAGACCACGCGCTGCGGCGCGCCCAGCACCTGCAGCTCCAGGCGGAAGCTGGCGCCGCCGGCCTCGGCCTTGAGGTTCAGGTGCCCGGGCCAGACGCAGGGCTGCTCGGCCTGGCCGTCAAAGGCCTTGGGGCAGCGCTCGGCCTGGTGGCCATGCCAGGCCCAGGGCAGCCAGTCCTGCAGGGCCTTGGGCAGGTCGTCGGGTTTCAGCGGCGCCTGGGCCGTGGCCAGCGTGCTCAGCAGCAGGCCGGCAGCCAGGGCCAGGGCTCGGATGGGTGTGGACATTTGAAGCTCCCCCTCAGGAGCGCGCCTTGTAGCTGATTCCCGGGGCGAAGTCGGGCGCGGCGGCGGCGCTCACGCTGCCACCACCCGGTTGCGACCGCTGCGCTTGGCCTCGTACAACGCCGCATCGGCGCGCTGCAGCAGCGTGGCAGCATCGTCGCCCTCGGCCATCCAGGCCAGGCCCACCGACACGGTGTTGTCCACCAGCGGCTCGCTGAGCAGCGGCTGGCTGGCCACGGCGGCGCGCAGGCGCTCGGCAATCTCCAGCGCCTTCTCGTGCGTGGCGCCGGGCAGCAGCACGCAGAACTCCTCGCCGCCGTAGCGGGCGCATTGGTCGCTGCTGCGCAGCTGGGCGCGCACGCGCTCGGCAAAGGTCTTCAGGGTGGCATCGCCCACCCCGTGGCCGTGACGGTCGTTGACGGCCTTGAAGTGGTCGATGTCCAGCATCAGCACCGCCAGGCCCTCCTGGGTGGGCGGGCGCTGCAGCCAGGCGTCGAGCAGCTGATCGAGACTGCGGCGGTTGGCCAGGCCCGTCAGTGCGTCGGTGGCGGCCTCGTGGGCCTTGCGTTCCAGGTTCTCGCGCAGTTGCTGGGCCATGCGCTCGTTGTCGATCTGCAGGCGCAGGCCCTCAATGAGCCGCGCCGACACCGGCCGCATCAGCCAGAACAGCAGCACGTAGAACAGCAGACTGCCCGCCGTCAGCTGCCAGGCCGGCGCGCCCTGCCAGGCCGTGCTGGCGGCCAGCGGCAGCCAGTAGGCACCGAGCTGCCAGGCGTAGGCACGCAGATGGGTCAGGTAGGCCGTGGCGCTGATGGCACCCACGCCGCACATCAGGATGATCAGCCAAGCATCCAGCACCGGCGAGTGCCCGGCCACGGCCCAGGCGCACAGGCCCCAGCTGGCGCCATCCAGCACGGCGGCCAGGGCCAGGGCGTTGGCATCGCGTTCGCGCTGGGCGCCGCGCGCCAGGATGCGGTGCAACTGCAGCTGGCACAGCAGCCACAAGACTGCAGCGGCCGCCAGCCAGATCAGCAGGGGCCGGGGGCCGATCGGCTCCCAGGCCACCAGCAGCACAAAGGCCCATCCCGGTGGGGCGTTGCGCAGGAGCTGCTGCATGGCGCGCGCGCATTGCTCGAAACCGAGTTGTTCGGCGCGCGCGAAGTCTTGGGCGGGCATGGCGCCAGTATGGCGCCCGGCCTGGTCCGAAGGTCAATCCTCAGGCCTGCGCAGGGGGAGGGCTGGTCGGGGCGGCGGCAGGGCTCAGGGCCTGCGGCGCTTCCTCACCCACGAACAGCCACAGCGCCGCGTAGACCGCCAGGCTGCAGCCGCCGAACATCAGGCCGACGACGAACAGGATGCGCCAGCCCCAGGAGGCCAGACCGGTCAGGCGTTCCAGACCGCCGCAGACCCCCGCCAGCCAGCGGTCGCTGCGGCTGCGGCGGAACTGGTTCAGGGTGGCGATCGGCGGCGGCAGCGTGGCGGAGCGGCCCTCTTCCAGCACGCGCGCCTTGGCGCGGACGAATTCGTCGGCGCTCAGATGGCCATCGCGGTGCAGGTCGGCCAGGCGTTGCAGGTCATCGGCGGGGTACATGGTGAGGCTCCTGTGGTTCGCACCGGGGTTCGGTGTGACGGAACGATAGGAGGGGTGCTGCACCCGGCCAAGCGATGTGCGACGCACCGCCGTCCTACGCGACTGGGCGGAAAAAAGAGCCGACCAGTGGGATCTCCACGCCTGATGGCGACAATGGCCGTACACCCTTCAGCTTCGCGGATCGCGCTTGACATGACGCCAAGCTTCTCGCTCTTCACGCAGGCATCGGCTGGCAAGATTCACCCGCCGCTGTGGACGCTGGTGCTTTCATGTTGCGCCGTGGCCTGGATCGTGGGCTTCCCACTCGGTCGACAGTTCGGCGCGAGCATCCTGGGCCTTCTGATCGCAGCGCTGCTCGGTGGCGCTCTGCTGGCGCTTTGGTCGCGTCCAGCCGCCTACCTTGAGTTGCCCATCGCCGCGCTCATGTGCAGCTTGAGTCTTTGGGGTCTGCTTGGCTTCCCATCTGCCCCCGGTGCACAAGGTTGGTTTGCGGTGCTCGTCATGGTCACCCTGTTTACTCTCGCCACCCATCTGGGAGCGTTCGGTTGCCGCAGGTATGGGCAAGCTGCCTTGAGACTGCTGCGCTTCGGTTTCGGCCAAACCGCACTGGCGGTCGGATTGGTTCTGGGCACGATCAATAGCCTGTTCTTCGCCGAACCCTTCTGGTCATCCCCCTTGGGAGCGTGGATCCACATGTTGCGATGGGAGGTCCACCCCCTGGCCTTCATCATCGTCATCTGGTGGACAGCTGCCTTGGTGCTTGGCTACACCGCCGGTCTGTCCCTGCCGCGCCCCACGGCGACGCGCGGTGTCGCCCTGCTGGCCCTGCTGTGTGCCGCGCTGAGTCTCCGATCCGTCGAACCCTGGCTGCGAACGGATGTGGTCGCGCTGACGACGGGCGGGCAGCTGCCCCAGGCATGGGTCATCGCCCCCGCTATCGCACTGTCAATCTGGTTGGCCGGTCGCCTGGGCGTGTGGGTGGGTACTGCTCGCGAGGGTAGGACATGACCTTGTTAACAGCTCTGGTGGCCTTGATGGCGCTTGCGACAGGCTGCAGCCAAGCTCTGGCGTGCAGCTGTGTGACGCCGCCGCCACTGGACGTGCAGGTGCGCACCGCCATTGACGAACAAGCCTTGATCGCGCTGGTACAGATCATCCGCACCGAGCGTCGGAGCGCTTCGCTGGCTTTTACCGCCGAGCACTTGCTAGGCGAGGTTTCACCCTGGCACGGCGCGAACTTCGTTCAGGTGAAGGTGGTGAAGAGCTGGGGGGCAGGAGTGGCCCCCGCTCAGCTGTTGCAGATTCACCGAGAGGACGGCGCCGCTTGTGGCTACGAGGCCTGGGCGCAATCCAACCGACACCTTGTGGTCCTCCATCGCACGCCCACATGGTGGATGGCGAGCCTATGCGGACCCAGCAGGCCTGAGTCTGAAGCAGGCGAGCTCATGAAGTTGCTGGATCAGGAAGCTCAACGGCGGAGAGATTCCTCGACGCCAGCCACACAAGTCAGTTCAGCACACAGTCCTTAGCCTGTGTTCGGCCAGGCTTGCGAAGCCCTCAAGGCTTCGCCGTTGCTGGCTTGCCACCAGCTCCCCAGCCTGCGCCCGCGAGACGGGCGCAGTCCTTCGGCCGGGGTCGCAGGGTCCTCAGGACCCTGCTCGCTCCGGCCTCAGCCATCGAGCTTCTTCTGGAACACCAGGCCCGCGTGCTCGCGCAGCGCGTGGAAATGGATCTTGGGCCAGTTCTCCTGGATGGCACGCAGCTCGGGCGCGTACTCCACCAGGATGGTCGGGGCGTCCACGGCGTCGTAGGCCATGCGGTGGTCGTTGGCCGCGATGAACTTCTTGAGCTCCACCTCATCGTCCGCCGTCACCCAGCGCGCCACCTGGAAGCGGCAGGGCTGGATGCGCGCCTTGACGCCGTACTCGTGCTCCAGGCGGTGCGCCACCACCTCGAACTGCAGCTGACCCACGGCGCCCAGCATCAGCACCGAACCGGCCATCGGGCGGAAGACCTGGATCGCGCCCTCCTCGCCGAGCTGCTGCAGGCCGGCGCGCAACTGCTTGGTCTTCAGCGGGTCGGCCACCTCGACGTTGCGGAACATCTCGGGCGCGAAGAAGGGCAGGCCGGTGAACTGCAGCGGTTCGCCCTCGGTCAGCGTGTCGCCCAGGTGCAGCACGCCGTGGTTGGGGATGCCGATGATGTCGCCGGCGAAGGCCTCCTCGACCAGCTCGCGCCGCTGCGAGAGGAAGGACACGACGGTGTTGGGGCGGAAGTCCTTGCCGGTGCGCGTGACCTTGAGCTTCATGCCACGCTCGAAGTGGCCTGACGAACAGCGCACGAAGGCGATGCGGTCGCGGTGCGCCGGGTCCATATTGGCCTGGATCTTGAACACCACGCCGCTGAACTTCTTCTCGGTGGGCTGCACCACGCGCTGCAGGCTGGCGCGCTCGCCGGGCGGCGGGGCCAGCTCCACCAGCGCGTCCAGCACCTCGCGCACGCCGAAGTTGTTGATGGCCGAGCCGAAGAACATCGGCGTCTGGTGGCCGGCCAGGAACTCGGCGTGCTCGAAGGGCGTGGCGGCCTCGCGCACCAGCTCCAGCTCGCCCTGGGCCTGGCCCCAGGCCATGCCGAAGCGGCTCTCGTGGGCGGGGTTGTCCAGGTCGGTGATGAGCTCTTCGTCGCCACCGGCGCGGTCCTCACCCGGGGCGAACACGCGCATGCTCTGGGCCCGCAGGTCCATCACGCCGCCGAACTGCTTGCCCATGCCCACCGGCCAGGTGAAGGGGCAGACCGTCATGCCGAGCTCCTGCTCCAACTCGTCCATCAGGGCCAGCGGGTCCTTGACCTCGCGGTCCATCTTGTTGACGAAGGTCAGGATGGGGGTGTTGCGCGCGCGGCAAACCTGCAGCAGGCGGCGGGTCTGCGGCTCAACGCCGTTGGCGGCGTCGATGACCATCAGCGCGGCGTCCACGGCGGTGAGCACGCGGTAGGTGTCTTCGCTGAAGTCCTGGTGGCCCGGGGTGTCGAGCAGGTTGATGACGCAGTCGCGGTATTCCATCTGCATCACCGAGCTGGCCACCGAGATGCCGCGCTGCTTCTCGATCTCCATCCAGTCCGACGTGGCATGGCGCGCGGCCTTGCGCGCCTTCACCGAGCCGGCAATCTGGATCGCGCCCGAGAACAGCAGCAGCTTCTCGGTCAGCGTGGTCTTGCCGGCGTCGGGGTGGGAAATGATGGCGAAGGTGCGGCGGCGGCGCACTTCTTGTTCGATGCGTTCGGTCACGGGCGTGCTGCCCGAGGCAACGGGCGAATCTGGAAAAAGCCCGCGATTATCGGTTGCGGGTTTTCACCAAACCCCCGCCCGCCTTGCGGGTAACTCGGCTGGCGCGCCTTCCGTCACGCCGCCAGACTGCCCCGCTCTGCTCGATGCCTCGCTGATTCCATGACCGCGCTCCCCCTCGACCCCACCGACACCCGCCGCTGGGCCTGGCTGCCCCCCATCGGCACGCCGGCCTACTACACCCTGCTGGCCGCGGTGGGCATGCTGCTGCTGGGCCCGCTGGGTGGCGTGGCGGCCAGCTACATGAACTTCTCGCTCGGCTTCTATGTGGGCGGGCAGGTGCTGGCGGGCATCCTGGGTTCGGTCATCACCCTGGGCTACGGCCCGGCCGGGCGCCACGGCGCCAACTACATGCAGACCACCGCCGCCAGCGTGGCCGGCATGATGGCCATGAGCACCCTGCTGCAGGCGCGCGTGTGGATGGGCCTGCCCCCGGTGCCGACCTGGCAGCTGGTGGTCTACATGCTGTGCATCGGCATGCTGGGCGCGGGCGTGGGCATGCTGTACACGCCCATCCTGGTGGAGCGCATGAAGCTCACCTACCCCTCGGGCTTGGCGGTGGCCAACATCCTGCGCGCGCTCACCGACCCCGAGCTGCTGCGCCGCTCGGTGACGCGCCTGTTCGGCGGCATGGCCGCGGGCATTGGCGGCGGCGTGGCGGCGGCCAAGGTGGCAGCGCTGGGGGCCATCGAGATGAGCCTCTCGACCTTCGGCGCCGGCCTGATCGTGGGCGCGCGCATCACCATCCCGGCCATCACCTCGGGCCTGCTGTTCTGGGCGCTGACGCCGACCTTCGTCTCGATCGGCTGGCTGAACGCGGGCGAGCCCTTCCGCAAGATCGCCTTCCTGATCGCGCTCGGCATGATCCTGGGCGCGGCCATCATCGACATCGGCCTGATCCTCTGGCAGGCCCAGCGCCGGCTGCGCGGGCTGGACCCCAGCACCGAACAGGGAGCCGGCAGCGAGACCACCGGCCCGCGCCACAGCGTGCCGCGCCTGCTGGCCTGGGTGGGCGCCTGGGCGCTGGCCGTGGTGTTCTGCGGCCAGGCCTTCTTCGGCGTGCCCACCCTGCTGATGCTGCTGGCCTTGGGCCTGGTGGCGATCTTCGTGATGGTCAACGGCATCTCGGTCGGCATCAGCGACTCCAACCCGATCTCCTCGGCCTTCGTGGTGGGCGTGATCGTGTTCGCCCTCACCGGCCTGAAGGACCCGGCCCTGGGCCTGATGGCCGCCACCGTGCTGCTGGTGGCCACCAGCGTGGGCTGCGACATGCAGCAGGACCGCAGCACCGGCTGGCGCCTGGGCAGCAACCGCGCGCTGCAGTTCCGCTTCCAGGTGGGTGGCATCCTGGTGGGCGCGCTGCTGGCGGTGGGCATCGCCAACCTCTTCATGGCGGCCTACCCCATCCTGCGCCTGGACCAGACGGTGATGAGCGCCGATCAGCAGCCGGCGCAGTGGTCCTCGGCCATGACCTACAAATTCGTCGGCGTGCTGCGCGGCCTCTCCGAACCCAACCCGCACCAGACGGTGGCCATCGTGCTGGGCATCGCCTTCGGCTTCGGCGTGGAGCTGCTGCGCAAACTCATCAAGCGCAGCGCGCGCTACCAGGCCTTCGTGGCGCGCGGCCGCGCGGGCTTCGCCACCGATTTCGCGGTCGACGCCTTGGTGCTGCCCAGCCCCTACGCCTTCAGCTTCGGCGGCTTCGTGAACCTGCCCACCTCGCTGTGGTTCGGCGCCGGCGGCGTGATCTCCAGCCTCATCAACACCTTTGCCAAACGCAGCAAGGAAGACGAGGCCCTGCCCAGCGACATGAGCGCCACCTCCCTGGTGGGTGGCGGCCTGATTGCCGGCGATGCGCTGGCCGCGCTGGGCCTGGGCGTGGTGGGGCTGCTGAGCCTGCTGTAATCCGCGCATGAGCGCCCTGAGCCGCCGCCACAGCCTCTGCGCCCTGGCTGGGGGCGCGTGGGCGCTGGCGGCCGCCGCAGAGGGCGTGCTGCGCATGCCGGGGCCGCCGGTGTTTGCCGGCCAGCGGCCCTTTTTCCAGGGCGATCTGGCGCGCCTGGCGCTGAAAAAGGGCGGGCGTCCGGAGACCCTGCAGCTGCTGACCATGCCCACTTGGCCCCGTCAGGTGCGCGAGCTGCGCGACGGCCATGTGGACTTCGCGCCGCTGCCGGCCCATGCCGAGGCTTACGCCGAGTTCGGCCTGCGCCGGGTGGACTTCCCGATCCGTCGCGGCCTGCTGGGCCTGCGCCGCCTGGTGTGCCGCCGCGAGCGCCTGGCCGAGCTGGAGGCCCTGCCCGATCTGGCCGCGCTCAAGGCCCTGCGCCTGGGCTACGGCGCCGAGTGGGTGGACCGTCCGCTGCTGGAAGGCCTGGGATTTCGGACCCTTCCCACGCGCAGCACCGACCACCTGTATGCCGCGCTGCTGGCGGGCGAGTGCGACTACCTGAGCCGCGGCGTGAACGAGATCGGCCCCGAGCTGGCGCACTACGACCCCGGAGGCCAACAGCTGGCCGCGCCGGCCCAGCGCCTGCTCTGGTACCCCCTGGACGACTGCTACTTCGTGCCCCAGCGCAACGGCAGGCTGCACGAGGCTCTGACGCTCGGCCTGCAGCGCGCGCTGCAGGACGGCAGCTACCAGCGCCTGTTCCGCCGCCACTACGCCGCGGTGATCGAGCTGCTGGCCAAGGCCCGGGTGTGGACGGTGGAAGGCTACCCCCCGCCCACCGGCCTGCCCCGCGCCAGCTTCGACCTGCTACGCCACTGGCCCGCAGCGTAGGATCGCCCCACCCCCTGCCCCAGGAGCTTTCATGAGCGACGCCAGCTTCAGCAAGTTCGTGCCCGGTTTCGAGTTTCTGCAAGGTCTGGTGAAGAACGCCGGCACCGCCCTGCCCGGCATCGGCCAATGGGTCGCGCCCACGCTCAACCCCGAGGAACTGGGCAAGCGCATCGAGGAACTGCGCACCGTGCAGTTCTGGCTGGAGCAGAACGCCCGCATGCTGGCCGCCACCATCCAGGCGCTGGAGGTGCAGCGCATGACGCTCTCGACGCTGAAGACCATGAACGTGCCGCTGCACGAGCTCAAGGAAGTGCTGAAGGTGCCCACGCCGGACATCTCCGCCTTCCCCGGCACGCTGCCCGGCATGGAGCCGGCCCTGCAGGCCGCGAACGTGGGCAAGAAGGTGGCCAAGGCGGCGGTGAAGGGGGCGGTTTCGGGCGCCAGCAAGGTGGCCAAGGCGGCCGCGGGCGAAAAGAAGGAGGCCCCGGCCCTGGGCGTGGACCCGATGCAGTGGTGGAACGCGCTCTCGCAGCAGTTCAGCCAGGTGGCGGCCAACGCCATGAAGGATTCCGCCACCGAGGCCGCCAAGGGTCTGGCGAGCAGTCTGGTCAAGCAGAGCATCGACGCCGCGGGCGACACCCTGCGCAAGGCTGCCAGCGTGCCGCAGGCGGTGATGGACGCGGCCGGCGGCATGGCGCGCAGCTCGGCCGGCAAGCCGGCGGCCAAGGCGGCTGCCGCGAGCCCCGCCCTGGCGCCCAGCCCTGCCAAACGCCCGACCAGCCGCCCAGCCAAGGCCGCCAAGAAGACGGCGCGCAAATCGGCTTGATGGAGCGCGCCGAGCGCCAGCGCCAACTGCTTTCGCGGCTGCGCCCCATCCTGGGCGAGGCCGGCCTGGTGGCGCGCGCGGCCGGCTTCGGCCCCTACGAGAGCGACGGCTTCACCGCCTACCGCGAGCGCCCGCTGGCGGTGGCCATCCCTGAAGACGAGAAGCAGCTGCGCGCCGTGCTGCAGGTCTGCAAGGAGCTGGGTACGCCCATCGTGCCGCGTGGCGCCGGCACCGGGCTTTCGGGCGGCGCCATGCCACACCCGGAAGGCCTGTCGATCAGCCTGGCGCGCCTGAACCGCATCCTGGCCATCGACCCCGCCGCGCGCACCGCGCGCGTGCAATGCGGCGTGCGCAACCTCGCCATCAGCGAGGCCGCGGCGGCCCACGGCCTGTACTACGCCCCCGACCCGAGCAGCCAGATCGCCTGCACCATCGGCGGCAATGTGGCCGAGAACGCCGGCGGCGTGCACTGCCTGAAGTACGGCCTGACCCTGCACAACGTGCTGGGCGTGCGCGGCTACACGGTCGAGGGCGAGCCGATTGAGCTGGGTTCGATGCGCGGCGCGCTGGACGCCGCCGGCCCCGACCTGCTGGCCTTGGCCATCGGCAGTGAGGGGCTGCTGTGTCTCGTCACCGAGGTGCTGGTACGCCTGACGCCCAAACCCGAAACCGCGCGCTGCCTGCTGGCCAGCTTTGCCGACGTGGCCCAGGCCGGTGCGGCCGTGGCGGCGCTGATGGCCGGCGCCATCACCCCCGCCGGGCTGGAGCTGATGGACGGACCGATGACCGCCGCCGTGGAGGACTTCGTGCACGCCGGCTACGACCTCAGCGCCGCCGCCATCCTGCTCTGCGAGGCCGATGGCACGCCCGAGGCGGTGGAGGCCGAGATCGCCGCCATGCGCCAGACCCTGCAGGCCTGCGGCGCCACGCGCATCGATGAAAGCCGCGACGAGGCCGAGCGCCTGCGCTTCTGGAGCGGGCGCAAGAACGCCTTCCCGGCCAGCGGCCGCGTCAGCCCCGATTACCTGTGCATGGACGCGTCCATCCCGCGCGCCCGCCTGGCCGAGATGCTCAACGCCATCGCCAGCCTGCAGCAGCGCTGGCATCTGCGCTGCTTCAACGTCTTCCATGCCGGCGACGGCAATCTGCACCCGCTGATCCTGTTCGACGCCAAGGACCCCGACCAGATCCGCCGCGCCGAGGGCTTTGGCGCCGAGATCCTGGAGCGCGCCGTGGCCATGGGCGGCAGCATCACCGGCGAGCACGGCGTGGGCATCGAGAAGCTCGGCGGCATGTGCGTGCAGTTCAGCCGCGCTGAGCTGGAGGCCTTTCACGCCATCAAGAGCTGCTGGGACGCCGACGGCCGCCTGAACCCGGGCAAGGCGATTCCGCAGCTGCACCGCTGCGCCGAGGCCGGCCAGCTCTGGGTGCGTGGCGGCCGCCTGCCCCACCCCGAGATCGAACGCTTCTGATGGCTGCCGACCCGCTGATCAGTCTGGCCGAGCGCGTGCGCGCCGCCGCATCCGAAGGCCATGCGCTGGAGCTGGTCGGCATGGCCAGCAAGCGCTTCTACGGCGAAACCCCGCGCGGCACGCCCTGGGTGCTGACGCGCGAGCCCGAGCTGCGCGGCCTGCGCGCTTACGAGCCGGCCGAGCGCGTCGTCACCGTGGGTGCGGCCACACCGCTGGCCGAGCTGGAGGACCTGCTGGCACGCCACGGCCAGATGCTGGCCTGCGAGCCGCCGCGCTTTGGCGGCGAGGGCACGGTGGGCGGGCTCATCGCCACCGGCCTGGCCGGCCCGGCCCGCGCCTACGCCGGCGGCGTGCGCGACAGCCTGCTGGGCCTGACCTTGATCGACGGCCAGGGCCAACTCCTGAAGTTCGGCGGCACGGTGATGAAGAACGTTGCCGGCTTTGACGCCGCACGCCTGATGGTGGGCGCGATGGGCACCCTGGGCTTGATCGCCGAGGCCAGCTTCAAGCTCAGCCCGCTGCCCGCCGCCAGCCTGACGCTGCGCTACGACCTGCCGCAGCAGGAGGACGGCCTGTACGCCATGCAGCAGGCCGCGCTGCAGGGCTTCCCCTTGAGCGCCAGCGCCTGGTGGAGCGGCCAGCTGCTGCTGCGCCTTTCCGGCGCGCCCGAGGCCCTGCAGGCCGCCGCACGCCGCCTGGGGGGCGATGCCCTGCCGGCCGAGCTGGCGGCGGCCTTCTGGGCCGGCCTGCGCCACCAGACGGACGAGTTCTTTGCCGGCGCCGTGCGCGCGCTGCAGGCCGGCAGCGGCATCTCGGTGTGGCGCCTGAGCCTGCCGGCCACCGCCCCCGAGCTGGCCGCGCCGGGCGAGCAGCTGGTGGAATGGGGCGGCGCGCTGCGCTGGCTGGTGACGCCGCTGAAACCCGCCGCGGTGCGCGAACTGGCCGAGCGCGTCGGCGGCCAGGCCACGCTCTATGCCGCGCTGGACAAGAATTGCCCCGTCTTCACCCCGGCCGAAGGCTTGCAGCGCCAGATCCGCCAGCGCCTGAAGGCGCGTTTCGACCCGAAAGGCATCTTCAACCCCGGCCGCCTGGGCCCGGAATGAATGGCCCACCCCCGAAGCGCCTGCGGCGCCTCCCACCGGGGGCTCATCCAGCCTGCGCCCGCAGGACGGGCGCAGTCCTTCGGAAAGGGGCGGCCGGCACGCCGGCCTTGCTCTTTCCTCAGCCAGTGGCCCGGCAGAGCCGGTTCCACGGTGGCACCCCATCGGCCAAGCAGCTTCGCCGGGGTGGTGTAAGCACAAGCAGTTGAAAATCCCCGGTCATGGCGACCCGCAACACCGTGCTGCTGACCGGCTTCGAGCCCTTCGGCGGCGACCCCGTCAACAGCTCCTGGGAGACCGCACGCGCGCTCGACGGTGCGGAGCTTCCGGGCGGCGTGAAAGTGCGGGCCTTGCAGCTGCCCTGCCGCTTCGGCAGCGCCCTGGGCGCCCTGCACGACGCCATCCAGAGCCAGCAGCCGCGCCTGGTGCTGGCGCTGGGGCAGGCCAGCAACCGCCGCGCGCTCTCGCTGGAGCGGGTGGCCATCAATCTGATCGACGCCCGCATCCCCGACAACGACGCCGTGCAGCCCATCGACGTGCCGGTGGTGCCCGGCGGCCCGGCGGCCTACTTCGCCACCCTGCCGCTCAAGCCCATGCTGCAGGCCCTGCTGGCGGCCGGCTACCCGGCCGAACTGAGCTGCACGGCCGGCAGCTATGTCTGCAACCAGGTCTTCTACGGCCTGCAGCACCGGCTGCGCCGCACCGTGGTGCCGAGCGGCTTTCTGCACCTGCCCAGCCTGAGCGGGCCGGAGCCCGCCCTGCCGCTGGAGCGCCTGGTGAGCGGCACGCGCCTGGCGCTGGAAGTGGCGCTGCAGCCACCCGCCGCATTGGCGGCCGGCTTCAGCGCCGGGCAGATTTCCTGATCAGTTCAGCGTCGCAGCCCAGAAGGCCTTGAGGGCCGCGTGGCCTTCGGCCTGGGCGCGCGCGTTGGCGGCCGGTGTGCCGCCGTTCTTCATCAAGCCGTCGTTGTAGTGCGTGGTCGGGCCCGTGCCGGTGCCGCCCAGGAAGTGGCCGGCCTCGGCATGGCGCAGCAGCATGGTCTTCAGGCCGGGTACCTGGGCGCGGCGATCGGCAAGCGCCTGGGCCATGCGGCCACTGTCCCAGACCTGGTCGTCGTCGCCGCCGAGCAGAAAGACCGGCGCGGCGATGCGCTCCACCGGGATGCGCGCCTTCTCGATCTGCGCCGGCGTGGCGGCGGCGCGGCCCTTGTCCAGCGGACGGCGGATGACGATGGGCTCGCCCAGCGCCGCGCCGGCGAACTCCTGCTGGAAGTCCTTGTAGGGCACGAAGTCCAGCGCCTGACCCTGCCAGGCAAAGCTGGAGCGTTTGCCCGGCTCCACGCCCTCGCCCCAACCTTCCCACACCACATCGCTGGGCACGATGGCGGCAATGCCCTTGATCCACGGCAGCCGGGTGCCGGCGATGAGCGCGAACTCGGCGCCCTTGCTGGTGCCCTGCACGCCGATGCGCGTGGCATCGACCTCGGGCTGTTCGGCCAACCAGGCGCGCGCCTGCTCCAGGCGTTCGATCGGGATGTCGACGAAGTTCGCCGGCAGCTCCGGCAACTCGGGCGGCTGCATGCCGCTGGGGCTCCAGCTGCGCGGCGAGTAGTAGGGCAGGGCCAGCACCGCATAGCCCTGCGAGGCCCAGAAGGGCGCATCGCGGTTGATGGCCGAGCCGCCCTCGCTGCCGCCCAGCAGGATCAAGGCCGGCCGCTTGGCTGCGCCGGCACGGTGGGCGAACAAGGCGCCAGGGAAGCCGGCCGGCTTGCGGGTCTGCACATCGGGCAGGGCCTGCGTCAGGCGCAGCTCGGCCTGGGCCAGGGGCTTGCCTTCGGCGTCGTGCAGCTGGAACTGGATGCGGTTGAACACCGGCTCCTTCACCTCGCCGTCTTGCATCCGCATCGACCACAGCAGGCCGCGCACATCGGCCCCGGCGTAGCTGCCGCCGGGCAGCGGCGCCTGCGCTGTCAGGTCGACACGGCCCTGCGCATCGGCCTGGAAGCGGGCCTCGGACATGAAGCGCCGCACCGGGCCGCTGAAGGTGCGCACCGTGCGCTCGGCGCGCAGCGTGACGGTCTGGCCCGGCTGCAGATCGGCCAGCGCCAGTTGCAGCGGCTCGCCCGCCAGCACGGGCTGATGGGTGTTGGTGTCGATGCGCTGGGCGCAGACGGGAACCGACAGGGCCAGCAGGCCGGCGGCGAACAAGGCACGACGCAGAACGTTCATCGGGGTCTCCAGATTGGAATGGGGGCGACTCTAGGAAGGCCCGTCATGCCCGGGGGTCCTGCCGCGACGAATCGCCAGCGCGTGCGCCGAATCGCCAAAGCCACGGCCTAGGATGCAGGCCTCCCCGCCACCAGCCCCGGCATGCACACCGAACTGGCCCCCGAACTTGCCCAGGACCGCCAGGCGCAGCGCGCGCGCGACCTGATCCAGTCCTGCGTGCACTGCGGCTTCTGCACCGCCACCTGCCCGAGCTACCAGGTGCTGGGCAACGAACTGGACAGCCCGCGCGGCCGCATCGCCCTGGTGCGCCAGCTGCTGCAGGGCGAAGCCGCCAGCGCCGCCACCCAGCAGCACCTGGACCGCTGCCTGAGCTGCCGCGCCTGCGAGACCACCTGCCCCTCGGGCGTGCGCTACGGCGAGCTGATCGACCTGGGCCGCGGCCTGGCCGACGCGCAGGCGCCCGCGCGGCCGCTGAAGGCCCGCCTGCTGCGCGCCCTGCTGGCGCGCTTCCTGCCCTCGCCGCTGTTCGGCCCTTCGCTGCGCCTGGGCCAGTGGCTGCGCCCGCTGCTGCCCGGCCGGCTGCGCCGCGCCGTGCCGCGCCGGCAGCGTGTGCTGCATCGCCCGGCCAAGGCCCAGCCGCGCCAGGTGCTGCTGCTGCGCGGCTGCGTGCAGCCGGCGCTGGCGCCCAACATCGAGGCCGCCACGCAGCGCGTGCTGGCGGTGCTGGGCGTGCAGGGCGTGCCCGTGGAAGGCTGCTGCGGCGCGCTGCGCGAGCACCTCGGCGCCCACGAAGCTGCAAGGCGCGACATGCAGGCCCTGGTGGCCGCCTGCGCGGGGCGCAGCGAGCCCATCGTCTCGAACGCCAGCGGCTGCGGGTTGATGGTCAAGGAGTACGGCCGCCACCTGCCCGGCGATGCCGCCGCGGCCGCCGTGGCCGAGCGCACCCAGGACCTGGGCGAATGGCTGCTCAGCCCCGCCCATCTGCCGCGCCTGCGCGCCGCGCTCAAGCCCGGCCCGCTGCCCAGCCTGGCCTGGCACCCGCCCTGCACGCTGCAGCATGGCCAGCGCCGCGCCGATCCGGTCGAGCAGGGCCTGCGCCAGCTGGGCTTCCAGCTGCAGCGCCCACGCGATGCGCATCTGTGCTGCGGCTCGGCCGGCACCTATTCGATCCTGCAGCCCGAGGTGGCGCAGGAACTGCGCGCGCGCAAGCTCGCCGCGCTGGACGAGCTGGGCGCCGAGCAGATCGTCAGCGCCAACATCGGCTGCATCAGCCACCTCAGCGACGCCAAGCCCGTGCGGCATTGGGTCGAGGTGCTGGCCGACCACCTGTCCGACTGAGCCCCCATGCTGAAACTGCCGAATCCCTGCTACGCCGTCATCTTCACCAGCCAGCGCCGCCCCGGCGACGAGGGCTATGCCGCCGCCGCCGAGCGCATGGCCGAGCTGGTCAAGCAGCAGCCCGGCTTCATCGATGTGCGAAGCGTGCGCGGCGCCGATGGCCTGGGCATCACCGTCTCCTACTGGGCCAGCCTGGAGGCCATCACCGCCTGGCGCGCGCAGGCCGAGCATGCCGCCACGCGCGAGCGCGGCCGGGCGCACTGGTACGCGCATTACGAGCTGCAGGTGGTGAAGGTCGAACGCGCCTACGACTGGCAGTCCGAGGCCGCCGGCACGGGCTCCTAAAATTCCGGGTTCTCCCCCAGTTCCTACCCGCCATGAGCCAAGCCGTCATCGAAGTCAGCGCCCAGGACCTGCAAGGCCCCGGCGTGATTGCCTGCCCCAATCCCAAGATGGCGCTGTGGAGCAGCCACCCCAAGGTCTACATCGACCTGACGCACGAGGGCCACAGCGGCCGCTGCCCCTACTGCGGCACCGAATACAAATTGAAGGCTGGCGAAGCGCTGCCGCACGGCCACTGACATGGTCCCCCCCGAAGTGCCTGCGGCACCTCCCCCCAGGGGGCGCCACCAGCGGCCCGGCAAAGCCGGCTCCGCGGTGGCACTTGATCGGGCCAGCTCACAGCGTCGCCTCTGCCTCACATCAGAAAGCTGACATGCCACGTCGCGCTCCCTTGGCCGTGCTGATGGCCAGCCCGGAAGACATCGAGACCCAGTTCTACGAGGCCCTGCAGAGCGCCGACCTGGAACGCTTGGTGTCCCTGTGGGTGGGCGACGAGGAGGTGCGCTGCCTGCACCCCGGCGGCCCGCTGCTGGTGGGCATCACCGCCATTCGCGCCAATTTCGAGGCCATGTTCGCGCGCGGCCCGGTGGCCGTGCAGCCCACCGAGGTGCGCAAGCTGCAGACCGAGCAGCTGGCCGTGCACCAGGTGCGCGAGCGCGTGCTGGTGCCCGGCCCCGAAGGCATGCAGGTGGCCTGGGTGTGGGCCAGCAATGTCTACCTGAAGACCGCCGAAGGCTGGCGCATGGTGCTGCACCACGCCAGCCCGGGCCAGCCCAACGACCAGCCGGAGCTGGCGCCGGGCAGCGGCGTGCTGCATTGAACCGGCTGCGCCGGCCGGCGCGCATCGCCGCCCCGCGCTGGCTGCCCGGCGGCCACGCGCAGACCATCTGGCCCAAGCTGTTCGCGCGCCTGCACCATGCGGCGCCGCCCGTGCTGCGGCGCGAGCGCTGGGACTCGCCGGACGGCGACTTCATCGACTGCGACTGGGTCGATGCCCCTGACCCAGAGCGGCAGACACGCCCGCTGCTGGTGCTCTTCCACGGCCTGGAAGGCAGCTCGGCCAGCCACTACGCGCAGGCCTTCGCCAGCCAGGCGCAGCAGCTCGGCTGGGGCTGCGCCCTGCCGCATTTCCGCGGCTGCTCGGGCGAGCTGAACCGCGCGCCGCGCGCCTACCACTCGGGCGACTTTGCCGAGATCGGTTGGATGCTGGCCCAGCTGCGCGCCCGCCACGCCGGCCCCCTGCTGGCGGTGGGCGTGAGCCTGGGCGGCAACGCGCTGCTGCGCTGGGCCCAGGAGGCGGGCGAGCAGGCGGGGCAGACGGTGCGCGCGCTCGCCGCCATCTCGGCGCCGCTGGACCTGGCCGCCGCCAGCCAGGCCATCCACCAGGGCCTGAACCGGGTCATCTACACGCGCTACTTCCTGCGCAGCATGATCCCCAAGGCCCTGCAGCAGCTGCAACGGCACCCCGGTCTGTTTGACGGCGCGGCCCTGGCGCGCGCGCGCAGCCTGATCGAGTTCGACGAACTCGTCACCGCGCCGCTGCATGGCTTTCGCAACGCCGCCGACTACTACGCCCGCGCCAGCGCCGGCCCGCAGCTGGCGCGCCTGCGCGTGCCCAGCCTGGTGCTGAATGCGCGCAACGACCCCTTCGTGCCCTTTCACAGCATGCCGGCCCCGCGCCGCTACGAGCAAGCGCCCATCACGCTGTGGCAACCTGCGCACGGCGGTCATGTGGGCTTCCCCACCGGGCGCTGGCCCGGCTCGGCCCTGGGCCTGCCGGGCAGCGTCTGTGCCTGGCTGGAACAGCATCTGGAGTGAGCATGTCCCTCAGCGCCTACCGATCCAGCCCGGCCGAACAAGAACGCACACGCGACCTGTTGAGCCTGAGCCCGGGATCCGGACGGCGCGCCCTGGACATCGGCGCCCGCGACGGGCATTTCTCTCGCCTGCTGGCCGAACGCTTCCAAGAGGTCGTGGCGCTCGACCTGCAGCGGCCGGAGTTTGAACACCCCGGGGTCCTGACCGTGCAGGGCGATCTCACCGCGCTGGACTTCCCCGACGGCGCGTTTGACTTCGTGCTCTGCGCCGAGGTGCTGGAGCACATCCCCCCGCAACTGCTGCACCAGGCCTGCCACGAACTGCAGCGCGTCTGCAGCGGCCGGCTGTTGATCGGCGTGCCCAACGGGCAGGACTTGCGCGTCGGGCGCACGACCTGCGCGCGCTGCGGGGGCTTCAACCCGCCCTGGGGCCATGTCAATCGCTTCAATGCCAGCAGCCTGGCGGCCCTGTTCCCCCAGTTCCGCGTCGCCGCCCACCATCTGGTGGGGCACACCCGCGAGCGCAGCAATGCGCTCAGCGCCTGGCTGATGGACCTGGCCGGCAACCCCTACGGTACCTATGCGCAGCAGGAGCCTTGCGTTCATTGCGGGGGCGGCATCGGCGCGCCCGCGCCACGCTCGCTAGGCCAGAAGGTGTTGACCAAGCTGGCCTTCTGGGCCCGCTGGCCCAGCGAAGCCCTGCACCCGCCGCGTGGCAATTGGCTGCACCTGCTGCTGGAACGACGCTGATGGATGACATCGTCAAGGCCGCGCTGGCCAAGTGGCCCCACGTGCCCGATTGCCGCGGCTGGCTGGCACTGGATGCACGCGGCGACTGGTACATGCGCGACGAGGCTTGCCAGCGCGCCGGCGCATTCCCCCACCCCAAGGGCAGCGTGGTGCGGCACGACAAGCTGCGCGAGTTCATCCAGCGCAATTACGAGTCCGACGCGCAAGGCGCTTGGTACTTCCAGAACGGCCCGCAGCGCGTCTACGTGGAGCTGGAGGCCGCGCCCCTGGTGCTGCGCCTGCTGGACGACGGGCGCATCCAGGCCCATACCGGCGAAGAACTGCAGGCCCTGAGCTGCTGGCTGGACGAGCAGGGCTGGCTCTACCTGCACACCTCGCGCGGCCTGGGCCTGGTGCACAGCCAGGACATGGGCCTGGCGGCCGAGCGCATCGAACGCGGCGAATGGATTCCGCAGGACATTACCCGCGCCGAACTGCCGCAGCGCTTCGGCTTCCAGCTGCGGCCGGCATGAAAAAAGCCGCCCGGTGGGGCGGCTTTTGCGGATGGGCCTGGACTTACTGAGCGGCCGAGGCGGGGGCCGCCGGGGCCTTGGGTTCGTCGAACTTGCCGCCGCCCTGGTTGGCCATGTAGACCACGGCGCGGGCGATCTCGAAGTCGGAGAAATCGCCGCCACCCTGGGCGCCCATGGCGCCCTTGCCCTTCAGGGCCGAGTTGAGCAGGGCCTCGAAGCCGGTCTTCACGCGCGGGCCCCAGGCGGCGGCGTCCGCCAGCTTGGGTGCGCCGGCAGCGCCGGTGCCGTGGCAGGCCGAGCACTGGGCCTGGTAGACCTGCTCGCCGGTCTTCATGGCGGCCATGTCGCCCGCGGCCTTCACTTCCACATGCCCGATGGGCTTGAGGCGCTCGGCGATCTTCTCGGCTTCCAGGCTTTCACTGCCGGCGGCCGGCTTGAACTGCCCGGACACGTAATTGGCCAGCAGGATGATCACGACGATGGGCACCATGAAGGCGAAGAACACGGCCCAGGCCAGTTGCTTCGGGGTCTTGATGGGGCCTTCGTGGGAATCGTGGGCTTCGTGGGTGTCGTGGCTCATGCCGTCCTCTTGTGGCTCTTGTGTTTCGGACCCTCGAAAAGGGCGCGGAAGTATAGCGGCGTGCTTTAGCCCCTAGAATGGCCGGCTTCGCTGCGACCGTGGTGAAGTGGATATCATGCGGCCCTCCGAAGGCCGCGTCGCAAGTTCGATTCTTGCCGGTCGCGCCACCTCTGCCGCTGGTTGAGCCAGCCTTCGCCTCCGAGCCCGCCTTGCCGCGGGCTCTTTGCTTCATGCGTCCTGCGCATGGAGGCCCGCATGGGCTTCCGCTACGCTGCGCCGATGCACGACGACACCCTGCCCCAAGCCGGCGCCGCGGAAGCCGCGCTGCGCGAAGCCGCCCTCGATTACCACCGCCTGCCCTCGCGCGGCAAGATCGCCGTGACGCCGACCAAGGCGCTGGCGAACCAGCGCGATCTCTCGCTGGCCTACTCGCCCGGGGTTGCCTATCCCTGCCTGGCCATCGAGGCCGACCCGAACTGCGCGGCCGAGTACACCTCGCGCGGCAACCTCGTCGGCGTCGTCACCAACGGCACCGCGGTGCTGGGCCTGGGCGACATCGGCCCGCTGGCCGCCAAGCCGGTGATGGAGGGCAAGGGCTGCCTGTTCAAGAAGTTCGCCGGCATCGATGTGTTCGACATCGAGCTCAACGAGAAGGATCCGGACAAGCTGGTCGAGCATATTGCCGCGCTCGAACCCACGCTGGGCGGCATCAACCTCGAGGACATCAAGGCGCCCGAGTGCTTCTACGTCGAGCGCAAGCTCAAGGAGCGCCTGAGCATCCCGGTCTTCCACGACGACCAGCATGGCACCGCCATCATCAGCGGCGCTGCGCTCTTGAATGCGCTGGAGCTGGTGGGCAAGCCGATCGGTGCGATCAAGCTGGTGGTCAGCGGTGCCGGTGCGGCGGCCATTGCCTGCCTGGACGTGATGGTGGGCCTGGGCGTGAAGCGCGAGCACATCTATGTGATCGACTCCAAGGGCGTGATCCAGAGCGAGCGCGCCGATGCCGCCAAGCTGGACGAGAGCAAACAGCGCTACTGCCAGCAGACCCCCGCACGCACGCTGGCCGATGCCATGCACGGCGCCGACGTGTTCCTGGGCTGCTCGGCCGCCGGGGTGCTGAAGCCCGAGATGGTGGCCACGATGGCTGCGCGCCCGGTGATCCTGGCGCTGGCCAACCCCGAGCCGGAGATCCGCCCCGAACTCGTCAAGCAGGTGCGCGACGACGCCATCATGGCCACCGGCCGCAGCGACTACCCGAACCAGGTCAACAACGTCCTGTGCTTCCCGTACATCTTCCGCGGCGCGCTGGATTGCGGCGCCACGCGCATCACCGAGGAAATGAAGCTGGCCTGCGTGCGCGAGATCGCCGCACTGGCCAAGGCCGAGATCAGCGACGAGGTGGCCGCGGCCTATGCCGGGCAGGAGCTGCACTTCGGGCCCGAGTACATCATTCCCAAGCCCTTTGACGCGCGCCTGATCCTGCGCATCGCCCCGGCCGTGGCCGAGGCGGCCGCCGCCAGCGGCGTGGCCACGCGTCCGATCAAGGACCTGGAGGCCTACCGCCAATCTCTGAGCCGCTTCGTCTACCAGACCGGCCTGGTGATGCGCCCGGTGTTTGCCGCCGCCAAGGCGCGCAAGGGCCGCGTGATCTATGCCGAGGGCGAGGACGAGCGCGCGCTGCGCGCCGCCCAGGTGGTGGTGGACGAAGGCCTGGCCCGGCCGATCCTGATCGGCCGCCCGGCGGTGATCGCCCAGCGCATCGCGCGCGCCGGCCTGCGCCTGGAGGTGGGCCGCGACATCGAGCTCGTCAACCCCGAGGACGACGCGCGCTACCGCGAATGCTGGGAGGACTACCAGCGCCTGATGGGCCGCGAGGGCGTCACCCCCAGCATGGCCAAGGCCGCGCTGCGCCGCTCGCACACCCTGATCGGCAGCATGCTGCTGCGCCGCGGTGATGCCGACGCGCTGCTCTGCGGCCTGGTGGGCCGCTTCGAGCAGCACCTCGACCATGTGCGCGACGTCATCGGCCTGCGCGAGGGCGCGCATTGCTTCGCCACCGTCAACGCCCTGCTGCTGGACGAGCGCACGCTCTTCCTGGCCGACACCTTCGTCAATGAGGAGCCAAGTGCCGAGCAACTGGCCGAGATCGCCGCGATGGCGGTGGACGAGTTGCGCCGCTTCGGCATTCCGCCCAAGGTGGCCTTCGTCTCGCACTCGATGTTCGGCAGCTCCACCCGCCCCTCGGCCAAGCGCATGCGCGAAGCCGCGAAACGCTTCAAGGCCCTGCGCCCGGGTGTGGCCTGCGACGGCGAGATGCACGGCGATGCCGCCCTGAGCGAGGAGATCCGCCGCAACTTCCTGCCCGAGACCACGCTCAGCGGCGAGGCCAACCTGCTGCTGCTGCCCAATCTGGACGCCGCCAACATCCTCTTCAATGTGCTGAAGATGACCGGCGGCCATGGCGTCACCGTCGGCCCCGTGCTGCTGGGGGCGGCCCAGCCGGTGCACATCCTCACGCCGTCGAGCACGGTGCGCCGCGTGGTCAACATGACGGCCCTGGCCGCGGCCGGCGCCCGCTGATGGCACCCGGGGCGCTGGGCCGGCGCGCGCTGCTGGGCCTGCTGCTGAGCGGCGGCACGGCGGTTCAGGCCCGGGTGGAGAGGCTACGCGCTCAAGGGCCCGTGTTGGAAAGACCACCAAGTGGTGGGCTGGTTTCCTCCCCGCACCGAGTTCCTGGCCGGCTGGACGGCCCCCCGCCACCCGGGCGCCCTGACCCTCCCCCGTCAGGCCGATCGCGCGGGTGTGCTCGCCGCACTCACCCCCTGCAACCAGCGCTGCAAGGTGCGCGTCCAGCGTTCGGTGGCGAAGTGCTGCGCCGCCAGCGGGCCGTAGCGCGCCACCAGTTCGGGGTCGACATGGCGCGCAAAGGCGGGGAACAGGGCGCGGCGGGCGACGTCCAGCTGGCGCAGCTGCAGCGGGATGCCCAGCTGCTGGGCGCTCCAGCGCGGCGACTCGGGGTTGCTGAAGTAGCCGGCATCGAGCTGACCACGCGCCACGCGCGTGAGGATGGCGCGGTCCGCCTCGGTGGCGGACACCACGTCCCAGCGGATGTCCAGGCCTTCTAGATCGGGCGGCAGCAGCAGGCCCAGGGCGGTGCCCACGTGCTGACCCAGCAAATCGGCCGCCTGCACGCGTTCGCGCCGCAGCAGCGGGTGCCCGGGCCGCAGGGCCACGAAGCTGTCCATGAAGAGTGAGGCCTCGGCCGCGAACTGCAGTACGCGCAGGCCCGCCACCGACAGGGTGAGCAGTGGCGCGAGCTCGGCGCTACCGTCCAGCAGGCTGCGCTGCACGCGCAGCGCGGTCATCACGGGCAGCCAGTCGAACTGCACGCCCAGCAGTGGCGCCAGTTCGGCGTCCATGAACTCGCGCAAGGCGCCCTGGGGCGGCGCCGCGCGCTGCGCGATGACGTAGGGCGGCAGCGAATGGGTGGCCACCCGCAGGCGCGCACTGGCTTCCTGCGCCCCGGCCGCACCGAACAGGCCGGACAAGCCCGAAAGCCCGAACACCCAACCCGCGCCGCCCAGCAGCGCCCGACGGCGTGGCCAGAGCATGGGGCTGGCCGTGGCCAGCCCCGGGGTGGACGAGGCGCGGACCGCCGGGCGCCTTGGAGGCCGCCCGCTCAGAACGAGGTCTGCGCCGAGAAGGTCAGCATCTTGTGGTCGCCGAAGAAGTCGTACCAGGTGGTGCGGTCCTTGGAGACGTCGTACTGGCCTTTAAGCGCCCAGTTCTTGTTGAGGTCGTAGCGCAGCGCCACGCTGCGGCTGCGGCGCGCCTCGATGCCCTGCGGCGGGTTGCCGAAGGCGGTGCCCAGGTCCTTGGTCTTGTAGTTGGACTGGGTCAGCATCGCCGTCCAATCGCCCACGCGGTAGCCCACGCCCAGCAGGTAGTAGTCGTACTGGGCCTTTGAAGTGTCTTGCTTGAAGCGGTTGAGCTCGCTGCGCAGCAGCCAGTTGGCGCCGTCGTAGTTCAGCGAGAGGGCAATGATGGTGGTCTGCAGATTGGGCACCCAGACCGTCTCGGGCTGGTCGTCGTAGGCCGGCGTCCAGGTGTTGGCCTTGTGGCGCATCACCATCACGCGGCCGTTCCATTCGTCTTTGGTGAGGGTGATGTAGGCGCCGTGGATGCCCTTCCACTTCTCGTTGGTCTTGGCGCCGTAATAGATTTTGGTGTTGTAGGGCGCGTTGTTGTGGGTGAAGCCGCCGGCCCAGACGTTGGCGTCCACCGTCACGCTGCCCCACTGGCCGCTGTAGGCGGCGTTGACGCCGTCGTAGGCGTAGATGGGCCAGCCGTAGACGTCTTGCGGCGGACGCACCCAGGGGTAGGCGGTGCCGATGTAGAGGAAGTCGGAGTAGTAGTACAGCGGGATGCGCTTGCGCCCGGCTTGCACGGTCCAGTGGTCGCTCACGGCCCAGGAGCCATAGGCCCAGTCCAGGGTGGGGCGGAAGTTGAAGTTGCCGGGCCGCGCCAGCACCTGGGCGGTGGCGGAGATGCTGTCGCTGAAGTGCAGCGTGCCCTGCAGGCCGATCAGTGATTCCTGATCCGCCTGCCAGCCCTTGTCCTTCTCGTAGACGCCCACGTATTCCCAGTTGGCGATGGCACAGGGGCAGTTCCAGTTGCCGGTGAGCGAGAAGGGCTTCTTGTCACCGGAGAGCACCTTGCCCACGGTGTATTGGCCGAAGCCGCTGAAGTTGAAACGCATGCCCTCGGCCAGGGCCGGGGCGTTGGCACCGAGCAGGGCGGCGGTGACGGTGAGAGTGGCAAGCACACGCATGGTCGGCTCCTTACTTGATGTCGGCGATCACGCGCACGCTGGCGTCGACCAGCGAGGCTTCGATGTAGCCCACCATGTTCGGGTTGGCGGCCACGAGCTTCTTCACCGCGGCGCCGTCGCCCCCTTCCTGCGGAGGCTGGCCCTTGCCGGTGAACATGATGCGTGACCAGTAGGCCTTCATCTGCGCCTCCGTCTTGCCAGCGGCTTTTTGATAGAAGCCGGCGTAGGGCGGCGTGCCGGCCTTCTGGTCGATCGGCACGGCGCGCTCGCCATTCGGAAAGCTCTTGGCCGTGCCCATGAAGATGGCGCTGAGCTCCTCGGCACTGAGCTTGGGCGGTGCCTTGCTGTTCGCGGCCACCACGGCCACCAAGTCAGCCGACTGGGCCTGCGCCCCCGGCAGAGCCGCCAGGGCGAGCAGCGCCCCCAGCACGCAACGACGTTCCCACGCAATTTCGTTCACAGCGACCTCCTGGAGTGCAAAGAACCCAGACCGGCACCGGGCCACCAGGGTGGTGGCGCGTGGGCTTATCTGATTCCTTCTTTGGAAGGAGGCGGCCTAGGGGAAGCGAGCATGTCGCGGGCATGCCGCAGTCGAAATTGCTGCGGCGCACAATTACCCCCTTCAACGACCAGGAGCTGCCGTGCGACGCGTGGTGTTCAACCAGAAGGGCGGGGTGGGCAAGTCCACCATCACGACGAATCTGGCGGCGATTGCCGCCGCCCAGGGCCAGCGCGTGCTGCTGATCGACCTGGACCGCCAGGCCAACTCCAGCCGCTACCTGATGGGCGACACACCGGCCGCCGAAGGCACGGGCAGCGCGCCCTTCTTCGAGAGCTCGCTGAAGTTCAGCGTGCGCCCGGCCAAGCCCGGCGACTTCATCACCGAAACGCCGTTCGAGAACCTGCACCTGATGCCGGCCTCGGGCGAGCTCGACGAGCTGCACACCAAGCTGGAAAGCCGACACAAGATCTACAAGTTGCGTGATGCACTGCAGGAGCTGGAGGCGGATTACGACCAGGTCTGGATCGACACCCCGCCGGCGCTGAACTTCTATACCCGCTCGGCGCTGATCGCCGCGCAGGGCTGCCTGATCCCCTTCGACTGCGACGAGTTCGCCCGCCGCGCGCTCTACGAACTGCTGGAGAACGTGCAGGAGATCCAGGCCGATCACAACCCCGACCTGCAGGTCGAAGGCATCGTCGTCAACCAGTTCCAGCCGCGCGCCAGCCTGCCGCAGCGCACCGTGCAGGCGCTGGTGGACGAAGGCCTGCCGGTGCTGCAGCCCTTCCTGAACAGCAGCGTGAAGGTGAAGGAAAGCCATGAGCGCGCGCTGCCCCTGGTGCATCTGGAGCCCAAGCACCCGCTGACGCTGGCCTACTGCCAGCTGTACGACGCGCTGGCCGAAGGCGACGCTGAATAAGTCCCCGTGATGGCGCGCGCCCTGGCTTGGGATGGGATGCAAGGCGCAAAGCACAGCCATAGCCCCAGCTATGGCGAGCATATGCAACGCCGCAGCCCGCCCAAGCCAGGGATGCGCGACGCACGAGGGACTTGCTCAGCGTTGCCCTAAGGCAGGGGCCCGAACACCGCGCTCAGCCGCGCCGCGCCCAGCGGGCTGAGCCCGAGCGCACGTTCGCCCGCACGGGCCTGCAGCCAGCCCTGTGCCAGTGCGTGCTGCAGCAGGGCACGCGGCCAGGGGCCGGCGAGGTGGTCGCGGCGTTCGCTCCAGTCCAGGCAAGGGTGTGCCGCGGCGCGCGGGCGCAGCCCCCGCGGCCGCCAGGGGGCGGGGTCCATGTCCAGGCTCCGCAGGCCGCGCAGGCCTTGCTCGGTCAGCAGCAGACCCGGCTCCTCGGCCCGCAGCCAACCGCGCTCCAGGCACTGCGATGCCAGGCACACGCCCAGGCGGCCGGCCAGATGGCCGTAGCAGCGGCGTGCATAGCGCAGTGCGGGCTGGCCGGCCCAGGCCTGCTCGGCGCGGCCGCGGTCGGCCACCAGTTGCAGGGCCTGCAGGGCCTGCGCCACCTCGGCATCGGCGAGCCGGTAGTAGCGATGGCGGCCGCGCGGCTCGCAGACCAGCCAGCCGGCATCCAGCAGCTTGCGCAGATGCGCGCTGGCGGTGGCCGCGCCCACGCCGGCGGCACGCGCCAACTCACCGGCGCTGGCCAGCTCGCCGCTCAGCAGATGGCTGAGCATGGCGGCGCGGCTGGGGTCGGCGATCAGGGTGGCCAGGCTGGCAAGCGAGTTCATCGGGGAGGCACTTGGGCGCGGTCGTGCAGGCCGTAGTCTCGGACCACCTCGGCCACGCGCAGCCGGTAGTCGGCGAACAGGCCGGCACGGCCCAGCGCCTGGGCGGCGCGGTGCTCGGGCTGCTCGCGCCAGGCCTTCACGCTGGCCTCGTCCTGCCAGAAGCTCAGCGAGAGCAGCCGGCCCGGCCGGCTCAGGCTTTCGAAGCGCTCAACCGACAGGAAGCCCGGCACGCGCTCCAGCTCGGCGCGTAGCGCGGCCGCCTGTGTCAGATAGGTCTCGCGCCCGGGGGCCGCGGGTTCGACTTCAAAGATCACGGCGAACACGCTCAGTCCGCCTGCACGGGTTCGGGAAAGCTGCGCCACTCGGCACGGATGAAGCGCTCGCGCGCAGCGAACTCGAAGTTGGCGCGTGCCTCCGGGTCGGCCTTCAGGCGGCTGCGATAGGCCTCGTACGCGGCCAGGGAATCGAAGGAGATCAGGCCCCAGGCCTCGGTGCTGCTGCCTTCGTGCGGCAGCCAGTAGCCGAGCAGGCGGCCGCCCAGGCGCGGAATGATGTGCAGCCAGGCCTGGGCATAGCGGCGGAAGTCTTCCTTGCGGAAGGGTTCGATCTCGTAGCGGATGAAGCAGGTGAGGGCCATGGCGGGCTCCGGGTGGGTCTAGGCCCTCACTGTGCGGGCCGCGCAGGTCGGAACACTTCGGCCGTGAACGAAGCATGAGCCCACTGCTACAGCGGGCGCACAACCGTTGCCCTGGGCGAAGGCCCGATGGGCGGGGCCGCGGCGCTGGGGTTCAATGCGCCCCTGTGAACCCCGCAGTCCTCCCCGCCCCCACCCTGCCGGCCGATCTGGACGGCGTGCTGCGCCTGGCCGCGCAGTCCATGTTCGAGCACTTTGCCGTGGCCGCCACCGGCATGATGCTGCTGGACCGCGAGCACCGCATCGTCTGGATCAGCGAGGGCTACAAGCACTTTCTGCCGGCCCTGGGCTTCACACATGAATCGGAGTTCGTCGGCCGCCGCGTCGAGGACGTGGTGCCCGGCACCCTGCTGGCCGAGGTCATCGACAGCGACCGCCCCATCCTCGTCGACCTGCTGACCAACCGCGCCGGCACCTTCGTGGTGAGCCGCCTGCCCCTGCACGACGCGCAGGGCCAGGTCATCGGCGCCATCGGCCTGGTGCTGGCCGACCAGACCAAGCTGCAGCCGGTGGTGCAGAAGTTCGCCCACCTGCAGCAGCAGCTGGACGACGCACGCCGCCAGCTGAGCGAGCAGCGCCGGCCCAAGTACACGATCAGCAGCTTCATCGGCGTGAGCCCGGCGGCGCAGGAGGTGAAGCGCCAGGCGCGCAAGGTGGCCGCGCTCGATTCGAGCGTGCTGCTGCTGGGCGAGACCGGCACCGGCAAGGAGCTGCTGGCCCATGCCATTCACGCCGCCAGCCCGCGCGCCAGCAAACCCCTGGTGGGCCTGAACATCGCTGCCATCCCCGACACCTTGCTGGAGGCCGAGCTGTTCGGCGTGGCCGGCGGTGCCTTCACCGGCGCTGACCGCAAGGGCCGCGAGGGCAAGTTCGCCATCGCCGACGGCGGCACCCTGTTCCTGGACGAGATCGGCGACATGCCGCTGGCGCTGCAGAGCAAGCTGCTGCGCGTGCTGCAGGAGCAGGAGTTCGAGCCCCTGGGCTCCAACACCGTACGGCGCGTGGACCTGCGCGTCATCGCCGCCACCAGTCGCGACCTACCCTCGATGGTGGCGCGCAACGAGTTCCGTGCCGACCTGTACTACCGCCTGGCCGTGCTGCCGATCCGCGTGCCGCCGCTGCGCGAGCGCCGCGAAGACCTCGAAGCCCTGGCCGAGGCGCTGGGCGAGGACATCGCGCGCCGCTCCGGCATGCCGCAGCGCACGCTGGAGCCCGACGCCCTGGCCCTGCTGGCCGCGCAGCCCTGGCCCGGCAACATCCGCGAACTGCGCAATGTGCTGGAGCAGGCCAGCCTGATGAGCGATGCGCTGCGCCTGGAGGCGCGGCATTTCGCCGGCCTGCTTCCAGGCGGCACGGCCGCCGCTGCGGCGCCGGGTGCGCCCGCCCGCATCAGCGCCCCGGCGGTCGACGCCACCGATCCGGCCGCCGCCCTGCGCCCCCTGCCCGAGCAGATTGCCGAGCTGGAACGCCGCGCCATCGCCGCCGCCCTGGCCCACACCCAGGGCAACAAGGTGGCCACGGCCAAGCTGCTGCGCATCTCGCGCGCGGCCCTGTACGAGAAGCTGGCGCTGTACGGACTCTGAGCAGCTGTCCGGTTTCCGGACAGCTGCTGTTGGCGCGTTCACCGGCCCTGTACGGAATCCGGGCAATCCAGCGCCTGATGGGCCATGGCCGCCCGGCAAAGTCCGGGTGAACCCGCAATGGCACGGGGCTTGCACCCTTTGCGCCCAGCGCCGGCCCTGTCCCCGTGGGGCCGCCTTCAGGAGACCCCATGCTGAACCGCCGCTCTCTGGCCCATACCGCGGCTGCCGCCGCCCTGCTTGCCCTCAGCTGCGCCGCCCAGGCCCAGGGCAAGGACATCCGCATCGCCCATGTCTACAGCAAGAGCGGCCCGCTGGAGGCCTATGGCAAACAGACGCACACCGGCCTGCTGCTGGGCCTGCAGTACGCCACCGGCGGCACGATGACCGTGGCGGGCCGCAAGATCGTCGTGCTGGAGAAGGACGACCAGGGCAAGCCCGACGTGGGCAAGAACCTGCTGGCCGCCGCCTACGCGGACGACAAGGTGGACCTGGCCGTTGGCCCCACCAGCTCTTCGGTGGCCCTGGCCCTGCTACCGGTGGCCGAGGAGGCCGGCAAGATCCTGCTGGTGGAGCCCGCCGTGGCCGACTCCATCACCGGCGAGAAGTGGAACCCCTACATCTTCCGCACCGGCCGCAACAGCTCGCAGGACGCCATCGCCAACGCCGTGGCGCTGGACAAGCCCGGCACCCACATCGCCACCCTGGCGCAGGACTACGCCTTCGGCCGCGACGGCGTGAAGGCCTTCCGCGAGGCGCTCAAGACCGCCAAGCTGGTGCACGAGGAATACCTGCCCACCAGCACCACCGACTTCACCGCCGGTGCGCAGCGTTTGATCGACAAGCTCAAGGGCCTGCCGGGCCGCAAGATCGTCTTCATCCTCTGGGCCGGCGCGGGCAACCCCTTCAAGATCGCCGACCTGGACCTGAAGCGCCACGGCATCGAGATCGCCACCGGCGGCAACATCCTGCCGGCCATGACGGCATACAAAGCTTTCCCCGGCATGGAGGGCGCGGCCTACTACTACTTCGGCATGCCCAAGAACCCGGCCAACGAGTGGCTGGTGGCCAACCACTACAAGCAGTTCAAGACCCCGCCCGACATGTTCACCGCCGGCGGCATGACGGCCGGCATCGCCATCGTCGAGGCGCTGAAAAAGACCGGCGGCGACAGCAAGACCGCCAAGCTGCAGGCCGCCATGAAGGGCATGAAGTTCCAGAGTCCGAAGGGCGAGATGTGGTTCCGCGCCGAGGACCACCAGGCCATGCAGTCGATGTTCCATTTCAAGATCAAGGTGGACCCGGCGTTCGAGTGGGGCGTGCCGGAGCTGGTGCGGGAGATCAAGCCGGCGGACATGAGCATCCCGATCCGCAACAAGTCCTGATCGCTCGGCTACTGCGCGACCACAGGCCGTCGTTGCGGGTCCTCCCGTGGATCCTCACGTACAGGAAGTACGTTCCGGTCCACGGGTCCCCCCGCGTCTAGTCCCGCGGCCGCTCGCTACGCCTCGAACTCTGGAAACCCGAATTCACCAACGTGCTCGAAACCCAAGACCTGACGATCCGCTTCGGCGGCCATGTGGCCGTCGACCGCGTGTCCTGCAGCTTCCAGCCCGGCACGCTGACGGCCATCGTCGGCCCCAACGGCGCGGGCAAGACGACCTACTTCAACCTCATCAGCGGGCAGCTGCCCGCCAGTGGCGGGCGGGTGCTCTTGAACGGTGAGGACCTGACGCGGCTGAGCGCGCCGCAGCGCACGCGCCGGGGGCTGGGGCGGGCGTTTCAGCTGACGCAGCTGTTCCCGCACCTCACCGTGCTGGAGAACGTGCGCTTGGCGGTGCAGGCGCGTTGCGGGATGGGGCTGCGGCTGTTCTCGGTGTGGCTGCAGCATCGTTCGCTGATCGACGAATCCATGGCCTTGCTGGAGCGCGTGCGTTTGGCCGCGCGTGCTGACAGCCTGGCGGCGAGCTTGCCGCATGGGGATCAGCGCAAGCTGGAAGTGGCGCTGTTGATGGCGCTGCAGCCCAAGGTCTATCTGTTCGATGAACCCACCGCGGGCATGAGCGTGGATGAGGTGCCGGTGGTGCTGGATCTGATTCGCGATCTGAAGCGCGAGGGGCGTCACACCATCCTTTTGGTGGAACACAAGATGGATGTGGTGCGTGAGCTGGCGGATCGGATCGTGGTGTTGCACCAGGGGGCTTTGGTCGCGGATGGCGAGCCTGCTTCTGTGATGGCTTCGGCTGTGGTGCAGAACGCGTATCTTGGAGTGGCAGCGTGAGCTCGGTTGCTTGTTGCTCGTTGCAGCCCGCAGGGGCTTCACCCCTGCACCCGACCCGCATTTCTTTGCTGCGCCAAAGAAACGCGGGGCAAAGAAAGGCGCCAATGCGCACAGTCGCCCTAGGGGCGAACTGTGATGGCGGTGCTTGGGCTCACACTGACACGAGCCCTCCTCTGACTTCGACGGTCAGGACGACGAAGGCGCCCGGAGTACCGGTCGTCCCGGGCAGCGAGGACCATGGCCTCCGAGCTCCGAAGAACACACCCCCAACCAGCGCCCTGGGACACCCAGTTGCTCGTTGGGGGTCCGTTCATCGCAGAGAGCCCTTGATGGTTTGCAGTGGTCTAGACGGCCGGTACTCCGGCCAGCTTAGCGGGCAGGTTTTCGCAGTCCCAGGAGGGGTGTGGGAGCCATGTGAGCCGGACGTGCAGTCGCGCGCCGCCTTAGGCGGCGTGCGTGCATTGGCGCCTTTCTTTGCCCCGCGTTTCTTTGGCAAGACAAAGAAATGCGGGTCGGGGTGTGGGGTTGAAGACCCCACGGGCTCTCACTTCAAAGCACAAGCCCAATGAGCCTGCTCAAACTCCAAGGCGTCCACACCCACATCGGCGCGTACCACATCCTCCACGGCGTCGACCTGGAGGTGCCCGAGGGCCAAGTGACCATGCTGCTGGGCCGCAATGGCGCCGGCAAGACCACCACACTGCGCACCATCATGGGCCTGTGGCCGCACAGCCAGGGAACGATCGAATTCGCCGGCGGCAGGCACAAGCAAAGCACCCCCGAGATCGCCCAGCAAGGCATCGCCTATGTGCCCGAATCCATGGGCATCTTCAGCGACCTCAGCGTGGCCGAAAACTTGCTGCTCGCCGCAAGGCAAGCCAAGCGTTTGCAGGACCTGGATGACGCACGTCTGACCTGGCTGTTCGGCCTCTTCCCCGCGCTGAAGACCTTCTGGCAATACCCCGCCGGCAAGCTCAGCGGTGGGCAAAAGCAGATGGTCGCCATTGCCCGCGCACTGATCGAGCCGCGCCGCCTGCTGCTGATCGACGAGCCCAGCAAGGGCCTGGCGCCGGCCATCGTGCAGAACCTCATCGAGGCGCTGGGTGAACTGAAGAAGCAACAGACCACCGTGCTGCTGGTGGAGCAGAACTTCGCCATGGCCAAGGCCCTGGGCGACCGCGTGGCCGTGATGGACGACGGCCGCGTGGTGCACACCGGGGCCATGCAGGAATTGGCCGAGAACGAAGTACTTCAGCAACGCCTGCTCGGCCTCTCACTCGGAGCGCATCAATGACCACCACCACCGCGCCGGCCGCCCTGCCACGCGAGCGCTTTGACATCGCGCCGCTGGCCCTGCTCGCCGGCCTGGCCCTGCTGGCCCTGCCGCTGATCGGCAGCCCCAGCTCCTGGGCCACGCTGACGCTCGCCGGGCTGGCCATGGGTCTGATCGTCTTCATCATGGCCTCGGGCCTGACGCTGGTGTTCGGCCTGATGGACGTCTTGAACTTCGGCCACGGCCTCTTCATCGCCCTGGGCGCCTTCATGGCCACCACGGTGCTCTCCAGCTTGAGCGGCCTGGTCCACAGCCCGGATCTGGGGGCCAATCTGCTCGCCGTGGGCGCGGCCTGCCTGGTGGGCATGGGCGTGGCCGGCGCGGTGGGCCTGGCCTTTGAGCGCGTGCTGGTGCGGCCCGTCTACGGCCTGCACCTGAAGCAGATCCTCATCACCATGGGCGGCATGATCGTCGGCGAGGAGCTGCTGAAGATGCAGTACGGCGCGCAGCTCGTGCCCATCACCCCGCCCGAGGGCCTGCGCGGTGCGCTGCTGTTCGGTGATGTGGCGCTGGAGCGCTTCCGCCTGCTGGCCATGGTCGTCGGTCTGACCGTGCTGGTGGGCCTGCTGTGGCTGCTGAACCGCACCAAGCTGGGCCTGCTGATCCGCGCCGGCGTGCAGGACCGCGAGATGGTGGAAAGCCTGGGCTACCCGATCCGCCGGCTGTTCATCGGCACCTTCGTCGCCGGCTCGGCGCTGGCGGGCCTGGGCGGCGTGCTCTGGGGCCTGTACCAGCAGGGCGTGACGCCGCAGATCGGCGCGCAGCTCAATGTGCTGATCTTCATCGTCATCATCATTGGCGGCCTGGGCTCCACCTTCGGCAGCTTCGTGGGTGCGCTGCTGGTGGGCCTGGTGGCCAACTACACCGGCTTCCTGGCGCCCAAGCTGGCGCTGTTCTCCAACATCGCCTTGATGGTGGCGGTGCTGCTGTGGCGGCCCGAGGGCCTGTACCCGGTGGCGCGAAGGGCCGGCTGATGGTCAAGACCCTGCTTTCGCACGATCTGCCGCGCAGCCGCCTGCTGGCCGCGCTCTTGATCGTCACCGTGCTGGGCCTCTTGGCCACGCCCTTCCTGTTCCCCGGCACCAAGCCGATGAACGTGGCCGCCAAGACCCTGGTGTTCATCGTGCTGGTGGCCAGCTACGACCTGCTGCTGGGCTACACCGGCATCGTCAGCTTTGCGCACACGCTGTTCTTCGGCATCGGCGCCTACGGGGTGGCGATTGCGAGCCATCGCATGGGCCCGGGCTGGGACGCGGTGCTGCTCGGCGCGGGCGCGGCGCTGGGGGCCAGCCTGCTGCTCTCGCTGGTGATCGGCCTGGCCTCGCTGCGCGTCAAGGCGATCTTCTTCGCCATGATCACGCTGGCCGTGGCCTCGGCCTTTCTCACGCTGGCCTCGCAACTCAGCGAGTTCACCGGCGGCGAGGACGGCCTGAACTTCAAGGTGCCCGAGCTGCTGCGCCCGGCCACGGTGTTCCTGGATGAACCCCTGTTCGGTGTGGAGGTGGACGGCCGCCTGCTCAGCTACTACGGCCTGTGCCTGGCGGTGGCCGTGCTGGTGCTCTTGATGCTGCGCATCGTCAACTCGCCCTTCGGCCGCGTGCTGCAGGCCATCCGCGAGAACAGCTTCCGCGCCGAGGCCATCGGCTACCGCACAGTGGTGTACCGCACGCTCTCGAACGTGCTGGCCGCGCTGTTCGCTTGCGCATCCGGCGTGCTGCTGGCGCTGTGGCTGCGCTATGTGGGGCCGGAGACGGCGATGTCCTTCGAGATCATGCTGGACATCCTGCTGATCGTCGTCATCGGCGGCATGGGCACGGTCTACGGCGCGGTCATCGGCTCGGTGCTGTTCGTGCTGGCGCAGAACTACCTGCAGGACCTGATGCGCCTGGCGCAGGGGCCGCTGGCGGACGTGCCGGTGCTGGGCGCCATCACCTCGCCCGACCGCTGGCTGCTGTGGCTGGGCATGTTGTTCATCCTCTCTGTCTATCACTTCCCCACCGGCATCGTCGGAAAACTGAGATCACGCAAGCCATGAACTCGCGCTACCTGCGCTGCCTGGGCCGTGAGCTGCACTTCATGGACTGGGGTGACCCGGCCAACCCCGAGGTCGTGGTGGCCTGGCATGGCCTGGCCCGCACGGGGCGGGACATGGACGAGCTGGCCGCGCAACTGGCGCCGCGCTTTCGCGTGATCTGCCCGGACACGATTGGCCGCGGCCTGTCGCAATGGAGCCCGCAGCCGCGCGACGAGTACTGCCTGGACTTCTACGCCGAACTGGCCACCGCGCTGCTGGACCAGCTGGGCGTGGTGCAGACGCATTGGGTCGGCACCTCGATGGGCGGCGCCATCGGCCTCGTGGCCGCGGCCGGGCCGCTGCAGGGGCGCATCCGCCGCCTGGTGCTGAACGACGTCGGCCCCGAGCTGGCCGAGCCCGCGCTGGCGCGCATCCGCGCCTATGCCGGCCAACCGCCCGCCTTCGCCACGCTCACCGAGCTGGAGGGCTACTTCCGACAGATCTACGCGCCCTACGGCTGGTTGAGCGACACGCAATGGCGGCACCTGACCGAGACCTCGGTGCGCCGCCTGCCCGACGGCCGCGTGACCCCGCATTACGACCCCGCGATGGTGGAGCAGTTCACCCACCACCCGGACGACTACCGCCGCTGGGCCGAGTGGGACCGCCTGAGCCTGCCGGTGCTGGCGCTGCGCGGCGTCGATTCCGACCTGCTGACGCCCGAGGTCTTCGAGGCCATGCGCGTGCGCGGCCCGCGCGCGCTGGGCGTGGTCATCGAAGGCTGCGGCCACGCGCCCGCGCTGAACACCCCCGAGCAGCTCGGCCTGATCGAGCGCTTTCTGATCGCCCACTGAATCTGGAGTTCCCATGTCCCTGAACGGCCGCACGGCGCTGGTCACCGGTTCCACGCAAGGCATTGGCCTGGCCATTGCCGAAGCCCTGGCATGCGCCGGCGCGCAGGTGGTGCTGCACGGCATCGAAGCCGCCGAGCAAGGCCAGGCCGTGGCCGCGCGCCTGCAGGAGCAGACCGGCGCGCGCTGCGCCTACGTGCAGGCCGACCTGGCCGACGAAACCGCCGCCGCGGGCCTGGTGGCCGCCGCCGCGGCGGCGCTGGCGCCGATCGACATCCTGGTCAACAACGCCGGCATCCAGCACACCTGCCCGATCGCCGAGTTCCCCGCCGCGCGCTGGAACGCCATCCTGGCCATCAACCTCAGTAGCGCCTTCCACACCATGAAAGCCGCCCTCCCCGGCATGCGTGCGCGCGGCTGGGGTCGCATCGTCAACATCGCCTCCGTGCACGGCCTGGTGGCCTCCGTCAACAAGAGCGCCTACCTGGCCGCCAAGCATGGCCTGGTGGGCCTGAGCAAGGGTGTGGCGCTGGAGACGGCGGCTGAGGGCATCACCGTGAACTGCATCTGCCCGGGCTGGACGGACACCGCGCTGATCCAACCCCAGATCGAGGCCCGCGCAGCAGCCTTCGGCGGCGACCGCCAGGCCGGCATCCGCGAGCTGCTGCGCGAGAAGCAGCCCAACCTCACGCTGCTGCCGCCCAGCCACATCGGCGAGGTGGCGGTGTTCCTGTGCGGGCCGGCGGCGGCGGGGATCACGGGGGTGGCGCTGCCGGTGGATGGGGGGTGGACGGCGCAGTAGGGCTTGCTGTCCACCGCTTCTTGAGCGCCTGCAGGGGCTTCACCCGACGCGCCGCTTTCACCTGCTGACCGCTGGCGGTTCGGCTGTTCGGCTGTTCGGCAGCCTCCCCTATGCCCAGCCGAGGAGCACAGAAGAGCGGGCCCGCGCGCGTGAGCGCGCCTCGTGAACTGACTTGGCCCAACTGTCTGAACGGAGCGAACGCAGTGAGCGAAGTGAGTTTTGGGCCTGGGCCCGCTCTTCGCGCACCGCAGGGAACCCCCGGCGCAGCCGGGGGCGCCGGCATCGGGGTCGCCTTTCTTGGCCTACCTTCTTTGGCGAAGCAAAGAAGGTAGGTCGGCTGCCGGGCCGAGACCCGGCGGGGTCTTTCGCACAACGCATGCGGCTCGTCTGTCCACAAATCAGTCAGCGCCTGAAAAGCAGACAACCAGCCTCGCGCACCTGTCTGCCCAGCAAACAAGCAATCACTCAGGCCCTTGCCTGCCGGCCTCCCGGTGAGCGTTCTGAAGGTCTCCAACACGCTTCCCGCTGATGGTTTTCCCGCGCTTTTAGGCACCGCACTCCAACTGGGCACGCCGCTTGCGCTTGTCCACCCAGCGCCCAGCCGATCGACATCAGAAACCGGCGGGCGACCCGACACCGCCCGACCCCAACCGAACCCCGGAGACCACCCCATGCGACCGATGACCCTGCTGCGCCTGCAACCCCTGGCCCTGGCCGCCGCCACCCTGCTGGGCACCCCCGCCCTGGCCCAGACCGCGCCGGCCACCGATGAAGCCACGCAGCTGGAGAAGGTCACCGTCACGGCGCGCAAGCGCGAGGAGACGCTGCAGGACGTGCCCGTGGCCGTGACGGCGCTCACGGCCCAGAGCCTGGACCGCCTGGCGGTGCGCAACCTTGGCGACCTGCAAGGCCAGGTGCCCAGCCTGACCATCTACGCCGCACGCGGCAGCAACAGCACGCTCACCACCTTCATCCGCGGCGTCGGCCAGGCCGACCCGCTGTGGGGCGTGGACCCGGGCGTGGGCATCTACCTGGACGATGTGTACATGGCCCGCCCGCAGGGTGCGCTGCTGGAGGTGTTCGACATCGAGCGCATCGAGGTGCTGCGTGGCCCGCAGGGCACGCTGTACGGCAAGAACACGATTGGCGGCGCGGTGAAGTACGTATCGAAGGCGCTGGGCACCGCCACCAGCGGCAACGTGGCGCTCACCGTGGGCAACCACGGCCTGCTGCAGGCCAAGGGCATGCTGGGCGGCGCCACCGAGGACGGCCAGTTCCGTGCCCGCCTGGCCCTGGCCAAGAGCGACCGCGACGGCTACGGCAAGAACCTCACCGATGGGTCCGACGTGAGCAACCAGGACACCGGTGCGGCGCGCATCCAGGCCGGCTGGTTCCCTGAAGGCCTGCCGCTGAACGTCCAGGTCAGCGCCGACCGCACCCGTGACGACTCCAACATGCGCGGCTTCCAGCGCATGGCGGTGAACCGCTTCGACCCCGCCGCCACGCCCGCCAGCACCGGCCGCTACGACATCGCCAGCGGCATGCCGAACAAGAACTACACCCACGCCGGCGGCCACGCCATCACGCTGGGCTTTGATCTGGGCCAGGACTGGAGCGGCAAGCTCATCAGCGCCTACCGCAGCTCCGACACCGACACCTCGATCGACTTCGACGGCCTGCCCAACAAGATCGCCGACGTGCGCGCGCTCTACAGCGACAGCTCGCGCAGCCACGAGCTGCAGCTTGCGCGCGCCGGCGGCGGCGTGTTCGGTCTCTACCGCTTCGAGGGCGAGGCCGGCGGTCAGGTGCTGAACAACTTCTTCAACCTGAGCTTTGGCGACACCCGTGGCCAGGTCTACACGAAGAGCAATGCCGCCTATGTGGACTGGGAGTGGGAGCTGAGCGAGGCGCTGAACCTCTCCACCGGCCTGCGCTACACCAGCGAGGAAAAGCGCGCCGTGGTGCTGAACCGCGCCTACAAGGACGCCACCTTCTCGGTGCCCATCGCCACCGTGTCCGACTTCGACAAGACCCGCAAGGTCAGCAACACCTCGCCCAAGCTCTCGCTGGGCTACGAGCTGAGCAAGGACACCAAGTTCTACGCCACCGCCTCGCGCGGCTTCAAGAGCGGCGGCTACAACATCCGCGCCAACGTCACCGCCGTGCCCTCGTCCAGCAAGCCCTTCGAGGACGAAACGCTCGACTCCTTCGAGCTGGGCGCCAAGCTGCGCCTGGACGAAGGCCGGCTCGAACTGAACAGCGCCGTCTTCCACAACAAGTACAAAAACGTTCAGCTCTCGGTCTTCACCAGCTTCACCCAGGCCAACGGCCAGCCCGGCTTCTTCGGCGACTTCACCAACGCCGGCCGCGCCACGGTCAATGGCCTGGAGCTGGAGATGATCTGGCGCCCGACGCGCAACCTCACGCTGCGCGGCAACGCCTCGGTCATCGACGCGAAGTACGACGAGTACCTGGACCGCGGCGTCAACGTGGCTGCCCAGAAGAAGTTCAGCAACACGCCCAAGACCAGCGGCGCGCTGGACGTGGAGTACCGCCTGCCCTTCGCCCTGGGCGGCGAACTGCGCGCCCGCGCCGGCGTGAGCTACCGCAGCAAGGTCTACCCGACCACGGACCTGAGCGAGGTCATCGCCCAGCCCGGCTACAGCCTGTGGTCCGCCGGCCTGATCTGGGAGCGCGACCGCCACTGGACCTTCGCGCTGCAAGGCACCAACCTGGGCGACAAGGCCTACCGCACCGATGGCTACAACATCGCCGCGCTGGGCGTGCTGGACGGCTTCTACGGCGCGCCGCGCCAGGTCAGCCTGAGCGCTTCGTACCGCTTCTGAGAAGGCGCATGGACTGGGTGCACCGCTTCTTCCGCAGCGACGACGGCCTGCGCCTGCACGTCACGGACTGGCCCGGCCCGCGCGCCGATGCCCCCGTGCTGCTGTGCCTGCACGGCCTGACGCGCAACGGCCGCGACTTCGAGCGCCTGGCGGCGCACCTGTCCCCGCGCTTTCGCCTGCTCTGCCCGGACCAGCGCGGCCGCGGCCTCTCGGCGCACGACCCCGACCCGAGCCGCTACCGACCGGACCGCTACGTGGCCGACATGCTGACCCTGCTGGACCAGGCGGCGATCGCGCAGGTGCAGGTGATCGGCACCTCGCTGGGCGGGATGATGGGCGTGATGCTGGCCGCCATGCAGCCGCAGCGCATCCAGGCCCTGGTACTGAACGATGTGGGGCCGGTGCTGGAGCCCGCGGGCCTGGCGCGCATTGCCGGCTATGTCGGCCACCAGGCCGCGGCCACCCACCTGGCCGAGGCGGCGGCGCGCACCGCCGCCGTGCAGGCCCCGGTGTTCCCGGACTTCGGGCCGCAGGACTGGCAGCGCATGGTGCTGGAAACGCACCGCATCGAGGACGGCCAGTGGCTGCCCGACTACGACCCCGCCATCGCCCAGGGCCTGGCCAGCGGCAGCGCGGTGCCACCGCTGTGGCCGCTGTTCGAAGCCGCGGCTGCCACGCCGATGCTGCTGCTGCGCGGGGCGGAGTCGGACCTGCTGAGCGCCGGCACGGTGGCGGAGATGCAGGCCCGGCTGCCGAAGCTGCAGGCCGTGGAGGTGCCGAGGCGCGGGCATGCGCCGACGCTGATGGAGCCGAAAGCCTTGCAGGCGCTGGAGGGCTTCCTGCGGGCTTGAGGGAGCGGGAGCTCAGCGGGCCAGCACCGGCTGCCGGCTGGCCCGAAGTCCGCCCCAACCCTCACTCGCGGCACCCGGACCGCGCTTCGTCGCATCGCCCTCGTCTGCACGGCAGCACCCTGCCTACATTGGCTCGCAGAGGCCCGGTCGGCGCCTCCTGCCCTTCCCCTTGACCATGGAGCCCTGCACTTGAAGCCCTTGATGACCTTGGCCCTGGCCGCCTGCTGCGCCACCCCCGCTGCCTTTGCGGCCCCGCCCGCCGGCTTGATGAACCTGAGCTGCGACGCGGGCGCTGCGGCCGAGGGCGCTGAGGCCCCGAACCTGCACGGCTCTTGGGACTTTTTGATGGTGCCGCGCGGCACCCCCAGTTTCGGGCTGATGTCGATCGGCTTCGTCGGCGCCGAGTACGGCGGCTCGCTGATGCCGGCGCGCACGGCGCCGGTGGTGCTGCGCAAGATCAGCCTGGACGGCCACAAGATCCAGATGGTGGTGGCCTCGCGCGAGGGCGATGTGCTGTTCGACGGCAGCCTCTCCGCCAAGGGCGACTTCATGTGCGGCACCGTGACGTACCACGGCGGCGAGTCCTTCCCGATGGTGGCGCAGAAGCGGCCCTCCGGCTACGCCTCGCCCTCGCAAGCGCAGCGCCGCTCTTGAACGGATGCGCAGGTGGCGGCCGCGGGGCCACCACCCGCCAGGCTCACGGGCAGCCTGCGCCGAACAGCTCTTCCACCCAGGCCGGGTAGTCCACAAACGGGTTGCGGTTGCCCTGACGCTCAACGATGCGCGCGTGGCGGCGGATCTCGAAGGCGTCCACCGGGTCCTGGCGGTGCCAGGTCACGAGGGTGCAGCGCTTGCCCAGGAAGTTGCCGCTGGTGCCAGTGTTGTCGGCCAGTTCCAGATTGGGCACGCCGGTGGCGTCGTTGCCCTCATAGCGGATCGCCATGTAGAACATCATGCGGGCGATGTCGCCCTTCACCGCGGCGCGCGGCTCGAAGCTGTCGGCGTCGGTCAGGTTGCCGGGGGCCTCACCGATGGCGCTGCCGCCCCAGTCGAAGTCCTTGTTGCCGCGCGTGCTGTTCACCGTCACATCGGCCGGGCGCAGGTGGTGGATGTCGGTGTGCGCCCACTGCGCCTCGTCGGGGAAGCCATGGCTCTTGGGCCACACGTGTTCCCGGTTCCAGGCATCGGGGTCGGAGTTGCCGGAAGCATTGAAGGTCTTGGCCTGCGAGCGGCCGGTGTACAGCAGGATGACGTTGGCGCTGTTGGCCGGGTCCTCGTCGGTGTACTTGATGGCGTCCCACACTTCCGTGTAGGTCTTGCGCTGGTGGCCCAGGGCGGCGTGCTGGTTCAGCGAGGTGCGCAGCGCCAGGCCGGTCTTGCCGATGGCCTGCACGTAGTAGGTGGCAAAGCCGTCCCAGGTGGCACCGGTACCCGGCGGCGGCGTGCTGGCCGCGGTGTACTGGGCCTTGATGCTGACGCCCGAGAAAGCCTGGTAGCCGTACAGCCCGATGTAGTAGCTGGTGGCCTGCGGCTGCGCCCAGCTGCAGGATTCGTTGTTGCCGTTGACGAGCGGGCGGCAGTCGTAGGCGGTGCTGCTGGGCTCGGCGCCGGCGCGCACATACAGATCGGCCGCGCCGGTGCCGCCGCTGCTGCTGATGACGAGGTTCGTGGCGCCGGCCGGCACGTCGATGCGGTAGCGCAGCCAGGCGCCGGCGGCGGCGCCCTGGCCGGTCAGCTCCACGCCGTTCTGCAGCGTCACCGTGGCGGGCGGGGTGCTGGCCGCCGTGTAGTTGGCCACGAGGCTGGCGCCGCTGTAGCTGCTGTAAGCCAGCACGCGCACGTAGTAAGTGGCGGCGCTGGGGCTGGCGAAGCTGCAGGTCTCGGCGTTGGTGCTGCCGTTGGACAGGCAGTCGTAGCTGCTGGTGGTGGCCTGGGAGCCGCGGCGCACGTAGAGGTCGGCGTCGCCCGTGCCGCCGCTGAGCTTGAAGCTCAGGGCCGTGGCACCGGCCGGCACCACGAGGCTGAAGTCGCGCGTACTGCCCTTGGTGGCCGAGAGGTTGGTGACCGCCACGCCCTTGGTCAGCGCGGTCTGCGCCAGTGCCGGCGCCAGCGCGCCCAAGGTGAGCCCCAGGGCCAGGGCCCATTTCGAAACGATCAGCCGCATGTCATGCCTCGACTTTTTTGCGAAGCCGCGCACCTTAGCGAGGGGTCGTGACGTTTGGGTTACCGCGCCGCCACAACACGGGTTTTCACACCTCCTTTTAGAGGAAGGACCTTCCCCATCAGGTTTTCTCGGGCAGGTTTACACCGGGGGGCGCCCGAGCAGCCAGGCCTGCAGAAAAGGGTCCTCGACCTGCGGCGTGCCGCTGCGCGTCAGCACGCCGAGCTTGCGCAGGCGCTCCAGCGCCGCGCGCACCTTGCCCACGGTGGGGGCGGCACCCACGCCGGGCAGCTGGCCGAGCTGCTGGCGCGTGGCCTGGCCCAGCGGCGCCTGGCCGGCGGCCACGGCGCGCGCCAGGCCGCGCTCCAGCGGGCCCAGGGTGTCGATGAGTGCGCGCCAGCCGGCCACGTGGCGTTCATCGGCCAGGTACTTGGCAAAGCCCCGCTGCACATCGGTTTCGCCCTCGGCGGACATGGACTTGACGACGTCGCGCATCAGTGCCGGCTTGTGGCCCAGGCGCTCGAACAGCTGGCGCAAGTCGTCCAGCAGCGGCTTGCGGCCCTTGTGCACGCGGCCGTACTGCTCGGCCAGAGCCTTCAGGAATTCGTCGCCCAGGGCCGGGAAGTTCAGCACCTGGGCGAAGTGGTACATCGGCGCGCCGGCGGTGGCCAGCAACTGGGCCAGCGCGTCGGGCGAGGAGCCGGTGAGCACCGCGTGCACCTGCTGGCGGCGCTTGTGCAGCACCGCGCGCAAGCTGCCGGCCAGGGCCTCGGCGCTGGCGGCCGAGCCCTCGGCCAGGGCCTGCGCCTCGTCCAGCATCAGCAGGATGGGGCGGCCGGCGGCGGCGTGCAGGCGCTGGATCAGGGCGTCAAAGCGCAGCTCGGGCGCCTCGGGCAGCTTGCGGCGGCTGGGGGCCGCGCCCAGGTCCACACTCACGCCCAGGGCGCTGAGCTTGGTCACCGGCGTCTTGGCCAGCTTGCCGGCAGCCTGGGCGGGCACGCTGGCATCGTCCAGCGCCTCTTCCAGCGCGTGGTTGATGGCGGCCAGCGGCGCCCCGCGCTGCAGCCACAGGTCGGCGTACACCGGCAGCCAGCCGCGCTCGCGTGCGGCCGGCGTCAGGTCCTGATCCAGGAACCAGGTCTTGCCCAGGCGCCGCGGCCCGAACAGCGCCAGCGGCCGGCCCGGCTGAGAGGCCAGCAGGCCGAGGTAGCTGGCGGCCAGCTCGGGGCGCTGGATGCTGACGGAATCGAAATCGGCCTTCATCGTGGCCATTGTGGCGGCTTGCTGCTGCAACAACAATTGCTGCTTTTATCGCAACGCGCGGCAAGGGAGTCACTCAGAGCCTGAGGGCCTTTCGGACGAGCCCGAAAGGCGCACCAAAACGGCCCGGATCGAGGCGCAAAGCGCAGCCATAGCTCGGGCTATGGCGAGCATTTGCAACGAAGAGCTGGGCCGTTTTGGCGTGCAAGGCTTGGGCAAAAGGCTTTCAGGCTCTCAGACCAAGGCCTGCAGCGCCGCCACGCCCACCGGCGGCCGCGCCTGCCAGGGCAGCAAATGGCAGCGCCGCGCCAGGCCCTGGCGCACGCGCTCGATCTGCCGCGCCTCGCCCTGCAAGCGTGCGCGCAGCAGCGGGTCCTGCGTGCCGGTGGCCAGCAGGCTGCGGTTGATGACCCAGGCAAAGGGCTCGATGCCGGCGCGGCGCAGATCGTCCTGCAGCGCCGCGGCTTCGGACACCGGCGTGGGCTCGGGCAGGGCCACCAGCAGCACGCGCGTGTAGTCGGCGTCCTGCAGGCGCATCAAGGGGGTGACGATCTTGGCCGAGCCGCCCAGCTCGCGCGCCATCTGGCGGTGGTAGGCGCCAGTGGCGTCCATCAGCAGCAGGGTGTGCCCGGTGGGCGCGGTGTCCAGCACCACGAAGGCCGAACGCGCCTGCGCCACGGTGCGCGAGAAGGCATGGAACACAGCCACTTCCTCGGTGCAGGGCGATTGCAGGTCCTCGCGCAACAGGGCGCGGCCGGCCTCGTCCAGGTCCTTGCCGCGGTGGGCCATCACCTTGTCGATGTACTGCGCGGTCTCGGCCTGCGGGTCGATGCGGCTCAGGCTCAGGTGCGGCAGCTCGCCACCCAGGGTCGCAGCCAGGTGCGCCGCGGGGTCGGTGGTGCTCAGGTGCACGGTGTGGCCGCGCTGCGCCAGGCCCACGGCCACGGCGGCGGCCACCGTGGTCTTGCCCACGCCGCCCTTGCCCATCACCATCACCAGGCCATGGTTCTGGCGGGCCAGTTCGTCCACCAGCGCGGCCAGGCCGGGCAGTTCGGCAGATGGCAGGGCCGCGGCTGGCGCCGGGATGGCTTCCGCCGGGCGCAGCAGGGCGCGCAGCGCGGCCAGGCCCAGCATGTCGAAGGCGCGCAGCGGCACCTCGCTGCGCGGCAACGCCGCCAGCGCGGGGGCGCAGCCGGCCAGCGCGGCCTCGCCCTGGGCCTGCAGGGCCTGGGCGGTGGCGTCGTCGGCAGCGCTGGCGCGGAACACGGCGTTGACGATCAGGCGCTGGTTGCGCAGGCCCAGCTGCAGCAGCTCCTGCTGCGTGCGCGCGGCCTCGCGCAGAGCGGCGGCATCGGCACGCGCCACCAGCACCAGGGTGGTCTGGCTGGCGTCGGAAAGGGCAGCCAGGCCGGCCTTGAAGCGCTGCTCCTGCATCTTCAAACCCGAGTGCGGGCCCAGGCAGGAGGCGCCGCGGTCATTGCCCTCCAGAAAGCCCGCCCAGGCCTTGGGCAGGCTGAGCAGGCGCAGGGTGTGGCCGGTGGGCGCGGTGTCGAACACCACATGGTCATAAGCGGCGGCGTCGCCCGCCAGCAGGCCGACGAACTCGTCGAACGCGGCGATCTCGGTGGTGCAGGCGCCCGAGAGCTGCTCGCGCACCTGCTCGCGCTGGCGTTCGCGCTCGGCCGCCGGGCCCTGCGGGTCAAGCTGCGCGAGCACGCGCTGGCGGTAGGCCTCGGCGGCGGCTTCGGGGTCGATGTTGAGCGCCCAGAGCCCCGGTGCGCCGGGGATGGCGCGCGGCTGGTGAGTAAGCGGCTGCTCCAGCATCTCGTCCAGATTGGAGGCCGGGTCGGTGCTGACCAGCAGCACGCGCCGGCCCGCATCCGCCAGGCCCAGGGCCACGGCACAGGCCAGCGAGGTCTTGCCCACGCCGCCCTTGCCGGTGAAGAACAGGAAGCGGGTGGCCCAGCGGGGCAGCTCGGCCTGGAGATCGGCAGGGGTGGCGTCGGTTTTCATCCGCCCAGTGTGCGCGGCTCCCCACCCGCGCGGCCTTGATCTGCCTCAGCGGGCTTGACGGTTTCGATTCGCCTGCTACATTTCTTCGTAATTCGACGAACACCGCAGAAACCCGCACCACCCGCCATGGCCAAAGCCTGCGCCCCCGCTTCCTGCGCCCCCTCGCGCGCCGCCACCGACCTGGACGAAGCCGAGCTGGCCAGCCTGTGCAAGGCCCTGGCCCACCCGGCACGCGTGCAGCTGCTGCGCCACCTGGCGCACATCGACTCCTGCTACTTCGGCAACCTGTCCGACCTCACCGGCCTGGCGCCCTCCACCACCTCGCAGCACGTCAAGGTGTTGAAGGAGGCGGGGCTGATCGTTGGTTCATCGGAAGAGCAACGCACCTGCTACTGCGTCAACCCCGAACGCCTGGCGCTGCTCAAGCGCTGGGTCCAGGCCCTGTGAGGGGCCTGTTTTTTTACCCTCATATTCGTTATTCGACGAATTACTAAGGAGCCCCACCATGCACCCCACGCCCTCTACCGCCCTTCCGGTCGCCGTCATCGGCGCCGGCCCCGTCGGGCTGGCTGCCGCCGCCCATCTGCTGCAGCGCGGCCTGCCCGTGCAGGTGTTCGAAGCCGGCAGCAGCCCCGCCGCGCACCTGCAGGGCTACGGCCATGTGCGCCTGTTCTCGCCCTGGCGCTTCAACATCGACCGCGCCGCCCGCGCCCTGCTGCAGCGCGAGGGCTGGCAACCCCCGGCGGATGAAGGCGCGCTGCCCACCGCCGCCGAGCTGCGCGAGCAGTACCTGCTGCCGCTGGCGCACAGCGAGGCGCTGCGCCAGCGGGTGCAGTACGGCGCCCGCGTGCTGGCCATCAGCCGCCGCGGCGTCGACAAGGTCAAGACCCGCGGCCGCGAGCAGGCGCCCTTCGTGCTGCAGTGGCAGGGCGCGGAGGGCGTGCAGGAGTTCGAGGCCCGCGCCGTCATCGACGCCAGCGGCACCTGGGGCCAGCCCAACCCGCTGGGCGCCCACGGCCTGCCGGTGCCGGGTGAACGCGAGCAGGCCGCGCAGATCCAGTACGGCATGCCCGACATCCTGGGCGCCGAGCGCGGCCGCTACGCCGGCCGGCGCGTGCTGGTGGTGGGCGCCGGGCATTCGGCGGCCGGCAACCTCATCGCCCTGGCCCAGCTGGCCGAGGAGGTGCCCGGCACCGCCATCGTCTGGGCCGTGCGCGGGCAGGACCTGCGCCGCCTGTTCGGCGGCGGCAGCAAGGACGGCCTGCCGGCACGCGGCGCGCTGGGCGAGCGCCTGCGCGCCCTCACCGAGGCCGGCCGCCTGGAGCTGCACACCGGCTTCGCCATCGGGCGCATCAGCCCAGACGAAGCCGGCCGCCTGCAGGTGCACAGCGCGCACGATGCGCGCCGCATCGAGGGCATCGAGCAGATCGTCGCCGCCACCGGCGCGCGCCCGAACCTGGAGCTGGCGCGCGAACTGCGGATGCGCCTGGACCCCTGGCTGGAAAGCACCGAGGCCCTGGCCCCGCTGATCGACCCCAACGAGCACAGCTGCGGTACCGTGCGCCCGCATGGCCACCGCGAGCTGCAGCACCCCGAAGCGGGCTTCTACGCCATCGGCGCCAAGAGCTATGGCCGCGCGCCCAACTTCCTGATGGCCACTGGTTACGAGCAGGCGCGCTCGGTGGCCGCCGCATTGGTGGGCGACTGGGCCGCCGCCGACGACGTGCAGCTGGAGCTGCCCGAAACCGGCGTGTGCTCGGTGGACTTCGCTGCCGCAGCGGACCAAGCCCCGGGCGGCGCCTGCTGCGGCGGCCCGCCGGTGCAAAACGCCAGCGCCTGCTGCGTCAAGGATGAAGACGCCAAGGCCGCCGGCGCCACGGGCTGCGGCTGCGGCCCCGCCGTGGCCCGGCCCAAGGCCACCAGCGCCTGCTGTGGCTGAAGCGCGCGACACCAGCCTGGTGCTGCGCCTGGGCACGGCACAGACCCTGGCCTGGGCTTCCAGCTACTACCTGCCGGCGATGCTGGCGCAGCCGATGGCGCGCGAGCTCGGCCTGGCCACCGGCTGGGTGTACGGCGCGTTCTCGCTCGCTCTGGTGGTCTCGGCCCTGGTGGGGCCGCGCGCCGGGCATTGGATCGACCGCCACGGCGGCCGCCCCGTGCTGGCCACCAGCAGCCTGCTGTTCGCGCTGGCGCTGGCCGTGCTGGCGCTGGCGCCGAACGCCGCCCTGCTGCTGCTGGGCTGGGCGCTGCTGGGCCTGGCCATGGGCAGCGGCCTGTACGAGGCCGCCTTCGCCGCCCTCGTCTACCTGAAGGGCCCGCAGGCGCGCAGCGCCATCACCGGCATCACGCTGATTGCCGGCTTTGCCAGCACCGTGGGCTGGCCACTCAGCGCCGCGCTGGAACAGACCCTGGGCTGGCGCGCCGCCGTGGGCGGCTGGGCGGCGCTGCACCTGCTGCTGGGCCTGCCACTGAACCTGAGCCTGCCGCGCGGCCATGCAGCCGGTGTGGCCGATGTGGCTGCCCAGGCCGCCGCGCCCCCCCGGCCGCTGGAGCCGACCGCAGCGCCCGAACCCGCAGCGGAAGGCGGCCGGCTGATGCTCGCCCTCCTCGCCTTCGTGTTCGCCGCCACCTGGTTCATCAGCACCGCCATTGCCGTGCACCTGCCCGTGCTGCTGATGGCCAGCGGCGCCCCGCTGGCTGCGGCAGTGGCGGCCGGTGCGCTGGTGGGGCCGGCGCAGGTGGGCGGCCGCGTGCTGGAGTTCCTGGGCCTGCGCCGCCAGCACCCGCTGCGCACCGCGCGCTGGGCCGCCGCGGCGCACCCGCTGGGCGCGCTGGCGCTGCTGCTGCTGGGGCCGGCGGCAGCCCCGGCCTTTGCGCTGCTGCATGGCGCGGGCAACGGCATCCTCACCATCGCCAAGGGCACGCTGCCCCTGGCCCTGTTCGGCCCGGCCGGCTACGGGCGCCGCCAGGGCTGGCTGATGCTGCCCGCCCGCCTGGCCCAGGCCGCCGCGCCGCTGGCCTTCGGGCTGGCGCTGCAGGCCTGGGGTGTGCACAGCCTGTGGTTGTGCATCGGTCTGGCCGGGGCGGCGCTGGCAGCGCTGGCGTGGATCCGGCCGCCGCCGGGGGGCTGAGAGGTTGAGAGTTTTTCGCCTCCTTCTGCAAGTCCGACTGCGGCTTTAGGCTGGAAGTGGCCGGTCGAGTGAGGCCTGGCCGTCGTCGGCTCTCGACCCTCAGGCGACTTTCACACCATCGGTGCAACTCGGCCAAGCGCGCGATACATCCGTAAGCTTGGCCTCGCATCTCCTCGCCTGGGCGAGACGGGGGCTGCAAGCCATGTGCTCCCGTCCGGGAGCCGCCGCGCGGCTGTCCGAACTCGGCTAGGAGAAGGTGCCCCAGAGGATGTTCTAGCCAGAGCTAGGAAGGCCACCTATCACCTAGGATCCAACTGACCCACCCTCAGCTTCTGCGTACCTCAAGTGGCAACTCAGCCCGCTCGTCGTTCGAATGAAGAGTTCGCTGCCGCAGCACACAAAGTGCACGGCGATGCGTATGACTACAGCCGGGTCGATTACCGGAGCAATCGCACCAATGTGACGATCGTGTGCAAGCAGCACGGCGCGTTCGAGCAGACGCCGTCCAATCACCTGAGAGGAAGGGGATGCGCGAAATGCGCAAGTGCGGCTCAGGCCTTGAAACTGCGCAAATCCGACGCGGCATTCATTGAGCAGGCTCAAGCGATCCATGGGAGCAAGTACGACTACAGCCACGTCGAGTACGCGGGCGCGCTCAAGAAGGTCTTGATCGTCTGTCGGTTGCATGGGCCGTACTTCCAGAGACCGGACTCACACCTGCATGGCCAGGGCTGCCCGAAGTGCCGCGACACACTCGCCAGCGAACGAATGCGTTGGACAACCGAGCGCTTCTGTCGGGAAGCTCGGACACGATTTGGAGAGCGATTCACTTACGCGGGTGTCGAGTACACCGATGCATGGACGCCAGTCGCAATTGACTGTCCGGTCCATGGCGAGTTCAAGCAGGCACCGGTGACACACTTGCTGTCCAAGTACGGCTGTCCGAAGTGCGCAGTGGAAGCGACACACGCCAAAGCGAGGCTTCCAACGGAGGACTTTTTGTTGAGGGCGCACGCCGTTCATGGCAATCGCTACGGCTACGGCGGTATCTCGGTTGTCGACTCCAAGCACAAGGTCACGATCACGTGCCACGTTCACGGTGAGTTCCGGCAGAGCCCTTCGGACCATCTGGCGGGGAAGGGTTGCCCGAAATGCGGTAACGATTCGGCTAGGAACCGACAGCGGCAGACCGTCGAACGCTTTGTCGATCGTGCACGACAGGTGCACGGTGAGAAGTACGACTACTCGCTGATCGACTACAGCACCGCCAAGAAGCCCGTGAGGATCGTGTGCCCGGTGCACGGGGTGTTTGAGCAGACACCCGACATGCACCTGAAGTCTGGCTGCCGCCGCTGTGCGGACGACGCTCTCCCTGGCGCGTACACAGAGAGGCGGTTTAGTTCGGACGGTGCACTCGAGTCATCTGTTGGAACGCTTTACTACGTAAAACTCAGCAGCGAAAGCGAGCAATTCTTCAAGGTTGGCATTTCCAAAAACAGCGCAAGCAAGCGATTCGCCGGGTATGGCACGGGCTATGGCTACCGGATTGAAGTACTGAAGGCAAGGCAAATCGCACTTGGCAAAGCTTATGAAATCGAGCAGCGAGTGCTGAGTGAATTTGGCGCGCTCCACCGATACACCCCGAGGAACCTGAGCAAGAGTGGGCGACGGTTCGGAGGACGCACGGAGTGTTTCGACACCCCGTTGCCAGAAAGCCTTATGCAACTGTTCGAAGACTAGGGCCAGGGGCACGACCCGCATGCTGGAGCGGTAGTCGGCACCCACCAGGCTGCCGTGCAAGCTGTCACAGGCCACTTCCTATTCGTGCCGCAGCGCCTCGATCGGATCCAGCCGCGCGGCGCGGCGCGCCGGTACGTAGCCGAACAGCACGCCGATCAGGGCCGCGAAGCCGAAGGCGAGCAGGTGGATGTCGGCGTCGAAGCGGTAGGGCAGGCCCATCAGCTGCGTGAGGCCCAGTGAGGCGGCGAGGGCCAGGGCCAAGCCCACCAGGCCGCCGAGCGCGCTCAACACCACGGCCTCGATGAGGAACTGCAGCAGCACCTCGCGCTCCAGCGCGCCGATGGCCAGGCGGATGCCGATCTCGCGCGTGCGCTCGGTCACGCTGACCAGCATGATGTTCATGATGCCGATGCCGCCCACCAGCAGGCTCACGGCGGCCACGGCGCCGAGCAGGGCGGTCATCACCTCGGTGGTGCCGGCCAGGGTCTGGGCGAGCTGGCGGGTGTCGAGGATGTTGAAGTTGTCCTCGTCGCTGGGGCTGAGGCGGCGGCGTTCGCGCAGCAGCTGGCGCAGGCTGGCCTGCACGCTGGCGCTGTCGGCCTCGGGTTCGCGCGCCACCAGCAGCAGGCCCACATTGGTGTTGCCGCTCAGGCGGCGCTGCAGGGTGGCCAGGGGCAGCACCACCACGTCGTCCTGGTCCTGCCCCATCGCCGCCTGGCCCTTGGCGGCCAGCAGGCCGATGACGGTGCAGCCGAGCTGACGCAGGCGCAGGCCTTGGCCGATCGGGTCGGCGCTGCCGAAGAGCTCGCGCCGCACAGTGGCGCCGATGACGCAGACCGCCGCGCCGGCGCGCTCCTCGGCCTCGTTGAAGAGCCGCCCGCCGGCGAGCTGCCAGTTCAGCGCCTCGAAGTAGGCCAGGCTGCTGCCCACCGCCTGGGTGGACCAGTTGCGCGCCCCCGCCACCGCGGCCACGCCCAGGCTGGACTGCGGCGCCACCGCGCGCAGGCCGGCCACCTGGGCGGCCACGGCTTCGGCGTCGGCGCGCTTGAAGGGCGGGGCGCCGCCGCCATCGCGCCCCGGGCCGAGGCGCTGGCCGGGGCGCACCATCAAGAGGTCCGTGCCCAGGCTGGCGATCTGATCGGCCACCGCCTGGGTGGCGCCGCGCCCCAGTGTGACCATGGTGACCACCGCCGCCACACCGATCACCACGCCCAGGATGGTGAGCCCCGAGCGCACCAGGTTGCGGCGGATGGCGCGCAGCGCCAGCAGCAGGGCGTTGCCGATCATGCGGGGGCCTCGCTGCGGCGGGCGCTCTGGGCTTCGTCGCGTTCCAGGCGGCCGTCGCGGAAGTGCAGCACGCGCTGCGCCCAGGCGGCCATGTCGGGCTCGTGCGTCACCATCAGCACGGTGATGCCGCGCTCGCGGTTCAGGCCCTCCAGCAGGGCCATGATCTCGGCGCCGCGCTGGCTGTCGAGGTTGCCGGTGGGCTCGTCCGCCAGCAGCACGGCGGGGGCGCTCACCAGCGCGCGCGCAATTGCCACGCGCTGCTGCTGCCCGCCGGAAAGCTCCGCCGGCGTGTGCGCCTCCAGGCCCTGCAGGCCCACGGCCGCCAGGGCCTCGCGTGCGGCACGGCGGCGTGCGGCCGCGCTTTCGCCGCGGTAGAGCAGCGGCAGCTCGACGTTTTCCTGCGCGCTGGTGCGCGCCAGCAGGTTGAAGCCCTGGAACACGAAGCCGAACCAGCGGCGCCGCAGCAGCGCGCGCTGGTCGCGGCTGAGGCCCTGCACCTCAACGCCCTGGAAGCGGTAGCTGCCGCGGCTGGGACGGTCCAGGCAGCCGAGGATGTTCATGGCGGTGGACTTGCCCGAACCGCTGGGGCCCATGATGGCCACGAACTCGCCGGCCTGGATGCGCAGGTCCACCCCGGCCAGCGCCACCGAGGCCGCCGCGCCGCTGCCGTAGACCTTGGTGACGCCCTGCAGCTCCAGCAGCGGCGCGTTCATTTCGTGGCCTGCGCCAGGCCGGTGATGACGGCCATGCCGGGCTGCAGCTGCTCGCTTTCGACCTCGGTCTGGCGCCCGTCGCTGACCCCCGGGCGCACCGGCACGGCGCGCGGCTGGCCGTCCTGCAGCACCCAGAGCTGGCGCACCTGGCGGGTGTCGGTGCCGGCCGCGCGTGAAGCCCCTGCGCGCGGCGGGCGCGGCATCAGGCGGGCCATCACGTCGCTGCCGGCGCTGGGCTTGGGCGCGGCGCCGGCCTCGGGGTTGAAGCGCAGCGCGGCATTGGGCACCAGCAGCACGTCCTGGCGCTGCGCGGTGGTCACCCAGGCGGTGGCCGTCATGCCGGGGCGCAGGCTGAGGTCGGCGTTGTCCACCGTCAGCTCGGCCAGGTAGGTGGTGACGTTGTCCTTGGTGGTGGGCCCGTAGCCCACGCGGCGCACCTGGGCCGGGTACTCGCGCTGCGGGTAGGCGCTGACGCTGAAGCGCGCCACCTGACCTTCGCGCACTTGGCCGACGTCGGCCTCGTCGATGGCGACGTCGAGCTTCATCGAGCGCAGGTCCTCGGCCAGGGTGAAGAGGGTGACGGCCTGCAGCGAGGCGGCCACGGCGTTGCCGGGGTCCACGGCGCGCGCCAGCACCACGCCGTCGATGGGCGCGCGCAGCGCGGTCTTGCGCAGATTGCTTTCGTCCGCCCGCAGCGCGGCCTCGGCCTGCAGCACCTGGGCCTGGGCGGCCGCGGCCTGGGCCTGCGCGCGCAGCTGCGCGGCGCGCACGGCCTCCAGTTCCTGCGCAGAAGGCAGCTGCCCGCCCGAGGCCTTCTGGATGGCCAGCTGGCGCTGCAGCGCGGCCTGGGTCTCGGCCTGCGTGGCCTCGGCCTGGCGCAGGCTGGCGCGCGCCGCGGCCAGGGCGGCGCGGGCGCCGCCCACCTGCTCGCGCAAGCGCGTGCTGTCCAGCTCGGCCAGCAGCTGGCCGCGCTGCACGCGGTCGTTCAGGTCCACCAGCACGCGCGCCACGGTGCCGGAAAGCTCGCTGCCCACATTGACCTTCTTGGTGGGCTGCACGGTGCCGGTGGCGCTGACGCTGACGGTGAGCGAGCCGCGCGTGACTTGCGCCGTCTGGTAGCGCGGCGCGGGGGCGCTGCGCGGCCACAGCCACCACGCGGCCAGCGCGCCCAGGGCCAGCACGAGCAGCAGCCCGATGAGCGCACGCGGCCCGCGGCGGGCGGGCGCGCCCAGCAGGGCGTCCAGATCGGCCGGGGGCGGAGGGGAATCGGGCTGCGGCATGGCGCGAAAGCTCAACGAGGGCAGAGGAGCGATCTTGCGGGCCGCGCGGCCGCCGCGGGCTGCGCCAAATCAAAGCCGGCCGCCGGGGCAGCGGCAAGCCGGCGTCAGCCGCCCGTGCGCAGCTGCTCCAGGTCGAGCAGCCAGCCGCGCCAGCGCTCGCGCGCCTTCTGCCACTGCGCCGGGCTGGCCTGCTGCAGCAGCGCCGGCAGGTCGGCATAGGTGCGCTCGCGCAGGGCCTGGGTGGCGGGGCCGCGCGCCTCGGGCAGGCGGGCGCCGCCCATCAGCAGCAGGCGCGTGCCGCCCTCCAGATCGCCCGCGGCCCAGGCGCGCAGGCCCTGTTCCGTCCAGGCCTGGCGCTGTGCGCGCTCCTGCCACAGCGCGACCGGGGCCGGGCCCCAGCTCTGGGCCTGGCGCTCGGCGGCGGTGCGCAGCGGCCGCTCCAGCCGGCCCAGCCAGCGCTCCAGGCTGTCCTTCAGCGCATCGGCGCGCTGGTCGGCATCGGCTTCGTCCTGGCGCCACTCCTGCAAGTGCTCGCGGCGGCGCTCGCTGTAGTGCTGCCATTGCTCGGGCCGCAGCGTGGCCAGCCAGGGGGCGGCCAGCGGGGCGGTGCGGCGCAGGGTGCGCTGCAGGGATTCATCCAGGCGCTGCTCCAGCGCCAGCAGCTCGGCGGTGTCCACGCGGCCGTCCTCCAGGCCGCGTTCGGCGGCGTGTAGCAGCGCCTGCCAGTGCGGCAGTTCCTCGCGCCGGTGCCAGCTGTGCAGCTCGGCCAGGGCCTGGTCCAGCTGCGCGCGCTGGTGGCTGTCGAGGTCGAACTGGCGGTCCAGCCACCAGGCCGTCAGGCGCGCGGCCTGGTTGTAGGCCAGCTCCAGGCTGGAGCAGCTGGCCAGCAGCAGGCAGGCCCCCAGCACCAGGGCCAGGCGCCGCCAGCGGGGGATGGGGCCGGGATGCGCGTGCGACATGGACGGATTGCACCAGCACCCGGCCCGCCCCGCCAAGCCGTGGGGGAACCGCCCACGCCCCGCTCATCCCCGCCTGGCGCCGCTCGGCACCCAAGTTCCCGCGCGGGGCGCCGGCTTCGAAGAATGGCGCCACTCTCACCCGAAAGCCGAACACGCCATGCCCCGCCTCCTGCTCCTGACCGCCCTGCTCGCCCTGCACCTGGGGGCGCACGCCGCCGAACCCGTGCGCCCGCAGGACGACCTCTTCCTGGCCGCCAACGGCGATTGGCTGGCCCGCACCGAGATCCCGCCCGAGCGCAGCGCGGTGTTCGGCGCCGACCTGCCCGCCGCCGTGGACGCCCGCCTGCAGGCCCTGCTGGACGACCTGCAGCGCCGGCCGGCCCGCCAGGTGCAGCCCGGCAGCCCCGAGCAGCAGCTGCGCGACTTCCACGCCGCCCTGCTGGACACCGCCGCCATCGAGCGCGCCGGCCTGGCGCCGCTGCGCCCGCTGCTGCGTGAGATCGCCGGCCTGCGCAACGTCCGCGAGCTGGCCGCCTGGCAGGGCCGCGCGCAGGGCCGGCTGCAGACGCCGATCTGGCTCTGGGGCGGCTTTGCCGATTTCCGCGACCCCGACACCCAGCGCGTGATGGCCTGGCAGGGCGGCCTGGGCCTGCCCGACCGGGCGCATTACCTGGACGAACAACGCTTCGCCCCCGAACGCGCCGCCTACCGCCGCTACCTGACCGAGCTGGCCCGCCTGGCCGGCATGCGCGAGCCGGCCCAGCGTGCCGACCGCGTGCTGGCGCTGGAAACCCGCCTGGCCGCCGCCCACGTACCGGCCGAGCAGGCGCGCGACCCCGCCCGCATGCTCAACCCCCTGACCCCGGCCGAGCTGCAGGCTGCCGCACCGGGCTTTGACTGGCCGGCCTTTGCCGCCGCCGCCGGCCTGCCGCCCGACCAGGCCCTGATGGTGACCCAGCGTCCCGCCGCCGTGGCCATCGCCCGGCTGCACGCCGAGCTGCCGCTGCAGGACTGGCGCGACTACCTCAGCCTGCGCAGCCTGGACGAAGCCGCCCCGGTGCTGCCGGCCGCCTTCCGCGCCGCGCACTTCGCCTTCCATGGCCAGGCCCTGGGCGGGGCGCAGCAGCCGCAGCCACGGGCCCAGCAGGCGCTGGCGGCGCTGCGCAAGGCCCTGCCCGAGCCCCTGGCGCGCCTGTACGTGCAGCAGCACTTCCCGCCCGCGCAGCGCGAGCAGGTGCAGGCCATGGTGGGGCAGATCGTGGCCGCCTACCGCGAGCTGCTGCAGGCCAATGACTGGCTCTCGCCCGCGGCCCGGCGCGAGGCCCTGGCCAAACTGGAAGGCCTGCGCGCGAAGGTGGGCCACCCGGCGCAGTGGCGCGACACCACCGCGCTGCAGGTGCGCGCCGGCGACGCCCTGGGCAACCGCCAGCGCGCCCAGCGCTTCGACTGGGAGCGCCATGCGCGCGCCAACGGCCAGCCGGTGGACCGCGCGGCCTGGGCGATGTCCCCGCTGGAGGCCAATGCCTTCTACGACCCGATGCAAAACGAGATCAACCTGCCCGCCGCGCACCTGCAGGCGCCCTGGTTCGAGCCCGAGGGCGACGACGCCGAGCACTACGGCGCGCTGGGCGCGCTGATCGCGCACGAGATCGGCCACGCCTTCGACCCGCTGGGTGCGCAGTTCGACGCCACCGGCCGCCTGCGCCCCTGGTGGACCGAGGCCGACCGCGCCGCCTACGAGGCCCGCTGCGCCCAGCTGGTGGCGCAGGCCGAGGCCTTCGAGCCCCTGCCCGGCCAGCGCCTGAACGGCCGCCAGACCCTGGCCGAGAACGCCGCCGACCTCAGCGGCCTGCAGGCCGCCTTCACGGCCTTCCGGCGCGCCGCGCCGGGCAACGCCGAGCCGGCCGCCGCGCAGCGCTTCTTCCTGAGCTACGCGCGCAGCTGGCGCGCCAAGTTCCGCCCCGAGGCGCTGCAGCGCCAGCTGGCCGAGGAGACCCATGCGCCGCACGCCTTCCGCGCCAACGGCGCCGCGCAGAACCTGGACGCCTTCCACGAGGCCTTCGGCACCCGCGCCGGCGATCGCATGTACAAGCCGGCATCCGAACGCATCCGTCTGTGGTGATGAGCGCCTCCCCCACCTTCTGGCCGCGCGAGCGCGGGCTCTGGCTCTACCACCTCGGGGCCTGCGCCGCGGTGGTGGGGCTCACCCTGCTCAGCGGCCGCGCCTGGGGCCCCATCAGCACCAGCCTGCTGGCCGCCACCACGGTCTGGCCCCTGCCCTTCACCGCCGCCCTGCTGCTGCTGCGCTGGCTCTACCTGCGCCGCGATGCCGGCGCCCTGCCCATCGGCCGCCTGGTGGCCTGGACGCTGCTGGCCTGCAGCCTGGCCGGCCTGGCCGTGGCCGCGGCCGTGCAGGCCCTGGTGCTGCCGCTGACGCTGCGCGAACTGCCGCCCGGCACCGCGCCGGGGCCGCTGCTGCTGCGCTGGGTCGTCAGCGGCGGCCTGCAGGCCCAGCTCTTCCTGTGCGCCTGGGCCTTCGTGTACATCGGCATCGACACCCAGCGCCGCGCCCGCGCCGCCGAACTGGTGGGCCTGCGCCTGAGCCACAGCCTGCGCGAGGCGCAGCTGGCCCAGCTGGCCAGCCAGCTCAATCCGCACTTCCTCTTCAACGCGCTGAACAACCTGCGCTTCGTGGTGCACGAGGACCCGCCGCGCGCCGACGCCCTGGTGCTGGCGCTCAGCCGCCTGCTGCGCCACTCGTTGCAGGGCAGCCGGCGCGACACCCTGCCGCTGGCCGAGGAGCTGGAGGCCGTGCGCGACTACCTGGCCCTGATGCGCGTGCAGCTGGAAGAGCGCCTGCGCGTGGACTGGCAGCTCGCCCCCGGCCTGGAGCAGGCCGCCGTGCCGCCGATGCTGCTGCAGCTGCTGGTGGAGAACGCCATCAAGCACGGCCTGGAGCGCCTGCCCGGCGGCGGCCGATTGCTCATCGCCCTGCATGCCGAGGGCGGCCCGCTGCAGATCCGCGTGCGCAACGACTGCCCGGCCCCGCAGGGCCCGCAGCCCGGTGGCGCGCCCGGCCTGGGCCTGGGGCTGAACAATCTGCGCCAGCGCCTGCTGCTGCTCTACGGCCCCCGCGCCCAGCTGGAGGTGCAGGCCGGCACGGGCAGCTTCGAGGTGTGCGTGCAGCTGCCCCTGGAGACCGCATGACAAGCCCCCGCATCCGCACCCTGATCGTCGAGGACTCGCGCCTGGCCCGCGAGGGCCTGGTGCGCATGCTCGGCGCCTTCCCCGAGCTGGAGCTGGTGGGCCAGGCGGCCGACCTGGAGCAGGCGCTGGCGCTGACGCGCACCCTGCAGCCCGAGCTGCTGTTCCTGGACATCCAGCTGCCCGGCGGCAGCGGCTTCGAGCTGCTGGCGCAGCTGGACGAGGCGCCGCGCGTGATCTTCACCACCGCCTACGCCGAGCACGCCATCCGCTCCTTCGACCACCGCACCGTCGACTACCTGCTCAAGCCCATCGCCCCCGAGCGCCTGGCCCAGGCCGTGGCACGCCTGGGTGAGCCGGGCGGGGCCGCTGTGCGCCCGCCGCTGGAACGCGACAGCCGAATCTTCATCAAGGACGGCGAGCGCTGCCACCTGGTGAGCCTGGCGGAGATCCGCTGCATCGAGAGCTGCAAGAACTATGTGCGCGTGCACTGGGGCAGCCAGCAGGCCTACGTGAAGCGCTCGCTCAACGCCGTGGAGGAGCGCCTGCCGCGCGGCCAGTTCTTCCGCGCCAACCGCCAGATGCTGGTGAACCTGAAGGCCGTGCGCGAGATCCGCGAGGCCCTGGGCGAGGGCTATCTGCTGAGCCTGGACGACGGCCAGCGCATCGAGCTCTCGCGCCGCAACGCGGCCGAGCTCAAGGCGCTGCTCAGTCTGTAGGGCCTGTTCATACGACGCCAGGCCCTGGCTCAGAGCGGGCCGAGCACCCGCATCGAGTAGTCGGTCGCCTTCAGGTCCTTGGTCAGGGTGCCGAGGCTGATGCGGTCCACGCCGGTTTCGGCAATGCCGCGCAGCTGCTCCAGGGTGACGCCGCCGCTGGCCTCCAGCAGCGCGCGGCCCTGCGTCAGCGCCACCGCCTCGCGCATGCCTTCGAGCGTGAAGTTGTCCAGCAGCACGCTGGTGGCGCCGGCCTCCAGCGCCTCGTGCAACTGGTCCAGGTTCTCCACCTCGATCTGGATGCCCACGCCGCTGTTCAGCGCCTGCGCGGCACGCAGCGCAGCGGCCACGCCGCCGGCCGCGGCGATGTGGTTCTCCTTGATCAGGATGCCGTCGTACAGGGCCAGGCGCTGGTTCGCGCCGCCGCCCACGCGCACCGCGTACTTCTGCGCCAGCCGCAGGCCCGGCAGGGTCTTGCGCGTGTCCAGCACCACACAGCCCCTGGGGTTGGGGCTGGCGCCTTCGATCGCCTGCACATGCAGGCGCGTGCGCGTGGCCACGGCCGAGAGCGTCTGCAGGAAGTTCAGCGCCGGGCGCTCGGCGCTGAGCAGGGCGCGGCCATCGGCCTCGATGTCGAGGATCACCTGATCGGGCTGCATGGCGGCCCCTTCGGCCACATGCCAGGTCAGCTGGCAGCTCGGGTCCAGGGTCTTGAACACGCCCTCGAACCAGGGCTGGCCGCAGCACACCGCGGCCTCGCGGCAGCGCACCTGGGCGCGCACGCGCTGGTTGGCGGGCGTGAGCCGCGCGGTCCAGTCGGCCACGCCGATGTCTTCGAACAGGGCGTCGCGGATGTTGCGGGCGCGCGCCTCGCCCAGGGTCTCGTTGTGGTCAAACATGGGCCAGCTCCAGGCGCAGCGACGGCAGGCCGTCGATCGCGCAGTCCACCACATCGCCCGGCTTCAGCGCGGCCACGCCGGCGGGCGTGCCGGTGTAGACCAGATCGCCCGGCTGCAGCGCATAGAACTCGCTCAGGCGCGCCAGCAGCTCGGGCACGGACCAGATCAGCTGGGCCAGATCGCCCTGCTGGCGCGACTGGCCGTTGACGCTCAGCGTGATGGCGCCGCGTGTGGGCAGTTCGCCTTGCAGCGGCAGCAGCGCGCCGATGACCGCCGCATGGTCGAAGCCCTTGGCCACGTCCCAGGGCTTGCCGCCGGCCTTGGCCACGGCCTGCAGGTCGCGCTTGGTCAGGTCGATGCCCACGCCATGGCCCCAGATCGCGGCCGCCGCCTGCGCGGGCGTGGCCTGCTTGAGCGGCGCACCCAGGGCGATCACCCACTCCACCTCGTGGTGCAAATCCTGCGTGGCCAGCGGCCAGGGCAAGGCGCCCTGCGCGGCTGGCTCAAAGACGGCATCAGCCGGCTTGCTGAAGAAGAAGGGCGGCTCGCGGTCCGGGTCGTGGCCCATCTCGCGCGCGTGCTCGGCGTAATTGCGGCCCACGCAGTAGATGCGGTGCACGGGGAAGCGTTCGGTGCGGCCCTGCACGGCCACGCTGGGCGGGGGTGGGGGCGGAAAGAGGTAGGTGGCGCTCATGGGGCGCGATGGTAGGACGAGGCTTTTAGCTGCTGCGGCGGCGCAGCCGGTAAGCCCTTGTCAACGCCCCCCGCATCCACGCGCCCGCCCCCTGAACGGGCAGGCGCGCGCAAGCCTGTGCATGGCGAGACTGCGCGCCTCGCCGCAACCGGAGGCCCGCATGTTGCAGACCCCGCAGGAAGTCGATCCCGCCGTCATCTGGGGCATCCCCAACACCGGCAGCGTGCAGCTGCGCCCGCACGGCCTGGCCGAGGCCGGCTCGATCTACCCGGCTTGCGACGGCCGCCGCTTCCTGGCCACCGTGGGTGGTGGCGAGGCCTATTTCATCCAGGTCGAGGCCCTGCCCAGCGAGCGCTGGAAGGAAGGGCGCCTCTTCAAGCAGAGCGCCTTCTACTTCGGCGCCGACGTGGGCGGCTTCAGCGGCACCTCGCGCATCCTGAACGTCAAGCTGGCGGCCACCAAGTCGGTGCTGTCGGACTTCCTCGACATCTATCTGGGCTGCATGGCCGTGGCCGGCGGCCCCACCGCCATGGCCATCACCGGCATGAACCTGGTGGTGGCGGGCGGCAAGATCAAGCGCAACTACAGCCTGTACTGCGACGCGCTGGAGGCCTTTGTCGGCAACGACATGGAGCTGCGCCGCCTGATGCCGACCTTCCACGAGCAGGTCTACGTCGGCCTGTTCCTGGGCCGCATCGAATCGGACCTGACTGGCAAGGCCAAGGAGATGGCCGCCGGCGCCATCCCTGCGCCCAAGGCCGTCAAAGGCCTGATCGGCGTGTTCCTCGGCAAGGTGGGCGAGGACGCGCTCACCAGCCTGCTGAAGACCGTCAAGGACCTGATCAACGAGGTGCTGATCAAGACCATCGACCATGTGCTGGCCAAGAAGCCTGCCCTCAGCGAAGACCAGATCCGCCTGCTGGCCGTGCACCATGTGGTGCCGATGATCAACAAGGTCAGCCGCGTGGCGATGCGCGAGGACCGCGCGAAGGAGATCGTGCGGGAGGCGGTGCGGAACGCGGCGGCGGTGAAGCCGAGGTTGCAGAAGATTGCAGCGGCGATCGAGGCGATGGGCTGAGGCAGGACCGAGTGGGCTCCTGAGGGGCCCACGACGCCTGCCGAAGGACGGCCCATGTCTCGCATGGGGCGGCTGGGGCGAGGCAGCAAGCCGCCACCTCCGCCCGACCGACGCCATCAAGCGGCCCTTCTGTACGCGGCGACTTATCTTGCCTCAAGCGTCTGCCGCTCCATCCCTCGCCCATGAGCCGCCTCTATTACCCACTACCGATCTACCTGGACTCGCGACGGCAATTTCTGATCTGGTACTCCGACGTGACGGATGGCGTGCTGCTCGAAGCCACTGGGACGCTGATGCGCTTTGCTAGCGAGGCCACCCTTCGGTCCAAGGCGAGTCAACTCGGCTTGGCGATTGAAGACGGCGATGCCGTGCTGCACGATCTCAGCTCTATCGCCCGCTCGCTTCATTCCCGTCGCAACCGCCGCCTGGATTGCATCAAGGCTTTGCAGGCATGGAATCTGTTCGCGGACGTGGCTGCAAGCCTGCCGGACCGCGCGACACGCTTTGGCCGCCTGAACGCCTTGGCCGACCGCGAGTACTTGATGACTTTCGTTGCCAACAACCTACCGGCCGTCACGCCTGCGGGGCACCACTACGAGCCGTCCTTGTCAGCTTGGGAGCGCAAAAGAGTTCGCAAGATTCTGCGCGCCGGATTAGCCTTGGTGCGGTCTGAACTTCGCCGCGCAGTCGGCTGAGCGCCCACGCGCCATGCGCTTCTTCCCACCTTCGCAGCTGCCAAGCTCCGAGCCCCCAGGGCCTGAAGATCCGATGTCGCTCGCACCGCGCTGGCCCAGCCGCGCCCTTCGAATGGCATTGCTGTGCGGCAGTGTGGCCCTCGGCGGCCTGATCGCCTGGCTGGGTTGGGAGCGCACGGGGGCGACCCTTTGGTTTCTCGGCTTGCCAGGGGGCGTTGGGATGGGCGTGCTACTCGCCTATCGGCTCGGCGCCCTGCCCGGATCTGCCCGCGAGAAGGGCGGGCCCGTCCTCTGGTGAGGAGTGGCTGCCACGTTTCAGTTTCCGACCGCTTCCTAGGCCCTGGTGCAGGCGCTTCGAAAGACCCCGCCGGGTCTCGGCCCGGCACCCGACCTACCTTCTTTGCTTCGCCAAAGAAGGTAGGCCAAGAAAGGCGACCCCGATGCCTGCGCCCCCGGCTGCGCCGGGGGTGCCCTGCGGTGCGCGAAGAGCGGGCCCAGGCCCAAAACTCACTTCGCTCACTGCGTTCGCTCCGTTCAGACAGTTGGGCCAAGTCAGAGCACGAGGCGCGCTCACGCGCGCGGGCCCGCTCTTCTGTGCTCCTCGGCTTGGCATAGGGGAGGCCCCAAACAGCCAACAGCCAAATACCGAACAGCCCGCACTTCAACCAGCGCGCCGTTTCCTGGCTGTTGGCTGTTCGGGCTGCTGCCCCTATGCGCTGCCGAGAAGCGCAGCTTGGCTGGGCAGCGTGCAAAGCACGCGTTCAAGACTGACTCGGCCCAACTGTCTGAACGGAGTGAGCGAAGCGAACGCAGTGAGTTTTGGGCCGGCCCAGCCAAGCGAGCATCGCAGGGGACCCCAGCCGCAGGCTGGGGCTGCGCATCGGGGCTTGACCTTTTGGTTCCTTTTGGGTCAAGCCAAAAGGAACTCGCCTGCCGGGCTGAGCAGGCACCGAGCGAGGTCCAGATGGGCCTTGCGACGGCTTGCGAAGGACTCGCGCTTGCAAGCGCGAGTGCGGCCTGCAGGGTCGAAATCCCGGCGGGGTCTTGCGGAGTAAGCCAGACCTGCGATGCCCAGACTACCGACTACTCGGCGTACTCGGCGCCGGCTCCGCCGCCGCCAGCAGGCCGGCATTCGGCGCTTGCCGCTCCAGTTCGGCCGAGAGCTCCACATGCCGCCACAAATGCCGCAGCGCGCCGGCCAGGTCGCCCTGCTTCTCCAGCAGGCGCGCCAGCTGCAGATGGGCCTGGCGCTGCTGCGGCTTGCTCTGGATGCGCTCGGCCAGTTCCAGCCCGTGCTCGCTGCTGCGGATGGCCGCGGCCTCGTCGCCGCGGGCCAGGGCGATCTCCGTCCAGGTGCGGCTGGCGGCGGCTTCCAGCCAATGGTGCTGCAGCTGGCCGGCGATGCGCAGGGCCAGGCGGCAGTCGGCCGTGGCCCAGGCCAGTTCGCCGCGCGCCAGGGCGGCACGGGCCAGGTACCAATGGGCCTCGGCCTCGAACTCGCGGTGCTCGCCGCGGCGCGCGGCGGCCAGGCCGTGGCTGAACTGGCGCTCGGCGTCTTCCAGCTGGCCCAGCTCCAGATGGCCCACACCGAGGTTCAGCGCCACCTTGGCGGCCAGGTAGCTGTCGTTCAGGGGCTTGAGCTGCTGGGCGGCGTCGCGGTGGAAGCGCAGGCCGCTGCTCCAGGCGCCCATGGCGTAGTGGATCTGGCCCAGGCCGATGCGCGCCGCCACGGCCGCGCGCAGGTCCTTGACGGCCTCGGCCTGGTCGAGCGCCTGCGACCACTGCTCGGTGGCCTGCAGGTAATGGCCCTGCTGGTAGGCCACGCGGCCCAGCGCCTCGGCCAGGCGGGCGGCCTGGTGGCGCAGGCCCAGGGCCTGGGCCTCGCGGGCGCCGGCCTGCAGGGCCTCGGCCAGTTCCAGCGCACGGCCGCGGTGCTCCAGCAGGTAGAAGCGCAGATACAGCGCGTCCAGCGCCGCCGCCTGCTCGCCGCGGCCGCGCAGGCGCTCCTCCAGCGCCTGCAGGCGGCGCAGGGCGCTGTCCGGGTGGCGCTGTGCCACCTTGGAAAGGCGCCCACGCAGGGCGGTCGCAAGCTCGGAAGAGGGGCTGAGTTCGGGCAGCAAGGCGGACGCAGACAAAAAGTGATGGGCGGAACCGGAGCGCAGGATAGCGATGCAAGCCAGAATCGGACCGCTCCAGCGCCAAGCTGCAGTCTAGGCGCGTTTCAAGATTCCACTTAAGTACCAATTGACCATGCTTTTGGTTGGTATTAGAGTGGTATCCGAAATGCAGCCCTCCACGCCCCCTTCCTCCCCTTTCCTGGCCGGTTCGGCCGCTGCGCCGGTCCGCTTCTGGATCGGCGTGGACGGTGGCGGCACCCACACCCGGGCGCGCCTGTTCGATGCCGGCGCCCATGCGCTGGGCGAGGGCCAGGCCGGCCCCTCGGCGCTGGGCCAGGGGCTGGAGCAGGCCTGGGAACATATCCAGCAGGCGGTGCAGGCCGCCGCCCAGGCCGCCGGACTCGGCACGATCAAGCCCGCCGACTGTGCGCTGGGCCTGGGCCTGTCCGGCGCCAACAACCCCGCCCTCGCCGCCGCCTTCGTGGCCGGCAACCCGGGTTTTGCACGCGTGGCACTGGAGGGCGATGCCGTGACCGGCGTGCTCGGCGCCCATGGCGGCCGCCCGGGCGCTCTCTTGATCGCCGGCACCGGCTCGATCGCCCTGGCACACGGCGCCGGCGGCAGCCGCCGCCAGGCCGGTGGCTGGGGCTGGCTGAATGGCGACGAGGGCAGCGGTGCCTGGCTGGGCAAGGCCGCGCTGCGCCACGCCCAGCGCGCGCTGGATGGCCGCGACGCCACCGGTACGCTGGCGCGCGCCGTCTGGGCCCTGCTGGGCCCCAGCGCCGAAGACCTGCTGGCCTGGCAGGCGCAGGCCGGCCAGGCGCGCTTCGCCAGCCTGGCCCCGCTGGTGTTTGAACACGCCGACTCCGACGCCAAGGCGCAGCAGCTCTTGAGCGCCGCCGTGCAGCAGCTGGAAGACATGGTGCACGCGGTGGACCCCGCCGGTGAATTGCCCCTGGTGCTGAGCGGCAGCGTGGCCCAGCGCCTGGCGCCGCGCTTCAGCGCGCCGCTGCGCGAACGCCTGGTGGCCGCGCAGGGCGACGCCATGGACGGCGCACTGCGCCTGCTGCAAACCGCATTCAACTGAAGGACCCACCCATGCCCAAGCAGGTGCTGGAATTCCAAGCCGACGAACAGTCCTCCTCGCCGCTCTACCTGCAGCTGGCGGTGGCGCTGGCCAAGGCCATCAATGAAGGCCGCTACCAGGCCAACGAGGCGCTGCCGAGCGAGCGCGTGCTGGCCGAGGAACTGAACCTCTCGCGCGTCACCGCGCGCAAGGCCATCGAGCGCCTGGTGGAGCAGGGCCTGATCGTACGCAAGCGCGGTTCGGGCAACTACATCGCGCCGCGCCTGGAGCAGCCGCTCACGCGCCTGTCCAGCTTTTCGGAAGAGCTGCACCAGCGCGGCTTCGTGCCGCAATCGCGCTGGCTCAGCCGCGGCTTCGTGGCCGCCGGGCCGGACGAGCAGATTGCGCTGGAACTGAAGAGCGGCGAGCGCGTGGCGCGCCTGGAGCGCCAGCGCCTGGCCGATGGCGTGGTGATGGCCTTCGAGGTCAGCGTGCTGCCCGAGTCGGTGCTGCCCGAGCCGGAGGCTGTCAGCGCCTCGCTCTACACCCACCTTTCGCACACCGGCCAGGCGCCGGTGCGCGCGCTGCAGCACATCCGCGCCATCAATGCCGACGCCAAGTTGGCCGGCCTGCTGGAAGTGCCGCCCGGTGCGGCCGTGCTCTTCATCACCCGCGTGGGCTATGTGGCCTCGGGAAAGGCGGTGGAGCTGACGCACTCGTATTGCCGCAGCGATTACTACGACTTCGTCGCTGAGATGCGGCGCGACCCGGCATGACCAATCTGCAGGGTCAGTTCCTGACGCCGGCCGGCTTCGTGCACGGCCAGCTCGCCATCGGCGCGGACGGCCGCATCGCCGTGCTCGACGGCCAGGCGCAGACGGAGGTGCAGGCACGCGAATCCGGCCTGCCGCTCTTCCTGCCCGGCTTCATCGACACCCATGTGCACGGTGGCGGCGGCGCGGACACGATGGAAGGCGGCGCGGCCGTGCGTCAGCTGGCGCGCACCCATGTGCGCCACGGCACCACCGCCCTGCTGGCCACCACGATGACGGCGCCGCTGGAGGAGATCCGCAGCGCGCTGGCCGCGCTGGCCCCGGCCTGCACGCAGCGCGGCGCGGGCGAGGCGCGCGTGCTGGGCGTGCACCTGGAAGGGCCCTACATCAGCCCCGGCCGCCTGGGCGCGCAGCCCGATTACGCAAAACCCCTGGCCCTGGCCGAGCTGCAGGCCCTGCATGCGCTCGCACCCATCCGCCTCATCACGCTGGCACCCGAGCTGCCCGGTCATCTGGAGCTGATCCCGCAGCTGGTCGAGGCCGGCATGCGCGTGCAGATCGGCCACAGCAACGGCCGCTACGAAGACGGCGTGGCCGCGCTGCAGGCCGGCGCGCAGGGCTTCACGCATCTGTTCAACGCCATGACGGGCCTGCACCACCGCGAGCCCGGCATGGTGGGCGCGGCGCTGGCGCATGCCCAGCATGCCGAGCTCATTCCGGATCTGATCCATGTGCACCCCGGCGCCATCCGCGCCGCGCTGCGCGCGATTCCCGGTCTGTTCTGCGTCACCGATTCCACCGCCGCGGCCGGCATGCCCGATGGCGAGTACCGCCTGGGCCGCCACCTCGTCACCAAGTGCCTGGGCGGCGTGCGCCTGCCCGACGGCACCCTGGCCGGCAGCACGCTGACGATGGACCAGGCGCTGCGCAACCTCGTCGAGACCCTGGGCCTGAGCCTGAGCGAGGCGAGCAGCCGCTGCAGCTCGCAGGCGGCGCGCTACCTGGGCCTGACGGACCGCGGCGCGCTGCAGATCGGCCACTGGGCCGACCTGGTGGAACTGGACGCCGACCTGCAGCTGCAGGCCACTTATGTCGAAGGAGAACGGATTGAGCGCGATGCCGGCTGAACACAACACCCCCACGCTGATGGCGCAGGAATGCCGCAGCGCCCCCGAGCGCGTGGCCGAGCTGCTGGCGCATGACGCCGAGGTCTACGCCGCCCTGGGTGCGAGCCTGCGCGAACTGCCGCCCGCCGCGCTGGCCACCATCGCCCGCGGCAGCTCGGACCACGCCGCGCATTACCTCGCCTACCTGGTGATGGCGCGTCTGGGCGTGCTGGTGTCCTCGCTGCCGATGTCGCTGGTCACGCTCTACAACAGCCCGCTGCAATGCAAGGGCGTGGCCGGCCTGTCGTTCAGCCAGTCGGGCCAGAGCCCGGACCTGATTGCGCCGATCGAGTACCTGCGCGCCGGTGGCGCCCGCACGGCCGCCTTCGTGAACGACGCCGAATCGCCGCTGGCCCGCGCCGCCGAGTTCGTGCTGCCGCTGCGCGCCGGCCCGGAAAAGAGCGTGGCCGCCACCAAGAGCTACATCGCCCAGCTGGTGGCCGGCGCCCGCCTGGTGGCGCACTGGCAGGACGACGCCGTGCTCAAGCAGGCCCTGCAGGACCTGCCGGCACGCCTGCGCGAAGCCGCCGCGCTGGACTGGAGCGCCGCCATCGAGCCGCTGCGCAGCGTGGACCGCCTGTTCGTCATCGGCCGCGGCCCGGCGTTGGCGATTGCCGAGGAGGCGGCGCTGAAGTTCAAGGAGACCTGCTCGGTCTCGGCCGAGGCTTTCTCGGGCGCCGAGGTGCAGCATGGCCCCATGGCCCTGGTGGGCAGCGGCTTCGCGGCCCTGGTGTTCGCGCCGCGCGGCCCGGCCCAGGCGCAGCTGGTGGAGCTGGCCGGCCGATTGCGCGAGCGCGGCGCCACCGTGCTGCTGGCCGCCCCGGCCGGCACGCCGGGCGCGGACCTGCCGCTGGTGACCACCGGCCACGAGCACCTGGACCCGATTGCCGCGGTGCAGAGCTTCTACCCGATGGTGGAGCAGCTGGCGCGTGCGCGCGGCTTCGACCCCGACCGCCCCCGTCACCTCTCCAAGGTCACCAAAACCCAATGAGCCCGCTGACCCGCGAAGACGCCCTGCGCCTGGCCGCGCAGCTGGTGATGATCGACGTGCCCGGCACCGCGCTGGATGCCGCCACCGAAGGCCTGCTGGCGCGCTACCCGCTGCGCGCGGTCTGCCTGTTCCGCCGCAACCTCAGCGGCGTGGAGGGCACGCGCGCGCTGTGCGCGGCGCTGCAGCAGCGCCTGGGCGCGAAGGCGCTGATCGCCATCGACCAGGAGGGCGGCGCGGTGTCGCGTGCCACCTTCATTCCGGTCGCGCCGTCGGCGATGGCCTTGGGTGCGATTGGCAGCAGCGAGCGCGCCGAGGCCATCGGTGCAGCGGTGGCGCGCGGCCTCGCCCACCTGGGCGTGAACTGGAACTTCGCGCCGGTGCTGGACGTCAACAACAACCCGGCGAACCCGGTCATCGGCGAGCGCAGCTTTTCCGAGAATCCCGACGAGGTGGCGCGCCTGGCCAGCGCCTGGATGGCCGGCAGCCTGCGCGAGGGCGTGGCCTGCTGCGTCAAGCATTTCCCCGGCCATGGCGACACGCACGAGGACTCGCACCACGCGCTGCCCCAGGTGGACAAGAGCCTGGCCGAGCTGGAGGCGCTGGAGCTGCGCCCTTTCCGCGCACTGAAGGATCAGGCGCCGGCGCTGATGACGGCCCACATCGTCTATCCGCAGCTGGATGCCGAGTTGCCCGCCACGCTCTCGCGCTTCTTTCTTACCGAGCTGCTGCGCCAACGCATCGGCTTCGCAGGTGTGGTCATCACCGACGCCTTGATGATGCGCGCCATCGCCGACCGCTGGGGCCATGCCAAGGCCGCCGTGCTGGCCCTGCAGGCCGGTGCCGACCTGGTGCTGGCCCAAGGCACGGTGGACGAGCAGGTGGCCACGCTGGAAGCGGTGGCCGACGCGCTGCAGGACGGCCGCATCGCCGTGCCCGCCGCCCAGCAGGCCGTGGCCCGCGTGGACGCGCTGGCCGCGCGCTACCCGGCCACGCTGCGCGACTACCCGGACGAACAACGCGGGGCCGACGAGGCCCTGATGCACGCCACCTGCGCCGCCGCGCTGACCGCCCTGCGCGGCGCCCAGCCGCCGCGCGGGGCCTTGCGCGTCATCACGCAGAAGGCCGTGGTCAGCGATGGCGTGAGCGAGGCCGGCCTGAGCGCCGAGGAGGTGGCGACGCTGTGGCCGGCCGGCACCGACATCGAGTGGCTGCATGTGCCCGACCTCGGCCAGCTGCGCGCCGCCGACATCCCGCGCGACGGCCGCGTCAACGTGCTGGTGAGCAACCGCCGCGGCCGCTATGCCGAGGCGGCGAATTGGCCCATCGACCTGCACATCGCCCTCTGGAATCCCTTCCAGGCCCTGGACCTGCCCGTGCCCACGCTCTTGAGCTGGGGCTACCAGCGGCCCATGCTGGCGGCGCTGCGGCGCTGGCTGGCGGGCGAGCTGGCGGCACAGGGCAAGGCGCCCGTCGCAGCTTTGGGAGCGTGATGTGAAAGCCAGCCCGATCCGCTGGGTGCCCAGCCTGTACTTTGTGCAGGGCCTGCAGTTCTTCGTCGTCATGCTGATCGCCGGCCTGATGTTCAAGAACATGGGCGTGGACAACGCCACCATTGCGCGCTGGACGGGCCTGCTCGGCCTGGCCTGGGCGCTCAAGCCCCTGTGGAGCCCGCTGATCGAGCTGGTGGCGAGCAAGAAGCGCGTGGTCGTCATCGCGCAGTTCACCGGCGCCGTGGGCCTGGCCCTGCTGGCGCTGGCGCTGCAGGCGCCGGCCTGGTTCGCGCTCAGCATCGCCGTGTTCTTCGTGCTGGCCTACGCCAGCGCCACGCACGACATCGCCTGCGACGGCCTCTACATGGCCGAGCTGGACGCCAAGCAGCAGGCCGCCTATGCGGGCTGGCAGGGTGCCTTCTTCAACGCCAGCAAATTCCTGACCCTGGGCGGCCTGCTGGTGCTGGCCGGCTGGCTGGAGCGCCGCCACGGCGTGATGAACGCCTGGTCGATCATCTTCGTGGGCCTGGCCGCGCTGCTGGCCGGGCTGGCGGCCTGGAACGCCAAGGTGCTGCCGCCCGCCGTCGGTACGCCGCCAGCGCGCGCCGAGCTGTGGGCCAACTTCGTCGAGGTGGTGGCGGACTTCCTGAAGAAGCCCGGCATCGGCATCGCCTTCCTCTTCATCATCCTGTTCCGCTTTGCGGAAGGGCAGGTGCAGACCATCGGCCCGCTGTTTCTCATCGAGGCCCGCGCCCAGGGCGGGCTGGGGCTGACGACCGAGCAGGTCGGCGGCATCTACGGCACGGCCGGCACGGCGGCCTTTCTGGTCGGCTCCATCCTGGGCGGCACCTTCACCGCCGCGCTGGGCCTGAAGCGCGCCATGCCGGCACTGATCCTGGCCATGATGGTGCCCAACGCCGTCTTCTTCGGCCTGGCGCGCGCGCTGCCCACCGATCTGTTCACCATCAGCGCCGCCATCACGGTGGAGATGGCCGGCTACGGCTTCGGCTTCGTCGGCATGATTCTTTACATCATGCAGGTGGTGGCCCCGGGCCGCTTCACCACCGCCCACTACGCGCTGGGCAGCGGCGTGATGCAGCTGGGCTTCATCTTCAGCAAGACCCTCAGCGGCGACATCGAGCAGGCGCTGGGCTACCAGGCCTTCTTCGCCTGGACCCTGCTGGCCGGCCTGCCCGTGCTGCTGCTCTGGGCCTGGGTGCGCCGCCGCGTGCCCGCGCCCACGCCGGTGGCGGCGTGATCGCCCCCCTGGCCCTGGCCGCCGGCGCGCTGTTCTTCGACGACTTCAGCCAGGCCAACCGCGAGCAGCTGGCCGCGCAAGGCTGGCTGCTGCGCACGCAGGCCGGCCACCCCGGCGTGCCCGGCGCGCGCTGGGACCCGGCCGCGCTGGAGCTGCTGGACGACCCTGAACAGCCCGGCAACCGCCTGCTGCGCCTGCACGCCCGCACCGATGGCACGCCCACGGGCACGGTGCAGAGCCAGCTCTGCCGCCCGCTGCAGTTCCTGTGGGGCAGCACCAGCGCGCGCGTGCGCTTCAGCCCGCGCCGCGAGGGCGGCGACCCGGTGGTGCAGGCGGTGTTCCAGCTCAGCCCGCTGCGCTTCGATTACGACCCGCTGTTCAGCGAGCTGGACTGGGAGTACCTGCCGAATGGGGGCTGGGGCAGTGCCAGCACGCGCCTTTACGCGATTGCCTGGCAGACCGTGCGCCTGGAACCCTGGGATGCGCACAACGCAATGGCCGAGCGCGCCGAGCAGTTGGGCGGGCGCTGGCTGCAGCTCACCGTGCAGAACACGCCCGCAGGCAGCCGCTGGTTCGTGGACGGGCAGGAGCTGGCCCGCCACGCCGGCCGCACCATTCCGCGCCAGCCCATGGCGCTGGCGCTCAGCCACTGGGTCTCGCCCGGCGGCCTGCGCAGCAGCGGGCCGCTACAGGGCGAGGCCTTCGAGGTGGATTGGGTGATCCATGAGGCCGACGCCACGCGCAGCCCGGCCGAGCTGGCCGCCACCGTGGCGGCCCTGCGCGCCCAGGGCCTGAGCCAGCAGGACACGCTGCCCCCCGCGAACAGGCCTCCGCGCTGCGACTTTTGAGGAGGCGGCGCGGCCACAATCGCGCCTTCCGCCCGCTCCCCCCGCCGCCATGCGCCGAATTGCCGCCACGGCCCTTGCCGCCCTGTCCCTGTTTGCCCAAGCCGCCGCCAGCGCCGCCGAGCGTCCGCGCCTGGTCGTGCTGCTGGTGATCGACGGCCTGCCGATGCGCCAGGTGCAGGCCTTCAAGCCCCAGTTCGGCCCGGACGGCCTGCGCCGCTTCCTGGACCATGGGGTGAGCTACAGCCAGGCCTTCTACGCGCACGCTCACACCGTCACCGCCGCGGGCCACGCCACCTTGGCCACCGGCGCGCACCCGGCGCGGCACGGCATCGTCGGCAACGAATGGCTGGACCGCGCCACCGGCGCCCCGGTCTACAACACGGAGGACCGCGCGCACCGCTACCTGGAGGGCCGCACCGCCCCCGATGCCGGCACCAGCCCGAAGAACCTGCTGGTGGAAACCTTTGGTGACGCACTGCGCACGCACGAGCCGGCCGCCAAGGTCATCGGCGTCTCGGGCAAGGACCGCGGCGCCATCCTGCCCGCCGGCCACAAGGGCGTGGCTTACATGTACCGCAGCGAGACCGGGCGCTTCACCTCCACCACCTACTACATGCCACAGCACCCGGCCTGGGTGAACGCCTTCAATGCCAAGCGCAACGCCGAGCGCTTCTGGCATGCCGAATGGAGGCCGCTGCGCCCCGAGGCCGACTACGCCGGCTCCAGCCCCGACGGCCAGCCCTGGCAGGGCCAGGCCGGCTTTGGCAACCGCCTGCCCGCCACCCTGGGCGCCGGCATGGAGGCCCCGGGCGAGCGCTTCTTCACCGATGTGCTGACCTCGCCCTTCGGCGACCAGCTCACGCTCGAATTCGCGCTCGCCGCGCTGCGCAACGAAGGCCTGGGCCAGGACGACATCCCCGATGTGCTGACCGTCAGCCTCTCCAGCCACGACTACATCAACCACGTGTTCGGCCCCGAGTCGCGGCTCTCGCACGACCACCTGTTGCAGGTGGACCGCCTGCTGCAGGGCTTCTTCCGCGAGCTGGACCGCGAGGTGGGCGCCGGCCGTTACGCGCTGGCCCTGAGCGCCGACCACGGCTTCCTGGACACCCCCGAGTACCGCCGCAGCAAGGGTCTGCCCGGCGGCCGCCTGCCCGTGGGGCCGGCGCTCACCGCCTTGAACAACCACCTGGCCGCCGAGTTCGGCCTGCCCAAGCTGGCGCGCGGGCTCTCCGCCGGCACCGTGCTGTTCGACGAAGCGGCCCTGGCCGCCAAGGGCGTGGCCATGGCCGCGGTGACGCGCTCGGCCGCCGGTTTCCTGCAGCAGCTGGACGGCATTGCCACCAGCTATGGCGAGGCCGACCTGGCCAGCAGCGCCGCACCGCGCGCCGACCAAGCGCATCTGCAGGCGCTGCGCCTGAGCTGGTACCCGCCGCGCACCGGCCAGCTGGCGCTGGTGCCGCTGGAGGGCTGGATGTACAGCAGCCGCCCCACCGGCAGCAGCCATGGCAGCTCCTGGACCTATGACCAGCAGGTGCCCATCCTGCTCTGGGGCCCGGCCTGGTTCGGCCAAGGCGAGGTCAAGACCCGCGTGCAGCCGGCCGACCTGGCCCCGACCCTGGCCCGCGCCCTGGGTCTGCCCCCGCTGGCCCAGGCCCAGGGCAGCCCCCTGCCGCTGCCGAAGGAGGGGGCGCAGGACGGCCCGCAGAAGCGTCGTCCGCGCACGCCCGCCGCCGATACCGCGCGCTGATCGAGAATCCGCCCCGAACGCTGGAGCTGCCGATGTCCTTCGACCTGCCCTCGATGCTGGGCGAGTACCTGTTGCCCCTCTTGATCCTGGTGCCGCTGGCCATCGTGGTGATGCTGCTCGCCATGCGCAACCAGAAGGATGAGCACTGGTCGCACAGCCGCAACGATCCGCTGCCCCCGAGCTTCGCGCCCACGCCGCGCGCCGCGCCGGCCCCGCGCAACGAGGCGCCCGCCAGCATCGCCGTCGCCACGCCCGAAGCCCCGGCGGTACGCACGGCCGAGCCCGCCGCCCCGGCGATCACGCCCTTCCTGAGCCCGATGGACGGCGGCACCACGGCCGAGGCACCGGCCTCGTCCCTGCACGAGGTCAGCACCCCGCTGCAGCCTGCCGCCACCCCCACGGTGCAGCGCCGTCGCGCCAGCGACGCCCTGCCCGGCCCCGCCGCCCAGGCCGGCCCGGCCCCGGTGCTGATCGTGGACGACTCCGCCGTGGTGCGCGCCAAGCTCAGCAAGCTGCTGGCCGGCGCCGGCTTTGCCGTCACCGTGGCCCGCCACGGCCAGGAGGCGCTGGAGCAGCTGAACCAGCACTGGTTCGCAATGATGATCACCGACCTCGAAATGCCGGAGATGGACGGCTTCGAGCTGATCCAGCATGTCAGCAACGACATCCGCACCGAGAACCTGCCCATCGTCGCCATCACCGGCCACGAGGAACTGGGCGCCCGGGTGGCCGACGTGAAGGGGCTCTACGGCATCTTCAAGAAGCCTTGGAATGACCGGGAGTTGCTGGCGCGGGTGGGGGTGCTGACGCAGCTGCGTCCTCGCGCTTGAGCGCTTGATCAAGCGCTGATTGACTGCGTGAGAGCCCTCGGGGGCTTCACCCGCGTGCCAGCCAGTCCGCTTGCAAGCGGACTGTCCTTCGCCCGGGGTCGCAGGGCCCGCAGTGGGCCCTGCTCGCTCCGGGTTCAGCCCCTCCCCGCATTTCTTTGCTGCGCCAAAGAAACGCGGGGCATCGAGCGGCGCCAACCCACACAGTCGCCCTAGGAGCGAACTGTGATGGCGGTGCTTGGGCTCACACTGACACGAGCCCTCATCTGACTCCGACGGTCAGGACGACGAAGGCGCCCGGAGTACCGGTCGTCCCGGGCAGCGAGGACCATGGCCTCCGAGCTCCGAAGACCACATCCCCAACCAGCACCAAGCTAAGCCAAGAGGCTCCTTGGGGGTCCGTTCATCGCAGAGAGCCCGAGATGGTTTGCGGTGGTCTAGACGGCCGGTACTCCGGCCAGCTTAGCGGGCAGGTTTTCGCAGGCAGAGAAGGGGTGTGGGAGCCATGTGAACCAGCCGTGCAGTCGCGGCCGACCCTAGGTCGGCTGCGTGCATTCAGCGCCTTTCTTTGCCCCGCGTTTCTTTGGCGCAGCAAAGAAATGCGGGTCGGGGTGTGGGGTTGAAGACCCCACGGGCTCTCACTCAAATCTCAAGACTCAGCAGAACGGCGCCACCAAGCCCTCCACCTCAAACACCTTCTGCAAAGCCGGCCGCGCCACGACCCGCTGCAGATACGGCCCGATATGTGGGAAGTCGCGCGCCTTCTTGCCGGCGAAATTGCGCGTCCAGCGGCACAGGGTGAAGGCCAGGCAGTCCACCGCCGTGAACTCCGACCCCAGCAGCCAGGGCTGACCGTGGCGTGCGAGTTGATCGTCGAGCTGCTGCAGCATCTCCAGCACCTTGGCCTCGGCCTGCGCCTTGATCTGGGCCGGGCGCTCGGCGTCCCAGCGCTCGGGGTAGAAGTAGTTGATCAGCGCGGGCTGCAGGGTGTTGGTCAGCCAGATCAGCCACTGGTAGGCCAGCGCGCGCTCGCGGCTGCCCACGGCGGGCAGCAGGCGGCCGGCCTGGTCGCTCAGGTGCAGCAGGATGGCCGCCGTCTGGTGCAGCACCAGGTCACCGTCCACCAGCACCGGGATCTGGCCGTTCGGGTTGAGCTTCAGGTAGGGCTCGCGGCGGTGTTCGCCGCCGGCCACGTCCACCCGCACCAGCTCATGCGGCAGGTCGAGTTCGCGCAGCAGGAAATGGGGCGCCATGGCGGCGCTGCTGGGGCTGAAGTGCAACTGGATCACTGGGGTCTCCGGACTTGGACAAGATGGGCCGCGATCGCCACGGCGATCTCGGCGGGGGTGTGGGCGGCTATGGGCAGGCCCACCGGGCCGTGCAGGCGCGCGAGCCGCTCCTCTTCGAGGCCGAAGTGTTCGCGCAGGCGCTCGCGCCGTTTGCTCTGGTTGGCGCGCGAGCCGATGGCGCCGACGTAATAGGCCGGGCTGCGCAGGGCTTCGAGCAGGGCCAGGTCGTCGAGCTTGGGGTCGTGGGTGAGGGCCACCACGGCGCTGGCGGCGTCGGGGGCGAAGGCCTGCACGGCGTCGTCGGGCATGGCGCGGCTGAGGCGCGCACCGCCGGGTTCGAAGGCGGCCAGGGCTTCCTCGCGCGGCTCGCAAACCGTCACCTCGAAATCCAGGCTGCGCGCCAGCGGGGCCAGGACGGCGGCGATCGGGCCGGCACCGATCAGCAGCAGCCGCCAGGGCGGGCCGAAGACCTGCTGCAGCATGGCGTCGTCGCACTGCAGGCGCGGGGTGTCCGGGCTCGGGAGGCTGATCTGCGTGGCGCCGTCGGGCCGGGCCACCCGGCGCAGGCTGGCCTGGCCCTGCTCCAGCCGGGCGATGAGCGCCGGCAGCGCGCTGTGCGGGCCCAGGCGCTCCAGGTGCAGTTCCAGCGTGCCGCCGCAGGGCAGGCCGAAGCGCTGCGCCTCGTCGGCACTGACGCCGTAGCGCAGCAACTGCACGGCGGCCTCGCCCAGCTGGCCGCGGCGCACCTTGTCCAGCACGTCGTCCTCGACGCAGCCGCCGCTGACCGAGCCGACCCAGGCGCCATCGTCGCGCCAGGCGGCCAGGGAGCCGGGCGGGCGCGGTGCCGAGCCCCAGGTGCGCACCACGGTGGCCAGCCAGACGGCATGGCCGGCCTCCAGCCAGGCCTGGGCCTGGCGCAGAACGGAAAGATCGACGGGCGTCATGGGCGCGCAGCATCGCAGAGCCGCGCGCGGCATCCAGGCGTCATGCTCCGGGTAAGGCCCATTGGAAGCCCGCACCCCGGGCGCGACGATGGCCCGAAACCATGAGGGGGCTGGGATGCGATACCGGGTGGAATTGATGGTCAACGGCGAGGCCGTGACGCGCGAGGTGCCGGCCACGCGCACGCTGGTGCAGCTGCTGCGCGAGGACCTGGACCTCACCGGCACCCATGTGGGCTGCGACACCGCGCAATGCGGCGCCTGCACGGTGCATCTGAATGGCCACGCCGTGAAGGCCTGCAATGTGCTGGCCCTGCAGGCCGAAGGCTGCGAGGTGCGCACCATCGAGGGCCTGTCGCCGCCCGACAGCTCGTTGCACGTGATGCAGCAGGCCTTTCAAGATTGCCATGGCCTGCAATGCGGCTTCTGCACCCCGGGCATGGTGATGGCCGCGCTCGATCTGGTGACCAACACCCGCTGCGAGACCGAGGCCGACATCCGCAACGGCCTGGACGGCAATTTCTGCCGCTGCACCGGGTATCACAACATCGTGCGCGCCGTGCAGAAGGCCGCTGACCAGTTGGTGCGTCGATGAGCGCTCACGCACGGCCGCTCCGAAGTGAGCGCGTTCCTCCCTTGGGGAGGTGGTCACGCAGTGACCGGAGGGCAGTCCAATGAACACGAACCCGATCGGCCAGGCCCTGCCGCGCCGCGAGGACCACCGCTTCCTGGTGGGCCGCGGCCGCTACACCGACGACCTGGTGCTGCCCCACCAGACCTACGGCTTTTTCCTGCGCAGCCCCTACGCGCATGCGCGCATCCAGCGCCTGGACACCAGCGAGGCGCGCGAGGCGCCCGGCGTGCGCCTGGTGCTCACCGGGGCCGACTTTCGCGCCTTCGGCGGCCTGCCCTGCGGCTGGCTGATCCACTCGGCCGACAACAGCCCGATGAAGGAGCCGCGCCACCCCATCCTGGCCGACGGCGTGCTGCGCCATGTGGGCGAGCCCTATGCGCTGGTGGTGGCCGACACGCTGGCGCAGGCCAAGGCGGCCGCGGCGCTGATCGTGCTGGAGGCCGAGGAGCTGCCCGCGGTGGCCGACACCGCGCACGCCAGCACGCACGGCACCGCCGTGCACCCGGAGGCGCCGGACAACGTCTGCTACCGCTGGGAGGTGGGCGACGAGGCCGCCACCACGCGCGCCTTCGAGCAGGCCGCGCACGTCACCCGCCTGGCCTTCCGCAACAACCGGCTGATCCCCAACGCCATCGAGCCGCGCGCCGCCAATGCCAGCCACAACCCGGCCGACGACCACACCACGCTCTATGTGGCCAACCAGAACCCGCACCTGGAGCGCCTGCTGATGTGCGCCTTCGTGCTCGGCATTCCCGAGCACAAGCTGCGCGTCATCGCGCCCGATGTGGGCGGCGGCTTCGGCAGCAAGATCTTTCTGTACAGCGAGGAGACCGCGCTGGTGCACGCCAGCCGCCAGATCGGCCGGCCGGTGAAGTGGACGGCCGAGCGCAGCGAGAGCTTCCTGAGTGACGCCCATGGCCGCGACCACGTCACCGAGGCCGAGCTGGCGCTGGATGCCCAGGGGCAGTTCACCGGTCTGCGCGTGCGCACCACGGCCAACCTGGGCGCCTACCTGAGCACCTTCGCCTCCTGCGTGCCCACCATCCTCTACGCCACCCTGCTGGCCGGCCAGTACCGCACGCCGGCCATCCATGCCGAGGTGACGGCCGTCTTCACCCACACGGCGCCGGTGGACGCCTACCGCGGCGCCGGCCGGCCCGAGGCCACCTATGTGGTGGAACGCCTGGTGGAAACCGCGGCGCGTGAGCTGGGCATGGACCCGGTGGAACTGCGCCGCCGCAACTTCATCCGCCAGTTCCCCTACGCCACGCCGGTGGGGCTGACCTATGACGTGGGCGATTACGACGCCACGCTGAACGGCGTGCTGGAGCTGGCCGACCTGGCCGGCTACCCGGCCCGCAAGGCGGTGAGCGAGGCGCGGGGCCTCAAGCGCGGCATCGGCTACAGCTGCTACATCGAGGCCTGCGGCCTGGCGCCCTCGCACCTGGCGGGGCAGCTGGGCGCCCGCGCAGGCCTGTTCGAGTCGGCCCTGGTGCGCGTGCACCCCACCGGCAAGGTCAGCGTCTTCACCGGCAGCCACAGCCATGGACAGGGGCATGAAACCAGCTTTGCGCAGCTGGTGGCCGGGCGGCTGGGCATCCCGGTGGAGGATGTCGACATCGTGCATGGCGACACCGGCCGCATCCCTTTCGGCATGGGCACCTACGGCAGCCGCTCGCTGGCGGTGGGCGGCTCGGCCATCGTCAAGGCACTCGACAAGGTGCTGAACAAGGCGCGCCGCATCGCCGCCTACCTGCTGGACTGTGCACCCGAGCAGGTGCAGTTCGAGAACGGCCTGTTCCGCCACGGCGAGCGCCAGCGCCGCTTCACCGACATCGCGCTGGCCGCCTACGTGCCCCACCACTACCCGCTCGGTGAGCTGGAGCCCGGGCTGGAGGAGTTGGCCTTCTATGACCCCGCCAACTTCACCTTCCCGGCCGGCAGCCATGTCTGCGAGGTCGAGATCGACCCGCGCACCGGCCATGTGAAGGTGGATCGCTTCAGCGCGGTGGACGACTTCGGCACCGTGATGAACCCCTTGATCGTCGAAGGCCAGGTGCAGGGCGGCGTGGCCCAGGGCATCGGCCAGGCGCTGCTGGAGCACGGCGTCTACGACCCCGACAGCGGCCAGCTGCTGACCGGCAGCTACATGGACTACGCGCTGCCGCGCGCCGACGACATCCCCGACATCGCCGTGCACACCCTGCCCGGCACGCCCTGCCCGCACAACCCCATCGGCGCCAAGGGCTGCGGCGAGGCCGGCACCATCGGCGCGCCAGCGGCCGTCATCAACGCCATTTGCGACGCCCTGGGCGTGAAGGAGATGCCGATGCCGGCCACGCCCTTCCAGGTCTGGCAGGTGCTCCAGGAAATTGACCCATGAACTACACCCGTGCCGAATCGGTCGAGCAGGCGGTCGAGGCCTTCCAGGCCCACCCGGAAGCGCGCTACCTGGCCGGCGGCCAGAGCCTGCTGCCGGCGCTGCGCCTGGGCCTGGCCACGCCGGGCGCCCTGATCGACCTGGGCCGTCTGCATGCGCTGCGCGGCATCCGCGCCGAGGGCGAGCACACCTTGCACATCGGGGCGCTGAGCCGCCATGCCGAAGTGGCCGACTCGCGCGACGTGCAGGGCCTGATCCCCGGCCTGGCCGAGCTGGCCGGGCAGATCGGCGACCGCCAGGTGCGCGAGATGGGCACGCTGGGCGGCAGCATCGCCAATGCCGACCCGGCCGCCTGCTACCCGGCCGCGCTGCTGGGCCTGGGCGCGCTGATCCAGACCGACCGGCGCGTGCTGCCGGCCGATTCCTTCTTCCAGGGCCTGTTCCACACCGCGCTGGAAGAGGGCGAGCTGATCCAGCGCGTCAGCTTCCCGGTGCCCGAGCAGAGCGCCTACGAGAAGTTCCGCCAGCCGGCCTCGCGCTTCGCCCTGGTGGGGGTGTTCGTCAGCCGCGGGCCGCTGGGCGTGCGCGTGGGCGTCACCGGTGCGGGGCCCTGCGCCTTTCGCGCCAAGGCGCTGGAGGCCGCGCTGCAGGCCGACTGGCGGCCCGAGGCGGCGCGTGCGGTGGCGCTGGGCGCTGAGGGCTTGCTGAGCGATTTGCACGGCAGCGCGGCCTACCGCGCGGCGCTGATACCCGAGCTCTGCGCACGGGCCGTAGCCCGGGCCAGCCTGGGGCGCTGAAGCGGGCGGCCGGAGGTGCACACCGCCCCCGGCAACCCCTTGCGCTGGCGGCGCTGGCTGGGCACGGCCCGGCTGTTGCTGCTGGCGCAGGAGCGGCGCGAAAGCGCGGTCGCGGCGCCGGAGCGGCGCCGGCGCCAGCTCGATCTGGGCGCGCTGGGCCTGCTGCTGGCCTGTGCCCCCTGGCTGCTGTACTTCGCCTGGCGGGGCGTGTGGCTGCCGGCGCTGCTGTGCGGGCTGGGCGTGCTGCTGGGCCTGGCCCTGGTGCTGTGCGCGCAGCGGGGGCGCTTCCGCCTGGGGGCGCTGCTGCTCTTTGGTGGCGTCTGGGCCACCGTGGCCGCTTTCGGGATTTGGGTGGACCGGCCGGTCGACGCGCTGCCGCGTGGCGTGCAGTTCGTGCTGCTGCCGCTCTACCTGGCGCGGCCGGTGCTGCTGGCCGGCCTGCGCCCGCTGTGGCGCGCGCTGGCCGGGCTGCTGACGCTGGCGCTGTTCGTGCTGCTGTGTGCCTTGCCCGATGTCGGCACCGGCGCCCCCCCGCTCAGCCACGGCGAACGCCTGGTCGGCCTGGGGTTGAGCTTGGTCGGCGCCGCGCTGTTGACGCAGAACCTGGCGCGTGCCGGCGCGGCGCAGGCGCGCGTGCGCCAGGGCCTGGCGCTGGAGCTGGCGCAGGCGATCGCGCAGGACCAGCTCAGCCTGCACCTGCAGCCGCAGTGCGACGAGAACGGCCGCCTCGTCGGCCTGGAGGCCCTGCTGCGCTGGCCCCACCCGCAGCGGGGTCTGCTGCGGCCGGCGCAATTCCTGTCGCTGGCCGAGCGCGAGGGCCTGATGGTGCCGCTGGGCCTGTGGGTGCTGCGCCAGGCGGCCACGCTGGCGCGGCAGTGGCAGGGCCACCCGCAGCTCGGCACGGTGCCCATCGCCATCAACCTCTCGCTGCTGCAGGTGCAGGACGCCACGGCCCGCCAGCGCCTGCTGGAGCAGCTGGCCGCCTTGGAGCTGCCGCCCGGGCGCCTGCGCCTGGAGCTGGCCGAGCCCGTGTTCGCCGCCCACCCGCAGACCCTGGAAGCAGTGCTGGAAGGCGCACAGGCGCTGGGCGTGGGCGGGGCGCTGGAGCACTTCGGCGCCGGCTGGTCGGCGCTGACCAGCTTGGCCCATCTGCCGCTGGAGCAGCTGAAGATCGACCGCCAGTTCGTGCAGACCCTGGACCCCGGCGCGGCGCAGCGCGACAGCATTGCCCAGGCCGTGGTGCAGCTGGGCCAGCGCCTGGGCCTGGCGGTGGTGGCCGCGGGGGTGGAGACCGCGGCCCAGCAGGAGGCACTGCGCCAGCTGGGCTGCACACGCTTCCAGGGCCACTGGATCGGCCTGCCGATGACCCCGGTGGCGCTGCAGCAGTGGGCGGAGGCGGCGCGGTGAGCCCGGCCCTCGTCAAGGGCGCCGGGCGCGCCTGGAGCCCGCCCGAGGCGCCACCCGACCCGCAGTTCGAGCGCCGCCGCCAGCTGCTGCTGTGGGTGGCGATCGCACTGATCGGCCTGCTCTCGCTGAGCTTCGCGCTGCGCTTCGGTCTGCAGGGCCAGCAGCGCCTGGCGCAGCTGCAGCTGGGCTACCTGGGCGTGGCCCTGGGCGCCGCCTGGCTGCTGCACGCCGGCCTGGTGCGCGACGCCGCGCTCTTCCTGGTGCTGGCCAGCGCGCTGGGCATCGCCGTCAACGCCTGGTGGGCCGATCTGCCGCAGCACGGCACGCCGCGCACCCTGCATCTCTACCTGATTCCGCTGCTGCTGCTGGCGCGCTTCTGGCTCTCGCGCGAGCCCCGCCTGCTGCGCAGCGCCACCAGCGCCAGCCTGCTGCTGCTGCTGGGCCTGCTGTGTGTGCTGGACAACCCTTTTGTCCAGCCGCTGGTTCTGCCGCCCGGCGAGCACCGCCGCCTGGCCTGGGCCGTGCCGGTGCTCGCCGCCGTGCTGTTCGCGCTGCTCACGCGCCTGCAGGAGCTGGACCTGCACGACCAGCTGCGCCTGGAGCTGGACCTCGCCACCGCGCTGGCCGAGGACGAACTGAGCTTGCACTTCCAGCCGCAGTGCGATGCCGCCGGCCGCCCCTTTGGCGCCGAGGCGCTGGTGCGCTGGGAGCACCCGCGGCTGGGCGCGGTGTCGCCCGCACGCTTCGTGGCGCTGGCCGAGCGCAGCGGCCTGATCCTGGCGCTGGGCGAGCAGGTGGCGCGCAAGGCCTGCGCCTTTGCGGCGCGCTGCCAGCGGCAGCCCGGCCTGCGGGATCTGAGCATCGCCATCAACGTCAGCGCCGCACAGTTCCAGGACGAGGCGGCCTTCGAGCGCCTGCTGCAGACCGTGCAGGCGGCGCAGCTGCCGGCCGGCAGCATCAAGTTCGAGCTCACCGAGTCCTTGATCGTGCAGGACCTGGCCAGCCTGCGCGCGCGCCTGGCACGCTGCCAGGCCGCCGGCATCCGCACCGCGCTGGACGACTTCGGCACCGGGCATGCCTCGCTGGCCAGCCTGCGCGGCCTGCCGTTCGACCAGCTCAAGATCGACCAGGGCTTCGTGAAGAACCTCGGCCGCCACGCACGCGCCGAGGCGTTGGCGCAGTCCGTCATCCAGCTCGGCCGCGAACTCGGGCTGGAAGTGGTGGCCGAAGGCGTCGAGACCGCCGAGCACCTGGCCCTGCTGCAGGGCATGGGCTGCAGCCGCTTCCAGGGCTACTGGTTCGCCCGCCCCCTTCAAGAGGATGAGGCGCTGGCCTGGCTGCAGCGCCGCCGCGCGACTGAATCCACACCGGCCTAGGGTTTCCACCAGAGCCACTCCGGGGGGCGGGATGAACACACTGGGTTCACACCGGATCAACCGGGATCAGGGAGAGGGCCGTGGAGTTGCCGAGCTCGCGCCTGTTCATGGCGGCCTTGCTGCTGGAGCGCTTTCGTGCCCGGCCCTGGCTGCGCGCAGCCGAGGCCGGCTACGCGCGTCGCCAGCAGCGCATGCTCTGGGCATCGGCACTCGGTCTGGGCCTGTCTCTGCTGCCCTGGTTCCTGTTCTTCAGCTGGCGCGCCGACTGGGGCGCGGCCGGGCTGTACGCCATCGGGCTGAGCCTGGTGGCCCTGCAGGCCCTGCTGATCCGCCAAGGCTACGCGCTCGCGGCCAGCCTGGTGCTCAGCCTGACGGGCTGGCTGGCGATCTCCCTGGTCGCCCTGTGGATCGACCAGCCCAGCGCCGGCACGCCGCGCTCGGTGCTGCTGTTCTGCCTGCCACTCTTCCTGGTGCAGCGCTTCCTGCTGCAGGAACAGCCGCGCTGGTTGCGCGACGGCGTGCAGGGCGTCAGCCTGGGCCTGCTGGTGCTGTGGGCCAGCCTGCCCGATCTGGCCCCCGGCGCACCGCCCCTGGGGCCGGAGCTGCAGCGCGGGGGCGCGATCTTCAATGTCGCCGCCGCCGCGCTGCTGAGCGCCTGGGTGCTGCATCTGGAAGAGGCCGAGCTGCGCGAGCACAAGGGCCTGGCGCTGGAGCTGGCGCGCGCCATTGCCGGCGGCCAGCTGCGCCTGGCGCTGCAGCCGCAATGCGATGCGCAAGGCCGCGTGCTGGGGGTGGAGGCGCTGCTGCGCTGGTCGCACCCGCGCCGCGGTGAGCTGAGCCCCGCCGAGATCCTGCCGCTGGCGCGTGCCGAAGGCCTGCTGCTGCCGCTGGGCGACTGGGCCCTGCGCGAGGCCTGCCGCCTGCTGCAGGCCTGGCAGCTGCAGCTCGGCCTGCGCGAGCTGCCACTGGCGCTGAACCTCAGCCCCGCCCAGCTGCACGACGGCGCCGCCTTCGAGCGCCTGCTGGCCCAGGTGGAACGCGCCGGGCTCGCCCCCGGCCGCCTGGTGTTCGAGGTCACCGAGGCCGTCTTTGCCGAGCAGGCCGAGCGCGTGCGCGAGCGCCTGCTGCGCTGCCGCAAGCTCGGCATCGCCACCGCGCTGGACGATTTCGGCACCGGCTACTCCTCGCTCGCCTACCTGACCGAACTGCCCTTCGACCAGCTCAAGCTCGACGCCAGCTTCGTGCGCGGCCTGGGGCGCGATGCGCGCTGCCTGCGCATCGCCGAAACCGTGCTCTCGCTCGGCCAGCGCCTGGGCATGCAGGTGGTGGCCGAGGGGGTCGAGACCCCGGCGCAACGCCAGCAGCTGCTGGCCCTGGGCTGCACGGCCTTCCAAGGCCGCTGGCTGGCCGCGCCGATGCCGGCCGCCGAGCTGCCGGTCTGGCTGGCACGACAGGCGCAGTGCTCAGAGCCGCGGGCCGCGGCATGACGCAGGAAGCCATCTTCGGCCAGCGGCGCCGCTGGACCCTGCAGCTCAGCGCCTGGCTGGCCCTGCTGGCCAGCCTGGGCTTCGTGCTCAGCCTGCTGGCGCTGGGCCAGCCCGAGCGCCTGCTCGGGCCCGGCCTCGGCGCCCTGGGCGCCCTGGCCGTGCTGGCCCTGCTGCAACGGGGCCATGGCCGTGCGGCGGCCTGGGTCTGCATCCTGGCGCTGGCGCTGTGCGTGGTGGTGCTGGGCCTGTGGGTGGATGTGCCGCTGGCCGACGCACCCGAGCACACCCCGCGCAGCGTGCACCTCTACCTGCTGCCGCTCACGCTGATGGCCTACCTGCTGCTGGTGCGCGAGCCCGCCCTGCTGCGCCTGTCCTGCTGCGCCGGCCTGCTGGGCTTGCTGGCCTGGCTGGCCCTGCAGCCCAACCCGCTCGGCATCACGCCGGCCCTGGCCGAGGCCGAGCGCGCCCGTCTGGTGGTGGCGGCACCGCTCTTGAGCGCGCTGCTGCTGGCCGGCATCGTGCACCTGCGCAGCGCGGGGCTGGACGATCAGTCGCGCCTCGAGCTGGACCTGGCGCGGGCCATCGTCGAGGAGCAGCTGGAGCTGCACTACCAGCCGCAATGCGATGCATGGGGCCGCGCGCTCGGCGTCGAGGCCCTGGTGCGCTGGCGCCACCCGGTGCAGGGGCCGATCTCGCCGGCCCGCTTCGTGCCGCTGGCCGAGCGCAACGGTCTGATCGTGCCGCTGGGCGAGCTGGTGCTGCGCCAGGCCTGCCGCTTCGCGCAGGACTGGCAGGCCCAGCCCGGCGCGCAGCCGCTGCAGGTGGCCGTCAACGTGAGCGCGCTGCAGCTGGCCGAGGACGCCGGCCTGGAGCGCCTGCTGGAGCTGGTGCGCCAGCACCGCCTGCCGCCGCAGAGCATCAAGTTCGAGCTCACCGAATCCGTGCTGGCCGACCAACCCGAGCGCCTGCGCCGCCTGCTGGCGCGCTGCCGCGAGCAGGGCGTGTGCACCTCGCTGGACGACTTCGGCACCGGCTACGCCTCGCTGGCCTACCTGAGCCAGCTGCCGTTCGACCAGCTGAAGATCGACCAGAGCTTCGTGCGCGCCCTGGGCAGCAGCGAGCGGGCCCTGGAAGTGGCGCGCACCGTGGTCCAGCTGGGCCAGCGCCTGGGCATGGAGGTGATCGCCGAGGGCGTCGAGACCGAGGCCCAGCGCGAGCAGCTGCTGGCGATGGGCTGCACGCGCTTCCAGGGCTATCTGTTCGCGCGCCCGCTGCCGACCGGTGAATGCCGGGCCTGGCTGCAGGCGCACGCCTGATCAGGCGCCGTTCATTCGTTGCGCAGCACCAGCTTGCCCACCACGGCCCGCGCCGTCATGCGCGCAAAGGCGGCCGGCAGCTCACGCATCGGCAGCACCTGATCGAGCACCGGCCGCACGCTGCCCTGCTCCCACAGCGGCAGCAGGCCGGCCAGCAGGGCGGCATTGGCGGCCGGCTCACGCTTGGCGAACTCGCCCCACCACACGCCCAGCAGCGCGGCTTCCTTCAGCAGCAGCAGGTTCCAGGGCAGGGCCGGGATCTGCCCCTGCGCAAAGCCCACCACCAGGTAGCGCCCGCGCCAGGCCAGAGCGCGCAGCGCGGCCTCGGCCAGCGGGCCGCCCACCGGGTCCAGCACCGCATCCACGCCCTGCGACGCGGCGGCCTTGAGCGCTTCGCGCAGGCCCTCGGTGGGCAGGGCCTGGTCGGCGCCGATGTCCAGGCAGGCCTGACGCTTTTCCGGCGTGGAGGCCACGGCCAGCACCCGCGCGCCGGCCGCCTTGGCCAGCTGGATGGCCGCCGTACCCACGCCGCCGGCCGCGCCCAGCACCAGCAAGGTCTCGCCGGCCCGCAGCGCGGCGCGCTGCAGTGCATGGGCGACGGTGCCGTAGGTCAGCAGCAAGGCCGCCCCGGCCTCGGGCGGCAGGCTCTCGGGCAAGGGCAGCAGCGCGGCGGCGGGGGCCACCGTCTGCGTGGCAAAACCGCCCAGGCCCGCAAAGCCGGCCACGCGCCGGCCCAGCAGGGCGGCGTCCACGCCAGCACCCAGCGCCACCACCCGGCCGCAGAACTCGGCCCCGGGCACGAAGGGCAGCGGCGGCTTCATCTGGTACTGGCCGTTGACGATCAGCCAGTCGGGAAAGTTCAGACTGGCGGCCTCGATGGCCACGCGCACCTGGCCGGGGCCGGGCTGGGGGTCGGGCAGCTCGGCCCAGCGCAGGCCGTCCAGCCCCGTCGCTTGTTCACAGATCCAGGCGTGCATTGCAGTTCTCCGTTTGGCTAAGTTGCGCCTTTCATGCGGGTCAGCCCCCAAGTGCCACCGCGGAACCGGCTCCGCCGGGCCGCTGGTGGCGCCCCCTGGGGGGAGGCGCCGCAGGCGCTTCGGGGGGGACAAAGCAGGGTCTGCCCGCTTGGGCGGGCGAAAGAGCGGCGGCAGCATCCGCCCACGATGCGAACGGAGTGTGCATGCACCTCGATGCCCGATGGAACTGAGCGGCCAGACCCTGTTGCCCGGCACGCCCGAGCAGGCCTGGGCGCTGCTGCACGACCCCGAGCGCCTGCGCGCCGCGCTGCCGGGCTGCGAAACCCTGCAGGCCGACGGGCCGCCCGGCCATTACCGCGCCGAGCTGCTGCTCAGCGTGGGCCCGTTGAAGGCGCGCTTCCAGACCCGGCTGGAGCTCTACGACCTGCAGCCCCCGCAGCGCTACCGCCTGCGCGCCCAGGCCCAGGGCGGCGCGGCCGGCCATGGCAAGGGCGAGGCCGAGGTGGAACTTTTGCCCGAGGCCGGTCAGGGCACGCGCCTGCAGTACCGCGCCCAGGTGCAGGTGGGCGGGCGCCTGGCCCAGCTGGGCGCGCGCCTGATCGAACCGGCGGCCCGGCAACTCAGCCAGACCTTCTTCGAGGCCCTGGCCAGCCAACTGGCCGCCGCAGCAGCACCGGCGCCGTCGCCTCTGCCGCCAGCGGTACGCCCCTGGTGGCGCCGCTGCTGGGACTGGCTGTGCGGACGGCGGGCCTCGTTACAGTAGTTCACACGCACAAAAGCACCAAGGGAGCGGCGCGGGTCGGAAGGGGGCTGAAGCCACCGCCACAGCACCCGCGCCTTGACGCATGAGCGCCACCGAGCCGCAGATCGAAGCCGCGCTGGACGAACAGCGCCAGCGCCTGGACGAAAGCACCCGGCGGGGGCTGCGCGTCGCGCTCTGGCTCGTCTTTGCCGCCGGCCTGGCCCAGGCCCTGGCCACTTGGTGGGGCGCGGGCAGCCAGCCCATCGCCACCTGGCGCCTGGTGCTGCTGAGCACCATCGGCGTGGGCATGAGCGGCGTGGCACTGCTGGCGCAGCGCAGCCTGCGCCGTCGGGGCGTGGCGGTGGCCGCCGCGCTCTTCAGCTGGGCCGCGCTGGCGGTGCTGCTGGTACTGCCCTGGATCACCGGCGACGGGCTCTCCGACCCCAGCCTGCCGGCGCTGGGCGTGGTGGTGGTCTGCATGGGCCTGCTGGTGTCGCCGAAGGCGGCCTGGCAGGCGCTGTGGCTGGGCGTGGCCGGGCTGCTGCTGGTCACGCTGGCGCAGGCGCTCGGCTGGATCGAGGGGCCCAGCGACCTGCGCCGCGCCCCCCTGCCGGTGGTGGCGCTGGGTCATCTGCTGCCCCTGCTGCTGAGCGGCTGCTTGGTGGTGCATTACGGCCGCCTGTTCTGGAGCGCCACGCGCTCGCTGGACGAGGCGCAGGGGCTGCTGAGCCGCGCCCAGCAGGAGCAGCAGGCCTCGGCAGCACGGCTGGACGCAGCCGAGCGGCGCCAGCGCGAGCTGCTCGACGCCTCGCTCACCGCCATCCTGATCTACGACGCGCGCGACGGCAGCCTGCTCTACGCCAACCCGCAGGCGCTGGGGCGCTACGGCGTCGGCACCGTGGCCGAGCTGGACCCGACCTGGCTGGCCCCGGGGGATGGCTACGGCCCCGAGGAGGCGCGCGCCCTCATCCAGCGCACGCTCGAAAAGGGCCCGCAAGAGCAGTGGTGGTGCTCGCGCCGGCGCGACGGCGGCCTGCTGTGGTGGGACATCAAGACCCAGCGCCTTCAGCTCGACGGCCGCGACGCCGTGGTGGTGTTCGGCCACGACATCAGCGACCAGGTGGCGGCCCGCTCCGCCCTGGCCCATGCGCGCGAGGAACTGGAACAGCAGGTGCGCAGCCGCACGCGCGAGTTGCAGCAGCAGCAGCAGCGCCTGCAGGCCGTGCTGGACGCTTTGCCCGCCACCCTGGCCATCCGCGATGCGGGCGGCCGCCACCAGCTCATCAATCGCCAGTTCGAGCTGGCCACCGGCTGGCGGCGTGAGCAGGCGCTGAGCCAGCACAGCCGCCTGTGGCTGGGCGCCGAACTGGGCGCGCAGCAGGACCGGCGCGATGCCGAGCTGCTCGCCGGCGGCGGGCTGCAGCAGTTCGAACAGGCCGTGCTGCACCCCAAGGAAGGCCCGCGCACGCTGCTGGTGAGCACCGTGCCACTGCCCGACGCCGAGGGCGGCACCCAGGTGCTGAGCCTGGGGGTGGACATCACGGCGCTCAAGCGCCAGCAGGAGCAGCTGGCGCAGGCGCGCGACGAGGCGCAGCGCCTGGCGCAGGCCAAGCACGAGCTGCTGGCACGCATGAGCCACGAGCTGCGCACCCCGCTCAATGCCGTGCTCGGCCTAGCCCAGATGGCCCTGATGTCCTCCCCCGAGGGCGAGGTCCGACCCGCCGAAGCCCGCCAGGTATTCGAGCGCATCCACACCGCCGGCCAGCACCTGCTGGGCGTGGTGAATGAGGTGCTGGACCTGGCCAAGCTGGAGGCCGACAAGTTCAGCCCGGCGCTCGAAGCCCTGGACCCCGCCGAGCTGGCGCGCGACGCGCTCGCCCTGGTGGAGCCGCGGGCGCGCGAGAAACAGCTGCCGCTGCGCCTGCAGCTCGACCCGCCGCTGCCCGCGGCGGCCCGGCTGGACCGCCAGCGCGTGCGCCAGGTGCTCGTCAACCTGCTCGGCAACGCCATCAAGTTCACCAGTCAGGGCGAGGTCTGCCTGCAGCTGCATACCGAGGGCCAGGAGCTGGTGTTCACCGTGCACGACACCGGCCCCGGCATTGCCGCCGCCGAGCGCGAACGGGTGTTCCAGGACTTCGAACAGGCCGAGGGCGCGGCCGCCGAGCCCGGCACCGGCCTGGGCCTGGGCATCAGCCGGCGGCTGGCGCGCGCCATGGGCGGCGAGATCCGTCTGCACAGCCAGCCCGGCCTGGGCTCGCAATTCAGCCTGCACCTGCCCTGGCGCGCGGCGGCGGCCGCGCTGCCGGCACCCGCGGTGGCCCCCGTGCCCCCGCCCGCCGAGGGCGGCCGCTTCAGCCGCGCCGCGCTGCAGGGCCTGCGCGTGCTGATCGTCGACGACGTGGCGATCAACCGCGAGATCCTGGGCGAGATGCTGCTGCAGCTGGGCGCCCAGTTCGAGCAGGTGGGTGGCGGCGCCGAGGCGCTGGCCTGGATCGCCCAGCATGGCGTGGCCCGCATCGACCTGGTGCTGATGGACATCCAGATGCCCGGCATGGATGGCTACGAGGCCACGCGCCGGCTGCACCAGGTGCACCCGCAGCTGCCGGTTCTGGCGCTCACCGCCAACGCCCTGCCCGAGCAGCGCGCCGAATCGGCCGCCGCCGGCATGCGCGGCCACATCACCAAGCCGGTGGAGCTGGCCGAGCTCGTCAGCACCCTGCGCGAGCAGGCGCAGGCCCTCGGGCTGTGGCTCGGGGCCGAGCCGGAGCAGCCGGCCGCCGCGGTGGCGGCGCCTGCGCCCAACCGTCCGCCGCCCCCGCCGCCGCCGCGCGAGGACCTGCCGCTGGACTGGGACCATGAGGCCGCGCTGGCGCGCTGCGCCGGCAAGCTGGAACTGCTGTGCCGGCTGCTCGGCGGCTTCGTCAGCCAATACCGCCAGGAGGGCCTGCCCAGCGAGACGGCGGCCCAGCTGGCCTGGGTGCACCGGCTCAAGGGCACGGCGGCCAATCTGGGCCTGATGGGCCTGTCCCGCCTGGCCGCGGCCTGCGAGGCCGAGCTGCGCAGCGAGCCCGCCGCCGCCCAGCGCTCGCTGCAGCGCTTGCAAGCCGCGCTGGACCTGCAACTCACCCAGCTGCAGGCCTGGCTGGAGCTGCAGGGCTGAACAAGAGACAGCCTGAGGGCTTCGGCGTTTACGCCTCCCTCAGGGGGACTGCAAAAGTCACCCGCAAGCAAGGTGCAGCCAAGACGCCACAGCAGGGGTTTACCCACTGATGGCACCCCTTGGCCGGGGTTCAACAATCCCGCCCCACCCAAAGGGACATTCGCCCCTGGTCCGTGCTGCCACGAGCAGCCTAATTGTTTCGATTCGTATCTGGAGGAGTTCTGATGCGTCATCCCACCCGTCTTTGCGCTGCGCTGGCCGTGGCATTCGGCGGCCTCGCCGCCGGCCAGGTCCAGGCCCAAGACCAAAACAGCCAACAACTTGAGCGCGTGGTCGTCACCGGCTCGTCGATCAAGCGCCTGGAGAGTGAGACCGCCCTGCCGGTCACCACCATCACCCGCGCCCAGATCGAGAAGACCGGCGCCACCAACGTCGAAGACCTGCTGCGCCGCGTCTCGGCCGCCACCGCCGCCTTCTCCGACACCACGCAGGGCGCCGGCTACGCCACCAGCAACGCCAACCTGCGCGGCCTGGGTGCCAACTCCACCCTGGTGCTGCTGAACGGCCGCCGCCTGGCCAACCACCCCTTCGGCAATATCGGCGGCACCGTCGCAGTCGACCTGAACAGCATCCCCTTCGCCGCGCTGGAGCGCGTGGAAGTGCTGCGTGACGGCGCCTCGGCCGTGTACGGCACCGACGCCGTCGGCGGCGTGATCAACTTCATCACCCGCAAGGACTACGGCGGCGGCAACATCAGCCTGCGCGCCGGCAACACCGAAGACAACATCGGTGGCAAGGAAACCGGCGCCAGCCTGGCGCTGGGCTTCGGCGACATCAGCAGTGACGGCTTCAACCTGCTCGTCACCGGCAATGTGCAGAAGAACACCCGCCTGAAGGCGATCGAGCAGAAGTTCTACAACCGCGGCGTCGACGAGATCCCCGGCTCCGCGCCCCCGACCTCGGGTGGTGCCTTCCCCGGCCGTCTGGTCGATTTCGGCATCAGCCCGGGCGCCTATTCCAATGCCGGCGCCAACTTCGAGGCCTGCGACCCGAACTTCACCACGCGCGTTTCGCGCGGTCCCTCGCCCAACGGCACCGAGCGCTTCATCTGCCGCTTCATCTACGCCGCGACGCTGGACAACCTGCCCGACCAGGACAAGGCCGATGTGTTCGGCCGCGCCACCTGGAACCTGAACAAGGACGCGCAGATGTTTGCCGAGGTCTCGTTCGCGCGCAGCGCGTCGATCGGCCGCATCGCCCCGACCCCGATCTTCTGGGGCGCCACCAGCCTGGATCCGGTCAAGGGCGACTACGCGCACCCGATGATGCCGGTCAACAGCCCGTTCTTCCCGCGCGCCCTGCTCAAGAGCTTGGGCTGGACGGATGCGCAACTCGCCGGCGATGCCAATGGCCTGACCGAGATCGCCATGCGCGCGATTCCCGCCGGCAACCGCATCAACGACAACACCAACACCCAGGCCCGCTTCGTGCTCGGCTCCACCGGTGTGCTGGCCGGCTGGGACTACGACACCGCCTTCAACTACGCCAAGGCCAAGGGCGACCTGGAGTACCGCGGCTACATCCACGAAGGCCGCTTCCTGGCCGAACTGGCCGCCGGCAACATCAACCCCTTCGGCTCCAGCGGTGCCGGCGGTGATGCGGCCTGGGCGCGTGCCGCCATGACCGGCCCGATGCGCAAGTCCGACAGCACCACTATGGAAGTCGACTTCAAGGTCAGCCGCGAGCTGGGCGCGATGGCCGGCGGCAACATGGCCGTGGCCATGGGCGTGGACTTCCGCCGCGAGAAGGCCGAGGACCGTCCGGTCAACGCCGACTACTCGGCCGGCAAGCACATCGGCGGCGAAGGCTCGGTGCCCGCCACCGTCGCCGCGCGCAACATCTCGGCCGTGTTCGGCGAGCTGAGCATGCCCTTCGCCAAGGGCGTCGAGGCCGGTCTGTCGGCCCGCTACGACCGCTACAGCGACTTCGGCGGCACCTTCAACCCGCGCGCCACCATCCGCTGGAACCCGAGCAAGGAATTCCTGTTCCGTGGCGCCGTCGGTACGGGCTTCCGCGCCCCCACGCTGTGGGACGTGAACTCGCCGGTCTCCTCGACCAACACCGCCAACTCCCTGGTCGACCCGGACTGCCCGGCCGGCTTCTCCGGCGATCCGCGCTGCGAGATCCAGTTCAATGTGCGCAACTTCTCGTCGCCCGACCTGAAGCCGGAAAAGTCGCGCCAGGCCAGCATGGGCGTGGTGTTCGAGCCGAATCGTCACTTCACGGCGGCGGTGGACCTGTGGACCATCACCAAGCGTGACCTGATCGGCCAGATCGGTGGCGACGCGCTGATGTCCAGCCCCAGCCTGTACCAGCGCTTCAAGAGCCGCGTGAAGCGCAATGCTCAGGGCTTCATCCTCTACATCGAGACCCCGGTGGAGAACCTGGGTGAGCTGAAGACCTCGGGCATCGACATCGACCTGCGCGGTTCGATCCCGATGGGCGACATGGGCACCCTGCGTCCCGCGCTGAACGCCACCCACATCGCGAAGTGGAAGCGTCAGAGCGAGAAGGGCGGCGCCTTCACCGACTTCGAGGGCACGGCGGGCGACGGTTCCGGCGTGCAGCCGGTGCCGACCTGGCAGCACACCCTGTCGCTGGACTGGGCTCTGGGCAGCTTCAACTTCACGGTGGAAAACACCTTCGTGAAGGGCTGGACCGAGTCCGCCGGCCTGGTCGATGCCAACGTCGGTGTGAACGTGGCCCACAAGGTCAAGGACACCAACCGCTTCAACCTGGCCGCCGGCTACACCGGCTTCAAGGGTCTGAACCTGCGCCTGGGCGTGAAGAACGTGACCGACAAGGAACCGCCGTTCACCGCCGTGTCGAGCTACGGCTCGCACGCCGCGGGCTACGCCGGCTCCTTCGCCGATCCGCGCGGCCGCTACTGGTACGGCACGGTCTCGTACGAGTTCAAGTAAGCACCCCTCGCTTGACCGACAAGGCCCCGCTTCGGCGGGGCCTTTTTGCTTTCCGCACGCTTCCACCTGCGGTCCTGGATTGAAGGAAACTGTTGCGCCCCTCCTTTTGCCAGTCTCCGCTCACCCCCAGCTCCCCACCGTGCCCGCTCTCTCGCCCGAACCCCCGCACACCGCCCAGTCACCTCCAGCCCAGCGTCTGGGCTTGCGCGGCAAGTCCCTGCTGGCGCTCTTCTTCAGCAGCTTGCTGGCCTTGGGCCCCGCTTTCTGGCTGGGCTGGCAGGTGGTCGACAGCGTGCGCGCCCAACTCGGCAGCGCCTATGCCCGCGACACGGTGCTGCTCAAGCGCGAGCAGGTGGCCGGCTTGCTGTCGCGCGAGTTGGCGCTTTCGCTGCGGCAGGCGCGCTCGGAGGCCACCCGCCAATGGCTGCTGGCCGAGGACGATCCCCAGGCGCGGGCCACCTTCTGGCGCGAGGCTGCCAGCTTTCGGCAGGACTTCGCCTCTCGGGCCTTCTCCATCACCCCGGCCCAGAGCCTGAACTACTACTTTCAGTCGGACGACAAGCCCGGCACCGAACCACTGGAGCGCCTGCGCCCGGACGCCGAGAAGGACAGCTGGTTCTTCAACACCCTGAAATCGGAGCGCCCCTACAACATCAATGTGGACGTCAACCACCAGGTGGGCGCCACGCGGGTCTGGATCAATGTGCTGGTGCGCGACGCCGGCCGCGCGCTCGGCTCGGTCGGCGCCAGCCTGGACCTGGGGGAGCTGACGCGCCGCCTCGTCAGCGATGTGGCGCCGGGTCAGCAGGTGCTGATCGTCAACCGCAGCGGCGCGATCCAGATCGACCGGGACCTGGCGCGCATTGCGCTGAATTCCGGCACCCAGAGCCAGGCCGCGCGCGACCACACCATCGAGGCTCTGCTGGATTCCCCCGCCGACATCCAGGCGGTCCGCACGGCACTGGCCCGCGCCGAGGCCGAGCCTGGCAGCGCGCAGGTGGTCAACGTCAACATTCGCGGTGTGCCCGAGCTGCTGGCCAGCGCCTACATCCCCGATCTGGACTGGCATGTGGTGTCCACCTTGGACCTGCGCGTGGCGCCGCTGCTGCGGTTGGATACCCTGGTCGGGCCGCTGATCGCCATCGGCCTGCTGGGCCTGGGCCTGTTCCTGGGCATCGCCCTGTCGGTGGAGCGCCTGATCCTGGCGCCGCTGCGCCAGCTGAAGCGCTCGGCCCAGGCGATTGCGGACGGGCACTACGAGGTGACGCTGCCGGCCCCGCGGGCCGATGAGATTGGTGACCTGACGCGCGCCTTCGGCACCATGGCCAGCCAGGTGCGGGGGCATACCGAATCACTTGAACGCGAGGTGCAGGCCCGCACCCGCGAGCTGGAGCAGGCCAACCGGGACATGGCGCAGGCGCACCGCGCCATCAGCGACTCGATCGATTACGCCCGCTTGATCCAGCGCGCCATCCTGCCGGACCGCCAGCTCGAAGAGCAGCTTGGCAGCGAGCACTTCGTGCTCTGGCAGCCGCGCGATGTCGTCGGTGGGGACTTCTATGTGTTCCGCACCAGCGCCGAGGGCGAGCTGCTCGGCGTGGTGGACTGTGCCGGCCATGGCGTGCCGGGCGCCCTGATGACCATGCTGGCGCGTTCCGCCATCGACCACGCGCTGGAAGAGGTCGGCCTGACCGACCCCGCCACGCTGCTGCATCGCATCGACGCCTCGATTCGCAGCATGCTGGTGGCGGCGGACATCCCACGCACGATCGCCACCACCATGGATGTCGGCCTGGTGCACATCGACCGCCAGGCGCTGCGCGCCCGCTTTGCCGGCGCCAAGGTCTCGCTGTTCCGCAGCGATGGCCGGACGGTAGAGGAAATCAAACCCGGACGGCGCGCGCTCAACGAGACGCGCCGCGGTCAGTACGAGAACGTCGAGTTCGAGCTGAGCGCCGGCACCAGCTACTACCTCGTCACCGACGGCTTCCTCGATCAGGCCGGCGGCGAGCATGGCTTCGGCTTTGGCAACCAGCGTTTCGCCGAACTGGTGCGCGAGCACGCGGCACTGCCGCCCGGCCAGCAGCGCGAGGCCTTCGTCAGCGCACTGCGCCGCTACCAGGGCGGCTTCGCGCAGCGCGATGACATCACTGTCATGTGCTTCCGGGTCGACCAGGGCCCCAAGGCAAGCCAACCTCAGGAGTGAGCATGGAGACATTGGATTTGTTCGAGATGCGCGCCAACTGCATTCGGCAGCGCGTCATGCTGTGTTTCAACGGCCCCATTTCGCGCAGCCTGATCGAGGAGATCGGGCATGCTCTGCGCAAGTACCTGGAAGACGCCGAAGCCTCGCCCGGTGGTGCCATGGACGTGTTCGCCGTCTATGTGGAGATGACGCAGAACATCCGCCACTACGCCAGCAAGATGAACTACTCGGAGGCCGATGGCGCCGCCACGGTGGTGGTCTCGCGCGATGAGCAGGGCCGCTACATGATCTCGGTCGGCAATCTGGTCGAAGCGCCGGATGCCGAGCGCCTGCTGCAGCGCATCCAGCAGCTGGCCGCGCTGGACAAGGCCCAGCTCAAGGCCGCCTACAAGGAGCAGCTGCGCCGCCCGCGCGACGCCGACTCGCCGTCGGGTGCCGGCCTGGGCCTGCTCGACATGGCCCGCCGCTCGTCCGAGCCGCTGCAGGCCAGCCTCCAACCGATGCCCGACGGCCGCAGCTTCTTCTGCCTGCGCGCCGTCTTTGCCAATGCCTGAGCTGTATATGAACTCCTTGCACATCGAAGGTTCTGTGTCCTCGCCCTCCATCCATGCCGACGCCGAGCGCGGCACGCTGGAGATGGCCGGCGACTCCTATCCGGAGAATTCGTTCGAGCTCTTCGGCCCGCTGATCGACTGGATCGAGGCCTACTTCCGCGCCGACGACAAGCCCTTGCAGCTGCGCCTGAAGCTGCGCTACCTCAACACCAGCAGCGTCAAGATCATGATGGACATCTTCGACCTGCTGGAAGACCAGCACCGCAGCGGCCGCGAGGTGGGCGTGCTGTGGCTCTATGACGCCCGCAACGAACGCGTGGCCGAACTGGCCGAGGAGTTCAAGGAGGATTGCAGCTTCCCCTTCCAGATCCAGGCCCTGGCGGAGTAAGGGCCATGTCCAAGGTCCATGGGGATGAGCTGCTGGTCAAGCTGGAAGCCCTGGCCGACCTGGCCGAGCACGACGGCAACCCCCTGCAAGAGCCGCTGCGTCAGGCGCTCCAGCTGTGCCGCGAGCAGCAGCACCGCATCGAACGCATGCTGCGCATCGCCGATGGCTTCAATGCGGCCGCGCTGGGCCACTCGACCTCCGCCTTGCGCCGCCAACGCTCGCGCCTCGAAAAGGTGGCCCGCATCGCCGACCGTTACCAGGAGCTGATGCACGAGCAGAACCTGCATCTCTCGCAGGCCTCCAGCGTCGACCCGCTGACCGGTCTCGCCAACCGGCGCCAGATCGATGCCGTGCTGGGGGACGAACTGGCGCGCGCCCACCGCCGCGGCCAGGCCCTGTGTGTGGCCATGCTGGACGTGGACCATTTCAAGCAGATCAATGACAGCTTCGGCCACGCCGTGGGCGACCGCGCGCTCACCAGCCTGGCGCAGGTGCTCAAGGCCAGCCTGCGCGAGCAGGACTTCTGCGGGCGCTGGGGTGGCGAAGAGTTCGTTCTGGTGCTGCCCGGCAGCACGACGGCGGGCGCCCGCACCACCCTGGAGCGCGTGCTGAGCGCCATCCGGCAGCTGGAAGTCGACACGGGCCAAGGCCTGGTGCGCATGACCGCCAGCGCTGGCCTGGCCCAGCGCCTGCCGGCTGAAGCGGCCCAGGATCTGGTGCGCCGCGCCGACATTGCCCTGCTCATGGCCAAGCGCAACGGGCGCGACCGCATCGAACTGGCACCGGAAGCGGCCGCGGCCAGCGGCGCCTGAGCCGGCCCTGCCGCCGGCTCAGAGGCTGAGAGTTTTTCGGACGTGCCCGAAAGGCGCACCCAAACACCCCGGATCTAGGCGCAAAGCGCAGCCATAGCTCGGGCTATGGCGAGCATTTGCAACGACGAGCCGGGGTGTTTGGATGTGCAAGGCGGGCATGGGCGGAAGACTCTCAGCCTCTCAGGCGTTGATGCGCTGCACGCCGGCCAGGCGACAGGCCATCACCGCATTGCGCAGCGCGGCAATCGCCTCGTAGCGCGTGAAGCTGCGCCGCCAGGCCAGCACCACGCGGCGGCTCGGCACCGGCTCGGTGAAGTGCAGGAACTTCAGATGCGGGGGCGGCTCGGCCGGCACCGAGAGTTCGGGCACCACGGTGATGCCCATGCCCGAGGCCACCATGTGCTTGATGGTCTCCAGCGACGAGCCCTCGAAGCTGCGCTGGATGCCCTCGGCCCCGCTGGCGAAGCGGGCGAACTCGGGGCAGACCTCGAGCACATGGTCGCGGAAGCAATGGCCGTTGCCGAGCAGCAGCAGGGTCTCCTGCTTGAGTTCCTCGGCGCTCAGGGACTCGCGCTGCGCCAGCGGGTGGCTGGCCGGCACGGCGATGCGGAAGGGCTCGTCGTACAGCGGCGCGATCGCCAGGCCGGCGTCGGGGAAGGGTTCGGCCAGGATGGCGCAATCCAGTTCGCCGCTGCGCAGCATGTCCAAGAGCTTGACGGTGAAGTTCTCCTGCAGCAGCAGGGGCATCTGCGGCGTGCGCTCGATGACCTGGCGCACCAGGTCCGGCAGCAGGTAGGGCCCGATGGTGTAGATCACCCCCAGGCGCAAGGGTCCAGCCAGCGGGTCGCGGCCGCGCTTGGCGATCTCCTTGATCAGCTGCGCCTGCTCGATCACCACCTGGGCCTGGCGCACGATCTCCTGGCCCAGCGGGGTGACGGCGATCTCGTTGCTGCTGCGCTCGAAGATCTTGACGTCCAGCTCCTCTTCCAGCTTCTTGATCGCCACGGAGAGCGTGGGCTGGGAGACATGGCAGGCCTCGGCGGCGCGGCCGAAGTGGCGCTCGCGCGCCACAGCCACCAGGTAGCGCAGTTCGGTCAGGGTCATGGGGGGTGATCGTAGGGCGCCGAGGCGCGCGCATGGCTACACTGCGCCCCCTCTCGGAAGCTCGGGAAACCCCCATGCCCGAACGCAAAGCTGTGACCCTGCACAAGCTGCAGGAGATGCATGCCAGCGGCGAAAAGATCGCCATGCTGACCTGCTATGACGCCGCCTTCGCCAGCGTGCTGGACGAGGCGGGGGTGGACATCCTGCTGGTGGGCGATTCGCTCGGCACCGTGCTGCAGGCCGAACCAACCACCACGCCGGTGCAACTGGCCGACATGGTCTATCACACGCGCTGCGTGGCGCGTGGCAACAAGACCGCCTGGCTGCTCGGCGACCTGCCCTTCGGCAGCTACCACGCCAGCCCCGAGCAGGCTTGGCATTCGAGCCTGGCGCTGATGCAGGCGGGTGCCCACATGGTCAAGCTCGAATGCAGCGACTGGACGGCGGACACCGTGCGCTTCCTGACGCAGCGCGGCGTGCCCGTGTGCGCGCACCTGGGCTTCACGCCGCAAACGGTGTCGGCCCTGGGCGGCTTCAAGGTGCAGGGGCGTGGCGAGGCGGCCGAGCGCGTCAAGGCGCAGGCCAAGGCCATGGTCGAGGCCGGCGCGCAAATGCTGCTGTTCGAGATGATCCCCGCCGCGCTGGCGCGCGAGATCACCGCCTGGAGCCCGGTGCCGGTGATCGGCATCGGCGCGGGCTTGGGCACCTCCGGCCAGGTGCTGGTGCTGCACGACATGCTGGACATCACCCCCGGCCGCCGGCCGCGCTTTGTCAAGAACTTCATGTCGGGGTCCGACTCCATCGCCGCCGCCATCCGGCGCTATGTGGCCGAGGTCAAATCCGGCCAGTTCCCCGACGAGGCGGTGCACGCCTTCACCTGATGAAACTGATCCACACCATTGCCGAGCTGCGCAACGCGCTCGGCCCCGGTCAGGCGGCGTTCGTGCCCACCATGGGCAATCTGCATGCCGGCCATCTGGCCCTGGTGGCGCAGGCGCGTGCCGTGGCAGGGCCGCAGGCGCCGGTGGTGGTGTCGTTATTCGTCAATCGCCTGCAATTCCTGCCACACGAAGACTTCGACCGCTACCCGCGCACACTCGAAGCCGACTGCGCGCAGTTGCAGGCCCAAGGCCATTGCGACCTCGTGTTTGCCCCCAGCGAGCAGGAGCTCTACCCCGAGCCGCAGGGCTACAAGGTGGTGCCGCCGGCGGCGCTGGCGGACATCCTGGAAGGCCAGTTCCGCCCCGGCTTCTTCACCGGCGTGTGCACGGTGGTGCACAAGCTCTTCAACCTGGTGCAGCCCGCGCATGCCGTGTTCGGCAAGAAGGACTACCAGCAGCTGATGGTGCTGCGCCGCATGGTGGCGCAGATGGGCCTGCCGATCCAGATCCACGGCGGCGAGACCCTGCGCAGCCCCGAGGGCCTGGCGCTTTCCAGCCGCAACCAGTACCTCAGTGCCGAGCAGAAGACGCAGGCCCTGCAGCTGAGTGCCGCGCTGCGCGCGCTGATCACCGAATGGCAGGCGGGCCTGCGCGACCGCGAGCGCATGGAAGGCGAGGCCATGGACCGCCTGGCCGCACAGGGCTGGCAGCCCGACTACCTGACGCTGCGCTGCCGCCACGACCTCAGCCCGGCGCGTGCCGGCGAACCCCTGGTGGCGCTGGGCGCGGCAAAGCTGGGCAGCACTCGGCTGATCGACAACTTCGAGGGCTGAGCCCCGGGACGGTCAACGCCGGCGCACACTGCACCGTTGCCAGGCGCTCTGCCTGAATCGGGTGCATCCATGCGCACAACACGCCTTCTCTCCGCCAGCCTGCTGGCCCTGTTGCTGAGCGCCTGCGGTGGCGGCATCTACGTCGAGGTGGGCGACCCCGCCCCGCCCCTGCCCCCGATTCCGCAACCCAACCCGCAGCCCAACGCGCCCACCCAGAACTGCAGCCCGGCCGGCCTGGCCGAGGCCGCCAAGAGCCGCTGGCCGGTGGTCTGCATGCTGACCAGCAGCGGCGAGCTGGTGATTGAGCTCTACGACGAATACGCCCCCATCACAGTGGCCAACTTCCTGGCGCACGTGAACACCAACTACTACCGCAACACCCTGGTGCACCGGGTGGATCGCGACTTCGTCGTGCAGGGCGGCGGCTACAGCCCAGGCATGGTGCGCAAGCCCAGCCCCTTCGCGCCCATCTTGTTGGAGGACAACACCATCCTCTCCAACCTGCGCGGCACCATCGCCATGGCGCGCTCCAGCGACCCGAACAGCGCCACCTCCGAGTGGTTCCTGAACGTGCGCGACAACACCGGGCTGGATGGCACCAGCGCCAAGCGCGGCTATGCCATCTTCGGCAAGATCATCTCGGGCCTGCCGGTGCTGGACGCCATGAACATCGTGCCCGTCTACCGCTACACCGACACCGACCTGCGCCCCCGCACCGAGATCCTGACCTACTGGGTGCAGCGCGTGCGCTGAGCCGGCTGGGGACAATGCGCCCCATGGCCTACACCCTGTCCGACTTCGACTACGAGCTCCCGCCCGAACTGATCGCCCAGCATCCGGCGCCCGAGCGCACCGGTTCGCGCCTGCTGGATGGCCGTGGGGCCGCGCCGGTGGATCGCGCCTTCCGCGAACTGCCAGGCCTGCTCGATGCCAAGGACCTGCTGGTGTTCAACGACACCCAGGTCATCAAGGCGCGGCTGCACGGCCAGAAGGCGAGCGGCGGCAGCGTGGAGGCCCTGGTGGAGCGCCTGCTGCCGGGCACGCAGGAGGTCTGGGTGCATCTGCGTGCCAGCAAGAGCCCCAAGCCGGGCAGCCGGGTGCGTTTTGCCGATGCCTTCGACGCCGAGGTGCTGGGCCGCTGCGGGCCCGAGAACTCGCTCTTTCATCTGCGCTTCCCGGCCGACCCGCTGGCCCTGCTGGACCAGCATGGCCATGTGCCGCTGCCGCCGTACATCACACACGCGGACGGCGCCGAGGACGTGCAGCGCTACCAGACCGTGTTCGCGGCCAAGCCCGGCGCGGTGGCCGCGCCCACGGCCTCGCTGCATTTCGACGAAGCCCTGCTGGCCCAGCTGCCCTGCCCGCGCGCGCAAGTGACCCTGCATGTGGGCGCCGGCACCTTCCAACCGGTGCGCAGCGAGAACCTGGCCGAGCACCAGATGCACAGCGAGTGGTTCGAGGTGCCGCAGGCCACGGTGGAGGCCATCGCCGTCTGCCGCGCGCGCGGCGGCCGAGTGATGGCGGTGGGCACGACCGCCCTGCGGGCGCTGGAAAGTGCAGCGGCCGGCGGGGCGCTGCAAGCCGGCGCGGCCGAGACCCAGCTTTTCATCACCCCGGGCTACCGGTTCCAGGTGGTGGACCGCCTGCTGACCAACTTCCACCTGCCCAAGAGCACGCTGATGATGCTGGTGAGCGCCCTGGCCGGCTACGAGCACATCCGTGCCCTGTACCGGCACGCAGTCGAGCAGCGTTACCGCTTCTTCAGCTATGGGGACGCCATGCTGCTCGACCGAACGACGGATTGAGCCCCGCGCCGCGCGGTGCTAATGTGTCCTGGCCCATGAACGCGTTCCGCAGCACCGACGACATTGCGCAACCGCGCTTCCGCGCCCATGGCCGGGTGGACTTTCACGTCGACGGCCGTCTGCTGCGGACCGAGGCCATCGGCCCCTTCAATGCCGAGCTGGTGCTGGCCGTGCAGGCCCTGGTGCACCAGATCTACCGAGAGATGGCGGCTGGGCCGACCTGGGGCCAGTTGGTGCGCTTCCATGAAAGTGCGCTGGCCTCTCCCGACACGCTGGAGCAATTCACGCTGACCCTGTGCGCCCTGCGCGCGCAGGGGCTGACGCCCCATGCCACCGCCTACGAACTGCCGCCGGAGGTGGAAGGGGCCACGCTGATGGCGCGCCCCTTCCAACAATGCTTCGAGCAGGCCGGCCTGCACTTCGCGCATTTCGCCCACGCGGATGAAGCGCACACCTGGCTGCTGGCGCAGCTCGGCTGATCAGCCCTTGTCGTCGCCGGTCAGCAGCGGGATGCTGCCGCCCGAATCCTGGCCCAACAGGCCGCTGCGCACGTACACGCCCAGCTTCTCGCGCGTGTCGGCGATGTCGAGGTTGCGCATCGTCAGCTGGCCGATGCGGTCGGCCGGCGTGAAGGCGGCGTCCTCGACCTTTTCCATGCTCAGGCGCTCGGGCGCGTAGGTCAGGTTGGGGCTTTCGGTGTTCAGGATCGAGTAGTCGTTGCCGCGGCGCAGTTCCAGCGTCACCTCGCCGGTGATGGCGCGGGCCACCCAGCGCTGGGCGGTCTCGCGCAGCATCAGGCATTGCGGGTCGAACCAGCGGCCCTGGTAGAGCAGGCGGCCGAGGCGGCGTCCGTTGATGCGGTACTGCTCGATCGTGTCCTCGTTGTGGATGCCGGTCACCAGGCGCTCGTAGGCGATGTGCAGCAGCGCCATGCCCGGGGCCTCGTAGATGCCGCGGCTCTTGGCTTCGATGATGCGGTTCTCGATCTGGTCGCACATGCCCAGGCCGTGGCGGCCGCCGATGCGGTTGGCTTCCAGGAAGAGCTCGACCGAATCGGCGAACTCGCGTCCGTTCAGGGCCACCGGCACGCCTTCCTCGAAGCGCACCGAGACCGTCTCGGCCTTCACCGCCACGTCCTCCTTCCAGAAGGCCACGCCCATGATGGGCTTGACGATGTGCATGCCGGCGTTCAGGAACTCCAGGTCCTTGGCCTCGTGCGTGGCGCCAAGCAGGTTGGAGTCGGTGCTGTAGGCCTTCTCGACCGACATCTTGTAGTCGAAGCCGTTGGCGATCAGGTACTCGCTCATCTCCTTGCGGCCGCCCAGCTCGTCGATGAAGCGCTGGTCCAGCCAGGGCTTGTAGATCTTCAGCGCCGGGTTGGCCAGCAGGCCGTAGCGGTAGAAGCGCTCGATGTCATTGCCTTTGTAGGTGCTGCCGTCACCCCAGACGTTGACGCCGTCCTCCTTCATCGCCACCACCAGCGCGGTGCCGGTGACGGCGCGGCCCAGCGGCGTGGTGTTGAAGTAGGTCGCGCCGCCGGTGCTGATGTGGAAGGCGCCGCTCTGGATGGCGGCGATGCCCTCGGCCACCAGCTGGGCGCGGCAGTCGATCAGGCGGGCGATCTCGGCGCCATAGGCCTTGGCCTTGCGCGGGATCTCCTCGTAGTCGCTTTCGTCCGGCTGGCCCAGGTTGGCGGTGTAGGCGCAGGGGATGGCGCCCTTGGCGCGCATCCAGTGCACGGCCGCGCTGGTGTCCAGGCCGCCCGAGAAGGCGATGCCGACGCGCTGGCCGGCGGGGATGGATTGCAGGATGGTGGCGGACACGGGCAGCTTCCTTGAATGCGGGTCAGCGGGAAAACCCGGTACTTTAGGCGCTGCCACCCGTTCGGGCGGACAGGGCATGTTCGCGCCCCGCAAAGGGCCCACGCTGCCCAGAATGGCCCTCCCCCTTCAGGAGAGCGCCATGCCCCCGAGCCCGCTGAGCAACAACAACCTGGATCCCATGCAGATGAAGAACCTGCTGGAGCAGCGCATTCGCCAGCTGGAAGAGCGCCTCAATGGCCTGCTGCGCAACGACGGCAGCATCGAGCTGAGCTCGCACCGGCGCATCGAGCTGGTGGTGGGCAACAGCCGGCTGCTGATCGACAACAGCGGGGTGACGGTGCGCTCGTCCGGCACGGTCAAGGTGGACGCGCCGCGCGTGGAGCTGCTGGGCGCGCAGACGCAGGTGAAGGGTGCGACCGTGGAGCTCGCGGCCGGCGTGGTCAAACTGGATGCGGCGATGACCGATGCGAGCGGCATCGTGAAGTGCCAAACCCTGCAGGCGAACTCGGTGATTTCCGCCACCTACTCTCCAGGCGCCGGTAACGTCTGGTAGCGGCTCAGTCCGCTTCGCGCCAGTCGATTCGGCCCTGGGTCGCGTCGGTCAGGCGCTGGCGCAGCGCGGCCACCTGGTCGGTCGGGGCCTGCCAGCGCAGCAGAGCCAGGGCGCCATGCTCGGCGCCCTCCACCTCCAGCCCGGCGGCGGCCAGTTCGCGCCGCAGCACGCCTTCCAGCGCGTAGGGCACCGCCGCGGCCAGGGCCTGGCGGCGCACCAGCGTGATGCGCTCTGCCCCCTGCAGGGCCTGAGAAACGGCGTCGCCGTAGGCGCGCACCAGGCCACCCGCGCCCAGCTTCACGCCGCCGAAGTAGCGCACCACGGTGGCCAGCACCCCTTCGAGCTGCTGGTGGCGCAGCACCTCCAGCATCGGCCGCCCGGCGGTGCCACCGGGTTCCCCATCGTCATTGGCGGCGCTGTGCCCCCCGGCCATCAGCGCCCAGCAGACATGCGCGGCCTGCGGGTGCTGGGCGCGCAACGCCGCCACGCGGCCCAGGGCCTGCTCGCGGTCGGCGCAGGGTTCCACGCAAGCCAGGAAACGGCTCTTCTTGACCAGGGTTTCAGCATGGGCCGGCGCGGCCAGGGTGTCGGACATCAAAAATTTCTGCGCGGCCCTGAATCCAAACCGGGCACGGCGTGCATCCAAGCATCACCATCCACCCTTTCGGAGCCCAACGGCCATGGAAAGCGACATTTTCGTTCTGAAGCACATCCTGCCTTTCATGATCCCCATCGTGGCGCTGCTGATCCCGATCGTGGCCATCGTGGCCCACTACGTCAGCAAGACCAGCCGCGAGCGCGCCATCCATGAAACCGTGCGCCAGCTCAGCGCCGCCGGCCAGCCGATTCCGCCGCAGCTGCTCGATGGCTCGGCCTTTCGCAGCGAGGAGGCGCCCAGCGCCAGCAAGGGCAGCCCGCACTACCACCTGCGCGCCGGCGCCGTGAACCTGGCCGTCGGCCTGGGCCTGGCCGGCATGTTCTTCGTCATGCGCCCGAGCTCCTGGTTGTGGGCCATCGGCCTGATTCCGCTGTGCCTGGGTGCGGCCTTCCTCGTGCTCTGGAAGTACGAGAGCAAGCACCCCGCGTGACGACCTGAGCGCGTGACGGCATGACCGAACAGCAGCTGGAAGCGCAAGCCATCGCCGCCGCCCGCGGCGGCGACCGGCCCAGCTTTGAGCGCCTGGTGCGCGCGCACCAGGCCTATCTGCGCCAGCTGCTGCGCCGGCTCTGCCGGGGCGACCACGCGCTGGCTGATGACCTCGCCCAGGAGGCCTTCGTGGCCGCCTGGCGCGCGCTGCCGGGCTTTCGCGGCGAGGCGCGCTTCCGCACCTGGCTCACGCGCCTGGCCATCAACGCCTTTCGCCAGCAGGCTCGCAAGGCCTGGCCCGAGGCCCTCCCCGACGAGGCCCCGGATGCCGCGGACAGCGACTTCGCCCCCGCTACCGGCGAACGCCTGGACCTGCAGCGCGCGCTGGCGCGCCTGCGCGAGCCCGAGCGCGAGGCCGTGCTGATGTGCTTCTACGCCGACCTCTCGCACGCCGAAGCGGCCGAGGCCCTGGGCTGGCCGCTGGGCACGCTCAAGACCCAGGTGCTGCGCGCCCGCGCCAAGCTGCGCGCCTGGCTGGCCGAGGGCCAGCTGCCACAGGAGAGCCCCACATGAGTGCTCACCCCACCGAACGCGAACTGGACCGTTTGCTGCAGCAGGCCGAACTGCTGCGCCCCGACCCGGAACTGCTGGACGACGATGCCTTCGTGCAGCGGGTGATGACGGCCCTGCCGGCGCCAGCGGCGCCAACCCGCCAGAGGGCGCTGCAGCGTTTGCAGCGCCTGCTGCCGCACCTGCAGGCCCTGGCCCTGGGCAGCCTGCTGGCCCTGCTGCTGGCGCTGTGGCCCGAGCAGGCGCTGGCGCTGGCCGCCGGCGGTGGGGCGGCACTGGAGGCCGGCCTGCTGGGCGCCTGCGGCCTGGGCCTGCTGGCCTGGTGGAGCCTGCCGCAGGCCTGGGCCTCGCCCTGGCGCTGAGGCGCCGGCCGCTTCACTTGAGCATGTGCACAGCCAGCGGGCCGAAGTGCCGGCGACCCAGGCGCTGCAAGGTGCCGTCGGCACGCAGGGATTCGGCCGCCTCGCGCAGGCGCTGGCGGTCGGCCGCGCTGACCGTCTGGCGGTTCAGCGCCCAGCCGCCGTAGGCGGTTTCCTCGGGCCACCAGTCCTGCAGCTGGTGGCGCTCCAGCCAGTCCGTTTCGCGGCCCACCAGGGCCATGGGGTAGATCAGCAGCGCCTCGGCGCGCCCGACGCCGAAGGCCCGCAGGGCGGAGGGCATGTCGCCGGCCTCGCTGACGCGCCCCTGGGCACGCAGGCGCTCCAGCCAGGCCGACACGCGCGGGGTGTACGAGGTGCCGCGCACGATCATCACCCGCGCTTTCGATGCCTCGAAGGCTTCGCGGGAGCCCAGCCCGGCCGGCACCGGCTTGGGTATCAGCAGCAGCGCGCGCGTGCGGGCGAACAGCAAGAAATCGAATTTGCGCGCCCGCTCGGGGGTCTGCAGGGCCGACGCCATCAAGTCCATCCGCGCCTCGGCCATGTCGAGCCACGCCCGCTTGGAGCTGAGGTACACCGGCTCAAGGCGGCAGCCGCTGCGCTCTTCCATGGCGCTGCGCAGGTCGACCTCGAAACCGACCTCCGCCCCGCCAGGCTGACGCTCGTAAAGGCCGGGGTACTCGTAGTACGCCATGCGCAGGGGCCCGCAGGCCAGGGACTGAGACCCCAGCAAGGCAGCGAGCAGGCCGGACACCGGACCGTGAAGCGGGCGCATGCGGCGAGTATGCAGCCCCCGCGCCACCGACAATCGCTCCCATGCTTCGCTACGAACTCCTGCGCCAAGAAGGCGCCGCCCGCCGTGGGCGCATGACGCTGAACCACGGCGTCGTCGAAACCCCCATCTTCATGCCCGTGGGCACCTACGGCACCGTCAAGGGCGTGATGCCGCGCGACCTGGAGGCCATGGGCGCGCAGATCATCCTGGGCAACACCTTCCACCTCTGGCTGCGCCCGGGGCTGGACGTGATGGCCCAGTTCGGCGGCCTGCACCGCTTCGAGAACTGGAACAAGCCCATCCTCACCGACAGCGGCGGCTTCCAGGTCTGGAGCCTGGGGGCGATGCGCAAGATCAGCGAGGAAGGCGTCAAGTTCGCCAGCCCGATCAACGGCGACAAGCTGTTTCTGACCCCCGAGGTCAGCATGCAGATCCAGACCGTGCTGAACAGCGACATCGTGATGCAGTTCGACGAGTGCACGCCCTACGAAACCAAGGGCCGCCTGACGACCGAACGCGAGGCCCGCGCCAGCATGGAGATGAGCCTGCGCTGGGCCAAGCGCTGCGCCGACGAGTTCGCGCGCCTGCAGAACCCCAATGCGCTGTTCGGCATCGTGCAGGGCGGCATGTTCGAGAGCCTGCGCGATGTCTCCGCCGCCGGCCTGATCGATCTCGATTTCCCCGGCTACGCCATCGGCGGCCTGTCGGTGGGCGAGCCCAAGGCCGAGATGCAGCGCATCCTGGCCCACACCGCCCCGCTGCTGCCCACCCACAAGCCGCGCTACCTGATGGGCGTGGGCACGCCCGAAGACCTGGTGGAGGGCGTGGCCAACGGCATCGACCTGTTCGACTGCGTGATGCCCACGCGCAACGCGCGCAACGGCCACCTGTTCACCCGCTTCGGCGATCTGCGCCTGCGCAATGCCCGCTACAAGAGCGACGAGTCGCCCATCGATCCGACCTGCTCCTGCCAGGCCTGCACCGGCTTCAGCCGCGCTTACCTGCACCACCTGGACCGCTGCGGCGAAATGCTGGGCCCGATGCTGACCAGCATTCACAACCTGCACTACTACCTGAACCTGATGCGCGAGATCCGCGAGGCGCTCTATGGTGGGCGCTTTGCGGAGTGGAAGGCGCAGTTCCACGCGGATCGGGCGCGCGGGGTTTAGTCGTGTTCCTGCATTGACCGAGCGCGATCAGGCCGCCAGGGTGCGGCCCTCCGCTCATGTCCCCCTCCGGTGCGCTGCCGCGCACCGGATTCCTCCTTTACTTCGCTCCGAGCCGCACCCTGCCGTCCTGCTCCAGCACGACCGTGGCATGCACAACGAAACACTCGGTGCCATTGGCCGAGGGCGCGGGGTGGGCACTGCAGCGAAGTAAAGGGGGAAGTCAACAGCCGGCAGGCTGTTGACGGAGGACATGAGCGGAAGTGCCCGCCCCGTGTCCTTGGCGCGCTCGGTCGTCGACCAAAGGGCTCACAGCCCCCGCACGCAGTCCATCGCCTCTTCGATGCGCTCCACCGCATGCACGGTCAGCCCCTCGATCGGCTTCTTGGGCGCATTGGCCTTGGGGATGACGGCCACGGAGAACCCGAGCTTCGCCGCCTCCTTCAAGCGCTCCTGACCACGCGGCGCGGGGCGCACTTCGCCGGCCAGGCCGACTTCACCGAACGCCAGGAAGCCGCGCGGCAGCGGACGGCCGCGCAGCGAGCTCTGGATCGCCAGCAGCACCGCCAGGTCGGCCGCGGGCTCGCTGATGCGCACGCCGCCGACCGCGTTGACGAACACGTCCTGATCATTTGTCGCCACACCGGCATGGCGATGCAGCACCGCCAGCAGCATGGCCAGACGGTCGCGGTCCAGGCCCACCGAGAGGCGGCGCGCGCCGCCCACATCGACGAGCGCCTGCAACTCCACCAGCAGCGGGCGCGTGCCTTCCAGCGTCACCAGCACGCAGCTGCCAGGCACCGGTTCGGCATGGGCCGAGAGAAAGATCGCGCTCGGGTTGCTGACGCCCTTGAGGCCCTTCTCCGTCATGGCGAACACGCCGATTTCGTTCACCGCGCCGAAGCGGTTCTTGATGGCCCGCACCAGGCGGAAGCTGGAGTGCGTGTCGCCCTCGAAGTAGAGCACCGTGTCGACGATGTGCTCCAGCACGCGCGGGCCGGCCAGGGCGCCTTCCTTGGTGACATGGCCCACCAGCACCATGCTGCAGCCGCTGCCCTTGGCGGCGCGCGTCAGCAGCGCGGCGCATTCGCGCACCTGGGCCACCGAGCCGGGGGCGCTGGTGAGCTGCTCGGTGTAGACGGTCTGGATCGAGTCGATGACGCAGAAAGCCGGCTGCTCGGCCTCCAACGTGGCGAGGATGCGCTCCAGGTTGATCTCGGCCAGCACGCGCACCGCGGTCCCGGGCAGGCCGAGCCGTCGGGCGCGCATGGCCACCTGGGCACCGCTCTCCTCGCCCGTCACGTACAGGACCTTCATGTTGCGGCTCAGCGCATCCAGCGCCTGCAGCAGCAGGGTGGACTTGCCCACGCCGGGGTCGCCGCCGATCAGCGTGACGCCGCCGGCCACGATGCCGCCACCCAGCACGCGGTCCAGCTCCTCGATGCCGGTCGGCGTGCGCGCGGTGTCCACCGCTTCGATCTCCGACAGCGTGGCCACGGCGCTGGTCTTGGCCAAGGCCTGAAAGCGGTGGCCCTTGCCACCGCCGGCCGGCTCGGCCGGGCCTTCCACCAGGGTGTTCCAGGCATTGCAGCCGGGGCACTTGCCGAGCCAGCGCGGGCTGCTGGCGCCGCATTCATTGCAGGTGTAGACGGATTTCTCTTTGGCCATGCGGCCATTCTCAGTGGGCGTGGGAATGGCCCGCTTCACCCTGCTCGCTGGCCGCCTGCCGCCACACGCTGAAGGCCGCACTCAGGCCCAGGCCGGCCATCAGGGCCGCCACGCCCAAATCCGGCCAGGCCGTGCCGGTGCCGAACACGCCCAGCGCCGCCGCCATCACCGCCAGGTTGCCGATGGCGTCGTTGCGCGAGCACAGCCAGACGGATTGCAGGTTCGCGTCGCCGGTGCGGTAGCGGTACAGCGCCCAAGCCACGGCCAGGTTGGCGATCAAGGCCAGCAGGCCCACGGCCCCCATCACCGGCGCCTGCGGCACCTCGCCCTGGCCCAGGCGCCAGACGGCTTGTGCCAGCACCGCCAGGCCCAGGCTGCCCATCATGGCGGCCTTGATGCGCGCCACGCGCAGGCGCGCGGCCAGGCCGGCGCCCAGCACGGCCAGGGTCATCGCATAGCTCAGGGTGTCGCCCAGGAAGTCGATCGCGTCGGCCCACAGGGCGAGCGAACCGGCCTGCAGGCCGGCCAGGATCTCCAGCCCGAACATGGTGCCGTTGACGGCCAGTGCGAACCAGAGCGCACGGCGCAGGCGCGGGTCTTCGGCGGGGGTGGTGGGGGTGTGGCAGCAGTGAGCGCCCATGGCGTGCAGAGTGTGGAATAGAAACGGGCGCCATTGCAAAGCCTGAAGCCCCTGCAAGGTCAAGCACCATGACCCCGGGTTAACCAGGGGTTTCATGTTTCAATCGGCGCCCCGCTGTTGGAGACCCCCATGGAACTGAGCACCTGGCTCGCCTTTTTTGCCGCCTCCTGGGCGATCAGCCTGTCGCCCGGCGCCGGTGCCGTGGCCGCCATGAGCAGCGGGCTCAGCCATGGCTTCCAGCGCGGCTACTGGACGACGGCCGGGCTGATCCTGGGCATCTGGACCCAGGTGCTGCTGGTGGGTGTGGGCCTGGGTGCGCTGGTGGCCACCTCCACCACCCTGTTCAGCGTCATCAAATGGGCCGGCGTGGCCTACCTGATCTACCTGGGCGTGCAGCAATGGCGCGCGCCGGTGGTGGCGCTGCGCGCACAGGACGACGGCGTGACGGGCGGCGCGAAGGCGCGCCGGCGCGACCTGGTGCTGCGCGGCTGGCTGGTCAACACCATCAACCCCAAGGGCACGGTGTTCCTGCTCGCCGTGGTGCCGCAGTTCCTGCACCTGGAGCAGCCGCTGGCGCCGCAGTACCTCGTCATCGCCGCCACGCTGGGCTTCACCGACCTGGTGGTGATGGGCGGCTACACCGCACTGGCCGCCAAGGTGCTGGGCGCGCTGAAGGACCTGCGCCTGATCAAGCTGATGAACCGCGCCTTTGGCGGCCTGTTCGTGGCCGCCGGCCTGCTGCTGGCCACGATCAAGAAGAGCTGAGCAGCCGCGGATGCCGACCTGGCTGCTGTTCCTGGGCCCGACGCTGATCTGGGCCAGCACCTGGCATGTCATCCTGTACCAGCTGGGGCAGGTGCCGGTGCTCAATTCGGTTGGCTGGCGCTTCGCGCTGGCCGCGGCCGTGCTGGCCGGGCTGGCGCGCTGGCAGGGCCAGAGCCTGAAGCTGCCCAAGAGCGCGCACGGCCTGATGCTGGCCGCCGGCGTCGTGCAGTACAGCGGCAATTACTGGGCGGTGTACGAAAGCGAGCGCTACATCCCCTCGGGCCTGGTGGCGGTGCTGTTCGCGCTGATGGTGTTCGGCAACGCGCTGGGCGCCTGGTGGGCCTTCGGCCAGAAGAGCAGCCGCGGCTTCCTGCTCGCGGCGCTGGGGGGCGTGGCCGGTGTGGCGTTGGTGTTCTGGCCTGAGATCGCCGCCAGCGGCGCGCGCCCGCAGGCCGGCTACGGGCTGGCCATCGGTCTGGGCGCGGTGCTGGCCGCCTGCATCGGCAATGTGCTCACGCTCACGCTCACGCGCCGCGGGCTTTCGCTGCTGCCCATCCTGGCTTGGAGCATGGGCTATGGCGCGGCCTTTCTGCTGCTGCTCTCGGTGGTCAGCGGCGTGGGCCTGCAGTTCGATTGGCGCTGGCCCTATGTGCTGAGCTGGCTCTACCTGAGCCTGTTCGGCACGGTGATCGCCTTTGTCCTGTACTTCAAGCTGGCGCAGCGCCAGGGCCCGGCGCGCGCGGCCTTGATGGGGGTGGTGATCCCCGTCATCGCGCTGACGATCTCGGCCCTGTTCGAGGGCTGGCAGCCCACACCGATGGCGCTGGCCGGCATGCTGATGTGCGTGGGCAGCGTGTGGCTGGCGCAGCGTCAGGCCGCCGCCAGCTGAAGGGCGCACACTGGGCGGCTCCAATGGAGCTCGCCATGAACCCAACGCCCCGACTCTCCCGCCGCTTCTTGCTGGCCGGCCTGCTGTTCGTCAACCTGGCCGGTGCGGCCTGGGCCTCGGACAACGGCAAGGCCACCGGCCAGGCGGCCACGCGCAGCAGCAAGCACTACGACTACTACCTGAGCGGCAACGCCGGCGATGCCCAGCCCCCGCAGCCCGCCACGCCGCTGTGGGTGCTGGCCGGCGGCGGCAACGATGTCGATTCCGCCTACCAAGCCATGATCGACAAGGCGCGCGGCGGCAGCGGCACCAAGGTGGATGTGGTGGTGATCCGCACCTCGGGCGCCGACGGCTACAACCCCTACCTGATGGCCATGGCGGGGGTGGATTCGGTCGAAACCTACGTCATCAAGAGCCGCACCGGCGCCAACGACCCCGAGCTGAATGCGGTGGTGGCCAAGGCGGACGTGCTCTTCATCGCCGGCGGCGACCAGAGCACCTACATCAGCCTGTGGAAGGGCACCGCGCTGGACACCACGCTGAGCCAGCTGCGCGCGCGCCGCGTGCCCTTCGGCGGCACCAGCGCGGGCCTGGCGGTGCTGGGCGATGTGGACTACACGGGCGTGAACGGCTCGATCACCTCGGCCACCGCGCTGGCCAACCCCTACGACCGCAAGCTCACGCTGGACACCGGCTTCATCACCGGCCTGGACGGGCTCGCCGGCTCCATCATGGACAGCCACCTGGTGACGCGCGACCGCATGGGCCGGCTCGTCACCTTCTTGGCCCGCATGGTGCAGGACGGCCTGCAACCACTGGGCCGGGCGCGCGGCATCGGTGTGGACGAAGGCACCGCCCTGGTGGTGGACGACGGCCGCGCCAGCGTGCACGGCGCCAGCAGCGCCTACTTCCTGCTGCCCACAGTAGCGCCCAGCAAGGTGCAGGCCAAGCAGGCCCTGGAGTTCAGCAGCGTGCAGGTGAACCGCCTGCGCGCCGGCGAAGGCCCGTTCGACCTGCGCCTGTGGGGCAGCGGCACGATCCAGGGCAGCCCCTACTTCCTGAGCGCGAGCGGCGGGGCGCTGTTCAGCAGCCAGGCCGGCGGTTCGCCCTACTGAGGGCTGGGTTACGCAGCCAAGCCGGGGCGGCGTCACGAAGCTGTCACGCCGTTTACACGCGGCTTTCATCGTCGCTGACCACAGTGCGTGGGTCTGAAAACCCCACCCACGCACACCATGAACCAGCGCACCGACGCCCCCCGCATCGACTTCAACGACGAAGACTCGAACCGCAGCGACAACCCGCATTTCGACCAGGTGCTGAGCGCGCGCCTGAGCCGCCGCAGCATCCTGCGCGGCAGCCTGGGTGCCAGCAGCGCAGCGCTGGGCAGCGTGCTGCTGAGCGCCTGCGGCAGCGATGACCCGGCACCGGCCCCCGCGCCGGCTCCCGCCCCGGCACCGGCCCCCGCACCCGCACCGTCCCCCATCGTCACCAGCCTGGGCTTTGCCGCCGTGGCCAAGAACCTGGACGACAAGGTCACCGTGCCGGCCGGCTACAGCGTCAGCATCCTCTACGCGCTGGGCGACCCGCTGCGCGCCGCCACCGCCGACTTCAAGAACGACGGCACCGACACCGACTGGGAGAACCGCGCCGGTGACCACCACGACGGCATGGAGTGGTTCGGCCTGAGCAGCAGCGGCGCGCCCTCGACCACCGCGGTGGACCGCGGCCTGCTGGCCATCAACCACGAGGCCACCACGGACGAGGTCAGCTCCTTCTTCATCCACGCCAACGGCGGCACCAAGACCCTGCCGCGCCCGGCCGCCGAGGTGGACAAGGAACTTGCCATCCACGGCATCTCGGTGGTGGAAGTGAAGAAGAACGGCAGCAGCTGGGCCACGGTGAAGGACTCGGCCTTCAATTTCCGCATCCACCAGAACACCGAGGTGGACATTGCCGGGCCGGTGCGCGGCAGCCTGCAGGTCATCACCAAGTTCTCGCCCACCGGCACCACCACGCGCGGCACGCTGAACAACTGCGGCGCCGGCAAGACGCCCTGGGGCAGCTATGTCTCGGGCGAAGAAAACTGGGCCGGCTACTTCTTCCGCGCCGGCAATGACGACACCGTGCGCAACAACGACAAGAGCGTCACCGCGCTCAAGCGCTACGGCCGCGCGGCCGGTGCGGCCTCGCGCCACGGCTGGGAAACCGGCGGCGCCGACGACCGCTACCAGCGCTGGAACATCAGCAAGAGCGGCGTCTCGGTGGACGGCAGCGACGACTACCGCAACGAGATGAACGGCCAGGGCTACATCCTCGAAGTGGACCCGTACAGCAAGAGCAAGAAGGCGGTGAAGCGCACCGCCCTGGGCCGCTTCGCGCACGAGAGCGCGGCCTTCGGCAAGCCTGTGGCCGGGCAGCCGATTGCCGCCTACATGGGCGACGACTCGCGCAACGAGTACATCTACAAGTTCGTCTCCACCGCGCTGTGGAGCGAGGCCGATGCCAACCCGGCCGACCGCCTCGCCGCCGGCGCCAAGTACCTGGACCAGGGCAAGCTCTTCGTCGCCAAGTTCAACGCCGACGGCAGCGGCCAGTGGGTCGAGCTGAGCCTGGCCAACACCACCGTGCGCGACTACGCCGGCTATACCTTCACCGACCAGGCCGACATCTGCGTCAACACCCGCCTGGCCGCCGATGCCGTGGGCGCCACCAAGATGGACCGCCCCGAGTGGTGCTCGGTGAACCCGAAGAACGGCGAGATCTACTTCACCCTGACCAACAACAGCAACCGCCGCGCCGAGCCCGCCGCCGGCGGCAGCCAGCTGGCCCCGGACAGCGCCAACCCGCGCGCCTACACCGACATCAAGGGCGCCGGCACCAGCCAGGCCGGCAACCCCAACGGTCACATCCTGCGCATCAAGGAAGGCACGGGCGGCGCCGGCGCCAGCAGCTTCACCTGGGACGTCTACCTGTTCGCCGCCGAGGCCAGCGCCGCGCCCGGCATGGTGAACCTGAGCAACCTCACGGCCGACCAGGACATGAGCAGCCCCGACGGCCTGGCCTTCAGCCCCGCCACCGGCATCTGCTGGATCCAGACCGATGACGGTGCCTACACGGATGTGACCAACTGCATGATGCTGGCCGCCATCCCCGGCCAAGTGGGCGACGGCAGCAAGAAGACCCTGAGCTACAGCCGCAGCAGCGGCGGCGCGCTGAACGTCGACACCTTTGTGGGCAAGACGCCGGCGGCCAACGAGCTCAAGCGCTTCCTGGTGGGCCCGCGCGACTCGGAGATCACCGGCATCGCCGAAACCCCGGACGGCAAGGCCCTGTTCATCAACATCCAGCACCCGGGCGAAGGCACGGCGATGGCGAATGTCGCCGACCCGACGAAGTACACCAGCCAGTGGCCCAGCAACGCCGGCTACGGCGCCGGCAAGCGACCGCGCTCGGCCACCATCGTCATCACCAAGAACGACGGGGATGTGATCGGACGCTGAGCCCGGCAAGCCCTCCTTCCTTCGAAGGAGGGCCGCGGTACGGGCGCCACAGACCGCACGATTCCGAGGGGCTCAGCCCCCCGGGGCTTGACCTGCAATAAGGTGGCCAAACCGCCCTGCACCCAGCATCGCCGCATTCTTTGAAAGCGGAGTGCGTGATGGCGGTGTCGAACTGGCTGAAGAACCTGTCCTTGCGCGGCAAGTTCGCCCTGCTGTCGGCCTTGGCGCTGCTGATGCTGGCCCTGCCCAGCGCGCGGCTGCTGCAAGGGGACTGGCGGACCTGGCAGGTGGCCGAACGCGAGGCCGCCGGCATCGCCCCTGCCACCGAGCTGCTGCAATGGGTGCGCCTGACGCAGCAGCACCGGGGGCTCTCGGCCGGCCTGCTGGCCGGTGATGGCAGCCAGGCAGATGCGCGCAGCGCCAAGCAGGCCCAGGTCCAGGCCAGCGCCGAACGCGTGCTGGCCGCGCTGGCCCCCTTCGAGCCCGCCGGCCTGCCGCAGCGGGGCGCCGAGCTGCAGCAGCAGGCCCAGAGCCTGATGCAGGCGGTGGCACAGCGCCAGCTGGACGGCAGCCAGAGCCTGCGGCGCCACAGCACACTCATCGACCAGCAGCTGCGCCTGCTGCAGGACCTGGCCCAGACCAGTGGCCTGGCGCAGGACGCCCAGCCCGCACTGCTGAACCTGCAGGCCGGTGTGCTGACCCAGCTGCCGCGCCTGACCGAACAACTCGGGCAGCTGCGCGCGCGCGGCACACGGGCCCTGGGCAGCGCCAGCATCGGCCCCGAGGATCGCGCGCGCATCGAGGCCCAGATCGAACAGGCGCAGCAGCTGCTGGCACAAGGTCAGCGCGCGTTCGACCTGGCCATCGCCGCCCGCCCGCGCGAACTTGCGCCCCTGGCCATCCCGCTGGCCGAAGCCCGCCAGGCCGCGCTGGCCGCGCTCGCGCTCAGCCACGCGCAGCTGGTGGAAGGCCAGCAGCCCAGCCTCAAGCCGGCCACCTTCTACGCCCAGCAGACGCAGCAGATCGACCGCCAGTTCGCGCTGATGGACCGGGCACTGGAGCTGCTGCGCGAGCAGGTGCTGGCGCAGGCCCGCGCCGCGCGCCAGGCCATCGCGGTGCTGCTCGGCAGCCTGCTGCTGCTGTCCGGCCTGGCCGGCTGGATCCTGTGGCGCGTGGCGGCCCACACCAGCGCCGCCATCGGGCAGGCGGTGGACCTGGCGCGTGCCGTGGCCCAGGGCGATCTGCGCGGCCAGGTCGACGTGGACAGCCGCGACGAAACCGGCCAGCTGCTCGGCGCCCTGCAACGCATGAACGAGCAGCTCACCGGCGTGGTGGCCGGCGTGCGCCAGAACGCCGACGGCGTGGCCACCGCCGCCACGCAGATCGCCCAGGGCAACCAGGACCTTTCCAACCGCACCGAGCAGCAGGCCAGCGCGCTCGAACAGACCGCCGCCTCGATGGAGCAGCTGGGCGCCACCGTGCGCCAGAACGCCGCGCACGCGCAGCAGGCCAACCAGCTGGCGCTGGGCACGGCCGACATGGCGCAGCGCGGCGGCAGCGTGATGCAGCAGGTGGTGCAGACCATGCACGGCATCCAGGAGAGTTCGCGCCGCATCGAGGCCATCATTGGCGTCATCGACGGCATTGCCTTCCAGACCAACATCCTGGCGCTCAATGCCGCCGTGGAGGCCGCGCGCGCCGGCGAGCAGGGCCGCGGCTTTGCCGTGGTGGCCAGCGAGGTGCGCGCGCTGGCGCAGCGCAGCGCCGATGCCGCGCGCGAGATCAAGGGCCTAATCGACACCAGCGTGACGCGCGTGGAGCACGGCAACCGGCTAGTGGACGAGGCTGGCCAGACGATTGCCGAGGTGGTGCAGCAGGCCGAGCGCTTGCGCGTGCTGATGGCGCAGATCAGCACCGCCTCCGCCGAGCAAAGCAGCGGGGTACAGCAGGTCGGCCAGGCCGTCAGTGAGATGGACCGCGTGACGCAGCAGAACGCCGCCCTGGTGGAGCAGAGCGCGGCGGCGGCCGAGAGCCTGCAGCAGCAGGCCCAGCAGCTGGTGGACGCCGTGGCGGTGTTCCGGCTGCGGCTGCGCTGAGCCGTGCGCCACCGGCCACTTCCGGCCAGGGCCTTGGCCCTGGCGCTTGCGCTGCTGGGGATGCCCACCCCAGTCGCGCAGGCGGAGCCGCCGGCACCGCATCTGCGCGTGGGCGTGCTGGCGGTGGGCGAACCTGCGCAGGAGCAGGGCCTGTGGCAGCCGCTGCAGCAGCACCTGGCGCAAAGCCTGGGGCAGCGCGTGGCGCTGGCGGTTCACACCCGCGAGCAGCTCGACGCCGCCTTGCACGAAGGCCGGCTCGACCTGGTGCTCACCCACCCCGGCCATGCCGTGAGCCTGCTGCACCAGCAGCGCGTGGGCAGCCCCATCGCCACCCGGCTGATGCGGCCGCACCCCCAGGCCGCCGAGGGCCTGGGCAGCTTTGGTGGCGTGATCTTCACGCTCGAGCGGGCCAGCCACCCGCAGGCCCTGCCGGAACTGGCGCTGGCCCGTATCGCTGCGCCGGACCGGCACTGGCTGGGGGCCTACCAAATGCAGGCGCAGGAGCTCATCGACCAGGGCCTGCCGGCGCCGCAGGCCCAGCAGCTGCACCCGGTGGGCCCGAGCCAGTGGGCGGTGGTGGAGGCCGTGCTGAAGGGCCAGGCGGCGGCCGGCTTCGTGCGCACCGGCGTGCTGGAAGACCTGGCCGCGGCCGGCCAGCTGGATCTGCGGCAGATCCGCGTGCTGGGCGCCAAGCAGTGGTCACGCTTTCCGCTGCGCGTCTCCACCCGGCTCTACCCGGAATGGCCGGCCCTGCTGAGCCCGCAGCTCAGCCCCGCCGCGGGCGCACGCGTGGCCGCGGCGCTGCTGTCGATGCCAGCGGCGCCCGGCCAGGCACTGGCGGGCTTCACCATCCCGGCCGACTACCGAGACGTCGTGGCCGTGCTGCGCGCCCATGGCGAGCCGCCCTTCGACGACACCAGCCGGGCCCTGCTGCAGGAGCTGTGGCTGCGCCACCGGCTGGGCCTGGGCTTGGGTCTGGGCGCGCTGGGCCTGTGTGCCCTGGCCGTGCTGTGGGAACGCCGCCGCCTGGCGCGCAGCGTGCGCCGCGTGGGCATGCTGGCCGATGCCTCGCGCGATGCGGTGTTCAGCCTGGACCGCAGCGGCCGCCTGCGCTTTTGGGGCCGCGCCGCCACCCGGCTGTTCGGACCCGCGCTGCGCCCGGGACAAGGCTTCGCCACGCTGCTGGCGCCGGGCTCGCAGGACGGCTGGCGCCAAGGCCTGGCGCACCTGCAGGGGCCGCAGCCCGCCGAGCTGCGCACCGAGCTGGTGGCGCTGGACGCCGCCGGTCAGCCCTTCCCGGCCGAACTGACCCTGCAGCCGGTGGCCGGCAGCCAGCGCGCCCACCACACCGCCATGCTGGCCTTCGTGCGCGACTTGCGCCCCGAGCGCGAGCATCAGCTGCGCACCCGCCTGCTGGCCAGCGTGTTCACCCACGCGCGTGAGGGCATCACCATCACCGACCCGCAGGGCACCATCCTGGAAGTGAACGAGGCCTTCTGCCAGGTCACCGGCTACCGCCGCGAGGAAGCGCTGGGGCGCAACCCGCGCCTGCTGCAGTCCGGCCGCCAGAGCCCGGGCTTCTACCGCACCATGTGGGAGACCCTGCTGCGCCGCGGCCACTGGAGCGGCGAGATCTGGAACCGCCGCAAGAGCGGCGAGGTCTACCCCGAGATGCTGAGCATCAGCGCGGTGCGCGACCCGCAGGGCACGCTGCAGCATTACGTCGCGCTGTTCAGCGACATCAGCGAACTCAAGAGCCAGCAGCAGCGCCTGGAGCAGGTGGCGCACTTCGACAGCCTGACCGGCCTGCCCAACCGCACCCTGCTGGGCGACCGCCTGAGCCAGGCCGCCGCCTACGCGCACCGCCACCAGCGCTGCGTGGCGGTGGCGCATCTGGACATCGACCAGTTCACACAGATCAACGAACGCCTGGGCCAGAGCCTGGGCGACGAGCTGCTGCGCCTGCTGGCGCGGCGCCTGCAGCTCACCCTGCGCGAGGACGACACCGTGGCGCGCGTGGGCGGGGACGAGTTCATGCTGCTGCTGTGCGACATGGGCAGCCCCGAAGCCAGCCGCGAGGTGCTGGAGCGCCTGCAGGCCATCGTGGCCGAACCCTTCAGCCTGCAGCAGCACACCATCCGCCTGACCAGCAGCCTGGGCGTGGCCCTCTACCCGCACGACAGCGAGAACCCCGAGCGCGTGCTGCGCGGCGCCGAGCAGGCCTCCTACCGCGCCAAGCAACAGGGCCGCAACAGCCTGTGCTACTTCGATGCCGCGCACGACGCCGCCCTGCAAGCGCGCCACCAGCTGCTGCACGCGCTGCGCGAGGCCCTGCAACAGGGCCAGTTCCGCCTGCACTACCAGCCCAAGGTGGACATGGGCAGCGGCCAGGTCATCGGCCTGGAGGCGCTGATCCGCTGGCAGCACCCGCAGCGCGGCCTGGTGCCGCCGGCCGAGTTCCTGCCCGTCATCGAGGACGACGCGCTCGGCCTCGACGTGGGCGACTGGGTGCTGGCCCAGGCCCTGCGCCAGCTGACCGAGTGGGCCGCGGCCGGCTGTGCGCTGCCGGTCTCGGTCAACATCGCCGCGCGCCATCTGCAGGCACCCGGCTTCGTCGAGCGCCTCGCCGAGCTGCTGCGCCAGCACCCGCAGGTGCCGCCGGCGCTGCTGGAGCTGGAGATCCTGGAGACCGGCGCGCTGCAGGACCTGCAGGCGGTGCGTCAGGTGCTGACGGCAGCCCAGGACCTGGGCCTGCAGTTCGCCCTCGACGACTTCGGCACCGGCTACTCCTCGCTCGCCTACCTGAAGAACCTGCCGGTGCGCACGCTCAAGATCGACCAAGGCTTTGTGCGCGGCATGGCGCAGGACCCTGGCGACCGCGCCATCGTGCAGGCCGTCATCGGCCTGGCCCAGGCCTTCGACCGCGAGGTCATCGCCGAAGGCGTGGAGGACCGCGAACTCGCCGCCTTGCTGCTCGCCCTGGGCTGCCGCCAGGGCCAGGGCTATGGCTTCGCGCGGCCGCTGCCGCCCGAGCAGGTGCCGGCCTGGGTGCGCGGATTTGTCGCCAGCTGGCGACCCCTGTGCCCTCATGAAGAAGGAAGCGCGCAGCAGGCGCTTGGCAGGGTGGGGGTCGCGGTTTCATAGTCGGGCTCCAAGGCCGCATGCGACGGCTCAGGGAGCTCTCCATGCGGAACACCGGTCCGGTCACCCAGCACGAGCACTTTTTTCCGCCTGGCGCCACGCTGGTGTCGGTCACGGATGACAAGGGCCGTATCACCTACTGCAACCAGGCCTTCATCGAGGTCAGCGGCTACACCCGCGAAGAGCTGCTGGGCCAGCCCCACAACCTGGTGCGCCACCCCGACATGCCGGCCGAGGCCTTCCGCGACCTCTGGGCCACCATCGCCGCCGGCCGTCCTTGGTCGGGCCTGGTGAAGAACCGCCGCAAGGACGGTGACCACTACTGGGTCATGGCCAATGCCACGCCGGTGCGCATGGGGGAACGGACGGTGGGCTACATGTCGGTACGCACCGCGCCCAGCCGCGAGCAGGTGCGCGCGGCCGAGGCCCTGTACGCCCAGATGCGCGGGAGCGACCGCCTCGGCCTGGACGCAGGCCAGGTGGTGCGGCGCGATCCGCTCGGACGGCTGCTCGGTGCGAGCCGGGCCTGGCTGCGCTGCCAGGGCCTGAGCGCGCTGGTCGGGCTGGCCAGCCTGATCGGGATGGGCGCCTTGGTGTCGGCCGGCGCCCCGCTGCTGGCCTGGTTGCCTGCGGCCCTGGCCGCGGCGCTGGCCCTGGCCTGGGTGATCCGCCAGAGCCAGCGCGCCTGCATCCAACAGATCACCCAGCAGGCGCTGCGCCTGGCCGCCGGCGATCTCTGTGCCCCGCCCGGCAGCCTCAACGATGGCGATTGGAAAGACTTGCAGGGCGCGCTGAACCAGCTCGGCGTCAACATCCGCACCGTGGTGCTGGACTGCCGCACCGAGATCGAGCGCCTGCGCGAGGCGGTGGCCGAGATCGCCACCGGCAACCAGGACCTTTCCAGCCGCACCGAATCGCAGTCCAGCAGCCTGCAGCAGACCGCGGCCACGATGGAGCAGATCACCGGCAACGTGCAGCAGAGCGCCAGCTCGGCCCTGCAGGGTGCCAAGTTGGCCCAGGACACCGCCAACGTGGCCGCCCGCACCGATGCCTGCGTGCAGGACGTCGGCCGCGCGATGTCGCAGATCCAGCACTCCTCGCGCCGCATCGGCGAAATCATCCACGTCATAGAGGGCGTGGCCTTCCAGACCAACATCCTGGCGCTGAACGCCGCGGTGGAAGCGGCGCGCGCGGGCGACTCCGGGCGCGGCTTTGCGGTGGTGGCCAGCGAGGTGCGGGCCCTGGCGCACCGCAGTGCGGAGGCCGCCAAGGAGGTGCGCCGCCTGATCGGTGAGGCCACCGAGCGCGTGGATGAGGGCTCGCAACAGACCGAGACCGCCCAGCAGCGCATGCGCGAGGCACTGGATGCCGTCGGACAGGTCTCGCAGGCCTTGCAAGCCATCAGCGAATCCAGCCAGGAGCAGCGCAGCGGCATCACGCAGATCAACAGCGCCGTCTCGCACCTCGATGGCCTGACGCAGCAGAACGCCGCCATGGTCGAGCAGCTTGCGGCCTCGGCCCAGTCAGCTCGTGAGCAACTGGAGGCCGTGGAGAACAGCATGCGCCTGTTCCGCTTGCGCGAGCATGAGCACTCGCTTGCGGAGCTGGATGCCGTGGCCCTGAGACGCGGCATGAAGGGCGAGGGGCTGGTTCCGGCCTGATCCCGCAGATGCGGGAGCGCAAGGCTACGAGCGTGGCGGGCGCTCTGTGGACGCACAGAATGCGGGGCTTGCCCCGCCCCTGCCCCGCGCCATGAACGACTCCCTCGAAAAGCTCAACCGCCTGACCGAATCGCACGGCGCCATCCAGCCCGGCAAGGGTCTGGCCTCGGGGGTCATCGCATTCAGCCTGGCCATCCTGTGCTTCCTGGGCGTGCTGGCCTTCCACTTCCCCGAGTACCTGACGACGCCGCAGCTGCGCAAGAGCTACAGCGTGCCGGTGCTGCGCCAGCTGCTGTTCGGCTCCCTGGTGCTGAGCGGCGCCATCGCGCTTTTCAACATCCTGCGCGGCCGCGTGAGCTGGTTGAGCCTGGGCACCTTCGTGCTGGTGGGCCTCTCGCTGGCCTTGGGCGGCAGCAAGGTCGAGGTGGACCCGAACTTCCCCGACCACACGCCCTACATCGGCCTGGACTGGTTCATCCTCGATCTGCTGGGCTCTACGCTGATCTTCGTGTTCGTGGAAAAACTCTGGCCGCTGCGCAAGCACCAGCCCGTGTTCCGGCCCGAGTGGCAGACCGACTTCCACCACTTCATCGTCAACCACATGGTGGTGGGTTTCGTGCTGCTGGCCACCAACCTGCTGGTGCACAAGCTGTTCGGCTGGGCCGCCAAGGACGGCGTGCAGGCCTGGGTGCAGGGCCTGCCCTTCCCGGTGGCACTGTTCCTCATCATCCTGGTGGCCGATCTGGTGCAGTACTGGACCCACCGCGCCTACCACGAGGTGCCGATGCTGTGGCGCCTGCACGCGGTGCACCACAGCGTCAAGAGCATGGACTGGCTGGCCGGCTCACGCCAGCACATCCTGGAGCTCTTGATCACCCGGACGCTCGTGCTGGCGCCGATCTTCGTGCTGGGCTTCAGCAAGGAGGTGATCGATGCCTACATCGTCATCGTCGGCTTCCAGGCGGTGTTCAACCACGCCAATGTCGACGTGCGCCTGGGGCCGCTGCGCTACCTCATCGTCACGCCCAACTTCCACCACTGGCACCACAGCCAGGACGACGAAGCAATCGACAAGAACTACGCCGCGCACTTCGCCTTTCTGGACCATCTGTTCGGCACCGCCGTGCAGGCGGACCGCAAGTGGCCGAACGAGTACGGCGTGGTCGGCGACTACGTGCCCGACGGCTTCTGGCAGCAGCTTAAGTTCCCCTTCGTTTGGGCGAACAAAGACTGAGAAGCGGCGGCGCCTGAAGCGGGCGCAGGGATCCTGAGGTCCGTTCGATTCCGGCCACAGGAGCCCTTTCGGCAGCGCCATCCAGGGGCCCTGTGCGCGCCCGCAGACGGCTGCGCCCCGCACCGCAAGTTGCCGCCGAAACGCGGCCAACGAGGCGGTCGTGGATGCGCCCATGCGCCGCATTGCGGTGCCCCGAACCTACCAAGCAGACACCCACAAGCGGAGCCGGTGCAAACCCCATGTAAAGCTTTGTAAACACAGGGCAGAGTTCCTAGCAGAAAAAGAAATCCCTTATTCATAGGGTTGTCTTTTGGGAGCAGGCCTTCGATGTGCGTGTCAACTCAACTGCCGACAGCAGAGCTGCAGGGTGCTCCCTCGGAGCAGACCGACCCCTTGCTACAGCGCATGGCATTTCTGGAGCTGAATGCCGACGACATCAAGGCGCTGCGTGAATTGCATGCCGAGTTGGAGCGGGCGCCCGACACGCTGACGCAACAGTTTTACGCACACCTGCGCCGCTTTCCAGATCTGGACCGGCTGATTCAGGCGCACGACGTGGAACGTCTGCACAGAAGTCAGGCCGCGCACTTTTCCAGCTTGACCGCCGGCACCTATGACCGCGCGTATGCCGAGAGCCGCCAGCGGGTCGGCTCGGCGCACCAACGCATCGGTCTCGCGCCGGAATGGTTTCTTGGCGCCTACCGCAAGTACCTCGCCGCCCTGCTGCCCGCCCTGTGGGAAACCTACAGCGCCCAGCCAGCCCGCTTTCAGCGCGCGCTTGAGGCCTTGCTGAAGGCGCTCTTTCTCGACGTCGGTCTGACCCTCGATGCCTACTTCGAGGCCGACAAGAAGGCGATCGTCGCCGAGCGGGAGCGCTCAGATCAAGTCGTCAAGATCTTTCGCGCGACCTCCCTGGCGGTGGGCAGTGAGTTCCTCAGCAGTCTGGCCAAGGAACTCGCGGACGTGCTGGGGGTGGAGTACGCCATGGTGTCGACCCTGGATGACGCCGAGTTCAGCCAAGCGAGCACCTTGACCGTCGTCCATTGCGGTCAGTCCGAACCGAACTTCCAGTACGACCTGGAGGGTTCGCCCTGTGCATCCGTCCTCAGGAAGGGGGTGTGTGTCTACCCCAGCGGAGTACAGGCGCTCTTCCCCATGGATGCCGCGCTCAGGCAAATGCAGCTGGAGTGCTACGCCGGCATCCCGCTGCACACCCGCACGGGCATGCCCATCGGCGTGCTGGCGGTCTTCGGGAACCGCCCACTGGCCGATCCGGCACGGGCCGCGCGCATGCTGGAAATCTTCTCGCTGCGCGCCGAGACCGAACTCGAACACATGCGCATCGAAGCCGACGCGGCGGACAGCATGGCGCAGTTCCGGTCCGCCTTTGCGCAAGCCGGCGTCGGCATGTTGCATGTGAGCACCGATGGCACCGTCCTGCGCGCCAATGCCCGCGCCGCACGCCTGCTCGGGGCCGATCCCACCGACCTGGCCGGCCGCAACATCGAGGTGTACCTGCCACTGTCCGGCCTGGCTCAGATGCTTGCGCAACTGAGGCAATCCGATGAACCCCTGGCGCTGGAACCGGTCGCCCCGAACTGCCGCAAAGCGGACTGCCTGCTGCAGATTTCGGTGTCCCTGGTGCGGCATGCCGGCAACTGCCATTACTTCCAACTGGTACTGGACGACATCAGCGCGCGCCGCCGACTCGAAGAAGCCCGACGCCTGCACCGCCGGGCGCTCGACAACAGCCCATCCGGTGTCCTGATCATCGATGCCGGACGGCCGCAGCGTCCGGTCGTCTATGTCAACCAGGCCCTGCAGAGCATGAGCGGGTACTCGGAGGCCGAGCTGCTGGCCTGCGACGCGGGGCTGCTCTACAGCCTGGCCGAGGACCAGGATCGCGTCGAAGAGTTCCGCTTGGCCATCAGTGAGCGCCGCGAGGCCCGCGCCGAGCTGCATCAAATCCGCAAGGACGGATCCTTCTATTGGACCGACACCCTGCTGTCGCCGGTTCCCGACGAGACCGGGTTGGTGACCCACTTTGTCGTCATTCAGACCGACATCACCCAGACCAAGCAAGCCCAGGAGCAATTGGCCTTCAGCGCCACCCACGATGCCTTGACCGGCCTGCCCAACCGCACCCTGCTGGCGGATCGCTTGCATCAAGCCGCACTGCACGCCCACCGACACGGTGGCCTGATGGCCCTCCTGTTCATCGACATCGATCAATTCAAAGTGATCAACGACGGCTATGGACACGAGGCCGGAGACTGCCTGCTGGTCGAGATTGCCCAACGCATCAGCAGCGCACTGCGGGCGGAAGACACGGTAGCGCGCTACGGCGGCGATGAATTCGTGGTGGTGCTGGGCGATCTGACGGACACCTCACGCGTCAAGTGCATCTGCAGCGCGCTGCTGCAAGTCATTTCCCAGCCCTTCGTGCTCAGCGGGCAGGAGGTCAATCCAACGGCCAGCATCGGGGTGGCCATCCTGCCCCTGGATACCGCAGACCCCACCGCGCTCTACCGCTATGCCGACATGGCCCTGTACCGCGCCAAGGACCTGGGCCGAGCGAACTTCCAGTTCTTCTCGTCCGAGCTGAATGCACGGCTGCAGGAGCGCATGGCCCTGGAAGCTGCGTTGCGCTGCGCGCTGCGCTCGGATGGCATCCGGGTCGAGTACCAACCCATCGTGGACCTCTGCACGGGTCGAGCCGTTGGTGTGGAGGCGTTGGCGCGCTGGACCGACAGGCACCTAGGAGTGGTAACCCCGGATCGCTTCATTCGCGTAGCCGAGGAATGCGGCCTGATCTCCGACCTGGGGCGCAGGATCCTGCAACTGGCCTGTCGCGACTTGAGTCACTGGCTGGCCGCCGGTCGTACCGCGATGCAGATTTCGGTGAATGTCTCGGTGCGCCAGTTTCGCGAGGCCGATCTGATCGAGCAGGTGTCGGCGGCGCTGGAACTGGCCCAGCTGCCACCGGAACTGCTCTGTCTGGAGATCACCGAGTCCGTGATGCTGCAAGACACCCAGGCCAACGAAACCACCTTGCGACGGCTCAAGGAGCTCGGGGTGTCGCTCGCGATGGACGACTTCGGGACCGGCTACTCCTCCCTCTCCTACCTGAAGCGCTTGCCCTTCGACAAGGTCAAGATCGACCGTTCCTTCGTTCGCGATCTGGCTGTCGACCCAGGCGACGCTGCGCTGGTGCGCTCCATCATTTCCATGGCGCACGACCTGGGCATCGCCGTCGTTGCCGAGGGGGTCGAGACGGTCGAACAGTGCCGTTTTCTGAAACGCCATGGCTGCGACCTGATTCAGGGCTATCTGTTCTCAAAGCCCCTGCCGGCCGATGCCATCGAAACCCTGGATGCGGAAGGCCGTTGCCTGACATGCCCCCTGGAGAGCGAGGCGGCACCATGAATCGCGCCAGCCGCGCCGGACACCCGCGCCAATCAGCACACCTGCGCAAGCGCAAGCGCCGGACGACCCAGCCGACCGCCAAGAGCTTGCCGCGTCCGCCCTGAGACCCGGGCAACAACCCTGACGACCCCGTCCCATCACATCGGTGCGCAGTACCTGCCGCTGCCACCCCAAGGAGATCTGCATGCGCAACAACCTGCCCGTCAGCCAGCGCGAATACGAGATCGACGCGGACATGACCTTGATGTCGACGACCGACACCGACAGCTACATCACCTACGCCAATCAGGCCTTCATCAACGTCAGCGGCTTCGAGCGCGACGAACTGATGGGGCAGGCGCACAACCTGGTACGCCACCCGGACATGCCCACCCAGGCCTTCGCCGACATGTGGGCAACCCTGAAGGCCGGCGAGTCTTGGACGGCCCTGGTCAAGAACCGGCGCAAGAACGGCGACCACTACTGGGTGCGTGCCAACGCCACCCCGGTGCGGCGTGATGGGCGCGTCATCGGCTACATGTCCGTGCGCACCAAGCCGTCGAGGGAGGAGGTGCAGGGGGCCGAGTCGCTGTACCGCAAGTTCCGCGACAACCAAGCCGGCGGGCTGCGCTTTCACAAGGGTCTCGTCGTGCATACCGGGGCGATGGCATGGCTCTCCCTGCTGCAGACCCTGCCGACGCGCTGGCGATTGCGCGGCGGTCTGTTCGTGGCCTGGCTGGCGGCGGCGGCCCTGGGCGCGGCAATGGGCCTCAGCGGCATGGCCTGGCTGGGCTTCATTGCCAGCTTCGGCTTGGCCTTGAGCCTGGTCGGCAGCTGGTTGAACGCCCAGCTGACACAGCCACTGCAGATCCTGCTGAAGCAGGCCCTGGCCGTGGCCGCCGGTCAACCGGCTGAGAACGTGCACCTGAATCGCGTCGATGAGATCGGCATGATCCTGCGCGCCATCAACCAGTCGGGCCTCAATCTGCGCTCACTGGTGGACGACGTGAGTGATCAGGTCTCCGGCGTGCATATCGCCAGCGGTGAGATTGCGCAGGGCAACAACGACCTGAGCACGCGCACCGAGAAGGCCGCCGCAAGCCTGCAGCAGACGGCCGCCTCGATGGACCAGATGACCTCGTCACTGAACCAGAACGCCGACACCGCTCGCGAGGCCACCAACCTGGTGAGCACTGCCAGCCAGGCAGCCACGCGTGGCGGCACGGTGATGGGCGATGTGATCCGGACTATGCAGACCATCAGCGCCAGCAGCAAGCGCATCGCTGACATCATCGGCGTGATTGATGGCATTGCCTTCCAGACCAACATCCTGGCGCTCAATGCCGCCGTGGAAGCTGCGCGTGCTGGTGAACAAGGGCGAGGCTTTGCCGTCGTGGCCGGAGAGGTGCGCCTGCTGGCGCAGCGCAGCGCCGAAGCGGCCAAGGAGATCAAGTCGCTGATCGGCGACAGCGTCGGCAAAGTCGAGAGCGGTAGCGAACTGGTGGATGAGGCCGGACGCACGATGGAGGACATCGTGACCCAGGTCCGCCGCGTCGCAGACTTGATCAGCGAAATCAGCAACACCACTTCCGAACAGAGTGGAGGCATTTCGATGGTGAACACCGCGGTCGGTCAGCTCGACCAGATGACCCAGCAGAACGCCGCACTGGTCGAGCAGAGTTCGGCCGCCGCCGAAAGCCTGCGCGGGCGAGCCACTCGGCTGGCCGAAGCGGTCGGCGTCTTCAAGACCGTGCTCTGAGCCCGCAGCGCCGTTCCCCAGGGCTCAGTTGGCGTTTCCGACCCGGTTCACGGCAGGCTTTCGGGCATCAATCGCCTGAACCGACCCGCCCGCGACCGGCCTTGATACCGGCTCGCTGCGCCTTGCCCTGCAGCCGGCGCTGCTGCGAACCCCAAGTCGGCCGGGTGGCACGGCGCGCCTTGGGCACATGGGCCACGCTCTGTACCAGCGCTACCAGGCGCGCGATCGCCTCGGCGCGGTTCTGCTCCTGGCTGCGGTGTTCCTGGGCCTTGATGACGATCACGCCCTCGTTGGTCAGACGTTGGTCGTTCAGCGCCAGCAGGCGCTCCTTGATGGCCGCGGGCAGGCTGGAGGCGCGCACGTCAAAGCGCAGGTGCACGGCGCTGGAGACCTTGTTGACGGCCTGACCGCCGGCGCCCTGGGCGCGCACGAAGCTGAGCTCGATCTCGTCCTCACGCGGCTGCCAGAGCAGGTGCATCAGGGCTTGGGCTGGCGCTGACAGGCCATGCGGGCGTCCAGCAACGCTTGCTCTTCGGCGCGGCGTTGGGTCTGCTCGGCGACGCTCATCGTGCGGCCCTTCCAGCGCGCTTCCAGCGCATCGCCGCGCTTGTGCACCTCGGCCAGGCAGGTCTCCAGCGCAGGGCGGCGGGCTGCTTCGGCCGGGGCCTTGGCGGCGCGCTCGCAACGGTCGGCCTCGGCGGCAGCGCGCGCTAGGCCCTCATGCAGGGCCCGCATGGCCGTCTGCTGTTGCGCCTGGGGCAGTTGCGCCGGCTGCTTGGCGGCCAGCTCGCGCACCAGGCGGTCCTTCTCCGCCTCGTAGCGCCGGGTGCAGGCATCCTGGGCCTGCGCGGCCACACCCATCCCCAGCACGCCCAGCCAAGCCAGGCGCTTCATGGCTCCACCCGCACCGGCACGCGCGGCGCCAGCGCGCACATCAGCTCGTAGCCGATCGTGCCCGCACTGCGGGCCACCTCGTCGATGTCCAGCAGCGCCCCAGTGACGCCGCTGCGGCCCCAGAGCGTGACCTCGCTGCCGAAGCCGGCGTGCGGAAGTTCCGTCAGGTCCACCGCCAGCATGTCCATCGAGACGCGGCCGAGCGTGCGGCTGCGCTGGCCGTCCACCAGCACGGGCGTGCCGGTGGGGGCGTGGCGCGGATAGCCGTCGGCGTAGCCGCAGGCCACATTGCCCACGCGCATCGGGCGCTCGGCCACGAAGGCGCTGCCGTAGCCCACGCTCTCGCCGGGCTGCACCTCTTGAACGCTCAGCACTTTGGCGCGCAGGCTCATGGCGGGTTGCAGGCCCCAGTACGCGGCGTCGTGCTCGGGGTAGTCGGGCACGCCGCCATAGCCCATCACGCCGGGGCGTACCCAGTCGGCAGCGACGCTCATGCCCTCGCCCAGCGGCCGCTGCGCATGGCGCAACGTGGCGGCACTGTTGGCCAGGCTGCGCTCGCCCGGCAGGTCGGCCGTCGCGGCCTCGAAGGCGGCCAGCTGGGCGGCAATGCCGTCCTGCCCCAGGCGCAGCGCATCGGCGTCGGAGAAGTGGGTCATCAGCACCACGTCCTCCACCTGCGGCAGGCTGGCCAGGCGCTGCCAGGCGGCGCGAAAGGCCAGGGGCTTGAAACCCAGGCGGTTCATGCCGCTGTTGAGCTTGAGGAACACGCGCTGCGGCCACAGCACCTTGTGCGCGGCCAACCACTCCAGCTGCTCTTCGCAGTGGATGGCGTGCCAGAGGTGCAGGCGCGAGCACAGCTCCAGATCGCGCGGCTCGAACACGCCTTCGAGCAGCAGCACCGGGCCGCGCCAGCCCAAGGCACGCACGCGTTCGGCCTCGTTCAGATCGATGCAGGCGAAGCCGTCGGCCACCAGGCGCTGGGCCTCGAAGCATCGCTCGATGCCGTGGCCGTAGGCATTGGCCTTGACCACCGCCCAGACCCGCGCCCCACCGGCCAACTCGCGCGCCCGACCCAGGTTGTGAGAGAGCGCAGCGGTATGGATGAGGGCTTCAATCGGGCGGGGCATGCCGGCGATTCTGGCGTAAGGCTCTGTCAAGCGCGTCGGTTACGCTTCGCGCGTTTTTGGCCGCCAAGGGGCGGCCGTTCTTGTTGTACAGGCGGCATCCAACCCGGCGCGATGAAAAAAGGCTTCTACACCATCATGTCGGCGCAGTTCTTCAGCTCGCTGGCTGACAACGCGCTGTTCATCGCCGCCGTCGAACTGCTCAAACCCCTGGACCCAAGCGGCGCCCAGCGCGCCGCGCTGGTGCCGATGTTTGCGCTCTTTTACGTGCTCTTGGCGCCTTTTGTGGGCGCTTTTGCCGATGCCCTGCCCAAGGGCCGCGTGATGTTCATCGCCAACGGCATCAAGGTGGCGGGCTGTTTGATGATGCTGGTGGGCGTGCACCCGCTGCTGGCCTTCGCGGTGGTGGGCCTGGGCGCGGCGGCCTACTCGCCGGCCAAGTACGGCATCCTCACCGAGCTGCTGCCGCCCTCGCAGCTGGTCAAGGCCAATGGCTGGATTGAGGGCCTGACGATCGCTTCCATCATCCTGGGCGTGGTGCTGGGCGGGCAGCTGATCGGCCCGCACATTGCCCCGCACCTGATGGGCCTGGGCCTGCCCGGCATCGCCAGCGCGGCCGAGGCCGCCATCACCGCCATGGTGGGCCTGTACGTGCTGGCTGCGCTGTTCAACCTGAAGATCCCGCGCACCGAGGCGCCGCTGCGGCCAATGGGCGGCCCGCTGGACCTGGTGACGGACTTCATGCAGTGCAACCGCCGCCTGTGGCAGGACAAGCTGGGCCAGATCTCGCTGGCCACCACCACGCTGTTCTGGGGCGTCAGCGGCAATCTGCGCTACATCGTGCTGGCCTGGGCCGGCGCGGCTTTGGGCTACACCACCACGCAGGCCTCCAGCCTAGTGGGCGTGGTGGCCATCGGCACGGCGCTGGGGGCGCTGGTGGCCTCCTGGACGATGAAGCTGGACCGCGCGGTCAAGGTCATTCCGCTCGGCATCGCGCTGGGCCTGACCGTGATCCTGCTCGTCGGCATTCGAGACGTGAAGCTCGCCGCGCCCTTCCTGACCCTGCTGGGCGCGCTGGGCGGCTTCCTGGTGGTGCCGATGAACGCCCTGCTGCAGCACCGCGGCCACAACCTGATGGGCGCCGGCCGCTCCATCGCCGTGCAGAACTTCAACGAGCAGGCCTGCATCCTGGTGCTGGGCTTCCTGTACGTGGGGCTGACCGGCATCGGCCTGCATGCCTTTGCCGCCATCACCGCCTTCGGCCTGCTGGTGGCCGGGGTGATGGAGCTGATCCGCCGCTGGCATCTGCGCAATCTGCGTCGCCACCCGCAGGAGCTGGAGCGGCTGCTGGAGATCGCGCGCTGCGACGACTGCCACTGAGCGTTTGATCAGTCGATCACCCGCAGCAGCAGCCGCGCGGCATCCAGCGTGAACTCGCCGCGCGCAATGCCGGCGCGCACCTCGTCGGGCGTCCACAGGGCGAAGGCCCTGACCTCGCCGTCCTGGTTCTGCGGCACCCGGCCCGGCGGCACGGTGACTTGGGCCGTCAGCAGGCGCTCCTGCAGATAGCCCAGGCCCTGCGCGTCGGACACCGGGCGGCGGCTGAACAGTTCGGGGCCGACGCGCACGGGGCCCAGCTCGGCCAGTTGCAGGCCGGCTTCTTCCCAGGTCTCGCGCACCAGCGCCTCGCGCGGGCGCTCGGCGGCGCTGACCATGCCGCCCACCAGGGTGTCCCACAGGTTGGGGTCCTCGGCCTTGCTGGCGGCGCGCTGCTGCAGCCACAGTCGGCCGTCGGGGCTCCAGCCGATCAGGTGCACGGCCAGCGTGGGCACGCCCAGCACGCGCGCGCAGCCGCGCTCGATGGCCACGGGGCCGGCCGGATGGGCCACGCGCACGGCCTCGTCGCGCCAGCGCCCGGACAGGCCCAGGGCGCGCAGGCGTGCGGCCAGCTCGGTCAGATGGGCGGCGGGGTCGGGCGCGGCGGGCTGCAGCACCAGGCCGCTGGCAGCCAGCTGCTCCAGCACCACAGGCGGAGCGCTGCCCCAGGGGGTTTCGGCGCCGGCCCAGTGCAGCGGGCTGCGCGCCTGGGCGGGCGCCTGGTCGGCGCGGGCATCGAGTTCCTTCAGCATGGCGTGCATCTTCGCCGCCACGGCGCAGCCTCTGCGGGTTGCCACCAGCAGCCATGACGAAAGCCATGGTTCATGCTGGGCGCGTCATCACCTTGGGAGGACCCACCATGCAATTCGCTTCCAAACCGCACGCCAGCAGCTCGCGCCTGAGCGGCCTGGGTTTCGTCATCGTGCTGCACCTGCTGATGATCTGGGCCTTGGCCAACGGCCTGGTGCAGAGGATCGTCAAGCCGGCTCCGCACGAAACCGAGGTCACCGTGGTGCCGCAGAAGGAGCTCCCCAAGGAACTGCCCAAGCCGGTGGTGCGCGAGTTCGAGCCGCCCAAGGCGCCCCTGCCCTGGATGCCGCCGACCGAGCCCTTCGAAGTCTCCGCCCCACAGGACAAGGCGATCAGCACCAACCCCGCCGCCGAACCGCCCGCCCCCAGCGGGCCGACGACGGGCACCACGCAGGCGGCGGCCGAACCTACCCTGCCGGCCACCGCGCCGGTCGCCCAATCCGCCAGCATGCTCTGCCCGCAGATGGGCCGCCCCGAGCTGCCGGCGCTGGGCGTCGAGGGTCTGGCCAGCTTCCGCGTGCTGGGCACGGTGCGCAACGGCCGGGTGGTGGCGGTGGAGCTGACGGCGCTGCGCGCCCTGAGCGACCGCCGTGCCATGCGCCAGCTGGCCCAGGTGCTGGAGCGCACGGTGCGCGAGACCTACCAGTGCGGCAGCAGCAACGGTCAGTTCACGCAGGACTTCGATTTCCGCATCGACTGACGGGGCACGCAGACCCAGCAAAAGGGCCACCTTGGGGTGGCCCTTTTGCTTGCAGACGCGGTGGGTTCAGGGCGGCACACCCAGCCGGGTCCCGCATGACGGGACCCGTCCTTCGGTCCGATCTCAGCCGCGTCGCCCGCGCCCACCCGTCGGCGCCGCCGCCACCAGCGGCTTGCCGCTCAGCACCGCCTCGATGTGCAGGCTCCAGGCCCGCGCGATCTTGAAGCAGCCGCTGTGGTTCAGATGGATCTCGTTGTGCCAGTCGCCGCTGATGCCGCTGCTTCCCAAGGCCGCCGGGGCGATCGGCACCTGGGTCGAATCGAACACATGCAGCTGCGGGTAGCCGTCCTTGTCGGCCGCGCAGGCCTTCAGCAGGGTGGCCAGCTTGGAGAGCATCAAGCGGCTCATGGCGGCCCAATCCGCCTGCGGAATGGCATAGGCCTTCAATGCCGGGTAGAGCCAGGGGCCGGACGCGTCCTCGGCTCCCGCGGGGCGGGGCGTGGGCACGGCATAGCAGTGCATGAAGATGGGCTTGCCCTTGTTCGGGCCGTCGTCGCGCAGGCTCAGCACATGCTTGAGATTGGCGCGCAGGTACTCGCAGTAGGTGGCCCAGCCCTCTTCCGAGAAGTAGCGGCTCACGCCGGCGCTGGGGGGGCCCCATTCGGTCTGCTTGCGCAGCAGGCGCAGCGTCAGCGGGGTGATCTCGCCGCTGGGCAGGCTGGCCGGCACCTGGGCCGCAGCCACCAGGTCGTTGCCGCCCACGCTGAGCAGCACGCCATCCCAAACCACCTCGCCGTCGAGCAGGCGCACGAAGTCGGGCGCACCTTCCAGATCCACCATGCGGCGCAGTGCGTTGTGGTGGCCCGCGCAGCTCACCGCCAGCGTGGGCTGGCTGAACACCAGCTCCTCGAGCAGATTGGCGTGGGCATCGACGCGCTGGGCGGCGAAGGAGAACCAGGAATCTCCATGCGCCAGCAGCTTCCAGCGGAAGTTGGACAGCTCGCTGCGACGCTTGAACTCGTCGGGCGTCAGGCAGACCAGGTGTTCGAACCGAGACTCCATCGGGCGCTCCCCCATTGACCCCAGGCAGGGCGGCGCGATTGTGGGGCCAAAAGAAGGGGGGTAAAGATCACCCGGGTGCGGGGCTTCCCGTAGTGGCTACCATCCCAGCCCACAAGGGAGAAGAGACACGATGCACGCACCGCGCCGCTACTGGCTGGGCTGCGCCGCCTCATGGGGCCTGGCGGGCCGTGCCCTGAGCGCTTCCACCGAGCCCCCGGTGCAGCTGCACGTGGTGGGCAGCGAGGACCCACCCTTTCGCATCTTCGAAGGCGGCCGGGCCCGCGGCCTGTATTTCGACCTGCTGCGCGCCGCCGCGGAACGCGCCGGCTGGGTGCTGACGATCGAGGCCGTGCCGCCGGCGCGCGCCCTGCAGATGCTGGAGCGCGGCGCTGCCGACGCCATGGTGGGCCCGCTGCGCACGCCCGAGCGCGAACGCTTCCTGCACTACAGCCGCATCACCCTGCCGCCCGAGGACAAGGCCTTCTACACACGCCGCAATGCCGCGCCGCTGGACAGCCTGGACGACCTGCAGGGCCTCCTGATCGGCGTGCAGCGCGGCAAGCGCTACGGCCGCAGCTTCGACGAGGACCGCCAGCTGCGCCGCGTCGAGGTCTCCGAGTACCGCAGCGCGCTCACCATGGTGGAGCTGAACCGCCTGGACGTGGCCGTGGTGCCGGAACGCCAGGGTGACCGCATCGTCGGCACGCTGGGCCTCAAGCTCGTCAAGCAGCCGCTGCGCCTGCCCGGCGAGACGCCCTACCTGGTGCTGTCGCGCCAGTCGCGCTGGGTGAGCCGCCTGCCCGAACTGGAGCGCGCCTTCGACCAGCTGCACCGCGACGGCAGCTGGGCCGAGATCCTGCAGCGGTACTAGGGCCTGTTCACACTACACGAAGCCACCGCGTTGCCATCCAGAAAGGGCGCCAACGAGGCGCGAAACGAAGCCGGGGTAGGCCCCCGGCGAGGCTTCGCAACGAAGTGGGCACCCTTTCTGGTGGCAACCCGGAGGGAATGGGGCTATCCGGCCGCCATGCGTCGTTGCAGCGCTTGCCCAGACGCGAGTCTGGGCATCGCACTGCGCCTAACCTGGCGGCCGGATCGCCCCATTCGCGGGGCCTCGCGTAGTGTGAACAGGCCCTAGCATCAATGCCCCCAACCGGAGCCCACCATGAGCAGCATCTACGAATTCCAGGCCACCTCCATCCAGGGCAAGCCGGTGGCGCTGAAGGACTACAAGGGCCGCGTGCTGCTGATCGTCAACACCGCCAGCGCCTGCGGATTCACGCCCCAGTTCGGCGGGCTGGAACAGCTCTGGAAGGACTACGAGGCGCGTGGCCTGGTGGTGCTGGGCTTCCCCAGCAACGAGTTCGGCGGCCAGGACCCGGGTTCGAACGACGAGATCGCCAGCTTCTGCCAGATGAACTACGGCGTCAGCTTCCCGATGATGGCCAAGGTGGAGGTGAACGGCGGCAACGCCCACCCGCTCTGGCAATGGCTGAAGAAGGAAAAGAAAGGCCTGCTGGGCACCGAGGGCATCAAGTGGAACTTCACGAAGTTCCTGATCGGCCGTGACGGCACGGTGCTGGAGCGCTACGCCCCCACCGACACCCCCGAGAAGCTGCGCGCCGACATCGAAAAGGCCCTCGCCGCCTGATGCGCGTCACCGTCTGCCTGCCCGAAGGGACCAGCCGCTGGGCTGCCGAGCTGCAGCAGGCGCTGGGGCCGGGCGCCACGGTCGAGCCCTGGCAAGCCGGCCAGGCCCCGGCCGATTACGCCGTGCTGTGGAAGCCGCCGGCCGAGTTCCTGTCCGCACAGCCGCGGCTCAAGGCCCTGTTCGCCGCCGGTGCCGGGGTGGACGCCCTGCGCACCCTGCCCCTGCCCGCCGGCGTGCCCCTGGTGCGCCTGGAAGACGCCGGCATGGGCGTGCAGATGGCCGAGTACGTGCTGCACGCGCTCTTGCGCTGGTACCGCGGTTTTGACCGCTACGCCAACCAGGCCGCTGCGGCCGCCTGGTGGCCGCAGCCGCCGCAGCGCAAGGCCGACTGGACCGTGGGCTTGCTCGGCTACGGCCAGCTGGCGCAGCCGGTGGCGCAGGCGCTGCGCGGCCTGGGCTTTCCGGTGCAGGCCTGGGCGCGCAGCGCGCGCGCGGCCGACCTGCCCCTGTTCGCCGGCCCGGAGGGCCTGGCGCCCTTCCTGCGCAGCAGCCGCGTGCTGGTGGCCCTGCTGCCGCTGACGGAGGCCACGCGCGGCTTGATCAACACCGAGCTGCTGAACCAATTGCCCGATCAGGCCTATCTGATCAACGTGGCGCGTGGTGGCCTGGTGGTGGAGGCCGACCTGCTGGCCGCGCTGGACAGCGGCCATCTGGCCGGCGCGGCGCTGGACGTGTGCACGCCCGAGCCCGCCCCGCCCAACCACCCCTTCTGGCGCCACCCGCGCATCCAGCTCACGCCTCACATCGCGGCGGCCACCTTGCGCGAGGAAGCGGTGGCGCAGATCGCCGCCAAGATCCGCGCGCTCGAAGCGGGCCAGCCCATCAGCGGCGTGGTGGGCGCGGACGGTTACTGAATCAACAGGCAGCCGTAGCGGCTGCGCAGGCCCTGCGCACGCAGCCACTCATTGGCCGTCTGCCGCGTCACCCCCGCCAGCGCCGCCAGTTCGGCCTGCGTGGCGCGCACCCGCAGGCCCTCGGCACAGGGTTCGCCGCGTTCGCGCTGCAGCTGCTCCAGCGCCAGCCTCAGGCGCTCGGGCGCGCGGCGGTGGCGGGCGGCTTCCAGCTGGTGCAGGGTGCCGTCGAAGCGGCGTGCGAACTCGGCCAGCAGCGCACGGGCAAAGCCAGGGTGCTCGTCCATCAAGAGCCGGTAGGCCGCCGCACCGATCACCAGCACCCGGCTGGGGCGTGCGGCCACCGCCTCGTAGCGGCTGGGCAGCCCGGCCACGAAGGCGCCCAGGCCGAACAGCAGCGGCGGCTGCACATGCTCCAGCACCGAAACCTGGCCGTCCGGCGCGGTGAAGCGGCTCTCGATCTCGCCGCTCAGCAGCGCATAGAAGGCCTGCACCGGCGTGCCCTGCGCGAACAGGGTGCGGCCCGCGCGCAGGCTGCGCAGCGCCAGCAGTGGCGCCAGCTGCGCCTGGGGCTGCAGCTGCAGGCGGGGGAAGTTGCCCTGCAGCACCTGCTGCAAGGCCTCCAGCACGTCGATCTGTGTCGGCATGCCGACATTTTCGGGTGCCGGCCGCCGCGCACACTGCGGCCATGCACCTGCTGACCCCCGAAGCCTGGGCCGCGCACTACCGCCAGTTCGCCGCCGTCGATTGCCCCAACCAGCCCAGCTATGTGGCGATCTGCCACGCGGTGGCGGCGGACCCCGAACTGCTCGCCCTGCACGCGCCCATTCCGCCCGAGCAGGCGCGCGCCAATCTCTTTCTGGCCGCCGTGCACGAACGCCTGCTGGCCGGTGTGGCGCACCCGCTGGCGGCCTACTTCCCCAGCCTGGGCGGCCGGCGCGCGCCCGACGCCGAGCTGCCCGCGTTGCTGCGCGACTTCGTGCTCGGCCCCGAGCGGCCGCGCATCGAGGCCCATCTGCGCCAGCGCGCCACGCAGACCAACGAGGCCGGCCGCAGCGCCATGCTGCGCCTGGCCCTGGATGCCCTCGGCGACGAGCAGCCGCGCCTGGCCCTGTTCGAGGTGGGCGCCAGCGCCGGCCTGAACCTGGGGGTGGACGAGGACCGCATCGACTACGGCGCCTTCCAGCGCGGCCCGGGAACGCGCCTGCAACTGCGCTGCGAGTGGCTGGACGGCACACCCCCACCCGCCAGCCCCTGGCAGCTGGTGGCGCGCGCCGGCATGGACCTGGCGCCCGTGGACGCGCACGACCCGGTGGCCCGCCGCTGGCTCGAAGCCTGCGTGTGGGCAGACGACGTGGCACGCCTGCAGCGCCTGCGCCAGGCCCTGGCCTGGGCGCAAGCGCGCGGGCCGCGCATCCAGGCCCATGCGGACGGCCTGCAGGCCCTGGACGACTGGCGCGCCGCGTTGCCGACCGGCGTGCAGCCGGTGCTGCTGACCAGCTGGGTGCTGGGCTATCTGCAGCCCGAAGCGCGCCAGCGCTTCCATGCCGAGACCCTGCGCCGCGTGCGCGAGCAGGGCCTGGCCTGGATCTGCGCCGAAGCCCCGGCCCACCACCCGATGCCGGCTCCGACTGCCCCGCCCAGCCCCGACGGCCAGTCCCCCATGCTGCTGAGCTTGCACACCCACGCCGGCAGCCGGCCCCTGCTGTGGAGCCATCCACACGGCAACTGGGCACGCGCAGCCTGAAGCCCGGGCGGGGCGATGCTGCCGCCAGCCGACCCGCTGCCAAACCGGCATAGCGCGCTTGGGCAGGCACGAAGCGCGGAGCGGCCGGACATCGGGATAATCCCGGACTCCTTCCAGCCCTGCTACCGCCATGTTTGCGCACATCCCTCCCTACGCCGGCGACCCCATCCTCAGCCTGAACGAGGCCTTCCAGAAGGACCCCCGTCAAGGCAAGGTCAACCTCTCGATCGGCATCTACTTCGACGAGAACGGCAAGATTCCGGCGCTGGAATCGGTGCGCAAGGCCGAGCATCTGGTGGTCAACGCCGCCGGCGCCCGCCCCTACCTGCCGATGGAGGGCGCGGCCAATTTCCGCAGCGCCGTGCAGACCTTGCTGTTCGGCGATCACCCCGCGCTGAAGGCCGGTCGCATCGCCACCATCCAGGGCGTCGGCAGCTCGGGCGGCCTGAAGGTCGCGGCCGATTTCATCAAGGCCCATTTCCCGGCCTCCAAGATCTACCTGAGCAGCCCCACCTGGGACAACCACCGCGCGGTGTTCGAGGGCTCGGGCGTCGAAACCACCACCTACCCCTACTACCAGGACGGCCAGGTCGACTTCGCCGGCATGCTGGACGCGCTGCGCCAGGCCCCGGCCCGCTCGGTGGTGCTGCTGCACGCCTGCTGCCACAACCCCACCGGCGTGGACCTGAGCGCTGCGCAATGGACCGAACTCGTCAAGCTGCTCAACGAGCGCGAGCTGCTGCCCTTCCTGGACCTGGCCTATCAGGGCTATGGCGACGGCCTCGATGAAGACCTGTTCGCGGTGCGCGAGCTGCTGAACGCCGGCGGCCCCTTCCTGCTGGCCAACAGCTTCAGCAAGAACATGAGCGTGTACGGCGAGCGCTGCGGCGCGCTCAGCGTCGTCTGTCCCACCGCCGAGCAGGCCGAGAAGGTGCTGGGCCAGCTCAAGTTCATGATCCGCCGCAACTACAGCAACCCGCCCACGTTCGGCGGCCAAGTGGTGGCCACGGTGCTGAACACCCCCGAGCTGAACCAGATGTGGCGCAACGAGGTGGATGCCATGCGCACCCGCATCAAAGCCATGCGCAAGGCCTTGCACGAGGTGCTGAGCGCCAAGGTGCCGGGCCGCAACTTCGACTACTTCCTGACCCAGCGCGGCATGTTCAGCTACACCGGCCTGAGTGGCGAGCAGGTGGATGCGCTGAAGGACACGCACGGCGTGTACCTGGTGCGCAGCGGCCGCATGTGCGTGGCGGGCCTGAACAGCAAGAACGTCGAAGTGGTGGCCAACGCCATGGCCGCGGTGCTGGCCTGAGCAGCCCCAGAATCCAGCGTCATCCCCCGGGAGGGTTGTGATGGCGCTGGATGGCAAGGACCTGAACCTGGTGCTCGCGCTGGTGCGCGGGCGCAGCCTGCCCGAGGCGGCGCAACGCCTCGGCATGGACCCCTCCTCCGTCTACCGCGGGCTCAAGCGCATTGAAAAGAACCTGGGCCGCACGCTGTTCGAGCGCAGCGCCCAAGGCATGGCACCGGGCGAGCTGGCGCTGCAGCTGGCCGAGCGCGCTGCCGCCATCGAGGCCGAGCTGCAGGCCGCCGCCGAGCTGCTCCAAGCGGAAGGCGCGGCCCTCACCGGCACGCTGCGCATCGCCACCAACGAGCTGCTGCTGCACGGCCTGCTGCTGCCCCTGCTGCCGGCCTTTCAGGCCCTGCACCCGCGGCTGGAGATCGAGCTGCTGAGCGGGGCCGGCCTGGTGCGCCTGGACCGCCGCGAGGCCGACGTGGCCCTGCGCGGCACCGACCGGCCGCCCGAGCACCTGGTGGGCGCGCGGCTGGGGCGCCTGCACGTGGCGCTCTGGGCCCACCCGGATTACCTGGCCCGCCTGCCCACCGGCACGCCCATCGAGGCGATGCAATGGGCCACGCCGGACGCCGACCCCGAGCTGGCCGACTACCCCTCCAAGCGCTGGCGCCAAGCGCGCTGGCCCGGCCTGCGGCCGCAGCTGCGCTGCGACAGCCTGCTGGCCACCCTGGGCGCCGTGGCCCAGGGCGCGGCTGTCGCCGTGGCACCCTATCTGCTGGCGCCGCCGCAGTGGGTGAACCTGAGCGGGCGGGTGGACGAGGCCGGCTCGGACTGCTGGCTGCTGACCCACCCCGACCTGCGCGCGCGCCGCCGTGTGCAGGCTCTGTTCGCCTTCCTGCGTGAGAAAGCGCCCGCGCGGCTGGCGGCGGGCGCCTAGTCGAGCGTCACCAGCACCTTGCCCAGGCGCTCGCCCGCGGCCAGGGTGGCGAAGGCCTGCGGCAGTTCGGCGAAACCGTAGCGGGCGGCAATGGTGGGGCGCAGGCCGCGCTGCTGCACGAAGCGCAGCAGATCGGCCAGCATGCGCCGGCTGCCCACCAGCACGCCCTGCAGGCGCAGCGCGCCGTCGATCAGGGCGTCGGCATCCACCGCGCCGCCCCAGCCGCTGGTGCCGCCCACCACCGCCACCGTGCCGGCGGGGCGGGTCGCGCGCATCGATTCGGCCAGCGTGGCCTGGCCGCTGGTCTCGATGACGCGGTCGACACCCTGGCCGCCGTTGAGCTCGCGCACCTTGGCGGCCCAGCCGGCTTCGTCGCGGCCGATCCGCAGCGTCGCCGCCGCGCCCAGGGCCTGGGCCTGCGCCAGGCGCTCGGGCCGGCTGGAGCTGACGATGGCGCGCAGCCCGGCCGCCACGGCCAGCTGCAGCGCCCAGGTGGCCACGCCGCCGGTGCCGAGGATCAGCACCGCCTCGCCCGGCCGCCAGGGGCCGACCTCGAACAGCGCGTGCCAGGCGGTAACGCCCGCGGTGGGCAGGCTGGCGGCCGTTTCAAAGTCCATGTCCTCGGGCAGGTGCAGCAGGCCTTCGGCGGGCAGGAGCACGGCTTGAGCCAGCAGGCCAGGGCCACGGCCACCCAGGGCCAGGCGGGTGGCCGTCGGGTTGGGCGGGCCGTCCTGCCAATGCGGGAAGAAGCTGGCCAGCACGCGGTCGCCCGGGCGCAGCGTGCTCACGCCTTCGCCCACGGCCAGCACCTCGCCGGCGCCGTCCGAACCCGGCTGGGCCGCGCCCTCGCCGGGTGCATCGGCCATCCAGGCGTCGCGGGCATTCAGGGCGGCCACGCGCGGGCGCAGCAGCACCTCGCCCCGGCCGGGGGCGTGGACTTCGCGCGCCACCTGGCGCAGGCCGGCCAGGCCCAGGCCGCGTGGCAGCTCCCAGGCGTTCACGGTCAGCGGGAAATGGGGCGTCATGGTGGTCTCCTGTGCAAGCGGCGATGCGCCACTGTTGCAGCGGCAGCTCGGCGGCGGAATGGGCGTGCGCGCCGGCGGCAGTTGCAGGCACGCCTAGGGATAAACCCGTGAATCCCGGCATTCGGCAGCCTGCGTAGTAAGTTCGCCGCCGCCTCTTCGACCACAGGTGGCGCCGCCTGGTGGGAGCCTCCCGCTACGGCGTTTCTTCTACCCACAAGGAGTGCGAGAGATGCAAACCAAGATGAAGTCGGGCGTTGCCCTGGCCGCCGCCGCAGCCGCCCTGTTTGCCGCCGGTACCTTCAGCACCGCCGCCAGCGCGGCCGAGGACGCCAAGGTCAAGTGTTCGGGCGTCAACAGCTGCAAGGGCTCGAGCGAATGCAAGACGGCCAAGAGCGGCTGCAAGGGCCAGAACAGCTGCAAGGGCCAGGGCTGGGTGCACAAGAAGAGCGCCGAGGAGTGCACCAAGGCCGGCGGGAAAGTGGAGAAGTAACCCCCCGAAGCGGCCCAATGGGCCAGCCAAGGCCAGAGGCCTTGGCCTTTGGTAGGCACAGCCAGCCCACAGGGCTGTCTGTGTCCGACCTCAGCCCCCCAGGGGGCGCCGCGAGTGGCCCGGCGAAGCCGGTTCCACCGCGGCCGCTTGGGTTTCGAGCATTTGCCGAAAGATTGAATGAACGTCCCTGTGAACGGCTTCGGCCTTGGTGCGCGCGTCGAGCATTACGAGGATCTGAAGCGCGCGGCCGATGAGGGCTGGGGGAACCGGCCGGAATGGCTGGAGTTCATCAGCGAGAACTTCATGGTCGGGGGCGGGGCGCCGCTGGTGCATCTGGACGCGCTGCGCGCGCGCTACCCGGCGGTGCTGCATGGCGTCAGCCTGAACCTGGGTTCGACCGACCCGCTGCGCGCCGACTATCTCGGCGCACTGGCCGCCCTGGTCGAGCGCGTGCAGCCGGCCTGGGTCAGCGACCACCTGTGCTGGACCGGCACGGCCCACGGCCAGTTGCACGACCTGCTGCCGCTGCCCTATGCGCAGGCCACGCTGGCCCATCTGTGCGGGCGCATCCAGCAGGTGCAGGAGCGCCTGCGCCGGCCGCTGGTGATCGAGAACGTCAGCAGCTATGTGCAGTTCGCGGCCGATGAAATGGGCGAGGCCGAGTTCATCGCCGCGCTGGTGCGGCGCAGCGGCTGCCAGCTGCTGCTGGACGTGAACAACATCTATGTCAGCCACCGCAACCACGGCTTTGATGCGCGCGGCTTCATCGACGCGATTCCGGCCGCCGCGGTGGTGCAGATCCATCTGGCCGGGCATGAGGACGAGGGCGGCTTGGTGATCGACACGCACGACCACCCGATCCGCGCCGAGGTCTGGGCGCTGTACGCCTACGCGCTGCAGCGCCTGGGCGCGCGGCCCACGATGATCGAGCGCGACGACCACATCCCCCCGCTGCCCGAGCTGCTGGCCGAGCTGGACCAGGCGCGCGCCGTGGCGCGGGCGGTGCTGGCATGAAGACGCTGGCGCAGATCCAGGCCACGCTGCAGCACGCGGTGCGCGCCGGCGAGCCGGCCCCGGACGGCCTGCTGCGCGGCAGCGCGCAGGGCCTGGCCATCTACCAGCACGCCTACCGCGCCCGCCTGCGCGAGGCCCTGGCCGACAACCACCCGGCCCTGGCCCAGGCTGTGGGCGACAAAGGCTTCGCCGCGCTGGCCGCGGCCTATCTGGAGGCCGAGCCGCCGACCGAACCCTCGATCCGCTGGTACGGCCACCGGCTGGCGGCCTTCATGGACGGCTGGGCCGAGCTGCCGCACCCGGCGCTGGCCGATCTGGCGCGCTTGGACTGGGCCTTGCGCCAGGCCTTTGACGCCGCCGCGCACCCGCTGCTGGGCCCGTCCGAGCTGGCCGCGCTGCGCCCCGATGAATGGGCCGACCTGCGGCTGCGCCTGCAGCCCTCGGTCCAGCGGCTGGATCTGCATTGGGCCGTGGGCCCGGCCTGGCATGCATTGAACGCGGCACGCGCGGCCGGCCAGGAGGCCGAACTGTCTGAGCCGCAGGCCCGGGCTCACAGCCTGCTGGTGTGGCGCAGCGGCCTGCAGCCGCACTGGCGCAGCCTGGCCGAGGACGAAGCCGCGGCGCTGCAGGCCCTGCTCCAGGAACCGGCGCTGGCCGATTGGCTGGCCGCCCAGGGCGAAGCCGCACTGCCGCAGGCCGTGGGCTGGCTGCAGGCCTGGAGCGCGGAAGGCTTGCTCGCCGTGGCTTGAGCGGGGTCAAACCGGCGCTGCGGCGGACTTGATGGCGCGCAAACCCGGCGCGGCCGCACGGGCCGAGCATGGAGGCATTCCAACCCGGAGGCTTTCATGTCCCTGTTCCACGCCGTTCTTTGGCTCGACCACCACGAAGCCAAGCTGCTGCAGTTCGATGCCGACCATGTCGAGGCCGAGCGCCTGCGCGCGCACAGCCACCACACCAAGCAGCATGGCAGCGCGGTGCGCAGCGAGCACGAGTTCTTTGCCGAGGTCTGCGCCGCCCTGCAGGGCATCACCGAGGTGCTGGTGACCGGCTCGCGCACCGCGCAGTCGGACTTCCGCCATTACCTGGAAAAGCACCGCCCGCAGCAGGTGGGGCAGGTGGTGGGCTATGAGTCGGTGGACCAGCTCAGCGACAAGCAGCTGGTGGCGCTGGCGCGCCAGTACTTCGTCAAGCACGACCGCATGAACGGCGTGCCCACTCCCACCTGATCAGCGCGCGAGCAGTTCCACGGCCTGGGCGCGCACCGCGGCGCGCGCCGGCCACACCTGGCCGGGCCCCTGCACGATGTGCACCGTGGGGCCCCAGGCGCGCCACAGCGCGGGGTCGGTAGGGCCTAGCACCGACAGCAGCGGTGCTTCCACCGCCGCGGCCAGATGGCCGGGGCCGGTGTCGTTGCTGACCAGCAGCGCCGCGCGCTGCAGCAGCGCCGCCAGCACACCCAGGTTCACGCGCTCCAGGCACAGGGCCTGGGGGTACTGCGTGCGCGCTTCCTCTTCCTCGCCCGGGCCGGGGCAGATCAACACCGGCAGGCCCAGGCCCTGCAGCTCATCGGCCGCAAAGGCCGGGAAGTCCGGCCAGACCTTGTTCTGGCCCGCGAAGGTGCCACCGGCAAAGGGGCAGATGACGATGAAGCCGCCGGCCGGCAGCCCATGCTGCGCGCACAGGGCCTCGGCGGCCTCGTGGTGGCGCGGCGCCACCTGCAGGCCCAGGCGTTCGGGCAGCGGCGCGTCCTGGCCCAGCAGGGCGCTGGCCAGGTGCCAGTACACCTCCAGCTCGTGCCGATCGGGCCGCGGCACCGAACGGCCGAGCAGCCAGCCGCGCGCCTCACGGTTGTGGCCGATGGCGCGCAGACCGGCCAGGCGCATGTCCAGTGCGCTGCCGAAGGAATAGGGGAAGGCGACGGCGTTGATGCGGCCGTCAAAGCCCGGGTCGCGCTGGCGCAGCTCGTGGCGCAGGCGGCGCAGCAGGGCCACACGCTCGCGCAGGCTCTTGGGCTGCTTGTGCACCGGCCAGCCATGGCCTGCCAGCAGCTCGGCGGCCCAGGGCTTGCCCACCAGATGCAGCTCGTAGCCGGCCGCCTGCAGGCGCTCCAGCGCGGGCAGGCCCAGCAGCACATCGCCCACCCAGTTGCGCAGGCGCACGATCAAGGGGCGGGGAGTCGACATTCAGGCCAGTACCGCGGTTCGAGACAATGCAAGGCGCGCGATTCTGGCACCCCGCCCCTGAAAGACTTCCTCTGATGACGCTCCCGACCTCCGCCGAGATCCTGACCCTACACGACGAGGCCCTGGCCCGCGCCGACTGGCCCGCCCATGCAGGCCCCGAGCTGACGGACCCGCTGCTGCACTGGATCCGCACCAACCACCGCTTCAACTGCCTGCTCTGGGCCGAAGAAGACCTGGCGCGCCGCACCCAGGTGGCGGAGGCCGAGATCGCCGCCAACAAGCGCGCCATCGACGGCTTCAACCAGGCCCGCAACGACGCCACCGAGCGCGTGGACGAACTGCTGCTCTTGGCCCTGGGCCTGGTGGACCCGGCCACGGTGGGCAGCGACACCCCGCGCAGCCAGGTACCCGCGGGCGCACGCCTGAACAGCGAGACCGCCGGCAGCATGCTGGACCGGCTGTCCATCATGGCCCTGAAGTGCCGCGCCATGCGCCAGCAGACCGAGCGCCAGGACGTGGACGCGGCCCACCGCGCCAGCTGCAGCGCCCGCCTGGCGCGCCTGGAAGAACAGCGCCAGGACCTGGCCGCTTGCTTCGACGCCCTGCTGGCCGACGCCCAGGCCGGCCGCGCCTACTTCAAGGTCTACCGCCAGTTCAAGATGTACAACGACGCGCGCTTCAACCCGGCGCTCGTGGCGGAAGCTCAGACGAAATAGCCGAGGTCCCGCTGGCTGAACGCGGCGATGTTCGGCACCACCAGCGGCAGGTCGCTGGCACTGACGCCCAGCCAGCTCGCCAGCGTGCCGGCCAGCTGATCGACCGAGGTCGAGGGCAGCAGTCGGCCCTGGCCCACGTCGTCCGGCCCGTTCACCGCCACCGCCGGGGCCGTACCGAAGTAGCGCCCGCCCTTGACGGCGCCGCCGAGCACGAAGTGGTGGCCGCCCCAGCCGTGGTCGGAGCCATCGCCGTTGATGGAAAGCGTGCGGCCGAAGTCCGAAGCGGTGAAGGCCGTGACCTGGTTGGCCACACCGAGCTCCTGCATCGCCGCCTGGAAGCTCACCAGGCCATTGGCCACCTGGGCGAGCAGGCCGGGGTGGTTCTCGCTCAGGTTGTCGTGCAGGTCGAAGCCGCCCAGCGAAACCATGAAGACCTGGCGCGAGACCCCGAAGCTGGAGCGTGCGGCAATCATGCGCGCCACCATCTTCAGCTGGTTCGAGAGCGAGCTGTTGGCATCGAACTGCGTGGCCAACTCGGGCAGGCCGGCCAGCGCGCTCGTCACTTGGGCCTCGGCGTCGATCGAGCGCTTGGTGACCTTGCTGTACTCGGCCTCGAAGAGATGGCTGCTCTGCGCGGTGATCAGGCTGCGCAGGGCGGACTGCGCGGTGCTGGAGCCGAACAGGCTGCGCGCGATGCCGTTGATGGCCACCGCGCCATTCGTGCCCATCTGGTACTGCACCGCCTGCTGACCGCTCAGGAAGACCGAGTTGCCGGTGACGGAGATGCAGCTGAACACCGAGCCGCCATTGCCGCTGAGCATCAGGTCGCCGATGCGCCCGCCCCAGCCGGAGAGCGCGCCCTCGGGCAGGTCGGATTGCCAGATCGACTGCTGGTCGTTGTGCGAAAACAGCTTGGGCGGCAGCGGCACCGAGCGGGCGTTGTACTGCGCCAGGGTGGTGGGCTGCAGCAGCGGGCCGACGTTCAGCTGCGCGGCCAGGCGGCCCTGGTCCCACAGGGTTTTGAGCGGCGCGAGCGAGGGGTGCAGGGCCAGCTGCATGCCGCCGGGTAGGGCGCTGGCCGGCGTCAAGGTGGTGGGGGCCAGCTCGGCCTGCGGCACGGCCAGGTTGCTGCGGATGCCGGCGTACTTGGCGTAGTTCGTGCTGTCGGCCGGGATCAGGGTGTTGCCATGGTCGTTGCCGCCGTACAGGAACACGCAGACCAAGGCCTTGTAGTCGTTCGGGTTGGTGGCCGCGGCGGCCTCGCCGATCAGCGAGAGGTTCAGCGCCCAAGGGGCGGCGGCGCCGGCCACGCCGGTGAGGGCGGCACGGCGCAGGAAGGCGCGGCGCGCCAGGTCGATGGAGTTGCTCATGGCCGGCTCCTTATTTCTGAATCAGATAGTCGAGGCTGGCCATGACGAGCATGACGGCGGCGTAGACGCGGTTGGCCTTGCCGGTGTCGGTGCTGGCCGAGATGCTGTTCACCGCGTTCAGGATGGTGCTGCGCGTACCGGCGGTGAGTTGGCCGGCGCAGAGCAGCAGGTTCAGCCGGTCCAGCAGGGCATTGGCATCGCTGGCCAGCGCGAGCTCGCTCACATAGTTGGGCTTCACATCTCGGTGGCCGCTGCCCACCATGGTCTGCAGCGCATTCAGATAACCGGCCACGCTGGTTTCGTTGGTGAGCTGGAACTCCGGCGCCACCAGGCCGGCCGTGGCCACCGCCGTGCCGGCCGGCACATAGCCGGGGCGGAAGTAGTTGAAGACCGAGGGGCTGCGCAGGGGGCTCTGGCCGAGCGAACGCGAAGGGTCCGAGGTGTTGCCCAGATCCCAGTTGCCGCTGGTGGAGCTGGCCTTGAAGCTGCGCGCCCATTGGATGGCACGCAGCATGGGCTCGCGCTGCTTGCCCCAGCCGGGGTCGATGAGCTTGGCGGGGTCGCGCGCCTCGTCGTCCAGCAGCAGGGCGCGCAGGGTGGCACCCAGATCGCCGCGCACGCCGCTGCCGTTGTTGTTGAACACGGCCGCCACTCGCGCCACATAGGCGGGGCTGGGGTTGCTCGTGACGAAGCGCTGGATCAGCTGCTTGGCCAGGAAGGGGCCGACGTTGGGATGCGCGGCGATGGCATCCAGCGCCTGCGTGAGCGCCGTGCGGCCCGGGGTGCCGGCGGCCACGGTGGTGCCCAAGAAGCTGGCAGCGAGCGTGCTGTGCAACGATTCCGTCAGCACCATGGGCTTGCGCGCGAACTCTGGGCTGGTGTCGCCGCGCGGCAGGTCCAGGTTCCAGCCGGTGAACACGCGCGCCAGCTGGGTCACCATGTCCTGCGTGTAGGTCTCGATGGGCTGGCCCTGGGCATTGAGCTTGGGCGTGCCGTCCAGGTTCAGCTCGTACAGGCCGATGGAGAACAGCTGCAGCACCTCGCGGGCGTAGTTCTCGTCGGGCAGTCGGCCGGTGGCGGCGTTCTCCTTCTGGTTGCCGGCGGTGTTGAGGTAGCGGCCCATCGCGGCGTTCAGCGTCACCGCCTCCAGCAGGCTGCGGTAGTTGCCAAAGGCGTTCGTGGCCAGCAGGTCCCACCAGGCGGCGAGCTGGAACTGCTTCCAGGGGCCGGTGACGCCGTCAAAGCCCACCACCAGGATCTCGGAAAGCGCCAGCGCCATGCGCTGGCGCAAGCCATCGGGGGCGGTCATCAGGCGCTGCCAGATCTGCGAGTCCACCCCAGTGGCGATGTTGCGGTCGCCCTGGTCGATGCCCTTGCCGAGGAGCCAGCTCCAGTTGCTGGCGGAGGGCACCTTGGCCATCTCGGTCGTCAGCCAGGCGGCGTATCCGGTGGCGCGCAGGGTGGCGATGTCGGCTTCCGTGTAGCCCAGCGTGGCCTGGGCCAGAAAGCGCGCGGCGTCGAAGTCCGAATAGGGTGCCGTGCTGGCGAACACGCGGGCGCCAAAGTCGCTCAGCGCGCCCACATCACCCAGCCCCCCACCGGACACCGGTCCGAGGATGTAGACGCGCCCGCCCTTCACACCCAAATAGTTCTGCGTGCTGGCGTAGTAGCGGTAGGTGTAGCCGTCCCAGCTTAGGTCGGCCTGGTGCGGCGGGAAGAAGCCACCGTAGACGCGCTCGGCCCAGTCCATCAGCTGGGTGGCCGTGGGGGTGGGCGGGGTGCTGGCCGCGGCCGCCCCACCGCCGCTGAAGCTGCCCTCGCCGGTGACGGGGGCGCCCAGGATCTGGCGGCGGTCTTGCGCCTGCGCGGTGTTCAGCAGTTCGGCGGGGGGCTCGGTCTCGCTGCCGCCGCCGCAAGCGCTCAGCAGGGCGGCCGCTGTGGCGGCGCCCAGCCAGGGCGTGGGCGCCACCGGGGCTTGGGGCACAAGGGTTTGGGGGGCGGACGGTGGGGCGTCCGTGAGCAGGTTGTGGTCCATGAGGCCTCCGGGCGAGGAGACCTCAGTATGACGAGGATGTCATCGAGCGCAGCCACGCTTGGCGTAGCTTTGCCGCCCTTCACGCGGCTTTACAAACGCCTGCTTACACGCCGAGCGTCGCTGGGTCCAGATAGCGCTGGCGGAACGCCTCGAAGGGCTCCTGGTCGGCTACTTCGATGCGGCACTGCTCGGCCACCGAATCGGCCGCCTGCTGCAGCAGGCGCTGCTGCACCGCCGGGTCCATCGGCAGGTCCAGCACCTGCTGGCGGGCGCGCTCGCTGCAGGCGCTGGTGAAACGGGTGAAGGAGCCGTGCTCGCGCGCACCAGCCAGGGCGCGCGCCGAGGGCAGGCTGTCGGGGGATTGCAGCGCAGCCTGCGCCTGGGCCAGCGCTTCGGCGTAGGCGCTGCCACCCAGCGCGGCGTCCATCTGGCGGGCGATCGGCGCGCAGCCTTCCAGGATCTCGGCGGCCCAGTCCGTCAGCTTCACGCGGCCACCGGCGCGCTCCAACTCCAGCCCGGGCTCGCGCCCGCGCGAGGCGGTGAGCTGTTGGTTGCGCGCCAGCGCGGCGATCTCCTCGGGCGTGTCGGCGGGGCTGTCGCTCTGCAGGCAGTGCAGCAGGAAGACGTCGATGACGCGCATCGTGGCCGCGGCGATGCCCACGTCCTCGAAGGGGTCCAGGTCCATCAAGCGCACCTCGACGTACTCGACCCCGCGCTCGCGCAGCGCATGCAGCGGGCGCTCGCCCGGGCGGATGACGCGCTTGGGCCGGATCGAGCTGTAGAACTCGTTCTCGATCTGCAGCAGGCTGGTGCCGAGCTGGTTGTACTCGCCGCCCAGATTGCGCACGCCAATGCGCTCGTACGGCGCATAGGGCTGCGTCAGCGCGCCTTGCAGCGAGGCGGCGTAGCTGTCCAGGCAGTTGTAGCTGACCGCCAGGCTGGCCTGGGCATCGCTCTGGTAACCCAGGCGCCCCATGCGCAGCGAGGTGGCATGCGGCAGGTGCAGGGTATGCGGATGCTCGGCCGAGAGCGGCTGCAGGCCATGGTCACGCCCCTCCACGAAACTGCCGCACACCGCGGGCGAGGCCCCAAACAGCAGCAGCAGCACGAAGCTCTCGCGGCGGAAGTTGCGGATCAGCGCGAAGTACTCGGCGCTGCTGAGGCCGGGCAGCGACCAGTTGTAGTGGATGCCCGAGATCGTCTGCATGCGCTTGCCATAGCGGTGGCCCAGGCCGGCGCGGTAGACCGATTTGGCGCGCCCGATGTTCGAGGTGCCGTAGCGGCCGATCGGGATGGTTTCATCGGTGGGCAGGCCGCAGGGCATGCTGGAGACCCACAGGCGCTCCTCGCCGATGGCGCGGTAGACGAACTGGTGCAGTTCGGTCAGCTCGCGCAGACAGGACTCGGCATCAGCATGCACGCCGGTGATGAGTTCCAACTGCGACTCGCTGAAGTCGGTGGTGATGTGCGGGTGCGTCAGCGCCGAGCCCAGCGCAATCGGGTGCGGCGTCAGTGCCAGGCCGTTGCCGGCCAGCACGCGCAGGCTTTCTTTCTCGATGCCGCGGCGCATGCCACGCAGGCGCTCGGGCGCGAGCAGGTTGTCGTTCGTCATGGGGGGATCCTGAAGCGGGGAGCGGAGCGAGCCGCTGATTGCGGGGTTCTACCACCCGGGTGGGTGGCCCTGCCAGCACAAGTGCTTGGGTTTTATGCTGGCCCGATGACGTACCGATTGCTGCTCGTCCTCGGCCTCCTGCTGTCTCACCTGGCGGTTCGGGCCCAGCTCGCCCAGCCCGCGTTCGAACTGCAGCAGCTGGCGCCCGGCGTCTACGCCGCCATCGACCAGGGCGGCCGCGCGGGCTCCAACGCCGGCATCGTCATCGGCAACCGCACCGTGCTGGTGGTGGACACCCTGTACCGCGAGCCCGCCAGCCGCGCCCTGCTCGATGCGGTGCGCAAGCTCACCGATCTGCCGATCCGCTACCTCGTCAACACCCACCACCACATCGACCATGTGGCCGGCAACCGCCTGTTCGCCGAGGCCGGCGCCACCGTGCTGGCGCAGCGCAACGTGCCCGGCTGGGTGCAGCCGGAGAACCTGCGCCTGCTGGGGGGAGAACAGGCCAGCGCCGAGCAGAAGGAGCAGGTGGCGCAGCTGCTGCAACCGCAGCTCACCTTCAACGAACGCATGAGCCTGGACCTGGGCGGCCGGCGCGTGGAACTGCAGCACCGCCTCGGCCACACCGGCGGGGACACCGTGGTCTGGGTGCCCGACGCCCAGGTGATGTTCCTGGGCGACCTGCTGTGGCGGCGCTCCATCCCGAACCTGATCGACGCCAACCTGGTGCAGTGGCGCGCCACACTGGAGACCCTGGGCGTGATGGGCGAGCAGACTCGCTTCGTGCCCGGCCATGGCGGCGTGGCCAGCGCGCAGGACCTGCGCGAGTTCGCCGGCTACCTGGACGCGCTGGACCAGGCCGTGGCCGATGCCCAGGGGCCCGAAGAGACGCGCAGCGCCGCGGCCCTGGAGGCACTGCGCGCGCGGTACGCCGCCTGGGCCTACTTCAAGGGCCTGGCCGCGCCCAATGTGCGCGACGCCCTGGCCGAGCGCGAAGGACGCAAGCGGGTGCCCGCGCCCCGCCCCTGATCAGCTCAGGCCCGCCAGCAGCGCCGCATTGCCGCCCGCCGCCGCGGTGTTGACGGTCAGCGTCTGCTCCGCCGCGAAGCGGTAGACCTGCTGGGCCTGCTGGGCCTCGTCCGGTGTCACCAGGGGCACGATGGCGCCGTGGCGCGCGGCCAGCGCCGCCAGCAGCGCGGCGGTCTGGGCGCTGTCCAGACCGGCGGTGAAGGTGGCGTCGAAGGCGGCCGTCTTGGCCCATTGCGCCCACTCGGTGGGCTCGTGCTCCTGGCAGGCCAGCCAGTCGCCCACGCCCTGGCTTTGCAGCTGCTGGCGCAGCGCGCAGGCGCTCTTCAGTTGGGCGGCGGCGCCCACCAGGGTCACCTCGTTGCCGGCCAGCAGGGCCAGGGCCAGGGCGGGGCGCCAGCCGTCGCCGTTCACGAAACCGACGACATGGCCGCGCGCATGCAGGCGCAGCTCGTTGCGCTCGCCGGTGGGGCCGGGCAGGGCCAGGGTGAGCAGGCGCGGCGCGGCCTGGGCCAGCAGGGCGGCCTGGTCGGGCAGCGCGGCCTGCAGGGTGCGCAGGCGCTGCGCCAGGGCCTCGGGCAGGGCCGAGGCGGCCGCGGCACGCGTGGGCACGAAGCTCGGGCGCACGAAGCGCCACAGGTAGTTCGGGCCGCCGGCTTTGGGGCCGGTACCGCTGAGGCCTTCGCCACCAAAGGGCTGCACGCCGACCACCGCGCCAATGATGTTGCGGTTCACGTAGACGTTGCCGATGCGCGCGGCCTCGGCCAGCTTCTCGGCGCGGGTGTCGATGCGGGTCTGGATGCCCATCGTCAGGCCATAGCCCAGGCCGTTGATCTTTTCGATGACGGCCTCGGGCGCGCCGCCCCAGCGCAGCACATGCAGCACGGGGCCGAAGATCTCGGTCTTGAGCTCGGCGATGTCCTTCACCTCGAAGGCGATGGGGGCCACCAGATTGGCCACCTGTGGGTCGTGCTTGCCGCCTTCGGCAATCAGCTGGGCCTCGCGGCGCAGGCGCTCCACATTGGCGCTGATGCCGGCAAAGGCCTCGGCGTCGATCAGCGGGCCGACATCGGTTTCGAGCTTGCTCGGGTCGCCCACGCGCAGCTCGGAGAGTGCGCCCTTGATCATCTCGATCACGCCATCGGCCACCGATTCATGCACGCACAGCAATCTCAATGCCGAGCAGCGCTGGCCGGCGGAGCGGAAGGCGCTCTGCACCACGGCGTCCACCACCTGCTCGGGCAGCGCGGTCGAATCGACCAGCATGGCGTTCAGGCCGCCGGTCTCGGCGATCAGCACCTTGGGCTCGCTGGACGCGGCCAGGGTCTTCTGGATGATCTTGGCGACTTGCGTGCTGCCGGTGAAGCACACGCCCGCCGTGGCCGGGTGGGCCACCAGCGCGGCGCCCACGGTCTCACCGGTGCCGTTCAGCAGCTGCAGCGCATCCGCCGGCACGCCGGCGGCGTGCAGGATGCGCACCGCTTCCACGGCCACCGCCGGGGTCTGCTCGGCCGGCTTGGCGGCCACGCTGTTGCCCGCCACCAGCGCGGCCACCACCTGGCCGGCAAAGATGGCGAGTGGGAAGTTCCAGGGCGAGATGCAGACGAACACGCCGCGGCCCTGCATGGCGGCGTCCCCCGCCAGCTCGGCCTCGTCGGCGTAGTAGCGCAGGAAGTCCACGGCCTCGCGCACCTCGGCAATGCAGTCGGCCAGGGTCTTGTGGGCCTCCTTCACCAGCAGGGCGCACAGCGGCACCAGCTCGGCTTCCATCGCATCGGCGGCGCGGCGCAGCACGGCGGCGCGCTGCGCCACCGGCGTGGCGGACCAACCTGCAAAGCCGGCCTGCAGGCGCGCCATCGCGGCCTGCACGTCTTCACCCGTGGCCACGGGCACCGCGGGCACCTGGCAGGCCTGCACGGCGGCCGTGAAGGGCGCACGCTGGGTGGGCGAGGCCAGGTCCGCGCCGCGGCTGTTGGCGCGGCTCTCGCCGGCGGCCTTGTAGAGGTTCAGCGGCAGCGGCTGCGTGGGCGCGGGGCGCACATCGTCCAGCGGGCAGCCCAGCAGTTCGGGCACGGCCACCTGCGGGTCGGCCAGCTGGTGCACGAAGCTGGAATTGGCGCCGTTCTCCAGCAGGCGGCGCACCAGGTAGGCCAGCAGGTCGCGGTGCTCGCCCACCGGGGCGTAGACGCGGCAGGGCGTGTTCTTGTCCTTCAGCACCTCGCGGTAGATGCCCTCGCCCATGCCGTGCAGGCGCTGCATCTCGTAGGGCGCACCAGCGGCCTTGGCCATCTGCAGGATGGCGGCGATGGTGCCGGCGTTGTGGCTGGCGAACTGCGGGTAGATCACATCCTTGCAGGCCAGCAGGGCCTGGGCGCAGGCGAGGTAGGACACATCGGTGTGCGCCTTGTGCGTGAACACCGGGTAATGCTCCAGGCCCAGTTCCTGCGCGCGCTTGATCTCGCCGTCCCAGTAGGCGCCCTTGACCAGGCGCACCATGAACTTCAGGCCGTACTTGCGGGCGACGGCGGCCACCGCGTCGATGACGGCGCGGGCGCGTGTCTGGTAGGCCTGCACGGCCAGGCCAAAGCCCTGCCACTGCGGATGCTGGGCGGCGATGTGCTGGGCCAGGGCCTCGAACACGTCCAGGCTCAGCTCCAGGCGGTCCACCTCCTCGGCGTCGATGGTCAGGTTCATGTTCGCGGCCGCCGCAGCGTCCACCAGGCCGCGCACGCGCGGCACCAGGGTGGCGAACACGCGTTCGCGCTGCAGCACCTCGTAGCGGGTGAACAGGGCGCTGAGCTTGATCGAGATGCCGTCGCTGCCCATCGGGCTGGGCGCGCGGCCGCCAGGGAAGCGCGCGGCGATGCGCGCGATGGCATTGCGGTAGCTGGCCAGGTAGCGCTCGGCATCGTGTTCGGTGCGCGCGCCCTCGCCCAGCATGTCGTAGCTGAAGGTCAGCTGCGGCAGCTCCTTGCGGGCCGAGGCCGCCTCGCCCTGGGCCTCGTCGATGTTGCGGCCCAGCACGAACTGCCGGCCCAGCAGCTGGATGGCGCGCACCGTGGCGGCCACCACCGTCTTGCTGCCCATGCGGCCCAGCAGACCACCGCTGTCCTCACCGGGCAGGAACTTCTTCGACAGGCTGATGGCGGCGGCGCTCAGGCTGCTGAGCATCTTGTGCGGGCCATCGCCGGCGGCGTCGAAGTCGGCGCGGCCGAGCTGGTCGGCCGTCAGTGCGATGGCCGTCTCGGCATCGGGCACGCGCAGCAGGGCCTCGGCCAGGCGCATCAGGGCCAGGCCCTCGGGGCGGGTGATCGGGTACTCGCGCAGCAGCGATTCCATCGCCCAGAAGGGCGCGGGGTTGTCGCGCACCTGCTCGACCCAGGGGCCGGCCTGCGCAATCACCTGGGCCCAGCCGGCCTGGGTGCCGGCCAGCTCGGCCACCAGGGCAGCCACGGCGGCGTTCTCATCGCGATAGGGCTCGGGCAGGCGCTGGATCTCGGGCAGGGTGCTCATGGGGTGTCTCCTGAAGATCCTGGCACTGTAGGCCGGCGAGTTCCGGAAAGGTTGCGGAGAATCGCGCCATCCGCCGAATGGAACCCGACCATGGACCTGGACGCCACCCCGCCCGAAGGCCTCGACCGCATCGACCTGCGCATCCTGCGCGTGCTGCAGGAAGACGCCCGCATCACCCACCAGAAGCTGGCCGAGGCCGTGCACCTGAGCGCCAGCAGCGTGCATGAGCGCGTCAAGCGCCTGCAGCGCGAGGGCTTCATCCTCGGCTACCGCGCCCAGCTGAACCCCGAGAAGCTGGGAGCCGCGCTGATGGTGTTCGTGGAGGTGCTGCTCGACCGCACCGTGCACGACGTGATGGACACCTTCAAGGCCGCCGTGCAGGCCCGGCCCGAGATCCTGGAGTGCCACCTCGTGGCCGGTGGCTTCGACTACCTGCTGAAGACCCGCGTGGCCGACATGGCGGCCTACCGCAGCTTCATCGGCACCGGCATCTGGAGCCTGCCGGGGGTGCGGGAGACGCGCACCTATGTGGTGATGGAGGAGGTGAAGTGCGAGTTGGGGGTGCGGGTGTGAGCGCCGATCCCCATGACTTGAGCCTGAGACTGCCTGGCGGCCGATTGAACCTGCGGGTCGGCCTGTGGACCGAGCGAGATGGCGCCCTGCTGCTGCAGCGCGAGCACGGCGACAGCTTCTGGACCGTGCCCGGTGGGCGGCTGCGCTTTGGCGAGACCTTGGAGCAGGGGCTGCGCCGCGAACTGCAGGAAGAGATCGGCCTGAGCTTCGGCCCTTTGCAGCTGTGCGGTCTGGTCGAGAACTTCTTCGACTGGCGGGGGCAGGCGATGCATGAGTGGCGGTGGCTGATGCGCGCCGCATGGCCCGCAGACTGCGAAGCATTGAGCCGCGAGCCCCAGCTGGAGTTCGCCTGGTGGCCGCTGGCTGAACTGCCCGATCTGCGCCCCTTGGCCTTGAAGGACTGGGGTGGGCACTCGGCGTTCTGGCACCAGGTCCAGGGGCGGCCACATGAATGAGCGGTTGGTGACCGCCTGGCAAAGCGCCTGGCAGGCCCTCGGCGCCCAAGGCGACGGCACAGCGCTGCGCGCGCAACTCTGGGCCGCCTACGCTGAACCCCAGCGCCGCTATCACACCCAGCAGCACCTGCTCGAATGCCTGCACACGCTGGACACGGTGCGCGAACAGGTGCCCGAGGCCGCGGCCGTCGAGATCGCGCTCTGGTTCCACGACGCCATCTACGAACTGCAAGGCAAGGACAACGAAGCGCGCAGTGCTGCCTGGGCCGCGCAGGCGCTGCGCGATGCCGGCGCGCCCAGCGACCGTGCCGAGCAGGTGCGGCGCCTGGTGCTGGCCACCCGCCACCAGGCCAGCCCGCAGGCCGAGGACGAGGCCTGGCTGGTGGACATCGATCTCGCCATCCTGGGCGCCGCACCGGCGCGCTTTGCCGAGTACGAGGCGCAAATCCGCGCCGAGTACGCCTTCGTGCCCGAAGCGCTATTCAAGACCAAGCGCGCCGAGGTCTTGCGCGGCTTTCTGGCGCGCCCCTTCCTCTTCAGCACGGCGCACTTCCGCACCGAGCTGGAAGCGCGGGCGCGCGCCAATCTGGGCCAGGCGCTGGCGTGAGCGCCGCCCTGGCCGAACGCCTGCGCGCCCTGGCGCGGGCCGAGCCAAACCTGATGCGCGCCCTGCATGCGGCGCGCCAGCTGGGCCTGCAGAACTGGTGCATTGCCGCCGGCGCGGTGCGCAACCCGGTATGGGACCGGCTGTTCGGCTGTACCAGCCCCACTGCCGATGTGGACCTCGTGTACTTCGATGCGACCGACACGGACCCGCAGCGCGACCGTGCGCTGCAGGCCGAGCTGAGGGCCATGGCTCCGGAGTGGGACTGGGAAGTCGTCAACCAGGCCGGCGTGCACCACTGGTACGAAGCCAGCTACGGCGGCGTGCTGCCGCCATACCGCTCACTCGATGACGCCCTGGCCCGCTGGCCGGAAACCGCCACGGCCGTGGGGCTGCGCCTGGAACCGGACGACCGCCTGACCGTGTTGGCGCCTCTGGGCCTGCAGGATCTGTTCGACGGCGTGCTGCGCCACAACCCGGCGGGCGGCAGCGTGGCGCAGTTTCAGCAGCGCCTGGTCGACAAGCGGTTTTTGCAGCGCTGGCCCGGCTTGCGTATGCCGCGGGATGGAGCGGCCCAGGGCTGCAGATAATCCGCGCCCTTTGCCACCCACTCGCCCACCAGAGGCCGGACGGGGTCGGCAAGCACTTGGCACATCTTCAGGGAGCCCCATGGGCACGAACTTGTTCACTTGGCGCATGGCCTTGCTGCCTTGCGTCCTCAGTCTGCTGGTCGCCTGCGGGGGCGGCTCGGAACCGCCCGCGGCAAGCCCACAGGTCGCGGCAGCGGATCTGACCCAGCAGGCTGCGGAGACCCTGAGGCGGCGTGCCAGCGGCCTGCGGGTGCAAGCGGCGGCCCTGCCCTCGCTCGAACTGCAGGCCGAGCAGCTGTTCGAGTTTGCCGAGCAGCAGTACCCGCAGCTGTTCCCAGGGCGCAGCCCCACCCGGCTGTTCGGCGCCCTGAACTACCGCTACTACCCGGCCAGTGGCATCTATCTCGGCATCGTCGTTGGCCCCAGCACCGAGTACCAGGCCGAAGGCGTCTACCTGATGGGCGGCCCTTACGGCGACAAGCCCCTGTTGGTCGGCACGATCGGCCAGTTCCTGGATTCCGATGGCGATGGGGTTGCCAATGCCCAGGACGTGGCACCCAGCGACCCGCTGTGCGCGCTGGCACAGGACGCCTACCAGGGCAGCTGCCACTGGCGCAGCATGGGCAGCGCAAAGGTCAAGATCCTGGGCCAGAGCGGCGACCTGCTGTACCTGAGTGCGCTGGGCGAGCAGGCCCTGGTCTATGCCTATGACCTGCGCAGCGGCCACTTCAGCGCCCGCGTGGCGCTCAGCGGTTTCGTGCCCACGGCCATGGTGTATTCGGCCGAGCAGGCGCGCTTCTACATGGGCGACGCACAGGGCCGCGTGCACGCCATCAACGAAGCTTTCGTCGAGATCGGCAAGCCCTTTGCCGAGGTGAAGTTCGCCGTGAACGCCTTGGCAATGGCAGGCAAGCATCTGATGGTGCAGGACAGCTCCGGCCTGACGGTGTTTGATCGCTTCGGCATCCAGACCGGCAGCGGTGGCGTGTTCTATGCGTCGATCGACGGAGCCGAATGGAATGCGGCCAACTCGCGCCTGTATTACCTGACCCGCGGCATCAGCCCGGCCGATGTGGTCTATGCCGAGCTGGACAGCGCCACCGGCAAGATCAAGGGCGGGGGTGAATCGCCCTATCACGGGGACTACCCCATCATGGATCCGGTGCGTCTCAACCCGGCCGGCACGCGCCTGCTGCTGGGTTCGGGCAATCTTTACAGCACCGACACGCTGCGCTGGGCCGGCAAGCTGCCCACCGAATCCATCGCCGACGCCCTCTGGCTGAACGACAGCGACACCGTGGTGGCCTCGCGGGGCGCCACGCGGGTGCGCCTGCAGCGCTTCGACGGCACGCGCCAGCTCGTCGAGGCCATGGACCTGCCGCCCGGCGGGCAGCTGCTGGGCCTGGTGCGGCGCGGTGGTGATGTGCACTGGCTGCTGCAGTACGGTGACCGCGTGCAAGTGGGCGTGTTCACGCCCTCGGACGACAGCGACAAGGATGGCGTTCCGAACGGCCAGGACAAGTTTCCGCTCGACCCCGCGGCGGCTGCGGACAGCGACGGCGACAGCCACCCCGACGCCTGGCTGGCCGGGCGCAGCCAGGCCGACAGCACCACCGGCCTGAGCCTGGACGCCTACCCGCTGGACGCCGCCTGCCATGCTCCTGAGCAGGGCAACGGCAGCGTCTGCAACCCCAGCTTCTACGCGCCCAAGGCCGTGCCCACCAAGGTGCTGGCGGACGGCCGCGGCATGGTCTACCTGCTGGATACGCAAGCCGCGCGCGTGTACCGCTGGTCCGCCAGCAGCGCCAGCTTCCTGACGCCCCTGGTCATCGGCCAGCCCGACCTCGCCGGCGTGCGCCAGGGTCCGCGCGTCTTCGGCCTGAGCCCGGATGGCCGCCGCCTGTACTTCGGCTACGACAACGGCCTGGTCAGCTGGATGGACAGCGCCGGTGGCGCCGAGCGCCAGTTCGCCAATGTGGCCAGCACGGTGGGCGGCCTGGTGGCGGCCGGCAACTTCGTGCTGGTGCAGGACGCCTCGGGCGCCTGGGACACGCACAGCGTGTTCGATACCAACGGCGTGCTGCGCGACAGCCAGGACTGGAACTACTACTCCACGCACTACCTCTGGGCACCCACCCAGAACCGCGTGTACTTCTATCGCTCCAGCCAGAGCCCGAACGATCTGCACTACGAAGAATTGGACCCGGTGAGCGGCAAGATCGCCAGCAAGGGCGAAACGCCGTACCACGGCGAGCACAGCTTCTACGGCGCCATGGCCCTGTCACCCAGCGGCGCGCGCATCGCCCTCGGGCAGGGCCTGGTGCTTTCCACCAGCGATCTGCGCGTGCTCAAGGATCTGAAGGAGGCCTGGCTGGATGTGCAGTGGCTGCTGGACGGCCGCCTGGCCGCCCTGCTGCCCAACGGCGCCAACACGCGCGTGGCGCTCTACAACGCCAACAGCCTCGAACTCGAGGGCAATCTGCTGGCCGAAGGCGAGCCCATCGCGCTGAGCCCTCTGGGCGGCCAAACCCTGGCCGTGCTGACCCGGCTGCGCGACGGCAGCTTCCGCATGACCACACTGCAGCCCTGATCGGGCCGCTCCCAGCCTGCATCCGCTTCGCAGACCCCATGCACGACTACTACGCCACCCGCGCCCCCTACTACGACGCCGTCTACGCCAAGCCCGAGCGCGCGGCCGACATCGCCTGGCTGCAAGCCACCCTGCCCGAGGTGTTCGCCGGCCACCAGGTGCTGGAGATCGCCTGCGGCACCGGCTTCTGGACGCCCTGGATCGCGCGCACCGCCCAGCGCCTGGTGGCCACCGATGGGACTGCCGAACCGCTCGCTCTGGCCCGCGCCCGCCCGGGCTGCGAAGCGGTGCACTTCCAGCAGGCCGATGCCTACGCGCTGCCGGCAGAGCTGCAGGGCTTTGACGCCGCCTTTGCCGGCCTGTGGTTCTCGCACGTACCGCGTGAGCGCCAGGCCGAGTTTCTGGACGGCCTGCATGGTCGGCTGCAACCTGGCGCCCGCGTGGTGATGATCGACAACAACGAGGTGCAGCTGGGCGACTGGCCCATCGCCGAGACCGACGCCCACGGCAACACCTTCCAGCACCGCAGCACCCACGATGGCGTGGTGCACCCGGTGCTGAAGAACTTCCCCACCGAGGCCGAGTGGCGCCAGCTGCTGGCCGACCGCGCCACCGACATCGAGTGGCGGATGCTGGAGAACTTCTGGTGGGTCAGCTACCGGCTGCGCTGAACACCAGCAGCAGGTTGTTGGCCGGCATCGCCACCCGCTCGCTGAGCCGCAGGCCGGCACGCGCGGCCTCGGCCGCCACATCGGCCAGCGCGCGCAGGCCCCAGGCGGGGTGGCGGGCGCGCAGGTCGGCGTCGAAGGCGAGGTTGCTGGGCGCGGTGGGCAGCTCGGCTTCCAGGTAGGGCCCGTAGGTGATGAGCCGGCCCTGCGGCGCCAGGTGGCGGGCGGCGCCCTGCATCAGGCCGGCGCAGCAGGCCCAGGGGGCGATGTGCAGCAGGTTGGCGCAGTACACGAGCTCGAAGCGCGCCTCGCCCAGGCCCCAGTCGGGCTGGGCCACGTCCAGCGGCAACGGCGGGCGCCAGCGCGCCGGCCGCGGGGGCTGGCGCAGCCAGTGCAGCAGCTCGGGGTCGGCCTCGGTGGGCTGCCAAAGCCAGCCCGGCAGGCCGGCCACGAAGTGACGGGCGTGCTGGCCGGTGCCGGAGGCGATTTCCAGCGCCTGACCCTGCGCGGGCAACAGGCGCTGCAGTTGCTCGAGGATGGGCTGTTGGTTGCGTTCGGCGGCGGGGGAATGGGGTGCGGGCATGCCGCCGGTTTTACTCCAGCGCCCGCCCCAGGCGCGCCAGGCGCGGCAGGTAATGGCGCTCAGGGTCGAAGGAGGCCAGCAGGCGGCTGACGCGGCCGATCAGCAGCGCGCGCGGCACCGGGCCGAAGTAGCGCGAGTCGTGGCTGTTGTCGCGGTTGTCGCCGAGCATGAAGTAGTGGCCGGGCGGCACCTGCCATTCACCGTCGCGCCGCGCCGGCACCGCCGGCAACGCCTGCAACGCATGGCGGCGCGCGCCCAGCTGCTCAACGCCGCGCAAGGCCGGGCCCAGCGTCTCCTCGGCCCACTCGGGCTCGCTCAGCGGCACCGGCAGGTCGTTGATGAAGAGCCGGCCGGCGCGCAGCGTCACGCGGTCGCCCGGCAGGCCGACGACGCGCTTGAGCAGGCGCGTGCCATCGGCCGGTGAGCCGAAGGTGACGATGTCGCCGCGCGCCGGCTCCTGCCACTGCGCCAGCACCAGGTCGCTGAGCGGCAGCTTGAGCTGGTAGGCCAGGCGGTTGACGAGCACCACGTCGCCTTCGATGACGGTGGGCCGCATCGAGGCCGTGGGCACCGGGTTCCAGTCCGCCACGGCGGTGCGGAACAGGCCGAACAGGGCCAGGAAGAGCAGAAAACCGCGCTGTTCGCGCCACCAGGTGCGGGTCATGGGAGCCTCCTTGAAAGCCCGCAGGCTAGGAGGGGCCGCCCGGGCCGTGGGGGCCGGCGCGATGGTTGCACGCACGGCGCGGCGAATGGCGGGCAGGAATGCACGGATGGCGGCCCAAGGGCACCAGGGGCCTCGCTAGGATGCGCGCCCATGCGCTGTGCTGTCCCCCGTCTGGCCTGGACCTTGGCCCTGCTGACCGGGGCCTGGGGTGCGGCGCAGGCGCACCATGAGACCGGCGCGCTGGAGGTGCAGTTCCGCAGTGTGCCGGTGCCGCAGAACCTGGTGCCCAGCCTGGCGCAGGACCGCCGCGGCTTCCTGTGGGTGGCCACCAGCGAAGGCCTGATGCGCTTCGACGGCTACCGCCTGCGCCCGATCGAACAGGGCAGTGGCACGGCGGTGCGGCGCAACCTCGGCTGGATCCGCGCGCTCAGCCCCGGCCGCGATGGCCGCATGTGGATCGGCAGCGACACGCAGGGCCTGCTCAGCTACGACCCGGCGCGCGACCGCGTCGATAGCCATTCGCCCAGCGGTACTGCGCGCGCCGTCATCCGGGCGCTGCTGGAAGACGACGAGGGCCAGGTCTGGATCGCTACCGTGGGCCAGGGCCTGCAGCGCTTCCGCCCTGCCACCGGCCAGCTCGACACCGAGGCCATCCCCTGGCGTGAGCAGACCGAGAGCCGCGTGATGGCCCTGCACCGCAGCCCGAGCGGCCAGCTCTGGGCCGCGCACTGGCACGGCCTGGCGCAGCGGGTCAACGGCCGCTGGCAGGACCTGCCGCTGCCCGATGCCCCCGAGGGCGCCACCGTGCTGAGCCTGCTGGAGGACGAGGACGGCCGGCTCTGGTTCGGCACCCAGGACGGCCGCCTGGGCGTGGTGGAGCGCGGCCGCGCGCGCTGGGTGCTGACGCAGCTGCAGGTGGCCGTGCACGCGCTGGCGCAGGCGCGCGACGGCATGCTGTGGGTCGGCACCAAGAGCGGCCTGCTGTGGGTGGACCCGGTGAGCGGCGCCATCCGCCAGCGCCTGCGCCCGGACGCCCGCCGCCCGCTCGGACTGGCGGGCAGCGACATCAGCCAGCTGCTGCGCGACCAGGACGGCGCGATGTGGGTGGCCGGCTTCGGCGTGGGCCTGCAGCGCCACCAGCACCACCCCGCCTTCACGGTGCGCGGGGCCGACCTGGAACCCAAGGCCCCGCTGGCCGAACCCGATGTGCGCTCGGTGCTGGGCCTGCGCAATGGGCGCGTGCTCGTCACCACGCAGACCGGCCTGGTCGTCGAACTGGACGGCCGCCCCGAGCAGGGCCTGGCCACGCGCGGCATCTGGCCGCGCGAGCGCCACACCATCGTCGAATTCATGGCCGAGGGGCCGGACGGCAGCCTGTGGATGGCCAGCGCCGGCCGGCTCGAACAACGCACCCCCGAGGGCCGGCTGCTGCACGACTGGCCGCTCGACGGCGGCCGCGCCCAGCAGATCCTGCCGCGCGCCAACGGCGAGGTGTGGCTGGGCATGCAGGAGGGCCTGTACCGCCTGCGCAGCGCCCAGGCCGCGGCACTGGAGCGCGTGCAGCCGGCGGGCGGCCAGCCGCTGAGCGGCGCCGTGCACGCGCTCGCCGAAGACCCGCGCGACCAGAGCGTCTGGGTGGGGGGCCAGCTCGGCCTCTTCCGCTGGCAGCAGGACGCGCTTCGCCCGGTGGCCGAGGCACCCGGCGAGGGCCTGGGCTCCCCCATCGTCATGGCCCTGCTGGTGGGGCGCAACGGCACGCTGTGGGTGGACACCGCGGTGAGCGGCCTGCACCGCCTGCGCGGCTTCGACGGCACGCAGCGCGCGCGCTTCGAGCGCATCAGCGAGTCCCTCGGCGTGGACGGTCGCTTCGGCGGCAATCTGCGTCAGGACAGCCTGGGCCGCATCTGGAGCCAGATGCTGGTCTACGACCCGCGCCAGCACCGCATCGACCGCTTCGGCCCCGCCGAGGGCGCGGCCTTCGGCACCTACTGGTTCTTCAGCAACACCGCCCTGCCCGACGGCCGCCTGCTGTTCGGCGGCAGCGCCGGCATCCTGCAAGTGGCGCCGCTGGCCTACCACAGCCCGCCGCGCTCCACCCCGGTGGTGCTGAGCAGCCTGCGCATCAACGGCCAACCCGTGCCGGCCAGCGTGCCGGCCGCCGGCCTGCCCCTGCCGGCCGGCACGCGCAGCCTGGGCGTGGAGTTCGCGGGGCTGGATTACGCCGACCCCGGCCGCCTGCGCTACCAGTACCGCCTGCGCGGTCTGGACGAAGCCTGGACCGAGGTGGATGCCGGCCAGCGCAACCCCAGCTTCGGCCCGCTGCAGCCGGGCCACTACACCCTGCAGGTACGCGCCTCGGCCCTGCCCGGCCAGTGGGGCGACCAGCTGCTGGAGCTGCCCTTCGACCTGCGGCCGGCCTGGTGGCAGACCGGCTGGGCGCACACCGCCCTGGCGCTGCTGGCGCTGGGTGCGCTCTGGGGCGTGGTGCGCTGGCGCACGCGCAGCCTGCGCCGGCGCGAGGCCGAGCTGCGCGCCCAGGTGGAGGCACGCACCACCGAGTTGCGCGAGGCCAGCCTAACGGACGCCCTGACCGGTCTGCGCAACCGCCGCTACCTGGACCTGCGCCTGCCCGACGACCTGCGCCTGTGCCTGCGCCGCCACGCGAACCAGCCCCCGCCAAGCGACAGCGACCTGCTGGTGATGCTGCTGGACCTGGACCACTTCAAGCACGTCAACGACGTGCACGGCCACGCCGCCGGCGACGCCGTGCTGGTGCAGCTGGCCGAGCGCCTGCGCGGCGTGTTCCGCGCCAGCGATTCCCTGGTGCGCTGGGGCGGCGAAGAGGTGCTGGCCCTGGTGCGTGAGACCGACCGCGACGACGCCGCCGAGCTGGCCGCGCGCGTCTGCGAGGCCGTGCGCAGCGCACCCTTCGTGCTGGAAGGCGGGCAGACGGTGCGGGTCACCGCCTCGATCGGCTTCGTGGCCTTCCCGCTCGACCCCACACGCCCCGAGGCCTGGGGCTGGGCCGCCACCTTGCAGATGGCCGATGCCGCGCTCTACGCCGCCAAGGCCCAGGGCCGCGACGGTTACCTGGGCGCCGTGCGCGCCAAGGGCCTGGCGCCGCAGGACGTGCCGCAGCAGCTGGGCCGCTGGCTCAGCGACCCGCGGCTGGAGGTGCGGCGCGGGCAGAGTGGCATGGCGCCCTAAAGCGCCGCCGCCAGCTCCGTGCCCTGGCGGATGGCGCGCTTGGCATCCAGCTCGCCGGCCTCCAGCGCGCCACCGATCAGGTGCACCGGGATGCCCAGCGCCTGCAGCGGCGCCTGCAGCTCGCGCAGCGGCTCCTGGCCGGCGCAGATGACGATGCTGTCGGCCTCGATCAGCTGGCCGTTCTCGCGCTTCTCGCCCCAGGTGACGAACAGACCCTCGGGCGTGATGCGCTCGTAGTTGGCGCTGCCCAGCATCTCCACGTTGGCCATCTTCAGCATGGCGCGGTGGATCCAGCCGGTGGTCTTGCCCAGCGTGCCGCCGGGCTTGCCGGCCTTGCGCTGCAGCAGGGTGATCTGGCGGCTGGGCTTGCCCGGTTGGGGCTTGAGGTAGCCGCCCGGGGTCTCGGCCGGGTCGCCCACGCCCCAGTGCTTGTTCCAGGCCGGCAGGTCCAGGGTCAGGCTGTGGCCGGCCTCGAGCAGGAACTCGCTCACATCAAAGCCGATGCCGCCCGCGCCCACCACCACCACCTTCTGGCCCACCGGTTTCGTGCCCTTGAGCACATCGATGTAGCCCAGCACCTTGTGCGCCAGCGCCGGGTCGTCCTGGCCGGGGATGCGCGGGTTGCGCGGCGTCACGCCGGTGGCCAGCAGCACCACGTCGAAGCCCTTCAGGTCCTCGGCGCCCACGCGGGTGTTGAGGCGCAGGTCCACGCCGGTGATCTCGATGCGCTTGCCGAAGTAGCGCAGGGTCTCGTAGAACTCTTCCTTGCCCGGGATGCGCTTGGCCAGGTTGAACTGGCCGCCGATCTCGGCCGCACCGTCGAACAAGGTGACGGCATGGCCGCGCTCGGCCGCCGTGGTGGCCGCGGCCAGGCCGGCCGGCCCGGCGCCCACCACCGCCACCTTCTTCTTCGCCGGCACCGGGGTGATGCGCAGCAGGGTCTCGTGCGCCGCGCGCGGGTTCACCAGGCAGCTGGCTATTCTGTTCTTGAAGGTGTGGTCCAGGCAGGCCTGGTTGCAGGCGATGCAGGTGTTGATCTCGTCGCGCCGGCCTTCCCGCGCCTTCTTGACGAACTCGGCATCGGCCAGGAAGGGCCGCGCCATGCTGACCATGTCGGCGCTGCCTTCGCTGAGCACCTGCTCCGCCACCTCGGGCATGTTGATGCGGTTGGTGGCCACCACCGGCGTACTGAGGCCCTGCGCGCGCAGGCCCTCGCGCAGCTTCTTCGTCACCCAGGCAAAACCGGCGCGCGGCACGCTGGTGGCGATGGTGGGCACGCGCGCCTCGTGCCAGCCGATGCCGCTGTTGAGGATGGTGGCGCCCGCCTGGATGACACCCTGCGCCAGCTGCATCACCTCGTCCCAGCGCTGGCCCTGCGGCAGCAGGTCGAGCAGGCTGATGCGGTAAATGATGATGAAGTCCGGCCCGCAGGCCTCGCGAATGCGGCGCACGATCTCCACCGGCAGGCGCATGCGGTTCTCGTACGCACCACCCCAGGCATCCGTGCGCTGGTTGGTGTGCGGGCTGAGGAACTCGTTGATGAAGTAACCCTCGGAGCCCATCACCTCGACGCCGTCGTAACCGGCCTCGCGCGCCAATTGGGCACAGCGCACGAAGGCGCGGATCTGCCGCTCGATGCCGCGCTCGCTCAAGGCGAAGGGCTTGAAGGGCGTGATGGGCGACTGGATGCGCGAGGGCGCCACGATGAAGGGGTGGTAGCCGTAGCGGCCCGCGTGCAGGATCTGCAGCGCGATCTTGCCGCCCTCGGCGTGCACCGCGTTCGTGATCACCTTGTGGCGCTGCGCCGCCCCGCTGGTCGTCAGCATGCCGGCGAAGGGCTTGACCCAGCCCGCCACATTGGGCGCGAAGCCACCGGTGACGATCAGCCCCACCTCGCCCCGCGCGCGCTCGGCGAAATAGGCGGCCGCGCGGTCGAAATGCTTGCGGCCGTCTTCCAGGCCGGTGTGCATCGAACCCATCAGCACGCGGTTGCGCAGGGTGGTGAAGCCCAGGTCCAGGGGCTCTAGAAGGTGGGGGTAGGTGGTCATCCATGGATGCTAGGCGCGAGAGGCAATGCGGCTCTAGGGGGAGGCGCCCAAGCGCAACCCGGGTTTACGCCAACGCCACTGGAAGACTCAAGCCTTGCGGCGTGAGCGCCCGGAGACCGAAGATCGCCGCGCGCTATCGGGCTATCGGGAGACGGCAGATGCAGTCCACGGAGGTGGTTCACAAGCAGCCAGTGCTGGGGGCAGTTCTGGTCGCGGTGATGGATCTGCACCATGAGGTCTTGCCGCGTCTTGCTCAAGTCATGCGCATCCGCCTGCACGACTGGCTCGTGCAACAGCGCGAGGCGCAGGGAGCTGCGTTTGATGCGACCGAGTCGGTCGATCAACTGGTGATCACCACGGCCAGCCTGCCCCTTGCGCATGAGTTCGCACGGTCCTTGTTGGCGCTCTGCCCCGTCGACAGTGCGCTGCCTGCTCTCATACGTCTCGGCTTGGCCTTGGTGACCGACAGCGAGCCGAGCCATCGGGCAGGGCAGCGCGCTCGGCAGCTTGCCCTGGCCGGAGCGCCAGGCGAGTGGAGCATGGACAGCGCGCAGCTGCCGCTGGCAGATGAGCTTCTGGCCTTGGCCTGGCAAGCCAGCAGCCCGGGCGATCGCGTCTCCTACCGTCCCCCCCTGCCACGAGCGCACCTCGTCGATCCACCCGGCCTGGTGCCGGTTGTTGCGGTGATGCCCCTGCGGCGACGCTCGGGGCCCATCGAATTCAATGCCGTGGGCGAACTCTTTGCAGATTCGCTGATCAACCAGCTGTCGCAGTTCAGCCAACTGCGTGTCCTGTCTCGACGCTCCACCACCGAATTGCGCGAACAGGTCGGCAACCTTCCTGGACTTCAGGCCGGGCTGGGCGCCAGCCATGTGCTCAGTGGACGCTTTTCCGTAGGCCTGGGACGCAGCCTGCAGTTGGAACTCAACCTGCATGACTGCACAAGCGGCGCGGAGCTATGGCAAGGGCGATACCAGGGCCTAGTGGATGACTTGATTCAAGGTGATCTGGATCTGGTGGGGCCTTGCGCCAGTGAACTCGCGCACAGCCTGCTGCAGTGCAGTTTGGAGGCCGTGGCCGGCAATACCTGGAGCGAACTGCGCGACTTCGAACGCCTGATCGGCGCTGGAACCCTGCTGTTCCGCCTGAGCGAGGCCGCGTTTCAGCGTGCCCGCGAGCTGCTTGACGAACTGCAGGCCCGGCACCCGCGCAGTCCGCTTGTGCTGGCCTGGCTCGCGATCTGGCACAACATGCAGGTGCTCGACGGCCGCGTAGACATTCAGGTAGGCAAAGAATGCGCGCTGCGCGCCGCGCAAGCAGCCTTGGAGTTGAATCCGGAACAGGCGCTCGCCCATGCCGCCCTGGCTCATTTGCATACCGCGGTGGGACGTCGGCCCGATCTGGCCCTGCCCCACAGCGAGCAGGCTTTGCGTGCCAACCCCAATGAGCCGATGGCCTGGCTGTTCCGTGGGCTGGCGCTGGCCGTACTAGACCGCGGGGGAGAAGCCAGTCAGGCAGCCATGTTGGGCCAGCGGCTCTCACCGCTGGACCCGTGGAGTCATACCTTCGATCTGGTCACCGCAAGTGCCTTGGCCAGCGCCGGGCGCTGGCAAGAGGCGCTGGAGAGTTGCCGGCGCAGTTTGCAGCTCTGCCCTACGCACGGGCCAGCCGTCCGGCAACTCATCACCATCTTGCAGGCTCTGGACCGTGGCGATGAGGCTCGCCGGTGGGTCGACCGCCTGCTGCAACTGCGGCCCGGCTATACGGTCGCGCGGTACCGCCGTGTGACCGATGCCTTGCACTTCCCCGCCATGGAACGCGAAGCGCTGCTGATGGAAGCAGCCGGCGTGCCATTGAGTTAATTCCGCTTGAAGGAGCGAACGATGCTTGCGCCGAACTGCCGCCTTCCCTCAACACCTGCCTGCCCCACGCCGCCCGACTACGGGCCGCTGATTACCCTGGCGCCGGAGCCACCAAACGACATTTCGATCGCACTGATCGAATCCAACCAAGCCGCCGACTTGGCGGTGCTGTGCGAAGCGCGGGGAAGCCTTTTTGAGGCGATCAAGAACAGCACCTCCGACCGAGAGACGCGCCCTCATCATCCGAAGATTGCAGGGGCAAGCGCGCTGGCTCCGGTTGACAGTCCGGCCAAGGTCTTTGACTGGGATCGAGTGCCCCAACTGGCCGTTCTTCAGTTCGAGTTGATCAGCCAGCTTGAGATCGCGGCCCAGTCCGGCTGCGATTTGGAGCTCGGCGTGCGAGGCAAGCCTGCACTGCTGCGGCTGACCCGGCCTAACGAGGCAAAGCTTTCCGCGATGGCAAAGGCGGTTGCTGGCCGAGCAAGTTCGGGCGGCTGCGAAACCGAGATCGCAGCCCAGGCCAAGGGGTCGCTGCTGCTGCATCTGGCGCCCCTGGCCGACCTGTCGCTTGATGAGGAGAGTCCCCTCTTGGCATGCCTTCGCCTGGCCGAAGCGCTGGTGATGCCGGTGCTGCAGCGACTGAAGCATGGCTTGGCGGTCCCTCGCCCCCATGAGGTCGAAAGCATGCCCACGGTCGTCAGGGTGCCTGGCCATGGCGCCATGCCTGCGGGTCATGCCTGCATGGGATTTCTACACGCGAACCTGGTGATCGGGCTCGGTGCACTGGCGGGACGCTCAGGGGTGCGCAACCAGAAGCTTCTGCGAGCTGCGGCACGTATTGCGGACAACCGGGTTCGAGCGGGCCTGCACTACCCTGCCGACAACGTGGCGGGGGCGCTGCTGGGAACCGTAATGGCCCAGGTCCTGCTGTCGGGCCTCTCTTCCGCCCCGCCCATCACAAGCTACACCTTCGACGCCAACCAATCGTCTTCCTCCGGAGAGTTTTCACAAGCGGACTTCGGCGAGAGCCAGGGCTTGCCGGCGGCTTTGCAGCCATGGTCGGCGGCGTTTACCGAAGCCCAGCGATCGCCGGCCGATGCACCAGCACTGCCGATTTGGACGCGCTTGCTACGCGAGGCCGTTCTGGAGGAGTGGAAGTTGAAGCTGTAGCCGGTGGCAGACAGCCTGCTCGTGCCCAGCGTCGGCCCGCCCGTCAGCGCCGCTTTGCTGGCACTGATCGACGTCGGGGGCCACTTCTTGTTCGAAGGCTTGCGCCGTAGCGGTAGATCACGCTTGGTGGCCCTTTGGGACCAAGCCGAAGTTGCCTCTTCGGCTCCCTGGCACAGCGCACCGGGCCAAGGGCGATGGATGGACAGCCTCGGCCTCAATGAGCTGGCGCGCACGACCCTGAACCCTCAGGACGAACTGCATCACTATGGATTTCTAGGCTTCCCACCGGCGCGGCCCATCGACCATGCCACCCAAATGTTGGACTTGATGGCTGGGCCGCATGCCGATGACGCGGCGTCACGAGCGCGGCTGGCCTTGGTTGCACTGCGCCCTCGGAACGCGAGCCAGTTGGGTGACGCCCCGCCCGGCCCGGACATCCTGGCCGCACTGCGATTCCTGCTTGGTTGCACCAGCTCGGCCGTGCTGGTCACCATTGCGATGGGCTGTTGCTGGGGTCCACGCGACGGAAGCACACCCTTCGAGTTGGCTGTGGAGGCGTTATTGAAAGCGCATCCGCGACTGATGGTGGTATGGGCGGGAGGTGGCGCAGAGCGAATGGCTGGCGCAGGCTGGCTTGCGGAACTGCAGGCCGGTGAAACCCTGCACATCGAGTGGCAACCCGAAGCCGCGCTCGATCGAGAAGAGCACCTGGGCCTATGGTGGTCGTCCGCACAGCCGCCTTGCTGGCGGCTCCAAGCGCACGAGTTGCCAGCAGCTCCCTGGATTGACGCTCATGAGCCAGTGTTGGCAAACGAAGGGGCTCGATTAGCTTGCCGATCACAAGCGGCGAGTGGTGAAGCGGTACTGACTCTCGAACCAGCGAGCACCAGCGCTTGGCACTGGGAGCTGCAAGCACGCTCTGCCATGCGTCTGCAACTCTGGCTGATGCGCCCCCCGCAACGGGGGTGGCTGAGGGCAGATCGCGGGCGGCGACCGGTGCGGACCTTGTGGAATGGCCTAGCGGGAAGTCCCTCGGCCGGCGTGACGATGGCTCAGGGGCGCGATGTTCCAGATGGCGTGTTGGCATGGCCGATCCCGTCCGGAGGGATTCCAGCCACCGCGGGCCTGAGTGGCGAGCTCAGATCCTGCGGCGGCAGCAGTGCTGCGGCGGCCCTGGCCAGCCGCGCCTTGTTCAACCAGATGTCAGCTCAGGGCAGAGAGCCGAACCGCCACGGGGACTGGCAAGGGCACTGGCAGGAAGTCAAGCGGCTACTTGCAATCTGAGGGCTTGAGCAGGCAGTTGGCAAGCCGCTGCTGCTGGGCAAGCTTGTCGGCTTCAGCCTTGAGCGCTGCCGCCTCCGCACTGGTCATGTCGGTGGGCAATTTGGCGAGCGTCGAGAGTCCATCCAAACCAGCCTTCAACCCGCCTTTGCTGCCGAGCTGAACACTGGTCACAGCGCCAGAGTCTGCGAAGCCAACCGCGAAGCCACTGCTGCCAAAGAGCGCAGGCTTGGGCAATGGCAGCGCGAAACGTTTGCCCAGCTGCGCGATCGGTAAGGCCTGATTCCAGATCACCTGAGGCTTGCTTTTGCCTTCGAGACCCAAATCCACAACCTGGACCCTAATGCGCCCTGGCCAACGGGACCAGATCTGGGGACCGCTCGGGGCGCCCGCCAATTGCAGGGGCGGTGAGTCCGTCTCGCTCCCCATTACCTGATGGCGAAGTTCGCTCAAAAGGGGTTTCACCTGTTCAAAGGCATGCGCGCTATCCGCCGTTGGCTTGAAGTCCATGAACGGTCCCGGCTCGCCGTCTAGTGCGATGCCGGCGCGCAGCGTGATCGCGATGGCGTGTCCATCCCCGGCCTGTCGAACCCACGCGCAGGCCTTCTGCGTGTCAGTTAGATCAGTTCTTGCGAAGGGCACCACCGCTGCACCCGCCAATGCTGTCGCCAAACCCGCTGCGGCCTTGATGATCGAGTCGCCCTGGCCCGCACTGGCGGTGTTGATGCCCTTCAAGCGTCCGTCCTCTGTCCACTCCAGCTTGACATCAACGTCAGCCCAGGCTCCTCGCAACTCGCTCAAATCCAGCCACTCTTCCGCCTTGGGATCAGCCCGATGTTGCAGGTTGGGGACGACCGAGGTCGCCACAAGCGCTCGGTCTGCCGCATCACAACTCACACTCCGAACCACGGTCAAGCTCAAACTGCTGGTCGGGAGGTAGTAGCGCAACTTGAGTTCCGGAAGTTGTGCGCACCCGGCCAATAGCATTGGGACCATCCACACGCAGGCTCGCATCGCATCCTCCCTGGTTGACTCATGGGGTAGTCAGTTTGGCGGTGCAGCGAGTTCACGACCAGCGCCAAGTTGCGGATGCCAATGTGGCCCTGCTCCCCCTAGACTTTTACGACATGCAAGTACGCGCGCAGCACGGGCGCCACTTCGCACTTCTCGGCAAACCCGCCTACTGAATTCAGCCCACGCTCGTTCCCCTCGCCGTGCTTCTGGCCACGCCCTACGACATCCGGTCGTTGAATTCAGGTCAGCCCAGCGCGTCTTGAGGCTTGGGCACTCACGACGCCAACTCTGACCCATGGATCTCAGCCACTACCTCCGCATCCAAGCCCACGCCAACCACCTGATGAACCAGCGCCTGGCTCGCGCGATGCAGGGCCTGGCGCAGGCCGAGTTCCAGGCCCCGCGCGTGGGCTTCTTTCCGAGCCTGGCCGCCACGCTGGGGCACATCCTGGAAGTCGATCTGTTCTACGTGGCGGTGCTTGAAGGTGAGGCCAATGCACGCCAGGTGTTCGAAACCTTCCGCAACCCCGAGACCCTGGTCGACTGGGATGCCGCGCAGCGTGCGGTGGACCAGCGCTTGATCGCCTTCTGCGCCGGCCTGGATGCCGCCGGCTGCGACGCGGCGGTGCGCATCCCGCGCGCCGACCATGTGCAAGTGGACCGGGTGGCGCATCTGCTGGCCCATCTGTTCATGCACCAGACGCACCACCGCGGCCAGGTGCACGCCATGCTCAGCAGCACCGCGGTAGCGCCGCCGCAGCTGGATGAATTCATGATGCCCAGCGAGGCCCATCTGCGTGAGCCCGACATGGCGGCGCTGGGGTGGCGCGAGGCCCAGGTCTACGGTCAGGCTTGACGCCATGGACCTGGCCTTGAGTCTGCTGCTGGCGGCCGGCGCCGCGCTGCTGCTGTTCGGGCTGGCGGCCAGTGCCATGACGCTGACGGCCATCCGCCGCCTGCGCTTGCTGCCGCCCGAAACCCAGGCCCTGGCCGAACTGCCGGCTGAGGCCAGCAGCGCCTTGGCGCCGGGCCTGGCCCTGGTCGAGGCGCTGGGCTTCGGCGCCCCACAGGCCTTGCGCGTGGTGGCGCTCAGCAGCGCCGGGCGCCCGCTGCCGCAGCATGCGCTGGTGCTGACGCATGCCGACGGCGCCGCCGCCTACCTGCTGCAGCTGGCGGTGCCGGATCGGGGGCGCGTCTTCGCGCTGTACTTCGTCAGCCGCACGGCGGATGGCCAGACCCTGGTGACACGCAACCGCGCCAGCATCGCCGGAGCGCTGGACCTGCCCGACACCGAGACCCAGGACCTGTGGCTGCCGAGCTGGGCCGCCGTCTGGCAGGCCCACCGCGCCCGCATGCGGGCGCTGCGCGCCGATGCCTCGGCTTGGCTGCGCTGGCCGGCCGAGCACTGGGTGGCGGCCGGTGCGCTGGCCGAGCGCCAGGCCTTCGAGCTGCGCGTCCAGCGCGGCGACTACCTGCCCGCGGGTGACGGCAGCTTCCGCATCGGCGCGCGGGCCGCCTTGCGCATGCTGGGGCGCGCCTGGGCCGTGTTCGGGCCCTCGCAGCGGGGCATGGCGGACGACGTCAGCCCCGACGCGCATCCGGCCCGCCCGGAGCATCCGATCGAGACCTTTGAGCGCGAGCAGCAGGCGGCGCAGGGCACACAGCGCTCGGCGCGCGCCAAATGGCTGCTCTTCCTGGCCACTGCCGCGGCCGCCGCGCTGTCCTTCGGCTTCAGCATGGACTGGAAGTCCCTGCCCATCCTGCTGGGTGTGCTGCTGTTCCACGAGCTCGGGCATCTGGCCGCCATGCGGCTGTGCGGCTACCGCGATCTGCAGGTCTTCTTCCTGCCCTTCATGGGGGCCGCGGTGAGCGGCCGGCCGCAGCAGCCCGGCGTCGGCAAGGAGCTCTTCGTGCTGCTGGCCGGGCCGCTGCCCGGCCTGCTGCTGGGCCTGGCGGCCCTGCTCTGGCCGCCCATCGACGCCCCCTGGCTGCGCAGCACCGCCTGGTTCGCCGTGTTCCTGAACATGGCCAATCTGCTGCCCTTCCATCCGCTGGACGGCGGCAAGGTGTTCGAGCTGCTGCTGCTGAGTCGCTGGCCCTGGGCCGCCCTGGCCGGCCGCGCGCTCGGCCTGCTGGCCCTGGCCGCCTGGGTGCTGAATGCCGGCGGCGGCGCCAGCCGCCTGGTGTTCCTGGGCGCGCTGCTGCTGATGGCCCTGGGGCTGGGGCAACAGGCCCGCCAGGCACGCCTGGCCAGCCATCTGCGCGCCCAGGGCCGCTGGGGCGGGCTGACGCGCGAGGCGGCGCTGCAGGCCTTGTTCCAGGCGATCCAGACCCTGGGCTATGGGCGCCGCGCCTGGGCCGAGCAGAAGTTGCTGGTGGAGGCCCTGCTGCCGCTGGCGCAGCGCCCTCGCTTGCGCCGGCCCGCACGCGCTGCCGGCCTGCTGCTCTACGCCCTGTGCCTGAGCCTGCCGCTGCTGGCTGTCGCCCTGCACGGCCAGCCCGGCTTGCCCAGCCGTTCCACCCCCGCCCAGGCCACGGACCCGGCCCAGTACCTGCGCACCCGAAACGCCGAACTGCAGGCCTTGCGCGCCCGCCTGGCGGCTCTGCCCGAGCCGGCCGCCCAGTGGCGGCTGCTGGAGGAGGAGCTGGACGGCGTCAGCGAGGAACTGGCCGAGCACCGGCCCGGCCAACTGCCCGCGGCCGAGGCCCTGCTGCGCGATGCCGTCCAGCTGGCCCCACGCCTGCCCGATCCCGTGGCCCGCCAGGTGCAGCTGGCGCTGTGGCAGTTCCAGTCCAAGGCCGAAGCGGCCGAGCGCCTGGCCCTGCTGGAGCAGGCGCTGGCGCATTACGACAGGACCGAATCCGCCGCCTCCGACCCGGCCCTGCTGTTCCGCGCCACCGCGCGCTGGCTGGAGACCGAGGGGACGCGCGCTCCCGAGCGGCGGCAGGCGCTGATCGACCGCGCCCTGGCGCGCGGTGCCGGCCTGGCGGCCGGGCCGGATGCCGCCGCGCTGCGCCGCCAGCACCTGGACGCCCTGCACGCCCAGGGCGAGTCCGCCGCCCTGTTCGCCTTGCTGCAGACCTGGCAGGCCGCCGCTCCCGCCGACCCCCTGCTGCATGAAGACCTGGCCCAGCTGCAGCTCGATGCCACCGTCGCGGCGCGCGGCGCTGCCGCGGGCCTGGACTGGCTGGACCGCGTGCTGCCCAGCCTGCAGGCCATGGCGGGGCCGGACCCGCATCCGGGCGCCAGCCTGCGCCGCCAGGGTCTGTGGCTGGCCGAGTCCGCCGGCCGGGCCGACTGGGCGCAGACCCAGGCGCCCTTGCTGCCCGAGGCGAAGCTCGGCAGCCGTCCAGCGTCCTGGTCGCGCCGCTTCCTGCTCTGGATCAGCGGTGCGCAAGCGCCCAATCCGCACAGCACGCTGCGGGCGCTCGAGCAGGCCCATTGGCGCGGCGACTTCGCGGCCGCCGCGGCGGCGGCGCAGCGTTGGCGGGAACAGAGCGGCCGCAGCAGCCTGCAGCTGCCGGACCTGGGCGATGCCAGCGGCCTGGCGGCCCGCCGCCAGCAGCTGATCCAGCAGGCCCGCCGCGCGCTGTACGAGCGCTACGGCCTGCAGTGAGCCTGCCCGCTCCTCAGGCCAGGCGCTTGTCCAGGCAGATCGACTCCGCGCGCCCGACGTAGGCCCCGTAGGGCGCGCATTCGCGGTAGCCGGCGGCGGCGTAGAAGGCCAGCGCATCCGCGTTGGCGCGGCGCGTGCTCAGCCTCAGCTGCCGCCAGCCGGCCAGCCAGGCCTCGTGTTCCAGGTAGTCCAGCAGGCGCTGGCCCACGCCCTGACGGGCTTGTAGCGCATGCATGCGCTTGAGCTCGGCTACGCCGGCTTCGCCTGCCAGCGGGCGCAGCGCGCCGCAGCCCTGGGCCGTGCCATCGGCGGCGCGGGCCAGCACGAACAGCGTGGCGCCCTGGAAATTGGCGCGGCCATCGCTGCCGAATCGCTGCATCAGCAGGGCCGAGAGCGCGTCCTGCAGCGCCAGCGCCTCGGGGTGATCGCTGGCCACCGGCTGCACCCATTCGCCCCGCGCGCCCAGGCGCTTGAACATCACCTGCGTGGGCTCCAGCGCGCCGGCGGTGCTCATAGCGTAGGCGGGGATGTGGCCGCAGACCTGGTAGCCCAGGCGCCGGTACAGGCGCTCGGCGGGGCTGGCGCGCACGGTGTCCAGCACCAGCAGGCGGCGGCCCTGCTGCACGGCGGCCGCCTCGGCGGCCTGCATCAGCTGCGCCCCCAGGCCACGCTGGCGCGCGGCCGGCGCCACCATGACCTTGCAGACCTCAGCGCGGTGCGCGCCGTTGGCCGGCGTGTCCAGCACCAGCTGGGCACTGCCCAGCACCTGATCGCCCGCGACGGCCACGAAGCCTTGGCGCTCGCCGCGCCGGCAGCTGTCCTGGCAGCGCTGCCAGAAGGCGCGCGCAGCGTCCTCACTCGGGGTGGCCGTCCAGCCGATGCTGGCGCCCAGGGCCACGGTGTCACGCAGCAGCGGCACCAGGGCGTCAGGGTTCAGGTCTTGCAGGGGAACGAGCTTCATCGGGGGTTGGTGATGGCAATCAGGTAACGGGCTTCGGCGGCGCCGGGCACCTCGAAGGCGGAGGGGCCCCAGAGCTTGAAGCTGAGCGAATCGCCGGCGCGCAGCTCGTGCAGCTGCTCGCCCAGCGTCAGGTTCAGCCGCCCAGCGATCAGCCACAGGTGCTGCTCCAGGCCCGGCAGCGGCGGGTGCTCGTAGGCGATGCGCGCGCCGGGCTTGAGCCGGCCTTCGATCAGTTCTGTGGCAAAGCCGGCCAGCGGCGGCGCCAGCATGCGGCGCGTGAAGCCACTGGCCTCGTCCTGCCACAGCGGCTGCTGGGCGGCGGGCAGGTGGCGGGCCGGAGCCGACTCCACATCGGCCAGCAGGCGCGACATGGTGAGCCCATGCGCCGCGCACAGGCGGTTGAGCAGGCTGGCGGTGGGGCTGGTCTCGGCCCGCTCCAGGCGGGAAAGCGTGGCGCGGCTGATGCCGCTGCGCGTGGCCAGCTCGTCCAGGCTCCAGCCCGCGGCGGCGCGCAGCGCGGCCAGGCGCTGGGCCAGGCGCCGCTCCAGCGCGGGGTCCTCAGGGGGTTCGGTCGTGTCGGCGGCAGTTCTCATATTTGAGACAATGGTAGTCAGTTTTGAGAAATGCCGTCAAGGCATGATGCGCGCCATGCCCTCGCTTCCCCTGCTCGCCGCCGTGGCCACCATCCTGGTCTGGGGCCTGAACTTCCCTTTGCAGAAGGCCTTGTTCGGCCTGATGGGCCCGGTGGCCTTCGTGGGCCTGCGCTACCTGATCGCGCCGGTCTGCTCGGTGCTGCTGCTGTGCATCTACTTCCGCTGGAACTGGCCGCGCCTGGCGCGCGCGGACTGGTGGAAGCTGCTGCCGGTGGCGCTGATCGGCCAGGCCCTGCACCTGGTGCTGGCGGCCGTGGGCCTGCAGGGCTCCACGCCCTTTTCGGCCAGCGTGCTGCTGGCCTGCGGGCCGGTGTTCACGCTGCTGATCTTGCGCGCCCTGCGCGTGGAGCACCTGACCTGGGCGCAGTGGCTGGGCGTGGCGGTGGCCGCGGGCGGGGCCCTGGCCTTCACGGCGGAGAAGCTGCTGGCCGGGGCCTGGGCCGCCAGCGCCGGCGATGGTGTGCTGCTGCTGGCCGCCGCGCTGTTCAGCTACTACTCGGTGGCCAGCAAGCCGCTCATCCAGGCGCATGGCGGCGTGGCGGTGCTGGCCTATGGCACCCTGCTGGGCGCCCTGCCCACGCTGGCCTATTGCACCCCCGCGCTGGCCACCGTGCCCTGGGGCACGCTGCCGGCCTGGGCCTGGGCAGGCACGCTGTGGAGCGTGATCGGTGGCGGCTTCATCGGCTGGCTGGCCTGGGGCTATGCGGGCGCGCGGCGCGGCGTGGGCCGCACCGCGCCGCTGATCTACCTGATGCCGGTGGTGGCCGGGCTGGCGTCCTGGCTGTTCGTGGACGAAGCCTTCACGCTGGCCAAGCTGGGTAGCGCGGCGCTGATCCTGGCCGGCGTGGCCCTGGCGCAGTTCGGCAGCCGCAAGCCGCCCATTGACAGCCCGCCGGGCGAATGAAACCCACCTCCGCCCAGACGCGCCGGCTGCGCGAGATGTACCGCAGCGCCGGCTGGCCCTGCCTGGACAGCCTGGAGCTGGAGCTGCTGGCCGCCGGCTGGCTGGAGCGCCTGCAGGACCCGGACGGGCGCGAACGCCTGCGCCTGACGGACGCTGGCGTCCAGGCCGCCGTGCTGGGCCTGCAAGGCAACCGCGCGCGCCGCGATGCCCACGAAGACCTGGTGGCCCGCACCGCCACCGAACTGCAACGCGCCGGCCGCCTGGTGTGGACCCGCCTGAGCCTGCGCGCCGGGCTGGCGCGCGAGCCCGCCCCGGAGCGCCCCGAGCTGCTGCCCGCCGCCAGCGCGCCGCCCCCAAAGCGCTGGCTGCTTTGCGAGCCCGACGTCTACTCCCTCTACCCCAGCAGCAAGCCCGAGGGCCTGGCCGTGGCCATCCACGAGATCAAGGTGCGCCGCGCCGACCTGCTGGCCGACCTGCGCCGCCCCGACAAGCGCGCCGCCTATGCCGCCCTGTCCAGCCAGACCTGGTTCGTGCTGGCCGCCGGCATTGCCGAGGTGCAGGAGATCCCGGAAGGCTTTGGCGTGTGGATCGCCCACCCCACCCACTTCGAGCTGGGCCGCCCGGCCCCGCAGCGCCCCCACGCCATCGACCACGGCACCTTCCTGGCCCTGGCCAAGGCCAGCCCGCAGCCCTTCGACAATGCCGCCGCCCAGCCCCCGCTGACGGACGCATGAACCCCGCCACACGCCCCCACCCACTCCACCCCAGCACCGTGCTGGTGCTGCTGTTCGCCGCCGCCATTGCCACCGGCACCCTGCTGCTCGCCTTGCCGCTGGCACAACGCAGTGGCCTGGGCGGCGGCTGGCTCACGGCCTTGTTCACCGCCACCTCGGCGGTGTGCGTCACCGGCCTGGCGGTGGTGGACACGGGCACGCATTGGTCGCTGTTCGGCCAGTCGGTCATCCTGGGCCTGATCCAGATCGGCGGCTTCGGCCTGATGACGGCGGCCAGCCTGCTGGGCATGTTGGTGAACTCGCAGTTGCGCGTGCGCTCGCGCCTGCTGCTGCAGGCCGAGAACCGCGCGCTCTCGCTGGGCGATGTGCGCAGCGTGGCCAAGCTGGTGGCCGTCATCACCCTCACCGTGGAGGCCCTGGCCACCCTGGCGCTGACGCTGCGCTTTGCCTTCAGCTACGACATGGCCTGGCGCGACGCCGCCTGGCACGGCCTGTTCCACGCCGTCTCGGCCTTCAACAACGCGGGCTTCTCCACCTTCCCGGACAACGTGATGCGCTTCGTGGCCGATGGCTGGGTGCTGAGCCCGCTGATGGCGGCCATCGTCATCGGCGGCCTGGGCTTCCCAGTGCTGCACGAGCTGCTGCTGCGCCGGCGCGACCGCGTGCGCTTGTCGCTGCACAGCCAGCTCACGCTGGCCGGCACGGCCGTGCTGCTGCTGGGCGGCGCGCTGGCCTTTGCCAACAGCGAATGGAACGGCACGCTCAAAAGCCTGGATGCCGCGGGCCGCTTCTGGGGTGCGCTGTTCACCTCGGTGTCGGCCCGCACCGCGGGCTTCAACAGCCTGGACGTGGCCGCCTTCAACACCGAAACCCTGCTGCTGCACGATTTGCTGATGTTCATCGGCGGTGGCAGCGCGGGCACCGCCGGCGGCCTGAAGGTGACCACCGCGGGCGTGCTGCTGCTGGCCGTGTGGTGCGAGGTGCGCGGCTACCGCGACGTGGAGTTCGCCGGCCGCCGCCTGCACGAGGGCGCGCTGCGCCAGGCGCTCACGGTGCTGGTGCTCTCCAGCGCCGTGATCGGCCTGGGCACGCTCACCCTGGTGCCGCTGGTGCAGCACCTGCCCGGCATCCGCTACGAGGCGGTGCTGTTCGAGGTGGTGTCCGCCTTCGCCACCGTGGGCCTGTCCACCGGCCTCACGCCGCAGCTGCCGCCGGCCGGCCAGTTGCTGCTGGTGGGCCTGATGTTCCTGGGCCGCGTCGGCATCGTCACCCTGGTGGTGGCGCTGGCCCAGCAGGCCAGCCGCCGGCCCTACCGTTACCCCGAGGAGAAGCCGCTTGTTGGATAAAGACTTCAAAGCCTGCGACAGCGTCGTCGTCATCGGCCTGGGCCGCTTTGGCAGCGCCGTGGCGCGGGCCTTGCAACGCCTCGGGCACGACGTGCTGGCGCTGGACCAGAACGCCGAATCGGTGCAAGCCGCGGCGGATGAACTGCCCCATGTGGTGCAGGCCGACGCCACCGACCTGGAAACCCTCAAGCAGCTGGACGTGGCCAGCTTCCGCCATGCCGTGGTGAGCATGGGCGAGAGCCTGGAGTCCACCGTGCTGACGGTGTTGAACCTCAGCCAGATGGGCTGCAAGGACATCTGGGTGAAGGCCAACAACCCGGCCCACGGCCGGGTGGCCGAGCGCCTGGGCGCCCACCATGTGATCTACCCCGAGGCCGACATGGGCGAGCGGGTGGCGCACCTGGTGACGGGCAAGATGATCGACTTCATCGAGTTCGACGACGGCTTCGCCATCGCCAAGACGCGCGCACCCGCCGAGACGCACGGCAAGCCGCTGAGCGAATCGAATGTGCGCCAGCGCCATGGCATCACGGTGGTGGGCGTCAAGCGCCGCCACCAGGACTTCATCTACGCCCGCCCCGAGACCGTGATTCAGGCCGGCGACCAGCTCATCGTCGCGGGCGCCACGCCGGTGGTGGAGCGCTTTGCGGCGCGGGTATGAAGGCCCTCGCGCGCATGCAGCCCCCCCGGCCTGGGCTTGTGGATCCAGTGAGCAGGTTCGACCGCGGGCGCGGCAGACGGCGGTGCCCCGCCCGCTCAGCGCCCACCCTCCAAGGGGGGCGGCAGCACGCCTTCGCCCAGCACCGCCGGCATGGTCAAGATGAAGCGGCTGCCCTGCCCGGGGCTGGACTCCAGCTCCAGCCGCCCGCCCAGCACCTGCATGCTGAGGTTGCGCGCTATCGACAGGCCCAGACCCGATCCTCCCTTGCCCAGGCGGGTGGTGAAGAAGGGTTCGAACACGCGGCGCTGGGTCGCGACGTCCATGCCCAGGCCGTCGTCTTCACACACCAGCTTGATCAGGCCTTGGGGCAGCGTGCTGGCGCGCAGCGTCACGCAACCGGTGGGGCGGCCCTCGAATGCGTGCAGCGCCGCATTCAGGGCCAGGTTCATCACCACTTGGCTGAGAGCCCCGGGGTAGCTGTCCATCTGGATCTCGCCCACCACCTCGCGCTGGAACTCGATCTGGCGGTGGCGGAAGTTCGGGCGCAGCATTTCCAGCACCTCTTCGAGCATTTCCGCCAGCTCAAAGCAGCGGCGGCGCTCGGAGGCCTGGTCCACCGCCACCTGCTTGAAGCTGTGCACCAGATGGGCGGCGCGGTGGATGGAGCGCTCGGTCAGTTCGGATGCGTCCTGCATGCGGCGCGTGAGCTGCAGCAGCTCGCTGCGCCGCACCGGGCCGGCGGCCACGCATTGGGCCATCTCGTTGGCCGTGGCGCCCAGGGTGGTGGCGCTGGCCAGCGCGTTGCCAATCGGGGTGTTCAGCTCGTGCGCCACTCCCGCCACCAGGCTGCCCATGGCGGTCAGCTTCTCGGCTTCCACTAGCTCCTGCTGCGCGGCTTGCAGGCGGGCCAATGCGCTGCTGAGCTCCTGGGTGCGCTCGGCCACGCGCGCCTCCAGCTCCAGGTTGAGCCGGCGCAGCTCGGCATCGCGGCGCTGCAGCTCCAGCCCCTGCGTGTGCAGGGCCTGCACCTTGCCTTCGAGCGCCTCGTTCAGACCCGCGATCTCCTCCATGTCCTCCTGGTGGCTGCGCAGGAAGTAGCGCAGCGCCAGGTAGCTCATGGCCACCAGAAAGGTCAGGATCAAGCCCTGGGTGGGCGCCGGCAGCGCCGGCACAGCCGGCTGCAGCCCCAGGCTGCGCGTCAGGGTGATGAAGCCCAGCGCCAGCGCCTCGCCCACTGCCAGGGCCAGGGCCTGGGCCGGGCCCAGCAGCGCACCGGCCAACAGGATGAGCAGCGGAAAGGCAAACAGCCCGGGGTTGTTCAAGCCCCCCGTGGTGACGGCCTGGGCCGCCACGCTCAGGAAGGCGCCCCAGGCCAGGGTGGCCGCTGCAGCCCGCAGGCGCTCGCGGCGCATCAGCGCGTAGCTCAGGGCCACGGTGGGCATCAGGCAGACCACCGCCACGAAACGCTGCGGCGGCAGTTGGTGCTCCACCAGCAGGCCCAGGCTGATCAAGGTGAGCAGCAGCAGTGCGGTGAGCGCCACCATCAGGCGCACCACGCGGCGCAGGCGCTCACGCGCCGACGTCTCCAGCCGCGAGAGTCTGAAGTAGGAATGATCGAGGTTGGGGCTCATCCGCATCTGCCCGGCGCCACAAAGGTGTGGAGTTTGCGCCGTGGCGTTGCCGGCGGCTTCCCCGGTGCAGCTTCCCGAGCCGCTGTTCCGCTTGGCACCAAGTCTGGAGAGTGTGGCCAACGCTGGTTGCGATGGTGCATCCAGGGCTCCAGTTCCGCAGTTCTGGCGTCTGAGAAGGGGTGGCTGTACGCGTAAGCCCAATCGCGCAGCAGCTTCTGGATGAAGCACTCTGCCTTGCCATGGGTGCGCGGCGCGCAAGGCCGTGGCCTCGGCCACCTCCGCTGGAGCCGGCACAGCAGCTTGGTGCGGCGCTTTGAGCGTCAAGCGATGCCGGCGTCGGTGACTACCGCCTGCACGCGAAAGCCCAACTGCCGGTCGTCGCGCAGTGCCGCCGGCAGGGAGTCGCACGCGCTGCTCGCGGTCTCATGCCGCAGCGGCTGGGAGGAGCCAAGCGCCCCACCTCATGGACCAGTTGTTCGCGTCCGTGTTGCGTGACCAGGACAATCTTGTCGCTGTTCATCCAAGGGGCTCCGATGAGGATGGCTTGGCGTTGGAACCTCCGTCTTCAACGGCCTCGGGTGACCAAGCACTCTGGAAGCAGCACTTAGCTCGCCCGCTCAAACTGCGCCCACTCGGCACAGGCCTCCGCCACGCTCTGGATGCGCACCCGCGTGGACAGCGCGTTCAGCGCGATCGCGTGCAGCATCTCGCTCACGGTGGTGCAGGCGTCGCCCAGCACGGTGACGGCGGCGTAGTCATCGGCGCGGCGCGAGAGCGCCGTGTGCGTCACGCAGTTCTGGCTCATCATTCCGCACAACACCAGCTCGCGGCAGCCCAGGCGGCTCAGCGTGTCGTGCAGGGTGGTGCGCTCGAAGCTGTCGGCGAAGTGCTTCACCACGACCGGCGCCTCGGGGGCGGCGGCCCGGATCTGCGGATGGATCTCGACGCCCGCGGTACCCGCGTTGAAGAAGGGGGCGATGCCCCGGCTGGCATCCGCCACATGCTGCACCAGCACCACCGGAACGTGGGCGCGCTGCGCGGCCGCAATGGCCTGCAGGGTGGCCTGCAGCGCGGCCTCGGTCTGGGCCAGCGCGAAAGCGCCGCCGGGGAAGTAGTCGTTCTGCACGTCGATGACGATCAGGGCGGAAGCGTTCATGGGGCAGCAGAAGAAGCAGTGGGAATGGCGCGATTCTTCGGGCCGACCCGCTTACTCACCACTGGCCTGAATCACCACATTCCTTAAGATCGGGCCAACTCGGTTCCGGCTGCGCTCATGGCCTCTTCCGCACCCCCGGTCGCCCGCCCAAGTTCTCGCGCAGCCCGCGGCCCGGCACGGCCGCCGGCGCCGCGCCCGGTGGGGGTGGCGGTGGTGGCCTTCGAGGGCATCAGCAGCTTTCATCTGGCGGTTCCGGGCGTGGTGTTCGGTGAGTCCCTGAAGCCGCCCAACCCGTTCACGCTGCGCATCTGCGCGGCCGAGCCGCAGCCTCTGCGCACCAGTGCCGGCTACCAGATCTCGGGCCTGGCCTCGCTGCGCGCGCTGCAGCAGGCGCAGATCGTGGTGGTGCCGAGCTGGCGCAATGTGGCGGAGCGCCCGCCGCAGGCGCTGCTGCAGGCCCTGCGGGCGGCGCACGCGCGCGGCGCCCTGGTCGTGGGGCTGTGCCTGGGTGCGCATGTGCTGGCCGAGGCCGGCCTGCTCCACGGCCGCCGCGCCACCACCCACTGGGAGTACGCACGCGAGATGGCGGCCCGCTTTCCGCAGGTTCAGGTGCAGCCCGATGTGCTGTACGTCGAAGACGGAGGCGTGATGACCTCGGCCGGCACGGCCGCCGGGCTGGACGCCTGCCTGCAGATCGTGCGCGAGCGCCTGGGCGCAGAGCGCGCCAACCAGGCCGCGCGGCGCCTGGTGATCCCGCCGCATCGCGAGGGCGGGCAGGCGCAGTTCATCGAGCAGCCGCTGCCGCTCACAGCGGGCGGCAGCCGGCTCGCGCGCCTGGTGGAGCGGGTGCGCGAGCGCCTGCACGAGCCGCATGACCTCGACGGCCTGGCCGCTGAGGCCCGCATGAGCCGGCGCAGCTTCACGCGGCAGTTCAAGGCACTCACCGGCACCTCGGTGCTGCAGTGGCTGCTGAGCGAACGCCTGCAGCGGGCGCAGCAGCTGCTGGAGCAGACCGATCAATCCATCGAGCGCGTGGCCGAACTGGCGGGCTTCGGTTCGGCGGAGGCGCTGCGCCACCATTTCCGCGCCGCCTTTGACCGGACGCCGACGCAGTGGCGGCGGCAGTTCCGGGGCTAGGGCCTGTTCACACTACGCGAAGCCACCGCGTTGCCATCCAGAAGAGGCGCCAACGAGGCGCGAAATGAAGCCGGGGTAGCCCCCCGGCGAGGCTTCGCAACGAAGTGGGCGCCTCTGTCTGGTGGCAACCCGAAGGGAATGGGGCTCCGCGTAGTGTGAACAGGCCCTAGAACTCGCGCAGCAGCGTGCCGTCGTCCTGCGTCCACTCCCAGGCAAACACGCCACCCAGGCCCTGTTCGCGCGCCCACTGCGCCTTGGCGCGCACGGCGGCCGGGCTCTCGTAGCTGAGCCAGATGCCGCGGCGCGGGTGCCAGGCCCAGTCGGCAGCGCGTGCGGCGTCGTGGCCGCGCTGCCAGCCGGGCTGCAGCAGCAGGGGCTTCAGTTCGCGCCAGCCCAGCGCGCCGTCGGCATTCAGGCCGGGACCGCTGGCCGCCGTACCGGGCCGCGGGCTGCGCACGCCCTGCCAGGCGCGGGCGTAGAAGGCGGCGCCGGCTACCAGCTTGCGCGCCGGCACGCCGGCGGCGCGCAGGGTCTGCACGCTTTCCTCCAGGCTGTCGTCCCGGCCAGCCCCCAGCAACGCCGCGTGGTGGCCGGTGTGCGGGTTCCAGGCGCCGTGGTAGTCGTAGCTCATCATGAAGACGTGGTCGAGCAGGGGCACGATAGTGGGCCAGTGCAGGCGCTGCAGCACCGGGCGCGTCACGTTCACCGCCACCGAAAGCCCGTAGCGCCGGCCCTGTTCGCGGCCCAGCTCGTCCAGCGCGGTGCGCAGCTCGCGCAGCAGGGCCAGGTAGTGGGCGCCATCCTGCGGCCCGCCCAGCGGCACACCATTGGCAGCGCCGTTGCCGCCCGGGTGCTCCCAGTCGAGGTCGATGCCATCGGTGGCGTCGTGGGCCAGCAGGTAGCGCTTGACCTCGGCGATGAAGGCGGCACGCGTGGCGGCGCTGGCGGCCATGGGGAAGAAGCCGTCCGAGCCGCCCCAGCCGCCCACCGAGGCCCAGACCCGCAGCCCCGGCTCGCGCTGCTTGCGCTGGCGCAGTGCGTGGTTGAAGGCGGCCTCCACGGCGCCATCGCTCAGGCCATGCGCCGGCTTGCCCGCGCAGGCGGCGCGGTCCTTGGGTAGTTCATGCGGGCCGCACAGGCGCAGGAAGGCCAGCAGCAGGGTGTTGACGCGCCCCTCGGGCAGGCGCTCCAGGGCCTGCAGGCCTTCCCAGCTGGCCAGGTAAACGCCGCGCACCGGCTCGGCGGCACGGGCAGGCGGCAGGCTCAGAAGACTCAGCGCCAGGGCGCACAGGCTCAGGATTCGCATGGAATTGGTCTGCTGGTTTTAAGCAACACGCAAACGATACCACTTGCGTACCAAAATACCAGCACCGTCCAGCCCCATGGGCACCCAGCCTCTCACTCCTCTATGAGAAAGCGTAAATTCATGGGGCGCCGGCGGGCGCTGATCCGGGTAATCCCCTGATGGAAAGTGGTAGCTAAGTGGATTGCTCGATGGTTATAGTGGACTGCACACGGTCTCAAACAGGCATGCCAGATGCACACCGGATGAGACCAGCGCCCGACCCCCACCCCCGCCGATCCGGAGACATCCCATGAGCCCCCGCCTGACCCCCGCCGCCCTGGCCGTTGGCCTGCTGATCAGCCACAGCGCCCTGCTGGCCCAGAGCACGACCGATAAGAAAGCCGAACAGCTGGACACGGTGGTCGTCACCGGCATCCGCGCCTCGCTGCAGACCGCCGTCAATGTGAAGCGCAACGCCAGCGCGGTGGTGGACGCCGTTTCGGCCGAGGACGTGGGCAAGCTGCCCGACAACGACGTCGGCCAGGCCCTGGGCCGCATCCCCGGCATCTCGGTGGGCAAGGATTTCGGTCAGGGCGCCTCGGTCTCCATCCGCGGCACCGACCCGCAGATGACCTACACCACCCTGAACGGCCAGACCGTGGCCTCGACCGGCTGGTATGACCAGAAGGACATCGACCGCAGCTTCAACTACTCGCTGCTGCCGCCCGAGCTGATCGGCGGCATGGAGGTCTACAAGAGCTCGCAGGCCGACCTGACCGAAGGCGGCATCGGCGGCACCGTGATCGTCAAGACCCGCAAGCCGCTCGACCTGCCGGCCGGCACCGGCTTCGCCAGCGTGCGCCTGGGCAAGGGCAGCATCAGCGACGACCTGAACAAGGAAGTCTCGGGTCTGTTCAGCTGGCGCAACCCGGCCAAGAGCTTCGGCGTGATGGTGGCCGCCGCCATGGAAGACGGCAGCTACATCCGCCGCGGGGTGGAAGCCGACATGCGCTGGAGCGGCGATGTCGCCCCCACCACCTTCGTGCAGGAGCGCGAGCGCAAGAGCCTGAATGTCTCGCTGCAGGCGCGCCCCGCCACCGGCGTGGAACTGGGCCTGAACTACCTGCGCCTGGAGCTGGATGCCGACAACAGCAACAGCAGCCACTACATCTTCACCGGCAACGCCGCCGCCGACTGCAAGGCCACCAATGCCGCCAACGGCCTGTGCGTGCAGTTCAACCGCCCGGCCGCCAACGAGAACCTGCACAACGTCTTCCTGCAGAACTGGGTGCGCTCGGCCTCGATGAACAGCGACAGCCTGGTGCTGGACGGCTCCTTCAAGGGCAATGGCTTCAAGCTCAGCGGCGTGGCCGGCAGCACCAAGGCCGAGGGCGGCACCAACCAGACCACCAACTTCGCCTACGGCCGCTGGAACGACGGCACGGGCGTGCGCACCCTGCCGATCTTCACCGGCACCATCGACGCCACCGGCAAGCAGATCAGCATCACGCCCTCGTCCAACCAGAACATCGGCGTGGGCAACCTACCCGCCAACTCCACCCCGGAAAGCTGGGCTTCGGGCCGCGGCCCGAACGAGGACAAGGAGAACTTTGCGCAGGCTGATCTGACGATCGATCTGGGCGAAGGCTTCCTGACCGCCTTCAAGACCGGTATCCGCGCCACCCAGCACACCTTCACCAAGAGCGGCTACCGCGGCGTGCATGCCGCCACCGCCGTGCCGGCCAGCAGCGCCAGCCTGTACGACGGCAGCCTGGAGCTGGTGGGCGGCTGGAGCGTGCCCAAGCCCAATATCGGCGCCGCCCTGGCCGCCGCCAGCGCCAACATCACCCGCTGGGTCGAAGACCGCTCGGCCTACGGGCAGCTGAAGGAAGACAACCAGGCCCTGTACGGCATGTTCGACTTCGAGGCCGACAAGTGGAAGGGCAACTTCGGCCTGCGCTACATCCGCACCGAAGCCACCGCCACCAGCTACGCCTTCGACGGCACGCCGCTGGCCGCGGGCGACGTCGGCCAGAACAACGGCTGGGGCCGCAGCAAGACCTCGCGCAAGAGCAGCTACAACGACTGGCTGCCCAGCCTGAACGCCGGCTACGAGCTCAGCAGCGACACCATCCTGCGCGTCGCCGCCGCCAAGGCCATCACGCGTCCGAACTTCACCAACATGTTCAATTCGACGGTGGTGGGCTTTGACGACACCAACGCCAGCAACGACGCCTTCAACTACGGCAGCCCGGCGCTCAAGCCACAGTCCTCCAACCAGTTCGACATCGGCCTGGAGTACTACTACGGCAAGGGCAATCTGGTCTCGGCCAACTTCTTCTACAAGAAGATCAGCAACTTCATCACCACGCAGACGCTGGTGAACCAGAAGGTCGGCGTGGTGAGCCCGGACAGCGGCAAGGACAGCTGGACCATCAACCAGTTCGTCAACGCCGGCGGCGGCAAGATCTCGGGCATCGAGCTGCAGCTGAACCACGCGTTCGCGGGCGGCTTCGGCGTGGCGGCGAACTACACCTACTCCGACGCCAGCGCCCCGGCCACCAGCTACCAGGACCAGCTGAACGTCTTCACGCTCTCGTCCAAGCACAACATGAACCTGGTGGGCTATTACGAGACCAAGGACTACTCGGCGCGCCTGGCCTACAACTACCGCTCTAAGTACATGGTGCGTGAGAGCGGTTGGTACGGCAACCGCATGCACGACGCCACCGGCAGCCTGGACTTGAGCCTGGGCTGGAACCTCACCGACACCTTGCGCCTCTCGTTCGACGCCGTGAACCTCTTGAAGAAGGACGACGTGCAGTACGGGGCCGCCGGTGCCAACACCACGCTGCGCCCCTCGCTCAAGGCCGGCTTCCCGACCTGGTACTTCGAGGGCGAAACCACCTACCGCGTGGGCCTGAGCGCGAAGTTCTGATCGAAGCCAACGCCCACCCGGGCTTTCGATCGCCAGCCAGCCGGCGCCAGCCGGCTGGCTTTTTTCTTGACTTGTGGTCAGTGGTCGCTTCGTGAGAGCCCGCAGGGGCTTCACCCCTGCACCCGAGTTCCTTTTCTTTGCTTCGCCAAAGAAAAGGAACCAAAAGAAAGGCGACCCCGATGCCTGCGCCCCAGCCTGCGGCTGGGGTGCCCTGCGGTGCGCGAAAAGCGGGCCCAGGCGCAAAACTCACTGCGTTCGCGGAGCTCACTCCGTTCAGACAGTTGCGCCAAGTCAGAGCACGAAGCGCGCTCACGCGCGCGGGCCCGCTCTTCTGTGCTCCTCGGCTTGGCATAGGGGAGGCTCCGAACAGCCAACAGCCGAACAGCCCGAACTTCAACCATCGCTCCGTTTCCCGGCTGTTGGCTGTTCGGCTGCTGCCCCTATGCGCGGCCGAGCAGCACAGCTTGTCTGGGCCGCGCGCGCCAGCGCGCGTTCCCATCAAACTCGGCCCAACTGTCTGAGCGGAGTGAGCGAAGCGAACGCAGTGAGTTTTGGGCCGGCCCAGGCAAGTGAGCAGCGCAGGGAACCCCGGCCACAGGCCGGGGCTGCGCATCGGGGCTTGACCTTTTGGTTCCTTTTGGGTCAAGCCAAAAGGAACTCGCCTGCCGGGGCGAGACCCGGCGGGGTCCTACTCACTACCCAAAATCCAGCATGTGCCACCTCAGTGAGGTGATTCGGGCTGCGAGCATGCCGCCTCCTACTCATAGAAGGCCAACTATCGCCACAGCGGCGAAAACACTATGCGTGACAAAGACGGACTCCTTCTCGCAGCCGTAAAAGTTGGAGACTTCGAGGCGGCACAGGCCGCCATCGCCGGTGGCGCATCAAAGGACGCTGCGACCCCCTTCGGCTTTACCGCCCTTCACATTGCTGCCACCGCTGGCCATTTGCCAATCGTCCGACTACTCGTCGACAACGGGGCTGACATCGACTGCCGCGACTCGCATGGCCTTTCGCCGCTACACCAGGCCATTGGCTGGCCAGAGGTCATGCAGGCGTTGCTTGACTCCGGAGCGGATGTGGACGGTGTCACGGCGCAGGGCGTCACTCCTCTGATGTGCGCATCTGCCTTTGGCGAGTTGGCGTCGGCTCGACTGCTCCTCGTCATGGGTGCCAAGGTAGACCTGCGTGACGACCGCGATTCAACTGCTGCGGACATCGCCCGTGAGAAAGGTGCAGATGAGATCGCAGTCCTTCTGGACAGCATCACGAGCCAATCAACCGACTCCGAGAGTCCGGTTTGATGCCCATACCGCGCCGCCACGGACGCGCCACGGTTTAAACGTCAATCTCATTTCGTCAGCGAGCAGGCTGTGCAACTCAATCCTTGGATCGCAAGCTGAGCAACCTGTCCCCCTCTTGCGCATTCAACACCAGGCCTCAAAAGTCGTAGAACGTATTCACCGTCAACCGCCCCCTGCGCGGATCACTGCTGATGCTGAGCGAGGGGTGAATGCACGCCGTGTGCAGCAGGCTGCCCGGGTAGACCACCAGCCGGTTGAAGCGCGCCGGGATCATGCCGAGGAACTCGAACTGCTCGTTGCCTTCTGCGAAGTAGCGCAACGGCGGCGGCTGGCGGTTGATTTCTTCGAAGTAGCGGTCCAGAAAGGGCTCGCGGTTCTCGGCCGTGAGGCGCTGGATGCCGGTGGCGCGGTGGCGGTAGAAGCCGGTGCCGCCGTGGCGCTCGTCGCACAGATAGAGCAGCACCGCCATGTGGTGCGGCGTGCTGGCGTCGAAGTGCGGGGTGCGCTGCAGCGGGCCGAGTTGCGCGGCCGGCGTGGTGGTGAGCGAGAAGCTGTCGACGCTGGAGCGGATCGGCAGGTCTTCAGGCACGCCGAAGTTGATCTGGATGAGCGGCTCGGCCAGTTCGCGCAGGGCCTCGGCGTAGGCGGCCGGTGCGGGCGCGCGGATGCCGGGGTAGCCCTTGCCCTCGGCCGCGCCCGGGCAGGGTTCGTAGCTGGCGGCGCAGGCGGCCTCCACCAGGGCCTGCGGGTCCTGCAGGAAGTTGTCGATGAAGACCAGTTGGTGCGCGCCGATCTGCACGGACTGGACATCAGGTGGCAGGCGCAACGTGTACTCGGACATCTCAAACCTTGAAGTAGATGCGGCGCTGATCCAGCCCGCGCACGATCAGCGCCCAGACAGCCACGAAGGCGAGCGCAAAGCTTAGCGACGCGGCCTCGGGCCCGGCGGCGCGCTGCAGCCAGCCGAAGCCCGCGGCGTAGAGCGGTTGCATCGCGCCCATGCCCTCCAGCAGCACGGTGCTGACCCAGGCGCCGGCATAGGCGGCGATGGCGTTGACGCCGAAAGCGCGGCCCAGCGGCGGCCAGCCCTGCCGGTCCACCCCCTGGTGCAGCGCGGCCAGCGTGAGCGCGGCCAGGCCGGCGGTAAAGAGCACGAAGCTGGGCGTCCAGAGGTTCTTGTTGATGGGCATCAGGCCGCCGGCGTCCAGCGCCCAGCCGGCCAGCGCCAGGCCGGCGCCCAGCGCCAGCAGCGTGCGCAGGGCGCCCTGGCGCAAGGCCTCGCCGCAGCGCCAGCCCAGCAGGGTGGTGGCCAGCGCGCCCAAGCTGGCCAGCAGGCCCTCGGGGTCGTGGCCGCGGCCGCTGGCGGCGTCCCATTGGTAGGCGTGCGGGCCGAACAACCAGGCGTCCAGGCGGCTGGCGGGGTTGTGCTCGGGGGTGAGGCCGCCCCCGAGCAGCAGCGCGCCATAGCCCAGCAGCAGGGCGGCGATCCAGGCCCATTGGCCGCGTGCGCGCCAGCCGATGACGAGGCTGCCGGCCAGCGCAAAGCACAGGCCGATGCGCTGCAGCACGCCGGGCAGGCGCAGCGCGGGCTTGTCCATCAGCCACCAGGCCAGCGCGTGCAGGGCCAGGCCCAGCAGCAGGATGCGCAGGCCGCGCAGCCACACGGTGCGCAGCAGCCCGGCGGTCTGGCCGCGCTCGATGCGCGCGCCCAGTGCCAGCGCGAGCGAGACGCCGACGATGAAGAGGAAGAAGGGAAAAACGAAATCGGTCGGCGTCCAGCCGTGCCAGGCCGCGTGCAGCAGCGGCGCGTAGACATGGCCCCAGTCGCCCGGGTTGTTGACCAGCAGCATGGCGGCCACGCACAGGCCGCGCAGCGCGTCCACCGAGGCCAGGCGAGAGGAAACAGCGTTCATGCCCGAAAGATACCAATCAAATACCTGCAGACGAACAGCGTCTTTGGTATTCGAGTGGAATTAATGATCGACCGGGCGCCCTTCGTCTACGCTGCGCCCCCATGCGCCTGAACCTCTTGCTCGCCCTGCTGCTGCTGGCCCTGCTGCAGGCCTGCGCCACGCGCACGCCGGCCCCGGCCGAGCGCGACGGCCCCGAACTGCAGCCGCCGCCCGACCTGCAGCGGGTGCCCGACGCCGTGCCGCGCATCGAGCCCATCCGCCCTGGCGGGGCGAACAAGCCCTACGAGATCGACGGCGTGCGCTATGTGCCGCTGTTGGAAGACCTGCCCTATGAAGAGGGTGGCCTGGCCAGCTGGTACGGGCGCAAGTTCCATGGCCGCCAGACGGCCAGCGGCGAGACCTACAACATGTATGCGATGACGGCCGCCCACCCGCGCTGGCCGCTGCCCAGCTATGCCCGGGTGCGCAACCCGGCCAATGGACGCGAGGTGATCGTGCGCGTGAACGACCGCGGGCCCTTCGCCAAGGGCCGGGTGATCGACCTCAGCTACAGCGCCGCGCTGAAGCTGGACCTGCTGCGCGGCGTGGCGCCGGTGCAGATCCAGCGCCTGAGCTTCGAGGACATCCGCACCGGACGCTGGCGCCGCGAGCCCGAGCCCGGCGAGCCGCCCACCCAGGTGGCGCAGGCGAGCGAGGCCCCGGCCGAGCCCGTGCCCGAAGCCGCCGCGCAGGTGCGCGCCGCCAGCCCCGGGCTGTGGCTGCAAATCGGCGCCTTTCGCGCACTGGAGGGCGCGGTGGCGCTGAAGCAGCGCGTGGCCGGCAACCTGGCCGAGCTTGAACCCCTGCTCACCACGCTGCGCGACCGCGGCCTGCACCGCGTGCAGCTTGGCCCCTTTGACAGCCTGGAGCGCGCCCAGGAGGCCGCGCAACGCCTGCGCAGCCTGCTGGCGCTGCAACCCCTGCTGGTGCAGCGATGAAGGCCCTGCAGGCTGAGCTTCTGACCCCGCTACAGGTGCGGCCGGGCGCCGGCGCACCGCAGCCCTGGTGCGCCGCCAGTGCCCTGGTGTTGCTGGGCGAGCGCCTGTACTCGGTGGCCGACGACGAGCTCGGCCTGGCCGCCTTCGAGCTGGCCGCCCCCGCCCGCCCCGGGCGCTGCTGGCCGCTGGTGGCGGCGCCGCCGCTGCCCGAGCAGGCGGCGCCCCGCAAGGCGCGCAAGCCCGATCTGGAGGCGCTGTGCAGCCTGCCCGCCGCCGCGGCCTGGCCGCACGGCGCACTGCTGGCCCTGGGCTCGGGCTCCACGCCCCAGCGCTGCAGCTGGGCCCTGCAGCCCCTGGATGCCGCCGGCCTGCCCGCCGGCACCGCCCGGCCTTTCGACGCCAGCGCGCTCTATGCCGCGCTGCGCCCGGCGCACCCGCTGCTGAACATCGAGGGCGCCTGCGTGGCCGGAGAGCGCTTCTGGCTGGCCCAGCGCGGCCAGCCCGGTGGCCAGCCCAACCGCCTGCTGGGCTGGCCGCTGGCGGCGCTGCTGGATTGGCTGGCCGGGCGCTCGGCCCCCAGCCTGCCGATGCAGGCCCTGGATTGCCCGCTGGGCGCACTCGATGGCGTGCCGCTCGGCCTGACGGATCTGTGCGCCCTGGCCGATGGGCGCCTGCTGTTCAGCGCCGCCGCCGAGGACAGCGACAACCCGGTGGCCGATGGCACCGTCAGCGGTTCGGTGCTGGGCTGCCTGGACCCGGCCGGCGGCCTGCAGCTGCTGGGCCGGCTGCCGGGCACGCTCAAGGTCGAGGGCCTGGTGGCACGCCCCGCTGGCGCGGGCCTGGACGCCTGGCTGGTCACCGATGCAGACCAGCGCGGCGTGGCCGCGCAATTGCTCCACCTGCGGCTGCCGATCTAAATCCGCTTCCAGCCCGCCACCGCCGGGTGGTGGAAGCCCGACTGCTGGTAGGCGCGCAGCACCGCCCCCTGCGCCTGCAGCTGCTGCAGGCCTTTGTCCAGCGCGGCCAGCCAGGCCGCGCCTTCCGGGTGGCGGCGCGACACCAGGTAGTGGCGCGTGCCACGCAGCCCGAGCTTGAGGCCGGGGATGGGCACCAGGCGCACGCCGTCCACGTCCAGCGCCAGGTCGGGCGTGGGCTGGAAGGGTGCCAGCACCACATCGGCACGGCCGGCGGCCAGCATGCGCGGCATGGCCTCCCAGGTGTCGGCATGGGCCAGGCGCTCAATGCCCAGGCCCAGCAGCGTGGCCCAGTCGACGCGCCAGTGGCGGTTGGAGACGAAGCGCAGGCGGCGCAGCTCGTCCAGGCTCTGCACCGCCAGCACGTCGGCGCGCGCGGGCCGGGTGTAGAGGCCGGCCACGAATTCGCCATCCGCCACCATGGTGCGGCTGAACAGGAAGTCCTCGGGCGAGGGCACGTCCTCCTTCCAGTAAGTGGTGCCGCTGCACACGCCCTGGGCCTGCGCGAGCTCGCGCACCAGCCGCGCCACGCTGGGCATGGCCACGCGCTCCGGGCGTTCGGTGATGCCGCCCAGCGCCAGCGCCTGCAGCAGCAGCACCAACTCGGCCACGTCACGGCGCGCGTGCGGGCCGCCGTACTGCTGCAGCTGCAGCGGGTCGCGGCCAGCCAGGAAGCGCTCAAAGTCCTGGCGCACATCCACCGGCACCAGCACGCGCTGGGGGCCGCTGGCGGCGTTGGCGCACAGCGGCAGCAGCGCAGCGGCGGCCAGGGCGTGGCGGCGCGTCCAAAGCCGGGCGTTCATGGCGTGCCCAGCAGGTGCTGGTTGACGATGCGCGGGTAGCTGCCGTCGGCGTGCAGGGCGGCCAGCGCCTCGTTGAAGCGGTCGCGCAGCGCAGCGTCGCGAAAGCCGACGAACCAGTCCAGCGCGGCCTGGCCCGGCACGGGCAGGGTGCGCAGGGCCTCGGGGCGCGGCTGGGCGACCTGCGGCTCGCTGCGCGCCAGTTCGCGCAAATGCCAGAGCAGCAGGTCGCGGTCGATCACCAGCACCTCGCAGCGGCCCAGCAGCCACAGGCGCACCTGGTCGCGCTGGTTGCCGAACTCGTGGTACTGGGCAAAGCGGGGCCGGGCGGCGGCAAAGCCGGGGCCCAGCGCCGCCTCGGCCAGCTGCCAGGCGCACACGCGCAGGCCGGCCAGGTCGGGCCAGTCGCGCACCTCGGCCGCATGACCGGGCGGCAGCAGCAGCACATTGCGGTAGCTCAGGAAGGGCGTGGAGAAGTGCAGGCCGGCCTCGCCCTGCGGCACTTCCACCGCCACGTCCACCACGCCCTGGCGCAGCAGGCTGAGCATGCGCTTGTTGGGTGCGTGCTGGATCTCGTAGCGCCAGCCCAGGCGGCGCGCGGCCTCGGCGAACAGGTCCAGCGCAATGCCGCTGCGGCTGCGTTCGTCCACGAAGGGCGGGCGCGAAACGCCGAACACCACGCGCAGCGCGGGCGCTGGCGGGGCCGGCAGCGCCGCGGCGGGCAGGGCCAGGATCGGGAACAGGGCTCGGCGCCGCAATGCGCACTCCACCAAAAGAAGGAGGAGCCAGGATAGACCCGGCGGCTGACGCCGGGCTTGTCAGCGCGCTCCGGGAAACACGAAGGCGGCGCCGGCCGGCGCGGGCTCCCAGCGCTGCAGCACGGCCTTCTGGCGCGTGTAGAAGTGAAAAGCCTCGGGCCCATAGGCGGCAGGCTCGCCGTACAGGCTGCCCTTCCAGCCGCCAAAGCCCATCCAGGCCAGCGGCTGCGGCAGGGGCACATTGATGCCCACCGCCCCCACCGGCACCTGCTGCACAAAGCGGCGCGCGGCCGCGCCGCTGCGCGTGTAGAGCACGGCGGCCTGCGCCAGGGGGTGGGCGGCAATGAGCGCCTGCGCGGCCTCCAGATCGGGCACGCGCAGGCACAGCAGCACCGGGCCGAACACCTCTTCCTGGTAGATGCGCATCCAAGGCTGCACCTCGTCGATGAGGGTGGCGCCGACGAAGAAGCCGCCCTCATGGCCGCGCACGCGCAGGCCGCGGCCGTCCACCAGCAGGCGCGCGCCGTCTTCGGCACCGCAGCCGATCAGGCGCTCGACGCGCGCCATGGCCTCGGCGCTGCTCAGCGGGCCCAGCTCCACGCCCTCCTGCCAGCCCGGGCCGACGCGCAGATTGCGCGCCCGGTCCATCAGGCGCGGGATCAGGGCATCGGCCGTGTGGCCCACCAGCAGGGCCACCGAAACCGCCATGCAGCGCTGCCCGGCCGAGCCGAAGGCGGCGCCCACCAGGGCCTCGCAGGCGGCGTCCAGGTCGGCATCCGGCAGCACCACCAGGTGGTTCTTGGCGCTGCCCAGGGCCTGCACGCGCTTGCCCAGTTCGGCACCGCGTGCGTAGAGCGAACGCGCCACGCTGCTGCGGCCCACGAAGCTGAGTGCCGCCACCTCAGGGTGGCAGATCAGGCCGTTGACGGTCTCGGCCCCGCCCTGCAGCACCTGGAAAACGCCGGGCGGCAGGCCGGCCTCGCGCAGCGCCTCGGCGATCCACAGCGCCGCGCTGGGCGCCAGCGGACTGGGCTTGAGGATGAAGCTGTTGCCGCACACCAGCGCCAGCGGCGCCATCCACAGCGGCAGCATGAAGGGGCAGCTGGAGGCGGTGACGCCCACCGTCACGCCCAGGGGCTGCGGCTGCGTCCAGTGGTCCAGACCCGTGGCGGCCTGCGCGCTGTAGCGCCCGCCCAGCAGCGCCGGGGCGGCGCAGGCGAACTCGACGAACTCGAGCGCGCGGCGCACCTCGCCCAGCGCATCGTCCAGGGTCTTGCCCTGCTCGCTGCCGATGCGCTGCGCCAGCTCGCGGCCGGCGCCCTGCGCCAGATGCAAAAAGCGCTGCAGCACGCGCGCGCGCTGCGCCACCGGCATCTCGCCCCAGGGGCGCTGGGCCGCCACGGCCGCGGCCACGGCTTGCACGATCTGCGGGCCTTCGGCCTGATGCACCCAGCGCGCCACCTGGCCGGTGGCGGGGTTGTGCACCGGAGCCAGCGGGCCGGCCAGCACGGCCTGGCCGGCGATGTGGTGGGCGACAGGGTGGGGATCGGTGTAGACCTCGGGAATCACGGGCGGCTCCAGGCGGGTGCCGCACTCTAGGAAGCCCGCGCGCCCTTGCCGATCGTCAGGGGCCCGGGTTTCAGTAGTTGAAGCCCAGACCCAGCGCCAGACTCGCCGCGCCAGCGTCCTCGCTGCTGCCGTTGTCATGGCGCAGCGGCACGCGCTGGTAGTCGGCCTGCAGCTGCAGGCTGAGCACGCGGTTCATGCGCCACACCAGGCTCATGCCGCCGTAGGGCCGCCACTCGCGGCGGCGCTCGCTGTGCGAGCTGGGCCAGTAGCCGGCATCGGTCTGGCTGCTGATGCGGCCCAGGCCCAGGCGCGGCACCAGCAGCCATTGCGGCGTCATCTCGATGTGCTGCGCCACACCGACCTGCCAGGCCTCGACCTCGATGTCGCGGTGGCTGTCGTCGGCACGGCGCTTGTAGTCGAAATTGCCCAGGCCCTGGCGACCGAATTCGATCGCCCAACCGCCGCCCACGCGCAGGCCCGCGCCCAGGCGGGCCGAAACGCCGCTGCTGCCGCAGGCGGCCTGGCCGCTGCAGTCCACACTGAGGTGGGCGCGCCCGAAGCCGAGCTGACCATAGACGCCGGGCTGGTTGCTGACGAGCAGCTGGGCATGGCTGGGCAGGCTGGCGAAAGCCAGCGCCAGGGCGGCCAAGGCGCCGCCCCTCTTCTTGAGTTGCATGGGTTCTCCCTGTTGTGCTTTTGAGGCGGGCGCACTGTAGGCGGCGCCGCCTGAAGATTTTCTAAAGACGGCTCAGCGTGCCAGCTCGCGCTGCGTCAGCTGCGCCCAGGCGGCGCTGTCGCGGCGCGCCCGGATGACCGGGTTCAGCGCGGCGATGGCCTTGGCAAAGCGCTCCCCCCGCGGGCACATCAGGTGCGTGCCATTGCGCGAGAGTTCGGCCAGCTGCTTGACGGGCTCGCGCAGCGCGCGCGACTCGTGGCGCACGCTGTCGCCATCGGTCAGCACCACGTCCACCTTGCCGGATTCGAGCGCCAGGAACAGGCGGTTGCCGAAGGTCAGGCGGGTGACCTGCAGCGCCGGGTCCTGCAAGGCGGCGTCCAGCTCCTCGCCATAGCTCCAGCCACGGTGCAGGCCCACGCGCAGGCCGCGCAGGTCGCTGGCCTGGTGCAGCGCGGGCAGCGGGTTGCGCGCCAGCGCCACGGCCACCACGGTTTCCTCGCGGATCGATTCGCTGAACAGGTAGAGCGCTGCGCGCTCGGCATTGCGGTAGGCCCCGCCCACGCAATGCTCGCCGCGCGCCAGGCCTTCCATGGCACGCGGCCAGGGCATGCCGCTCATGCGCAGCGTCAGCCCGGCCTCCTGCGCGGCCGCGGCAATCAGCGCCGGCTGCACGCCCCGCACGGCCTTGCCCTGGCCCCACATGGCCGGCGGGTTGCCGGCGTCAAAGGCAATCGGCAGGGGTTCGGCGGCCCCTGTCGCGCCCAGGCTGAGCAGCAGGCACAACAGGGTCGGGCACAGGTTCCAGCGCATCGCGGCCTCAAGGAATGAAGGCCGCGAGTATCGCCAGCGCGCCGGCGCCTCAGCCGCGCGGCCGCGGGTAGGCCTTGACGCGCGGCAAGCGTTCGTCCGCCGCCGGTGCGCGCGCCGGCAGCTGCTTGAGCAGCTGCTGCACGGCGGCCTCCAGCTGGGCATCCTGCCCCTGCGCGGTGGCGCGCGGCGGGTTGTCCACCTCAAGGTCCGGCACCACGCCCTTGCCCTCGATCAGCACCTGGCCCTCGGGGCTCATCTGCGCGATCTCGGCGGCGCGCAGGATGCCGTTGTCCACCAGGAGGTTGCGGTCGCTCAGCCACACGCCGGCGCCGCTGGTGGTCTTGCCGATCACCGGGCCCAGGCCCAGGCGCTTGAAGCCCTCGGCCACGGTCTCGCCGTCGCTGTAGGTGTTCTCGTTGATCAGCATGGCCAGCTTGCCGGCATAGCTCTGCTGCATGTTGGCAAAGCGCGGGCCGCCCGCGGGGTGGCGCGGCTGCCAGTAGGCCCAGCTCTTGCGCAGCAGCTTGTCCAGCACCCAGGAGTCGATGTTGCCGCCGTTGTTGAAGCGCACGTCGAGCACGATCGCCTCCTTGTCCAGCTGGGCGTAGAACTCGCGCGCGAAGTCGGCGATGTCCTGCCCGCCCATGGCGCGCAGGTGCAGGTAGCCGATGCGGCCACCCGAGAGCTTGTGCACCGCCTCGGCGCGGCTGAAGCGCCAGTCCTGGTAGCGCAGCGCCATGTCGCGGCGCGGGTCCACCGGCGTCACGATCACGCTGCGCGCCCCGCTGCCGTCGGCGCCCTGCACCTCCAGGCGCAGCTGCTTGCCGGCCTGGCCGGCCAGCAGGGTCGCCCCCTGCGGCCAGCGCAAGGCTTGGCCGTTGATGGCGGTGATGACCTCGCCCTCGCGCAGCGCCAGCCCCGGCTGCTGCAGCGGCCCGCGCTCGCTCACCAGCTCGGCCTCGTTGCGGTAGATGTGCGCGATACGCGCGCCCTTCTCATGTGGCTCCAGGCGTGCGCCCAGGCCGGCCACGGGCGGGGCTTCCTCGGCCAGCGGCGGTAGGTCGCCATAGCCCACCTGGCTGTGCAGCAGGCTCAGGTCCGAGGCCATCATGCCCATCAGCTCCCCCAGCTCCACGCGGTCGCCCACGCGCGGCAGCAGGGCGGCGTGGCGCGCGCGGCTGGCCTTCCAGTCGATGCCGTGCAGCTGCGCGTCGTAGAAGTAGTCGCGCTGCATGCGCCAGGCGTCGGCAAACATCTGCTGCCATTCCTGGCGCGGGTTCACGGGGATCTGCCAGTCGGCCCAGCGCACGCTGAACTTGCCGGTGTCGGCGGGCGGCTTGGGCGCGGCGTCCAGCAGCAGCAGCTCGGGCGCCTGGCCGGGCGCGGCGTCGCGCTGAACCAGCAGGGTCTTGCCATTGCCGCTGAGCTGGAAGCTGCGCACCTTGTCGGTATGCGTGTCGGCACTGGCACCGGCCTCCAGGCTCAGGCTCTTGAGCGCGCCGGGGCCGAAGTCCGATTCGAGCCACCACAAGCGCTTGGCTTCCGCCTGCAGGCTGCGATAACGGCCGGCCGGCAGCGGCAGCTCGAACAGGCGTTCGGCCAGGCCCGCGCGTTCGATGCGCGGCAGGGCGGGCTTGCTGTCTTTCTTCGCGTCCTGCTTCGCGTCCTGTTTCGCGTCCTTCTTCTCCTCCGGCTTCGCCTCGGCCTTGGCGGGCGGCGGCAGTTCTTCCTTGGCCGCGAAGGGCGAGCGCAGCCCGCTCTGCAGCGCCAGCGCATAGACCTTGGTGCCGGGCTCGAAGGCCGGACCCATATTGCGCTCGGCCCAGACGCTGGAGCCCTGCTGCAGCTGGAAGTGGCGGCGCGAGGCGAAGTACAGCCACTGGCCGTCCGGGCTGAAGGCCGGGGCGGCGCTGTGGTACTTGGCACTCGTCAGCGCACGCTTGTCGCCATCGGCCAGGGTGTAGAGCCACACCTGACCGCGCGCACCGCCCTCGGCCGGCCGGCGCACATAGGCCAGGGCCTGGGCATCGGGGTGCCAGGCGAACTCGATGCCTTCGTTGTCGGGCAGCTGGTCGATCTGGCGCGTGGCCGGTCCGCCCTCGGCCTTCAGGTCGGTCAGGTAGACGGCGCCGGCCAGATCGGCATGCACCAGATGGCGCCCATCCGGCGCCACGCTCAGATCGGTGCGCAGCGACGGCGCACCGCGGGTGATCTGCTTGGGCGCGCTCAGGCCCAAGGCATCGAACTGCCAGAGCTCGACCTCACCGCTCATGTCGCATAGCGCGAAGACGGATTGGCTGTCGCTGCTGAAGGCGGCCTCGCGGCAGCGCGCGCCCTCGGGCATCTGCAGCACGGCGCGGCGCAGCGCCTGCGTGCCCTGCGTGGCCAGGCGGCCGCGCACGCCAATCACCGCGCGCTCACCGTTCGGAGCCACGGCCACGTCGGCGAGGAAGTTCTGCGGCTTCTGGATCCAGCGCGCCGTGCTGGCGGGCTGGTCTCCCGCCAAGGTGATGGGCAGCACCGGCGCCTCGGCGCCGGCGGCGCTCAGGTCCACGCGCTGCAGATCGGCGCCGCGCGCCAGCACCACGGTGCTGCCGCTGATCGAGGCCTGGCGCGCATCGAAGTCCTTGAAGCGCGTGTGCTGGCGCGCATCGCTGCCGTCGGCGGCCACCGACCAGACGTTGAAGAAGCCGTCGCGATCACTCAGGAAGGCGATGCGCTCGCGGCCCTGGGCGTCGCGGTAGGGCATGGGGCGGCGGTTGTTGGCGCGTGGGAAGTCCGCGCCCAGCAGCGGGCGGGCCTCGGCGCCGCCGCCCAGCTCCATCACCCACAAGCTGGCGATGGCGCCGCCGCGGTAGTTCTTGGCGTGGTCACCGCGCAGGCCGTTGCGGGTGAAGAGGATGCGCTTGCCATCGAGCGAGAAGGCCGCGTCGCTTGCATCCCCCACGGGGAGGGCTTGCAGCTTGTCGCCCTTGAGCAGGTAGGGCTGCGGATGGGGGCGGCCGTCCTCGGCGGGCGCGGTGATGAGCAGACCGTCCTTGCCGTCATGCCCCCACACGCGCACCGAAGCGCTGCCCAGCCAGCTGCGGCGCTGCGGCACGCCCCCGTCCAGGCTGAGCGTGTAGACATCGCCGGCGCTTTCGTACTGCGCCACGAAGGCCAGGGTCTTGCCATCGGGCAAGAGCACGGGCGAGATCTCCTGCCCCGCATGCGAGCTGATGCGCTGCGCCGCCCCGCCGGCCAGGCTGCTGCGCCACAGATCGCCCTGGCTGACGAACACCACCGTGTCGCCCTGCACAGCGGGCTGGCGGTAGAAGCCTTGCGGGTTGGCCTGGGCCAGGCCGGCGGCGCACAGCGCGGCCAGCAGCGGGAGGAGACGGGACATGGTGCGGTCCGGGGGAGTCGGGAAAGGGCGGGATTCTGGCGGCGCCGCGTCGGGCGGGTCGTCGGTCACAGCGGGTTCACCCGGAGGCGGGACCGGCTCGGAACGCGACAACCACAATGACGACATGCGTGACCTTGGCCGATCCCCCCGTTCATCCATGGCCAGGCGCTGGCCCTGCGTCCGCTGGTGGGCCGCCCTGCTGATGGCCGCGTGCTCGCCCCTGTGGGCCGCCGAGCCGGACGCCGATGAACCGGGAGACTTTCCCTTTCCGACCTTGCAGCAGGAACATCGGAACGCCCTCTCAAGCTGTGCCGATCCGTACACCTGGCCCGTGGTGCAACGCCCGGCCCCCAGCCAGACGCGTGAACGAAGGCTCTGGGACGCCCGCAAGTCCTACACACCCCTGGATTGGGAGTTCAACGCAAGCGCGCAGGGGCTCTGCGCGCGCCCGCTCACGCACCCACCTGAAGCGTCGCTTCCCTTTGCACCGCCTAACGGTGCCGCCGCCCTCACCACCACCACGGCCACTCTGCAGGTGGCCGACGGCTGGCTCTACGGGCGCTTGATGCACTACGTTGGCGGCGGCCTCTACTGGGCCGATGCGCAGGGTGGCCAGGCGCGGCGCCTCGTCGATGAACCCGCACTCGGTCTGCTGCTCCAGCCCCGGGGTGACGTGCTGGCGCTGACCGGCTTTGCGCATCTGGGAAGCGCTGAGGGAGGGCTGTGGAAGCTCCACAAGGCCGACGCGGGCTGGCGGGCCGTGCGCCTGAACCGCTGGCCCGAGCGGCCCTGCGCATGGACGCAGGCGCGCGACGGCACGCTCTTTGTCTCCTTTCCCACCCAGCTCGTGGTGGGCCCTCCGCAGGGCCCGTTCCGCACGTTATGGGAGGGCGATGAGGGCATGGGATGTCGCACCCGGCAAGTGCATCTGGACGAAGGGCGTCAAACGCTTTGGTGGAGCGCGGGGCCTTTCGTGGGCGCCCTGGACCTGCAGAACCTGGCGCTGCGCCACCACCTCCGCTCGGAGGCGCTGCTGCAGGCCTACAGCCCCGCCTGGGAGCGCGCCGTGCTGCGCGAAGCCCACAATCCGGCGCATGAGCACCACCCCTAAGCAGCCCGCCCCCACCATCGACCTCGACCGCCTGCAGGATCTGCTGGACGCCGTCCCCGCGCCCCTGGAGCCGCTGGACGTGGCCATGCTGGACGGCTATCTGACCGCCATCGCCTTGCAGCCCAAGGCTCCCCCGCCGGGCGAGTGGCTGCGCTGGGTGCTGGACAGCGAGGAAGGCCGCGCAGCGCCGGCCGGCTTCGATGGGGAGCCGATCCGCGCGCTGGCCATGCGCCGGCTGCAGCAGCTGGACACTGCCATCCGCGGCCGCCAATGGTGGGACCCCTGGGTGTTCGCTCCGGGGGATGAGGACGGCGAGGATGCCGACCCCGAAGACTGGGAAACCGTGCTGGCCGCCGTCTACCCTTGGGTGGCCGGCTTCGCGCTCGGCGCCGACAGCTTCCCGCGCGGCCTGATGGGTTGCAAGGAGGCCGATCTGCTCGAAGGCCTGGCCGGCATCTACCAATTCCTCGACCCCGAGGACCTGGAAGACGCCGACGAACTGCTCGAAGCCATCGAGGGCATCGAGCCGGCCGCCAATCTGGAAGAGGCGATCGAGCACCTGGTGGCGCACAGCCTGCTGCTGGCCGATGTCAGCCGGCCGCAGAAGGCCGGCCAGCCCGCGCGACCGGCCGGGCCCGGGGGCGCGCGCAAGCCGCGCCGACCGCCCTCACGCGGGGGCTACTCGCGCTGATGTCCGGGACGAGCGCGGCCGCAGGGCTGTGAGGCCCTTCAGCGCCCGCGCTGCGCCAGCCACTCGTAGACCCAGGGAATCAAACGCTTTTCCAGCCCGCGGGCGGCGCCGTTCAGCGGCATCGCGGCCACCACCGCCAGCTGGTGTTGCCGGTCCACCCAGAACAGGCTGCCGCCCTTGCCGGCCCAGAACACCGTGCCGGCGGCCTGCGGGCCGTCGTCTTCGAGCTTGATGCCCAAGCCCAGGCCGTAGCCGCTGCGCGCATAGACCTCGGCCGGCAGACGGGGCTGCGCGGCGGGCAGTTGGTTGCTGAGCATGGCCTCGAACAGCGCGGGCGCCAGCAGTTTGGGCGGGCGCTGCAGCAGGGCCTGGGCAAAGCGCATGTAGTCGGCCACCGTGCCCACCAGGCCGCCGCCGGCCGAGCGCAGACGCGGCGCCTCCAGGCCCAGGCGGCTGCTGTCGGCATCCACGCGGATGCGCTTGTAGAGCAGCGGGATGCCGCCCATCTCGTGCTGGGTGGCCAGGCGCGGGCGCTGGGCCGCTGGCACTTGAAAGCCCGTGTCCACCATGCCCAGGGGCGCAAAGACCTCGCGCGCCAGCACCTGATCGAGCGGCTGGCCGTGCAGCCGTTCGAGCACCGCGCCCAGCACGTCGCTGGACATTCCATAGGTCCAGGCCTGGCCCGGTTCATGGCGCAGCGGCAGACCGGCCAGCGCGGCCATGGCCTGCTCCAGGCTCTTGCCCTCCTGGTCCATCGGCTGGGCCCAGAGGTAGCGCAGGCCGGTCCAGCTCGTCAGGTCGCCGCCGTAGTCAAAACCCGCCGTGTGGCTCAGCAGATGGCGAATCTGGATCGTCGGCAGCTTGGCGAACTGCGGCAGCAGCTCCTGCAGCGGCGTGTCCAGGCGCAGCCGCCCGGCCTGCACCTGGCGCAACACCGCCAGGGCGGTTAACGGCTTGCTCATCGAGTACAGGCGCAGGATGGCGTCGCGCTGCAACGGCCGCTTCGTCTCCAGATCGGCCAGGCCAAAGGCTTCGTGGCGCAGCACCTGACCCTGCTGCACCACCATCAGCACCAGGCCGGGGGTCCGCTTTTCGGCGATGAAGGATTCGATCCGCTGGCGCAGGCTGTCGGCATGGACAGGCAAGGCCAGCAGGGCGCACAGCAGCAGGATCAGGGCGGGCATGGACGGGTGGGCAGTGGCAGCAGGGCCGCCATGCTCCCGCCCGGATGTGAAGCCAGGATCAAGACGCGCGCAGGCTACTGGCCGAAGTGCATCTGGTAGCGCGCGCCGTCGGAGAACAGGCAGGCGCCGACACCCTGGTTGGCAGCGGTGAGGATGTATTCGCACTGCGCGTTCACGCCCGTGCCGGCGGCATTGGCAATGCCGCGCCGGCCGCTGGTGCGCGCGCTGCCCTCGCCGAATTGATGGCTCAGCAGGGTGCCGAAGCCGGGGTAGTCGGGCGTCACCCGCGTGGCCTCGCCCTGCAGATTGCGGCCCTGGTAGGCGATGCTGAAGCTGCCCTTGCCGTTCTGGTTGTCCATCACCACGGCGCTCAAGGGGCCGGCGCCGGTGGCTTCGGCGTTCAAGGGGTAGAGGCGGACCTGCAGCACCTGGGGTCCCAAGGGCGCGGCCTGCAGCAGCACGGCCGGTGCGGGCGGTGGCTGGCGCAGGTGATGGGGTTCCAGCGGCACCACCATGCAGGCGCTCAGGCTGCTGGCCAGCAAGGCGGCCGCAGCCAGCGCGCGGCGCGGCTGCGATTGGAAAGAGGAGAGGATGGGGCGAGCCTTCATGCGTCACCTGCAGGATTCGCGGCACATGCCGCGGCGCGCATGGTGCAAAGCTGCGGGGCGCAAGGCCAGCGCGCGCGCCAAGGTATTGCGGCGCGCGCCCGCCGGGCGCATGCCGCGCGCCGCGTTCAGCCGCCGAACACTCGCCTGGCGTGAATGCCCAGACCCTGCGCCACCGAGGCCAGCGGGTCGCCCTGCACGCGCTGGGCCTGCGGGAAGGGGGCGGCAATCGCCTCCACCAGATGGGTCAGGCCGGTGGAGCCACCGGTGAAGTAGAGCGCGTCCACGCTCGCCAGCCCGGCGCGGCGCAGGGTCTCCTGGGCGGCGCCGGCAATCGCGGCCACGTCCTCGGCCAGCGCGGCCTGGGCCTCGCCGCGCTGCATCGGCCAGTGCAGGCCGGTCTCGATCAGGCCGAGGTCGAAGTCGTGCTGGTCCTCGGCGGCGCGGCGGCCATCGGAGCCGCTCAGGTCGATCTTGCCCTGCTCGGCCAGATCGGCCAGATGGTGGCCCAGATGGTCTTCCAGCACCGTCATCAGGCGGCGGTGCTCGGCTGGGTCGGCGTAGTCGGCCTTGCGCAAGCGCATCTCGGCCACCACGGCCGGGGTGTAGCAGGTGTTGATCAGGTGCCAGGTCGCAAGGTCGAAGGTGATGCCGCTGGGCACCTCGCGCGCCGGGCCGTCGGCGCGTGCCGGGCCCAGGCTGCCATGGCCGAGCGCGCGCATCGGCCCGGCCAGGGCGACGCGGCGGTCGAAGTCGGTACCCGCGATATGGATGCCGTGGTGGCCCAGGATGTCGGCGCGACGGTCGGCCAGGCGCAGGCGCTGCGGGCCCACGCGCACGACCGAGAAGTCCGAGGTGCCGCCGCCGATGTCGGCCACCAGCACGGTCTGCTCGCAGCGGGCCTGGCGCTCGTAGTCGAAGGCCGCGGCGATCGGTTCGAACTGGAAGCTCAGCTCCTCGAAGCCCACCGCGCGCGCGCAGACCTCCAGCGCGGCCTGGGCCTGGGCGTCGCGCGCCGGGTCCTCGTCGACGAAGTAGACCGGCCGGCCCAGCACGGCATGCGTCAGCGCCCGGCCGCCCTGCGCGCCTTCGGCCACGCGCTTGAGCCGCTTCAGATAGCCGGACACCACGTCGGCGTACTTCACCGAGCGGCCGCCGCCGACATCGGTGTGGCGGTCCAGCAGGTCGCTGCCGAGGATGGACTTCATCGAGCGCATCAGGCGCCCGTCATGCCCGTCCACATAGGCCGCCAGCGCGGCGCGGCCAAAGGCGCGCGGCGGGCCGTCGGCATCGTGCGCACCCTCGGCGTAGTAGTAGACGGCGGTGGGCATGGTGCGCGCCGCGCCTTCCAGCGGCACCAGGGCCATGGCATCGCCCTGGGGAAGGGCGACGGCGGAATTGGAGGTGCCGAAGTCGATGGCGCAGAACGAAGGGGTGGCCATGACCGGGCTCCTGGAATTCAAAGGGGCCGGGATTGTGCCCGGCCGGCCCTGCAGGGCCGCAAGCTCAGGGCCGCAGCGCCTGCAGCCGCCCCAACGCCGCCTCCAGCGTGGCCGCCTTCTTGGCAAAGCAGAAGCGCACCTGGCGGCGTTCCTGCGGCCTGGAATAGAAGACCGAGAGCGGAATCGCCGCCACGCCGATCTGCGTGGTCAGCCATTCGGCGAATGCCAGCTCGGGTACATCCGACACGGCGCTGTAGTCCACGGTCTGGAAATAAGTGCCCTCGCAAGGCAGCAGCTTCAACGGCGTGGCGGCCAGGCCGGCGCGGAAGGCATCGCGCTTGGCCTGGTAGAAATCCGCCAGGCCCTGCCAGGGTGCCGGGTCGGCCATGTAGTCGGCCAGGCCCCATTGGGCCGGGGTGTTGACGGTGAAGACCGTGTACTGGTGCAGCTTGCGAAAGGCCGCACTCAAAGCCTGAGGCGCGGCCACGAAGCCGACCTTCCAGCCGGTGACATGGAAGGTCTTGCCGAAGGAGGAGATCAGGAAGCTGCGCGCCGCCAGCGCCGGGTGCTTGGCGACCGACTGGTGCGCCTGGCCATCGAACACCATGTGCTCGTAGACCTCGTCGCTAATGACGATCAGGTCGTGCTGCTCGGCCAGCGCGGCGAGGGTGCGCAGATCGTCCTCGGACGCCACGCGGCCGCTGGGGTTGTGCGGGGTGTTGAGGATCAGCGCGCGCGTGCGCGGCGTCAGCGCGGCGCGCACCGCGTCCCAATCGATGCGGTAGTCGGCCGTCATCGGCACGCCCACCGGCGTGGCGCCGGCCAGGCGGATGGCCGGGATGTAGCTGTCGTAAGCCGGCTCGATCAGGATCACTTCATCGCCCGCGCCCACGCTGCACTGGATGGCGGTGAACAGGGCCTGCGTGGCGCCGGCGGTGATGGTGATCTCGGCCTCGGCGTCATAGGCCCGGCCATGGCCGCCCAGCAGCTGCGCGGCCACGCGCTGGCGCAGCAGCGGGATGCCGGGCATCGGCGGGTACTGGTTGTGGCCGGCGTGCAGGGCGCGGTTCACGGCTTCGAGCAGCGCGGGGTCGCAATCGAAATCCGGAAAGCCCTGGCCCAGATTGATGGCGCCATGCTGGGCCGCCAACTGGGACATGCGGGAAAAGATGGTGGCGCCGATGGCCGGCAGCTTGTCGGGGAGCGTGGGCATGGGGCGATTCTGGGCTGGCGCGGCTCCCGGGCGGAAGAAGGCAGGCTTCCGGAACGGGTCAGCGCGTCGACGTGCCGGCTGGCTCGCACAGGCCCGCCGTCACCAGCAGGATGTGCAGCTCCTTGGCCGGCACTTCGAAGGCCACACCGCGCTCCTGGCCTTGGGCCGGCATCTCCTTCTGCGTGAAGGCCAGGCCCTGGCGCTTCAGCAGCTCGGCCAGCTGCGCCGGCGTGCGCAAGCTGGCGGCGCCGGGCAGCTTGCGTTCCAGCACGGCCAAGGGGGCGCATTCGCCATGGCGGGCCATCAGGCGCCACTCGGGTTCGGCGGCTTGCGCGGGGCCAGGCCCCAGCGCGGCCAGCAGGATTGGCAAAGCTGGCAGGGCCATGAGCAACCGGGTCCGTAGACGGGCTGGCATGGTGAGGCGATTGGCGTCGGCAGAAGGGATGGTCTCGCGCTCAGAGCGGGACCCAGGCGCGGAAGCCCCGCGCGGCGTAGTAGGCGTCAGCTCCGTTGTGGTACGTGAACACGCGCTCGTAGCGCCGGTCGCCAAACAGTGCGCCGCCCAGGGCACGCAGCTCGGGCGGGGTCAGCAGCCAGCTCGAAGTCTTGCGGTCGAACGCGCCCAGCTGCTGCAGCGCGCGGTACTGCGACTCGTCGAGCAGGGTCGCGCCCAGGGCCTCGGCCTGCTCGAGCGCGCTGCCGGCCGGCGGGTTCTGCTTGCGGCCTTCGCGCGCGGCGCGGTCGTAGCAGAGCGAGCGGCGGCCGCTCGGGCTCTCGGCCGCGCAGTCGCAAACGCCCAGCGCACCGTTCAGCACCACCAGGTCCGGCTCGCCGCCGCTGGCCTCCATGGCTTGCAGGGTTTGCAGCAGCGCCGGGCGGGCCTGCAGGCGCTCGGCCACCGCCACCCAGGCCAGGCCGGGGTGGCGCTGCGGGTGCTGTTCAAAACGGGTCTGCAGCTGGCGCAGCAGCGCGGCATCGGGTTCAGACATGGGCATCCTCTTGTTTGAGACGGGCCAGCTCGGCGGGCGCCAGCACCTGCGGACGGGCCACCGGGGCACCCTCGGCGGTGAACAGCGGCGAGCCCTTGTAGCGACCCGCCAGGCGTTCACCCGCCATCAGGCGCAGCGAGCGCAGGATCGCGCCACCCAGGCTGCGCTGGCGCGGCTTGGGCTGGCCCAGCGCGGTGTCGGTGTTCACCACGGCCACGGCGGTGCCGAAGGCCGCATTCAGCTGCTGCCGGTCCAGACAGCTGTGCAGCAGGCCGATGAACCCGAGCTTGGGGTTCATCAAGGTATTGCCGATCGGCGTGCGGCAGCAGCCGGCATACCAGCGCAGCATGCCGCGCTCGCTCAGGCGCAGGGCGGCCAGGTGTTCGCTGCCGCGGGTCCAGCGCAGGCGCGATTGCGTCAGCTGCACGATCTCGCTGCCGCCTTGCGCGTCCAGCACCTCCGGCCGCTGCAGTAAGCGCGCGAAGGCACGGCAGTCCGTGCAGTAGCAGAGCAGGCGGTTGGCGAGCCCGGTCGGTTGCAGCTCGCCTTGCAGGGCGCTGCATTGGCATTGAAGACTGGGCATGCTCTCCCGCATCCGGGCGTGTTGGCGAAGCGCGCAGGGTAGCGAAGCACGCGCGGCCTGGCTTCCGTCAGAGGCAGGAAGTGGGCGGCCTGCTGGCGCTTCATTGCCGCATGATCTTCTCCAACGCCTTGCCCTTGGCCAGCTCGTCGACCAGCTTGTCCAGCTGGCGGATCTTGCGCATCAAGGGGTGCTCGACTTCCTCCACCCGCACCCCGCAGACCACGCCCTTGATCAAGACCGCATTCGGGTTGAAGGCCGGCGCCTGGGCGAAGAAGCATTCCAGATCGTGCTCCGAGCCGATCTGCGCCCGCAGGCCTTCGGCGCTGTAACCCGTGAGCCAGGCAATCACCCGGTCGAGCTCGGCCTGCGTGCGCCCCTTGCACTCGGCCTTCTTCAGGTACATCGGGTAGAGGCTGGCGAACTTGATGGCGAAGACTTTTTCGAGGCGCATGAGAGCTCCTGGGGTGCCTAGGCAAACGCGCATTTCCGAACCGTGTCCCAGGTCCGGGTCGTGATCTCCTTGCCGAAGCGGCGCTCCAGCAAGGCCATGAAGGCCGGCGCCTTCGCGTTCGGCACATAGGCCGCCAGCACTTCGGTGCCGGCCAGGGCCAGGATGGCCGCCTGGGCCTGGCGGATCGGCAGTTCGAGCGCCTCGCCCGCATAGGGTCGGCGCAGAAAGGCCACGATGGGCTTGGCCTCGGCCGGCAGTGCGAAGGCGGCGAAGGGCTCGGCCTCCACCAGGGCCTGCAGAAAGCTGGCCGGCCGCACGATGGTCTTGAAGGCCCGCCCCCAGTGCGCCTGCATGGCCTGCTCGGCCGCCCGCTCCAGCACCGGCACCTCAGCCGGCCGGGCCGTGAAGGCCACGTTGCCGCTGGACAGCAGGGTCCTGACGTCCTGGAAGCCAGCCGCCTCGAAACAGAGCTTGAGCTCGGGCATCCGGCAGTTCATCGGGCTGACACCACGCAGCAGGGCGATATAGCGCTTCATCGTCGCAAGGCAAGGGGGCAGAGCAGGGGCGGGGGCTGGCCAGCCCGCAGTAGAGCGCAAGCGCTTGATCCTTTCTTGATCTTCCAGGCTCAGCATCGCGGCCCTCAACCCAACCAAGGAGCCCACCATGCCCCTGCTCAAACCCAGCCTGGCCGCCCTGCTGCTGGCCCTTGCCGCCAGCGCCAGCGCCGCCCCGCCCAAGGTCCTGCTCATCGTCAGCAGCGAAGGCCGCGATGCCGGCAAGACCCGGCCCGGCTTCGAGATGGACGAGTACGCGCTGGCCTACCAGGTGCTGCGCGCCAATGGCCTGCAGATCGAGGTCGCCAGCCCGGCCGGTGGTGCGGTGGTGGCCGACAAATTCAACCCCGCCGAGGACCAGATACAGGCCCTGCCGCCCGAGGCCCATGAACTGCTGCAGGCGACGCGGCGCACCGCCGATCTGCAGGCCGGCGAGCATGCCGCGGTCTTCATCGTCGGCGGCAAGGGCGCGATGTTCGATCTGCCGCGCGACCCCGCGCTGGCCGCGCTGCTGGCCGCGCATTTGCAGCAGGGCGGGGTGCTGGCGGCGGTCTGCCATGGCCCGGCGGCGCTGGCCGCGGTGCAGATCGAGGGCAAGCCCCTGGTGCAGGGCCGGCGCCTCACCGGTTTCACGGACGAGGAGGAGGCCGTGTTCGGCAAGCGCTGGGCCAAGGAGTACCCGTTCTGGCTGGAGACGCGGCTGCGCGAACAGGGCGCGCGCTGGGAAGAAGCGGCGCTGATGATGCCCAAGGTGGTGGTGGATGGCCGCCTGGTCACCGGCCAGAACCCCTTCTCCACCGCCCAGGCGGCCGAGGAGCTGGTGCGCCTGCTGGGCCGCCAGCCGGTGGCGCGCACGCCCTTCAAGGAAGAGGCCAGCATGGGCCTGGTGACGCGCTGGCTGGGCGGCGCACCGGGCGAGCGCCAAGCCGTGCGCGCCGCACTGCAGGCCGAGCCGCAGAAATACAAGGCGGACCTGATCGCGATGCTGGGCGTGTTCCAGTTCAAATCGGCCCCCAATGACGCCGCCCGCCGCCAGGCCCTTGCCGTGATGGAACTGGCCCAACCTCATTTCGAGCACCCGCAGCTGCGCCTGACGCTGGCGCAGGCCCATGCCGCGCTGGGCGAGCCGGCGCGCGCCCGCGCGCTGCTGCAAGCCCTGCTGGCCGGCAAGCTGGACGAGCGCGAACGCGCCGCCGCGCAGCAGGCGTTGGCCGCCCTGCCCTCGAGCTGATGCCGCCACTGCACGTCCTGCTGGTCGAAGACCACGCGCCCTTGCGCGAGCAGGTGGCGGCCGCCTTGCGCGGCGCCGGCCACCGCGTCAGCGAGGCCGCCGATGGCCGGCTGGCGCTGCAGCAGGCGCTCGACGAACTGCCCGATGTGCTGGTGCTGGACCTGGGCCTGCCCGGGCTCGACGGGTTGCAGGTCTGTGCGCGCCTGCGCGCCCAGGCCGCCCACCATGTGCCGGTGCTGATGCTGACCGCGCGCGACGCCCTGCCCGACAAGCTGCAGGGCTTTGCCGCCGGCAGCGACGACTACCTCGTCAAGCCCTTCGCCGCGGCGGAGTTGCTGGCGCGCGTGCAGGCGCTGGCGATGCGCCGCGGCGCCGGCCAGGACTATCTGCTGCGCCTGGGCCCGCTGGCCCTGGACCGCCGCGCCGGCCAGGCCTGGCGTGACGACCAGGCACTGACGCTACCGCCCACGCCCTTGGCCATCCTGCGCCTGCTGATGGAGGCGCACCCGCGCGCGCTGACGCGCAGCGAGCTGATCCGTCGGCTCTGGGACGACGACCCGCCCGATTCGGACCCGCTGCGCAGCCACATCCACAGCTTGCGCGCAGTGCTGGACCGGCCCTTCGCCACTGCGCTGCTGAAGACCGTGCACGGCCTGGGCTTCCGGCTGGACCTGCCATGAACTTCCGCCGCCGCCTGCTGCTCGCCTTCTGGCTGCTGGCCCTGGGCATCAGCCTGCTCTTCAGCCTGTTCGCGATGGTCTTTGCCTACACGGTGGAAGACCGCTTTCTGGAGCGCCAGCTGGAGCAGGAAGGCGCGCGCCTGAGCGCCGCGCGCGCCCGGACCGGCGCCTGGCCGGCGCCCAGCGCGCCGCAGTTCCGCCTGCTGGCGCAGGCCGCCGAGCTGCCCGATGGCCTGTCCGCCCAGCTGGCCGCCGAGCCCCAGCGGCGCGAGTTCAGCGGCGCCGCCGGCCGCCATTACCACCTGCTGCAGCTGGACGGCGCCTGGCTGCTGGCCGAGGTGAGCGACTGGCTGGTGGTGCGCCCGCAGCGTGAGGGCTTGCTGGGCTGGCTGGCGCTCTGGACCCTGGGCATGCTGGCCGCCGCCCTGGCCCTGGGCGCCTGGCTGGCGCGCCGGCTCTCCAAACCGCTGCAGGGCCTGGCCGCACGCCTGCAGCAGGGCCGCCCCGAGGCCCTGCCGCAAGACCTCAGCGCCGGCCTCGGGGCCGACGAAGTGGGCCAGCTGGCGCGTGCGCTCGACGCCCTGCATGCGCGCACCCAGGCCTTCATCGCACGCGAGCAGGCCTTCACGCGCGACGCCAGCCACGAGCTGCGCACCCCACTGGCGGTGCTCAAGCTGGCGCTGGAGGATGCCCAGCCGGACGCCCGGCAGCTGGCCCGCATGCGCCGCGCCGCACAGCAGCTCGAGCAGACGCTCGACAGCCTGCTCTGGCTGGCCCGCGAGCCCGGCGCCGACGCCCCGGCCGAGTGCGCGCCCCTGCCGCTGATCGAGCAATGGGCGCTGGACCAGGCCGAGACCCTGGAGGGCCGGCCGCTGCAGCTGGACCTGCCGCGCACCCACCGCCTGGCCCTGCCCGAGCCGGTGGCGCGCCTGGTGCTGGGCAATCTGCTCGGCAACGCCCTGGCACATGGCCGGGGCGCCATTCACATTGGCGTCGCAGCCGATGGCGCCCTGTGCATCCGCAACCCCAGCCCCGCGCTGCCAGCGGGCATCGGCCAGCCCTTTGTGAAGGGCGAATCCAGCACCGGCATCGGCCTGGGCCTGGCCATCGTGCAAGGCCTGCTGGAACGCCATGGCGCGCGCCTGGCGTTGGAGCATCAGCAGGGCTGGACGGAGCTCAGGCTGTGGGCAGCGGGCCTCAGCGCGGACCGCGCCCGACCAGACGCTGCAGGAACACCCACAGCCGCCGCCACAGCCCGGCCTCGAAGGCCATGAAGCGGGCCAGCCAGGGCGGCAGGCCCTCGGATTCGAAGCGGCTCTGCGCCTGCTCGCGCGTCTGACCCGAAAACACCACGGCCTTGTAGACCACGATGCCGAGCTTGATCTCCAGCGCAATCAGTAAGGCCAAGCCAAACCAGCGCAGGCCGACGAGTGCATCCAGCCACTGGCGTCCCTCGGCGGGCATCAGCTTGTCCAGCGCCCAGATGCCCAGGCAGGCCAGGGCCAGGGCCTGAACGCAGGCGGCCTTGCCCTTGTGGCGGTAGCAGACCAGGTAGAGCAGCGGGATGACGACGACGAAGTCGAACAGCAGCACCGCTTCCAGCCAGGGGGCGTCGGTCCAGCCCTGGGCCCAGACGGAGCTCAGATCGCCCAGCGCCAACAGCAGGGCGGCCGGCACGAACCAATGGCGCAGCAGCCAGGGGCGCTCAGGGGGTAGGGCTGGCAGGGTGTGCATCGGGAGTTCCTGGGGCGGGGGCTTGCAGGCGGCGCGCCGTGCGCCAGGCCGCCACGCCCGGCGCCAGCCAGAGCGAGAGCCAGGCGCCGGCCAGCGTGGCCAGCGCCGCGGCGTTCAGCGGCGAGCGCGTGACCCAGACCACCAGGCCCCAGCCGATCAGCGTCAGCAGCGTGGCGCAGACCAGATAGGTCCAGAGCAGCTGCCACAGGAAGGTGTGCAGCAATGAGGCCCAGGCCACGCCCTGCAGCCGCATGCGCCCGCCCCGAAAGGCGAGCGCGCAGGCCACTGCCGCCACGGCCCCGGTGCCCAGCAGCAGCAGGCCCCAGTTCATGTCGTCCTGCGGCGCGCGGCCGCGCAGGAAGAGCATCAGGATCAGCGAACAGGCCAGCGCACTGGCGGCGAACACGACCCGCAGCAGCTGGCTCGGCACTGGCATCGGCTCAGACCCCGTAGAAGTGGAACGCGGTCGGCGGCCGGCGGCCGCTGATCAGTTCAGCCAGCGCATGCCCGCTGCCGGCGCCATGCGTCCAGCCCAGGGTGCCGTGGCCGCAGTTGAACCACAGCTTGTCCACCTTCTTGCTGCGCCCGATGTAGGGGATGTTGGTGGGCGTGCTGGGGCGCAGGCCGGTCCAGTAGTTCGGCTCGCTCAGGTCGGCCACGCCGGGGAAGAGCTCTTCATAGCGGCGGATCAGGGCTTCACAGCGCGTGCGGCTGGTGGCGGAGTTCAGGCTGGTGTCCAGGCCCACCAGCTCGGCTGTGCCGGCGATGCGGATGCGGTCGCCCAGGCGGCTGATGGCGATCTTGCGCGTGTCGTCCAGCAGGCTCACGGTGCTGGCCTGCTCGGGCTTCTTCAGGCGCAGCGTGGCCGAGTAGCCCTTGGCCGGGTAGATGTTCAGGCAGTCGGCCACCGGGTTGACGAGCGCCGGCGCGTAGCTGGCCAGCGCCACCACATAGGCGTCGCCGGTGATCGTCTCGGTCTGTCCCTGGGCGTTCTTCACGCGCACGCCGCTGATGGCCTGGCCCTGCTTCTCCAGCGCCAGGATGTGGGTGTTGAAGCGCTTCTCGGCGCCGCGCTCGAAGCACTTCTGCGCCAGCTTCTGCGTGAAGACCAGGGCGTCGCCCGATTCGTCGCTGGGCGTGTAAGTGCCGCCGAAGATGCGCGGGCCGAAGGTGGCGAGCGCGGGTTCGACCTTCAGCACCTCTTCGCGGCTGAGCACGCGGCGGTCCACGCCGTGGCGGCGCATCACCTCGGCGCCGGCCACGCCGTTGTCGAAGTCCTGCTGACTGCTGAAGAAGTGCAGGATGCCCTTCTCCAGGCGGTTGTATTCGATGCCGGTGGCCGGCACCAGCTCCTTCAGGCGCGCGTGGCTGTAGCGGCCCAGCTGCACCAGCTCCTCGACATTGCGCTCGAAGCTCGCGGTGGTGCACTGCATCAGGAAGGCCAGGCCGTAGCGCATCTGGGCCAGTTCCAGGCGTGGGCGGAACAGCAGCGGGGAGTCGTCCTTCAACAGCCATTTGGCCACCTTGACGGGCACCCAGGCATTCGCCCAGGGCTCGCAGAAGCTGACCGAGATCTGCGCGCCATTCGCATAGCTGGTTTCGAGTGCGGCGTCGGGCTGGCGATCGACCAGCACCACCTCGTGGCCGGCTTCCAGCAGATACCAGGCCGTGCTGACGCCGACGATGCCGGCGCCCAGAACCACCACCTTCATGGCGTGTACTCCGTGAACAGGTTGCCGGGCGCGCGGGTAAGCCGCCCAGGGGGAAGCCGGCACGTTAGCCCATCCGCGCCACGCGCGCCTGCGCCTCGGCGCAAGCGCGGCTTGCTGACGGCTTCATGACGAAGCGTGCCGGCGTGAATTGCTGTGCGCTTTTGCCAACGCGGCTGTTGCTCTCACCCGAAAGGGGGGTGGTGCCGGGAAACCAGCGGCGCACACTTGGTTGCAGAGCAGGCAGGCGGGCCCGGGGTGTCAACCGGGCCAGTGCCCGCAGCGCTTCAGTGCCACGTTGTAGAGCTCCCGCAAGAAGAGGTACCCCATGCGATTCGCTCCCGCACTGCATTTCCTGCGCCGCCGCAGCGGCCCCGCGCCCATGGCGCAGACAGACCCCGCGGACCTGGGCACCGCCTTCGGCATGGAAGCCAGCCTGGAAGGCGATGGCGACTTTGAAAAGCGCAGCCGCAGCTACGGGCAGCTGGAGAGCCAGCGCGAGCACCCGCCGGTGGAAAGCCCGATGGACTGGGTGCGCGCGCGCCGCATCAGCGGATAAGCAGCACCGGCACTTCGGACTGCGCCAGCACCTTGGCGCTGACCGAACCCATCACCAGATTGGCCAGGGCGCCGTGGCCGTGGCTGCCCATCATGATGAGATCGTGCTTGCCCTTGGCCGCGATGGCTGCGATCACATCGGCCGCATGGCCCACTTTGTAGACAAATTCAGCGGCGACGCCCTGCTTGGCAAAGAAGGCGCGCACCGGCTTGAAGACCTTCTCGGCCTCGTCCTCGTAATAGGACTGCAGCGTCGCCTTGTCGATCACCGCGGCGGCGCGCGGCGGCACAGCGGGCACCACCGTCAGCAGGGTGTACTTGTGGGCCGCACCCAGCCATTCGTCGTGCGCGGTCAGGTAAGCCAGGGCCCGCTTGGTGTAGGGGCTGCCGTCGATGGCGACCAGGATCTTCATGGGGAGCTCCGAGGGGTTGAACCGGGAAAGCGGGCGCGAGTGTCGCGCGCGTGCCAGTGCCCTGGCTTGCGGATGGTCAAAGCCTGACGGTCAGAGCGTGAGGGTCAGGGCCTCGCGGTAGCCCTCCTGCTCGCCCTTCCTGGCGTAGCCCCGGCCATTGGCCACCACGCGGCAGCGGCCCACCCGGTAGTCGTGCCGGCAGTGCAGATGCCCGTGCAGCCACAGATCGGCCTGCGGCAGCAGCTCGTCCAGCGCGTTGCAGAAGCCCGCCGTGCCGGGGTTCAGGCCGTAGCGCGGGTCGGCGCTCAGGCCGCTGGGGGCGAAGTGCGTCACCACCACGGTGCGGCCCTCGAAGGGCTGGGCCAGTGCGGCGCGCAGCCAGGCCTGGTCGGCCAGGGCCAGCTCGCGCAGGCGTTCGGCCAGCATGGGCTGGCCCTCCTCCAGTGCGCTGAACTTGCGCAGGTAGAAGTTGGCGGCGCGGTAGGCCTTGTCGCGCGTCTTGAGCTGGGCGCTCATGTCGGCGCGCGGGTCCACCAGCAGGTCGAAGTCGGCCCAGAGCGTGCAGCCCAGGAAGCGCACGCCGCCCTGCGCCAGCACCTCGCGGTCCAGCCAGTGGATGCCCAGGCGCTCGCAGCAGGCGCGCAGCTGCGCGCGCCCGGCCTCGAAGGGCAGGCCGTCGTACTCGTGGTTGCCCGGCACGAACAGCACCGGCTTGCCGACGCGTTCGGGCGCGAATCGGCTCAGGCCCCAGTCGGCCTCGGGGCCGAAGGGCAACAGGTGCGAACCGGCCTGGTAGGAGCCGATGTCGCCGGCCAGCACCAGCAGTTCGGCCTCGGGGGCGATCAGCGGCTGGTGCTGCGGCTCACGCTCCAGGTGCAGATCGCTCAGCAGTTGGAGGATCAAGTGGCGCCGTGACAGCTCTTGAACTTCTTGCCCGAACCGCAGGGGCAGGGGTCGTTGCGGCCCACCTTGGGCGCCTCGTGCTTGCGCACGTCCACCTTGTAGCGGTAGGGCTCGGTCAAGGCGTCCAGCTCCCCCACGGCCAGCACCAGGTCCTCGACGGCCTCGTCCACGCTCTTCAGCGGCAGCGCGGCGTCGATCTCGGCATTGATGGCGCGCTCCTCGTCGTTCTCGGGCGGCAGGTGGCGCAGGATGCGGGCGATGGCCTCATGCGCCTCGTCTTCCACAAAGCTGGCCAGATCATTCGGGAAGGCGCCCAGCGCGGTAGCAAAGCCGCCGGCAAAGGGCAGCAGCGCACGCGAGTAGGCCGGCAGCGCCTTGAGCGCGGGCTCTTCCTCGTTGGCCAGGGCCTCTTCATCCAGCTGCAGCACGATGGGGTCGAAGGCGCCCACATCCACCAGATCCCGGCGCAGCTGCGCCAGGCGGCGTTCGATCAGGCCGCGCAGCTTGGCCAGCCAGGCCGGGTCGTGCTCGGCCGGCAGCGGGCGGTTCTCGCTGTCGAAGATGAAGGGCAGAGCTTCGTCCAGCGGGATCAGGCGCGGCTGCACCAGCAGGCCGGCCAGAAAGCCGTCCAGCATGGCCACATCCATGGGGTCCAGCCCGCCCGGGGTCTGTTCGAGAAGGTGATCGAGTTCGTCGAACTCGGCGTCGGTCAGGTCTTGGGTGCTCATGGGCTGGATTGTCGGCGGGCGAAATGAAAAAAGGCCCGCTCGCGCGGGCCTGGGTGCGGCATTGCCAGTCGATCAGAGCGCCGCGAGGCGCTGCTCGATCGCCGCCTTGGTGGCCGGCAGCTCGGCCGGCAGGCGCAGCGCCAGCTGGTCGAACAGCTCCTGGTGCAGCTTCATCTCGGCCAGCCAGTCAGCCTTGTGGATCTCGGTGACGGTCTCGTAGTGGGCGCGGGTGAAGGGCAGGCCGGTCCAGTTGATCTCGTCGTACTTGGGGCTGACGCCGAAGGGGTTCTCGTGGCCCTCGGCCTTGCCGTCGATGCGGTCGAGCATCCAGCCCAACACGCGCATGTTGTCGCCATAGCCGGGCCAGACGAACTTGCCGTTCTCGCCCTTGCGGAACCAGTTGACGCAGAAGATCGCCGGGGCCTTTTCGCCGAGCTTGGCGCCCATTTGCAGCCAATGGGCGAAGTAGTCGCTCATGTTGTAGCCCATGAAGGGCAGCATGGCGAAGGGGTCGCGGCGCACCACGCCCTGCTGGCCGGCGGCGGCGGCGGTGGTCTCGCTGCCCATGGTGGCGGCCATGTAGACGCCCTCGGTCCAGTTGCGCGCCTGGGTCACCAGCGGCACGGTGGTGCTGCGGCGGCCGCCGAAGATGAAGGCGTCGATCGTCACGCCGGCCGGGTTGTCCCACTCGGCATCCAGCGCCGGGTTGTTGGTGGCGGCGATGGTGAAGCGCGCGTTCGGGTGCGCGGCCTTGCGGCCCTGGATCTTGCCGTCGGCCGGCGTCCAGTCCTTGCCCTGCCAGTCGATCAGGTGCGCGGGCGGCTCGTCCGTCATGCCTTCCCACCACACATCACCGTCATCGGTCAGCGCCACGTTCGTGAAGATCACGTCGCGCTCCAGGCTGGCCATGCAGTTCGGGTTGGTCAGGGTGTTGGTACCGGGGGCCACGCCGAAGTAGCCGGCCTCGGGGTTGATGGCGCGCAGGCGGCCGTCCGGGCCCGGCTTGATCCAGGCGATGTCGTCGCCGATGGTGGTGACCTTCCAGCCCTCGAAACCCTGGGGTGGGATCAGCATGGCGAAATTGGTCTTGCCGCAGGCGCTCGGGAAGGCCGCCGCCACATGGCGCTTGACGCCCTCGGGGTTGGTCACGCCCAGGATCAGCATGTGCTCGGCCAGCCAGCCCTGGTCGCGGCCCATGGTGCTGGCGATGCGCAGCGCGAAGCACTTCTTGCCCAGCAGGGCGTTGCCGCCATATCCCGAGCCATAGCTCCAGATCTCGCGCGTTTCCGGGTAATGAACGATGTACTTGGTCTGGTTGCAGGGCCAGGTCACATCCTGCTGGCCGGGCTGCAGCGGGGCGCCCACGGTGTGTACGCAGGGCACGAACTCGCCGTCATCGCCCAGCACTTCCAGGGCCCCCTTGCCCATGCGGGTCATCAGGCGCATGTTGACGGCCACATAGGGGCTGTCGCTCAGCTCCACGCCAATGTGGGCGATCGGGCTGCCCAGCGGGCCCATGCTGAAGGGCACCACGTACAGGGTGCGGCCCTTCATGGCGCCACGGAACAGGGCCTTGTCACCCGTCTGCAGCAGCGCGCGCATCTCGGCCGGGGCCATCCAGTTGTTGGTCGGGCCGGCCTGGTCCTTCTGCTCGCTGCAGATGAAGGTGCGGTCTTCGACACGCGCCACATCGCTGGGGTCGCTCCAGGCCAGGAAGCTGCCCGGGCGCTTGGCCTCGTTCAGCTTCTTGAAGGTGCCCTTGGCCACCAGCTGCGCGCACAGGCGGTCGTACTCTTCCTTGGAGCCATCGCACCAGTAGACCTCGGAGGCCTCGGTCAGGGCGGCGATCTCGGCCACCCAGGCAATCAGGCGGGCATGTTTGACGTAGGCCGGCACATTCAAGCGCAGCCCCTCCAGCACGGGTCGGTTCATGACAGAAGGTTCCATGGAAGTGAAGAAACGGGATTGGGTCAGCCCCTGCAACTGCCTGAGGGGGGTTCACCGAATCCCGCGCCGGAGCGGGGAGGCGGATTGTCCGGCGGCCGTAACCACGCTGTAACTCCCCCGGGGCGTGGGGTTATGCACGTGGCGCATGCTGCAATGCGAGTTCCCGGGCCCCTTCGTGATTTGTTGACATGCGTCTCCTCAGCCTGAACCGTTCCCCCGTGAAACCCCTGATCACCCTGGACGGCCAGAGCGTGCCCAGCGGCATTGCCAAACAGCCAGCCGCCGGTGCGCTGGCCGTGGCCGAACTGGGACTGGAAGGCGACGCCCAGGCCGACCTGAGCGTGCACGGCGGCCCCAAGCGGGCGCTGTACGCCTACCCGGGCGAGCACTACGCCTTCTGGCGCACCGTGCGCGCCCAGGCCAAAGTGGCCGGCTGGCAGGACGAACTGCCCTGGGGTGCGATGGGCGAGAACCTCAGCCTGGAGGGCCTGCAGGAGGTCCAGGTCTGGCAGGGTGACCGCCTGCGCTTTGCCAACTGCGAGTTGGTGGTGACCGAGCCGCGCCAGCCCTGCTTCAAGTTCAACGCGGTGATGGGCTTCAAGCACGCCGTCAAGCTGATGCAGCAGAGCGGCTACTGCGGCTTCTACCTGGCCGTCAGCCAGCCGGGGACGCTGTGCGCCGGCGAGCCCTTCGAACTGCTGCCGGGGCCGCGGGAGCTGTCGGTGCGCGAGCTGTTCCGGATGTGAGCGCGCCCGGCGAGCGCACCTCGCCGCGCTCGCGCAGCACTTTCAGGATCACCGAGGTGGCCGTCGGCCCCTCGGCACAGAAGCGGCCCAGCACCTCGTCCAGGTGCACCACATCGCGCACCGCCAGCAGCAGGATCCAGCTGTCCTCGCCCGTCACATTGAAGGCGTCGCTGATCTCCGGCGTGGCCTCGATCAGCGCGCGCATGCGCTCGAAATCCACCCGGCCCACGCGCACCACGGCGCGGATTGCATGGCCCAGAGCCAGCGGGTTGACGACGGCCCGGTAACCGCTGATGACACCAGCATCTTCCAGGCGCTTGACGCGTTCGCTCACCGCCGGCTGGCTCAAGTGCACGCGCCGGCCCAGTTCGGCCAGGGTCAGGCGGGCGTCGCGCTGCAGTTCGACCAGGATGCGGTCGTCTTTGGCATCGAATTCCATGTTCAAGGCGCTTGGCTGATTTCAGCTTGACTCTAAAAGCCAAGTGAGCTGATTGCCAGCAGTTTCTTATTCAAGTGAAGAGCCGGCTTTTCTAGCATGAAGGCCATGAACACCGCCGCCCTGCCCCTGCCCACCGCTGCCCATCTGAACCCCTTGGTGCTGGCCTGCCTGGCCGCCACCTGGCTGGTCTGGGGCTCCACCTACCTGGCCATCAAGTTCGCGCTGATGAGCTTCCCGCCCTTCTTGCAGATGGGATCGCGCTTCCTGGTGGCCGGCGCCCTGCTGCTGGCCTGGATGCGCTGGGTGCGCAAGGCCTCCTGGCCGACGGCACACGAATGGCGCAATGCCCTGGTGGTGGGCAGCCTGATGCTGGGTGGCGGCATGGGTGGCACCGCCTTTGCCGAGCAGACCGTGGGCTCGGGCCTGGTGGTGGCCTTCATCGCCGTGGTGCCGGTGCTGATGGCGCTGGGCGGCCTGCTGCTGGGCGAACGCCCGGCACCGCGCGAGGCGGCCGGCATCGGCCTGGGCCTGGTGGGCGTGCTGCTGCTCACGCAGGGCGCGAGCTTCCAGGCCTCGCCCGCCGGCCTGGCGGCGATCGCGATCGCCTGCGCGGCCTGGACGGCCGGCAGCCTGCTGAGCCGCCGCCACTTCCCGCTCGCCCCGGGCGCGACGGGCTTTGCCTCCGAGATGCTGGCCGGCGGCGCGGTACTGATGGTTCTCTCGGCCCTGCGCGGCGAGGCCCTGCTGCCGCTGCAACCCCTGGCCGTGGGCGCCTGGTTCTACCTGGTCGTGTTCGGCTCGCTGGTGGCCTTCAACGCCTACATGGTGCTGCTGGCGCGGGCCAGCACCGCCCTGGCCAGCAGCTACTGCTTCGTCAACCCGGTCATCGCCCTGCTGCTGGGCGTGGGCCTGGGCGGCGAGGTCGTGAGCGGCTTTGAATGGGCGGCGGCCGGCGTGGTGCTGGGCGGGGTGGTGCTGCTGCTCAGCGGCCGGCGCTGATCAGAAAGTCTCCCAGTCGCCGTCGCTGGCCGGTGCCGGGCTCGGCGCAGCCGGGCGCGGGGTGGGCGCGGACTTGGGCGCCGGGCTGGTCACCGGCTTGGGTGCCGCGGCCGGCCGGGCGGCGGACTGCAGCGGCGCCTTGACGGGCGCGCGGGCAGCCGGCTGGCTGCGCGCCGCGCCCTGCACCTTGAACGCCGCCACCACCTCGGCCAGGCGCTGGGCCTGTTCGCGCAGCGACTGCGCGGCCGCCGCGCTCTGCTCCACCAGTGCGGCGTTCTGCTGCGTGGCCTGATCCAGCTGCACCACCTGGTCGTTCACCGAGCCGATGCCGCTGCTCTGCTCGCCGGCGGCGGCGCTGATCTCGCCAATGATGTCGCTGACGCGCTGCACATTGGCCACGATCTCCTGCATGGACTGGCCGGCGTCGGCCACCAGCCTGGTGCCGACCTCCACCGACTCGACGCTGCTGGTGATCAGGGTCTTGATCTCGCGCGCGGCCTCGGCGCTGCGGCCGGCCAGCAGGCGCACCTCGCCGGCCACCACCGCAAAGCCGCGGCCCTGCTCGCCCGCCCGCGCCGCCTCGACGGCGGCGTTCAGCGCCAGGATGTTGGTCTGGAAGGCGATGCCGTCGATGGTGCCGATGATGTCGGCGATGCGGCGGCTGCCCTGGTTGATGCGCTCCATGGTGCTGACGACTTCGCCCACCACCGCGCCGCCGCGCTCGGCCGAGGCGCTGGCCTGGCTGGCCAGCTGGTTGGCGGTGCGGGCCGAGTCGGCCGTCTGGTTCACCGTGGCGGTGAGCTCGTTCATGGCGCTGGCGGCCTGCTGCAGGCTGGCCGCCGTCTGCTCGGTGCGGTGGGAGAGGTCGGCATTGCCGCTCGCCACCTCGGAGCTGGCCACCTGGATGCTGTCGGCCGCCGTGCGCACCTCGCTGACGATGCGGTTCAGCGAGTTCTGCATGTCCAGCAGGGCCTGCGCCAGTTGGGCCGGCTCGTCGCGCCCGGCGGTGGGAATGTCGCCAGTCAGGTCGCCATCGCGCACGGCGCCGGAAAAGTCCTTGGCGTTACGCAGCGGTGCCACCACGCTGGCGGTCACCGCCAGGCCCATCCAGACCATGAAACCGATGGCGCCCAGGGCCAGCACCACCGTCCAGATAAAGACCTGGCGCGCACCCTCGTCGAACTTTTGCTTGACCTCCTGGGTCGCTTTGGTGACGAGTTGCATCGTCTCCGCGAAAACCTTCTCGGCCGCCAAGAAGCCTTCACGCCCCGCCCGCATGGCCTGGTTGGCGGCCGCCACATCGGCGCCGTCCAGCTTGGCCATGGCAGCTTGGACGTTGTCGTGATAAGTCTTCAGGTTCTGCTGGGCCCCTTCCACCCGCTGAGCAACTGCCGGGTCACGTAAGCGCGGCTTGAGTTCACGAAACGTTTCCTGAATGAATTCGTAGGCGGACTCCCACTGGCCCTGGTATTCCTTGACCTTGGCCGGGTCGCCCACATTGATGACGAGGTCCTTCTCAAAACGCCGCAGGTTGATCATTTCGGCCCGGATGTTTGCCGCGTGCTGCGCCGCTTCCACGACATGAAAGACGTACAGACCGAAAGACTTGTTGACCGAGTAAGACGAATAGATGCCAAAGCCGCCCAAAAGCGTCAGTAGCAGGGCACAGATCAGGAACACGCCGCCGAGCCGGCGGCCGATATTGAAGTTGCGCAGCATGGGAGCAGCCTGGGTTGGACGGGGTTGGTCCACTCTAGGCCCGCTGACTGCCTCTGACTGTGGCGCGGCAGCACGGGCCGGGAAGGTCCCGATGCCGGCCGCCGGGTCTCCCCCTTGTTTGCGGGCCGGCGCACAAACCGGGGGCGGACGTGATCGCCATCACATGCCCGCAACGCTTGACTCGGAACAATGCAAAGCATTCCAGTCCGCAGTCCCCCCGGGAGAAGCACATGAACACCCAGAACACCCCCTCCATCAGCTCCGCCAGCAGCGTCCTGTCCTTTCTGTCCGGCAGCTTCATCGAACCCGCTCCGCTGAATGAAGTGAGCGAGGACTGGGGTGTCGAGGTGCCTTACCTGTTCTTCATGCAAGAGCAGGCCGCCGCCGAGGCCGTGGCCGCATAAGTCGGCCTGCATCGGACTCGACTCGGACTCCCCGGCGCGCCTTGCGGGCGCGCCAACCCCAGACGGCCCGGCTTCGCCCGGGCCGTTCTGTTTTCCGACCGACCGGTCGGCCGGCAGATCTCGCTGACAAACACCGCCGGTGAATCCCCGCCCGCTCAGGGCGAGACCCAATGGCTCGCCGGCTCGCCGGGCGCAGCCATCAGCGCATGCCAAGCGTCCATCTGGGTGCGGAACACCCGGCCAGGCAGCCAGTCCTCCAAACCGGCGGCATACAGCCGGTCGGCCACCGGGCCCTTGAGCTCGCTCAGGTGCAGCTGCCGCCCCTGGCTGCGCAGCTCCAGCGCGAGCTGCTGCAGGGCCTCCAGGCCGCTGAGGTCGATCTCGTTGACGCCGCTCATCATCAGCACCAGGTGGCGCAGCTGGGGCCGGCCGGCCGCTTCCTCGCACAACAGGTCGCGCACCCAGTGGGCGTTGGTGAAGCGCAGGCCTTCGTCGATGCGGATGGCCAGCACGCCCGGCAGCAGCTCCACCGCAAAGCGCTTGGTGTTGCGAAACAGCTCGGTGCCCGGAATGCGCCCCACCTCGGCCCAGTGCGGGCGGGCGGTGCGCTGCAGCAGCAGGGCCACCGAACCCAGCACACCCAGGCCGAGGGCCATCTCCACCCCCAGCAGCGGCACCGCCAGGGTGACGCCGCCCATCAACAGGCCCTCGGCACGCGAATAGCGCCAGGCGCGCCGCAGCGGCTGCCACTCGGCCATGGGCAGCACGGCCACGATGATGGTGGCGGCCAGCACCGCCTGCGGCAGCAAGGCCAGCCAGCGCGCGCCCAGGCTGATCCAGAACGCGAAGGCCAGGGCCATGAAGATGCCCGTCCAGCGTGTGCGCGCCCCGGCCTCGGCCACCAGGCCGCTGCGCGAGAAGCTGCCGGCGATCGGCATGCCGCCGCTCAGCGCCGCCACGCCATTGGCCGCTGCCAGGCCGAGCAGCTCGCGGCGCGGCAGCACCCGCTCCTGCCGCCGAGCGCCCAGGCCTTGGGCCACGCCCAGGCTGGACACATAGCCGACCAGCGCCACCATCAGGGCCGTGGGCAGGGCCGCGCGCCACAGCGCCAGCGGCGCCGCCGCCAAGGAGGCCGGGCCGTGCACCTCGTCCAGCGCAATCCGCCCGGCTAGCGGCAGTGCGCCGGCCTGGCCGCGCCCTTGCAGCCAGGCCACGGCAGCGATGGCCAGGCCCACCAGCAGCAGCGGCACCATGCGCGCCAGCATCTGGGCGCGCGCCGGCGCCAGACCCAGGGCGCGCAGGGCGCCCGCGCCGAACTGGCGCGCCAGCACCAGCAGCAGCAGGGCGGCCAGTCCGAAGCCGGCCGTCAGGGCGTCCAGCTGCGGCCAGGGCGATGACGGGGCCCACTGCAGGCCGAGCAGCGGCACCAGTTGACCGTAGGCGATGGCCAGGGCCGAGCCGCTGACGAAACCCTGCATCACCGGACTGGAAAGCAGCGCACCCAGTGCGTCCAGGCGCAGCAGCGCCGTCAGCAGCAGCAGCAGGCCGACCTCGGCAGCCAGCACCAGGGCCACCGTCATCGGCCCCACGCCATGGGCCGGGCCCAGGCGGCCGACGGCCTCGCCAATCATCAGCGCCAGCACCGCCACCGGGCCGACGGCCAAGGTGGTGGAGCTGCCGATCAGTGCGTAGGCCAGCAGCGGCAGCAGGCTGGCCATCACCCCGGCCAGCGGCGGCAGGCCGGCCAGCAGGGCGTAGGCCAGGCTCTGCGGCAGCAGCAAGGCGCTGACCAGCAGGCCGGCCAGCGCGTCGTCGAGCGTCGGGCGGCCGAGGTCCAGCCCCTTCATTCGGGCAGGCCCAGCGGGATCCTCAGAAAGCGCCGGCCCTGGGCATCCGGCTCGGGCAGGCGGCCGCCGCGCAGGTTCACCTGCAGCGAGGGCCAGAGCAGGGCGGGTACGGCGAGCTGGCGGTCGCGCGCCTGGCGGCGCGCCACGAAGTCGGCCTCCGACACCCCGCCGCCCACCTGCACATTGCTGGCGCGCTGCACCGCCACCGTGGTTTCCAGGCAGGGTGCGCGGCCGGCGGGCGGGTAGTCGTGGCAAAGCATCACGCGCGTGGCATCCGGCAGGGCAAGCAGGCGCTGGATGGAGCGGTAGAGCTGCACCGCGTCGCCGCCGGGGAAGTCGGCGCGGGCGCAGCCGTAGTCGGGGCTGAACAGGGTGTCGCCCACAAACACGCAACCAGGGGCCTCGGGCGTGCCAGGCAGGTAGTAGCTGATGCAGGCCGGCGTGTGGCCGGGGGTGTGCAGCACCTGCAGGCTCAGCTCGCCCAGCGGCACGCGGTCGCCCTCGGCAAAGAGCTGGTCAAAGGCCCCGGCGTCGCAGGGCGCGGTCAGGTCCAGCAGGGGTTGGAAGTGGGCCTGCACCGCGTCGATGCCGGCGCCGATGGCGATGCGCCCCCCCAACTGGCGCTGCAGCCACACCGCCGCGCTGAGGTGGTCGGCATGGGCATGGGTTTCGAGCAGCCAGTCCACCTGCAGGTCCAGCGCGCGCACGCGCTCCACCAGGCGCTGGGCGCTGGTGGGGTGCAGCTTGCCGCTGTTGGCCTGGAAGTCCAGCACCGGGTCGATCAGCGCGGCGCGGCGCGTGCGCGGGCAGGCCAGCAGGTGGCTGACGGTGCCGGTGGCGGGGTCGTGGAAGGACTCGAGGAGGTAGGGCGGTGCGGACATGCCCGCCATCATCCCGCCGAAAGCGCGCCCTGCACCCAGCGCTGCAGCTCCGCCGCCGGCATGGCGCCGCTGCGCCGGGCAATCTCCTCGCCGCCGCGGTAGAGCACCAGGGTGGGGATGGAGCGGATGCGGTTCCTCACGCTGGCCTGCGGGTTGCTGTCGGTTTCCACCTTGGCAAAGCGCACGCCGGGTAGCGCCGCGGCGGCGGCCTCGAAGTGCGGCGCCATGGCATGGCAGGGCCCGCACCACTCGGCCCAGAAGTCCACCAGCACCGGCTGCTCGGTCTTGGCGATGTAGTCGAAGAAGCGCGCGTCACTCAGCGCCACCGGGTGCGCGGGCGCCAGCTCGGTCTTGCACTTGGCACAGACCGGGCCGTCACCCAGGCGCTCCTCGGGCACGCGGTTGACCGCGCCACATTGGGAACAGACGAGATGCATGGCGAACTCCTTCAGGAAGGTGCAGGCGCACGGCGGCTCGGCCGCCGGCTCAGCACCCGCCCTTGATGCCGAACTTGCGCAGGATGCTTTCCATCAGGCACCAGCGCGTCAGGCCGGACTGCAGCAGGTTCACACCCACGAAGGCGGTGAAGGCCAGCCACCACTGTGAGTGGAAGACGGGGCTGCCGGGGATGCCGAGCAGCAGGGACAGCAGGATGAAGCTGCCGGCGACGACACGGACGATTTGCCAAGAGCTCATGGTCACTCTCCTTTCAAGAGGTGCAGGCGGTGGCGATAGGCCACGTAGTAGAGAACCGGAATGACGACCAGGGTCAGCACCGTCGACACGGCAATGCCGAAGATCAGGCTGATGGCCAGGCCGTTGAAGATGGGGTCGTCGAGGATGAAGAAGGCGCCCAGCATGGCCGCCAGGCCGGTGAGCAGGATGGGCTGGGCGCGGGTGATGGCCGAGCGCTGAATGGCGGTCTCGAAGGCCATGCCGGTGCGCACCTGCAGGTTGATGAAGTCCACCAGCAGGATGGAGTTGCGCACGATGATGCCGGCCAGGGCAATCATGCCGATCATGCTGGTGGCCGTGAACGGCGCATGCAACAGGGCATGGCCAGGCATCACGCCGATGACCGTGAGCGGGATGGGCGCCATGATGATCAGCGGCGTCAGGTAGCTGCCGAACTGCGCCACCACCAGCAGGTAGATCAGCACCAGGCCGACGGCGTAGGCCAGGCCCATGTCGCGGAAGGTCTCGTAGGTGATCTGCCACTCGCCGTCCCACTTCAGGCTGTAGCCGCGGTAGGGGTCGGAGGGCTGGCGGATGAAGAACTCCTGCAGGCGGCCGCCGTCCGGGGTCTCGATCTGCTGCAGGGCCGAGCGCGCGCTGAACAGACCGTAGAGCGGGCTGTCGATGCGGCCGGCCATGTCGGCCACCACGTAGTGCACGGCCAGGCCGTCCTTGCGGTAGATCGGCTGCTCGCGCTGCGCGTCCTGCACCGTCACCACCTCGCGCAGCGGAATGAGCGCGCCGCTGGCCGACTTGACGCCGAGCGACAGCAGGGCGTCCAGGTCGCCGGCGCGCTCGGGCGGCAGCATCAGCGTGGCGGGCACGGCGCGGTGCGAGCCGTCGTGCAGCCAGATCGCCGCGTCGCCGCTCTGCGCCGCGCGCAGCGTGGCCACCACCTGGGCGGGGGCCACCCCCAGGCCCATGGTCTTGCGGCGGTCCACCTGCAGCAGCTGGCGCGGGGCGGCGGCGATGCCGGAATCGTCCACGTCCACCACGCCCTCTTGGCCGCTCAACACCTTGCGCACAGCGGCCGCCACTTGGGCGCGGCCGCTGGCCTCGGGGCCGTAGATCTCGGCCACGATGGGCGCGAGCACCGGCGGGCCGGGCGGCACTTCCACCACCTTCACATTGGCGCCAAAGCGCTGGCCGATCTTCTGCAGTTCCGGGCGCCAGCGGGTGGCAATGGCATGGCTTTGCTCCTTGCGCTGGCCTTTGGGCAGCAGGGTCACGGCCAGGTCGCCTTGGTGCGGGTCGGCGCGCAGGAAGTACTGGCGCACCAGGCCGTTGAAGTTGATGGGCGCTGAAGCGCCGGCATAGGCCTGCAAATGGCGCACCTCGGGCTGCTCGTCCAGCCAGGCTCCCAGGGCCTGCAGGGTGGCCGCCGTCTGTTCCAGCGGCGCGCCGGCTGGCATGTCGACGACGACCTGCAGCTCCGACTTGTTGTCGAAGGGCAGCATCTTCAGCATCACCAGGCCCACGGCCGGCAGGGCGACGGACAGGGCAATCAAGCCCGCCACCCCCAGGCCCAGCAGCTTGCGGTTGCGGCCGCCGCGCTGCGCGTGCAGCAGCGGGCCGAACAGGCGCTCGAAGCGCGGCGCCAGCCATTTGGACAGACCATGCAGGGCCTCGGGGTCGTGGCCCGCACCGGCCGGCACGGCCTTCATCAAGAGGCGCGCCAGCCAGGGCGTGACGACGAAGGCGATGGCCAGCGACAGCAGCATGCCCATGCTGGCGTTGATGGGGATGGGCGCCATGTAGGGGCCCATCAGGCCGGAGACGAAGGCCATCGGCAGCAGGGCGGCGATGACCGTGAGCGTGGCCAGGATGGTGGGGCCGCCCACTTCGTCCACCGCGCCGGGGATCAGTTCGCGCAGGGATTTGCCCGGGAACAGCTGCTGGTGGCGGTGGATGTTTTCCACCACCACGATGGCGTCGTCCACCAGGATGCCGATGGAGAAGATCAGCGCGAACAGCGACACCCGGTTCAGCGTGAAGCCCCAGGCCCAGGAGGCGAACAGGGTGACGGTGAGCGTGAGGATGACTGCGGCGCCGACGATGGCGGCCTCGCGCTTCCCCAGCGCGAAGAACACCAGGGCGACCACCGAGGCGGTGGCGAAGAGCAGTTTCTGGATCAGCTGGTTCGCCTTGTCGTTGGCGGTGCTGCCGTAGTTGCGCGTCTCTTCCAGGTCCACCTGGGCCGGCAGCACGGTGCCGCGCAGCTCGGTCACGCGGGCGCTCAGGGCGCGCGCCACGTCGATGGCGTTCTCGCCGGCCTTCTTGGTCACCGCCAGGGTCAGGGCCGGGAAGTCCTGGCCGTCCACGCGGTGCCACACCAGGCGGGTCTCGGGCAGCGGGCCGTCGCTCACCTGGGCCAGATCGCGCAGCTGCACCGGCTTAGCGTTATGCACACCCACCACCAGCTCTTCCACCTCGCGGGCATCGCGCAGGAAGGGGCCGGCTTCGAGCTGGATGGTCTGGTTGCCGAGCACGCGCTCGCCCACCTGCGCGCCCTGGTGGGCAGCCTGCAGGGCCTGGCGCAGCTCGCTCAAGCTGAAGCCGACGCGGTTCAGCTTGGCCGGGTCCACTTCCACCTTGATGGCGCGGCCGGGGCCGCCAATCGTCGTGATGTCGCGCGTGCCAGGCACGCGCTTGAGCTCGGCCTCCAGGCTGTGCGCCACGCGCTCCAGGTCGTAGCGGCCGAAGTTCGGGTCGCGGCTGAACAATGTGAAGCTGACGATGGGCACGTCGTCGATGCCCAGGGGCTTGACCAGCGGGGGCGAGGCGCCCAGGCCCGGCGGCAGCCAGTCGGCATTGCTCTGAATGGTGTCGTGCAGGCGCACCAGGGCTTCGGTGCGCGGCACCCCCACCTTGAATTGCACGGTGATGACGGCCATGCCGGGGCGCGAAACGGACATCACATGCTCGACACCGGGCATGCGCGAGAGCACCTGCTCACCCGGCACCGCCAGCAGCGATTCGACATCCGCCACAGCCGCGCCGGGCAGCGCCACCATCACATTGGCCATGGTGACGTTGATCTGCGGCTCCTCCTCGCGCGGCGTCACCGCCACGGCGAAGACACCGAGCAGCAGCGCGACGATCGCCAGCAGCGGGGTGATCTGCGCGCTCTGGAAGAAGGCCGCGATGCGGCCGGACACGCCCAGCTTGCTCATCACTTGGCTCCCTTGGCCGCGCGCTGCGGCTCCAACACCACACGCTCACCGGCGCTCAAGCCCGCCAGCACCTCCACCTGATCGCCCTGCACCGGGCCCAGGCGCAGCTGGCGCAGCTGCGGCTGGCCCTTGGGGTCCAGCACGTAGACAGCGCGCAGCTCGGCGCGGCGCACCAGCGCCGCCTGCGGCACCCACAGACGGGTGGGCGCGGCGGCCTGTTCCTGCGGCACCCACAGGCGCGCGAACTGGCCGGGCTGGGCGGCGGATTCAGGAAGTTCCAGGCGCACGGCTTGGGTCTGCGAGCCGGCATCGGCCAGCGGCAGGCGTTGCACGCGGGTCGGGTTCAGGCGCTGGCCCAGCGCGGGGATCTCGACCTGCAGCGCGGCCGCGTCCGGCAGGCGCAGCTGCTGCGGCACGCTGGCCGTCACGCGCAGGGCGCGCGGGTCGAACACCGTCACCAGCGCGCGACCGGGCATGGCCATGTCGCCCAGCGACACCGGCACTTCGGCCACCACGCCGTCGTACGGCGCCGTCACGCGGTGGAAACCGGTTTGCGTGCGGGCCGCTTCCAGCGCGGCGGCCTGGGCCTGCAGCTGCGCGCTGCTGGCCTTGAACTGCGCCTCGGCCTGGTCCAGCGCGCCCTGGCTGATGAAGCCCTGCGCGCGCAGCTGCTGCTGGCGCTCGAAGTCGCGCTGCGCCAGGGCGAGCTGGGCCTTGACGGCCTGGGCCTGCGCGGCGCTCGCCTGGGCGCCCTGCTCGGCGGCCCGCGCATCCAGGCGGATCAGCAGCTGGCCGGCCTTGACGCGGTCGCCCACCTTGACGGCGATCTCGACGATGGCGCCCGGCACCTGCGCGGCCAGCACGGTCTGGCGCTGCGCCTCCACCACGCCCTCGAAGCCGCGCAGGCCGGCCTGGTTGCCGGCTTGCAGGGTCAGGGTGCGGTAGGGCTCGGACGCCTGCGCGGCCGCCAGCGGCAGCGTCAGGGCCAGGGGGAGCAGGGCGCGAAGCAGGGTGGGTTTCATGGCGCGGCAGGGGTGGCTGTCTGTCTCGGGCTTAAGTATTTACGCATTTGCTCAAATAGTCAATAACGTACAGAATGCGGCCCGTGAACCCGTCAGGAATGCCCATGCCCGCCACCGCGCCCTCGATGCACGAACTGCCCGACCCCGCCCTGGACGAGGTGGCCTCCTTCTTCCAGGCCCTGGCCGAACCCAACCGCCTGCGCCTGCTGAACCTGCTGCGCAATGGCGAACAGCGCGTGGGCGATCTGGCCGAACAGACCGGCATGACCACGGCCAACGTCTCCCGCCACCTGAGCCTGCTGCAGCAGCGCGGCCTGGTCCGGCGTGAGAGCCGCGGCACGAGTGCGTATTACTGCGTGGCGGATGCGGGGATCTACCAGCTCTGTGACCTCGTCTGCGGCACCGTGGCGCGCAAGAGCGAGGCGGCGGCGCAGGAGCGGCTGGGCCTGTTCCGCCGCTGAAGGGGGCGCTCGCCCCCGCAGTCGGGTGGCGTAGCAACACCTGCTCACACACTGGTGGGCACGGCGGCGGATTCCGGCCAGAGCATCGGGCCCCTTTCCACTGCCCCTTTTGCACCATGGCCCAACCGAAGAATCTGGCCGTACTGTTCACCACGCTCGCCGCACTCGGGCCCGCGCTGGCCTCGCAGGCCGCACAGTCGGACGAATGCCTGCGCAACTACGCGGTGAAGGGCTCAGCCCTCTCCGGCAAGACCCACACCACCCACGGGATGCTCGAAGGCGTGGCGCCCACCGACGCCCTGCCTCGCATCGCGCGCTTCCTGTCCCTGAGCGGGTTCACCGTGCTGAGCCAGAACCCCGGCGCAGGACTGATCGAGGCGGCGCAGTCCGCCATGCTGGCGCAGGGCAAGCGCCTGCCCCTGAACGTCGCCGTCACGGCACAGGGCAACGGCAGCCAGGTGAACACCAGCTTCGTCACCAGCCCCTTGATGATCTTCAGCACCGAGACGCTGAAAGACCATCTCTGCAAGACCATTGCAGCCGGCGCAGCGGGCGACGGCGCGAGCCCCACACCAACACCGACCGCTGCGGCCATGCCCGCCAACCCGGCGCCGCCGCCCGCCCGGCCCCGCATCCAGGGCGTCGCCATGCTCTCGCCCTCGCAGGCGGAGCAGATCGCCACCGCGCTGCGCAAGGGCCCTCACCCGGAGCGCCTGAGCGAGGCCCTGCCCGCCCTGCTGCCCACCCTTGCGCAGTTCGTGGAGCGCATGGCCTGCATCAGCACCTTCAGTGCCGTGAGCACGCTGGATGAGTTTGCTGCAGCGGGCGTGAGCTTTCGGACCAAGGTGATTCAGGCGCCCATGCCCAAGATGAAGTACCACGACAGCAACCAATGCCTGGACGTGCTGCGCGTGCAGGGCTGGACCATGCCAGCCGACAACGCCCTCCAGTTCGAGGTGGCCTACAAGGCTGCGGACAGCGGCGAAGTGGCCAAGTCCAGCCACGAGGTGGTGCGCCAGCCGGATGGCAGCTGGCTGTTCCGCCGCTGACTTCCGGCACCCGCGCAACCCTGCACAGACAGCACCGGGGCAGGCGGCCGACAATCGCAGGCTTGACTTCCGGAGCCTGCTTCATGCGTCCCGTCCTTCGCGCCCTCGCCCTGTCTGTGACCCTGGCCCTCGGTGCCGCCGCCCAGGCTGCCGTGGACATGCCGCCCGGCATCGCCTGGCGCGCGGCGGCGCAGGACAGCGACATCGAGGCCGCCTTTGCCGCGGCCAAGGGTGAGAACAAGCCGGTGCTGCTGTACTGGGGCGCCAAGTGGTGCCCGCCCTGCAACCAGCTCAAGGCCACGCTGTTCAACCGCGCCGACTTCATCGAACAGAGCCGTGCCGTGGTGCCGGTGCAGATCGACGGCGACCTGCCGGGCGCGCAGAAGCTCGGTACCCGCTTCAAGGTGCGCGGCTACCCCACGCTGATCCTCTTCAGCCCGAATGGCCAGGAGCTGACGCGCCTGCCCGGCGAGGCCGACGCCGAGCGCGTCGTCAAGCTGCTGCAGATGGGTCTGTCGGGCGGCCGACCCATGAAGACCGTGCTGGCCGAGGCCCGCGCCGGCAAGGCGCTCAAGGCCGGCGAGTGGCAGCTGCTGAGCTACTACAGCTGGGACACTGACGAACAGCAGCTGGTGCCGGCCAAGGAGCGCGGCGCCCTGCTGCAGCGCCTGGCCACCGCCAAGGGCGTGCCGGCCGATGCCCGCACCCGCCTGAGCCTCAAGGCCCTGGGCGCCGGCGCCGCACCCGCCAAGGGCGACGCCGAACTGCTGGCCAGCGTGCTGAAGGACGCCAAGCAGGTGCGCACCCACCTGGACGTGCTGAGCAACTTCGCCGACGACCTGGTGCGCGCCCTGCAGCCGCAGCCCGGCGCCGCGCGCAGCGCGCTGGTGGCCCAGCTGAACCAGGCCCTGGCGGCGCAGCAGGCCGATGCGCAGCTCTCGCGCGCCGACCGCGTGAACTGCCTGATCGCTCGCGTGCAGCTGGCCCGCATCGACCTGCCCGAGGGCGAGGTCTACCCCAAGCTGGACGCCGCCCTGCTGAACGAGGTGCGCGGCCTGTCCAACCTGATGGACCGCGAGATCAAGGACGGCTACGAGCGCCAGGCGGTGATGACGGCCGTGGGCCATGTGCTGGGCCTGGCCGGCCTGTGGGCCGAGAGCGATGCCATGCTCAAGGCCAACCTGGCCAAGAGCCACTCGCCCTACTACCTGATGAACCAGTTGGGCGCGAACGCCCGCAAGACCGGCCGCAAGGACGAGGCGCTGAGCTGGTACGAGCAGGCCTTCAACAAGAGCGAGGGCCCGGCCACGCGCCTGCAGTGGGGCTCGACCTATTTCGAGAACCTGGTGAAGCTCAGCCCGCAGGACACGGCGCGCATCGAGAAGCTCGCCGCCCAGCTGATCGCCGAGGCCGAAAAGGACAAGGGCGCCTTCTACGAGCGCAGTGCACGCTCGCTGCAGAAGGTCAGCGACCAGCTGGTGCCCTGGGCCAAGGGCGCCAACGCCCCAGTGCTGCAGCGCCTGCAGGCCCAGCTGGGTGGGGTGTGCGCCAAGTTGGACACGGCCGACGCGCAGCGCAGCACCTGCGAGGCCTTGCTGAAGCAAAAAGGCTGAAGTACTTTCAGACCCGGTACACGCTTTGTGGCCGCTAAGCGCGGCCGCCGCCGGCCATGCCCTACGACTACCCGCAGATCCAGGAGCTGCACCTGCTGCTGGCGGTGGTGAGCATGGCCATGATCGCGGTGCGCGGCCTGGGCCTGCTGCTGGGCGCGCGCTGGCCGCTGGACAGCCGGCTGCGCACCATCAATGGCGGCGTGGACATCCTGCTCACCGTCACCGGCCTGAGCCTGTGGGGCCTGCTCAACATCAGCCCCGTGCACCATGGCTGGCTGATGGCCAAGCTGGTGCTGCTGCCGATCTATGCGCTGCTGGGTGCGCTGGCCTTCAACCCGAACCGGGCGCTAGAGCTGCGCGTGGCCTGCTACCTGGGGGCGCTACTCTGCATGGGACTGATCGTCGGGGTTTCCCAGACACGAGACCCCTGGCTGGGCCTGCTTTGAGAGCGGCCGCGACAATCGCGGCATGAAACCGATCGCCTACACCCGTGCCGCCCGCCTGCCCGAACTGATGCAAGAGCGCATCCTGGTGCTGGACGGCGCCATGGGCACCATGATCCAGCGCTACAAGCTGACCGAGGCCGATTACCGCGGCACGCGCTTCGCCGACCATGGCAAGGACCTGAAGGGCAACAACGAGCTGCTGCAGTTCACCCGCCCCGAGGTCATCAGCGAAATCCACGAGCAGTACTTGGCCGCCGGCGCCGACATCATCGAGACCAATACCTTCGGTGCCACCTCGGTGGCGCAGGAGGATTACGACCTGGCGCCGCTGGCCTACGAGATGAATGTGGCCGCCGCCCGCCTGGCACGCGCCGCCTGCGACAAGTACTCCACGCCGGACAAACCGCGCTTCGCCGCCGGCGCCCTGGGCCCGACGCCGCGCACCGCATCCATCAGCCCCGATGTGAACGACCCCGGCGCCCGCAACATCGACTTTGAACAGCTGCGCGCCGCCTATTACGAGCAGGCCAAGGGCCTGCTGGACGGCGGCTGCGACCTGTTCCTGGTCGAGACCATCTTTGACACCCTGAATGCCAAGGCCGCGCTGTTCGCGTTGGACGAGCTGATGGAGGACACGGGCGAGCGCCTGCCCGTCATCATTTCGGGCACGGTGACGGACGCCTCGGGCCGCATCCTCAGCGGCCAGACGGTGACGGCGTTCTGGCACTCGGTGCGCCACGCGCACCCGATCGCCGTGGGCCTGAACTGCGCCCTGGGTGCCAGCCTGATGCGGCCCTATCTGGAGGAGCTGGCCCTGGCCGCGGGCGACACGCCGATCAGCTGCTACCCCAATGCCGGCCTGCCCAACCCGATGAGCGACACCGGCTTTGACGAAACCCCCGAGATCACCGGCCGGCTGGTGGGCGAGTTCGCCGCGCGCGGCCTGCTGAACATCGCCGGCGGCTGCTGCGGCACCACGCCCGGACATGTGGCGGCCATCGCCGCCGAAGTGGGCCGCTACCGTCCGCGCCCGGCCGGGCTGTTCAGCGCCCTGCTCGCTGCCTGAGCCTCGGGCTCGGGCAGCGCGGGCAGCAGTTCACGTTCCAGCTGCGCCACCACGCCGCGGCGGCGCAGCTCGGTCAAGGCCTTGTTGAAGGCCGCGGCACGCTCGGCCGAGCGCGGCTCGGCGCGCGGCCATACGAGGTGCAGCAGGCCGAGCGAGAGTGGTGCCCCCACACGCTTGAAGCCCTCCGGCCCGGCCGTGGCCTGGCGAGCCGCCGCCCAGCCGCCGTAGTCGCTCAGAGCCACGAAGTCGACGCGGCCGCGCGTCAGCATCTCAAAGCACTGGGCCATCTGCGCCACACGCTCGACCTTGACGCTACCGCCCTCCACCAGGCGCTGCACGGGCTCGGGCTGGTTGGAATCTTGCAGATGGCAGCTGCGCCGGCCGGGCAGGTCGGCCAGGCCGCTGATGGGACTGTCGGCGCGCACGAACAAGTAGGAGCGCACCAGCAGCAGGGGCTCAGAAAACAGGAACTCGCGCTCGCGTTCGGGCGTGCGCAGCATCGGGAAGGCGGCATCCACCTGGCCGGCCGCCGCCGAGGCATGGGCGCGCGCCGGGGGCTGGAACTGCAGCTCCAGCTGCAGGCCCTGCTCGGCCAGCACCTGGCGCACCAGGGCGGCATAAAAGCCCTGCTGCGGCAGATCCTTGCCCACATAGGGCGGGAACTCGTTGCTGACCATGCGCAGCACCGCCGGCTGGGCCCATGCGGCACCGCCCAGCAGCAGGAAGGCGAACGCCAGCAAGCGGCACATGGGCCACAGTGTGCGTCAAGGCCGGTAGCCGTAGCCCTGGGGCAGCACCTGATGCTCCAGCTTGTGCATCACGCCCTCGGCACGCAGCCGGCGCAGCGCCTGGTTGAAGGCCTCGGCGCGTTGCACATTGCCCTTCACCTGGCGCGAGAACATCAGGAACACCGGTTGCAGCGCCAGCTGCTCGGCCGCCATGCGGAACTTGCGCGCGCCGTCGGGCACCGCGGCCATGCCCTCGAAACCGGTGTTCTCGCCCGTCACCACGAAGCGCACCCGTCCCAACGCCAGCATGCGGAAGCAGGCGCCGATCTCGGGCACGCGCTGCATCTGCAGCCAACCCGCTGCCAGCGCCGCATCGAGTTCCGGATAGAGCTTGGAGCCCTGGATGTTGCACAGCGGATGGCCGCGCATGGCCTCCAGCCCGCCGCCGGACCAGGGGTCATCGCGGCGCACGAACACGCGCACCCTGACGTGAAAGATCGGCTCGCTGGGGATCAGCTCGCGCTCGCGCTCGGGCGTGCGCGAGAGCGGAAAGACCGCCGTGTAGCGGCCGGCCATGGTTTCCTGGATCGCCCGGTCCGGCGGCAGGAAGTGCAGCTGGGCATCGACATCCAGCTCCTGCAGCACGCGGCGCACCAGCACGGCGTAGTAGCCGTTGTCGGCCCGCTTGGTGGTGATGGCGGGCGGCAGCTCGGCCGTGGCCAAACGCCAGGTCTCGCGTGCCTGCGCCGGAAGCTGGGCCAGCAGGCCCAGCAGCACCACCCAGGCCCGGCGCCTCATACCGCCAGGCGCATCAGCTTCTCAATCGACAGGCGCAGTCGCAGTTCATGCGGGGCCAGGCTCTGGCTGATGGCCTGGCTGGCCAGCCGGGTGTCGCGCGGCACCGGCTCGGTCAGCGGGTTGCCGCTCTTGCCGATGAGTGCGGCCACCAGGGGCTCGGTGGCCGAGGCGCCGCGCTTGATGACCACGCCCTCCTCGCCATTGGCCAGGCGCACCAGGGTGCCCGGCGGGTAGAGGCCGACCGCCTTGATGAGCGCCGCACCGGCCTCGTCCTGCTGCTTGCGTTCGTCCAGAAAGATGGCGCGCGAGGCCTGGGCGCCGGCCTGGGCCTTGCGCGCGATGCGCGGCGACAGGCGCGCGGCGAACACGTCGATGCGCTGCAGCAGCCGCGCCAAGCGCTCGGGCCAGGCGCGCTCGGCCAGCGGGCCGGGGCCGGTGTCGTGGTGCAGGCGCACGGTGTTCAGCCAGTTCGGGTCGCTCACGCCCATGCTCTGCAGCAGCGCCGCAGCCCGGTCGCCATGGCCGGCGAGCTGGCGCGCCTGCTCGGGGCTCAGGCCTTCGCGCTGCTGGGCCAGGCGGTCCTGCAGCAGGCCCAGGGCCAGGTTCATCGAAAGGGCCGCGCGCGTGAGCGCGCCGATCATCTCCATCGGCCAGTCCATGCGCTCGGCCGCCAGCTGGCACAGCACGGTGCAGAGCAGGGCGTGACGGGCGGTGTACTGGGCCAGCTCCTGGCTGGCGTCGTGCACCAGCAGCAGCAGGGTCTGGTCGGGGTGGCGTTCCAGGCGCTCCAGGGCCTCGCGGTGCAGGGCCTCGAAGCGGGTCAGGAAATCCTCGGCCTTCGGGTCCTTGAGCAGGTTGTGCACGCGCAGCTGCAGGTCCAGCCACTGCGCGTAGTCGCTCGTGACCACGGCGGTGCGCTGGCGCTCGTGCTGGAAGTCGGGCGCCACGCGAGCGATCTCGCGCAGCGAGGCGTTCTGGTGCAGCAAGGTGTTGGCCTTGGCCGTCATCTCGCGCTGGTAGGCCTCGGTCTCGTGTACCTGGGTGTAGGCGCCGCGCGCCAGCAGTTCGCGCACCACCTCACTACCGGGCAGCACGGTGCCGGCCGAGAACAGCAGCTTGCCGTCGGCGTCGCGCAGCGAAAAACTCAGGCGCTGGCCGGGCTTAAGGGCATTGGGGGGCAGTCGGACGAGATCCACCCTTCGATTGTCGGCATGGCTTGGCCGGGCTGGAGAGGGGGGTTCCTAGAATCCGTCAGGCTTTTCCCGCGCATTTCTTCGCTTTTGGCGCGCTTTGTCGCGCCACCTGGATCCCCGTCAATGACTCCTCCGCCCCTGAAGCTGTCCGGCCTTGAACCCATGACCATCGGCATGGGCAGCCTGTTCGTCAATGTGGGCGAACGCACCAACGTCACCGGATCCAAGGCCTTCGCCCGCCTGATCCTGGCCGGCCAGTACGAAGAAGCCGTGGCCGTGGCGCGCCAGCAGGTCGAGAACGGCGCGCAGATCATCGACGTCAACATGGACGAGGCGATGCTGGACAGCCAGGCGGCGATGGTGCGCTTCCTGAACCTTCTGGCCAGCGAACCCGATGTGGCGCGCGTGCCAGTGATGGTGGACTCCAGCAAATGGAGCGTCATCGAAGCCGGCCTGCGCTGCCTGCAGGGCAAGGGCATCGTCAACTCGATCTCGCTGAAGGAAGGCGAGGCCGAGTTCCTGCGCCAGGCCAAGCTGGTCAAGCGCTACGGCGCCGCCGCGGTGGTGATGGCCTTCGACGAACAGGGCCAGGCCGACACCCTGCAGCGCCGCAAGGACATCTGCCAGCGCGCCTACGACCTGCTCGTGGGCATCGGCTTCCCGCCCGAAGACATCATCTTCGACCCCAACATCTTCGCCATCGCCACCGGCATCGAGGAGCACGCCAACTACGCGGTGGACTTCATCGAGGCGACGCGCTGGATCAAGCAGAACCTGCCCGGCGCCAAGGTCAGCGGCGGCGTCTCGAACGTCTCGTTCAGCTTCCGCGGCAACGAGCCGGTGCGCGAGGCCATCCACACCGTGTTCCTGTACCACGCCATCCAGGCCGGCATGGACATGGGCATCGTCAACGCCGGCATGATCGGCGTGTACGACGAGATCCCCGCCGACCTGCGCGAGCGCGTGGAGGATGTGGTGCTGAACCGCCGCCCCGACGCCACCGAGCGCCTGCTGGAGGTGGCCGACGCCGTCAAGGGCGCCGCCAAGGACGATTCGGCCAAGCTGGCCTGGCGCAGCGGCGATGTGAACGAGCGCCTCAAGCACGCGCTGGTGCACGGCATCACCGACTTCATCACCGAAGACACCGAGGAAGCCTGGCAAGCCATCAAGGCGGGCGGCGGGCGCCCGCTGCACGTCATCGAAGGCCCGTTGATGGCCGGCATGAACGTGGTGGGCGATCTGTTCGGCGCCGGCAAGATGTTCTTGCCCCAGGTGGTGAAGAGCGCGCGCGTGATGAAGTCCGCCGTCGCCCACCTGATCCCCTACATCGAAGAAGAAAAGCGCCAGCTCGAAGCGGCCGGCGCCGACGTGCGCGCCAAGGGCAAGATCGTCATCGCCACGGTGAAGGGCGATGTGCACGACATCGGCAAGAACATCGTCACCGTGGTCTTGCAGTGCAACAACTACGAGGTCATCAACATGGGCGTGATGGTGCCGGCCCATGAGATCCTGGCGCGCGCCAAGGCGGAAGGGGCGGACATCATTGGCCTGTCCGGCCTGATCACCCCGAGCCTGGAGGAGATGCAGCATGTCGCCGCCGAGATGCAGAGCGACCCGCATTTCCGCGATGCCGGCATTCCGCTCTTGATCGGCGGCGCCACCACCAGCCGCGTGCACACCGCGGTCAAGATCGCGCCCAAGTACGAAGGCCCGGTGGTCTATGTGCCCGATGCCTCGCGTTCGGTGTCGGTGTGCTCGGAACTGCTGAGCCCCGAGCGGCGTGGGGCTTACCTGGCCGAGATCCAGGCGGACTACCGCAAGGTGCGCGATCTGCACGCCAACAAGAAGCAGACCCCGCTGGTGAGCCTGCAGGCGGCGCGCGCCAACAAGGCCCTGGTGGACTTCCGCAGCCTGCCGGTGCCGCGCTTCGTGGGCGTGCGCCGGCTGGAGAACTACCCGCTGCAGGAGCTCGTGGCCTGCATCGACTGGGGCCCCTTCTTCCAGACCTGGGACCTGGCCGGCCCCTACCCGGCCATCCTGCAAGATGAAGTGGTGGGCGAGCAGGCGCGCAAGGTGTTTGCGGATGCCCAAGCCATGCTGAACCAGCTGGTGGCCGGCCGCTGGCTGCGCGCCGATGGCGCCTTCGCCCTGCTGCCCGCCGGCCAGGTGGAAGACGACGACATCGCCGTCTTCGACGCCCATGGCACGCCGCTGATGTGCTGGCGGGGCCTGCGCATGCAGACCGAGCGCCCGGTGGTGGACGGCCAGCGCCGCCCGAACCGCTGCCTGGCCGACTTCGTGGCCCCGCTGCGCGACGGCCAGGCACAGGACCATGTCGGCCTGTTCGCAGTGACGGTGCATGGCGTCGAGGCCAAGGAGGCCGAATTCCTGGCCCACCACGACGACTACTCCGCCATCCTGCTCAAGGCCCTGGCCGACCGCCTGGCCGAGGCCTTTGCCGAGCGCCTGCACCAGCGCGTGCGCACCGAGTTCTGGGCCTACGCGCCGGACGAACAGCTCAGCAACGAGGCCCTGATTGCCGAGCAGTACCACGGCATCCGCCCCGCCCCCGGCTACCCGGCCTGCCCGGACCACCTGGTGAAGCAGGACCTGCTGCGGGTGCTGCACGCCGAAGCCTTCGGCCTGACCCTAACCGAATCCATGGCCATGCACCCGGCCAGCTCGGTGAGCGGCTTCTACCTGGCCCACCCGGAGGCGGCCTACTTCAACGTCGGCCGCATTGGCGAGGACCAGCTGAAGGACTGGGCGCGCCGCTGCGGGTTGGATGAAGCGGCGGCCCGCCGCGCGCTCGCGCCGTTGTTGGATTAAGTGCAGCTGCACCTCCAGACCGTCCTGCTGTTCGCCGCGCTGACCACGGCCGGCGTGACGGTCGGCATCGGCCTGCTGGCCTGGCGCGACCGCAGCGCCTACCTGCGCGACTGGGCCGCCGCCCTGGTGGCGGTGTGCCTGGGCCTCGCCCTCTACGGCCTGCGCGAGGGCCTAGCCGCCTGGCTGGGCGTCATCGTCGCCAATCTGTTGCTGCTCTCGAATCAAGTGTTCAGTTGGACGGGCTATGCGCGCCTCTTTGGCGTGCGTCGGCCCTGGCCCTGGATCCTGGCCGGCTACCTGGCCGTCGCCGGCGTCTATGTGCTGCTGACCTACGTCTGGGATTCGTACACGCTGCGGGTGCTGTTCTTCAACGCCCTGCTCTGCCTGCTCTCGGCCGCCAGCGCGCTGCTGCTGTGGGATCACCGCCGGCGCGTCGGCGCGGCGGTGCTGGCGCTGCCACTGGGGGTGCACCTCCTGCAGGTGTTCCTGGGCCTGCTGCGGATCGGCGTCACGCTGCACGAGGGCGGGGTCTCGCAGCAGTCGATCTACGTCAGCCAGGGGCAGATCTTCGTCATCATGCTCAACAGCCTGGGCGTGATGGCGATGGCCTTCGGCTTCATGAGCCTGCACGCCGGCCGCCTGCTCGATGTGCTGGAGACCCAGGCCGCCACCGACCCGCTGACCGGCCTGCTGAACCGGCGCGGCTTCGACGCCGCGCTGCAGCGCGAATGGCGGCGCCACCAGCGCCTCGGCCAGGGCTTGGCACTGCTGATGGTGGACATCGACCATTTCAAGCAGATCAACGACAGCCAGGGCCACCCGATCGGCGATGCCGCGCTCTGCCATCTGGCCGCCACCCTGCGCCAGCAGCTGCGGCCCTATGACCTGATCGGCCGCCTAGGTGGTGAGGAGTTCTGCGTGGTGCTGCCCGGCGTCAGCCTCGAACTGGCGCGCCAGACGGCCGAGCGCCTGCGCCGCGCGCCGCTGGGCTTCGTGCCCGAGGGCGAGGCCGCGCCGGTGCAGATGACCGTGTCGATTGGCGTGGCCAGCGGCACGCCCGAAGATGCCGGCCCCGAGGCCCTGCTGGCCCGCGCCGATCGGGCGCTGTACCAGGCCAAGCAGCAGGGCCGTGACCGTGTCGTGCTCTCCGAACCCACCGCCTGATGTACATCCCCCCGCACTTCGCCGCGCCGTCCGACGCCGCCTGCATCGAGCTGCTGCGCACCCATCCGCTGGGCACCCTGGTGTGGCAGCAGGCCGACGCCCTGGAGGCCACACCCCTGCCCTGGCTGCTGCGCCAGCACGCCGGCCTGCAGCTGGCCGGCCATGTGGCCCGCGCGAACCCGCTGCTGAAGGCGCTGGCGGCCGGCCCGCTGCCGGTGCTGGTGATCTTTCAGGGGCCGCAGGGCTACATCTCGCCCAACTGGTACCCCAGCAAGGCCGAGACCGAACGCCAGGTGCCGACCTGGAACTACAGCACCGTGCATGCGCATGGCCACCTGCGCGCGGTGGACGAGGCCGGCTGGGTGCGCGAGCTGCTGGATGAGCTGACCCGGCAGCACGAGGCCGCCCTGCCCAAGCCCTGGCGCCTGGAGGACGCGGCGCCCGGCTTCATCGAGCAGCTGCAGCGCGTCATCGTCGGCATCGAGCTCCAGGTCGAGCGCCTGGAGGGCAAGTTCAAGCTCGGCCAGGACGAGCAGGCGCGTGACCAGCAGGGCAGCGCGGCCATGCTGCGCCAGCGCGGTGCGCACGCGCTGGCCGACGCGATGCAGCCCTGATCCGCGCTTCCCCGACCGGGCCCGTGGCGTCGGCTCGGCTAACCTGGGCATCCCTGACCGCGATGCGCCTGCTCCTCCTCATCCCCCTGCTGCTCTGCCTGGCCATGCTGAACGGCGCGGCACGCGCGTTGCCGCCCGAACTCAGCGACGCCGTGCTCAGCCAGTACCGCATCGACGGCTGGCAAGCCGAGCAAGGCCTGCCGGTGAGCGCGGTGCAGACCCTGCACCAGACGCGCGACGGCACGCTGTGGGTGGGCACCGGCAGTGGCTTGGCGCGCTTTGACGGCATCGGCTTCCAGCTGGTGCAGCCTGAAAAGGTGCCGGCGCTGGGCCGGCGCCCCATCTTCGGCCTGCTGGAAGACCGCGCGGGCACGCTCTGGGTCGGCCACGCCGGCGGCGCCGCTCGGTTGCGCGAAGGCGTGTGGGGGCCGGCCATCGATCCCGCGCTTCTGAACGGCCGACGCGTCTGGGCGTTCGCCCAGGCGCCGGACGGCAGCGTCTGGGGCGCCACCGAGGGCGGGCTGGTGCATTGGCAGGGCCCGCAGCCCAGGGTCTACCGCAGCGCCGATGGTCTGCCCGGCGAGCGCCTGCGCACCCTGGTGTTCGACCGCGAGGGCGTGCTGTGGATCGGCAGCACCGGCGCCGGCCTGTTCCGCCTGCGCCCGGGCCAGGCGCAGTTCGAACCGGTGGCCGGCTTTCCGCACATCGAGGTGCGCCACCTGCTGGCCGACCCGGAAGGCGGCGTCTGGGCCGCCACGCCCGGCGCCGGCCTGGTGCGCGTGCACGCCGACGGCAGCCTGCAGCGCTATGGCGTGGCCCAGGGCCTGCCCACCGAGCAGCTGACCTATCTGGTGCGCGACGACGATGGCGCGCTCTGGATCGGTACCTGGGGCGCTGGCGTGAGCCGCTGGCGCGACGGCCGCTTCAGCACCGTGAACAGCGAGAACGGCCTGGGCGGCGACCAGATCTGGACCGTCTACGCCGACCGCGAGGGCAGCCTGTGGGCCGGCAGCTGGAACGGCGGACTGAACCGGCTGCGCAAGCGCGGCTTCCCGGTCGTCGGCAAGCCCGAGGGCCTGGCCGCCGACAACGTGCGTGCCGTGCTGCTGGCGCGCGACGGCGCGCTCTGGGTCAGCACCGCCGGCGGCGGCGTCAACCGCATCCTGGGCGACCGGGTGCAGACCCTGGGCCTGCGCGAGGGCCTGGCCACGCTGGAGATGTCGGCCCTGTACGAGGACCAGGACGGCGCCATCTGGCTGGGCAGCTACACCGCCGGCCTGGCGCGCTGGCAGAACGGCCGCATCGAGCGCTTCGGCACCGCCCAGGGCCTGCCGCATGTGGATGTACGCAGCCTGCTGCGCGACCACCAGGGCCGGCTCTGGGTGGGTACGCGCAGCGGGCTGGCGCGGCAGGAGGGCCGCGGCTTCGTCGCCGTGAACGAACCCGGCGCGCCCAAGGAGGGCGTGGTGGCCATGCTGGAAGACCGTAAAGGCCGGCTGTGGTTCGCCACCACCGGCGACGGCCTGGTGCGCTACGAGAACGGTCGCTTCAGCACCCTGACGCGGCAGGATGGGCTGCCCTCGAACTGGATCCTGGCCCTGCACGAGGATGCCGACGGTACGCTCTGGATCGGCACCAATGGCGAGGGCATCAGCCGGCTGCGCGACGGCCAGATCCGCACCGTGCGCCCCGGCGACGGGCTGTGGGACGGCCTGGCCCAGGTCTTCATCGCCGACGAGCAGGACCGCCTGTGGATCAGCTGCAACCGCGGCTTCTACTGGGTGGCGCGGCGCGAGCTCAATGATTTCCTCGACGGCCGCCTGGCGCGCGTGCAAACCACCGGCTACGGCGTGGGCGAGGCGCTGCGCTCCCCCACTTTCTCCGGCGGCCTGCAGCCGGTGGCGGCGCGCGACCCCAAGGGCCGCATCTGGCTGCCCTCGCTCAAGGGTCTGGTGCAGGTGGACCCCCGCCGCCTGCCGCAGCTGGGCAGCCCGCCGGCCGTGCGCATCGAGTCCGTCAGCCTGGGCGGCCAGCCCGTGCCCCTTGCGGCCGAGCTGCTGCTGCCCCCGGACTCGGTGCCGCCGCTGACCCTGCGCTACGCCGCTGCCACCGTGCAGCATGCCGAGCGCGTGCGCTTTCGCTACCGCATGGAGGGCATGACGCCGGACTGGATCGAGGTTGGCGGCAGCCGCGAGGTCAACTTCCCGGCCCTGCCGCATGGCCAGTACCGCTTCCACCTCGCCAGCAGCCTGGACGGCCAGCACTGGCTGGAAAGCGCGCAGCTGCCCGTCACCGTGCAGCCCCGCCTGCACGAGCGGCGCGGCGTGCAGGTGCTGGGCGCGCTGGCGGCCCTGCTGGCCGTCATCGGCCTGTACCAGGGGCGCACCCGCCAGCTGCGCCTGCGCCAGGCCGAGATGGAGCGCCTGGTGGCCGAGAAGACCGAGGAGCTGCGCCGCGCCAACGAACACCTGGCCGAGCTGTCCTTCTCCGACGCCCTGACCGGCCTGGCCAACCGCCGCCGCTTCGACGAGCGCCTGCAGCAGGAATGGCGCCGCTGCGCCCGCCAGGGCCAGAGCCTGGCCCTGGTGCTGGCCGACATCGACGCCTTCAAGGCCTACAACGACAGCCTCGGCCACGCGGCGGGCGACACCGCGCTGCGCGAAGTGGCCGAAGTGATCCGCCACACCAGCGGCCGCGCCAGCGACTGCGCGGCCCGCTACGGCGGCGAGGAATTCGTGCTGCTGCTGCCCGGCCTGGACCTGGAAGCCGCCCAAGCCCTGGCCGAGCGCCTGCGCGCCGCTTGCGAAGCCCGCGCCCTGCCCCACCCCGCCTCTCCCGCCGCCGCCGTGGTCACGCTCAGCCTGGGCGTGGCAGCCTGCGTGCCCGACGCCGGCGCGGACCCCATGAGCCTGTTCACGGCGGCGGATGCGGCCTTGTACCGGGCCAAGCAGGGCGGGCGGAATCGGGTGGGGTGAGCGGACGCATCGAGTACTGCGCTCACCCGGACTCAGCAGGAAGCTCCAACGGCGCGGCTTCATAGAGCCCTCAGGGCCTTCAGCCCTGCACCCGACCTTCTTTCTTTGCTTCGCCAAAGAAAGAAGGCAAAGAAAGGCGACCCCGATGCCTACGCCCCTGGCTGCGCCAGGGGTCCCCTGCGGTGCTCGAAGAGCGGGCCCGGCGCAAAACTCACTGCGTTCGCTGCGCTCACTCCGTTCAGACAGTTGCGCCAAGTCAGAGCACGAGGCGCGCTGACGCGCGCGGGCCCGCTCTTCTGTGCTCCTCGGCTTGGCATAGGGGAACTGCAAACAGCCAACAGCCGAATACCGAACAGCCCGGACTTCCACCAGCGCGCCGTTTCCTGGCTGTTGGCTGTTCGGCTGCTGCCCCTATGCGCGGCCGAGAAGCGCAGCTTGGCTGGGCAGCGCGCGTTCCCATCAAATTCGGCCCGACTGTCTGAACGCAGTGAGTTTCGGGCCGGCCCAGCCAAGCGAGCATCGGAGAGGACCCCATGCCGAAGCCAAGGGGCTGCGCATCGGGGCGTGACCTCTTGGTTCCTTTTGGGTCAAGCCAAAAGGAACTCGGCTGCCGGGCTGAGCTGGCACCGAGCAAGGTCCTAATGGACCTTGCGACGGCCTGCGAAGGACTCGCGCTTGCAAGCGCGAATGCGGCCTGCAAGGCCGAGACCCGGCGGGGTCTCACGTAGTGCAGCCCGCTGAGGCCGCGGCAAGGACCGTGAACCACCCGACGCATCACCTGTTTCGCCACCGGCATGGCCGCCCGGCCCACCCCGCACTAGGATGCCTGCCACCCCGAGACGGAGACCTCCCATGGAAGCAGCCAGTGACAGCCTGCGTGCCGAACGCCTGTCCCAGATCGACGCCATAGCCACGGCCAGACTGAGTGCCGAGCGGCGCGCGGCCTTCAGCTTGTTTGCGCAGGATTGCCTGAGCCAGTTCGATGCCGACGACCTCGCACAGGAGAGCGGCGACGATTTGGCGGGGGCGCTCCTGTCGCATTGGCAGTTTGGCCAGCAGCGGACTCCAGGCAGCCCCAAGGTGCGCCTGATCAACCCCAATGTGGGCGAGGATGGCTGGGCGGCGCGCCACTCGGTGCTGGAGATCGTCAATGACGACATGCCCTTCCTGGTGGACTCCACCACGGTCGAGATCAACCGCCAGGGCCTGACGCTGCACTTCATCGTGCACCCCCTCTTTGCCGTGGCGCGCGACGCTGCCGGCAACCTGACTCAGCTGGCGCGCCCCTCGGACGCCGGCGATCTGCCGCGCGAGAGCTGGATGCAGATTCAGGTGGACCGGATCGTCGAGGTGGAGCGCCGCCAGGCCCTGGTGCAGGGCATCGAGGCCGTGCTGGCCGACGTGCGCGCCTCGGTGAGCGACTGGCGGGCCATGCTGGCGCGCCTGGGCGACGCGATTGCCGAGCTGGATCAGGTGCCCGCCTCCGTGGACCCGGCCGTGGTGGCCGAGAGCCGCGACTTCCTGAGCTGGCTCGCCGACGACCACTTCACCCTGCTGGGCTACCGCCAGCACGAGCTGCGCAGCGAGAACGACGAAGAGGTGCTGCACCTGGTGCCCGGCTCCGGCCTGGGCGTGCTGCGCGAAACCGCCGAAGAACTGCGCTCCGCCAGCTTCGCGGTGCTGCCGCGCGAGGCCAAGGCGCTGGCACGCGCGCCGCTGCCGGTGTTGGTCGTCACCAAGGCCAACAAGCGCAGTACCGTGCACCGCCCCGGCTACACGGATTACGTGGGCGTGAAGCGCTACAACGCCGCCGGCGAGGTGGTGGGCGAGCACCGCTTCCTGGGCCTCTACACCTCCACCGCCTACATGGCGCGGGTGGCCGAGACGCCGCTGATCCGCGGCAAGGTGGAGGCGATTGCGCGCCGCGCCGGCTACCCCAAGGGCTCGCACCGCGCCAAGGCACTGGCGCACACGCTGGAGACCTACCCGCGCGATGAGCTGCTGCAGGGCAGCATCGACGAGCTGTACGAAACCGCCATGGGCATCCTGGCCCTGGGCGACCGCCAGCGCCTGCGCCTGTTCCTGCGCCGTGACCCGTTCGACCGCTTCATCTCCTGCCTGGTGTACGTACCGCGCGAGAGCTTCGGCACCGAGCTGCGCATGCGCATCCACGACATCCTGATGGCGGCCTTTGCCGGCAGCAGTGCGGAGTTCGAGGTGATGCTGGGCGAGGCCGGGCTGGCGCGCATCCATTTCTATGTGCGCACTACGCCAGGCGCCATTCCAGAGTACGACCGCAAAGACCTGGAAACCAAGCTGGCCGCCGCCGCGCGCCGCTGGAGCGACCAGCTGCGCGACGCCTTGGTTGAGGCCGAGGGCGAGGCGCGCGGCCTGGCGCTGTTCAAGGCCTGGGAAGGCAGCATCCCAGCGGACTACCGCGCCCGCGTGTCGGCCCGCGCCGCCGTGGCCGATGTGCGCAAGTTCGCGCAGCTCAGCCCCGAGAACCCGGTGGCCGTGGCGCTGTACCGGCCGCTGGGGGCCGAGCCCGATCAATGGGGCTTCAAGGTCTACCGCCTGGGCGGCGCGGTGGTGCTGTCCGACAGCCTGCCGATGCTCGAACACATGGGCGTGCGCGTGATGGGCGAGCACAACCACCGCATCGCCGCCGGCAAGGTCTCGGTGCACGACTTCGACCTGCGCGCCCAGGTGCCCGATCACATCGACGTGCAGACCATGGCGCCGCTGTTCGAGCAGGCCTTCACCCAGGTCTTTGCCGGTCAGGTGGAGAACGACGACTTCAACAAGCTGGTGCTGCGCGCCGGGCTGCCGCCCGAGGACGTGGTGATCCTGCGGGCCTACGCCAAGTACTGCAAGCAGATCGGCTTTGCGCTCAGCCAGGCCACCATCGAGGCCACGCTGGCCAGCCATGCGCCCATCGCGCGCATGCTGGTGCAGCTGTTCAAACTGCGCTTCGACCCGGTAAACGCCAACCCGGAGGGCGAGGCCTCGCAGGTGCGCGCCATCGAGCTGGCGCTGGAGAAGGTCAGCGGCCTGTCCGAGGACCGCGTGCTGCGCCAGCTGCTGGCGCTGATCCAGTGCACCTTGCGCACCAACTTCTGGCGGACCGGCAAGGGCCATAGCGGCGAAGCCGGCCCGCGCCGCGAGTTCCTCAGCTTCAAGTTCGACTGCGCCCGCGTGCCCGGCCTGCCCGAGCCGCGCCCGCTGTTCGAGATCTTTGTCTACGCACCGCGCTTTGAGGGCGTGCACCTGCGCGGCGGCAAGGTGGCGCGCGGCGGCCTGCGCTGGAGCGACCGCCTGGAAGACTTCCGCACCGAGGTGCTGGGCCTGGTGAAGGCGCAGATGGTGAAGAACACCGTCATCGTGCCGGTGGGCTCCAAGGGCGGCTTCGTGTTGAAAAAGGCGCCCCCCGCCAGCGACCGCGAGGCCTTCATGAAGGAAGGCGTGGCCTGCTACCAGAACTACCTGCGCGGCCTCTTGGACCTGACCGACAACCTGGTCGGGGGCAAGGTGGTGCCGCCGCCGCACATCCACCGCCACGACCCCGACGACGCCTACCTGGTGGTGGCGGCCGACAAGGGCACCGCCACCTTCAGCGACTACGCCAACGCCGTCAGCCTGGAGTACGGCCATTGGCTGGGCGACGCCTTTGCCAGCGGCGGCAGCGTGGGCTACGACCACAAGGCCATGGGCATCACCGCCCGCGGCGCCTGGGAGAGCGTGAAGCGCGCCTTCCGCGAAATGGGCCACGACTGCCAGACAAAACCCTTCACCGTGGTGGGCGTGGGCGACATGTCGGGCGATGTGTTCGGCAACGGCATGCTGCTCTCCACCCAGATCCAGCTGCTGGCCGCCTTTGACCACCGCCACATCTTCCTGGACCCGAACCCCGACTGCGCGACCTCCTTCGCCGAGCGCCAGCGCCTGTTCGCACTGCCGCGTTCCTCCTGGGCCGACTACGACAGCCAGCTCGTCAGCGAAGGCGGCGGCGTGTGGTCGCGCAGCGAGAAGTCCATCCCGATCTCGCCCCAGGTGCGCGAGCGGCTGGGCATTGACGCCGAGCGCCTGACGCCGCTGGAGCTGATGCACGCGCTCCTGAAGGCGCCCGTGGACCTGCTCTACAACGGCGGCATCGGCACCTATGTGAAGGCGAGCAGCGAGAGCCACGCCCAGGTGGGCGACCGCGCCAACGACGCGCTGCGCGTCAACGGCAAGGAGCTGCGCTGCAAGGTGGTGGGCGAAGGCGGCAACCTTGGCTTCACGCAGCTCGGCCGCATCGAGGCCGCGCAGGCGGGCGTGCGCCTGAACACCGACGCCATCGACAACTCGGCCGGCGTCGACACCTCGGACCACGAAGTCAACATCAAGATCCTGCTCGGCCTGGCGCTGGCCGATGGCGAGATGACCGAGAAGCAGCGCAACACCCTGCTGGCGCAGATGACCGACGAGGTCGCCCAGCTCGTGCTGCGCGACAACACCTTCCAGACCCAAGTGCTGTCCGTCACCAACCGCCTGGGCAAGGAGCTGCTGGAGCAGGAAGCGCGCTTCATGCGCTTCCTGGAAAAGGCCGGGCGCCTGAACCGCGCCATCGAGTTCCTGCCCAGCGAAGACGAGATCGCCGAGCGCAAGGCCGCCGGCGGCCAGCTCACCACACCCGAGCGCGCCGTGCTGCTGGCCTACAGCAAGATGTGGCTGTTCGACGAGATCCTGCACAGCGAGCTGCCCGAGGACCCCTGGGTGGCCACCGCCCTGCAGCGCTACTTCCCGGCACCGCTGCGCGAGCAACTGGCCAGCTACATCCCGCGCCACCCGCTGAAGCGCGAAATCATCGCCACCCATGTGCTGAACAGCATGGTCAACCGCGTCGGCGCCACCTACGTGCACCGGCTGGTGGAGATGACCGGCGCCAAGCCCGCGCAGGTGGTGCGCGCCTACCTGATGGCGCGCGAGGTGTTCGGCCATGTGCCGCTGTGGCAGCAGGTCGAGGCGCTGGACAACCAGGTGCCCGACGCCATCCAGGCCGAGCTGCTGATCGAGGAAGGCCAGCTCACCGCGCGCGCCACCACCTGGTTCCTGCGCTCACGCCGCCTCGGCGAAGCCCTGCAGCCCACCATCGAGCGCCTGCAGCCGGCCGTCAGCGCGCTGGCCGCCCGTCTGGCCCCGGAAGCGCAGGCTAGCGAACTGGCCCAGCGCTGGATCGCCGTCGGCGTGCCCAGCGCGCTGGCCGCGCGCGTGGCGGCCGCCGAATCGCTTCTCTCGGCGCTGGACGTGGCCGAGGTGGCCGATTCGGTGCAGCGCGGCTTCGACGAGGTCAGCGCCGTGCACGTCGCCGTGGCGCGCCAGCTTGGCCTTTCGCGCCTGGCCGGGCTGATCGAGCAGCTGCCCGCCAGCAGCTACTGGCAAAGCCGCGCCAAGAGCGCGCTGGCCGACGACCTCGCCAGCCTGCAACGCCAGCTCTCGCAGGACGTGCTGGCGGGAGGCGGCGGCACGCTGGAAGAGATGCTGGGACGCTGGCAGCAGCTGAATGCCGCCACGCTGGAGCGCGCGCAGCGCCTGCTGGCGGATCTGGCGGAGACCCGGCAGGCGGATCTGGCGATGCTGTCGGTGGCGATGCGGGAGTTGCGCAACCTCGTTTGAGGGGCCGCCCCACTGATGCCGCTCGGGACCGGGCGAGGGTTGCAGGTTGAAGGCCTCGCTCCCTTCCCGACAGGTGCCCGTTCGCGAGAGCCTGCCGGGCCTCGCCCCGGCAGGCGAGCCCATCACCGCAGGCTCAGCAGGTCCGCTGCGGCTCACCGCGGCCACTCCTTTCTGGCCGCCCGGTGACCGCGGGCACTCGCCTATTCGTGGCCTCCACCCCCAGGGCCCTCAGTGCGCCGCGGGTGGCACGGTTGCACTGGCTGCTTCTCCAAGTCCCTGTCAAATCGATTGAAATTTCTTTTGGAGCTGTTTTGGATCGGTCTGGAGTTGCCGCGCGCGGGGGGCGGTGGCTTACTTCACGGCATGAAACTCCATCAGATCTGGCCCCTTTTTTTCCGACCGAGCACCGCCCTGCTTGTGGCCCTGAGCCTGTGCCTTGCATCGTGTGGCGGTGGCGCCAGCCGCCCCGACGCAGGGAGTGCCGAGGAGACCACCCAGCAAAGGCCGCCCAGCTTCGACTACAGCGTCCTGATGATGGGCAACAGCCACACCTCGGTGGCCGAATTGCCGCGTCACCTGAGTCAACTGCTCCAGGTCGGCCTGCCGGAGGTGACGGTCACGGTGGTGGTGGCACCCGACTGGATGTTTCTTGACGAACACCTCAGCAACCCGCGCACCATGGCCTTGCTGAGCGGCCGGGCTTGGCGTGCCGTGGTCTTGCAGGCGCAAAAGTACAGCAGCAGCGGGCAGTTCAGCTATTCCACGCAAGAGGCCCAGCAATTGGTGAAGACCGTGCGCAGCCAAAATGCTTTGCCTGTGTTGTTTCCCGAATGGCCCCGTCTGGGCATCACCGAAACCGAGCGCATCTACGCCCTTCATGTGAGCATCGCCCAGGCGCAGCCGGCCTGCGTGGCACCCGTCGGCCAGGCCTGGGATTTGGCCCTGCAACGCCACCCCTCGCTGCGCCTGCATAGCCCAGATGGCAACCATGCCAATGGGCAGGGCGCCTTTCTGACGGCCCTGACCCTGTACGCCGCCATCACGGGCCGCTCACCCCGGGCGCTGCCAGACATGAACAACGGCATGTCGTCTGAGCTCCAGGCGCAACTGCGCGCCGCGGCAGCCGACACGCTGGACAAGCTGAGCGCGCGCCGTCATTGCCCCGATGCACCGGTGCCAGGAACAGCGGGGGGCGGCTGAGGACGCTTGGTGTCTGCGCAAAGCACGAGTCAGCGTCCCGCTTCATGCGGAGCAAGGCGGCCTCGCTGAGGTGCTGGCCGAGCACGCCCACGAGCTGGGCAGCGCCGTGAAGAAGCCGAGGGGCGCCGGCACCAGCGGCTTGAACGCGAGCTGGGCTGAAGCTGACCGCTTGGGCGCGTCAGGCCCGCTGCAGCCCGCGCAGCCGCCGCCTTGCCGCCCTGGCCGTCGGCACCCAGGCCAGCGTGGCCCAGCGCCGCCACATCAGGAGCCCGCGCAGCCACTCGTCCGCCGCATAGGCGATCCACACCCCCACCAGGCCGAAGCCGAGATGCAGGCCAAGCAGCCAGCTGCCGCCGGCCAGCACCAGGGCCATCGAAACGGCGCCCACGGCGACCGGGTACTTGGCGTCGCCGGCCGCACGCAGCGCGTTGATGACGACCAGATTGAAGGTGCGGCCGGGCTCCAGCAGCACCGTCCACCACAGCAGGGTCAGGGCCAGGGCGGTGATCTGCTCGTCGCGCGTGAAGGCGGCCAGCAGCCAGGGCCCGGCCAGCGCTGCGGCGCCGGATACCGCCACGGCGCTGGCCAGGCCCAGCGCCAGCGAGCGGCGCAGCAGGCGGTTGGCCTCGCGCAGCTGGCCGGCACCGATCAGGTGGCCGATCAGGATCTCCATGGAGAGTCCGATCGCCAGCCCGCCCAGCAGGATGAAGTGCATCAGCTGCATCACGTAGGCATGCACCGCCAGCGCCTGGCTGCCCATCTGGGCGGTGACGGCCACGCTGACCATGAAGGCCAGGCGCCAGGCGATGTTCTCGGCCGCGCCGGGCAGGCCGATGTGCAGCATGGCCGCCACCTCGGGCTTGCGCCATTGCCACCAGTCGGCCCAGCGCGGGCGCAGGTCCAGGCGCTGGGCCCACAGCAGGCTGTGCAGCAGCAGGGCCAGGAAGCGGCTGGCGATCAGCGCCCAGGCAAAGCCCACCAGGCCGTAGGCCGGCATCCAGGCCAGGGCCAGGCCCAGCTGCAGCGCGTTCATCACGATCAGCACCGCCAGGGTGTCGCGCGCGCGCAGATGGGCACGCATCACGCTGCCCATGCTGGCGTTCCAGGCGTCCAGCAGCAGGCCCGGGGCCAGCCATTGCAGGAAGGGCAAGGCCAGCGGCAGCAGCTCGGCCGGCGCCTGCAGCAGGCCCAGCAGCGGGCGCGCGCCGGCCCAGGCAGCCAGCGCGCAGCCCAGGCCGATCCAGCTGCTGGCGCCCAGCGCGGCACGCGCCAGCGCATCGGCCGCACCCCGCTGGCCACTGCCCAGCGCCTGGGTGATGACCACGCCGATGCCCGCGCCGATGACGCGAAACACGATGAACAGGGTGGCCTGCAGCTGGTTGGTGAGCGCAAAGGCGCCGGCGGCGCCATCGCTCACGCGCGCGGCCAGCGCGGTGGCCACCAGGCCCACCGCCATGCCCAGCGCCAGTTCGAGAAAAAGCGGCCAGAGCAGGGGCCAGAGCTTGGGGGTGGCGCGCGCCGCCGCCGGGAGAGGTACAGCCATGTGGGGCCGATTGTGCTGACGTAACTCAAGGTAATACGGCCCGCCCGCACCGCCGCACGGGGCGGGGTGTAAAAACGCCGTCCGCCGGCCCTGGGGCCACGAGAAGAGCCGACCACGATGCAGGGAGACCCGAAGCGCCGCCGCGCCATTGCCGCTTTGGCCGCAGGCTATCTGTGCTTCGGCCTGGCCTGGATCCTGCTGTCGGACGCGCTGCTGGCCCTGCTGCTGCTGCCCGAGCAGATGCAACGCCTCTCCACCGTCAAGGGCGTGCTCTTCGTGCTGCTGACGACGGGCTTCTGGACTTGGGCGCTGCACCACATCGGCACGTTGACGCCCGACCCCATGCCGCGCCAGCTGGCGCGCCGCGAGGGCCTGGCGCCGCCCTGGCTGGCCCTGCTGGCCGCGCTGCTGCTGCCGCTGCTGGCCCTGCTGCTGCGCCAGCAGCTGGCCCCGCTGGCGGAGGCACGGCCGGTGTTCCTGCTCTTCATGCTGCCGATCGTGCTGGCCGCGCTGCTGGGCGGGCTGACGGCAGGCCTGTTGGCCACCACGCTCTCGGGCCTGCTGACCGCGCTGCTGACGCCGGATCTGCGCTGGTCACCGTTCGGCTGGAGCGGGCTGGACAGCTTTCTGTGGGTGCTGATGCTGAGCACCGGCGTGGTCATCAGCCTGCTCAGCGCGGTGCTGCTGCGCAGCCTGCGGCGCGAACGCCGCCACCGCCTGCTGATCGACGCCGTCATCGAGGGCAGCCCGGACGCCATCTGGGTGCGCGACCCGCAAGGCCAGGTGCTGCTGGCCAACCAGGTGGCACAGCAGCAGCAGGGCGTGCTGGAGGGGCCGCTGAGCCCGCTGGAACAGGCCACGCTGGGCGATGGCCATGTGCACAACGTCGCGGCCACGCGGCGCCTGCGCGACGGCCCGCTGCACCACCTGCTGCTGACCGTGGGGCCGGTGCCCGACGCGCAGGGCGGGCGGCAAGGCGTGTTCTCCATCGCCCGCGACGTGACCGAGCTGCGCGACAGCCTGGCCGTGCTCTCGCGCAGCCAGCTGGCCCTGGCCGAGGCCCAGCAGCTGGCGCACATGGGCAGCTGGGAGATCGAGCTGCCCGAGGGCCAGCCGCAGACCAGCGCCGAGCTGCGCCGCCTGCTCGGCCTGCCCGAGGGCCAGCTGCTGCACAGCCTGAGCGAGCTGGCGCGCTGCTTCGAGCCCGGGGAGGAATTCGAGGCGGCGCTGGAGCGCGCGCTGGCCACCGGTGAGCCCTACCAGGGCGACCTGCAGCTACGGCGCCCGGACGGCAGCCGCGCCTGGGTGACGGCGCGCCTGCGCGTGGACCTGAATGCCGCCGGCCGGCCCGCGCGCCTGAGCGGGGCGTTGCAGGACATCAGCGCGCGCAAGCGTGCCGAGATGGCGCTGGCCGAGCGCGAGCAGCAATTGCGCCGGGTGCTGGCCGGCTCCGATCAGGGCTACTGGGACTGGGACCTGGTGAGCGACCGCCTGCAGGTCAGCGAGAACCTGGAGCGCCTGCTCGGCTACCCCGAGGGCCAGCTGCACCAGCGCGGCACGCGCTGGGACGACTTCGTCCACCCCGAGGACCTGCCCTTGGCACTGGCCGCCGTGGAGCGCCACAAGAGCGGCGCCACCCCGCACTACCAGGCCGAGCTGCGCTGCCAGACCCAGGACGGGCGCTGGCGCCGCCTGTCCGTGCGCGGCCGCGTGCTGGAGCGCGACGCCCAGGGCCGGGCCCTGAGCATGGCAGGCACCTTCAACGACATCACTGAGCGCCACGAACTGGAGCTCGCGCTGCGCGAGGCACAGACCGTGTTCGACCGCAGCGACGAGGGCATCATGTTCTGCGATGCCGAGCTGCGCATCACCAAGATCAACCCGGCGCTGTGCGCCATCACCGGCTACAGCCCGTCGGAGGTGATCGGCCAGACGCCGCGCCTGTTCTCCTCCGGACGCCACGACGCCGCCTTCTACGCCGGCATGTGGGCCAGTCTGAAGCAGCATGGCCGCTGGCGCGGCGAGATCTGGAACCAGCGCAAGAACGGCGAGGTCTACGCCGAGATCCTCTCCATCTCGGTGGTGCGCGACGCCGAGGGCGCGGTGCTGCACTACATCGCCGTGTTCACCGACGTCAGCCTGCTCAAGCGCCACGAGGAAGAGCTGGAGCGCATGCTCCATTACGACCCGCTGACCGGCGTGGCCAACCGCCGCCTGCTCACCGACCGCCTGCAGCAGGCGCTGGCGCGCGCGCGCCGCAGCGGCAAGCCGCTGGCCGTGTGCCTGCTTGACCTGGACGGCTTCCGCCAGGCCAATGAGCGGCATGGCGAGGACGCCGGCAACCGCCTGCTGGTGGGCGTGGCCCAGCACCTGCAGGCCGTGCTGCGCGCCGACGACACCCTGGCCCGCCTGGGTGGCGACGAGTTCGTGCTGCTGCTCACCGAGCTGCATTCCACGCAGGAATGCCTGCAGGTGCTGGACCGCGTGCTGGCCGCCGCCCGCCTGCCGGTGGCGCTGGGCGAAGGCCTGCAACTGGGCCTGAGCGCCAGCGTCGGCGTGACCCTGTTCCCTGACGACGAGGTCGATGCCGACACCCTGCTGCGTCACGCCGATCAGGCAATGTTCCAGGCCAAGGACGCCGGACGCGACCGCTACCAGCTCTTCGATCCCGAGGCCGAACGCCGCGCCCAGGCGCAGCGCAGCGAGCTGCAGCGCCTGCAGCAGGCCTATGAGGCCGGCGAGTTCGTGCTGTTCTACCAACCCAAGGTCGAGCTGGCCGAGGGCCGCCTGACCGGGGCCGAGGCCCTGATCCGCTGGCAGCACCCGGAACGCGGCCTGCTGCCGCCGGGCGAGTTCCTGCCCTACCTGCCCGGCAGCGCGCTGGAGCTGCTGCTCGGCCAATGGGTGCTGGAGCAGGCCTGGGACCAAGCGGCGCGCTGGCACGCGCAGGGCCAGGCCCTGTGCACGGGCGTCAACATCAGCGCCCACGAGCTGCTGGCGCCCGGCTTTGCCACGCGCTTGGCCGCCACGCTGGCACGCCACCCCGGCGTGCCACCGGCCCTGCTGGAGCTGGAGGTGCTGGAGTCCGCCGCCATCGGCGACATGACCCAGGCGGTGGCCGTGATGCGCGAGTGCCGCAGCTTGGGCGTGCGCTTCGCGCTCGACGACTTCGGCACCGGTTACTCCTCGCTCAGCTACCTGCGCCAGCTGCCGGTGGACGTGATCAAGGTCGACCAGAGCTTCATCCGCAACATGCTGGCCAGCCCGAGCGATCTGGAGATCGTCGTCGGCGTCATCGGCCTGGCCCGCGCTTTCCACCTGGAAGCGGTGGCCGAGGGCGTCGAGACCCTGGAGCATGCCCAAACCCTGCGCCGCATGGGCTGCCAGCTGGCGCAGGGCTACGGCATCGCGCGGCCGCTGCCGCTGGCCTCGTTCGAGGCCTGGCGCGCGCAGTGGCAGGGGCTGCCCGCGGCCTGAGAGCCTGTTCACGATCTCTTCGTAGTGCCCGTTGCCCCGCAAAGCCGGTGGCTGCAAGGCGCAAACCGCAGCCGGGCTGGTGGCCCGGCGAGGATTTGCAACACCGCAGACGCTGGCTTTGCGGGGCAACCCGCAGGGCAAGGCAGCCCAGGGCACCACGAAGAGATCGTGAACAGGCGCTGAGCGCCACAATCACCGCCATGCATCCCACCCTCGCCTTCATCGGCGGCGGCAACATGGCCAGCGCCATCCTCGGCGGCCTGCGCCGTGCCGGCCGCCCCGCCGACGCCTTCCTGGTTGTCGAACCCTTCGAAGCGCAGCGCCAACGCCTGGCGGCCGAGTACGGCGTGCAGGCCCAAGCCCATGCGGACGAGCGCCTCAGCCAGGCCGCGCTGGTGGTCTGGGCCGTCAAGCCCCAGCTGTTCGGCGAGGCCGCCACGCCCGCGGCCGCTTGGCTGGGCCAGGCCCTGCACCTCTCCGTGATGGCCGGCGTGCGCAGCGACACGATCGCCGACCTCTGTGGCACCCAGCGCGTGGTGCGCGCCATGCCCAACACGCCGGCGCTGATCGGCCAGGGCATTGCCGGCCTGTACGCTCGCGAGGCGGTGACGGAACTCGACCGCGCCGAGGTCGAGGCCGTGCTGGCGCCCACCGGGCGCACGCTCTGGGTGGAGCGCGAGGACGACCTGGACGCCGTGACCGCGCTCTCGGGCTCCGGCCCGGCCTATTTCTTCTACGTCGTCGAGGCCATGATCCAGGCCGGCCTGGACCTGGGCCTGCACGAGGCCCAGGCGCGCGAGCTGGCGCTGGCCACCTGCGGCGGCGCGGCCGCGCTGGCGCTGCAGTCGGAAGAGTCGGTTGCCACGCTGCGCGAGCGCGTCACCAGCAAGGGCGGCACCACCCACGCCGCGCTGGAGAGCCTGCGGGCGGATGGCGTGGGCGAAGCGGTGCAGCGCGCCGTGCGCGCGGCGGCCGCCCGCGCCGCCGAGCTCGGCAAAACTTGATTCGCACGCCTTGGGCATCGCTTCCCGGATGAGCCTGCGCGCCTGGCTGCGCGCCCCTGGTTCACTCTCCGCCCGCCTGGCCCGCCACGGCCGCTTCGAGGTGCAGTTGCTGCGCCAGGCCACGGCCAAGCTGCGCGCGCCCGAGCGCCAGCAGCTCGGGCGGCCGCGGCGCGGCTGCACCCTGGTGCGCGAGGTGGTGCTGCGCGTCAATGGCGAGCCCCTCGTGTGGGCGCGCTCCAGCTTGCACAAGAGCACGCTTGCAGGCCCCTGGCAGGCGCTCAAGGGCCTGGGCCGGCGGCCGCTGGCCGAGCTGCTCTACCAGGACCGGCGCGTGCAGCGCAGCACCCTGCAACCCAAGCGCCTGAGCCCCTGCGGCCCGACGCGCCGCCACATGCAGCAGCAGTGGCTGCAGGCCACCGGCACGCCCGCGCCGGCCGGCATGCAATGGGCACGCCACTCGGTGTTCAAGCGCAAGGGCGCGCTCTTGCGCATCCTGGAGCTGTTCCACCCGGATGTGGCGGCCCTGGCGCCTTACCCAGGCACGCGCCGGCCCACACTCAAGACGCTGGCCTGCGCACCGACCGGACGCCTGCACCACCCGCAGTGGGGGCCGGCGCGCGCGCCGCGCTGAGCGGCCCTGTCCAAAGGCACTGCGGGCGCAGCCCCGCTACGCTGGCCGTCCCGTCTGCCGGAGGCCCCATGCACCGCCGCCTTTCCCTGCTTCTGCTCAGCCTGCTACCGCTGGCCGCCGCAGCCCAGTCGCCCGCGCCACGCGATCTGCGCTACCTCGTCATCCACAGCCCCGGCCCGGCCTGGGTGGCCGGCCGCTCGCCCTTTGAGCAGCCCGGCATCCAGGCCCATATCGCCCATTACCGCCAGTGGCAGCAGCAGGGCAAGCTGGCGCTGGGCGGCCCCTTCATGGACGCGGCGGCGGGCGGCATGATGCTGCCCGAGCCGGGCATCCCCGCCGAGGAGGTCGAGGCCTTTGCCAAGGCGGATCCTGCAGTGCAGTCGGGCCTGCTGAAGGTGGAGCTGCGACCCTGGCTGATCGGCATGCGCAGGTCCACGCCCTAGCTCGGCCTCGACGCCGAGCCGGCCCGCCGTCCTGCGACGAAATACGGAGTGCGCCAAGGCAGGCTGCGGCCCACAATCGTCCGCCTCCAAGGGGCCCGCTGGCGGCTGTCCACAGCGGATCCTGTCCTCCAAAGGACGGCGCAGGAGGTGGTTCATGAAGTTCGGTCGAACACTCGCTCTGTCTGCCCTGCTGGCCCTGGCGGCCAGCCTGCCCGCTGCGGCTCAGACCAAGCCCTACAACGAGGGCTCGGTCTGGGGCATCAGCCTCATCAAGGTGAAGCCCGGCATGCAGGACATCTATCTGCGCGACCTCGGCGTGGCGCGCAAGAAGCTGATGGAAGAGGCCAAGAAGCAGGGCCTGATCCTGTCCGAGAAGATCCTCATCGGCCAAGCCTCGGACCGCGAGGACTGGGACCTGATGCTGATGGTGGAGTTCAAGAACTGGGCCGCCTTCGATGGGCTGACCGACAAGTTCGACGCGCTCTCATTGAAGATGGTCGGCACCGAGGAGAAGCAGGTGCAGATGATGGTCAAACGCACCGAGACGCGCGAGATCCTGGGCAACAAGACGATGCAGGAGATCACGCTCAAGTGAGCAGCCCGGCCAGCTCGCGCTCGGATTCGGCGAGCTGGACCAGCAGCCATGCATGCAGGGCCTGCACCTCGGGCCGCTGCCAGGTCGGGGCACTGGCGACCAGCCAGTACTGACGCGGCGACGGCACCTGCAGGGTGTGCAGGGGCAGCAGGCGCCCGTCGCGCAGCCGGTCCAGCACCAGCAGACCGCGCGCCAGCGCGATGCCCAGTCCGCTCTCGGCCGCCTGCAGCAGCAGACCGGCGTCGTTGAAGCTGGCCACCGGCTCGGGCAGTGGCTCCAGCACGCCGGCCGGCTGCATCCACAGCGCCCAGCTGGCGGTGCCCTCCAGCATCGGAAAGCGCAGCAGGTCGGCGGGCGCCAGGCCGCGCAGCGCGGCCGCCAGGCTGGGGCTGGCCACCGGCACCAGGCACTCGAAACCAAGCGACTGGGCCACGGCCCCTTCCCAGGGCTGCTGGCCATAGCGGATCGCCACATCGACCCCCGGGCCCAGCACCTCCGCGACGGTCTGGCGCGCGTCGATGGCCAGGCGCCAGCCCGGGTGGGCGCGCTGCCAGCGCGACAGGCGTGGCAGCAGCCAGCATTGCGCAACGCTCGGCAGCATGGAAAGCCGCAGCACACGCTGCGGCGCCTGACCGAGTGCGCGCGCCTCGCGTTCGCCAGCCTCCAGCAGCGCCAAGGCCTGCTGCACGCGGCTCAGCAAGGCGGTGCCGGCGGCGTTCAGGCGCAGGCCGCGGCCGACGCGGTCGAACAGCGGCAGGCCCAGGCGGTCTTCGAGCAGGCGAATTTGCTGGCTCACGGCGCCATGGGTCAGGTTGAGCTGCTCGGCGGCGGCGCGCAGGTTCTGAGTCTGCGCCGCCTGGCGGAAGGCGCGCAGGGTTTGGAGGGGCAACATGGTTAGCAATGCTATCCAGTAGCACCAGGATTCATCGCTGGATTGGAGCGACCCTGCTGCCTAGGATCGCGCCACTCCCTGCCCCCGACCGCCATGCTCAGCCTTCAACACCCCCTGATGCCGACGCGCCGCCAGTTGGCCCTGTTCCTGGGTGCCAGCACGCTCTCCACCTTGGCGCCAGCAAATCCAACAGCCCCCTCCACGGACTGGCAGGAGCACACGACCGAGACCCCGGACGGCCCGCTGGCCTATGCCCGCGCCGGCCAGGGCCCGCTGCTGGTGCTGCTGCCCGGCGGCCCGGGTGGCAGCGGCTGGGCGCTGCGCCATTGGTCAGCATCGCTCACGGATCACTTCACCGTGGTGGTCCTGGACAACATCGGCCGCGGCCGCAGTGAACGCCTGGCCGACCCGCGCCGCTACACGCTCGCGCGCGACGTCGAGGACCTCGAGCGCCTGCGCCAGCACCTCGGCCAAGAGCGCCTGTGCGTGTACGGCCACAGCTACGGCGGCCTGCTGGCCCAGGCCTGGGGCGCGGCGCACCCGCAGCGCGTGCGGGGGCTGATCCTGGGCAACACCCTGCACGGTGCGCGTGCCTGGCAGGAGCAACTGGAGCGCTGCAAGGCACAGGTGCGCTTCCAGCACCCGGCGGTGTGGGCGCAATGGCAGGCGGATCGGGCGCGCGGTCTGCGCTCGGACCGCGACGCCTTCGACACCCTGCTCAGCCCCTGCCTGGACACGCTCTATTGGCACAACCCCGAGCACGCGGGGCGCAAGCCCCCCGTCGGTCCACCACCCAGCCCGCAGCCGGAGCGCGACCGGCTGAACCGCACGGTCTATCTGGCCATGCTGGGCGACGACCCCGAGTGGGAGGTGGGCGGCACGCTGGCGGGCGTCGAAATGCTGCCGCAGCTGCCGCGCATTCAGGCGCCAGCCCTGGTGCTGAGCGGACGGGCAGATCGCATCTGCCCGCCCTCCGCCGCGCAGGAGATCGCGTCCGTGCTGCCGCAGGCGCAGTGCCATGTGTTTGAAGGCAGTGGCCACCGCCCCTTCGTCGAAGAGCCCGAAGCTTGGGCACTGCGCGTGGCGGGCTTCGGGCGCAGCCTGGACTGAGAGGCTCAGCGGGATTCGGGCATGACCGATTGCCCCGGCACCTCAGCCCGCCTGGTTTTTCCAGAGCCGGCGCAGCACCTCGATATGCGCATCGCCAGCCGGTACGAAGCGCTGGGGGTGTTCGCAGCGGTACAGCCCCTGCGCACCGGGCTCCAGGCGGAGCAGCCACAGGCCTTGCTGGCCGGGCTGGAAGACGAGGTCGCTGCTGGAGCGCGGCGCCTGCGCGGCGCGGCTGCGCACCAGCGCCAGCCGCAAGCCGAGCGGCCCTTTCCAGAGTTCGCTGAACTGGAGCACGCCCAGATCCAACGGAGCCGCTTGCGGCCCGGTCTGCAACTGGGTCTGGCCCAACCACATGCCGAGGCCGATCAGGTCGGAGTCGCGCAGCAGCTCGGCATCACTCAGCGGTGCCCACATGGCGCGCGCCTGGGAACTGGCCGCGGCCACCACGCCCAGCAGGGCGCGGCGCCGCAGGCCGGGCTTCACGGCTTGCGCGCGGCGCGCGTACGGCTCAGGCCGGCCACGCACAGGCCCAGGGCCAGCAGCAGGGCCGGGCTGGGTTCGGGGACGTTGTGAGTAACGGCGCGGCCATAAATGAACTGCGCACCCGCGATGTCATCGGCCTGCAGGCCCGCGAAGGCTTCGGTGTAGAAGGGGTTCATCAGCGAACCCGCCACGCCGGTGTGGTCCAGGCCAATGGCGTGGCCGATCTCGTGCGCCAGCACCTGGAAGATGTCGAAGCCCGCACCGCCGAAGCCGATCTTCCAGGCCTCGGCAGAGTCGAAGTGGATGTCACCAGCGGCGCTGCTGCCGTTGGCAGGCGGGTAGTAGCCATGCGCCAGGGTGCCGAAGACCCCGTCCATGGTGTGCGCGCCCAGACGGATGTCAGCACCGGCGCCAGCGGCATTGAAGGCCAGTCCGCTGTCCGCCACCTGCACGAAGGTGATGTCGGCCACCGCTGACCAGGCGCTGAAGGCGTTTTGCACCTGGGTCAGCCAACCCGGGAGGCCAGAAAACAGGGTGGCGAACGAGGTGTTGGCACACCCGACGAATTCATCGGCGCAGGACACGCCATCGGCCACGAAGCTGTAGGTCACCGTGGCGCCGGTGCCCATCACCGGCGAGCCCCATTTGCCGGGGGTGGTGGGGCCCACCACAAAGGCTTGAGCGGCCAGGGGCAGGCTCAGGGCCAGGGTTGCACAGAGTCGGGTCAGGGTGGCGCGCATGGGATCCTCGCTTCGAAGGGGACAGGTTGTGCTGCCCTCGCATGGATCGCGCCAGGCGGCCCAAGTGCTTGCGTGCACTGGGGTTTTTCCGCACACCGGCGGCACCGCAGGGCGGCGTGTCAAGCCCGCCGACAGCCCGCCCCCGGCGCCCCCTCTCAGCCCGGCCCGGTGCCGAAATCGAACACGATCTCCCAATCCCCCCCCGGCTTGCGCCGCCAAGTGGACTGGAAGCGCGCCACCAGCTTGCCTGCGGGGTCGCGCACCGGCCCGCTGGTGCGGCCCAGTTCACCGCTGGGCAGCACCAGGGCCAGGTCGGGGGCCCAGCTGAAGGGCGGGGTCGGGCCCTCGAAGAATGGAGCCCAGTGGGCCACCACCGCGTCGGGACCCAGCAGGGGTTCGTTCTTGCCCTTGATCCAGACCGTGTCCGGCGCCAGGAAGCGGCGGAATGCTGCCAGATCGCGCGCAGCCATGGTGGCGGCAAAGGCGGTCTCGGTGGCGCGCAGGGCTTCGGTGCGGCGGGCGATCTCGGCAGCCTCGGGCCAGGGGGGCTGCGCCCGGGCGATCAAGGGCAGGCTGGCGGCGCCCACGAGGAGGTGACGGCGTTCGGGCATGGCAGGCTGGGCATCAGAAGGTCCGCACAGCCTAGGCCTCGGAGGCGGCCCTGCCACCCGTCACGGCGGGTCAACCCTTGAACTTCTTCCACTCGGCGGGGCAGGCCTGCACCTTGTCCACCTCGTTCGACTCGGCGCGCGTGGTCCAGCACTCATCGAACACCGAGCAGTAGCAGATGCGCAGCGAGACCTTGAAGCGCTCGCGATTCAGGCGCGACCAGGCCTCGGGCTCGCTGCCCTCCTTGGGCACGCGCAGCATCTCCACCCGCTCACCCGGGCGCAGCACCTCGCCGTTGACGCCCGAAGTGATGTCCATGAGCCTGGGCACCTCGCCGGCCTTGCGGGAGGACCCGCAGCAACGTTCCAGCAGTTCCACTGCATGGCCCAGGTCCTTGCCCTCGTAGCGCATCTGCACTCCCTGGATGCGCGCCGGCCCGATGCCCTTGTTCATCACCGAAAAGGTGATCTCCGCCTTGCCTTCGCCATTCAGATTGCCCGTGCCCGTGCTCACCCAGGGCCAGGAGGTGGCGGTCACCATGCGGGCATTGGCGTCGGCCATCTCCTTCATCACCTGGCCGTGGTGGATGGCCAGAAACAGGGAGATGACGGACACCACGATGGCGCAGCCCGCGGCCGCAATGTCCAGCCAGCGGTGGCCGCTGTGGCCGTGGTGGTGGGCGTGGGTTTCGGGGCCTTCCATGGCGACTCCTCCGACATCAAGGGCGGGGAGTGTAGAGATGGCCACAATCCGCGCCCATGCCCGCCGAGCCCCCCAAGCCCAAGCCCGCCCCGTCCGGCCCGCGCCGGGCCATGGAGCGCCTGGGCCTGCTGCGGCCCATCGACCTGGCCCTGCACCTGCCGCTGCGTTACGAGGACGAGACCCGGCTGACGCCGCTGCGCGAAGCGCGCCATGGCCAGGTGGTGCAGGTGGAAGGCGTGGTGGTGGATTGCCGCGTCGAGACGCGGCGGCGCCGCCAGCTGCTGGTGAGCCTGCAAGACGACGAGGGCGAGCGCCTGCTGCTGCGCTTCCTGAACTTCTACCCCAGCCAGCAGAAGAGCTACGCCGAGGGCCGGCGCCTGCGCGTGCGCGGCGAGCTGCGCAGCAGCCTGTTCGGCCGCGAGATGGTGCACCCGCATTGCAAGGTGGTGGACGAGGACACCCCGCTGGCCGCCGCGCTCACGCCCGTCTACCCCACCAGCGCCGGCCTGCCGCAGGCCTATCTGCGCAAGGCCATCGAGGCCGCGCTGCCGCGCGCACCGCTGCAGGAGCTGCTGCCGCCCGGCAGCGTGCCGCGCGGCCTACCGCCGCTGCGCGAGGCGCTGAACTTTCTGCACCACCCACCGCCCAACGTGCCCCTGGCCACGCTGGAGGACCACTCCCACCCCGCCTGGCAGCGCCTGAAATTCGAGGAGCTGCTGGCCCAGCAGCTCAGCCAGCTGCAGAGCAAGGCCCTGCGCGCCCAGCACCGCGCACCGGTGCTGCGCGGCAGCAAGCTGGTGGAGCAATTGCTCGCACAACTGCCCTTCGAGCTGACCGGGGCCCAGCGGCGCGTGGGCGAGGAGATCGCGCAGGACCTGGCCCATGCCCAGCCGATGCATCGCTTGCTGCAAGGCGACGTGGGCTCCGGCAAGACCGTGGTGGCCGCCCTGGCCGCCGCCGTCTGCATCGACGCCGGCTGGCAATGCGCACTGATGGCGCCCACCGAGCTGCTGGCCGAGCAGCATCTGCGCAAGCTCGTGGGCTGGCTGGAGCCGATCGGCGTCAAGGTGGCCTGGATCACCGGCAGCGTGAAGGGCAAGAAGCGCGAGGCCCTGCTGGCCCAGGCCGCCAGCGGCGAAGCCCAGCTGGTGGTGGGCACCCATGCCGTCATCGAGGACAAGGTGCAGTTCGCCAACCTCGGTCTGGCCATCGTCGACGAGCAGCACCGCTTCGGCGTGGCGCAACGCCTGGCGCTGCGGCGCAAACTGGCCGAGCGCGGCCTGGAGCCGCACCTGCTGATGATGAGCGCCACGCCCATCCCGCGCACGCTGGCGATGAGCTACTACGCGGACCTGGACGTCAGCACCCTCGATGAACTGCCGCCCGGCCGCAGCCCCATCGTCACCAAGGTGTTCGCGCTCGACAAGCGCGAGGCCGTGATCGCGCGCATCGCGCAGGAAATCGGCCAGGGCAAGCAGAGCTACTGGGTCTGCCCGCTGATCGAGGAGAGCGAGGAAAGCGACCTGCAGGCCGCCACCGCCACCCATGCCGAGCTGGCCGAGCGGCTCGGGCCCGAGCAGGTGGGTCTGCTGCATGGCCGCCTGAAGGCCGACGAGAAGGCCGCCGTGATGGCGCGCTTCGCTTCGGGCGAGCTACCGCTGCTGGTGGCCACCACCGTGATCGAGGTCGGCGTGGACGTGCCCAATGCCAGCCTGATGGTGATCGAGCACGCCGAGCGCTTCGGCCTGGCGCAGCTGCACCAGCTGCGCGGGCGCGTGGGGCGCGGCTCGGCGGCTTCGGTCTGCGTGTTGATGTACGCCGGCCCCTTGAGCGAGAGCGGGCGCGAACGCCTCAAGGCCATGGCCGAGACCACCGACGGCTTCGAGATCGCCCGCCGCGACCTCGACATCCGCGGCCCCGGCGAGTTCATGGGCCACCGCCAGAGCGGCGCCGATCTGCTGCGCTTTGCCGACTTGCAGGAGGACGCCCCCCTGCTGGTGGCCGCGCGCGCCGTGGCGCCCCGGCTGCTGGCCGAGCACCCGGACGCCGCCCAGGCCCAGGTGCAGCGCTGGCTGGGGGCGAAGGCGGAGCTGATGAAGGCATGAGCGAAGCCTTGGCCTTGCTGGACGCCGCGCTGCGCGGCGGCCTGATCACCCTGCTGGCCCTGGTGGGCTGGCAGCTGCAGCGCCGCCTGCCGGCCGGGGCGGCGGCGCGGCCGGTGCTGGCGCTCTTCCTGCCCGGCCTGGTGGTCCAGCTGATCGGCTCCACCCCGGCCTTCGAGGCCCAGGTGCCGCGCGCCTGGCAGGCGCCCTGGGTGGCGGTGGCGGTGGGCAATGCGGTGGGCTTCTGGTGCCTGGTGCGCCTGCTGTTCGACGACGACTTCCGCCTGCGCGCACGGCACCTGCTGGCCTGGGCCGCCGTGGCGGCGGTGGGGGCGGCCTACTGCCTGCTGCCGCCGCACCCCGCCCTGACCCTGCTGCTACGCGGCGCTCCGCTGCTGTGCGCCGCCGCCACGCTCTGGGTGCTGGGGCGCGGCTGGTCGGCCGATCTGCTCGAGGCACGCCGCCGGCTGCGGCTCGGCCTGGTGTCGGGCGGCGTGGCCTACACCGTACTGGGCGTGGGCCTGCGCCTGGGCACGGGGGGCGCGCCGGGGCCGCTGGCCCTGCTGGATCTGCTCGGCCTGGGCGCGGTGATTGCGCTCGGCGCGGCCGCCCTGCTGGGACCTGAGGCGCCGCGTTGGCAGCAGCTCCTTTTGGCCGAAGCCGAGCCGCTGCCGGCTCCGTCGGCCGCCGCAGAGCCGGCCCCGGCGGCGCCGGACGCCGAGTTGCTGGCCCGGCTGGAACCCTTCATGCGTTCTCAGCAGCCCTACCGCGACGAGGCGCTGAGCCTGGCCGGCCTGGCCGCCCAGCTGGGTGTGCCCGAGTACCGGCTGCGCCGCGCCATCAACCAGGGCCTGGGCTTTCGCAACTTCAACGCCTATGTGAACCAGTGGCGGCTGGACGAGGCCCGCGCCGCACTGGCCGACCCGGCCCAGCAGGCCCGCAGCGTGCTGGACATTGCGCTGGCGGCGGGCTTCGGCTCCATCGGCCCTTTCAACCGCGCCTTCAAGGCCGAGACCGGCCAGACGCCGACTGAGTTCCGTCGCGCCCAGCTGGCTGAATCCTGAAATCGCCTCGCCGATTCCTGCAAACCCTTGACTGAAAACGGAAATTTCGACGGCTTGGGTGAATCGGCAAGACCGCCGGCTTGACGGCGGCGAGGCTGCGGACTTCGCAAACCGGAGTCCCGCATGTCTCGCTTGTTCCGTCTGCTGATGCTTGCCGCCACCGCCTTGCTCAGCCCGTTCGCCCAGGCCGGCCTGGGTGTCACCGCGCTGGCACCGCAGAGCCCCGACGACGAAGAGCTGCTGGTCTTCTACCCCAGCAGCAGCCCGGAACAGGCGCTGGCGCGTGGCACGCTGCGCATCCCCGCCGCACCCGAAGGCCGGTTCGCCGCGGGCAATGGCCGGCTGGTCGTGCTCTCGCACGGCTCCGGCGGCTCACCCTGGGTGCATGCGGACACCATCCGCGCCCTGGTGGACGCCGGCTTCACCGTGGCCGGTGTGCGCCACCGCGGCGACCGCAGCGGCAACGTCGCCGACCGCGGCCCGGTCAGCTGGGCGCGCCGGCCGAAAGAGGTCTCGCGCGCCATCGACCGCCTGGCCGCGCACCCGCAGTGGGCGGCGCGCCTGCAGCTGGATCGGGTGGGCGTGTACGGCATGTCGGCCGGCGGGCATACCGCGCTCAGCCTGGCCGGCGGCGTCTGGTCGCCGGCGCGCTTCCGCGACCATTGCCGCGCCCATCTGCGTGAGGACTTCCAGGCCTGCGTGGGCCTGGCCGCCACCCTGACCGGTTCGGTGTTTGACGGCCTGCGCCTGTGGCTGGCGCGCCGCGTGCTGGAGGCCCGCTTCAGCGACACCCGCCCGCAGGCCCACCACGACCCGCGCATCGCCGCCGTGGTGGCCGGCGTGCCGGCGGCAGCCGATTTCGACCCCGAATCCCTGCGCCAGCCGCGCGCGGCGCTGGGGCTGATCACGGTCGGCCAGGACCTGTGGCTGAAGGGCCAGTTTCACGCCGAGGCCGTGCTGCGCGCCTGCACCCCGCGCTGCGAACGCCTGGCCCATGTGCCCGAGGGCGGCCACGGCCTGCTGCTGGCACCGCTGCCGCCGGGGCTGGACGGGTTGGAGGGCCAGATGCTGAACGACCCGCCGGGGCAGGACCGCAGGGTGCTGGCCCAAGTGCATGAACAGCTGCGCGGGTTCTTCGAGCGGCATCTGCGCTGACGCAGGTGCGGCACTACAGTCCCGCACCGCTTTCGCAGGAGCACGCAATGAACCCCGTCCTGGTCGACGTCTGGCGCGGCGAATGGGTCGAGTCCCAGCACCGCGGTTCGCTCGCCGTGGTGGACGCCGACGGCGCCCTGGTGCTGGCGCTGGGCGACATCGAACGCCCGGTCTACCCGCGCTCGGCCGTCAAGGCCCTGCAGGCCCTGCCCCTGGTGGCCAGCGGTGCGGCCGCGCGCTTCGGGCTGAGTGACGCCGAGCTGGCGCAGGCCTGTGCCTCGCACAGCGGCGAGCCCGCGCATGTGGCCACCAGCGCCGGCCTGCTGGCCAAGCTGGGGCTGGACGCGGACGCCCTGGAATGCGGCGCCCATTGGCCGCGCGCCGAGACGCAGATCGCCGCCATGGGCGCGCGCGGTGAGACGCCGACGGCCTTGCACAACAACTGCTCGGGCAAGCATGCCGGCTTTGTCTGCCTGGGCTGCGTGCTGGCGGGCGAGCAGGACCGGCGTGCCTTTCTGCGCGGCTATGTGGAGCCCGAGCATCCGGTGATGCGCGAGGTCACGGCCGCACTGGCCGCCGCCACCGCCACCGATCTGAGCCGCGCACCGGTGGGCACCGACGGCTGCTCCATCCCCACCTATGGCATCCCGCTGCGCCAGCTGGCGCTGGGCTTCGCGCGCTTTGGCACCGGCCAGGGCCTGAGCGCCGACCATGCCGACGCCGCGCGCCGCCTGCGCCAAGCCGTGGCCGCCGAGCCCTTCCATGTGGCCGGCACGAACCGGCTGGACACGGTGCTGATGCAGCAGCTTGGCGAACGCCTCTTTTGCAAGGTCGGCGCCGAGGGCGTGTACTGCGCCGCCCTGCCGGAACGCGGCTGGGGCCTGGCGATCAAGATGGACGACGGCAACACCGCCCGCGCGGTGGAAGTGGTGCTGGCCGCCTGCGTGCAGGCCCTGCTGCGCCTGAGCGAGACCGAGCACGCCCTGCTGCAGCGCCACAGCGAGCTGGCGCAGCGCAACTGGAACGGCCGCCTGGTGGGGCGGCTGGCCGCGACGCCCGCCTTGCGCGGCGCGCTCGGCTCGCTCGCCTGACGCAGGCTCAGTGCGCCCCTTCCACCGCCACCGGCTTCACGCGCAGCGCCCACACCACCCCGGCCACCAGCAGGCCGATGCCCAGCAGCGCCAAGCCGGCCGGTAGCGCGCCGCGCAGACCATAGCCATAGGCCAGCGCGGACAAGGTCTCGAACACGATGAGCTGACCCACCAGGGTGGTGGGCAGGCGCTGGCTGGCTTCGTTCCAGCACAGGGTGCCAGCCCAGCTGGAGAACAGGCCGACGGCCAGCATCAGCCCAATGAACTCCAGTGGGCGCGGGCCCAGCGGCAGGCTGAAATCGGCACCGATGCCGGGGCCGCCGATGCACTGCAAGGCCCACAGCGCGGCCAGGCCGATGACGGCCATCGGCAGCGTGACCAGGCCCTGCGCCGTGGCCCAGGCGCGCGGGTTGCGGTCGGGGTGGGCGCGCAGCCAGTCGGCATTGCGGATCGGGTACCAGGTCCAGCAGGCCAGGGCCAGCAAGGCGATGGCCGCGCCCTCGGCGTAGCGGCGGGTGTCCCCTGCGGCCAGCGCGCCCAACTCGGTCTGGTTGACGCAGGCGATGCCCAGGCCGATCAGTGCCAGCGAGGGCGCCAGCCGCGCCCAGGGCAGGCGGCCGTCGCGCACGGCGTTGCGGCGGTTGCTGCTGATGGCGATGACCACCGGCAGCGTGCCGATGATGACGCTGACCAGCGGGTTGCCGGCGCGCTGGATGGCGGCGGCCAGCGCGAGGTAATAGAGGAAGTTGCCGACCGCACTGAGCTTGGCGGCCTCCCACCAGTCGGCGGGCTTGAGGGCGCGCAGATCGGCACGGTCCAGCAGGGCCAGGGGCAGGCAGAGCAGGCCGAAAGCCAGGTAGCGGCCCACCGCCAGCAGGGCCGGCGGGTACTCGGGCAGCATCAGCGGAGCGACGAAGACCAGGCCCCACATCAGGCCAGCGGCGAGGGCGAAAGTGGTGCCCGAGAACAGCGGAGACATCGGGCCATGTTGGCATGGCCCGATGTCGGCTGACTTACTGCACGGCGCGACGCTGCATTCGCCAGGCACGCAGCAGCGCGCGCGTTTCCTCATCCGGCCGCGGCGTGAGCTTGCGGTACTCGCGGCAATCGGGCGTGCGTGCCATCAGCCGGTGGTTGATCAGCTCGCGCCGCAGCGTGGCCGGGTCGCCGAACAGGTGCAGACCGTTCAGGCATTCGTTGACCTCGCGCTCGCTGTAGACGCGCTTCAACTCGAAGTGCTGCCACAGCAGCCACATCACCAGGCGCTGAACGCTGAACTTGGTGGGCCAGCGCAGCAGGCGGCCACGGCTGTCGAACTGGGTCAGGGCCTTGCGTGCAGTCTCGCTCAGCGGCAGGGGCTCGGGACGGTCTTCGGCGGCCAGCGGGGCGCTGGGCAGGGGCGCGAGCGCGGCCTGCAGGGCCTGCAGATTGCGGTAACCCTGGGCGCGGGCGATCAGGTTCAGCAGTTCCAGATGCGAGGGTGGCTGCTCACGTTCGCGCAGCGCGCGCCCGAGGCTGCGCGCAAAGGCGCTGGCGTCCTGGACGACGAAGGACAGAGAGGACTGGCTCATGGAGGGCTCCAGAGCATGTGCAGGACCCGCGGCAGCGGGCGCTGGGGGTTGCCGGCTTCCAGCTGGCACATGCTTCAAGTGGGCATGAGCAAGCGGACCAATCAAATGGGGCAGGTTTAGCTCGCGTTCGGGAACGCGCGGCAACGCCTGGGTGAACTGCCGACCAGGCGTGCATCCTAACGAAACGGGCCGCTTGCGCGGCCCGTCATTCAGTGCATCAACACCGGCGTCTGCGACAAATTCGCGTATCGCTCGATGAAGTCGTCGTAATCCTCTTCGCTGGGGTCGCCCTCGGACAGGGCCTCGACCCCTTCCTGAAACTGCTGGGCCAGCGCGCCTTCGATGAAGATTTCCTTGCGGGCGAACTTGTCGACGATTTCGAAGCCGCCGCGGGAGAGCGAACGCTCGTCATGAGCGCCCTCGGCCACAGGTACATCGAACTGCACGACGATGTAGCTGGCAGATTGGTAGAGCAGGTGCATGGGGTCCTCCTCGTGCCGAATTGAGGGTGCTTATCGGTCCTTCAAGACCCTTTGAAGGTCTTGACGGCGAGCCCATCTTGGCATGGAGCCCGGCGCAGCGCCTGCGAAAGGTTTTGCGGGTGTGGCAAGCACGCGGCGTTTTGTCACGCCCGGGCGCGCTTCAGGATTCGAAATCGAGCAGCTGCAGCTCGGTGCGCAACTCCTCGTCGAAGCGCTGCACCCAACGGCGCGGCATGTGCCCGCGCGCCGGGTCCAGCCAGACATCGATGCGGTAGCGCGCATCCGCCGGGTGCTGGCCGCGCAGGTGGAGCAGGGGGCGCGCCGGCTCGTCGGCGCTGTCGGCCTCCTCCGGCTCCTCGTCCACCGGCTCGAACACCCAGCGCTGCACACCCCCGCGCCAGCCCAGCAGGTCGATGCTCAGGGGCGGCAGCGGGCGCTGCGGGTCGCGTGCCTGCGCCAGCGCGGCCAGCTGCAGCAGCCAGCTCAGCCGGTCCTGCACCGGCGGCTGCGGCGCCAGGGCCTGGCGCAGCCGGCCGTGGCGGCGCACCTCGAAGCGCTGCGGCTCCAGGCCGCCCGCACCCACCCGCCCCTCCGACTGCCACTCGGGCAGCTCGCGCCCCTCCACCTGGCGCTGCAGCAGCAAGCGGTAGCGCTCGCCATCGCGCTCCCACAGCAGCTCGGCCTGGCCCTGCTTGCCGGGCTGCACCAGGCGGTAGCGAAAGCGCTGCGGATCGGGCAGCACAGCCTGCGGCGCCCACTCGGGCGTGGGCAGTTCAGGGGTGGGTGCCAGGTCTTCAGGCGGCGCAGGCGCCTGAGGGGCCGGCTCGGCGCGCGGGACACGAGCCGCCGGTGCGGGCGGCAGCGGCGCCGGCGGGGCCGTGGCCAGCGGTGCGGCCGGGCGCGCG